>JBEEGW010000009.1:0-497971 GCA_041167045.1 Verrucomicrobiota bacterium
CCGCTTAGCACGATGATAAGACCGGGCCACGTCGTCGCCGTCTGATACATAAAAAGGACAAAGAGGATCACGGACGCGCCGACGATATAAAGGGCAGGTACGATTGGATAACCGAAAGCTTTGTACGGCCGCTCAGCGTCAGGTCGTTTTCGGCGAAGTAAAAAGATGCCGATGATCGTCAGGATATAGAAGATGAGTGCGGCCGAAATGACATAGGTGAGCAAATCGTTGTAGAGCGAGCCAAAGCTTCCATCTTTGTTAATCGTGCGCGGCAGGACGAGCAGTGCGGCCCAAATACCTTGAATGACGAGGCCCCAAGCGGGCACGTGATTCTTGTTCAAGTCGCCGACACGACGAAAGAACAGTCCATCGCGCGCCATTGCATAGTAAGCGCGTGCTCCCGCCAGAATCAGTCCGTTGTTGCAGCCGAAGGTCGAGATCATGATTGCAACGGCCATAATCACAGCGCCGCGTCCGGGGAAGACTACGTCGGCCGTCGCCGATGCAACGCGATCCGCGGGCACAGTCTTGATCACTTCGATCGGCAGCGTTACGAGGTACGCGACGTTTGCGAGCAGGTAGAGAGCGATAACTAAAAATGTTCCGAATGCGAGCGACAGCGGAATGTTCCGCCGCGGGTCCTTCACTTCTCCGGCGGTGAAAGTGATGTTGTTCCACGCGTCCGCAGCGAAAAGCGAGTTCGTCTGTGCGACACAGATACCGACGAACAATCCAAATGGGATGACCGCGGTTAATCCATGCCCGACGTCCTGCAACTTGCCGCCGACATGCCAGAGGTTTCCAAAGTTGATATGAACAGCATCAGCGTTCCAACCGATCAAAACGCCGAGGAGAATTAATGCAATCAAGCTGCCAGTCTTCGTGATCGTGAAGACGTTCTGAACGATCTTGCCGAGCTTTAACCCGCGCGTGTTCATGAATGTGAGCAACACGATCAGCAGCACGCCGACGAACTGCGCGGTTGAAAGAGAAATTGCATAACCCGAAGTGATCCGAATCGGTTCGATAATGTAGTTATCGATCGAAATCTTCGGCCAAATGACACCGAGAAATTTGGCGAAGCCGACCGCGACCGCCGCGATCGTGCCGGTCTGAATAACAAGAAACAGCGTCCAGCCGTAGAGAAAACCCCACAGCGGCGAGAAAGCTTCGCGCAAATAAACATATTGCCCGCCGGCTTTCGGCATCATCGCGGCCAGCTCGCCGTACGAGAGCGCGGCCGTCAGCGTTAATAGTCCAGTGATGATCCAGACAACCAACAACCATCCGGGCGAGCCTACTTGCCGCGAAATATCGGCCGAGACGATGAAAATACC
Organism: Verrucomicrobiota bacterium; assembly: GCA_041167045.1. Lineage (GTDB taxonomy): Bacteria > Verrucomicrobiota > Verrucomicrobiia > Chthoniobacterales > UBA10450 > CATPCN01. The sequence continues at coordinate 1,338 of JBEEGW010000009.1, forward strand.
GGAGCCGATCATCGATCCGGCCACGAGCATGGTCGAATCGAGCAATCCAAGTCCTCTTACGAACTTCTCTTCGTTGGCCGCGGGCGCTGGTGTCGTGCCGATTTCCAAAATGGGTCCGAGTTGGCGGGAAGTTAATCATTCACCCGGCGCATGAAGCAACGACAAAAGAACTCGCGAAAACATTTCTGCCTTTGTGCAAAGATGCTATGATCGGCGCGTGATTACTCGAAACCGGATTTTGACGTCAGGGAAAACGTTCGTTGCGCTTTCTGTTTGCCTCGCCTTTCAATTCGCCGCGCTCGGCGCCGATCATCCGAAAATTCCAGCGGCCGGAATACAATTTGAAGCGCTGCCGCTCGGTCGCTCGAATCAAAACCATCTGCTCATTCACGCTTATATTAATGACAAGCCGGCCTTGATGGTGCTGGACACGGGCGCTCCGGTCACCGCGATCGCGATCAATCGCCGCACTCATTTTGCGCTGAAACCAATTCCGGGTGCATCGCAAATTCCACCGCGCGTAAAAATCAACGGCGCCTTCAACAGCGTCGGAATAGCAAAAAGCTTCCGGCTGGGCGGGCTCACACTTGTCGATCAACCGATGGTCGCGGTGGACCTGAGCGGATCCAGCCATGCCGCGCGCATGACGCATGAACCGCAGATCGACGGTATTCTCGGTGCCGACATTCTTTTTCCGCTGGGCGCAGTTCTCGATTGCCAGGAGCAAACACTGGTTCTGAAAATGGATCCGAACCGGCGCGGCGGATTTCCGGGAGCGGATTATCGCGGCTTTCGCAGCATGCCCATCCACGTTAGCTCGGGCGACAATTTATATGTCGATGGAAAAGTAAACGGCGCGCCGGCGCAATTGATGGTGGACACCGGCGCGTTCGCCACGCTTCTGCATCGGCCGTTTGTGCGGCGCATGAAAATTCCGACGCGCGAAACTCCTTTCAGTTCGTCCGGCGTGAATGTCGGCCGCGACGGCGTGCAGATCGCGTTCATCAAACGGCTTTCCGTCGGCACTCTTGAAATCAGGGGCAAAGAAGTCGGCGTGATTGATCTCGAAGGTTTGATTCACGGGGGGCTGCTTCAAGGCACACCGCCCGTCGCCGGTTTACTTGGCTCAGAAATTTTACAGCGCCATCACGGCATTATCGATTTCGGCACGCGCACGCTTTATTTGAAAAATTAAGCGGAAGCTGCTGATGGCGCTCATCACTCAGGCGTTTGTCCTCGGTGCCGGCCTCGGCACGCGCTTGCGGCCGCTCACCGAAGATTTGCCGAAACCGCTTGTGCCGGTTTTTCAAAAGCCGCTCATCACATTTGCCTTCGATCATTTGATCGATCTGGGAATCGAAAAGTTTTTAGTAAACACGCATCACCGGCCGGAGCGCTTCGCCGAAATGTTTCCAAGATCGACATATCGCGATCGGCGCATCGATTTTCGGAATGAGCCCGAGTTACTCGAAACGGCGGGCGGCATCGCAAATATTCGCGACTCGTTAGGCCACGAACACTTTCTCGTTTACAACGGCGACATCCTTACCGATTTGCCAATCGCGCCGCTCATCACCGAACATTTTCGCGCCGGCAACATCGTCACGCTCGCGTTGCGTTCGCAAGCCGGGCCGCGCCATATCGCGTTCGATCGCGAGCGCCGACGCATTGTCGATGTTCGCAACCAGCTCAAGACCGATGCGCCACAGGAATTTGTTTTCAGCGGCGTTTACGCGGTCAGCCCGAAATTTCTCGATTGGATCGAGCCCGGCGTGAAGCGCTCGGTCATTCCAATCTTTCTCGATTTGATTCGACGCGAACAGAAAATCGGCGGCGCCGTTCTCGACAAAGGTCATTGGTGGGATGTCGGAACGCGCGACGCTTATTTGCAGCTCCATCGCGAGCTGCGCGAAATTCAATTTCCGGAATATCCGACCGACGGTCCGGACTGGCGCATGTCGATCCACAAAACCGCGCACGTCGATCCAACGGCTCAGCTACTCGGCTGCACGGTTGTCGGCGCAGACTGCGTAATCGAAGCGGACGTCGTTCTGGAGGACACGATCTTGTGGCCGGGTGCACAAATTGCTTCCCGAAGCCGATTGCGCAATTGTATCGTCCGCTCCGGCAAAAAAATCTCCGGCGAATTTAATGGTCGCGACCTCTAGCTCGATAAAAACCGATGCGCTTCTGCGCCAGACGCGAATTCATTTCCCGCGTTTCGACGAAACCGAAGTCGCGATCACGCCGATCGAGAAAGGCGGGTCGGACCGAAAATTTTATCGCGTTCGATGCGCGGCCGAGCAAACGATCATCCTCGTAAAATACGATCTGGCGCGCGAAGAAAACCGGCACTACGTCAAGATCGCCGAGTTTCTGGCCGGGCACGACATTCGCGCGCCCAAGATTTATTTTCACGACGCGGCGGAAGGTTTGATCTGGATCGAGGACTTGGGTGAGCAAGATCTCTGGAGTTATCGCGGCGAAGATTGGAAGGTGCGGCGATCATTTTACGAATCGGCACTCGATGAGATTGCGAAACTTCATCGCTTGCCGGAATCGATTTGCGTGGAAATGCGGCAACATTTGCCGGCCGAATTCAACGCCGCGCTTTATCTTTGGGAGCAGAATTATTTTTTCGAAAATTGTCTGGGCCGTTATTTCGGCCTAAAAGAAAAAGAGTTGCTCGAGTTGGCCGCGCTTCCGGCGTTGCAGATGATTGCGCACCGGCTGGCGAGTCGGCCGCGCGTTTTGGTGCATCGCGATTTTCAATCGCAGAACATCGTCATGCGCGACGGTCAGGCCTATCTGATTGATTTCCAGGGAATGCGGCCGGGGCTTCCCGAGTACGATCTGGCGTCGCTGCTTTACGATCCATATGTCGATCTTACGGGCGAGCAGCGAGACGAGCTCGCGAACTATTATTGCGAAAGGCAACGAGATGCCGGCATCGCAGTGGATGATTTTCAAGAAACGTTGCAGCTTTGCGCGATGCAACGGCTCATGCAGGCGCTAGGTGCTTACGGTTTTCTCGGTCTTGTTAAAGGCAGCGAATCATTTTTGAAATTCATTCCGGCAGCCACGAAATCGCTTCACTCCATCATTCAAAAACACGCTGGGTTGGAGAAACTCGCCGAAATTATCGGCAAATTTTCCGCCTAACGAGTGAATTTAACGCAGCGCAGGCGAGCAACTTGCTTGTTGTCTGTCGCCTATGCCGATCCTGATCGCTGCGCCCGCGGCCCAAATCATTGTTACGCGCCCCAGGCCACGCTTCCAAGGACAAGGTTATGCGTGGGCGGCCGTCTTGATCGGGAGCAGGCTGCCCGAAATTGCCTGTCACGAGCTTGGCATCAGCGGTGGAATGTGGGTGCCGCTGGGCCAGACCGCCGTTCTCGTGCTTCTCGCGATTATCGCCGCGAGACTGTGTCCGATCAAAAATCTTGCCAGCTTTATTCTAGCGGTGGCAGCGCTCTCTTTTTGTTGGTTGTTCGCGGGGCCGTGGTTGAACGCGACCAGTGTCGTGCGGTCTGCTTCGCATTCGCTCGGCTTGGGCGGCCAACTTTTTCTTTCGCGCGCCGTGCTCGTGACTGGCGCGGTGCTGATGTTGTGCACGCTCATCGGAAGCGGCATCGGTCGCCGCGAATTATTTTTGCGCGCCGGCAACTGGTGGGCGCCGGCCCAGCCGGAACCGTATCTTTTCCTGCGGCGGCCGGTGCCATGGGCGCGTTTTGCCGCGATTCTTTTGTTGATCTATGGCGTCGCGCTTCCGCTGTATTTGTTTTTCACTTTGCATCCGCATTTTGGAAACGGACAGCGCCTGCTGCCATTGATTCCGTGGGCGATCGCGACCTCAATTCTGAATGCGGCGAACGAAGAATTTCAATTCCGCAGCGTTCTGCTGGCGCGCCTGAACGGCGTCGTGCCGCAACGTCAGGCGATGCTTCTCACCGCGGTCCTTTTCGGCGTGAGCCATTATTTTGGACAACCATCCGGCTGGGGCGGAGTCCTGATGGCGGGCACGGCCGGCTGGATTTGGGCCAAGTGCATGATCGAAACGCGCGGATTCACTTGCGCGTTTGCGATCCATTTCGTCCAGGACCTCGTGGTGTTCGCTTTCGTAGCCTTGGCGGCGGCTGCGTAAAAAAATTCGCGCGCTAAGTCAGAAACGGATTCGTTCGTCGCTCCACGCCAATGGTGGTGGGCGGTCCGTGGCCGGGCAATACCGTGACCGCATCGCCAAGCGGAAAAATTTTGCTTTTGATTCCGCCGAACAAAAGATCGACATCGCCGCCCGGCAAATCCCAGCGCCCGACGCCTCCCGCGAAGAGGACATCGCCGCCGATGAGTAAGTGTCGCTCGCGCGAGAAAAAGCAAAGGCTGCCTGGACAATGGCCGGGCACGTCGAGCACTTGCATGTCCAGTCCGGCAAATTTCCTTATCGATGTTTCTTCGATGAAAAAATCAGGCTCGGCCAGCTCGATTTCGAGCTCGAATCCGAAGCGTCGGAAGAAATCGCGGTCCGAAATCATCGGCGCGGTCTCGCGATGGCAACCGATCGGACAATTGAACGTACGTTTAATTCTGGCTACGTCCTGAACGTGATCGATGTGGCCGTGGGTGAGGAGCAGGAGGCTAAGATCGACATGTCGCTCTTGCAGCCAGGCGCAAACGCCGTCGGGCGCGTCGAAAAGGATCGGGCCTTCCGGCGCATCGATCAGGTAGCAATTCGTCTCGAAAATGCCGCCGCAAAAACTTTCGTAATTCATTCCAAACATTCTACCCGCGGACAAGGCCGCGGCGAACGCGGCGCGCGAATTGTTCATGGAACCGAGGGAACGAAACTTGCATGCAAAGCGCGATGGCGGCCCGTAATCTTTGAATGTTTTTAGGCGCGGGCTGTCTCAATCCTACACCTCGATGTTCTCTCCTCGCTTCCTTGCGCTCCGGCCAGACCTCTGCGACCTTGCGAAACCGCTTTTTTCCAAAATGACGCTTCGCTTGCGATCTTTCGCCGCTCTTCCCGCTGCCGTTTTAGGCCTGGCCCTGCTCGTTCCGGCACAACCACTCCAGGCGAAATCCGACCTTGAGCAAGTCTGCGTTTCCGTCGGCCGGCTTCTGGAAGAAGGTCATTACACCCACCAGGCGCTCAACGACGAAGTCTCGCGAAAGTTTCTGCGCACATATCTCGAGCTACTCGATTTTGGCCACCTCTTTTTCACGCAGCAAGACATCGATGCGCTCAACGCGAAATACGGGAACTCGATTGATGACGACGTGTTGCTTGGCAATCTCAAGCCGGCCTACGAAATCTACGACCTTTACACCAAGCGCGTGGATGAGCGGGTCGCGAAAATCAAAGAATTCCTCAAACAGCCCGCCGATTTCAAAACGTCGGCCACCATGGAGTTGAACCGGCAAAACGCGCCTTGGCCAAAAGACATGGGCGAAGCCGATGCCCTCTGGCGCGCACGCATCACGAACGAACTATTGCAGGAACTCTTGAGCGAGCACCCGATTGAGCCTGGTCCGCAACTGGTCGCGCGCCGTTACGATCGCATGTCGCGCAATGTCCACGAGGAAGATAAGGACGAGCAGGTGAAACTCTTTCTCGACGCGCTCGCGCAAACCTACGACCCGCATTCGGAATATCTGAGCAAAGCCGACCTGAAAAATTTCAGCATTAACATGGGCCTCTCGCTCGTCGGCATCGGCGCGATGCTGCGCAGCGAAGATGGCTACGCCAAGATCGAGAGCCTGGTGCCGGGTGGCCCCGCGCAAACCGATGGTCGATTGAAAGTGGGCGATCGCATCACCGCGGTCGCGCAAGGCCCGTCGGAATTTGTCGATGTTCGCGACCTGCGCCTGGACAAGGTCGTCGAAATGATTCGCGGGAAAAAAGGTTCCCACGTCCGGCTTCTCGTCATTCCATCGGACGCGCCCGATCCTTCGCGCCGGAAGAATGTCGATCTTGTGCGCGATGAAATTAAGTTGAAAGACCAGGAAGCGCGCGCCGACATCATCACGAAAAAGGGCGAGAACGGCAGCACCGTGCAGCTCGGGTGGCTCACGCTGCCATCATTTTATGCCGACATGGACCGGCATCAGAAGAGCACGACCAAAGACGTGCTCGCGTTGCTGAAGCGTTTGAAAAAGGAAAACATCGCCGGGCTTGTTGTCGATCTTCGGCGCAACGGCGGCGGCTCCCTCGAAGAAGCCATTGCGCTGACCGGTTTGTTTTTGAAGTCGGGACCGATCGTGCAAACGAAAGGTTCTAACGGCAACATCGTGATCTCGAGCGACCCCGATCCCGGTATCGCTTATGCCGGGCCGCTCATTGTTTTGACCAGCCGCCAAAGCGCGTCGGCCAGCGAAATTTTCGCAGCTGCGCTGCAAGATTATGGACGCGCGGTGATCGTGGGCGACAAGAACACTTTCGGCAAAGGCACCGTGCAAACCATTCTCGAGATCGGGCGATTTACCTCGCTGCTCGGCAGCCGTTCGCAGGATGACGGCGCGCTCAAATTGACAATCCAAAAGTTTTATCGCGTCGCCGGTGGTTCGACCCAATTGCACGGCGTCGCCTCTGATATTGTGCTCCCGAGTTTGACCGACCAGCCGGAGCTGAGCGAAGGCGCGCTCAAAAATTGTCTGCCCTATGATGAAGTGCCGAAAGCCCGTTATACGAAATGGCCGAATTCGCTTTTTATCGATGAGCTCAAGCGCAGGTCGGCCGCGCGCGTGCAAACCGATCAGGAATTCCATTACGTCATGGAAGACATGGAGCGCTTGCACCGTCGGCTGGAGGAAAACAGAATTTCGCTGAACGAAGATGTGCGTCGCACCGAATTGAGCGAAGACAAAGTGCGCAAAGAAACCCGCGCCAAAGAGCGGCTGGCCCGCGCCGAAATCGACGAGAAGATTTATCGCCTCACCCTCGACAACGTCGATAAACCCAATTTGCAGCTCATCATGTTCCCCGGAAAATTGGCTTCCGCGAAGAAGGACGGCATTGCGCCAAAGGTCGCGCCCGAAGCTGCGACCGATGCGGATTCGGAAACAATCGGCGGCGAAGATGACACGAAAGAGCCGGCCATCGATCCGGAGCGTGATGAAACGATCAATATCCTGAGCGACCTCGTTAATCTCAGTCACGCGCCGAAAACTGCGAGCACGGTCCGGACTGGGCCTAACGACTAGGCAGTTTTCGCTTAACGCCACCACGGATCGCGAAAGCGCGGATCAATCGGCTGTCCCCACTGCGGCCGGTAGCGGTTCGGTTGCGGACCGAAACGGTAATATTCTCTCGTGCGCGGTGTGCGACCGAAAACGTGCACCGGAGTTCCTACTTCGACCGCATTGAAAAAGGCGATCGCGAGTTCCTCCGGCATTCGCACGCAACCATGCGACGCCGGATAACCGGGCAAATAGCCCGCGTGCATTCCATCCGCGCCATGGAAGCGCATGAAATAACGCATCGGCGCCGGAATAAATTTTCCACCGCGCGGCACGCGCATGTCCACATCCGCATCCGCCACCACCGTGCGCCCCGTTGCATCGACGATCTTGCCGTAGATCGACGAATAATGATTGCGCTCTTTCTCGATCACTTTGAACGAGCCGCCTTCCGTCAGATGACCGTAGCGACCGCTCGAGATCGGCGATTCGAGAAGCACGTGACGCCCGCGAATTAGATAGGCCGTCTGCTGCTGCAAATCGATTTCCACGGATGTTTGCGCACGCAAGATCCCGGTTGCGCAAAGCAAGATCGACAATCCCCCAAATATCCTCACACCTACTTCAACCCACGTTTACGGGAAAAGTCTCACACGGCGATCGGCGCTTTGATCGAAGGATGCGGATCGTAGCCGAGCAATTCGAAATCTTCGAATTTGAAATCGCGAATGTTTTTGATCGCCGGATTTAATTTCATGCGCGGCAAAGATCGACAATCGCGTGAAAGCTGTTCGCGCGCCTGTTCAAGATGGTTCGTGTAAAGATGCAGATCGCCGAAAGTGTGCACGAAATCGCCGGGCGCAAGATCGACAACTTGCGCGACCATCATGGTGAGCAGCGCGTAGCTGGCGATGTTGAACGGTACGCCCAGAAACAAATCGGCGCTGCGTTGATAAAGTTGGCAGCTCAGCTCGCCATCGCGCACGTAAAATTGGAAAAGCACGTGGCACGGCGGCAACGCCATCGTTTCGATCTCGGCCGGATTCCACGCGCTCACGATCAACCGCCGACTGTTCGGGTTCTTTTTGATTTCGGAAGTCACACCCTCGATTTGATCGACATGCGCGCCGTTCCCACCGCGCCAATCCCGCCATTGCGCGCCGTAAACACGGCCCAGATTTCCGTCCGCATCCGCCCATTCGTCCCAAATCGTGACGCCGTGCTCGCGCAGATAATTAACGTTCGTTTCGCCGCGCAAAAACCAGAGGAGCTCGTAAATGATCGACTTGAGATGGAGCTTTTTCGTCGTGAGCAGCGGAAAATTTTTGCGCAGATCGAAACGCGCCTGTGCGCCGAAGATCGACAATGTGCCCGTGCCGGTGCGATCGGCGCGGGGCTGACCTTTTTGGAGAACGAGCCGGAGAAGATCGTGGTACTGTCGCACGCGAAAAGGTATCGCGGTGACGGCGTACTCAAAATGTTTTGTCGCGTAAGCGCTGCGTTATGTGGTGGCAATCTTGCGAAGTTGCCGGGGCGGAGTCGGAATCGGAATAGGTGCAAGCCGGATCCACACTTGGCACGCCCGCAAATAGTCATTGACAGCGATATCCCCGAATATCTATACCAGCGGCACTTATGAAAAAGTGCCTTACCTTAGTAGCTATCTTATCGGCCATAACCGGCCTCATGGTTTGCTTTGCCGGTCCGGAGCGATTGGAATCCAAATCGGTCGCATCAGCTGCAGCGCCATGTGATTGGAGCGGCTTTTATGTCGGTATACACGGCGGCGTAGGTCAATACTCATACACAGCCACGGATGCAGGTGGCTTCAATCTTGATGTGCAAGATGGAGAAGCCGACACCTCGAGGTTTTACGATATGAACGGTCTTGTCGGCGGGCAAGTTGGTTTCAACTGGCAGAAGGGCGCGGCAGTGTTCGGGCTGGAAGCAGACGGAGCCTGGGCCAATTTTAATGTTCATAACACCAATAATGCGTCCGCGATTGGCGATTTCTTACAGCACGACGGTGAGATTAATTTCCTCGGAACCGTTCGTGGACGCCTCGGCCTCGCTTATGAGAATGTGCTTGTCTACGTGACAGGCGGCGTCGCTTTCGCCGAAGGCCAGCGGCACGTTCGTTACAATGAAGACGAGGAGAATGTCTCCACCTCAGAATTCGCAGACTGGAAGGCAGACGATTGGCGCGTGGGTTTAGTCGGTGGTGTCGGCGTCGAATACATGATGACCTGCAATTGGACGATCCGCGCCGAGACTCTCTTTACTACATTTCAAGAAGAGACCGTGCAGGACTCGGCTCACCAGGATGCAGTTGGCTTTCCGCAACGCTTCCAGGACGAAGTCTTCATGGTGCGCCTTGGCCTAAACTACAAATTCGGCGGCGGGCGCTAAAACGATTTATCAGACGTCAGTTTGAAAGCAGCCGGGCTTTGGCCCGGCTGTTTCTTTTTAATGTGCTGCCAGTGACAAACGTGAAGGTCTTGCAATGAGTCGACAAGCCTACCACTGGACCGGCCGTATCGCGCGCGCCTTTTCGTTATGGGCGCCGATCCTCTGCATTCCCACAGTGGCGCTGCTGGTTGCTTTCCGGCAGGTTTATCTCAGTAACTACCGCGACTTGAGTACTTGGAAGGGCGGAGGCATGGGAATGTTCGCCGGCGCGGACGGATCGTTGAATCGATACACAAAAATATTTATTGCCGACAGTCATGGAAAACGCCAGCCGCTCACGCAGCTGCCATCCGAACCGACGAAGCTAATCAATCGCGCGCTCAATTATCCGGTGCGCAAAAATTTCCTTCTCGCCGCGAAAACGATAGCCACCCTCGACTGGGTTGCAGCCCGTCAACGGATGCCGGTGGCGCTCATCGATGCCAACCGCCAGACCACCGGCACAGCACCGGAATCGTACTACATGATGGTGCCCTTTGGGCGCCGGCCTCGCGAGGAAACGTGGAAATGGGACATACAAATTGAATACTGGCGGCTTTCTTATAATCCCGTGACGAAACATGCTCACGCGGTCCTGGCGGAAACTTTTGTGTTTGGACCCGAAGAGCTACGACCTTAATGAGCGCAGTGGATCGCGAGCGGCTGTTTTGGTTGACGGGGATGAAATTGTTAGTTCTATCGCGCGGCCAGGCACTGCTCGACTTCGTGAAAGAACTCGAGCTCGTTCAGATGGTCAGTCTGCTCAGCCTGTTCCTTGCCGTAATTTTTACTTTCGAGCACTGGCTGTTCGAAGCGACGGCGCGCGTATGCCTGCTGCTGTTTTTGCTGCGTCCGAACTCTATTCGGAGCCCAGTCTTTTGGCTTGCGCTCTCTCTCTCCGCCACTTTTGTGATTATCCACGATTGGCAGGCCGCGGATAATCACAAATACCTCCTGCTTTACTGGCTCTGGATTCTGTTCTTTTGCCACCTTTTTGGTGAGCCGGAACAAAAGAGGCGAACCTTAATCTTCAACGCCCGGTTCTTCCTCTGTTTTATTTTTCTTGCGGCTGCCGCGCAGAAACTTGCCTCTCCGACTTATCGCTCCGGCGAGATGTTTGAGTATTTCTTGTATGTCGATTCGCGCTTCACCGCGTTTGGCAAACTTATCGGAATTGACCCCACCATCCCGGACGCGGTGCAAAAGAGCATTGGGTTTTTCAGGAGCCCGTTTTCGCAAGTCATTGACAACGACTTGGTGCTCCCCGGCTCCGACCGCGCGCGCATCGCGGCGTTGGTGCTCACCTGGTGGGACCTCTCGCTTCAATTGCTTATCGGTTCGTTGCTGTTCCTCCGGCGACCCCGGACTGACAAATTCGCACACATTCTCCTGCTGTTTTTTGTCTTCACTACTTATCTTCCGGCGCCAGTCTTCGGGTTCGGTTGGATCTTGGCCATTATGGGTTTCACGTTGGCAAAGGAAAACTTTCCCAGGATCGCGGCCGTTTATATGAGCTGCTTTGTCGTCATACTGCTCTATCAAGTGCCGTGGCGAGAATGGGTGCTGGCAATGTGAGTTAACGCTATCGAAGGCGCTTGCGAAAAGAGCGCGTGCTCAACGTTCTTTCCGCGTCGAGCTGTCAAAATCGCGCTCGGCAGAATGGCCGGCTTGCGCCATCATTTATGTCGATCTTATGGAGCCGAGCGCAGCATTGAAGGGAACGGAAGAAAAGATAATCAGCGCGGAGTTTGCCCCGCCGACACGCCTTCCGAAAGGCCGCTTCTCCGCTCCGGAAAATTTCATCAATCGCGAGCTCAGCTGGCTCGAATTCAATCGTCGCGTGCTGGAAGAAGCGCAGGATCCCACGCAGCCGTTGATCGAGCGCGTAAAGTTCCTCACCATCTTCAGCTCGAACCTCGATGAGTTTTTTGAAATCCGCGTCGCCGGGATCAAGCAACAAATTGAAAGTGAGACGAGCAATGTCGGACCGGACGGCCTGAGCCCGACCGAAGTGTTCCAAAGCATTCAGCGGGTGGTGCGCGAGCTGGTCGCGGCGGCATATGTGCTTTGGAAAAACGAAATTGTTCCTGAGCTGGCTAAAAATGGCATTCGCATCCGCGACGTATCGCAATTGAATGCGAAACGCACGGCTTGGGCGCACCGCTATTTTCAACAGGAAGTTTTTCCGATGCTCACGCCTTTGGCGGTCGATGCCAGCCATCCTTTTCCGCAGTTGCTGAACCGGAGTCACAATCTTTTTGTGCGCGCGCGCAGTTCGGGGGAAAGCGAGCCGCTGCATGCCATCGTGCAAGTGCCGCGAATGGTACCGCGACTGATTTTAATGCCGCGCGGCCAGGGTGAAGACGAGCCGTGGGATTACATTTACCTGGCGTCGCTGATCAAAAACCATATCGCAGAACTTTTTCCCGGCTTGAAACTGGAAGGCGTGCACGCATTCCGCGTCACGCGGAACAGCGATCTTTATATCGATGAAGAAGAAGCGGAAAATCTTCTGCGCACGATCGAGCAGGAGTTGCGGCGATCGAGCCGCGGCGATGCCGTGCGCCTGGAAGTGGAACCGGATTGTCCCAAAGATTTCCAGGAATTGCTTCTCGAGTTTTTCGATCTGGCCGCGCCCGATCTTTATAAACTCGACGGGCCGCTTTCCCTCACGCATCTCGCGCCGCTCATTACCAACGATGCCTTCGGAAAATTAAAAGACCGGCCCTTTCAACCGGCGCGCGATCCGGCGCTGCCGCCGCGTGTCGATATTTTCGAGGTGATGCGCCGGCAGGATGTGCTGCTTCATCATCCGTATGAAAGTTTCGATCCAATTGTCGAACTGATCGAAGCGGCCGCGCGAGATCCGCAAGTGCTCGCTATTAAAATCACGCTCTATCGCACGAGCGGAGATTCGCCCATCGTCGAAGCATTGATCCACGCAGCCAGCGCGGGCAAGCAAGTCACTGCGCTGGTGGAATTGCGCGCGCGCTTTGACGAAGCGGCCAACATTCAATGGGCGCGTCAACTGGAGGAAGCTGGCGCGCACGTTGTTTACGGCGTTGTCGGATTAAAGACGCACTGCAAAGCGCTCCTGATTGTGCGGCGCGATTCCGATCGGCTCCGACATTATGTGCACTTGGGTACCGGCAATTATCATCCGCGCACGGCGCGCACTTACACCGATTTCAGTTTGTTCACGACCGAGCCTGCGTTGACCGAAGAAGTTTCCGTCGTTTTCAACACGCTCACCGGCCTCGCGAGTTATCCCGGCCTGAAAAAATTAATGGTGGCGCCGTTTGATCTCCAGAAACGGCTCACTCAGCTGATCGAGCGCGAGCGAGATCACGCGCTCGCCGGCAAACCGGCGCGCATCATTGCCAAGCTCAATTCGCTTGTCGATCAAGAGATCATCGAAAAACTTTACGAAGCTTCCTGCGCCGATGTAACTGTCGATCTTTTGGTGCGCGGCATTTGTTGTTTGCGCCCGAAAATGCCGGGCCTGAGCGAAAATATTCGGGTCACCAGCATCGTCGGCCGATTTTTGGAGCACAGCCGCATTTATTATTTTGAAAACGCGGGGAATCCCGATGTTTTTCTGGCGAGCGCGGATTGGATGCCGCGAAATTTTGTGCGCCGCGTCGAAATCGCGTTCCCGATCGAAACGCCGGCGCTGCGCGACGAGATCATTGAAGATATGCTGCCAAAGTTCTTGCACGATCGCGTGAAAGCGCGCGAGCTCCAGCCGGATGGAAGTTATCGGCGGCTTAAGCCGGAAGGGAAAGAGCCGCGCGAGCAGGCGCAATTGCAATTTCGCGAGCGTTCGCGCCGCCAGGCGAGTAAGCTCAAGCAGAAACAAAAGACGCAGACGGCGAAGCTAGTTCCCATCACCGTCGCGCGCACCGAACGTTTATGAAGAAGCAGAATAAAATCCTGGTTGTCGATGTTGGCGGCACACATGTGAAGCTGATGATTTCGCGCACGCAGAAACGAAAGTTCGATTCCGGGCCGCGTATGACACCGCGCCAGATGGTTTCGAAAATAAAAGAAACGGTGGAAGGATGGGATTTCGAGCAGGTCTCCATCGGCTTTCCCGCGCCCGTGCGTGGTGGGCAGATTACGGCCGAGCCGAAACATTTGGGCAAAGGCTGGATCAAATTCGATTTCGAGAAAGCGCTCGGCACACCGGTGCACGTCATCAACGACGCGGCCTTGCAAGCACTTGGCAGTTATCGCGGCAAGCGCATGCTTTTTCTCGGCCTCGGCACCGGCCTTGGATCGACATTGATTTGGGGCGACACCGTTCTTCCGCTTGAGCTGGGCGAATTGCCTTATCGCGATGACAGAGTGATCGAAGATTTCCTGGGAAAATCGGGAATGGAAGAGCTGGGCGAGAAAAAATGGCAGCGCGAAGTGCTCAATGCGGTCGCGCAATTGAAAAAATCGGTCATCGCCGATTACGTCGTGCTCGGCGGCGGTAACGCCAAAAAGTTTGAGCAACTTCCCAAAGGAATCGAGCCCGGCCATAATCGAAACGCATTTCTCGGCGGAGTGCGGCTCTGGCAAAACGAACCGCGCACGCGCCGTCCGAAGTGGCGCATCATGTAAAACGCGGGCGGCAAGATCGACATGGACCTTTTTTTTCTCCGGCACGGTGAAGCCGACTGGCCAGATTGGAATAAATCGGATGACGAAAGGCCGCTAACCAAGCGCGGCAAAAAAGAAATGCGCGCAGTCGCTGCGCTGCTCGATCGTATCGGCGCGTCGCCTTCGCTTATCTTAACGAGTCCGTTACCGCGCGCGTCGCAAACCGCCGAAATTGCCGCGGCGAAGTTGAAAATCAAATGTTGCGAAGACAAACTGCTCGCACCGGGATTTGGACGGCCGGAATTGAAACGACTGCTCGAAAAATATCCGGAGGAGAGCCTGATGTTCGTCGGTCACGAGCCGGATTTTACCGATGTGATTTCGGCGCTGACCGGCGCGTCGCTTAAACTTTCCAAAGCCGGCGTCGCTAAGATCGACATAGAACGATCGCTCGAAGATGGCCGCTTGTTCTGGCTGTTTCCTCCGAGGCTCGCGAAAAAATAGCGGCCCTACTCCGTGGCGAGTCGGATGTTGCTGTAACGACCGTTTCCGGTCACTTCGCGACCCAACCAGGGCGGTGGTCTAAATTTTCGACACGCCGCGTGATTCGGAAATTCCACTTCCGCCACAATCAAGCCGCGATGCGCGCCGCCATAAATGTCGATCTCGATCGTGAGATTTTTCCACGGGACTTCGTAACGCAACTTGCGCAATCGTCTTCCGGCTGTCGCCGGCCAAAGCGCGGCGAATTGTTTCGCGCTTAATTTGATTTCGCGCTCTTCGCGCGAGCTGCTGCTGCCCACTTTTTTAAACGTGAGCGACGCAGTCTTTCCTTTTTTGCGAACGCGCACGTGTCGTCCGTCATTTTCGGTCGCCAGATATCCCTGCGCGATCGGATAAGATCGACATGTTCGCAGTGCAGGCGGCAGCCGTTTCACGAGAAACTTGCGTTCGATTTCGCGGACGCTCTTCGCCTTCATACCGGCGTTTTAATCAGAACATTAATTGCAGCCGCAAGATGACTTCGTCGAACTGATCGTCGCCGAATTGCGGATGCGCTCCGCGAAAATCCGACCAGGTATGAACGTAATCCGCCATCACTTTGATGTTGTCGCCGTGAATGTAGTAATTGAGTCCGGCCGTGATGGAGTGAATGCCATCGTTATTGAATTGATCGGGATTGAGCTCTTCCCATTTTACGACGCCTTGTAGTTTTTTCGGCAGAATAAAATAGCTGCCCTGCACGTACCAGCCGCTGGGATTGAAGTCGGCAAAGCCCGCCGCTTTTCCGGCCACGGTGCGACCGTCGACATCTTCCGATAAATATTCACCGATCAAATCGAACGGTCCAATGTTGAACCAGGCATCCACACTCCAAGCCGTTCGTTCATCCGCGCCCGGCAGCGTGAATGGTGAGAGCGAGCCGTCCGCATTGACCTTAAGATTCAGCGCTTGCGAAATATTTGTCCCGGCATCGTCGCGGCTGTTGAGAATGTCGCCGCCGAGTTTGATGCTGGCATCCTGGTCGAACACCTTGCCTTTCCACGGTAATAATTCGAGGCGGCTGACAAACATGAAGTTGTTGTTGTCATTGATGGTGGTGTTGCGGCCGTTGCCGTTAAAAATGCCGGCGTAATACGTCACGAGATCTTTTTGATCCGCCCACAAATTCGTGAACGGTTTTCCCCAGACTTGCACACCGATCTGTCGCTCAGGCGTGAGCGCGCCGGTGGGAAGGCTGCGCTCGGCCGTGAAAAGTTTCGTATCGGGCGTGATTTGCTCCAAACCGAAGGGCGCTTTCCATTGGCCGATTTTGACGTTCGCTTCAGGATAAGCGTGCCAGTTGATGAAAATGTCGGTCGCGGAAAAAGCCGTGCGACTCGATGAAATGCCGTCGCTGTTCTCAAAATCTCCCTCGATCTTGAAATCGAATTGTTCAGCAAAATCGCCAGTGAGATTGATGCGCGCGCGCCGCAGACGAAAACGATCCTTGAGCGCGGTCAAACCGAAACGTCCCTCGAACGCGGAGACATCGCCGTCTTCGACATTCGCCTGAATGAATCCGCCAAGGGTCAGTTTCTGTTCGATGCCCGCCGCGACTGCGTAAACCGGTTTCTTTTCTTCTTCGGTCGCGCTTTTTTCGACATAGGTTTTTCCTTCGGAAGAAGCTTTTGGTTTCTGGTTTCCATTCGCGTCCACCTCCGCAGCGGCCTCGTGTTTTTTTAAACTGCTGACTTCTTGTTCCAGTTGGGCATTGCGTTTCTGCAATAGTTCAACGGCGCGCTCGAGCTTTTCGATCCGTTCGGATTCCGAGACAGCTTGCGCGGAGTGCGGTTGAAGCACGGGCAAGACGGACGCAACGGCGATCATGATGGTGAATGTTTTGATCAACATTTGTTTCTCCTCAGGTTGGATGAGTGTTGGGTTGGGCTGCTGCAAACTAGAAAACGATTGTTACCGACAAATGTCGATAGTGTAACAATTGTGTGAACTGCGGCGGAAAGGGCCGCCGCAAAAGTTATGTCGATCTTAGCGGCGAAATCAGTCGCTAAGTTTTGTGATCTCGGCCTGCAACTCTTTTTGCCGGTCGTTCAACGTCTGCAAACGCAATTGCCAGCGATGAAGCTGAATGCTGAGCTGATTGATCGAGCCCGTGATCTCAGTGCGCTGCGATTCGTTTTCCTTCAGGTGCCGCTTCAGATCCGACAAACGCTTTTGCGTTTCCATCGACGAAGTTTGCCGCGAAGGCATCGTCGGTACCGGCGTCGGTTTCCCGCAACGCTGACAGGCGAGCGTCATTCCGGCCGCGGCCGCATCCACCACCAGAGGCGCGGCGCAATGAACGCACGCGAAAGTGATGTCGTGTTCCGATGAAGAAACAACGGGCGGGGCGGGTTCCATTGAAACACGAAAAGCAGGAGACATACCGGAAAAGCGGATCCGATACGGCTTGTCCCACGCAACCGGGACATGCCGCGACAGAACGTCCCGAAAGGAAAATGTCGATCTTGCGTAAGTCGCTCGAAATCAGCGCTCGGCCCAGTTAGAACTGCCGGAATATGGATTGCTAAAGATGAACCGGGTCGAGCTCTCGACCAGAAAGGATTTTTGTCTATGGCTAAAGTTTTAGGAATCGATTTGGGGACCACCAACTCCTGCATGTCTGTGATGGAAGGTGGCGACCCGGTAGTGTTGGAAAATTCGGAAGGCGCGCGTACTACGCCGTCCGTTGTCGCATTTGCGAAAAATGGCGAACGCCTGGTCGGTCAGGCGGCGAAACGTCAGGCGGTCACGAATCCCGCGAACACCGTTTTTTCCATCAAACGTTTCATGGGCCGCAAGTTTGACGAGGTCCACGAAGAGGAACATCGCGTGCCGTACAAAATCGTGAAAGCGGCGAATGGCGACGCGCATGTGCAGGTGGAAGTGAACGGCGAGAAGAAAACTTTTTCGCCGCCGGAAATTTCCGCGATGATTTTGTCGAAGTTAAAAGCCGACGCCGAAGCGAAGCTCGGCGAAAAAATTACGCAGGCCGTCGTCACTGTGCCCGCGTATTTCAACGACTCGCAGCGCAACGCGACCAAAGACGCGGGCAAGATCGCTGGTCTCGAAGTCTTGCGCATCATCAACGAGCCGACGGCAGCGTCGCTCGCTTACGGACTCGATAAAAAGAAGGACGAGAAGATTGCGGTGTACGATTTGGGCGGCGGCACGTTCGACATTTCTGTTCTCGAAATCGGCGACGGCGTTTTCGAAGTGAAAGCGACCAACGGCGACACGCACCTCGGCGGTGACGATTGGGACGCGAAGGTGATGGATTGGATCGTCGCCGAATTCAAAAAAGATTCGGGCATCGATTTGACCAAACAGCCGGACGCGATTCAACGCATCAAGGAAGAAGCCGAGAAAGCGAAGATCGCGCTCTCCAGCTCGCAGGAATACGAAATCAATCTGCCGTTTGTGACGGCGGATGCGAGCGGGCCGAAACACATTCAGAAAAAATTGACGCGCTCGAAACTCGAGCAGCTGACCGATGATTTGTTCCAACGAACGATTCCGCCGGTGAAAGCGTGTTTGAAAGACGCGCAGCTTTCCGAAAAAGAAATTAACGAGCTCGTGCTCGTCGGCGGCATGACGCGCATGCCGAAGGTGATTGAGACGGCGCGCAATTTGATTGGCAAAGAGCCGCACAAAGGTGTGAACCCGGACGAAGTCGTCGCTATCGGCGCGGCCATTCAGGGCGGCGTGCTCAAAGGCGACGTGAAAGACGTGCTCCTTCTCGATGTGACGCCGCTCACGCTGGCGATTGAAACCGCAGGCGGCGTGGCCACGCCGATGATTCCGCGCAACACGACGATCCCGACGCGCAAATCGCAAATCTTTTCGACTTACAGCGACAATCAGCCGGGCGTGGAAATTAAAGTGCTCCAAGGCGAGCGTCCGCTTTCGCGCGACAACAAAAACCTCGGCACGTTCCATCTCGATGGAATTCCGCCGGCGCCGCGCGGTGTTCCGCAGATTGAAGTGACGTTCGACATCGACGCGAACGGCATTCTGCACGTCTCAGCGAAAGATCTCGGCACCGGTAAGGAACAAAAAATTTCCATCACCGGCAGCTCCGGACTTTCCAAAGAAGAAATTGCGAAGATGCAGCAGGAAGCCGAATCGCACGCCGAAGAAGACAAGAAGGCGAAGGAAGGGATCGAGATCAAGAACAACGCCGATATGCTCGCGTATCAAAGCGAGAAGCAGTTGAAAGAACTGGGCGACAAGATCCCGGCCGACAAAAGGAAATCCGTCGAGGACGCGATCGCCGCGGTGCGTGAAGCGATTAATAAGAACGACACCGACGCGATGAAGCGAACGTATGACGACCTGCAAAACAAATTTCAGGAAGTCAGCGCCGAGCTTTACAAACAAGCTTCCGCGCAAAGCGGTGCGCAAGCCGGCGGCCCGCAACCTGGATCGGAAACGCAATTCCGCCAGTCCGGCTCGGACCGTCCCGGCGCCGAACAACAAGGCGCAGGCAAACGCGGCGGTGACGGCGACGTCGTCGATGCGGAGTTCGAAGTCGTCGACGAAGAGAAGAAAAAGTAACGACAACAATTTGCCGGCGATGGTCGCAAGATCGACAATCGCCGGCTCAACCCAAAAAAGCAGAAGGAGCAATTAGATATGGCAATTAATATGAAGCCGCTCGGAGATCGGGTGCTAGTGCAGCCGATTGAAGAGCAGGAAACAAAAAAGGGCGGGATCATTATTCCCGATACCGCAAAGGAAAAACCGCAAGAGGGCAAAGTCGTCGCTCTCGGCACGGGCAAAGTGAACGAAGAAGGCAAGAAGGTGGAGTTCACGGTGAAAAAAGGCGACAAAGTTCTCATTTCAAAATACGGCGGCACCGAGATCAAGATCGACGGTGAGTCGTATCAAATCATGCGCGAGGACGACATCCTCGGCATCATCGGTTAACCGGAGGAAGAAAAAATATTATGGCAGCTAAACAATTACAATTTGATGAAAATGCGCGGCACGCGTTGTTGCGCGGCGTCGAGAAACTGGCGCGGGCCGTCAAGGCCACGCTCGGACCGAGTGGTCGCAATGTGATTCTCGACAAAAAATTCGGCAGTCCCACGATCACGAAAGACGGTGTGACGGTCGCGAAAGAAATCGAGCTGGAAGATCCGTATGAAAATATGGGCGCACAGCTCGTTCGCGAAGTTGCTTCGAAAACTTCCGACATCGCGGGCGACGGCACAACGACGGCAACAGTGTTGGCAGAGTCCATCTATAAAGAAGGACTGCGCAACGTCACCGCCGGTGCGAACCCGACTTCACTTCAGCGCGGCATTAATAAAGCCGTCGAAGCGATCGTGAAAGAGCTCGAAAAAATCTCGAAGAAAGTCAGTGACCGCACGGAAATCGCGCAGGTCGCAACCGTCTCGGCCAACTGGGACAAGACGATCGGCGAAATCATTGCCGACGCCATGGACAAGGTCGGCAAGGACGGCACCATCACAGTCGAAGAAGCCAAGTCGATCGAAACCAGCCTCGACGTCGTCGAAGGCATGCAGTTCGACAAAGGTTATCTCTCGCCCTACTTCGTCACGAACGCGGAAGCGATGGAAGCCGTGCTCGACAATCCTTACATCCTCATTCACGAGAAAAAAATCTCGAGCTTGAAGGACATGCTGCCGCTGCTTGAAAAAGTCGCGAAAGCTGGACGGCCGCTTCTGATTATTGCGGAAGACGTGGAAGGCGAAGCGCTCGCGACTTTGGTCGTGAACAAATTGCGCGGCACGTTGCAAGTGTGCGCGGTGAAAGCCCCGGGCTTCGGCGATCGTCGCAAGGCGATGCTCGAAGATCTCGCAGTGCTCACCGGCGGTCAGTGCATCACCGAAGACCTCGGCATTAAACTCGAGAACGTAAAACTCGAGGACTTAGGGCGTACCAAACGCGTCACAATTGACAAGGAGAACACCACTATCGTGGAAGGCGAAGGCAAACAGGCCGACATCAAAGGCCGCGTCGCCCAAATCCGTCGTCAGATCGAAGAAACGACCAGCGATTACGATCGCGAGAAACTTCAGGAACGTCTCGCTAAACTCGCGGGCGGTGTTGCCGTCATCAATGTCGGCGCAGCCACCGAGACCGAGATGAAAGAGAAAAAAGCGCGCGTCGAAGATGCGTTGCACGCTACTCGCGCCGCGGTTGAGGAAGGCATCGTCCCTGGTGGCGGTGTTGCATTCATCCGTGCGCAGAAAGCGCTCGATAATCTCAAAGGTCTCGAAGGCGACGAAGCCGTCGGCGTGCAAATCGTCCGTCGCGCAATCGAAGAGCCGACCCGTCAGCTCGCCGATAACGCGGGCCAGGAAGGCGCGCTCATTGTGCAAGAGATCAAGAAACGCAAAGGCAACGAAGGTTACAATGTCGCCACCGGCGAATACGAAGACCTCGTCAAAGCCGGCGTGGTCGATCCAACCAAGGTCACGCGCAGCGCGTTACAAAACGCCGCGTCGATCTCCGGTCTCTTGCTCACCACCGAAGCCATCATCACCGAAATGCCTGAAAAAGAAAAAGGCGGCGGAATGCCTCCGGGCGGAATGGGCGGCGGCGGAATGGGCGGTATGGGCGGCATGGATTATTGATCCGACGCTAAGATCGACAATTACTCTTAGCCTAACAATTAACAGCAGCCGGACTCGAAAGGGTCCGGCTGTTTTGCTTTACGTTCCGTTATTTTGTCTATGACATTATCGAGCCATGAAATCTGCTGCGATTACAAAGGGCAAATACCTGAAAGAACGCTGGGGGGTGAACGTTAGGCACGCTTTGTTCAGTAAGAAAGGCGACTGGTATCATCGACTCGAGCGATTTCCCGCCGCATTATTTGATACTAGGGGGTATGTTCGCTTTGTAACTCAGGGCGAATATTCTAGCTCTCCGTACCTCCAAATCCGCCAACACATTCATGTTCCGATCAGAATCTCGCAGATGCCGGGGTATGTGCAGGTTATTGGATTCCGCGCGCGACGTCGTCGGTCAACCCGGATTTTAGCTTCGAAGCGACTATTGTTAGCTCTCGTCAGGGCGCGAGCAAACTTCCGAGTGCCTGGCGCCGGCTTTGGAACACCGCAGCAGAACCGGCAAGTTGAACGAGTGGCGTGTGCTGCAATCCGAGCCTATTTTCGGCGGCGCGGTTACACAGTCCGCTCGCGGGAGAAGGAAAAACTCGGATATGATTTCGACGTGCGAAGACAACATGAGGTTCTCCACGTAGAAGTGAAAGGTGTGTCGGGAGCGAAGCTAAGATTTCCAGTAACCGCGAATGAGATTAGATGTGCATCCATCGATCCGCGGTTTCACGTTGCGGTAGTGGCGTCTGCCCGAACTCGAGCCAGGAAAATATATTTGTTCGACGCCAAACGCTTCCTCGAGAATTTCGCATTCAGCGCTTTAGCCTTCTTTGCAGAATATTCCGGTCCGCGACCGGCGGGTCGTTAGCTCCGCAAAGTTCAGTTAAGTCGCGGTGCGCAAAGTCATCGGAATGCGAAGAAGATTGTCTTTGATCAACTTGATTGTGTCAGGCTGCAAACTGTGAGTCGCGAACCACGCCTTGGATTCCGACACACCATCATACGTGCAATGACGGATAAAATTTAAGATGCTTTCGTCGTTTGTAAGTTGTTCCCAGTGCGGGTGAGCCAAATTAATAATCACAATGACGGAAGTTTCAGATTTGGTCGCCTCGATGATTACATAAGGATCATTTGGCGACATGTCGCCCACCAGGTACACCGAGATTATTGTCCGGTTAATTCGCGTCTTCAGGTCCGGCCGGAGGTTGCGAACGATCGCGTTTTTGAGGGACTCGTTGGCCTTCTTGACGAGGCTCGCGCTTGGAACTTCATACGTCTTCAAAAAGGTACGGATCTCGGCGAGCTCAAGTTCATGCTCTAGATCGTTTAGCGCTTTATTCCGTTGCGCGTTAGTAGCGACTTTTTTATTCCGGTTTGGATCTTTGCGATGTGTCAGTGCGATTTGTCGGAGCCCGCCTAGTTCTTCCTTCAATTTCAGTTCAAGTGCTTCCTGTTCCCCGTCTTGGAATAATATGCGGTCCTTTGTGTGGCTTACTTCGAAGCCTTCGAGCTCCAGCTCCCCGAACAACCGCTGATTGACTAAGTCGTTCGATCCGCCCTCTTGTTCACCGTAAAGGGTCGCAGGCCGGTACGAGTCAGGCCAGCCGGTTATGACTCGGTCGGATTGGATAATCGAAAGTCCAGCGTTGCGGCGACTTCCGCGCTCCCAGACTCCGGCCCAACCCGAAACTGGTTTGCCGCGGATTTTGAAATTGAACGTCGTTTTCGCCAGCGATCCGTCTTCCAGTTTGTGCAACTTCTTGTCCACATCAGCATCCCAAGACAAAACTTCGCCATTCACCTTCAGCACTAGACGGCCTTTGCTGATATCACGTCTGTAAAGGGAACGAAGATACTCCTTGGCTTTTCCCAAAGTGCGTCCAACAAGTTTTTGATGAAGTCGCCGAATTTCGATAGTTGTTCCATGCTCCTCTCGCAAAGCCTTTTTCTCTTTATGTGGTAATTCCAAAGAGTGCGCGGCGACCTTCGGCACATCCACGGTGATTACGTGTCTGATGGTCGAGCCAAGTTTCTTTGTCTCAACCGTCCATAAGTCACCGAACCAACTTGCTCCAGTTTTAAGACCGAGACCATAGCGCGATCTGCCGGACGTATCACTCGGTGGCCGTCCAACGTACACAGCCTTTTTGAGCTCGGGCTCGTCCATGCCAATCGAATTATCTTTAATCCGTATGAACTCCCCTCGGGGATCCTTCCCAGCGTTTATCTCAACGGTAAGCTTTTCCCGCTTTGCAGCGTATGCTTGATCGAGAGCTTTTTTGTTATCGAAATACGACTGCGTCGAATTATCCACAAATTCTGCCAATGCATACCACGCTTGATAAGCGAGCCGCTTATACGAAGAAATAATTTCAGGGCCGAGCTGGAGTTTCATCTTTAATTTATTTCTAAGTAGTACCGGTCGCGCCTGTCCGCTACTATGCGATATGTCTGATTGGGCGAAAGCGGGTTATTCTTTCCTAGGGACTGCAGGTACGTTCGGCCCTGATCGAGAACGAGCGACCATCGCGTCAAGGTTTCGCCGTACCATACGTACACCTGCTTGTTTTGAGCGGCGCCTTTGAACGAAAAATTGCCGATTAGCTCGAATAGATTTGATACGGACTTATGGCGACGACAGTGGGCCTCTTGAGTAGTCGCAGCAGGATATTTTCCACAAGCGCGATAAATGTTCCGACCGCGCGTGCTTTTGTAGATCTCAAAAATGCATAACTCTACTCCGGCATCGTTAAGCTGTTGTTCCCAGCCGTCGCGCATTTCGTCCGCAATGACTAATACTGACGGCATTTCCAGGGACAACAGCTTCGTTAAACGTTGAATACTCGCTCTGTGACGACAGTGCCTCCACAGTTGTGTTTTGATATAGCCTGCCATTTCTGGAGCATTGTAATCACCCTCCAAGAATACAGCGGTTTGGTCGAGAACGTGAGAGATGTCATGTTCACCAACTTCAACTTCGATAACTCCCCACGCTGCAAAGTCCCGCCGGATCATTGCCAGATCAGGCTTCTTCGTTGCGGACGTTGACCTGCTGACAACGTCTTTCTTGAAAGGAAAAACGTAGTAATCAGTGAAGAAAGCCCGCACATGCTGCCGGATGTAACGTTCGAGCTCGGCTTCCCCATAATATGCAACGGCTCTTAATTCATCGTACCAGCCGTCGGTCGGCACCAGCACACGAGCCATCTTACTTTGCTAGAAATCGACCTCGCGACCCTTCAATGTAGTCGAGAGTCGGCTCAATTGTCAGCCAGCGTCGGCCGAGCTCTTCTGCTGCCGCGCCAGTCGTATTGCTTCCACCGAATGGATCGAGCACCAAGTCTCCGCGCTCCGTCAAAAACTGAATGAAGAATTTGGCAACCGCATCTGGCATTCTCGCGGGATGCAAAGTTAATCTATGCTTTCTGCAGTAGTCCAGATAGGGGCTGAAGGATTTAGTGTTCGCTACCGTGATCACATTTCCGATCTCGCACTGATCCTCTTCCGGTGGCATCGCGTGCTCGATGACATTCGAGGGAATGGCACCACGATTGTTCTTGAGGAACGATTTTTTACCGACCAAATGCTGTGACGGTCGCTTGCCAGAATTGTAGGTTTGATTTTTTAACAATGACCTCATTGCCTCACTGTATTTGACAAGGATCCTCCGGTTGTCGGCCTTTGGTCGGGTTGTGGCAGACATCCACCACAGGTGAGTAAATGAATCCTTTACTCGAATCCGCTCGACATTAACCCATTGCGCAGGGCTCGGTAAGCGAGCGGGATTGTACCAGATGAACTGTTGACATAGCTGAAGTTTTCCGGTTTCAAGAAACGCTAATAGCGATTTAAGAGCCAACGTGGACATGACGGGTGAACCTTGTACCCATGAATTCCCAAGCTCCATCACGATAGATCCAGTTGGCGTTAAATATTCTTTCAATGTCGTCGCGAGGCCGGCGAGCCATTGGGTATATTTTGTGCCCGTGTGATTTCCGTATTTCTTTTTGCGATTCAGTGGAAATGGCGGCGATGTGAAAATTAAATCTACACGTCCTTTGTATTTTTTTGCGAATGCCTCGCGGGCCAAAATCTCTTCGGCTGTCCCGAAATACAGAGAGCCGAATTTTGTCGAGTACGCCGGGGGGAGCGGAAATGTTCGGAGCCGGCGCGGCGTTTTCACTGCGGCCGCGGTTAGCATTGGGCACAGGTGTATATCCGGCCAGGCGTCAATTCAACTCAATTGTTCGGATTTTTCATCGTGAACACTCGATCATCAGGAGGCAAGTGGGGTCACATCTATACATTGACATTCGTTCCGGGACGCGGCCTGTCCGCCATTCATTTACGAATCCGTGATTGATGTTACCGGAAAAAAACAAAGCGCTGGTGCGGCGGTTCAAAAAGAAGTGATGAGCGACGAGATCAGCGGAAGCCCGGGTGATTGTCTCAAAAAAGGGAAGGGTTCGCGGGAAAATGGGAAGGATTTGTCCCGGAATGGTCAGGTTTTTAAGCTTTGCCCAAAAAGAGGAAGCGTTTGGGGCAAACAGGGAAGGTTTTGAGGCAGCTGGGTCGTGGGCGACGAGCCGTATGTGTCGCTCCATTTTCTTGGCGCGGAACACTACGCAAAGCGAAGCAACTAAGGTCCACATACACCCGCGATATTTGCGCGCGGAGCGATGACGGAATTTATTTTCACATGAGCACTTATCCCAAAAGCCCGAACGAGAAAACAAAGGGGATGATTTATTTCCCGCGCATGCTCGACAAGATCCGGTTGCATACGCGCGGTGAGCTCGGCGAAGAATATCAGAAGAACCTCGGTGCGATGCGCGCGGCGGACGGAGCGTGCTGCAATTTTTTGCGAATTAATTATGTCGATCTTGTCGAACGCGTGAAGCAAGGCGGCAGCGACGAAGAAATTCTGGAGTGGTGTTTCGAAAAAGGTCGCCGGCTGAATGAAGGCGACATCGTGGTCTGGAATGGCTTCGCCTCGAAACTTGGCTGGCGCGATTTCATGACGCCGCGTTTTCAGGAATTGAAAAAAGCACAAGGCGTAGCCGATCGCGACGATATCGCGTGCGTTCCCGACCTGATGGATTTCGAAGAAGGCCGGAAGAGCTGAATGTTTTTCAGATTTCGCTTCTGTCCCGGCAACGCGACGACTAGGTTAACGCACTTATGAAAAACGGAATCACTTTTGTCCTGACATTTTTTTGCGCAATCGCGCTGACGCACGCGGCGCCGCCTTCCGATGAGTCGCTCAACAAAATGATGAGCGCGCTTCAGGTCGAAACGATGCTCAACCAGGCGCTCGAGCAGATGAATGCGACCTTTGTTAAAGGGATGGAGCAAGGTTTGCAAGAGTCGCTCAAAGGGAAGGAACTGACACCGGCGCAGAAAACCGCGGTGGAAAACTTTAAGACCAAGTTCGGCGCGACGATGAAGGACGATCTTTCATTTTCAAAAGTGAAAGACATTTACATCCAGACGTATCGCGAAACGCTCACGCAGGAGGAAGTGGACAGCATTCTCACTTTCTACAAATCGCCCGCGGGCAGAGCGATGGTGGAAAAAATGCCCGTCGCCATGCAAAAAGCGAGCGCGCTCATGCAGGCACGCATTGGTCCGATGACGAAAAAATTGCAGACGATGCAGGAAGAATTCGTCAAGCAACTGGCGACCACGAAATAACAGCGCGAGATAGCGCCGGCGACCACGATGAAAATTGCAGCGCTCGTTTTGCTCGGGTTGCTGTATGTCGATCTAAGAGTTTACGCCGGCGACGCGGTTGTCGTTGGATACAACGCCGACGGCGTCTGGACGATGGTGACATACTTCGCGTCTTCCTCGCCCAAGGGCGGCAAAGATTACAAAGATGCGGCTGAAGCGCGCAAAGCCGCGCTGCAGGATTTGCGCCGCCGCGATCGCGAAAACATTGCTCGCACTGAAGTGCTCTCCGATTCGGACGCGACCGGTTACGTCGCCGTGGCTCGCGGCAAAACTGAATCGGGCAAAGATGTGACAATTGTCGGCCGCGGGAAATCAGAAGGCGCGGCCGCAGAAAAAGCGATGAACGATCTCAACGCCGCCGGTGCGACGTCCGCGCAAAAAATTGTTTATCATTACTTCTCCTACGGCGCCGATTCCGACGCCGTTAAGCAATAGTAATTCTCGATCTTAGCAGCGCGCATTTTCGCTTCGCCCTTATTGCAGATGTTTCGCGAGGAATGTTTCCATCGCTTCGTAAAAAGCGAATTTGTTTTCCTCGTTATGAAATCCGTGCCCCTCGTTCTCTTTCACGATGTATTCGACGTCGATGCCGCGCTTCTTTAAGCCATCAACGATTTGATCTGACTCCGCCTTGTTCACGCGCGGGTCCTGCGCGCCTTGCGCGATGAGCAGCGGCGTTTTGATTTTGTCGGTATGCAGCGCGGGTGAAGTCGCCGCCAGCAACTCTTTGTCCTTCACTTCGTCGCCGACCATTTCGTGAAACATGTCGAGATACGGTTTCCAGTACGGCGGAATCGTTTTCATGAACGTGAACAGATTCGACACGCCGACGTAATCGACCGCCGCAGCGTAAAGGCCGGGCGTGAACGTGACGCCGGCGAGCGTCGCGTATCCACCGTAGCTTCCGCCGTAGATTGCAACCTTCTTCGGATTCGCCACGCCTTCTTTAATGAGCCATTGCACGCCATCGGTCACGTCGTCCTGCATCGCCTTGCCCCATTGCTTGAACGACGATTCCCAAAATTTTCGGCCGTAGCCGGTCGAGCCACGGAAGTTCACCTGCAAAACCGCGTAGCCGCGGTTGGCGAGAAATTGGACTTCAGGATTGTAACCCCAAACGTCCCGCGCCCACGGCCCGCCGTGCGGATTGACAACCACCGGCAGATTTTTCGGATCGCGGCCGAGCGGCAATGTGAGATAGCCGTGAATGGTGAGGCCATCGCGGCTCTTGTATTCGATCGGCTTCATAGGCGCGAGCTGATCCGCATTCAACCACGGCGCAACATCGACAAGTTTGGTAAGCGCACCGGATTTCTTGTCGAATAAATAACGTGAGCCGGGTGTGCGATCGTTCAGCGCCACCACGATAAATTTCTCCTCCGCCTTATCGTGCGCGCTCACTTCCACTTCGTAGCCGGCCAGTTTTTCCTGAAGCGTCTTGTACATCGCCTCAGTCTCGGCATCGAAAAACTTTCGGTCCTGCTTCCAGGTCACGAACGACGCGAACGTCACGACCTTTCGTTTCTTCGAATAAGCGAGGCCGGCAACATCGACCTCCGGATTTTCATAAAGCAGGCTCGTCTCCTTGCCTGTCTCCGGCGCGATCGTGACGACGGCACTTTTGTCGCGGCCGATGTTCGAGGTCGCGTAAAGCGCTTTGTCATCAAACGTGTAAAACTGCGGGCTGATCGATTCGCGGAAATTCGTGGTGACCACCGTTTTGAATGGCGAATTTTCGTCCGGCCGCGTGAGCAGACTCGTGTTCACGCCATCGCTTGTGATCGCGGCGCGTAGACGCCCGGCGTGATCGGTCACCCATTGCGTCACTTTGCCTGGATTCTCCGCGACCATTTTCATTTCACCGGTTGGCACATTGATCCGATAGGCGTCGAAGATTTCCGGATTGCGTTTATTCATCGTCGCGATGACGTCGGTCTCGGAAACGTCTTCCAGATCGTCGATCAACTCCGCGCGGACTTTCGGAAAGGGCGTGAGATCTTTTACCTCGCCCGTTTTCAAGTCCACGCGTTTGAGATGAAAATTCTCGTCGCCTTTGTTGTCCTGCGCGTAAAGGAGTGAGCCGTTGCCTTTCCAGGCGTAAGTCTGAATATCCCGATCTTTTTCTGAAGTGAGACGCTTCGCTTCGCCGCCTTCGACCGGGCGAATCCAAATGTTGAGCCGTGATTCCCAAGGTTGGAGAAAGGAAATCGTCTTGCCGTCCGGCGAAATATCGTAACCGCGGCTGACCGGGTTCTTGAAAAAGTCGCGCACCGGAATTTTCGGCGGCGTCGAAGCGGTGGTCGCGAGCGGAGACGCGGAAGGTGTTTGCGCCGAAGCCGTGGCGAGCAGGGCGAGGCAAAAAGAGACGAAGGTAAAATATGTTTTCATGATTTTGGTAACGAGGATGGGTCGCAAGATTGATCGCAGCCCGCTTCTCTGACAAGCTTCAGAATGTTCATTCGCAAATTGCGCCGTCCGTTCCTGTTCGTTTGTGCGTTTTGGCTGCTCCTTTCGCCATGTCGATCTTTCGCTCAGTCGCCAACGCCAACCTCTTCTCCAACACCCACCGCGACGCCGATTGTTTTTTCGCCGCAAACTTTGGCCGATGCAAAGCGTTTGCAACAAGCCGCGTTGACCAGCGATTACGCCTATCGGCAAGTGGCGCATCTCGCGGATAATATTGGGCCGCGCTTGAGCGGATCGGCGCAAGCCGCCAAGGCGGTCGAATACGTCGCGAGCGAATTGAAAGCGATCGGCTGCGAAGTGCAGCTCGAGAAAGTGATGGTACCGCATTGGGTGCGCGGCGAAGAAACGGCCGCCCTGGTGGAATTCCCCGGCCAAGCCGAAAACACGACGCAGAAAATTCTGCTGTGCGCGCTCGGCGGAAGTGTCGCCACGCCTCCGGAAGGAATCACGGCCGAAGTTGTTGCGGTAAAAAATTTCGAAGAACTGAAAGCGATGCCGCGAGACAGAGTCGCGGGCAAAGTGGTGCTCCTCGATTATCACTTTGACAAACAAATGGCGGCGGAAGGTCGGGGCGGCGAAGCGTACGGCGAAGCGGTGGTTTATCGTGGAGACGGACCGAGCGCAGCGGCGCGCCAAGGCGCGGTTGCATGTTTGGTTCGATCAGTCGGCGGCGCGGATTTTCGACTTCCGCACACCGGCCAAACCAATTATGCAGCCGACGCGCCCAAGATTCCGGCCGGCGCAGTGACGGCCGAGGACGCCGATCTTATTGTCGATCTTGTCCGGCAAGGCGGCGTGAAAATGAAATTAATTTTGACGCCGCAAACTTTGCCCGATGCCGAGAGCGCGAATGTCATCGGAGACATCAAAGGCAGCGAACATCCTGAACAAATCGTGATCGTTTCCGGTCATCTCGATTCATGGGATCTGGGAACCGGCGCGATCGACGACGGCGCGGGCGTGGCGGTCTCGATGGAAGCGGCGAACTTGATTCAGAAACTTCATCTCAAACCGAAGCGCACGATTCGCGTGATCGCATGGATAAACGAAGAGAACGGCAGCATGGGTTCGAAAACGTACGCGAAAGATCATCAAAAAGATTTTGGCAACCATTTCGCCGTCATGGAGACGGACGGCGGCGCTGGTCATCCGCTAGGAATTAATGTCCGAGCGAAGCCGGAAGTTAAAACACTCCTCGCACCGGTGGCGGCGATTTTGCAGGAATCAGGCTCGGGTATTTTAAATGCAGTCGATCGTTCACCGGGCGCCGATATCGATCCGATGGAAAAAGCAGGGGTGCCGTCGTTCAGCCCGATTCAGGATGGCCGCTTCTACTTTAATTATCATCACACCGCGGCCGATACGCTGGATAAAATTGTGCCGAAGGAATTAGCAGAAAATTCCGCGGTCGTGGCGGTCGCTGCGTATGCGCTGGCTAACAGCGAGCAACCGTTGCCGCGCTGACAAGATCGACATCTTCTTTTCTCGTCCGGGCCGGCCAGCTTTGCTAATGAGTGAAGCGTGAACCTGGAAACGATTAACGCAATCGCGCAATTGATCGCCGCGCTCGGAGTGATCGGGTCGCTCTTTTATCTTGGCGTGCAGATCCGCCAAAACACTCGATCGATGCGCGCGGTGGTGGTGGATTCGCTCGCCCGTTCGATCGCCGATGTAATCCGACCGATGGCCGAGGACCATGATCTGATGCGCGCGTTCCACGATGTCGGCGAGGATTATCACAAATCGACCGGCCAAGATCGAATGCGCGCTCTACCTCTGCTCTTTTCCACGTTTAAACTTTTCGAGAATGTCTGGTTCCAGCAACGCCAGCGCACTCTCGATCCCGAACAGTGGGAAGGCTGGGACGCGTACATCCGGATGTATTATCATCGGCCCGGTGTGCAAACTTGGTGGCAATTGCGCCGCGCCGCTTTTGCGGCAGGGTTTCGCGATTATTTGGAATCGAGCGAACCGGTAAAAGATTTGCCGCCGATCAGCATATTGATCCGCGGTGCGAACTGAGCGGAATTATTTTTTCTTCCAGCCCATCAGCACGTTCTTTTTGCGCAGCTTGCACTTGTCGCTCACGAACGTGAATGAGAGCGAGTCTTTGTCGGTGCGGTTGAATTTATAAACGCCATCGCCTTTGCAATTGTCAGGCGTTTTGCCGCCGGTGCCATGAATGGTGATGGTATCGCCCGAGACAGCATAGGTCCCCCACGCGTCGCGTTTGCCGTCGCGGTTAAGATCGACATCAAACGAGCCGTCCGCCTTGATCATCCAGACTGTGCCCAACGGATTGGTCCAATCGCCCACCAAAGCTTTCGGTCCCGACTTTGGAAAAGAGGCGCACGCATTCAGCAGCATGAGAACAACGCCGGCCAGAACGATTGGGAAAAATTGTCGTGTCTTCATGCGAGAATCCTGCCCGCGAATCTGGGGCGGGGTCAAGCGAAGATTGTGGCCGGCGCTATGTCGATCTTGGGTCCGGCCACGCTATTTTGTTCTGTGTCCCAGCATTTCGCTTTTCATGGTGCGCCCATCGACGCGCGTGAGTTTTTTTTCCATTTCAGGTTTGAGTAGAGAAATGTGCGGAATGTCGAGGAGATGTTCGGCGATGAACCAGACGGGCTTTTCCGTTGTCATCCACTCGCGATGATCGAAGCGCGCGAGATTTACCGGCCGTGAATAGCGGCGCAGCGTGCGTTCGCCGCGCAGATTGAAGTAGATATTGAAATAACTCATGGCCAGCTCGCGCAGCGTTCGGTAAACCGGCTCGCGATAACGGCAGCCGCTAAAATTCGATTTCGCGACCGCGCCCCAATGTCCGTGCACTTTAAAAATCGCGACGACATGATCGGTGTCGTTGTCCGCTTCCAAGTCGAAGATCAATGGCGGAAATCCGAGCACTCGCAGCGCAGCCGCGGCAAAGATTCCGCCTTCCAAACACGAAGCGGTACGATCGCACAAAACTTTTCGCGGCGAACGCGCGGTGAAAGCGAGATTGTAAGGCAGGTCATCGAGAAAACGCTGAATGCCCGCCGGCGTTTTGAGCCCGCGCAAAGTGCGCAGCTGCGATTTTGTGAAAGCGTTCGCGCTTTTTCCCATCGCTCAAACTGCTAGCACCTTTACGCCATTGCCGCTGCACGTAAGTTGTCGATCTTTATGTCCGCGACCGAAGAAGAAATTACGAACGCGCTCAAAGCGGTGAAATATCCCGGCTTTAGCCGCGACATTGTTTCCTTCGGCCTGGTCAAAGGAATCAAGATCGACAATGGCGAAGTGAAAGTGCAGCTCGCGCTCGCCACCAACGATCCGAACGTTCCGGCCACGATCAAAAATGAAGCCGAAAAAGTTTTGCGCGACATCGCCGGCGTGCAAACCGCAAAAGTCTTGATCGACATTCACGCGCCGCCGGCTGGCGCGGGCGCAAACGTCGGTGCGACGCGAATTCCCGGAATCAAACACGTCCTCGCCATCGCCAGCGGAAAAGGCGGCGTCGGCAAATCCACCGTGGCGGCCAATCTCGCGGTCGCCTTGGAAAAAACGAAAGCGCGCGTCGGCTTGTGCGATTGCGACATTTACGGCCCGAGCATTTCGCTCATGTTCGGCACGCGCGAACGGCCGACGGCGACCGAGGACAACCAGATCGTTCCGATCGAGCAATATAATTTGAAGCTAATGTCGATGGGCTTTCTGCTCGACGACAATGCGCCCGCGATTTTGCGCGGCCCGATGGTGACGCGTTACACGCAGCAATTTTTGCGGCAGGTCGAATGGGGCGAGCTCGATTTTCTTGTGCTCGATCTTCCGCCCGGCACGGGTGACATTCAGCTCACCATCGTGCAGACGGTCGCGCTGGCCGGCGCAATCATCGTGACCACGCCGCAGGAAGTCGCGCTGATCGACGCGCGCAAAGCCGCCACCATGTTCGAAAAAGTCAACGTGCCTGTGCTCGGTTTGGTCGAGAACATGAGCTATTTCGTTTCGCCGAGCGACGGCAAGCGCTACGACATTTTCGGAAGCGGCGGCGGCGAACGCGAAGCGAAACGGTTGCGCGTTCCACTCCTCGGCCAAATCCCCATCGACATCGCCACGCGTGAAGCCGGCGATCGCGGCATGCCGATCGTGGGGGAGGCGGCTGACTCACCTGTGGCACAGGAGTTTGTTCGCGTCGCGCAGAAGCTTCGCAAGATCTTGTCTTGAACGAACTTCGCGGGCGCGCCGAAAGATTAAATAGGTACGGTCGATGCTACGTCAGAGGCAGTTAGTTATTGACCGATTGCGGTTTTTATGAAAACCATTGACGAGATGGCCTCTTCGCAAGAAGCGCAATCTCAGTTCGTTAAGAACTCTGTGCTCTACAAGGAATTTCTCGCCGAGCGCGAAGAAATTCTTAAGCACAAATGGATCGAGAGCGAAAAAGCCGGCTCGGACATCGGTTTTGAAAAGGCGCTCCTCGACTGGATCGTGAAACATCGCTCGCATTGGCGCGATAAGCGTCTAAAGGAGGGTCGGCCCACGACAAAAGCGACCGCCTAAAATTTTTTCGTTCCTTTAAAGCGATCCCGCGAGGTCGCCAAGGCACGCATGACTAAACCGAAACCTGCTCAGTCTACCTCTGCCGCAGTCCAGATCATGGACGCGGAAGCGATTCGCCGCGCGCTGCGGCGCGTCGCGCACGAAATCATCGAGCGCAATCCCGCGCTCGAGAAAATTATTCTCGCCGGCATTCCATCGCGCGGCGTCGAGATCGCGCGCCGCATCGCCGATTTCATCGCCAAGATCGACAATCACAAGATCGACATAGGAACGATCGACGTCGCGATGCATCGCGATGATGTCGGCACCCGCGCCGAACTTCCGATCGTCAAAGCATCGCAACTTCCCACGCCGCTCGAAGGTCGCACCATCATCATTGTCGATGATGTTCTTTATACCGGCCGAACTGTCCGCGCGGCCATGGACGCGATCAGCTCATTCGGCCGCCCGGCCTGCATTCAACTGGCCGCGCTAGTCGATCGCGGCCATCGCGAATTGCCCATTCGCGCCGATTACGTCGGCAAAAATTTGCCCACCGCCGCGAACGAAAAAGTGCGAGTGCATCTCGAGCAAACCGACGGCGAGCCCGATTCGGTTTCATTGGAACGACCATGACGCCTCCCGAGAAAAGCATTCGTTGGACGCGCAAAGATCTGCTCGGCTTGCGCGAACTTTCCGCCGAAGAAATAAATTTCATTTTGGAAACGGCCGACGCTTTCAAACAAGTCGGCACACGCGAAATCAAAAAAGTGCCGGCGCTGCGCGGAAAAACGCTGGTCAATTTTTTCGTCGAACCAAGCACGCGCACGCGCACATCGTTTGAGCTCGCCGCGTTTCGGCTCAGCGCCGATGTCGTCAACATTTCGACCGCAACTTCGAGCCTGACTAAAGGCGAAACGCTCAAGGACACGGCGAAAAACCTGGAAGCGTTGCATGCCGACATTCTCGTCTTGCGTCACAGTTCGGCCGGCGCGCCGCAATTCCTCGCGCAGCGATTGAAAACCAGCGTGATCAACGCCGGCGACGGCGCGCACGAACATCCCACCCAAGCGTTGCTCGATCTTTACACCATTCGCGAAAAAATCGGCAAGATCGACGATCTGCATGTCGTCATCATCGGCGACATTCTGTTCAGCCGCGTCGCGCGCTCGAACATTTTCGGACTCTTGAAACTTGGGGCGCGCGTCACGCTCGTCGGCCCGAGCACACTCGTGCCACGCGAGTTTGAAAAACTCGACGTCACCGTTTCGCACAAGATCGAGAATGTCCTTCCCGAAGCCGACGTCGTGAACCTCCTGCGCATTCAGCATGAACGTCAGCGCAAAGAATATTTCCCGGGAACCGGCGAATACACTCAGCTTTTCGGCCTAACAAAAGAGCGCGCCAAGCTTTTGAAGCCCGATTGTTTGATCATGCATCCGGGCCCGATCAATCGCGGCGTCGAGATCGACAGCGAAGTCGCTGACGGAAAGCGCAGCGTCATTCTCGATCAAGTGAGCAACGGTCTGGCCGTGCGCATGGCTGTGCTCTATCTCTGCGGAGGAATCGCGACGCCATGAGCGCGACCATCATTCGCAACGGCCGCGTCATCGATCCGGCGAACAAACGCGATGAGATTGTCGATCTTGCAATCGTCGACGGAAAGATTTCCGCAAAAGCGGACAGCAAAGCCGAAATCATCGACGCGAAAGATTTAATCGTCGCGCCGGGTTTGATCGACATGCACGTGCATCTGCGCGAGCCGGGATTTGGTCACAAGGAAACAATTGAGTCCGGCGCGCGCGCCGCCGCGGCCGGAGGATTCACCACGATTGTCTGCATGCCGAACACTTCGCCCGTGGCCGATAATCCGGCGACGATTGCGTGGATTAAAGATCGAGCTGCGCAAAAAGCCTGCGTCAATGTTTTGCCGAGCGGTGCAATTTCAAAAAATCTCGCAGGCGAAGAGCTCGCGCCGATCGGGTCGCTCGCCGAAGCTGGCGTAGTCGCGATCACGGACGACGGCCATTGCATTCAAAATCACGAACTGATGCGGCGCGCCGTCGAGTATGCGCGCATGGTCGGCTTGCCGGTGCTCGATCATTGCCAGGATTACAATCTCGTCGGCAACGGTCTCGTGCACGAA
Organism: Verrucomicrobiota bacterium; assembly: GCA_041167045.1. GTDB lineage: Bacteria > Verrucomicrobiota > Verrucomicrobiia > Chthoniobacterales > UBA10450 > CATPCN01. Next base: position 37,551 of record JBEEGW010000009.1, read on the forward strand.
GGCTACTGGAGCACGTTGCTCGGTTTGCCCGGCTGGCCGAGCGCGGGCGAGGAAGCGATCGTGATGCGCAACATCTTGCTCGCGGAACTTTGCGATCATCACATTCATTGCCAGCACATCAGCGCGGCTGGCAGTGTGCGCTTGCTGCGCGAAGCGCGCGGGCGCGGTGTCAAAATCAGCGGCGAAGTTTGCCCGCATCACATCGCGTTGACCGACGAGGCGATTCAAAACTTCGACACCAATTACAAAATGAATCCGCCGCTTCGATCGCAAGAAGATGTCGATGCAATTCTGGAAGGAATCGCCGACGGCACGTTGTCGATCTTGTGCTCCGATCACGCGCCGCACGCCGATTTCGAAAAGGAAGTGGAATTCGACGCGGCGCCATTTGGAATTGTCGGACTCGAAACCGAGCTCGGAATTTTCATCGATCTTCTCGTGCACAAACATCGCAAAATCGACATAGCGCGTTTGATCGAGATGTACACGATTGAGCCGGCGAAATTATTGAAGCTCGACGCCGGAACTTTATCGGCCGGCGCCGCTGCCGACATCACATTGATCAATCCGAATCTCGAATGGACGGTCAAGATCGACAATTTCCAATCCGCCTCGCGCAATTCGCCATTCGAAGGCTGGAAACTCAAAGGCCGCGCCGTGCGAACAATTGTCGGCGGCGAAACGGTCTGGCACCGCCGGATCTAATTATTTTCGACGCCCATAGAGCGCCGCTACAGAAATCAGCCGGAATATCCGCCGGCGATGTAACTCTCGAGATGCGCGATCGTCGCGCTCTGACACGAGATCACGTGCTTGACCAGGTCGCCGATCGAAATAACGCCGACAACTTTTTCGCCATCGACCACCGGCAAATGTCGGACGCGTTTGTCGGTCATGAAGCGCAAACATTTTTCGACCGGCTCGTTTGGCGGCACGACCGTGAGATCGCCCGTCATGATTTCGGAGACCTTCGTGTCGCGCGATTTTTTGCCGCGCAACATGACTTTTCTCGTGTAATCGCGCTCCGAAACGATGCCGTGCAATTTTTGGCCCTTCATCACCAGCAACGCGCCGACGTTCTTGTCCGCCATCATTTGGACCGCTTCAAAAACGGTTGCATCCGGCGTGACCGAAAATACTTCGCCGCTCTTCTGGTTCAGGATCGCGCTGATCGTTCCGCTTACATCCATAAGATCGACATTACTCCCCCTACAACTGACGAAGATCGAGGATAAAACAATCGAGGCATTCGATGCAAAAGAATTTCACGCTGGTTTCGAAGCCGAGCTAGCGAGACACGCGGCGGATTGCTCGATCAAACTCTTTCGCGGCGGACTCTTCGTCTAATTCTACCCAGCTGGAGACGTTTGCAACGCGATGGATCAGCTGTTCCAGCTCATGCAGTTGCTTTGGAGCATCCATGTAGTCTTCGACCCGCTTGGTCACATTACCGCGCGTCACAGTTATGAACGTACTTGGCAGATCCGTCACTGTTTTACGCGCGGGATAAGCGGGTTGAAGGTCGAAAAATCTGATTTGATCGACCTTCACTGCCAACGTCTCGAAATTTGCCACTCTGATCCGCTTCGTTCGAGTCCCTCTCGCTTTAACAAACGCTTCGCCTTTATAGCGCAGCTGTCCGTCGCTAAAAATTGTGACGCTATAAATCGGACAAGTTCCTAGACATGCGGTCCGCTCAAGCTTGATCGAGGAGATCGACTGCGCTGATGTTGCAATCGACAACTGCAGCGCAAGAACGCATGCGGCTGTGATTAAGTTTTTCAACATTGTCTATCGCGCGAACTTTTCTTCGGTCAACCGGTGCAGATGCGCGGCGATCGCGGGTTGGTCGAGGCGTTGAATGACCTCGTTCAAGAAACCGGTGACGAGAAGGCGTTGCGCGACTTTTACCGAAATGCCGCGGGCGAGAAGATAGAAGAATTCATCTGCGTCGATCTGGCCGGAGGTGGCGCCGTGAGTGCAACGAACGTTATCGGCCAGAATTTCGAGGCCGGGCATTGAGTTCGCTTCGGAGTCGTCGCTCAAGAGAAGATTGCGAACTTTTTGATAGGCGTCGGTGAAATGCGCGTGCGGCTCGACGCGGATGAGGCCGCCAAATGTGCAGCGCGCGCGATCGTCGAGCGCGTTTTTGTAAAGCAGATCGCTGGCGGTGTGCGGCGAGATGTGGTCCTGCAAGGTGCGCGCATCGAATTCCTGATCGCCGGTCGCGACTGAAACGGCGAGAAGATCGCTGCGTCCGCCTTCGCCGATCAAGCGGCTGAGACTTTCGAAGCGCGAATATTTTCCACCGAGATGCAGATTGAGACTCATGGCCGACGCGTCGTGATCGACGGTCGTCGTGTTCATCTGCAACGCGCGCACATTTTCGCCCCAGGTCTGCGCGCAAACGTAAGTAATCTTGGCGCCGGGTCCGGCGATGAGATCGTTCACGCCGCACGCGAATCCGGGCGCTTGTTGAGAACAGGAACGGAAATGCTCGACGACGGTGACCTTGGCCAATTCGTCGGCGACGAGCAGCAAGTGCGGAAAGATCGACATGTTGTCGTGGCGCAACCAATGGAAGATCTCGATCGGCAATTCGATCTCGACCCCGCGCGGAATAAAGAGAAATGTTCCGGACGAAACGAGCGCCTTGTGCAGGGCGGCATATTTGGCGGAGCCGAGCACGGCCGGGTGCGACATGAAATATTTCCGGAAAAGATCGACATGTTCCACCATGGCGCGCTCGAGCGGTTGGAAAATCACGCCGCGCTTTTTGAGGTCGTCGGAAATGACGGTGCGCTCGATCAACTGATCGTTGGCGAAAATTAAACGTGCCGCGACTTCATCGAGGCCACGCGAATACTTCAGAACGTTCGCGCGATCGTCGTCTGAAAGCGGCGCGGGAATTTTGAGCGGCGAAAGATCGAGAAGATCGACATTAGAAAACCGCCAGAGCTGATCCTTACGCGTGGGCGACGGAAGCGATTGGAATTGCTGCCACGCTTCCTGTTGCTGTTCGCGAAACCAATCCGGAACTTCGCGCGACTCAATCGGGCCGGAGAGAATTCCTTCGGCTTGCTTTAATTCATCGTGGGCGACTGAGGACATGTCGATCTAGCGAAAGCTTCGGCGGTCATAGACCGCCGCTACAGAAGAAATTGGTGAACTACCCGACCGAGCCTTCCATCTCCAGCTCGATCAGGCGTTTGAGCTCGACCGAATATTCCATCGGAAATTGGCGGACGAGATCGTTGACGAATCCGTTGACGCTCAAGCTCATTGCTTGCGCTTCGGACAGACCGCGCTGTTGCATGTAGAAAATTTGCTCGGCGCTGACCTGGCTGACGCTGGCTTCATGCTGCACGGCGTTGCCGGTCCCGCGCACAGTGATCGCGGGATAGGTGTCGGTGCGCGATGTCGAGTTGATGAGGAGCGCGTCGCACTCGGTGTTGTTCTTGCAGTTCTTCAAATGCTTGGGCACGTGCACGAGTCCGCGGTAAGTCGCGCGGCCGGTGCCAATCGAGATCGATTTCGAAATGATGTTCGATGTCGTTTCGTCGGCGGCGTGCACCATTTTCGCGCCGGTGTCCTGGTGCTGGCCGTCGTTAGCCAGTGCGATGGAAAGAACTTCGCCGCGGGCGCGCCGGCCTTTCATGATCACGCCGGGATATTTCATGGTGAGGCGCGAGCCGATGTTGCAATCGATCCATTTCACTTCGGCATCTTCGTGGGCGATGCCGCGTTTGGTGACGAGATTGAAAACGTTCGCGCTCCAATTTTGTACGGTGATGTATTGGAGCTTGGCGCCTTTCATGGCGACCAGTTCGACGACCGCGCTGTGCAACGTGGCGGTGTTGAACTTCGGCGCGGTGCAGCCTTCCATGTAAGTCAGCTCCGAGCCTTCGTCGCAAATGATGAGCGTGCGCTCGAACTGGCCGAAGTTCTCGGCATTGATACGGAAGTATGCTTGCAGCGGGTGTTTCACTTTCACGCCGGGCGGCACGTAGATAAACGAGCCGCCGCTGAAGACGGCGGAGTTGAGCGCGCTGAATTTGTTGTCGCCGATCGGAATGACTTTGCCGAACCACTTCCGAAAAATTTCGGGATGATTCTTCAATCCTTCTGTCGATCCAACGAAGATGACGCCTTGTTCGCCGACGGCTTTCTTGATGTTGGAATAAACCGCTTCGCTGTCGAATTGCGCTTCAACGCCGGCGAGGAATCTCCGTTCCTGTTCCGGAATCCCGAGCCGCTCAAATGTGCGCTTCACGTCGTCCGGCACTTCTTCCCAAGTTTTCTTGGCCTGAGTTCCGCCGCTCAAGTAGTAGCGAATCTTGTCGAAATCGATTGCCTCAAGATCTTTGCTTGCCCAATGCGTCGGCATCGGTTTTTCCAAAAACGTTTTGAGACCTTTGAGACGAAATTCGCGGACCCAATCGGGGTCTTCCTTGATGTCGGAGATGTAATGAATTGTTTTTTCCGACAAGCCGGTGCCGGCGTCGTAAGCGTGAGTGACGTCGTAGGAAAAGTCGCCTTTGTCGCGATCGATATTTACTGCTGAGGTTTCAGTTTTCATGTCGATCTTGATTTAGGTGGTGGCCATTTCGCGCGCATCTTCACGCGTCCAATCATAGCCGCGTTCTTCCAGTTCGATGGCCAATTCTTTTCCGCCGCTGCGCACGATCCGTCCAGACACCATGACATGAACGTGATCGGGCACGATATAATTCAAAAGCCGCTGGTAATGCGTGATCAAAAGAATACCCAGATTCGGTCCGCGCAATGAATTCACGCCGTGCGCAACGACCTTGAGCGCGTCGATGTCGAGCCCGCTGTCGGTCTCATCGAGCACCGCGTATTTCGGTTCGAGCATCGCGAGCTGAAGGATCTCGTTGCGCTTTTTCTCGCCGCCAGAGAAGCCTTCATTCACAGATCGCGAAGTGAAAGAGCGATCCATCGCAAGCAGTTCCATTTTTTCGTAAAGTTTCGCGTAATAATCGGTCGCCTCGAGCTCTTCGCCTTCCGGTAAGCGCGCCTGCACGGCGGCGCGCAGAAAATTTGCGATCGTCACGCCAGGAATCTCGCTCGGATATTGAAATGCCATGAAGAGACCGCGCCGGGCGCGCTCGTCGGGCGCAAGCTCGAGAATATTTTCGTCGTCCATCGTGACACTGCCTTTGGAAACGACGTAGTCCGGATGCCCGGCCAACACCTTAGCGAGCGTGCTTTTGCCCGAGCCATTCGGGCCCATGATCGCGTGCACTTCGCCGCGCGGCACCGACAGACTCAGGCCGCGGATGATTTCGCGGTCGGCGATTCCAGCGTGTAGATTTTTGATGGCGAGTTGCTGCATAAATTGGACAAAAAAGATACGCTCTTTTAGCGGCTTTGCGAATCACATCTGCGGTTTCTCCTGCTGGCGGGCCGTCTTTTTCTCGCTGGCAGCCGAGTGCTCGGCGGTCGAACAGGCCGAGCGGCGTAATAATCACGCACCGAGAGAAATATGTCGATCTTGTTCTAGAAATTATAGCGCGCGGCACATCGGCTGCTCCATCTCCTACTGAAAGACATATATGCCCAGCGACGAGAGAATCGAGTTGGCTCGTTGCGCCCCTGCCACGACCAGCGAGCTCAATAATCTGCTCCAGATTATTTCGGGCACCGCTTCGCTCATCGAAGACCTTTGGACCGGAGATGACGACTCAGGAAAGTATTTCACGATGCTGCGCGAAAGCATCGAGCGCGCTGAAAAAATCACGGCACAACTAGCCCAGCAGTCGGGCGGGACAAAAGAAACACTTCTCTTGAATTCCGCGTCCGCTAGCGCTGTTACGCCAGCACCGTCGAAGCCTTCATCGCGCCCTCAAGTGCGCAACAAACCTTCGATTTTGCTCATCGAAGATGAAGCGATGGCGGCGATGCTGATGAAACGCACGCTCACCAATGCGGGCTTTGAAACCGTAACCGCGCGTTCCGGCTTTGAGGGCCTCGATTTTTTTCGGCGACGCCCGCGCGACTTCGATTTGGTTATTGTCGATCTAACAATGCCATTCATGAACGGCGAGGAAACTTTCGCACGTATCCGCGACATTAGCGCAGGCATTCCCGTCATTATTACGACAGGTTTCATCGAGCAAAAGCAACTCGACCGGATGCTTTCGACTGGGCTCTCCGGATTTCTGCGCAAGCCGCACGGGCCGGGAGAACTTCTCAGCTGCGTTCAATCGGTTCTGGAAAGCTCTAATCTTTTGCGCAGATGCAGTGACACTTCGGGCTCGCGCGTTAGTCGCTAAGGATTGGCAATCGCCATTTGCCAATTGCGATTTAATCCAAAATCGCCGATCTAAAATCCAAGATCGACATACCCCGTGGTGTAACGGTAACACAGCGCCCTTTGGAGGCGTTATTCATGGTTCGAATCCATGCGGGGTAGCCAATGGCCGCAACTTTTTCGTGAGCGTTTCGGTTGAATGTTTCCGGGCCAGCTCAGTCTAATTAATGGCGATCCGGCTTTGTTCGGATCGCGTTTTAGGTATTGGCGAGCCGTTCGCCTGAACCCCCCGGAAAGATTATGGAAGCCAAAACTTATTTCGAGCACTACCGCGTTTGCACTAAAGAAGATGGGTCGCCTTGGGAGCTGAGCAAGATTGGCGATACGATTGCTTACAAGGCGGTCGATGTTCGGTCCGGCGAACCGCGCGCGCTCCGGCTTATTCCGGTGGCGAGTGTCGATCCTGCAATCCGCGAGCAATTCGAAGAGCAATCGCGTGCGCTCGAAGCCCTCGACCACGTCAACATTGCTCGCGTTTACGCCTTCGCAATCGAGGACGATCACTACGTTTTCCTCTCGGAATTTCTTCACGGACAAACCATCGAGTCCTGGGTGCGAACGCATGGCGGGATGCCGCCGGATGCCGTTTTGCGCGTCGCCCTGCAAGGGACCAGCGCGCTCGGCGCGGCCAGTTTTCATCGGCTCACTCATCGCGCCATTCAGCCTTCCAATCTCATGATCGTTCCCGGCCAGGTGATCGAAGGCGGCTGGCCGTTTGTGAAGCTGACCAACTTCAGTGTGGCCGGCTTGCGCTTCGATTTGGAAAACGACGCGAACCTTTCCGCTTCGCCGCAATTTGCCAGCCCCGAACAATTGCAACACGGCACGATCGATTTCCGGTCCGAGATTTATTCTCTCGGCGCGACCATGTGTTTCATGCTCAGCGGCATGGCGCTTTCCGCTTCCGGGCTTCGAAAACAAATTCGGCGATTCCCCAAAGCGATGCGCCCGCTGCTTGCCCACCTGTTGCGCGAAAATCCGGATGAACGCCCGCAAGATCCAGTTCTGCTCGCGACCGAAATCCGCGATGCCCTTCAGAAAATCGATCGCCGACAAATGCTCGCGCAAAAGTTAGGAATTGCGCTGCCGCCGAGCGTTCGAAGATTCGAGCAACCTGCGAGCTCTCGGCGTTTTTCGCGCAAGGCGCTGGCCGTCGCCGCTGTTTTGCTTGCGCTCGGGATCGCAGCCAGCGCGATGTTTTCGGAAAATGTTCGCAGGCTCATGCACGTCGGCGGTGCCAACGACGCGATCGGTGTGCCAGTCGGTGTCACGGAAACTGGGCGCGCTCCATTCGTGCAGAGTGTTTCACGTGTCGGTCCGACTTCGGCCGCGACGAACGCGCCCGTCAAGCAATCCATTGCCGCGCCATCGCCGCAAACAAATCCAACCATCGCGCAAGCAGCGCCCTCCATTCCGGCACCAGTTCCGGCCGCTGTTTCCACTCCTGCGCCTCCGGTGATTGCAAATGCCCCAAACGTTTCGGCACCCGCGCCGAGCGTTCCGAATAATCCAATGCCCGTGGAACCGCCGCCGCCGGCGCAGGGTCCCTCGGACATTTCGCAAGGAAATTCCGTTGCACAATCGAATGTCGAATCTCCAGCCAGCCGCAATGATCAATCAAGCTCGACTGCAAAAGAGCAAACCGATTCCTCCGGCAATTCGGATTCTTCCACGGTTTCTCGCAGCAAAGCGGCGCCGCCCGCCGCCACTTCAGATCGAACATCGACATTGAGACGTGCGCGCGTGGCGGACGCGTTGCCTAACGAGTCCGAAGCTCCGCCGCCGCGCTTTCCGCCGGGAACGGTGCGTCTAAAATTTGTAGGGATGACGCCGGACGGAAGAGTGAAACTGAGAATGCCTTCCGGGCGCGTTGTGATTGTAACGCCGCGTGGTGACGACAATGCTGCGACGCCGCGTCGGTCTCGGCGGGGTCTCACGGAGCGGCGCGAAATTTATCCGCCACCTTCGGACACGCCGGTTTTTCCGTCGGACGAATAGCAGATTTGATTTTCGCCTAACGAGCAGGTGAAGGCGCGGCGGTCGCGGGCGAGCTGTTTCCGCCGGGTGAGACGCTTGGAATTGGAAAAGCAAATGTCGCCGCGGGCGACGCCGAGGGGATTGTCGATGTTGTGGGCGCGGGAGAAATTGTCGATGTTGCCGTGGGAGTCGCGCTCATTGCCGGCGTCGGTGTAGCGGTCGGAGTCGGTGTCGGCTGCGGAATAATATTTTCCCAATGATGCAACGGCACCGTTGCGCCGCCGATTTCGGTTACGAGCGCTTCGCAGCGCGCTTGCAATTTTTCGAGGTCGGGCGGACCAAATTTCGATTCGGCCGTGCCGGGAAAAACTAAGTAAGTCACTTTCAAATCGCTTACCGGCCGATTGTACGGCGTAGTCGAGGGACTGATTTCTTTCGCGATGCGCAAGGAGGCTTCGCCCACTTTATCAGCCGGGCCGACGTCGCCCACGATGGCCGGATAAATATTTTCGCCGAAAACAACGAGCGCGTAATCGCCGACTTTCCCCTCCGCGCCGCGCGCAAATCCGCCCGGCAACACGATGTAAGGATCGGTCGTCCCGATGAGGAAGCTGAATTTTTTGAGTGAATCGATTTCGTCGCGCAATTGCCCGATGGCGCCGCGCAAATCGCGTTTGCGCTCGGGCGTGATGGTGCGCAGCGCGTACTCGGTTTCCGCGCGTTTCAATTTTTCTTCCGCCGGCGCGAGATAGGGATTTGGGGCCGGCGTTTTTTTGGCCCAGCGATAACTGGTGAACGGCTTGAAATTTGTCGGCGCACCGCTGCTGATCGGCAGCCGGTCGGAATCGGAGCCGTCCGCGTCGACATCCATGTCCGCCTGCAAGAGCACGATGCGTCGATGACTTTGCGGATGGCGCAATTGCAGCACCGTCTGGCAATCGTAAAAGTTGTGCTTCGAAAGCAACAAATCCAGCCGCCCAAGATTTTCGCGCAACATTTTCACCTTCGTGTTGTAAAGCTCCGCGAAAAATGGCGAAACCGATTCCGGTGTGACCATCGCGGCGAGACCGGGCAAAAATTTCGGCAGCTCCGGGCTGATTTTCGCCAGTTCCTCGATTGTTTTGTTCGGCGTCGGCACGCGCGCTGATAACTTTAGATCGAGCACATAACTTTGCGGGTCGACGCGCTCGGTGCTCGCGTCCGCGCCCGGCGTCGGTTCCACTGTGGCGTGCAAGGTGATTCCGTTGAAAAGACGCGGCGTCTCCAGTTTGCCGGTAATAACCGGCGGACGCGTGGCAGTCGGGCTCGGTTCCGGAATTATTTCCTCTGCCGGCTCAGTCGTCGTTGTCGTGAATGAGCGCGTCAGTTGCCAATGCCAGCGTTCCAGAGAAAACCAACGCAAAACAATCAACACGAGCAATCCCGCCAGGAACAGCAGCACGAGCGCTCGCAACGTGCTCAAACGAAATTTTCGCACGCGCTATTTTTTCATCCAGGCGACCAACGCCATAACAATGCCGATCAAACTCAAGATCGACATCATGCCAGCCGGCATCGGTTTGCCGGTGCGAATGAATTTCGGAATAAATTGCGCGGCCAACAAAAGTGAAACGATGCCACCAACGGCCAGGCCGGCGACCACTCGATCCGGCAACAAAAACGCCGCGAGCAGGAGAAGAATTCCGGAGATGGAGCCGGCGATGATCGACACGGTGCTCCCTGCTTTGACATAGCCGAGGACTCCGCCGGCGATTGTGAGAAGACCAAAAACGATAAAGTAAATTTTTGTGGGACCTAGCATACGGGCGTGGCGCATTGGTAATCCAAGCGTGCCTCGCTGTCCAGTTGCGGTGACGCAAGAAGATACCTATTGCTCTATTCGGGATGCATCAATTCTTCCTTCGCCTGCTCGTTGTCCTCACGGTTTGGGCAAATGCGATGGCATGGGCGGAGCGGCCGAGGATCTCGGAAGATCGCGATCTTCTCGATGTCGATCTAACAGGATCGGATTGCCTCAATCGCCCCGAAGGAACAGCAAAGACTCCGGATGGGGTCGAGCGCAATCGCATGAAAAATCGGTCCGCGGTCGATCTTTCCGGAGCACGTGTCGAAGGGATGGATACAGCCGCGTTCTTAAAACATGTCGCCGACCTCGATGCGCAAACCAAAGGCAAACGCCGGACACAATTGAGCGCCGCGCAAAAGCAACAGCTCGACGCATTGGAAAAGCAATTCGTTTCGCTCACCGGTTGGCTCGTGCTCGCTTATGCCGGCCCCCCCGAGACTACAAATTGCGCCAGCACCGATTTCCACGATTGGCATTTGGAAGTTTACGAAAAAGCGGCCGATCATCCGCCACAGATCGGCGACCCGACGCCGATTATTTGCGAGATTACTCCGCGAACGCAACGCGCCATTTACCGCGATAACATTCGCATCCAAGCGCTGGCCGGATTTTTTCGAAAGCCCGACCTCACGCATGAATCGACCGGGCACGCCGCGCGGAGGATTCGGCTCACGGGATATCTCATGTGGGACGACGAGCACAATGGGCCGGCCGACATCGGCACCAAAATCCAAAAAATCGGGGCGAACAAATACCATCAACCGTGGCGTTCGACCGCTTGGGAAATTCATCCGGTGATGAAAATTGAACCGCTCGACAACGCCGTGGCCTCCGCGCCAATAGCCATACCGCCAGTTGCACCTCCGCTGGTCCCGTTAAGCTCTCCTCCCGCGCCAAGTTCGCCCGCGCCTCAGCAATTCGTCACTCTCACGCAGCCCGTCAAAATAAAAATCCCGTACGGCGAAACCGTTCTCCCGCGCGGAATGAAACTGCCCATCATTTCCCGAAACGCACAAACCGTGATCGTGAAATACATGGATGGGACGCAGGCAATTCCGATCGAATCGACGGACCTGCCCTAATTGTCGATCTTGTCCGCCGCCGACGGACTGGTCCTGCGGCGAGCAGAAATCTCTTGCGCAATTTACGCGTCGGCTAGAAGCTCGCGGCGCAATGAGAAATACTGCGACGCGATCATTCGCGGGCATCTTTTTTTCCGTTGCATTTCTTTGGGCGCTCACGCTGAGCGCTTCGCCGCAATTGCACAACCGTCTGCACGCGGACGCGAATCGCGCCGAGCACAGTTGCGCGGTGACGATGATTGCCGCCGGCAATTACGATCACGTGTCGTCCTCGCCATTGGTGAGCGCGCCAACGCCGATACTTCAATTTTCGTCTGTTTCGACGCTCAACCCGATCTGGGTCGCGTCGCCATTCCTTAGCGCGCGCATCTTCGAGCACGCGCCGCCGGCGCGCTCTTAGCACGCAGCCTCACCGCGTTTCACGCGGAGCGTTAGACTTCAATTCACTTCGCCTGAATCGCGGCACCGCATTCGTGCAGACGCGTTTTCATCCTGGCTTCACGCAAAGCGCGCACGCCAGCAACCAATTCCAAACTTTGAAAAATCCATTTTTAAATATCTCCAGTGAAAAAATTCTTAATCATCTCCATTATTTTATTTCTATTCAGAAACAGCGGGGCCGCGCAAAACGCCGTCAGCGCCGCGCCGACTGCCACGCCCGCGACCGCGACGGCTGAACCCGTCGTGGTGCAAAGTGAGCAACTCGATATTTCGCGCGAAGCGATCGTGCCGAGTCTCGGCGCCACTCGTTACACAGTCGGCCCTGATCGGCTCGATTCGCAGGCGCAAGGCGAGAACGCGTCATTCAATCAAACCATTCTGCGTTTCCCCGGCGTGGCGCAGGATTCCTTCGGCCAACTCCATGTCCGCGGCGAACATGCGAACCTGCAATACCGGATCGATGATGTGTTGTTGCCGGAAAGCATTCCCGGATTCGGCCAGGAGCTTGAAACGCGCTTCGCCGATAACATCTCGCTCATGACGGGTGCGCTGCCCGCCCAGTTCGGGTTCCGCACGACCGGCGTGATCGACATTCACACGAAGAACGGCGCGGTCTTCACGCAAAGCGAAGCGTCGGTTTATGTCGGCAGTTTCGACACAATCATGCCGAGCTTTGAGTACGGCGGCGTGACCGGAAAGCTGAGTTCTTACTTGAGCACAAATTATCTGCACAGCGGCATCGGCATTGAAAATCCGACGCGCAGCAGCGATCCAATCCACGACGACACAGATCAATACAAATTATTCGGCTATTTCTCTTACATCTTTGACGAGACGAGCCGGCTCACGCTTCTCATCAGCGGCAATCACAGCGATTTCCAAATTCCGAATAATCCGGGACAACCTCCCGCCTTTAACGACATGGGAAGATCGACATTCGATTCTTCGAAGCTGGACGAGAACCAAACCGAGCAAAGTTCCTACGCGATCGTCGCCTATCAAAAGAAAGTGGACGATTTTAACATCCAGGCCTCCGCGTTTACCCGCTACAGCTCAATTCTTTTTCGGCCGGACGATGTGGGCGATCTCATTTTTAATGGTGTCGCATCGCGCGTCGATCGCGATATCACTTCAAACGGTTTTGAAGTCGATTCGAGTTACAAGTTGAACGACGAACACACGATTCGTGCCGGTGTTCTTTTTACAGAACAACACGCCACCGTCGGCACCGCCACGCTGGTGTTTCCCGTGGATAACAATGGCAATCAGACCAGCACCACGCCCGAGCGCATCGTCGATAACAGCGCCAAGTACGGCTATTTCTACGGTTTCTATCTGCAGGACGAATGGAAACCATTCGACGAATTGACCGTCAATTTCGGCGGCCGGTTCGATGTCGTGAATGCGTTCTCGGATGAGAACCAGCTCAGCCCGCGCCTCAACGTCGTTTACAATCCGTTCGAAGGAACGTCGTTTCACGCCGGTTATGCGCGCTACTTCACGCCGCCACCTTTGGAGAATGTGTCGCAAAGCACGATCGCGAAATTTGCCGGCACGACCAACGAGTCGGCCATTACGAAGGATTCTGCGGCTCAGTCCGAGCGCGCGCATTACTTCGATATCGGCGCGACGCAGAAAATCATCGAAGGGTTCAATGTCGGGATCGACGGTTTCTACAAAAGCTCGCACTCGACGCTCGACGAAGGTCAGTTCGGGCAGGCGCTGATCGAATCGTCGTTCAATTATAAGCGCGGCGAAATTTACGGTGGTGAATTCACATCAAGCTACGATCACGGCCCCGTCTCCGCTTATTTCAATCTAGGTTACGAATGGGCACGCGGGACACACGTCAGTTCTTCGCAATTTCTTTTCGATCCGGCTGAGTTGGACTACATCAATCACCACTGGGTCTTTCTCGATCACGATCAGCGTTTCACCGCCTCCAGCGGGGCTTCTTACACTTGGAACGATTGGAAAGCAGCCGTCGATGGACTTTACGGAAACGGTCTTCGCCGCGGATTTGCTAACACGATGAAGAATCATCCGTACGAAACCTTCAATCTCAGTCTACAGCGACGGATCAAGCTGACGGAGAAAACTTCCGTCAACATTCGCTTCGACGTCGTGAACATCTTCGACAAGATTTACGAGTTGCGCGATGGCAGCGGGATCGGCGTCGGTGCGCCGCAGTTTGGTCAACGCCGAGGATTTTACGGCACAATCGCTTACGACTTTTAGGCCGGCGTCCGATCGCGCGCACCGTATCTTTTCGAAAGACTCCTGCGGAAATCTGCGCTTCATTCGCAGGAGTCATGAGAAAATTTTCCCTCCTGTTTTTCTGCGCGATCACGACTGCAAACGCACAAGTCGCGGTGCCATCGCCTGAGAATTCGGCGTCGCCGCGCGCATCGGCCGCGGCCGATGTTGAGACGCTGCGGCAGCAAGTGCAATCGCTCAGCGAAACGGTGAAGACGTTGCAACAGGAGGTGAAAGATCAGCAGACCACCATCGAGAAAATGAACGGCGCGGCGCCGTCGTTGCCCCAAAATCCGGAGAAGCAAACGGCTGCAGCGGCACTGTCTGCAAGTCCTGCCGCGAGCGCGCCGCAGCTTTTTCCGACGACCGACACCGATGTCGTCTCATCCGCACCGTCCGCATCCGCCGCGAAAGTGAACTCAAACGGCGACGCCGTCCCGACTGCGTTTCCAACGACCGATTCAGCGGTCACAACCTCGACAAACAGCGAGCCCGGCGGCCTGGCCGCGCCGATCACGTTCGCGGGCGGCGGCAAAAATTACATGAACATTTCGTTCGACGGAATGTTTGCGCTCGCCGGATCGAGCGCGCGCGATCTTTCGCACATCGAAGTGGGCGATCACGATCCGCAACAGCGCGGATTCAACGCGCGCAACATCGAGCTCGCGTTCGACGGCGCGGTCGATCCGTATTTCCAAGGATTCGCCAACATCGTTTTCAAACTCGACAACGACAACAATACCGAAGTCGAAGTTGAGGAGGCGTTTTTGCAAACGACCGACTTGCCCTTTGGTTTGCAACTGAAAGCCGGCCAGTTTTTTGCCGCGTTCGGCCGCATCAATCCCACGCATCCGCACACATGGGATTTTGCGGACGACCCGCTCGTGCACGGTCGCTTGCTTGGGCCCGACGGACTGCGCGGAGTCGGCGCGCAAATTTCGTGGACGTTACCGACGCCATGGTATTCGCAATTTATTTTCGCAGCGCAAAATGGACGCGGCGGCACGGGATTCTCGTTTCGTAATCCGGGCGACAATGGGCTTTTCTTTGATCGCATGACGACCGATCGCGAAGCGCGCGGCCTCCAGGATTTGGTGTGGATTCCGCGCTTTGAAAATTCTGTCGATCTTAGCCCGACCCAAGTCGTGCTCGCCGGTGTTTCCGGCGCGTTCGGCTCGAATGAGACCGGAGCGAATTCGCGCACGCAGATTTATGGCGGCGATCTCATGTACAAATGGAAGAGCTCACACGCGGAGGGCGGGTTTCCTTTTGTGAAATGGCAATCCGAATTCATGTATCGGCGTTTCGAAGCCGGCCGCGGCATCGACGAAACCTTTCCCGTCGCCGAAACTTTTCATGATTGGGGAATGTATTCGCAGGTGCTTTGGGGATTTAAAAAAGGCTGGGTGCTGGGATTGCGCGGCGATTATCTCGACATGGAAGATTCGCGGTTTACCAGCGATCAAGATCGACAATCGCGTTCGCGCGTAAGCGCAAACATCACTTGGTACCCGACCGAATTTTCAAAAATCCGGTTGCAGTACAATCATGATTTTCTCGAGGAAAACTTTTTTCTTTCCGATCGCGACGTCGATTCGCTCTTTCTTCAGTTCGAATTCATCCTCGGCGCGCATGGCGCGCACAAATTTTAGATCGACATGAAAAAATATATCTCCGTTCTTTTTGTTTTATTCGCGGCTGTTTCCGTTCAGGCGAAACTCAACGTTGTCGCCACGCTGCCCGATCTGGCCTCACTCGCGCGCGAAATCGGCGGCGACAAAGTGCAGGTCACCGTTCTGGCCAAGGCGACGGAAGATCCGCATTTCGTCGATGCGCGTCCGAGCTTCGTCGTGCAACTGCGCACGGCCGATGTGTTGATCGATGGCGGCGCGGAGCTCGAGATCGGCTGGTTGCCGCCGCTTTTGCAAAATGCGCGCAACGCCAAAATCGAAACGGGCAAACCGGGCCGCGTCAGCGCTTCGGATGGCATCCGTTTGATGAATGTGCCGGCAAATGTGACGCGCGCCGCGGGCGACGTGCACGCGCTCGGCAATCCGCATTTCATGACCGATCCGATCATCGCAAAAGCGGTCGCGCAGCATATCGCGCAATCGTTTTCCGCGCTCGACGCGGCGAATGCCGCATTTTACGACGGGAACTACAAAAAATTCGAAGCCACCATCAACGCGAAGTTACAAGAATGGGGCGCAGCCATGCTGCCGTTCAAAGGGCAAAAAGTCGTCGCCTATCACGATTCGTGGCCGTACTTCGCGCATCGTTTCGGAATCAACATCGACATATTCCTCGAGCCGAAACCGGGCATTCCGCCGTCACCATCACATCTCGCGGAAGTGATCGAGCAAATCAAAGCGCAGAAGATCAAGGCCATCATCGTGGAACCGTTCCACGATCGGAAAATTGCCGAGCGCGTGGCGAGCGCGACCGGCGCAAAGGTTGTCGACTTCGCACAATATCCCGGCGCTCTGCCAAACACGGAGACCTATGCGCAACTCATGGACGCGCTCGTTTCGCGATTGAGCGGCGCTCTCAAATAGTTATGTGGGAAGTAATGTTTTGGCCGATCGTGGCCTGCGTGCTGTTGCCGTGGCTGCTCGTTTACCTCGGCCTGCACGTCGTGCAACGCGGCATCATTTTCATCGACATTGCCATGGCGCAAATGGCGTCCCTCGGCATTTGCCTTGCCGTGCTTTTTCATCTCGATCTTGGAAGCTGGTTGACGTTTGCGATCGCGCTCGGTTTCACGCTCGCGGGCGCAGCGGTTTTTTCGGTGACTGGAAAACGGACGAGCCAGATTCCGCAGGAAGCGGTCATCGGAATTTCCTACGTCGTCGCAGCGGCGGCGGCGGTACTGCTGCTCAGTCGCGCGGCGGAAGGTGACGAGGAAATCAAGAACATGCTCGTGGGAAACATTCTGCTCGTGACGCCGCTGGAAGTTTGGAAATGCTTCGGTCTTTTTCTCGCGGTCGGCATTTTGCATTTTGTGCTCCGCAAAAATTTTCTGCTCGTTTCATTCGATCGCGACGGGGCCTATGAAAAAGGGCTGCGCGTGCGCTGGTGGGATTTTCTTTTTTACGCGGCCTTTGGCTTAGTCGTGACGAGTTTTGTGCGCATCGCCGGGGTGCTGCTCGTCTTCAGTTATCTGATTGTGCCGGCGGTTTGCGGAATCAATCTCGCGAGGCGGATCGGCTCGCGCTTGCTCATCGGCTGGGTCATCGCGCTGATCGGCGGTGTGGGCGGCCTTTTCTTTTCATTTTGGTGGGACCTGCCCTCGGGCGCAGCCATTGTCTGCACGTTCGGCGCCTTGCTTATCGTGGTGTCGATGTATGCCTTGATTCGACTGCGTTTTCGGGCTTCTGCAGGGTAACCGAACCTGTCGCAAACGAGTGGGAGCTGAGCGCTCGAATACATCCGGAAAGCGTCCATTTGCGCGGGTAAGTGGAACAAGGCCTGCTTAAGAAAGAGCCTCTTTCGAGAGCTTCTCTTGCAGACACAGCCCAAAACGATTTTTACGACGGTATTGCTCACCATGGCGTGGATCGCCGCGGTGTCGCTTGGCCTGCGAACTTTACTGAGCTACGAAAGCGCACCCGGCCAGGTAGGAACGGTTCCCCACGATTGGCCGAGCGCGTCGAAAATCGAGCGAGCGAGCGATCGCATGACGCTGATAATGTTGGCGCATCCGCATTGTCCCTGCACGCGCGCCAGCATCAACGAGCTCGCGCAAATCATGGCGCAGATTCAGGGCAAAGTTCGTGCCCATGTCCTTTTCTTGAAGCCGCAAGATTCCGATTCCAGCTGGGATGATACCGACCTGCGGCGAAGCGCGGCGGCCATTCCGGGCGTAACCGTGTCATCCGATGTTGATGGAACCGAAGCTCGGCTTTTCGGTGCGGAAACCTCCGGGCACGCGTTGCTTTTTGATTCCGCCGGACGCCGTCTCTTCAGCGGCGGGATTACCGGATCGCGCGGACATTCCGGCGATAATGTCGGCGAAAGCGCCATCGTCGCGCTGGTTAACGATCACGCCGCGGCGCGTACATCGACATTAGTATTTGGCTGTGCGCTCCTCGATCGCCACCAGCCAGAGAAAGGAGCCAGCGCTTCATGTCCAAATTAAATGGAGCGTTGACCTCGGGGGCTGGTTCGTTGGCGCGCGCCGATGCATTGTTTAAGCAGCACCAGCAGGAAATTTATCGTAACACCGATAAATTATTTGCGCGCCTCATGCTCGTCCAATGGGTCGCCGGAATCATTGGCGCTTTTTTGATTGCGCCGCGCACCTGGAACGGGCAATCGAGTGCCATCCACGTCCACGTGTGGGCTGCAATTTTTCTCGGCGGCGCCATCAGCGTTTTCCCGATCTGGATGACGCGCGCCTGGCCTGGTGCAGCTGTTACGCGGTACGTCATTGCCGTCGCGCAGATGTTGATGTCGGCGCTTTTGATCGGCCTGAGCGGTGGACGCATCGAGACCCATTTCCACGTCTTCGGTTCGCTCGTTATTCTTTCGTTTTACCGCGATTGGCGCGTGCTCATTCCGGCGACGATCGTCGTCGCGCTCGATCATTTCCTGCGCGGAGTTTACTGGCCTTACTCCGTTTACGGTGTGCTCACGGCCAGTCCATGGCGCTCGATCGAGCATGCCGCGTGGGTCGTTTTCGAGGATGTCTTTCTCGTCATCTCTTGCCTGCGCAGCGTTCGTGAAATGCGCTCAATCGCAAACCGAACGGCGGCCTTGGAAGCGAGCGAGCAGAATTTCCGTCAGATTTTTGAGGAAGCGCCGATTGGCATGGGCGTCGTCGGGCTCGACGAAAAATTTGAACAAGTGAATGCCACCTTCTGCCGCATGGTCGGTTATTCCGAAGAAGAGCTTCAGACACGCACTCCGATCGACATCACCTATTCCGAAGACGTCGAAAGCAGCAAGCAACTCGCAAAGGCGATGCTCGAAGGCGATGCTCATCATTCCGTAGAAAAACGTTACGTCCGCAAAACCGGCGAAGTGCTTTGGGCGACCCGAACTGCTTGCGTGATTCGCGATGTAGCGGGAAAGCCGCGCCATTTTTTGATCATGGTGGAAGATATTTCCGATCGAAAAAGAAACGAAAAGGCTTTGCGCGAAACAAAAGAGGAGGCCGACCGCGCCAATCGCGCGAAAAGCGAATTCCTTTCACGCATGAGCCACGAGCTGCGCACGCCCTTGAATGCGATTATCGGGTTCGGGCAATTGCTCGACCGACAAAACCCGACCGAGGTCCAGCGCACCCGTCTTCAATATATCCTCGGTGCGGGCCGTCACCTTCTCGATCTGATCAACGAAGTGCTCGATATCAGCCGAATCGAAATCGGCAAGATACAATTATCGCTCGAACCGGTTGCCGTCGGCGACGCATTGGCCGAGGCGCTTGATTTGTTGCGCCCGTTAGCGGCCGAACGCTCCATCGAAATTTCTATTGCGACTAAGATCGACAGTGACGCGTTTGTTCTGGCCGATCGCCAGCGCTTGAAACAAGTCCTGCTCAACCTGCTCACCAATGCGGTGAAATACACTCAGATTGGGGGCAGCGTCACCGTTTCCACGGATTCGACCGACGGCAATCAAAGGCGCATCGTCGTGAGCGACACCGGTGCGGGAATTCCGCAGGACAAACTCGCTCGACTGTTCACTCCTTTCGATCGGTTAGGCGCCGAACAATCCGATGTTCAAGGAACTGGCCTGGGATTGGCACTCTGCCAGCGACTGATGCAGGCAATGGGCGGAACGATTGGCGTGCAGAGCACCGTCGGTCGCGGCAGCACTTTTTGGGCGGAGTTGCCCAGTGTTGAATCTCCGTTAAAGCGCGTTGCGGCGCGCCGAAAGCCCGCCCCTTTAAAAAGCAAAGAAGTAGTCCCAACCAAGAAACGCAAAATTCTTTACGTGGAAGATAATTTTTCCAATCTCACCTTGGTCGAGCAAATTTTGCAGGAGCGAACCGAGTTCGAACTGATCGCCGCAATGCAAGGAAAAATCGGTGTCGATCTTGCCCGGCAGCATGTGCCTGATTTGATCCTGCTGGATTTGCATTTACCCGATATGCCCGGGTGGGATGTCCTCACGCAATTGAAGGCCGCAGAAAAAACACGCCACATTCCCACGGTAATCATCAGCGCGGACGCCACCGCGCGCCAGATCAAGCGGCTCATGGCGGCGGGCGCGCATGCCTATCTCACCAAACCGATCGACGTCGCGCAGTTTTACCGCGTGCTTGATCAAGCCACGCCAGCAACAAGCGACGCCGCCAACTGCGTTCCTGCATTATGAACAACACAACTTTACCAGACAGCGCTGCGCCTCTTGGCGCGACGACGAAGTTCGCCAAGATGAAGATTCTCATCGTTGACGACGATCCGGCAAATATTGCCCTGCTTGAGGCCACGCTCGCCGATAACGGTTACACTCGCGTAAAGACTGTGACCGATTCGCGGCTCGCGCTCGAGGCGTGCGAAACTTTTCGGCCGGATTTAATCATGCTCGATCTGATGATGCCGCACGTCGATGGCTTCGCCATTCTGGAGTCTATTCGTGCAGAAGTTAACGAAATTTTCCTGCCCATAATCGTTCTGACCGCCGACGCAACCGAAGAGGCCAAACTGCGTGCGCTTCGTGCCGGCGCCACCGATTTCCTGCTCAAGCCTTTCGAGCAGATCGAAGTGCTTTTGCGCATCGGCAATCTGCTCGAGACCCGGCACCTTCACGTTCAACTCGACATGCAGCGCGCCGCATTTGAAGACGCCGTGCGGGCGCGCACCGCCGAGCTGCGCGATGTGCAGTTAGAACTCAAAAAAGCTCAAGGCTAGCGCCCGCGCGATTTGGTTTCGGCGCTTCCGCTCGCTACCTTTGGCGGGTGCATTCGTTTCATTACCAAGATCGACAATTGCATTGCGAAGATGTCGATCTTGCGCGCGTCGCGCAGGAATTCGGCACGCCGCTCTATATATATAGTGCGGGCACGATTCTCGATCACTACCAGCGGCTCGATGCGGCCCTGCCGAATCTCGAGCATCTGATCTGCTACGCGGTCAAAGCGAATTCGAACCGCGCCATCCTGCGCTTGCTCGCGCGCGCGGGCGCGGGTTTTGACATCGTGTCGGGCGGCGAACTTTTTCGCGTGCTAGCAGCCGGCGGCGATCCGAACAAATGCACTTTTGCCGGCGTCGGCAAATCGCGCGACGAAATCGAGTACGCGCTCGCGCAAAAAGTTTACAGCTTCAACATCGAGAGTGAAGCCGAGCTCGATTACATCAATCGGATCGCGGCCGAAAAAAATCTGCGCGCGCCGATTGCGGTGCGCGTCAATCCCGATGTTGCGACCGCGACGCACGAATACATCTCCACCGGTTCGCACGAAAATAAATTCGGGATCGCGCTCGATCGCGTGGCCGCGGTTTATGAGCGCGCCGCGAAAATGTCGCACATCGACATTCGCGGCGTGCAGATGCATATCGGCTCGCAGATTACCGAGACGCAACCGTTCGTCGACGCGATCGCGAAGATGCGGCCGATCATTGTCGATCTTAAGAAACGGCATGCGCTCGAGTTTTTCAGCGTCGGCGGCGGCCTTGGCATCGTTTACGAATCTTCCTTCGCCAGCGGGAGCAGCGGCTGGTGGAAAAAAGAAGCGCCCGCCCATCATCAATTGTCGATCCAGCAATACACCGACGCGATTTTGCCGCCGCTGCGTGAGCTGGGTCTGCGAATTTTGCTCGAGCCCGGTCGATTGCTTGTCGGCAACGCCGGCGTTTTGCTCACGCGCGTCCGTTACATGAAACAGAGCGCGCAAAAAAATTTCGCGATCGTCGATGCCGGGATGAACGACCTGATTCGGCCCGCGCTTTACGGCAGTTATCACGAGATCGTTCCGGTGCGCGAACCGGAGAACGACGCGCGCGACAAGATCGACATAGTGGGGCCGGTCTGTGAAAGCGGCGATTTTTTTGCGCAGGACCGCGAGATGCCGGCGCTGAAAGAAGGCGATCTCCTCGCGATCATGAGCGCGGGCGCGTACGGCTTTGTCATGGCGTCGAATTATAATTCGCGCCCGTTGCCGGCGGAGGTGCTCGTGCGTGGCGAAAAATTTTCGCTCATTCGCAAACGCCAAACCAACGAAGACCTGGTGCGCGGTGAACAAGATCCGCAGCCTTGAACCGGCGCCCGCCACTTGCGCACGCTCCGTTTCGCGCATAAATATTGCTCCCTCTTTATTCGAATGCGTCGTCTCGGTCTCGTAATTTTATTGTCGATCTTAGCTTTGGCGCTGTCGCCTTCGGTCACGTCCGCCGCAGCGGCCCCGAATACCGAATGGATCATCCTCGTCGGCGGCCCGTCGCTCCATCAATGGGAGCAATACAAATCTCAGCCGCATGATCATTGGTGGGCGAATTTCATTCACGCCGCCCGTTTGCGCACCGAACAACTCCGCAGCCAGCTCGGCCCCGATGCCTTGATCACATGGATGGTTTACAAACAAGGTTATGTCGATCGCGCCGCGCAGGAACATATGGACCTGCTCGGTTTCATCGATTCCGTCCGCGAGAAGTACAACCTGCACCTTGTTTATTTTCGCAATGGCACAGACGTGATCGAATACCTGAACAAGGGCCAGAACCGCGATCGCATGAAAGTGGCCGGCTTCGAATATTTTGGGCATTCGAACAAAGCCTGTTTCATGTTCGATTACAGCAGCAATCTCGACAGCGCCTCCAAATCATGGCTGCACGAGAGCGAGCTTTACATGATCGACCGGCACGATTTTACCCGGACCGCGTTTGTAAAAAGCTGGGGCTGCCACACCGGCGAGCAAATGTCGGCCAAATGGTTCGGCGCCACCGGCACGCGCATGATCGGAGCGCTCGGCAAAACGCAGTTCATGATGGAAGAGCTGCCCATCCTCACTTCCCAGAACGGCAAGTGGGTGAACTGAATTGCGAAAACCGGATTGCGGAAACCGGGACCGGAAAGCCAATTTGTCATCCTGAGCGAAGTCGAAGAATCTCTGACTATTGTTTGATCCGCATCGCTGGAGTTTCGCGTTGACCGAGGAACCCATCGCCTCGTAAGTTATTCGCGTGAAAATTCTCCTCGGCTGCCTGATGTGTCTTGTTCTCGGTGCGGCGCAATGTTTCGCTATCAGCGGCGGACCGTTCGGCGGAAAAGGTCTCGTCCCGGTTGTTGGAAGCTATGCGGGCACCATGAACGACGTCGTGGTGGGTTCAAATAACATGGGGATATTTACCCTCTCGATTCCGCAGACGGGACTGGCGACTGGTAGTGTATTTATTTTCACCGGAGAACGAACATTTTCCGGCCCAATTAGTGGTCTGGCTAATCCCAACACGGATGTCCTTGTGGCCACCCTCCAAGGGATTCCCGTAGTTACGAGTGGCAGCACTACTATTGAAACTCTTAATCTCCATGCGGATGGGACCGTGAATGCGAAGATCAAACAGAGCAAAAACAGCACGAGCATTTCGAGTGTTCGTATTCGCGGCTCCGCTCACGTCACTACGACCAACCAAAACTCAGGCTGCACGGTAGGCTGCAATTGCGAAACCGACTGCAAAAGGACTACCGATTATACAGTTCACGGATTCAAACAATCTAATTCTGGTGGTTAGTTTGGAGCCGTGATTACGTGCGCGGTAAAAAGCACAAGTTAGGTGTAGCCGCGCTAAGTCTGCTCGAGCTTCTTGTTGTCATCGTTGTCATTGCGATACTGGCGACGTTGCTAATTCCCGTGATTTCGACGGTAAAGTCACGCGCGCAACGCGTGCAATGTACGGCTAACCTGCGCAGTCTTTACGCGGCAGCTGAGCTGTATGTACAGCAAAACGGAAGCTGGCCGCAAATCCCGATGACCGATTCCGATTCTGCGGAACAGGATTACGCGAACGCGTGGATTAAGACGCTAACGCCATTTGGTCCAACCCAGAAAACCTGGATTTGTCCGACCATGCAAGAGCTGCTCGGCAATCCTGATCTCTCCGACCCCAGCAATGTGCGTCTCGACTACATGGCAATGACATTCGATGACAAACCGACAACGCCGCACCAGTGGCCGCACGCACCGTGGTTCGCTGAGACCGGTGACGTACACGGAAATGGAAACCTCATCGTGTTTACTGACGGCAGCATTAGTGATTTGAATACAATCGCGGCGAAAGCATCGCCTTCTCCGGCGGGAAAATAATTGCGCGCTTGAAATTTTTTCGTCGCGCCCTGAGTCTCATCGCATCATGTCATCCGAAACCGGAAAAGCGCTCGGCATAATCTCGATCTACACCGGCCTTTTGTTTTTCTTGCTCGGCATGGCGGCGCGCTGGAAATCTGATTTTCATTCGCGCGCCGAGATTTCCACAGGCTCTCTCACGACCGCCGCCGTTCTGGCCGCCCTGGCCATGGTCTTTTTCCTGTTGTCCTGGAAACGGAAGCAAGGTTAGGCCGCAGCTACAGAGCGTCGGCGATCTCGCGGACCAAACCGGGGCCGCGGAAAATGTAGCCGGTGTAGACCTGCAACAACTGCGCGCCGGCTCCAAGTTTTTCGCGCGCGGATTCTGCGTCGAAGATTCCGCCGGAAGCGATCACGGGGATTGTCGATCTTGTCGTGATCGCGCGCACGAATGCGCTCGATTTTTCGCGCAGCGGCATGCCGCTCAACCCGCCTTCCTCGTCGCGCGCCGATGAAATCGCGGCATGATCGAGCGTGGTGTTCGTCGCGATAATTCCGGCGATTTCGTTTTCCTGGCACACGGCGATGATTTGTTCGAGATCGCTTTCCGAAAGATCGGGCGCGATCTTTACGAGAATCGTTTTGCGCGCCTCGCGGTTCTCCGCGCGAATCGCGCCGAGCAATTGCGCGAGTAATTGTCGATCTTGCAGCGAGCGCAGGCCGGGCGTGTTCGGCGAGCTCACGTTCAGCGCGATGTAATCAGCGAACTCGCGCAGTTTGCGAAACGAATAAACATAATCATCCGCCGCCTGCTCGATCGGCGTGACTTTCGATTTGCCGATATTGATGCCGATCGGAATTGATGGCCATCGGCCGCGCTCACGCAATCGGCGCAGACGTTCCGCGACAACGTCCGCGCCGTCGTTGTTGAAACCGAGTCGATTGATTAGCGCGCGCTCGCGCGCGAATCGAAAAATACGCGGCTGCGGATTTCCCGGCTGCGCTTTCGCCGTGACCGTTCCGATTTCGGCGAAGCCAAATCCGAGCGCGGCCCACGCCGGCAGCGCCACGCCATTTTTATCGAAGCCAGCGGCGAGACCGACTGGATTTGGAAACGTGATTCCGAAAACCGCTTTCGGTTTTGGCGCCGGTTGAAAAGATTTGAGTGCGCGCAACGCAAGATCGACATGCGCCATGCGCCGCAGCCCGCCGATGGTGAGATGGTGCGCCGTTTCCGGATCGAGCGAAAAGAGCAGCGGCCTAACGAGTCGCTCGTAGCCGTTTTTCATTTGCCGATACAAAACTGGCCGAAGACCGAATCCAAAATTTCTTCGACGTCCGTCGCTCCGATAATTTCGCCGACCGCGCGCAACGCATCCTGTAAGTCGACCGCGATGTATTCAGCCGAGATACCTTGTTGCAGTGCGCTGCTCGCGCGATCGCACGCCTCGAGCGCGCGCCGCAAGCAATCGCGATGACGCGCATTAATGGCGAGCGCGTTCTCCGGATGGAGATGTTGCTGCCCGATACGCGCGAGAATTTCTTCCTCGAGCGCTTCCACGCCTTCGCCTGTCACGCACGAAATGCGCAGGCCATCGTGATTTTTCCAATCGTCGTGCTCGGACAGGTCGCGCTTGTTCAAAACCACTATGTCGATCTTGTCCGCCGACGGCTCGATAAATTCCGGCGGCCGCGGCGCGCTGCGATCGGCCACGTGCAATAAAAGATCGGCTGATTCGCGCGATTTTTCGGTGCGCGCGATTCCTTCGCGTTCCAATTTGTCAGTCGAAGGCCGCAGTCCCGCCGTATCGACGAGGCGCAGCGGCACTCCGCGCAAATTGATTCGTTCTTCAATCGTGTCGCGTGTCGTGCCGGGAATCTCGCTAACGATGGCGCGATCGTAACCGAGCAATCGGTTGAGCAAACTCGATTTGCCGGCGTTGGTCGCACCGTAAATAACGATGCGCACACCTTCGCGCAAAATGCGTCCCTGTTCGGCCGTGGCGAGCAGTCCTTTCATTTTCTCGCGAAGAAAATCGAAACGCGCTTCAAGTTTTTCGCCGACATCGGGCGCGATGCCTTCCTCGGGAAATTCGATGGCCGCTTCGATGTGCGCGATGATCTCGATCAGACTTTCGCGAAGAGTTCTGATCTGCGCACCGAGCCGGCCTTCCAGTTGTTCAGTTGCCGATCGCAGTGCGAGATCGCTTTGCGCGCGGATCAAATCCATCACCGCTTCGGCTTGCGTGAGATCCATTTTGCCATTTAAAAAAGCGCGCTCCGTGAATTCGCCGGGACGCGCGGCGCGTGCGCCGGCGCGCAGGCAAGCTTCGAGCACGCGCGCGCTTACGAGCATGCCGCCGTGGCAACTGATCTCGACCAAGTCTTCGCCGGTGTAACTGTTCGGCGCGCGATGAACGGCGAGCATCGCCTGATCGATCGCGCGTTCCGTTTCATCGACAATCTCGCCGAGATGCTGCGTGTGCGAGCGAAATTGCGACGGCTTTTCTTTTCCGCGAAAAACGCGATCAACCACCGCGATTGCGTCCACGCCGGAAATGCGGAGCAAAGCGATCGCAGCTTCGCCGGCAGCAGTGGAAATGGCGGCGATGGTTTCGCCCGGAATTACTTGTCGATCCTCCGCGCTCATTTATGTCGATCTTGCGAGCGAATTTCCTGGAGTGCCGCGATGCATTTTCGATTTTGCTCCATCGTGCCGATAGAAATGCGAATCCATTCCGGCAATTCGTAGGCTTTAAGCGGGCGCACGATAATCTTGCGCTGGAGCAGCTCTTTGAAGATCGCCGCGCCGTCGCCCACGTTGACGAAAACAAAATTCGCGGCGCTCGGAACGAAATTGAGCTCCATCGCTTTGAATTCATTCTCGAAATAAGCGCGGCCTTCATTCGTCAGCTGTTTGGTTTCGCCCTGATGCGCGTCGTCCGCGAGCGCGGCGAGCGCGGCGGTTTGCGCGATGCTGCTGACGTTAAATGGCTCTCTCGTTTTTTGCAGGACTTCAATCAGCTCGGTGCGCGCGATTCCGTAACCGACGCGGAGACCGGCAAGCCCGTGAATTTTCGAAAAGGTGCGAAGGACGATGACGTTTCGATTTTCTCGGACGAAGCGAAGCGTGTCCGGCGCAAGATCGACATATTCAAAGTAAGCTTCGTCGAAAACGACGACGACATTTTCCGGAACGCGCTGCATGAAATTGTCGATCTTGTCCTGGGCGATGAGCGTGCCGGTGGGGTTGTTCGGATTCGCGATGAAGATCAATCTCGTTTTCGGCGTAATGGCCGCGAGCATCGCGTCGAGATCGTGCGCAAAGTTTTTACTCGGCGCTTCGAGGACGCGTGCGCCAAACATGGTCGCGATAATTTTGTAAGCGATGAACGCGTACTGCGCGACGACGATTTCATCGCCGGGCTTGAGAAAAGCGTGCGCGAGGAACTCGATGATTTCATTGGAGCCATTGCCGAGAATGATGTTTTCGCGCGCGAGCTTGAGTTCGGCGGCGAGCGCTTCGCGCAAATAAAAACCGCCGCCGTCCGGATAGAGATGAGCGGATTCAATCGCGTCGCGCATGGCGGCGAGCGCGCGAGGGGAAGGGCCAAGCGGATTTTCGTTTGAAGCGAGCTTGATGATGTCTGCAGGATCGACATGGAGCTCGCGCGCGGTTTCTTCGATTGGCTTGCCCGGCTCGTAGACGGAGAGATCACGCAGTTGCGGATTAGCGCGGTCCCAGAGCGAGTTCATGCGCGCAATCTAACAAGAATGAGCGAATGAACAAAAAGCTGTTCTCGCCTCGCGATCTATCGGAACGTTTTGGACTTATGAACGCCCTGCATTTTATGGCCGAAGCGAAGGTGTTCGGCATCGCTTTTAATTTCTGGAAAATTATCGGCTGGAGCGGCAGTCTGATTTTCGGACTGCGCTTTTTGATTCAATGGTTGGCGTCGGAACGCGCCCGCAAGAGCGTGATTCCCGTCGGTTTCTGGGAATGCAGCGCGCTCGGCTCATTTTTATTGCTGAGTTATTTCGCGATTTATCGGCACGATTCGGTGGGCGTTTTGCAAAGCGTGCTGCCGCTGCCGATTTATTTGCGCAATCTTTATTTTCGCTACACGCATCACGAAGTGAAACACGCGGGCGCAAAGCCGCGTTTGGAGGAGTGACTTGGCAGCGATGGGGGCGGGAAGATAGGCTGCGTTTGTGATTAGCGACGACGATATCGTTTATCTCGATAACAACGCGACTACGCAACTCGATGCGGCGGTGGTCGAGGAAATGATGCCGTTCCTGACGAAATTTTACGGCAACCCATCGGGCGGATATCAATTTGGTACGCAGGTGCGAAGCGCGATCGATCTGGCTCGGAAACGTGTGGCTGCGCTGATCGGCGCCGAGCCGGCGGAAATTGTTTTCACGAGCTGCGGAACGGAAGCGAATAACGCGGCGATCAATTCGGCGGTGCAATTGGATCCGGCGCGCCGGCACATCGTGACGACGGCGGTGGAGCACAGTGCGGTGTTGCAACATTGCGAAGCGCTCGAGAAAAATGGTTGCGCGGTGACTTATCTCGGCGTCGATGCGCAGGGGAATGTCGATCTTGCGGAGGTCGAGCGCGCCATCCGGCCGGACACAGCGATCGTTTCCGTGATGTGGGCGAACAATGAGACCGGCGTGATTTTTCCGGTAGAAGAGATTGCCCAGATCGCGCGGGCGAAGCGCGTTTTATTTCACACGGATGCAGTGCAAGCAGTCGGCAAAATTCCGATTCGGTTAGGCGAATCGGCGATTAATTTTCTTTCGCTCTCCGCGCACAAATTGCATGGGCCAAAAGGCGTGGGCGCGCTCTACGTGAACAAGCGTGCGCGTTTTCATCCGTCGCAGATTGGTGGCGGGCAGGAGAACGGCCGGCGCGCCGGCACTGAAAACGTCGCGTCGATTGTTGCCCTGGGGAAAGCGGCGGAGTGCGCGACGGCGGCGATCGAGGAGGAAAATGATCGCGTACGGAACATGCGCGATCGATTTGAAAAAGCGGTTTGCGAAAAAATTCCAGACGTTTCGATCAACGGAAATGTCGACACGCGATTGCCAAACACGTCGAACCTGTCTTTTGCCGGGGTCGAATCGGACGCGGCGCTCATACTCTTAGATCGACATAAAGTTTGCTGTTCGGCGGGTTCCGCGTGTCGGACGGGGTTGAAGCAGGCGTCGCATGTTTTGCGGGCGATGGATTTGCCGGAGGAACGTTTGCGCGGAGCGCTGCGTTTCTCGTTTGGCCGATTTAACTCGGAGGCGCAAGTCGACCACGCGATGGAAGTGGTGGTGCAGGCTATTGGAAAATTACGTCGATTGTCCGGGGCGCACCCCAAGGCAGCCAGCGCGGCTTAAAAATTGGCCATAATTCAGTAACTTTTTTCTTGTCAGACAGTGGCGGAATGGCTACAACGGGCACAGGTAAAGAGAAACTCTAACGGAGGGTATGAAAATTGTTGTTGACGTTGAGAATCAAATATGACAATTATGGGAAATCGCAGGAATTACCATCATCCGAAACAACAATATCAAGGAAAATAGAATGAAAATAAAAGCCATTATCTCATGCATCGCTGTCACCTTCGCCGCGGCCCTGGCCATGCAACCCAGCAACGCCAACGCCGCTTTGGTTGACTTAACCACCAGCTTGAGCGCCAGCGGAGTCATCGACGGCGCTCTTTTCTTCGCGACAGACCAGCAACCCGCCGGCACCGGCTTTATTGACCCGTTCTTGAGGGTCCAGGCGAGTCCAACCGAACAGGGATATAACACTGATGGCGGCTTCCCGTTTGACGACAAGAACCCGCACAACTTTCAACACAGCGTGTTGCTGAGTTCACTCGCCTCGTTCGACATCAACGGCACGGCCTACTTCAAATTTATGTTGGACGCCAACCAATCGGGATCAACAAATCAGACCTTCTCGCTGACGCAGCTGCAGCTTTACACGACCAACAATCCGGCGCCTACCACGACCACGTTCAATGCCGACGGCACACTGCCGCTGGGAACTTTGGCCTACACGATGAACCCAGGCGGCACTACGACTAATTCAGTGCTGACCACGGCGACCGGCAGCGGCAAGTACGACGCGATCGTGTATGTCCCGGTGAGTGACTTCAACTTGAACGATAAGTACGTGATCCTATACTTCTCCGGCAAGGGCAATGGTGGATTCGAAGAATGGACTGCGGCCACCGGTGTAGCGCCAGTGCCCGAAGCAGGTTCGCTCTTCCCAGTGATCGGCTTAATGGCCGCGGTGCTTTCGACCCGCGTGTTGCGCCGCCGCAAAATGGCCGAGCTGGCCAAGGAAGATCATAGCTTTTCGCGGTAACAGTTAGCTTTCTCTGTTGTTTGGCGGAGGCGACCATGCGTTGGTCGCCTCCGTTTTTTTCGGGCACGAAGCGTGTGACAAGAACTCGGCACGCGTGACAGCTGTTTGAACTAACGGCATTCCCTAGACTCGGGAATAATACGAAGACGACTACGGCCGAGTTACCGCGGGTTCGGCGCGGTTATTGCGGTTGCGAAGCTGGCTCTAGCCACTGACAGGAAAGCACACTCACGCGGAACGTGCGATGAACCGCATCGAATTCTGGCTTCGGGCACGATAGTCGAAAGATTAATTGCGAGCCAGGCACGCTCATGCAAAGAGCACTAGCCAGGAATGTTTGGCCTGCGGCCTTATAAGAAACCGTGACCTCATAACTCGGTCTTCCATTTAGAAGAACTGGGTTTTGTTCTTCGTTAACAATGGTGATGGACTGACTTCCGGAAGGCAGCTCACTGAGGAACAGTTGCTTTAAAGCTTTCACAGTCGGCTCATCAAACGTTTGCGCAGTATCCAAGGGGACGACCTGCAGGAACGCTTCGGTCCAATTGCTCTTAGGCGGGCTTAACTGAATCCGATCGCCAGCACGCCGATAGCTCCACCCATGTGGCAGTTCATAAGTCAACCGCCGCGGGCCGTCTTTGAAGGCTAGCTGCGTGAAGGTTGCGCCTTCGCCTTTGTATTCAAACGGTATCGGAGTCAGGTCGATCACGGCGTGGGCCGTGACAGTGGCTCCTAGAAGGAGAAGTAAACTAAAAGCCTTGCTGGACATGGCCCTGGCCGGTTAAAAAACCTGATACCACCGTTGCTGTTGAAGGTAAGCAGCGATCTGGAGTTTTCCTGGAGGCGCGCCGCTGCCAAACCTCGTCTCATAGTACCAGTGCATACCTGGCGCCTTATAAACATTACCTGCACCGTTCCAAGTTCCAATGCCTTGCTGGCTGGTCCAGAGTTCAACCATCGATCCATAGTAGGTAAACGTTGCGTTGTTCTTGCTCCAATCCTCAAGAAATCGCACAAAATTTTCGCCGCCACCGCTGTAATTACCGCTGCCACTTGGGACGATCCCGCCGACAAGCGCGGCGTTCACGGTAGTGCTACTGGCGACTTTATACTGAGTAATGGGAGTCGAGTTTGAATTAGTGTCCGACCACGCTCCGGACAAAATGTTAATCGCATCGCCAATAACAGAGGCATAGGCGCGGGTATAACCGCTTACGGTCGGGCTGGTGAAGTTGCCACTGTCGGACGGTGGCGTCCCGCCTGTGTTATAGTCACCTTGAATGTAGACCGGGTTTTCCGCGACCACGGTCATCCCGCCGCTCGGCAGAGTCGCTCCGTTCTTTAAGCGAATGCCGCGTTTGCTGGTTGTAACGCTGGCGCCGCCGAAAGTCGTGGTCACAGAAGTGCCAGCACTAGTATCGGAGAAATAGATGACGCCGTTCCACGCCGGAAGCTTATTGAGGCCGGATACTATTTTGCTAACATCGACAGTCGTCAACCTGACAAAACCGCCTTCGCGCACATCGTTGATCACCTGGTTGGTTGTGATGGCGCCGGTGATCGTGTTGTAATCATTACCGTTGGTTATCGCGGCGCCGGTTGAATCTGTAATCGTGATATTATTATTGTTGTCGATCAAAACGTGGTAGCCGGCCTGATTGTAAAGGCGAATGTTTGAGAGTGCGTCTGTGCCAGCTCCAGGTCGCTCGATGATCTCATGATAGCTGTCGTTATTCGTGCTGCCATCCGCGTTATTAAGATTCACATTCCAGCCGAACGGCAGATAAGGTGATACCTGGACGGGCGGGAGATTGCTCGGAAACGTAGGAGCAGTTATGGAGCCGCTATGGTAAGTATCACTCGGAGAGTAACCATTCACATAATCGCCTGAATAACCGACCGTGCTTTGGGCGGTGAAGTTACTCGAGCCGATGTATAAGCTTCCGTTTGTCTGCACTGGCCCGTTGATAGTTAAGCTGTTTGTGGGCTGAAACTCGAGATCGTCCGCGTAAAACATGGCGTAGCTCCACGGATTATCGAACTTCTTTTCAAATACACGGCGTACCTTGGCCGTCACATTTCCCTCTAAAGAAGGGACGGAAACATCGACCGCGGCGAGGTAGTAGAAGCTATATTGCCAGGTATTCGGGCCATAGGCAGCCGGCGGCAAGGTGGACGCACTCATGGGCACGAGTTTTCCTGTATTAATGCAATTCGTTACCGTATCAGTGCAGGAACCGTAGGAACTTTCCATCAGCGCATCTTCGAACGTTGCACCCGGCCGCGGATCCAGTTGGATCATCGGATCGATCGCCTGGATGCGGTATTGAGACACGGTATAATTCGGTTCCGTCGGAAAATTGGATTTCGCGGGCAGTGGTATGACAGGCGGAGTAGCCGATGGGCTCATGTAAGGAATGGGCGTCGGAGCCGGGCCGGGGTTATACATGTCAGTATAGAAGTAGTTCGTGGCGAGAAGCGAATAGTCAGTGCCTCCGGAGTTGTTGGAGGTAGTAGTCCAAGTGGTGCGATAAATGTTTCGCCAATTCGCAAAGAGTGTTTCCAAATGGCCGTCGGCAATTTCCATGGCCAGCGCGGTTTTCCGGCTCCGCTGTGAGACGCGCGAAACATGCATGCTATACTCGGCCGCCACGCCGAGTAGGACGAGCAAAGTAGCCACCACCGCAACCGTAATCAGGAGAGTGCTGCCCTGACTGTGTGAGTTTTGTTTCATTTTCATCTTATTGATAAAGAGTGATGCGTGAGCGGTAATCGATTTGCGTATTAAGCAGCGCGGCCGTGGCGAGATAACCGCGGTTACTTGATTTAGGATCGCGCGCCGTAAGATTTACGCCGACGTATTTCGTGTTTGGTGAGCCACCGGTATTGAGCGGAACATAAAACGGCGTCGGGCTGCTGATATATCGCGCGACAGTAGCGAAGTCCTGCCAAAAGAATATGCCACCACCATTACCATTGCTGCTGTAGCGCTGTTTAAAAAAGTGCAGTTCGCCATTTTCGTATCGGTAACGCTGCACATTGCCGCTTGTGTAAGGCACGTAGTTACCACCCGAAAGCATGTAGCCCCCTTGTGGGTCAGCCACGTAAGTCCCGTTTAGTACTACATACAGGACCCGATTTGTGAAATAAGTGATGGCATAAGCGGTCCCGCCGAAAGCTGGAGGGTTAACCTGGGCATCCGCGCCCGTTGCGAGAAATACGTTAATATGGTTCGAGACGGTGGAGCCGGCTAGCTTAGTGATATCGTCTTCAATTCCCCAAAAGGGGATGACGAGCCTCATGCCGGCGCTGGCTTGCGCACCACAATCCTTGATCATTATCATGGTGGCATTGTTAGGATCCTTCCAAACGAAGTTCGGGCCAGCTGCGATATTTTGAAATGAGACGCCAGCCGCAGTAGGCGCTACCCCGTTTACCGCAGCTGAGCTGATTACATTGAAACTACCCGTCGCGGTGTAGGTGGCGTCGTGATTAGAATCGCGCAGTTGCGGCACTGAAACAGCAGCGTGAATGTCGCGTGTGAGCCGAAGGATGCCTTGTCTTCCTTCTTCGTGTGCGGCGTTAACCGCGGTGTTCTTTGCCGAAAGAACGACTCCTGACCGCAGGACCTCGAAGAAAACACCGCCGAGAAGAGTTAGCACACCGATAGCTACAATCATCTCGACCAAGGTGTAGCCGCGGACGGAATAGTTAGTTTTGGAAAAAGATTTCATTGGTCTGCGGCACGCATTGTATCCATCGAGATGTTGTAGTTCTTGCCACGGTAGCTATAGCTCACGGTGACGGTGGCACGCCGGACGTTGAGGTTGTTTGTCGATCCTGCGAACGCCATAGAAAAGCCGGCATCGGTCACTGTCGTAGTCATTGTTCCTGTGACCACGACCTTCCCGGTCACTGGATCCTGATAAACAAAAACATTAGGGGTGACTGTCGATCCAAGCGCTAGCACGCTCGGAATTTTCTGTGGATTAGTGCCGAGGTTGAATGGCTCTTTCGAAAGGATCAGATCAATTTGATTTTGGGCAACGGTCTGGGCTTCGGTGTAAAGACGTGACGAAATGCTATAGGCGTTTAGCGAATTGAATCCCAAGTAAACGCCGGAAACCATTGCACCGAGGATCGACAAGGCGACCACGATCTCTACGAGCGTGAAAGCAGCGCGCTTGCGCGGTGTGGAGCTACCTGAACGCGGGCGAAAGATTTGGGGTAACCACAGCATACTTATAATTTCCAGAAAGCACCTTCTATGCCCGTCTGGTTTCAAAACGTCGATCAAGCTCCGCTTGGGTTCCTTCCCAAAAACCGCGCGGCGCGTGAGATAGCTCTAGGCGGCGCTACTTGCACCCGATCTTCCCTGGCCAGGGGCAACTCCGCTCGCGGCGGCACTTTTGAGCGGCGGCACGATATCCAGTTTCAGCCCTGAAGGAACATGCGTATCGGTTACGCCTTGTCGTCTCTGGAGCATGTCCAAATCCCGCCGCATTTTCGTTTTATTTGTGCAATAGATGAGCGCCGTTTCCTCGCTGATGAGCTCCGCTTCACGCGCTTTGAGAAGGCCTTGATCGAATGTGTGCCAGCCCAATGGCGATGCCGCTTCTATGATTTCGAGGAAGGTTTTACCTTCGCTTTCGCCGTAGCGAATGGTCTCACGGGTTCGAAGACTATTGCCCACCACTTCAGTGACCAGCAGACGTCCGCCGTCCACTTTGCCTACCAGTCTTTGGCTAACTATGTAACGTAAAGTATCGGCCAGGCGTTGCCGCACTTGTTCTTCCTCATCGCGACCGAAGAAACCGAGAATGCGCTGGATCGTTTGGCCGGCGTTCACCGTGTGCAATGTGCTGAAAACCACATGGCCGGTTTCCGAGGCCGTCAGCGCTATCTCCATTGATTGGCGATCGCGAATCTCACCTACTAAAATTACCTTGGGCGCCTGGCGCAACGCTGTTCGCAATCCGTCTGCAAAACTCGGGAAATCTCTTCCCAGCTCGCGTTGGCTGATGGCCGCGCATCGATGCGGATGCAAAAATTCGATCGGATCTTCCAGCGTAAGAATGTGAATTTTCTCCGAGAGATTCAGCTCATTCACCATGGCCGCGAGCGTGGTCGTCTTCCCGCTGCCCGCCGCCCCGGTAATTAAAATAATTCCATTACGCTCCTTGATTATTTCGCGGAAAATCGGCGGGAGTGCCAGCTTATCGAGCGTAGGAATTTCGGCCGGGAACCTTCGCATCACGATCGCGTGGCGGCCGTTCTGTTTGTAAATGTTTACGCGGAACCGCGCGAGATCGCGCACCGAATAGCTACAGTCACAAGCGCCATTGGCCTCAAGTTCTATGGACCAGCGTTCGTTTCCATCAAGAATGTATTTTGCCAATTCCTCGATGAAATTCGAAGTCAGCACGGGCCCGGTTTCGTTCCAGGGAAACTCATGCAGCTGTCCGTGCACCTCGACGAGCGGCGGTTTACCTCGAATGAAAAGCAGATCGGAAACGCCTTCGCCGCTTTCGAGCATTCCGCCCAAGAGCGTGTCAACGGTCTCTTTGTTCATCGTCGCTTGTGGAATAGCTAGGGCCGTGCCTTACGGGAGAAGTCTCCGGAGGCGAGGCTTGCGGCGCGCGTCGTCGCAAGAGGTGCAACGTCGCCACCGCCATGGCGCATAACGCTGCTGAGCACCAAGTAGGGTCAATTTCCGGGATCGGCGTGAATGAGATGTTTGAAAGCGCAATCATGAGCAAGCCGACTGATCCCGGTGTATCGGCGAAGGTAAACGTGACGCTTTGGATCGCATCCAGTCCGAAGCTGATCGTCGCGTTCCCATCTCCCGAGCCGGCGCCGCTCATTGGCACGCTTGCGATTCCTTTTAGCGATTGACCCAGACCGGCGCCGTTTAGTTGAACAGCAGATCCGAGATTTGTAATGGTGGCGGCGTAGGTAGTAGTTCCATCAATTCCGTCCGCCGTAATACTTCGGATCGTTTCCGTGCCCGAGGTGCCGTCGATGTTGAAGATGGTGAAGGACACACTTGTGACGCCTTGGGCATAGAGTCCGGAAAAATCGATCGTGAAGGTCAGTTTTCGCGGCGGGACGAATCGCGCAGCTACTTGCAACGATGGTTCTACCGGCGAAGTGCCGCCTTCCAACGAACTGGTGATGGCGGGAGTTTGTATCCCGGTGGTCGGGTCGGTCTGAAGGGTGTTTGTATCACCGCCGATTGTTACCGTAATATCCGTGCCGGGGTTCGCAGGATCGACGTCGTACGAATTGGACAGCGTACCGGGAGTCCAAAGCACGGTGCTCCAATCAAGCACGAGAGCCTGTGCTGACTGACTGACGCCAATCATAACCAGCGCAGCCAGGGACAAATAAAAAACGGATGCGGTCAATCGCATTCTGGTTTTTCTAGCAGAGCGCGTACCCTCCTCGGAAGATACGTTCAACGGACAGCCAGACTTAGCGCCGAATCTGTTTAGTTAGACTACTGCAAAGTCGCTTCGGCCTTATCGAGAAGAACCTTTTCCTCCGGGAGCAGGTGTGCCTTTTTTCCGAGCTCGATGTAGCGGTGCGCTTTCTCCTTCTCACCCATTGCGGCTAACATCATCCCGTAGTACGCAGCCAGCGACGGATCTTGAATCTGCTCTTCCGGTAACGCACCCATGATCTTCACTGCGCCTTTCGCGTCTCCTTTTGCAAAAAGAGAGAAGGCATAAGTCGATACATAGGCCGCGTTTGAAGGTTCTTTGTGATAAAGATCGATCGCTAATTGCCGCGCGCGCGGGGTATCGGCATTCAAGAGCAGCGAAATTTGCGCGAGATTGTTTTGTACTTTCAAATCGCCTGGATCAATTTCGGCCAGCCGAACTAGGACGCGATAAAGACCCTGCGTGTCTTCGACTTTCGCATAATGAACGTAGAGTGTGCGCAGCGCTTCGAATTGCGCTTCCGGATATTTCGTCAGTTGCCAGAGAAGTTCGACACTTTCATTTTTCCATCCCCATTCCGAAATCGCGCGCGCCAGCAGGAGCAAAGACTCGGATTGGTTTGACGCGCCTTTCATCGCCGCGGCCCACTCATGTTCGGCCAGCGCCGGCTTGTCTTTCCCGCGCAAGGCGCGGGCGAGGTAGGCGTGTCTCACGAAATCGAAGGGCGCCCAGTTCGCGGTCTTGGTCGCTTTTTCTAAAGCCGACCAATCACTGGTTTTCCCATAGGCTTCCGCCATCGCCCAGGGCACCGGCCATGTGTTGAGGACTTTTTCTGAAACCGATTTGGCGAAATCGAGCGCCACCATGTTCATGCCATTTGCGCTCATCCAGGAAAACAAAGCCGCCAGATCAGTCGGCTTGGCCGAGGCGTCTTTCTCGATGTTCGTCAGATAAGCGGTGTATTCAGGATCCTGAAGCTGGCGCAAGATCTCGAGGTAGAGAATTCGATCGGTGAAAGAAGCTTCCGGATAGCTTTGCAATTCCTTCGCCAGCGTCCGTAACCCAGTCGCATCGTGATGATGCGTGACGCCGTCCATTATTAAAGCACGCGTCGCCGCACTTCGTTGCTTCGGTGAGCTGCGCAATTTCTCGAGAATGTCCTGACCTTCGCGGCGCGCCGCCGTGTCGGGTTGCTCCAGGCAACTGAGTGCAAACTGCATTTGGTACGATTCATCGTCGGGCGCCAGCCGCAGCGCTTCCACCCAATGCTTTCTTGCTTCCTCCGGATTCTTGCGTGCCTTGGCCAAATGAGCGGCCGCTGCATGAAAAGCCGCGGACTGTTTCCCGCTCCCATCAATGCTTGCGAGCGTTTTCTCCGCCGTACCGATGTCGCCAAATTGTAGCGCGCAGTCCGCCAAGGCCACGCGATCGGGCGTGGAATGCGGCTCAAGCTCTACAACTTTCCTTCTCCAATCCACCGCCACCCGATCATGCGTGCCCTCCGCGACCTGCCCCAGAATTCGCGCCGCTCCCGCGCTGCGTGGATTCATTTGCAAAGCCCGTCGCGCGCTCAACACGGCCGATTTGGTATCGCCTCCATTCAGAAACACGGTGGCGCGCCGCAACAAATGACCCTCTTCCCAGGTTTGGTAAACGTGGCAGCCGCCCCAGGAAAACAGGACGAGCAGAATAATTCCAATCGGCACGCCGAGGGCGAGCTTCAGATAGAAGCGCTCCGCTCGGTGATGCAAAGCGTCGTGTTCTCTTTTTCTTGATCTCAAAATTCGATGATGCTCTCCGTGCGCTGCGCAGAATCGCCGGGCGCAACGATTTTTTTAAGCATCTATTATTCCGTCGCCATTATCAAAACCTGCTTCGGGCAAAGGTTTCGCCCCGCTTCAACCGGTTGCCCTGTCGGCTCGCAACTTGCTCGGAGTCGGCTACGCTATGCCGCACATGAAAACCACGGCGGAGCGCCCCGGTTTTGTAACATCGACAATCCCCCGGATCGCGGCCTGGCCGAGCGCAAGCGCCTTGTTCTTTTTCGCGCTTCTTTGGCTGGAAGTGATCCGCCATTTGCGCACCGAATGGTCGCTTAATCCACAATACGGCTACGGGTGGAGCGTTCCGTTCCTCGTGCTTTATTTGTTCTGGAAACGTTGGCCGGTGCGGCCCTCGCCCGAGCCCACGAATTCGCGCGGCGCGCTCATCGCGCTCAGTTGTTTGCTCGCGTTTTTGTTTCTTCCCATTCGCGTAATCGTGGAGGCAAATCCCGACTGGCGTTTGCTCAGTTGGGCGCTCGCGCTTCTCGCCGTGGCGCTCTCCATTTGCTTCGTATTTCTTGTCGGTGGCCGGCCGTGGCTCCGTCACTTTGCTTTTCCGATTTTGTTTTTCCTTGTCGCTGTTCCTTGGCCGACTCAGCTCGAGCAGGCGGTCGTGCAGAATTTAATGCGCGCCGTAGCCACCGTGAATGTCTCGATGCTGAACATCGTGGGAGTCCCCGCGCTGCAACATGGCAATGTCATCGAAATCAGCTCCGGCCTGATTGGAATCGAAGAAGCGTGTAGCGGCGTGCGCTCGCTTCAGGCCACCTTGATGATCTCGCTTTTTCTCGGCGAGCTGTACTCATTCACAATTTCGCGTCGATTTCTTCTCGTGGTCGTCGGCGCGCTCCTCGCTTTTTTCTGCAATCTTGTCCGCACCGCGCTCTTGGTTTGGATCGGCGTAAATCACGGCATCAACGCGATTGAAGCATGGCACGATCCCGCCGGGCTAACCATTCTGCTCGTTTGTTTGTTCGGGTTGTGGCTGTGCAGCTTGATCATGCAACGAAATTCCGCAGCCGATGTTTTGCCATCGTCGCCTGACAAGATCGACAGTGTGATGGACAAGGTTCCACGCGCGATCCTGGCCGCTCTTGCCGCTTGGATTTTGTTGGCCGAAATCGCGACGCAAATTTGGTACGGTGCGCATCGGCCCCCTGCAATCGTGGCCGAGCGTTGGAGCGTGCAGTGGCCTACATCGCGCACCGATTACAAGGACCTCCCCGTTACGGCGGAGGCGCAAAATTTACTGCGTTACAACGAAGGCGGCGGCGGCCGGTGGCGCGAGTCGCCCGATCATTCCTGGAACATGTTTTTCTTCCGCTGGCTCCCCGGTCGCACGGCCGCGTTGTTTGTGAAAAATCATCGGCCCGATATCTGTCTGCCCGCCGCCGGCCTGACCATGCGCGACGATAAAGGAATCAGTCTCATCACCGTGAAAAATATTCGCCTGCCCATTCACGCTTACCGATTCGATGCGCAAGGCGAACCGTTGCATGTCTTCTATTGTTACTGGGACGGTCGATCTTCTTACGGAAATGCGGCCGCCGCTCAGGAGGAAGATTGGACCGCGACCGGCCGTTTGCGCGCGGCGTGGAAAGGCCGGCGCGATGTCGGGACGCAAATGCTCGAGCTGGCCGTCTGGGGTTACGAGAACGACAACGAAGCGAACGCCGCACTTCTTCAGCAGCTCGAAAAAATAATTTCGCCCGGATGATTGCGCAGACTAGCTGCGTGCGATTATTCTAAAAAAGGGAGCAAGAAGCGGGTGGGCGCGCGCTTTGTGCGGTGAGACACTGCGGTCATGAACGATTACGAACGCGTGGCGAGCGTTATTCGCTATCTCGATCAAAATCATACCGACCAGCCCGAGCTGAACGAGCTCGCCCGCGGCGCCGGCCTTAGCCCATTCCATTTTCACCGCCTCTTTTCCGCTTGGGCCGGCGTCACGCCGAAAGATTTTTTGCAATGTCTCACGCTCGAGCACGCGAAAACGCTTTTGCAAAAAGGCGCAAACGTCCTCGACGCAGCTCTTGATGCCGGCTTGTCCGGTCCGGGTCGTTTGCATGATTTGTGTGTGACTCTCGAGGCCGTTTCTCCCGGCGAAATGAAAAACGGCGGCGCGGATCTCGACATCACTTTTGGTTTTACTTCCACGCCTTTTGGTCGCGCTCTCATTGCGGAAACGCCGCGCGGAATTTGTCACCTCAGTTTTTCGGACAACAAAAACGGGAGATATGTCGATCTTTTGCGCGAGCAATGGCCGCAGGCGCGCTTTCATCGCGATGACAACCGCGTTCGCCAAATCGCGCAAAACATTTTCGCGAAAGAAAAACCGAAAAGCGCTCGGCCTACTTTGCGCGCGTTTGTGCGCGGCACACCTTTTCAAGTGCGAGTTTGGCGCGCTCTACTCCGCGTTCCATCTGGAAGTCTAATTTCCTACGGGCAACTTGCCGCGGCCGTCGATCTTCCGCGCGCCGCGCGCGCCGTCGGCAGCGCGGTCGGTGCAAATCCGCTCGCTTTCATCATTCCATGTCATCGCGTTATTCGCGAAACGGGCGCGCTTGGCAATTATCGTTGGGATCCGATGCGCAAACGCGCCATGATCGGTTGGGAAATGAGCCGGTCGCGCCCCCATTTTTCGGACGACCTCTTGCCGGTGGCGAGCGGATTTTAAGAGCTCACACCGGGGCCCCCGGCGCAATGTCGTTTCGACATTCTGGCTAACCCGAAATATGCTGGCGAAATGCCAGACATGAAGAAGGAACCTGTCGATCTTTCCTCGCTTCGCTACGAATACGCCGCGCACGGTTTGCGGCGCGCCGATCTCGATCCCGATCCGCTGAAACAATTCGGCATTTGGTTTACGGCTGCTCTCGAAGCCGGCATCGCCGATGTAAACGCCCTGAGCATTGCCACCGCCACGCCCGACGGCAAACCGAGCGTGCGCATGGTTTTGCTCAAGACTTTCGATGCGGACGGCTTCGTTTTTTTTACAAATTACGAGAGCGAAAAGGGGCGCCAGCTCGAAACCAATCCTCAAGCCGCGTTCGCCTTCTACTGGGTGGAAGTCGCGCGCCAGATTCGGATCGAAGGCACGATCGAAAAAACTTCGCGCGAAGAATCGGCCCGCTATTTTCATTCGCGCCCTGTCGGCAGCCAGCTTGGCGCGTGGGTTTCACGACAAAGCGAAGTGGTCGACGCCCGTCGCATCCTCGATGCGCGCCTGGCCGAAATGACTGAGCGTTTTCAAGGCAAAGAGATTCCGCTTCCGCCGCATTGGGGCGGGTATCGGTTGAAACCGAAGACGATAGAATTTTGGCAAGGCCGGCCCAATCGTCTGCACGATCGGTTTCGCTATGCGCGGCAGAAGAGCGGCGATTGGCTCATCCAACGCCTCGCTCCCTGATATGTCGATCTTGTCCCGCGCTATAAACCGGTGCGCATTCCTCGGTCGGTATCGCGCGGCGTAACTACGCCGCTCACTTTGCTCCACGCCGCGCGCGTTGCATGTCGTGCCGAATCCCATGGAAGCGCGGAACCTGGCTGAGCTTTTTCGTAATCAAGGGCGACTTCGTCCTCGATCTCCTCGAATTTTTTCCCCGGATATTTTGTGGCAGCTTCGTACCCGACGCGGTAGGCCGGCGCGTACTGTTCGAACGTGTCCTCTTTGCTCGCGTAAGTCTGGGACGCATGCCATCTGCGCCAGTATGCTTCTTCCTCGGCGGGATCGTGTTTTTCTTCGGCCATAATGCCTCCTTCGATGTTTCACAATTGTTTCGAGATTCGGCGCGGCCTCGGCCGTAACAAGCGCGCTTGCCAGAGACGCAAATGGGTCGCAGCTTACGAATCCTTAGTATGATTAATCCGAGCAACGAAGATTTTATGGAAGACGATCCGCTTGCCGCTTCAACGCACGCGAGCGAGGAGCAAATTTTGGCCGGGGTGGAGGGACGCGGGCGGCAAAAAGTGCCACGGGTTTCGAACGCTGCCGGAAATGCCTGGGAAACTACGAGAAACACCGCGGGCAAAGCGCGTGAGCGCACCGAATTTTTCCTGCGCGAAAATCCAGTGCCGACCGTCCTCGGCGCGCTCGCCATCGGGCTCGCTATTGGGCTGGCCATTCGCTACGCATCGCGTCACGACGAACCCGAAGCGGAGATCAAAACCCCGTTGGGAAATTTGGACCTGGGCGTTTTCTCGCTTCCGTTTCTCTGGCCTTTTTTCAAGTCGGTGAAACGCAAATACGACGACTCAACCGATGCAGTGAAGTCCGGCGTCGATCGGCTGAAAGATGTCGATCTTCACCGCTACGTGAAGCCGATCCGCAAGCGTTGGAATGCTTGGCGGGATTAAATCG
This sequence comes from Verrucomicrobiota bacterium, assembly GCA_041167045.1. Classification (GTDB taxonomy): domain Bacteria; phylum Verrucomicrobiota; class Verrucomicrobiia; order Chthoniobacterales; family UBA10450; genus CATPCN01. The sequence continues at coordinate 80,714 of JBEEGW010000009.1, forward strand.
AACGGTTCGTTTCAAAAAAGCGCGGCGCGGATTCGAGTAAAAGTGAAAGCCTGTTTTGTCTTCGCGGCCTTTTTGCTGACGGCATGCGCATCCGGCAAGCACACCAGCTGGACGGAATTCGCCCGGCAAAAACACCCGTGGGGTTATTACGTCGGGAATGTCGAGGCGCGTTGGGATTCGGACGGGCGCACCATGACTCTGTTGAACGAGCTGCGTTATGTCGATCCAAGCGGACAGGTGTGGATTGCGCCGCCCGGTTCCGTGGTTGATGGCGCATCCATTCCGCGGCCGCTCTGGTCGATTATGGGCGGGCCATTCGAAGGAAAATATCGCAACGCGTCAGTGCTCCACGATGTGTCGTACGATCAACACAATCGCCCATGGTCGGAATGCGACCGCATGTTTTACAATGCGATGCGCTGCAGCGGCGTCGGCCCCGTCGAAGCGAAAACCATGTATTATTCGCTGTATCGCTTCGGGCGACATTGGAAGTTCGGCATCAAAAAAGCCAAGCCGGTAAAAATGGATGGCGAAATCGTGGCCAAAGCCGAAGCCGTCGCGCCCGCCGACCAAAATCAGATCAACGACGCGCGCGCCTGGATCCGCAACTTCGATCCGAGCCTCGAGCAGATCGAGCAACGGGCCGGCCGCGAAACGCATTGAGACATGTTCATGTCGATCTTGTGACTGGCGTCTAGCGCACTTTACCCGGCCCCCACAAAGCGCGGCCCGGTTTTGCGCCGGTGTGTTCGCCATCTTTGATCACTTGCGCGCCATTCACGAAAACGTGTTTCATGCCGGTCGCGTACTGATGTGGTTTATCAAACGTGGCGCGATCGCTAATCGTTGCCGGATCGAACACGACCACGTCGGCAAACATTCCTTCCTGCAAAAGTCCGCGATGATCGAGCCCAAGATTTTTTGCGGGCTGCGCGCTCAAACGCCGGATCGCTTCCTGCATCGTGATTACTTTTTCGTCGCGCACATATTTGCCGAGGACGCGTGCGAAACAGCCGTAAGCGCGTGGATGCGGATTTGATTTGAGAAAAACGCTTTCCGGCGCCTGCGACGCTTCATCGGAGCCGAAAGAGATCCACGGCTTGGCCATCTGCTTTTTCACGTTGTCTTCCGACATCAGAAAATAGATTGTGCCGACGCGCGATTCGTCCTCTGCAATCAAATCCATCAGCGTATCGATCGGATCTTTCCCACGCGTCTTCGAAACTTCGGCGAGTGTTTTGCCGGTGAGCGGTTTCAGTTTTTCCGATTTGAATCCGACCAGTAGAATTTTTTCCGGTGAGCCGGCGCCGATATAAAGATTTTCCCATTTGGCACTGTCGATCTTGACTTCGGCTTTGATTTTTTCGCGCATGGCCGGATCGCGCAGCCGTTTGTAAAGCGCAGGGTAACCGCCGTCCTCCGTCCACGGGGGCAAACAGGCGTCGAGTCCCGTTCCCGCCGCTGTGTAGGTGTACATGTTGGCGCGCACGTTCACGCCTTCTTTTTGCGCGGCTTCGATGCGCGCGAGCAATTCATCTTCCTTGTTCCAATTTTGTTGGCCCGCGGTTTTGAGATGATAAATCTCGGCCGGAATTTTTGCCTCGCGGCTAATGCGCAAAAGTTCGTCGACCGCCTGCATGATCTGATTTCCTTCGCTCCGCATGTGCGAAATGTATTTGCCCTGATATTGCGCGGCCACTTTGCACAGCTCGATGATCTCTTCCGTTTTCGCGTAAAACGCGGGCGGATAAATCAGCGCCGTGCCGATGCCGAGTGCACCCGCTTCCATTTCTTTGCGCACGAGCTCACGCATTTCATCGATCTGTTGTGGCGTCGGTTGTTTGTCGTCGAACCCGACGACGTATTCGCGAATGGTGGCCGCGCCGATGAACGAAGCCACATTGCAGGAAACGCCCCGCGCTTCGAGATAGCGCAAATATTCCGCCAGCGTCGTCCACTTGATCTCGTATTTGATGTCCGCTTGTTCGCGCAACATGTGTTCGCGCACGCGATCGTTGACTGGCCCCATCGATTCGCCTTCGCCCATGATCTCGGTGGTCACGCCTTCGCGAATCTCGCTTTGCGAACGACCATCTTGAATGAGCGACTCGGTCGACCACGAAAGCATGTTGATAAAGCCGGGCGCGACCGCGAGTCCGCTCGCGTCGACAACCGTTTTCGCTTTCGCCGTTTTAAAATCGCCCAGACCGACGATGCGATCGCCCCGCAGCGCAAGATCGACATGTTGCGCTTCGCCGCCGGTGCCGTCGTAAACCGTGCCGTTCTTAATGATGACATCGAAATCCTGCGCCACGGCTGCGCCGCCGATTGTCGAAGTGAAAAACGCGAGGAAGAAAAATCTGCGGATCATCGCGCGATTGAAAAATTCGCGCGTCAGAATGTCGATCTTAATCTCAGCGGCAATTTACGCGCCCGCGCAGCAAGTCTCTGCGACCGATTCCGAATTGCAGCAAATCTGCCGATCGCGCGCCTTGCAAGTCGTGGCGGGCGGTTCGAGCAGCACGCGCGTCATCGTCTGATCGTGCTGGACCGAGCGCACGTGATATGTCGATGGAAACAAATTATCGTCGCCATATTCGATGCGGATTTCCGCATCTAGGTGGAGCGAAATCATGCCGCGCACTTTATCGAAGATTTTCAAAAATTTCGCGGCCGTTATGTAATCGTCATCTGGATCGGCCGGGACCCATAGCTGCACAATCGTTTCGACCCATCGGTTGAGTTGACCACCGCAATCCACCGTCTCGAATGAAGCGTTTTTCAATTCGGTGAGATGATAACCAGTATGAATGGTGCGCCCGTGCGCATCGGCAAAAAGCAGGGGAAGTTGTGGCGCGCGGCCTAGCTGCGAAATGAAATCGCCTGTTTTCATCTAGCGGTCTTTCTCCTCGGTTTTCGTCGGCTGGTTTTGCAGCAGACCTTTTCTCGTTTGCGCCGCTCCGCTTTCAGCGCGTCATCTTTCGCCATCCACGTGCGCAACCCAGCCAGGACATGGCGCACAAGTGGATCGCCATGCGATGTCCACCGATAATGCATCCATTTGCCGGTGCGCCGCGCTTCCACCAGCCCCGCGCTTTTCAGTCGCGTGAGATGCCGCGATACCTTTGGTTGGACGACGCGAAGCGTGTCCGTCAACTCGCACACGCAGGTTTCTCCGCAGGCGATGAGATTGAGCAAACGCAACCGGGTTGGATCAGACAATGTTTTGAAAAGAAAAGCCGGCCCGTTTTTTCCATTTTGTTTCATTGAAAATACATATACGGATAAGCATATATGTGTCAAGCGAGATCAACACCGGTCTTAAAATTATCCCGAACGCGCCGAGCCCGAACTCTACTTGGAGATATGACGAGATCGCGCTCGCGAGTGCACCGCGATCGCAAAGATGGCCAGCAAGACTACGGCGACCGAAGTGCTCGCTTCTGGAACCGCTGCGATTCCCGATGCACTTATTGGGTCGGAGAGCACGCCGAGCGTAGACCAGGTAGCGTTGGGATCATATGTTTTGCCGACGCCGTTCAAATCCTGATTCAGGCTGTTGGCCTGTGTGGCAGTGGCCATGACATAGTTGAAGATGGAATTTTGATCGATGCCGGTGATGCCGCGCGCCGCCAGCTGCGTAACAATGTCGGCAAACGAAATCTTGAAGCTCAGAAAATAATCGTTGTGGCCACCACCATCCAAATCCAAAGCGGTGCCAACGCTCGGATCAATCGTTAGGTTAACGACCGTCCAATTATAATTGCTTGCGGTTTGGACGTAACTGACCAGCGGCGTAGCGACAATTGAGGTCGTGCTCGGGCTGATGTTCGCTCCGCTACCCGGATTCCAGATGCCAAGCGTGTCAGCCGAGCCGGAATTATTCACGCCCACGAAGAGATCGATTGTGCCATCGTGATTCGCATCGATTCCGACGAAAAGCGCGGTCTTGAATCCGCTGGGATTCACATCGCCGCCGAGCCGGATCCGAAAGGCAAGATCTCCATCGGTAGCCGATGGTGTGCCGGCATCGCCGAACGCAGTATAGAACGATGGGTGCAGCGCATTTCCCACAATATCGCCTTCGTCACTGCCAGTCTGCTGGTCGCTGAACGGGTCGGGACTATTGTTGGCATAGATAATTGCTGTCCAGGCGATCGTGGGGGCCGTTACATCGACCATCGTCCCACGGACCGATTGCGTGGACACCGCGCAGGCGAACGAAGCCAAGACGAGCACGCGGACGCGCGCTGGCTTTGAAAAAAAAAGGAATCGCCACGTTGCGCGCATGTAGCAGCCCGATGAGCAGAGGCAGTGCCGCCGGCGCGCTTATTACTGTGATCTATTCTTACTTGGCAGATTCCTTCAATAAGATCGTCAATTGATCTCGCCAGAGCGCCGCGACAGTATGGCTGCCGTGACCGCGCGTTTTCTCGCTCAGCGAAATGACGACAGCGCGACCGTGTGGGACGCGTTTGATTTCGCGCTCGAGAATTCCTAGCTCGGGCGGATTGATCAAATCGTCGGCGGAATTGATGGCGAGCAGTGGCGCGCGAATTTTTTCGAGATTCGGGCCGGGATCGTAATCGCGTGACGCTTCTAACGCATAGAGCACATCGTTCGCGTCATCGGTCTTGCTGATTTGCTCCACGAATTTGTCGAGCACTTCGTCGGTCCCGGCGAGCGTCGGCGCTTCTTTTTGTCGAAGAATGGGATTGCTGCTCATAAACCAAAGCATCTGCGCGGCGGTGCGCAGACTCGGCGGCTGCGTTTTATAATCGCCGCCGTCCCATGCCGGGTCGTTGCGAATGGCGTCGATGATCGTGCGGCGCCATCCGCGGTTACGACCAGAAATTTGCGTGGGCAAACTCGCCAGCGGCATGAGCGCGTCCATAAAATCGGGATGCGCCTCGCCCCAAAGCCAGGTGTGCATGCCGCCCATTGACGTGCCCATGATGAGGCGCGCGTGATTCACGCCCAGCCCGTCCGTGAGCAAGCGATACTGCGCTTCCACCATGTCGATGTACCCGTAACGCGGAAACTTTGCGCGCAGACCGTCGCTCGGTTTGCCGGATTTGCCGTGACCGATCCCATCCGGCAGCACGATAAAAAATTTCGTCGCATCGAGCGGCTGATCTTTCCCGAAAAGTTCGCTGGCAAATTCTGGCCGAATGAATTGCGCGCCGCTGCCGGTCGTTCCATGCGTGATGAGAACGGCGTTGGTGACTTGTCCCTGCGCGTTCTTGTCGATCTTGCCGAGTGTGCGGTAATGAATTTTCAGTTCGGGCAAACTTTCGCCGCTCGTGAATTTGAAATCGCGAATCACGAAATCGTTTTCGGCGGGCGCCGGATAATCCGCCGCTTGCGCAAAAGCAGCGGCCACGAACAACAACATGAAACTTCGAAGGACGTGAATCATGCGCAAAAATATGTCGATCTTGGATGCCGAACAATCGAATGCTTCAGAGCAAACTCAGTTGCGCTTCACTTTTCGATTCGATCTCGGCGAAGCGCACGCCCACGCCGATCAGGCGCACCGGTTTGCCCGTGCGTTTGAATCCTTCGTCGAGCAAGGAACGAAATGCCGGTAACGTCGGGATAAGACCGACACGTTCCACCGTTGTGCGCGTGAAGTCGTTGAATTTCAGTTTCACGAAAATTTTTGTGACAGCGCGCGCCGTCGCCTTTTGCGCAAGCTCCGCCATCAATTCCTCAAACAATTGTTCGAGCTCTTCTTCGCACTGTTCGAGGGTCGTAAGATCGACAGAAAAAGTTTCCTCGGTGCTGAGCGATTTGCGTTCGCGCGCCGGCTCGACCGGCCGGTCGTCGATCCCGCGACATAAATCGAAGAGCTCGCTCCCGAATTTTCCGAATAGTTCCTGCAATTCGAAACGCGAAAGGCGCTGCATCTGCGCGCAAGTTTCGATTCCAAGGTTTCGCAATTTTTGCTCGGTCACTTCGCCGATGCCCCAGATTTTTCGGACCGGCAGGTCCTTCATGAAATCGGCGACCTGTTCCGGTTTTATTTCGAGTTGGCCGTTCGGCTTATTTACGTCGCTGGCGATTTTGGCCACGAGTTTGTTTGGACCGATACCGGCGGATGAAGTGAGTTTCGTTTTTCGAAAAATTGTTTGCCGGATGACGTGAGCGAGCGCGCCCGGTTCGCCTGGGTGCGCGCTCACATCGAGATACGCTTCGTCGAGCGAGAGCGACTCGATGATCGGCGTGAAGCGCCGCAAAATCTCGCGAATGACGGCGGCTTCGCGCCGGTAAACATCGAAGCGCGTCGGTAGCACGATGAGATTTGGGCAACGTTGCAACGCCATGAATGTTGGCATGGCTGAACGCACGCCGAACTTGCGCGCTTCGTAATTGCATGTTGTCAAAACGCCGCGCCGCTCGCGTGCGCCGCCCACGCCGACTGGTTTGCCGCGCAGCGCCGGACGATCGCGCACTTCGATCGCCGCGTAGAAGCAATCCATATCCAGATGGATGATGGCGCGTTTCGTCGCGGATTTCGGCATCCGCCAATTTCGCAGCGATCACGCGACGCGGCGAATCACTCGCGTCGTTTCAAAGAAGATGTCGATCTTGTCCCGATAACTACCAACTGATGGTGGCGTCGCCTTTCGCGTCAACAGCCGCATTGCGACCAAGCAACCGAACAAAGACCCACTTCGGCGCTTCCTGATCGTGCAGCACCTGACCGTAAACGGTCAGCAATTCCGCCGATTGCGAATCGGTAGTGATCGATTTGAAAGCGGCCAGATCTTTTTTTGCCACCATCACCTGCACGTCGCTAAATCCCTTTTTATTCTGCGGGTCGCGCTGCCAGATCGCGCTTTGATACCAGCTCGGCTTGGCGTGGCGAATGTCTTTGCCGCGGAAATGAAAACGCATTCCGATGATTGTGCCGTGAAAAGAGTCGAGGTTCTTTTTCAAAGTCGCGACATCAACTGTTTGCACGCCGCTCCAGGTTTTTGCGCCGACTCGTTCGCTGCCGAAGGCGCTGAGCGCGCTCAAGCAAGTAAGCAAAACAGTTATGCTGAGAATCTTTTTCATATTTGAATTTTTCCTTCTTCTAAGATCGACAATTACTGCTTCAGGACCGCGGCAAACGCGCTTCGCAGACTTCGCAGACGACGTGCAGAATAAATTTGTGCGCTTCCTGGATGCGGGCGGTCGAGTCGCCCTTTGCGACAACATCGACATCAGCAATGCCGATGCTCGGTCCGCCATCGCGTCCGAGCAACGCGATCGTTTTCAATTTGCGATCGCGCGCTTCTTCGAGCGCGCGTTGAATGTTCGCCGATTTTCCGCTCGTGCTGATCGCGAGCAACACGTCGCCGGTCACTCCGAACGCGCGAACCTGTCGCGCGAATACTTCGGCAAAGCCGTAATCGTTTGCGGTGGCGGTAAGCAGACTTCCGCCCTGCGATAAATTCATTGCCGGAAACGGCTGTCGATCTTCTACGAAACGGCAGGCAAACTCCGTGCAAAAATCTGCAGCGTCTGCGGCGCTCCCGCCATTCCCGCAAACCAGGAGTTTGTTTCCACTCGTTAGGCAAGCGCTGATCAAATCGGCCGCTTGGCCAATCTGCGCCTTAAGATCGACAATCGACTGCAGCGATTTCGTCGCGCTCGCGACCGCGGTTTGCAGAATTTCAGATGAGCTGCGCATATCGATTCGTTCGAGCTAAGTGGAGGATTCTTGAAAAGACAAGCCGGCTGAAAGTGAAAGATCGTCCGGCTCGTTTAGGTTTCGAAAAAGATGCTCATCGCCGGGCGCAATCGGAAGCGCGCTCAATTTGCGCGTTTTAAGCAATCTTTTCGTGACACTTTGCAAAGAAAAATCGGCGCCGGAAAGCGCGGAGGCAAGATCGACATAAACTTCCGCCGGATAAATCGCGGCGAGCGGCTCGGCCCAGTCGCCGATCATCGGCAAAACGCCGCGGCCCGGCGCGGCGAGATTACAAAGCGCTCGCAAAAAGTCTTCGCTCATGAACGGCATGTCGATGGCGAGAGCCAGCAAATGGCTTGTGCCCATTTTCGCGAGCGTGGCTGCGATTCCGCTGAGAGGCCCGCGGGAGGGGGATTCGTCCCCCACAAATTGTGCTTCGCGGGGTCGCCACGCCGGGTCAGCGCGCGCAGAAACAAAAATCTGCACCGGCTCCAATTTGCGTAACAATTCAAACTGAATTTGCCAAAGCGCGGCGCCCTGAAATTCGAGTGTCGCTTTATTAGTTCCCATCCGGCGCGATTCGCCGCCCGCCAGGAGCACAGCACTGATGTTCATCACGACGGGGCGAGAACTGGCGCGCTCGAACGCAATTCACCATCGCTCAGAATCCGCGCGCGCAGACCGCCGCGGCCTTTCAGAAATTTCTCCGCGCCCGGCGCAATGGCGCGATCCATCCAATAGCACGGCCGGCATTCGCTCACTCCGCGAAAACGCACACCTTGCAATTCAAAATCCTGACCAATCAATTCGTTGAGATCGACATGACGCGTCAGGACGTTGCGCCGCACCGCGGCCGGCGAGTCATCCCGCAATTCAAACGCTGCGCAAAGTTCATCGAAAACTTCGAGCGAAAAAAAAGTGATCTGCCCTTTGTAATCTTCCCGATAATCGAAGAAACGATCTCCCCGAATGCCGTGGCCGGCCACACACTCGATCAGCGGCACTTCCGTCGCCGGATAATTGTCCGGCTCGCGCCCATGGTGGCCAAAAAAATTGTGGCCGGGCGAAATGTAAAGATGACAAATCTCCACCGCCGCAAACAATATCTGAAAACTGCGCAGATGAAAGAAGAGCACAGCATCGGTTCGGGCCAGATCATCCGGCGAAAACAGGATGGCGCGCTCGAATTTCTACGGGACGATCTCACGGTTGAAGAACCGCTCGAGATTCGCGTCGGCCGCAAAACTTTGGCAACGACCATGCGGACGCCGGGGCACGACGAAGAACTGGCGGCCGGTTTTCTTGTTTCGGAAGCGATCGTGCGTACGCGCGACCAGATCGACAAGTTTTCGCGCCCGAGCGATCGGGCGAATCGCGAGAACATCATCGTTGTCGATCTTGCCGTGGGCGTGAAATTGCAGCTCAACTCGATCACGCGCTTCGGAACGATTTCTTCAAGCTGCGGTCTCTGCGGCAAGAACAGCATCGATGCGATCCGGCAAAACTTTCCGCCGATTCAGTCCGCGTCGGACGTCCGGATCGAGATCGAAACCTTGCTGCTACTGAGCGACCGCCTGCAAAACAGGCAGGGTGATTTTGCGCGCACCGGCGGAATCCACGCTGCCGGTATTTTCGATCTGATGGGCGAACCTAAAATTGTCCGCGAAGATATCGGCCGGCACAACGCTGTCGACAAGGCGATTGGTCGCGCGTTTCTCGACGGTCATCTCCCGTTGGATCGACATGTTCTTCTCGTGAGCGGCCGCGCGTCATTTGAGATCATGCAGAAAGCGTTGGCCGCGGGCATTCCGATCGTGGCGTCGGTCTCCGCGCCCTCGACCCTCGCCATGACTTTTGCGCGGGAAAGCAATCAAACCTTGATCGGTTTTCTGCGCCCGCCTTCGTTCAATATCTATGCGCACACCGAGCGCGTCGTTCTTTCTTAATCACAATCGCGTGGCCGCGTTCGATCGAATCTCCTGCAACACAGCTTTAACTTCGTGTTGATGGTGCGCGGTAGAGGTTTCGAACCTCTGACCCCTACCGTGTCAAGGTAGTGCTCTACCCCTGAGCTAACCGCGCCTGAAAAAATCAGGTGCAATTATGCGACGCCGCGAGAGCGTTGGCAAGCTGCGGGGCTTGTCATGAAAACGAAAACGATTGCAGTCGTCGGCGGTGGTTCGGCCGGATTTACCGCGGCGCGCACAGCGCGCGAACTGGGCGCGCGCGTTTTGTTTTTCATGGGTGACAACGCAGACCACGCTTCGCTCTGCATCAACGCCGGCTGCATGCCATCGAAAGCGATGTTCGAACCGATCGACGCGATGCATCATGCGAAGCGGCACGAGTGGTTAAAAATCGCGCCGCGGCATCCGGACGAATTTCTTGGCGAAATCGTGCGGTGGAAAGATCGAGAGATCGCCAAGTTCCGCGATTATCGCAACGCGGAGATTCGCGCGTTGGCGGGCGACAATTTTCAAATCATCCGCGCGAACGCCTGTTTCAAAAGCGCGCACGAGATCGAGAGCGAAAACAAACGCTATCAATTCGACGCCGCAATTATCGCGAGTGGTTCGGTCATGACTTTGCCCAAGATCGACGGGCTCGAGGCGGTGCGCGCCGGCATTTGGACGAGCGACGAAATTTTGCAGAATACGCGCATACCGAAATCGCTCGCCGTCATCGGGGCGGGCGCGATTGGCTTGGAATTTTCGCTGCGCTATGCGCGGCTTGGGGCGCAGGTCACATTGATCGCGCATTCGCGGGTGCTGCCGAAATATCCTGAAAAGTTTGGCGAGCGTCTCGCGTCTATTTATGAAGGCGAAGGGATGCGCGTGCTCACTTCGAGCCGAGTCGCGCGCATCGAGCGAAGCGGCGACGGCGAGTACAAGATCGACATAGACGGAGCCGACGGGCGCGAAAGCGTGACGAGCGAGAAAATTTTGATTGCGACAGGTCGTCGGCCAGCGGTGGACGATCTTTGCCTGGAAGCGACCGGTATTTCTTTAAATGAAAAAGGGCGGTTCGAAATCGATGACGACATGCGAATCTTTGGCCGCGAAAACTTTTTCGCGGCGGGCGATGTGGCCGGCAAACGCATGGTCGTGCATCACGCGCACATCGAAGCGGGCATTGCCGCGGAAAACGCGGTGAACGACGGCGACCGGAAATGGACGAAGCGCTCGAACGTTCAAGTCGTGTTTTCCGATCCGGAATTTGCTTTCGCCGGATTAAAACCCGCGGATGCGGAAAAGGCCGGGCACCAGCTTGTGACCGCTTCCGCCGAGAGCCGAGACATCGGCAAACTTCATCTGGCCGGTGACGACGAAGGTTTCGGCGAACTTTCCGCCGACGCCGAGACCGGACTTCTGCTCAGCGCCGGATTGCTCTGCAACGATGCGAGCAATTTGATTCATCTTCCCGCCTACGCGATCGATCACGAGCATACCGTTAGTCAACTCGAGGACGCGGAATTTTATCATCCCACCAAGATCGAGATCATCTCGGAGATGGGTGACGCGCTTTGCCGCAAAATGGGCGGCCATCCGTTTGCGCGCGCGGAAGAGTGACGCTGGTTAAGCGGCGAGTTTGACCGCGTCTTTGTGGCCGAGAATGCGAACGGTCGCTTTGAGCTGTTCGACTTTGAGCGGCTTCTTCAAAACCGTGATCGGACCTTTTGCCAAGATCCGATCAAGCATTTCGCTGTCGGGATAACCGGTGATGACGACGATGGGACATTCGGGCTGCTCTTTTTTCGCCATATCGTAGACATCGTCGGCGGGACCATCCGGTAATTTCAGATCGAGAAAAATGAGATCGAACTTCTGTTTCTCGAGAGCGACGAGCGCTTCCTTAACGGTGCCGACGACGACGCGGCTGAATCCAATTTTCTTCAGGAAAATCTTAAAAAGGCTTTGCAAACTCTCGTCATCGTCCACCACCAAAACGGTGGGCTGGCCGGACTTATCTTCCTTCAGGATGTCCTTATCGAGCGAAGTTTTTTTGATGCGCCAACGGCCGCCAATTTGGATGGCCGGGAGCTGACCGCGCTGGACTAGGTAGTAAACGGTCGGGAGCGGAATGCGCAGATACTTGGCTGTTTCCTTGACCGTCAGGAGATTATGCATGTGTGGAAATCAGCAATTCGCCATGCGCTCGGCAAGACTTTTCGCTCTGCAAAGCATTATAAATTTTAGAATCGATGTCAATTCTTTCTTTCTCTCGTTAGGCAAAAAGTGATATTGGTGCTATGAAAAGAAGGTCTTCACGCCACCGGGCGTTCGGCCAGATCGTGGCTGGACAATGGGAAACCGGCAGTCGACTATTCGCAACTTAATGAGCGCACTGTTTTTCAAGCGGTTTCTGCAACGGCCATTCCAAATCGCCTCCATCATCCCCAGCTCGAAAGCGCTCGTCGAACGCGTGGCGGCCAAGATGGATTTCAGTCAGCCGCGCGTCATCGCCGAGTATGGTCCGGGTGAAGGCGTGCACTCGCGTGAGATCGCGCGCCGCATGTCCGCCGATTCGCAGCTTTTTCTTTTTGAACTGGATCGCGCGTTCTCGCGCGACTTACATCGACAATTCGCGGGCGATCCGCGCGTTCACGTCGTCAACGCCGATGCCGCGCATTTGCCGGAGGAGCTGGCACGGCACGGTATCGAGCATTGCGATTACATTCTTTCCGGCATTCCATTCAGCATCCTTGAAATTAAAAAGAAACGCGCGCTTCTCCAAAAAACCTACGACGCGCTCGCGCCCGGCGGCGCGTTCATTATTTATCAAGTGACGAACGAGCTCCGTCAGCACGCGACTTTCTTCGATCGCGTCAAATCGGAATATTTTCTGCAGAACATTCCGCCGATGTTCATCACCGTTTTTCAGAAAGCGAACACGCACAACGGGCGCGTTCATTCCGCCACGCCGGCGCATATTTCCGCAAATCATTCCGCATGACCGGCGGAGGGAGGCGCGTGGAAAAGGATTCGATGGGCGAGATGTCGCTCCCGGAATCTGCTCTTTACGGCGCATCTACGCAGCGCGCCGTTCTTAATTTTCCGGTCAGCGGTTATCGTTTCGCGCGTCCGTTCATTCGCGCACTCGGTTTGATCAAATCGGCCGCCGCGCAGGCGAATTATGATCTCGGCTTGCTCGATGCCGAGCGTAGCGCGTTGATCGTGCAAGCAGCCGAGGAAGTGGTGGAAGGAAAATTGGACGAACATTTCCCGCTCGACATTTTCCAGACCGGCTCCGGCACGAGCACGAACACGAACGCGAATGAAGTGATCGCGAACCGATGCGCGCAACTGGCCGGCAAAGCGATCGGCTCGCGCGAGCTAGTTCATCCGAACGATCACGTCAACATGGGCCAGTCGAGCAACGACGTGATTCCCTCGGCGATTCACATCAGCGCCGCGGAACAATTGAGGAATTGTCTCGTGCCCGCGCTCGAAAAATTGCGCGACGCGCTCGATCTGAAAGCGCGCGAATTTTGGGAGATCATCAAGATTGGCCGCACCCATTTGATGGACGCTACGCCGGTGCGGCTCGGTCAGGAGTTCACCGGTTACGCGCAGCAGATTGCTTACGGCAAAGGTCGCGCCGAAAAAGCGATCGAAGTTTTGCGCGAGCTCGCGCTCGGCGGCACGGCTGTCGGCACCGGCTTAAATCGACATGTCGATCTTCCGGGAAAAATGATGCGCCATCTCGAGCAGCGCACGGGCATCGCGTTCTTCGAGGCGACAAATCATTTCGAAGCGCAAGGCAGCAAGGACGCCGTCGTGGAAGCGAGCGGTCAGTTGAAAACAATCGCCGTCAGCCTTTTCAAAATCGCGAACGACATTCGCTGGCTCGGCAGCGGACCGCGTTGCGGCATTGGCGAGATTCAACTTCCCTCCACGCAACCGGGCAGCTCGATCATGCCGGGCAAAGTTAATCCGGTCATGTGCGAATCGGTCCTGATGGTTTGCGCGCAAGTCATTGGCAACGACGCCGCCATTACCTGGGCGGGCGCGAACGGCAATTTCGAGCTCAACGTCATGATGCCGTTGATGGCGCATGACATTCTCGAAAGCATTCGGCTGCTCGCGAACGTTTCTGAAATTTTCTGCGAGAAATGTGTGAAAGGAATCACCGCGAACGAAACGCGCTGCCGCGAATTGGTCGAGCTGTCCATGGCCATGGTGACAAGTCTTGCGCCTAAAATCGGATACGATCGCGCCGCTGAGATCGCGAAGGAAAGCGCCAAGACAGGAAAAACGGTGCGCGAAATTTGCGAAGCAAAAAAAGTTTTACCGCCGGATGAATTGAAGCGCGCGCTGGATCCGATCGCGATGACCGAACCGGGCGGCGACGGCGCAACGGGCAGCTGAGTTTCATGAGAGCGCTCTTTGTTTTCAGTTTGATGGCAGCGCTGACAAATTTCGCTTCCGCTGCGGAAGAAAAGAAGATCGACGTCTCGACCATCGTCACCAAAGCAGACGCGGAAAAAACTCTGGGCGAACCGGTGAGCGATGCACGCACGCGCAACATCGATGGGCAGGACGGTTATTATTCGAAGTGTAATTACTCGAGCCTCAATCCCGGTAAATCTCTTATCCTGCATCTTTATCGCGCCGCTCCGGGCACGCCGGGCCCACGCAAGCAATTCGAAATGTTAAAAGACGGCGGCATCATTTTGAAACCGGTCACGGGCTTGGGCGACAAGGCCGGCGTTTTCAGCGGCCACGAAAGCGGCCCGGCCAAAGGGATCATGCTTTACGTCGTGCGCGGAAACGCGTTCGTCACCGTGGGCGTGGGCGGTTTGATTGACGAAACCGCTGCGCTCGAGAAAGCAAAAGGGATTGCGCGAAAAATTCTGGCGAAGATTTAAAGCGCGGCCCGCGCTAAGATCGACATATGGTGGCCAACGTTAACGGTCCGCAATTTTCCGGTGGTGCGAACATCGCGATCAAATGCCCCGCGCACACTTACGAACAGACCGTCGCGTTTTATCGCGACACCCTCGGGCTGCCGTTGATCGAGGAAGAGAAGGATGGCTGCATTTTTCAATTCGGTCCCGTCCGTCTCTGGATCGACAGCGTGCCGAACTTAAGTCACGCCGATATCTGGCTCGAGCTCGAAACGAACGACACCGAAGCGGCCGCGTCTTATTTAAAAATCAACGGCATTGCGCGCCGCGACGAAGTCGAACCGCTCCGTGAAGATTTCGACGGCTTCTGGATTTCCGATCCGGCCGGCGTCATTCATCTCGTGATAGGCCACGAAGAATCGTGACGATTCATGCCTCAAGATTACATTCTACGGTTGATCGAGCAGGTGGCGCTTATATTGGCCGAGATTAGTGGACTCAAAAATGCAGAGGAGCCGGAAAGAATCGGCGCAATTTGTCAGCGAGAAATAGGCCTGCCACTTGATTTCCTGAAGCACTCGTCGCCGGAGAAAATTCTCCAGTTACTGGAGAGCGGTGGCGGTACCCAGAATGCACGCGCGGTGCTGCTGGCCGAACTATTTTTGCAAGACGCAGAATTGAGCGATGCCGCCGGTAGAAATCGGGATTCGATGATCAGTCGTGCGCAGGCGCAGGCCTTGCTCGCTCATAGTGTGGGCAAACTTTCCCCAGATGAACAAGCGATATATCGCCCGAAACTCGAGGCACTCACTGCCGATCTTAAGCGTGACGGCCCATGATGATGAGATCGCGCTCGACGCCGTCGAGTTGCGCGATGCGCGGGAGCAATCCCCAACGCTCGAATCCGAGCCGGCTAAACAATTTCACGCTGGGTTCGTTGTGCGCGAAAATCAGGCCGACCATCGCATTGATTCCGAGCGAAGGGGCTCGCTCAATCGCTTCTTCGAGCAATTTTCTGGCGACACCGCGCCGGCGAAATTTTAGATCGACGTAAACACTCAGCTCGGCCGTGCCGCGATACGCGCAACGGGGCAGAAAACTTTTGAAAGTCAGCCAGCCGGCGACTTTTCCGTCCATCTCCAAAACCCAAAACGGATGTCGATCCGGCGAGTGCGCGCTCAACCAATCGCGCCGCTCTTCTACCGTGACCGGTTCCAGTTGCGCGGTCGCAATCCGCGTTTTGATCGCTTCATTATAGATAGCGATAATCTCCGGCAGATCAGCTTCGGCCGCGTCGCGGATGGTCATTTCTTCGGTGGCGACTGCGCTCATGTCGTCGTCTCAAAGAAAACGTTCTCGAAAGTCGGCTGGAACGCGATTGTCGATGTTTCGCCAATGCAGAAGCGCGGGCTGATTTCGGTTTGCGTCGCGCAATAAACTTCCATCTCGATCTTGCCGCATTTTTCGAGAAGCGCCCGCATCGTGTTGATCGCCAGGTCGGGCGTGTTGCAATCGCGACTGAGATGTCCGAGCACGACGCGCTCGATTTTTCCGGGAAGCAACTGCTCGATCACGCTCGCCGCGGCCGTGTTCGAAAGATGTCCGTGTCGCGACATGATCCGCTGTTTCACCGGCCATGGCCGATGCGGATCGGCCTGCAAAAGTTTTTCGTCGTGATTGGTCTCGATCACGAGCGTGTGCACTTCACGCAGGCGCTCGATCAACATTTTCGTCGGATAACCGAGATCAGTGATGAAGCCGAGCGCGCGATTACCGGCATGAAAAGCGAAACCGATCGGCTCGACCGCGTCATGCGGCACCGGAAAAGTTTGCACGACGATGTCGCAAATCGTGAACTCGCTGCCGGTGCGAAAAATTCGCCAGTTGCGATGTCGATCCAGCTCGCTGTCGCAACGCACGGCTTCGGCGGTGAGGGCGTTGGCGTAAATAGGGATTTGATATTTGCGGCAGAGCACTTCGAGGCCGCAAACGTGATCGCCATGTTCGTGCGTGAGCAGAACGCCGTCGAGTTGTTCCGGCGCCACGCCACATTGTTCGAGGCGCACGACCAACTGTCGCGCGCTCAGTCCGCCATCGACCAAAATTTTGCAATGCTCGGTTGCGATCAGCGCGCTATTTCCGCCGCTGCCGCTGCCGAGCATGGTCAAACTGAACACGATCTATTTAGACAAGCTTCTCACTGACGCGCAAATTGAAATAAGGAAAATCACGAAAAACTGTTTGATCATCGCTTGGACAAACCATTTTCGATGCAATGCAGCACGATACGAGCAAATGGTATGGGAACTAACAATTTAGTGATTTCCATCTCTTCATAAGGGTGACTCGTGAAGTGTCCAGTATGTTTCCAAAAGCCTTGGTACATCCGGGTTTCGATTCTGATGAGATCTCGATCGCGCTTAGATTCCACAAACACCCGAACTGAATCGCTAGCGCGAAGCCGCGCATTAATGAAGTTGTAGGTGGACCAATTACTGGTCGAATCTAAAGAAAAATGCTCAGGCGGACGTTTCGGATGCTCATCAACGAGTTGAATGCATGCGATCTTGTCGGCCGCATCTGTCACGAGGTAGATGCGATTAAAGTGACCTTCGAACATGCCGTCATAGGCTCGGTAATACATCGAGCTCCTTGGGAAACCAGGGGTCGCTAATTGCACGCGTGAAGAAATCCCGCGCAGTCCGAGCGAGGCGGCGGCGGCGTTAACGTCTGTTAGATACCGCACACCATTGTAAATTTCGATGCCATCGCCTCCGAGATCTACATTAGCCGTGCAATGTTGCGACAAGAGGGACTGAAGTTCGCGCATTGTGATATCACCACCTTGCATGTGGGAGTCATAACCCTGGCGCAGGGATATGATTCGTTGATTAGTCGGAGCATTTTGTGACCCCGGCGATAGTGCGGGCAACCTTGGCGCTTGAGCTATCGGTGTTGCGGTCGCGATAGTTATGAACTGAACAGATGTTGCCGGAATTGTTTGCGCTTGGCCCATGTAATTGACGCGAACGGTATTGGCGTCACTTGAGATCACAGGAAGTTTTGTCCCTGCGACCAGAACAGTTTCCCCGTACGCGATCTTAATTTTGATCGGCTGCGTCAAAATGACGAACTGAGCTTCCGCATTTGGTGCCGACTGCAAAGGTTGGGCCGCGTGGGCCTGGTAACGCAAAGAAATCGAAAGAACGAAGCAGAAAAATAATGCGTTAAGTTGCGACTTGTTCATCGGACCCAAACACGCTCGATAATTGCGACCAGCTTGGAATTTTCGCAAACAGAATTCGCGCAGACGGCGCGATTAATTTGCGCGATCGGCTAAAGCCAGGATCCGATTTCTCTTCGCGCCGTAGTCGAGCGAACGAAAACGGCGGATCTCATCAACGCGGCGCATGCCGTTGAGCGTGTCGAGAAATCTCGTGTAGCTCGATGCGAGCTCGGTGGTCTCGAGATAACGGCCGCGCAGATTCGCGCAGCGGAACGCGCCCGGATTTTGCGACGCGAAAAGATGGAAGCGCAACCAGCGCCGGTCGGTACGCGAGACGCGCTGCGTCTTGCGAAAAAAAGCGACGAAGAGAAGGAGCACGAGGTAATTGTCGATCTTGGCCTGCAGCTCGAGATTGCGCGCGAAATCTTCCGACGCGATCTGGCGCTGGCCGCTTTTGAATTGCAGCGCGGCGTGCAACGCGTGATCGATTTCTTCGACGAACATGATGAGCGACCGAATGTTTTGATCGCTCAAACCCGCGCGCGGATCGTGCCGCTCGAGCTGCTCGATCAACCAGCGCGAATAATAAATGCCGACGTAAAGCTGGTCGTCGGCGCGCCGGAGAAAAGTGCGCGCCAACTCGCTCAACTCACGCGCGGACGCGCCGGCCAAGATCGACAATTGCGCGCAGCGCCGCCGATCGATCAGGCAATCTTCGAGATTGATTCCGACCTGCGCATAAGTCCGCTCGAGAAGTCTTTGGATTTGGCTGAAGAGTGTTTCGTTCACAAACCGAGGGCGGAATTAGCGACATCGTCGAGATGCAGCAATTGATTGGAAAGCTGATTCAGCGCGAGCCGCACATCATGAAAGCGGTCGGCCAGTTCTCCGTAAACATCGTCGAGCTCGCAGCGGCGCGCGACGGCGTGTGACGCGATCAGTTGATAATTCGTGCGCCCGATCTGCTCGTAAAATTGCAAGTCCGGTCCGCCGCGCAGTCGCCGTCGCTCCGCGTTTTCGTGAAAAATTCCGCTGATGAAGAGCGAGTAATTTCCGACATGTGCGCGCAAAAGGAACGCCTGCTCCGGTGTGGCGCGGGTAAGCGCGATGAGCATGTCGGAAATGTATTGCTGGCTCTGACTGTCGATCTTGTCCGGCGGCTGCAAACGGCTGGCGCGCGAAAAAGTCTCGAGGAGAGAGCCGACGTAATCGGAAAGTTTGCGATCGACAATGCCGGCCTGTTGCAAAACGTGCCTGGCCAGAACGTAGAAATAAAATTGCGACGAGATGCGCAGGTGCGCGGCGCCAGTCAGGATCGCATCGATCAGGCGTGGATGATCGAGAATGGAATCGCGCGTCTCCGCATCAGTCAAAAGATCGACCAGCGAAACCTGGTCGGCGCGGGAGCGGGCGAGAGTGCGAACGACAAAATCAAAATCCGCCGCCGTGAATCGCTCCCGACAATTCGCCCTGATCATCTCGAATGCCCCTTATGAGCATTGACGATGCCGGAGGCAAGTTTCTTCGATCTGGCGGAAGGGGTGGGATTATCCAAAGCTGCGCTTTGGCTCTGGAGTGAGATCCCGCTGAAGCGGGATTTTAACCCATGCGCGTAACGCGCCCCCACCAGTCGAACGGCGTTCGAATCTCCGACGTGCGGGCGCGCAAGGGCACCGTTGCGGGTACAATGTGGACGGCGTCAAATGATCTGGCGGAAGGGGTGGGATTCGAACCCACGGTGGGTTTAACCCCACGCTCGATTTCGAGTCGAGTGCCTTAAACCGGACTCAGCCACCCTTCCACGAGGACAAGATCGACATAAACTAAGATCGACAATCGATCAGTCGCAGCGAACGGATAGATTATGAGACGCGGTCGAGTGTTTGCAAATCGGATCGAAAACGAAAGAGATGCGAGCTTGACCGCGCAAAAAGCAGTCAAATTTTACGTGAGTGCGCGGTTGAAAGGGAAACGTAGAAGGCAAAACACGCGTTCAGAATTTTCTACTTGACGAGTGTGCACCCCCCTACTTCATCTTGTATTTAGTCCCGCCGCCCTCCACTTTATCTTGTTAGTAGCTATTCGCCGGCTATTCACAGGTTATGGGTGGATTCGCGTCGGGGAAAAACGCGAGTTATTCACAATTCACCCTTTTCACGACCATGATCCAGCTCAAACCGGGCATCTCGCCCTCGTCGCTCAAGCCGCGTAAACCTGCCAAGGGCAAGCATCGCGCCGGCAAAAAACGCAATTCTGGGCTGCGTTTTGAGCGCGTGTTTAGTGACGAGAAGGTGGCGCCGTTTGACCAGATCGAATGGGAACGGCGCACGGCGGAGATCAACGACGATAGCGGCAAGATCATTTTCAAACAGGAGAACGTCGAGGTGCCGAAGAGCTGGACAATCTTGGCGACCAAGATCGCGGTCTCGAAGTATTTTTACGGCGACATTGCCAACGGGACCGATCCGGCGGCGGGCGGACGCGAGACTTCGGTGCGGCAGCTCATTCATCGCGTCACGCGCACGATCGCCGATTGCGGAATAGCGGATGGATATTTCGCCGACGAAGAAACGGCGGAGATTTTTTGCGATGAGCTGACCTGGCTTTGCGTGAATCAGCACGGCGCATTTAATTCGCCGGTCTGGTTCAACGTTGGGCTTCATCACCAATACGGCATCGGGAAGGACGCGGGGGCCGGGAATTATTTTTACAATCGCGAGACCGGCCAGGCGGAACGCGCGCGAACGCAGTACGAATATCCGCAGGGCAGCGCCTGTTTCATTCAAAGCGTCGACGACACCATGGAAGACATCATGGAGCTGGCGATGAGCGAGGCGATGCTCTTCAAGTACGGTAGCGGCACCGGCACCGATCTTTCGACGCTAAGATCGACAAGAGAAAAATTAAGTGGCGGCGGCAAACCGAGCGGGCCGCTTTCGTTCCTGAAAGTTTACGATCAAGTCGCCAACGTGGTGAAGAGCGGCGGCAAAACGCGGCGCGCCGCCAAGATGAACACGTTGAAAGATTGGCATCCGGACATCGAGGAATTCATTGACGCGAAGCAAAAGGAAGAAAAAAAAGCCTGGGCGCTGATCGAGCAAGGTTACGACGGCAGTTACAATGGCGACGCTTACGGCTCGGTCATGTATCAGAACGAAAATTTGAGTGCGCGGGTGAGCGACGAATTCATGGACGCGGCGCTGGAAGGTCGCGAGTGGTGGACGCGGAAAGTGCGCGATGGTCAGCCGTGCGAACAAAAAGATGCGCGCACATTGTTGCGCAAAATCGCGGAAGGCACGCACGTCTGCGGCGATCCGGGTGTGCAATTCGATTCCACCATTCACAAATGGCACACCTGCAAAGGAACGGACCGGCAGAATTCCACGAACCCGTGCAGCGAATATCTTTTTCTCGATAACACGGCGTGCAATCTCGCTTCGCTGAATTTGATGAAGTTCAAAGGCGCGGACGGCGCGTTCGATGTGGAGCGATTCAAAGCGGCTGTGCGCATCTTCATCACCGCGCAGGAAATCATCGTCGATAACGCCAGTTATCCGATCAAAGAAATCGCGGAGAACTCGCACATTTTCCGCACGCTCGGGCTCGGCTACGCCAATCTCGGCTCGCTCATCATGAGTTACGGCTACGGCTACGACAGCGTGGAAGGACGCGCCTTGTGCGGCGCGATCACTGCGATTATGACGGGCGAAGCTTACGAGCAAAGTGCGATCATGGCGCGCGCGCTGGGACCGTTCCCCGGCTATCGTGATGCGCGCTGCAGCGGCGTGGCCAAACCGGTGGCGAAAGACAATGTCGATTCAATGCTCGAAGTGATCGATCTGCATCGTTCCGCCGTCCGCGAAATTCCCGATATCGAGGAGTTCGCTTTTTTAAAAGAGGAAGCGGCCAACACGTGGGAGCGCGCGGCACAGCTCGGCAAACGATTCGGTTATCGCAACGCGCAGGTGACAGTGCTCGCGCCGACTGGCACGATCAGTTTTTTAATGGATTGCGACACGACCGGGATCGAGCCAGACATCGCGCTGGTAAAATACAAACTGCTCGCCGGTGGCGGCATGTTGAAAATCGTTAATCAAACCGTAAAGCCCGCGCTGGAACATCTCGGTTACAATTCGGAAGAGATCGAGCGAATCATCTCGCACATCGACGCTTACGACACGATTGAAGATGTGGTGGACAACGAGGGACCGATTTCGTCCGGCTTGAAGCCCGAGCACTTGTCGATCTTTGACTGCGCGTTCAAAGCGTTCCGCGGCGAGCGCAGCTTAAATTACATGGGCCACCTGCGCATGATGGCGGCGGCGCAGCCGTTTTTGAGCGGCGCAATTTCTAAAACGGTCAACCTGCCCGAAGCCGCCACGGTAGACGATATTCTCAGCACTTACGTGGAAGGTTGGCGGCTCGGATTGAAGTCGATCGCGATTTATCGCGACGGCTCGAAGCGCTCGGCGCCGTTGAACACGCGCAAAACAAAAGACATGGGCGGCAAGATCGACATGGACACTGCGCTCGGTTCCGAAAAAGAAGAGCTGGTCGCGCGCATCCAGGAACTCGATGGCGAAGTCGAGTCGCTGCGTCTGCGCCTCGATCAACCGATGCGACATCGCATGCCCGACACGCGCATGTCTTTGACGCACCGGTTCGAAATCGCGGGACACGAAGGCTACATTACGGTCGGTCTTTATGAAGACGGCCAGCCGGGCGAGCTCTTCATCACCATGTCGAAAGAAGGAAGCACAATCGGCGGATTGATGGACACGGTCGGCACGCTCACCTCGATCGCGTTGCAGTACGGTGTGCCGCTGGAAAGTCTGGTAAAAAAATTCGCTTACCAACGTTTCGAGCCGAGCGGGTTCACAAAGAACCCCGACATTCGCAACGCCACCAGCATCACCGATTACGTTTTTCGCTGGCTCGCCTGCCAGTTCATCAAAGGTTACAAGGAAGCGACTGCGCCGAACCGCGGACAAGGCGAGCTGCCGCTGAAAGAAATTCCGGAGATGGAAAAAAAGGCGCTCAACCGACCGGTGCAGGATCTGGCGCGCACCGGAGAAAAAGAATTGATCGACGTGATCACGAGCCACACGCCCAATGAGGGCTCGCCGCATGTGACGGGCAATGGCCACAGCCACGCCGATCGCGTGCAGGAAGCGCTCGGCAACATGTTCATGGACATCGTTTGCTCGCATTGCGGCAGCGATAAAGTGATCCGCGCTGGCGCGTGCGGCGTTTGCACGGAATGCGGCACGAGCCAGGGATGTAGTTAGACGCGCGCGCGGCGCTGCGTAAATTATCGGTTGCAGCAGCGGAAGAATCCGCGAATTAGTTGCGCGGATTCGCACGACTTCGATATGTCGATCTTGATGTCGAAGCGCAGTCTCACCTTATGAACGAAACGGAAATTCAACGGCAGAAAGAAATCAAAGAAGCCGAAGAGCTGCTCTTTACCGGGCCGCAGGCGCTTGGTTTTGCGAAGGGCCTTTTTATGGGCCGCTTCGTGGCCGACTGGGTGATGCCTTATCCGCGCGTGCCGGCTGCGCAACAGCGCGAGCTCGATAAATCGATCGCCGAAGTGCGAGAGTTTCTCGACCAACATCTCGACCCGGTCGCGATCGATCGTAACGCCGACATTCCGCGCGACATTATCGATGGGCTCGGCCGTCTCGGCGTGCTCGGGATGACTGCGCCAGCAGAGTACGGCGGCCGCGGCTTTTCTCAGATGGCTTACTCAAAAGTGCTGGAGGAAATCGGCGCGCGCTGCGCTTCCACTTCCGTTTTCACGAATGCGCATCACTCCATCGGCATTCGCGCCCTGCTTCTCTTCGGCACGCACGAGCAAAAACAAAAATGGCTTCCGAAATTGGTGAACGGCGAACAGCTTGGCGCGTTTGCGCTCACCGAAAAAGAAGCCGGCTCCGACGCGGCCAATGTGCAGATGCAGGCCCGTCCGAGCGAAGATGGTTCACATTTTATTTTAAATGGCGAAAAGCGCTACATCACGAATGCGGCGCTCGCCCACGTGCTGACCGTCATGGCGCGCACGCCTGTGCCCGGCTCGGACAAAACGGCGATCACGGCGTTTCTGGTCACGCCCGACATGCCGGGCTTTGAAATCCTCGAGCCGCGCATGGAAAAAATGGGAATCCGTGGAACGGCCACCGGCCGCTTCGCCTTGCGCGATGTGCGCGTGCCGAAAGAAAATATTCTCGGCCCGATCGGCAAAGGTTTAAAGGTCGCGCTGACCGTGCTCGATTTCGGGCGAACCACTTTCGGCGCATGCTGCACGGGCGCAGCCAAAACCTGCCTGCAACTTGCCATTCAACACGCGAACACGCGCAAACAATTCAAAAAAACGCTCGGCGATTTCGATCTCGTGAAAAAGAAAATCGCGCGCATGGCGGCGGACGCTTACGCGATGGAGGCAATGACTTTCGCGACCGCGTCGCTGATCGATCGCGGCCTCGAAGATTACATGATCGAGACTGCGATGTTGAAAGTTTTCACGACCGAACGGTTGTGGGAAGCGATTAACGACGTGTTTCAAATTCACGGCGGCTCTGCGTATTTCACTGACCTGCCGCTCGAGCGCATGATGCGGGACGCGCGCATCAATCAAATCGGCGAAGGCAGCAACGAAGTGCTCATTTCATTTGTCGCGCTGGTCGGAATGCGCGGGCCGGGCATGGAGTTCAAAGAAATTTACGACACGATGTTGAAACCGACGCGCGGAACGATCGGCAAAGCCTGGACAGCCGGCATGAACCGGCTTGGGGCCGCGGTCCGCACTGTCGATGTTCCGGTCAAAAGCGCGGCGTTACGTTCGCAAGCGAATCAGCTCGGCCGATTGATCTGGCGTTTCAATCTGGCGGTCGACCGCGCATTGATTGTGTATCGTGAACCAGTGCTCGACATGCAACTCGTGCAGGACCGCATCGCGGGCGCGGCCATGGAACTTTTCGCATCGACATGCGTGTTGAGCCGTTGGGACTCCGAGTTGCAAGGCGCAGAGCGAAACGGCGATTCCGCGGCGGGCGAAAGCGCCGCAGCAGATCTGTTTTTGCGACAATCCTTCCGACGGATTCGGCAATTTCTGGCCGGGCTTACCGATAACGACGACAAAGCGGTTTTGGCAACGGCCGATGCAGTGCTCGGCAAGGTAAAACAACCCGGTCGAAACGGTCGATAGGTCGGAGCTGGCCCGGTTTTAGCTCAAATGGAGGCATGCGCCTCACAGAGCTGGAACACTGCGTGTCGGGACATGTCGATCTTAGCGGCAAACGCCTTCTCATTTTTATCGTCGCCTACAACGCCGAGACGACAATCGAGAAAGTGCTTCGCCGCATTCCGCCCTGTCTTCATTGCCCGGACGTCGAAGTGTTGCTGATCGACGATTCTTCGAGAGACAACACGTTTGCAAATGGGCTTCGTTATCAGCAAAAAAATTCCGCGTTAAAGGTCACAGTCCTGCGCACGCCGGTAAACCAGGGTTACGGCGGTAATCAAAAACTCGGCTACCGCTACGCGATTGATCACGGCTTCGACATCGTCGCGCTCGTGCACGGCGACGGGCAATACGCGCCCGAAGAATTGCCCGTGTTGCTCGGGCCGCTGCTGCGCGGGGAAGCGGACGCGGTCTTTGGTTCGCGCATGCTAAACAGACGTGCGGCGCGCCGCGGTGGGATGCCGCTTTACAAACGGATCGGCAACAAAATTTTGACCGCTTTTCAAAATCGGCTCCTACGTACGCGCCTCTCGGAATTTCATTCCGGCTACCGGCTCTACGCGACCCGCGCGCTTGCCCAGGTTCCGTTCGAGAAAAACACGCGCGATTTTCATTTCGACACCGAAATCATCATCCAATTCGTTCTCAAAAATCTGCGCATCGTTGAACTTCCGATCCCGACATTTTACGGCGACGAGATTTGTCACGTGAACGGACTGCGCTACGCGTGGGACGTTTTCAAAGCGACGATCAAAGCGCGCCTTTGCCGGGTCCATCTTTTTTACGACCGAAAATTCGACGTAAACCCGGAACCGGCCGCGCATAGCGACAAGCTTGGCTTTCCGTCATCCCAGCGATTCGCGGTCGATGCGTGCGTCCGCGGCCAGAGCGTGCTGCAACTGGGGATCGGCCACACCAACGTCGCGGCCGAACTGATGCGTCGCGAGTGCGTCATAACGGCGATCGATTTTGCGGCAAACGAATTGACGCAAACATCGACATTAACGATGAGCGCCGCGCCAATGCCGCGTTTGCCTTCAAACCTCGCGCAATTCGATCAGATCCTCCTCATGGATTTGATCGAGCATTTGCACGACCCAGAAAGTTTCATGGACGAACTGCGACAAAAAACCGGCGCGCGCCGCCCCGAAGTGATCATCACCGCGTCGAACGTGGCATTTTTTATCACCCGAATCATGCTTGCGCTCGGCCAATTCAATTACAGTCGCAAAGGCATTCTGGGTCTGGGACATCGACGTCTGTTTACGTTTCGATCGTTGCGCTCCCTGCTCGAGCAGGCCGGCTACGAAGTGCTGGAAGCGCGCGGTGTTCCCGCGCCGTTCCCGCTCGCCATCGGCATCAATCGTCGCAGTCGCGCGCTGCTCGCAATTAACAAAGCGCTGCTCAAAATTTCGAAAAGTCTATTCGCTTACCAGATCTGTTTGCGCGCGCGGGCACTGCCTGATGCGCAACATTTGCTCAAGGAAACGATTTCCGGCAGCGATTTGCTACGCGCGGAAGTGCTCTCGCGCGTCGCGTAGGTGCGGCTGCTAGCGCGTCTTCAGGATGTGCAGTGCGCGCAATAATCCTTCGCTTACTAATTCGTAAAGCGGAAATCGAACGAAGAGAATGATGTATTGGCGCAGCTCGATCGCGCAGACGAACACGACGGCGGCGCCGAGTAAGAACGCGCGATATTTTTTAGCAAGATCGACAAAGCTGACGAGCTGACTGAACGCGAGAAAACGCAGCGGCAGGTCCCACATATTCGCGTAACGCAGGTTCATTCCGTATTTCACGTTGCACATGACGAGGTAACTGGCCGCGACAAAGATCGACATAAACAATTCCGGCTTCTTCGCGAGGTTCAGCCGAAAAATCGCGCCGAGCGCCAGAATCAGAATCACCGGGCTGACGAGCAAAAGATCGACAAGATAACGGTGCCACGGGCCGTCACCGGTGAGCACGGCATACGGCAATTGAAAATTTTTGCCGACGGAAAGTTGATAGGTTTGCCAGAGCGTGTCGATGCCGCCGGCCAGAAAGATCAGAACGACAACGCCGAGTAGCGGCCCGACGATGAGCGCGACGATTAATTCGCGCGTGACTGTTCCAAATTGCAGCCAGCGATTCGTGACGAGCAAAACCAGCAGCGCGATCCAAACGAAAAACGAATTCTCCTTCGTCAAAACGAGCAGCGCGAGCGCGACGATGAATGAAAGGAGCCAGCGCCAATCGCGCGGCGCACGCAAATTTTCCCAGAACAACCAGAGCGCAAGCAGCGCCCAAAAAGTGAAGAAGCCGTCCACGAGCGCGTGTTGCGACATGTGGATCTGGGTCGGCGCGAAAGCCAAGAGCGCGGCGATGCCGATCGCCCATGTCGATCCACGTATGCGCCAGACAAAAAGCGTGCCGAGCCCGAGCGTCAGCACGCTGAAGAGCGCAGCCACGTCGTGCAACGATTCGAGCGCTTCGCAGCTGAAGATCGTGCGCCACAGATACGCGGTGAAGATGTAGAGGAAGCGGACCGGCGGAAGAATTGAGCCGGGCAATTTTTTTTGGACGGCTATGTATCCATCCACGATGTCCGGATACGAAGCGATGCCGCCCTGGCTGAGGCTGTTGACGTAACTGCGGTAGAGGCCTTCATCAAAACCGATTTGCGTGAACGCTGGATTTGGATGGAACACTGCGAGCGAATGCAAAGGTTCGCCTGCCGAAAACGGTTGCGCAGGAATTCGCAAGAAAATTCCGCAAACGAGAATGAGCGCGAGAAGGATTATGTCGATCTTGCGTACGGGAGAAGTGACGTCGTTCATTGGTCGCGCGTTTCAGCAGGCAATGTTTTGAAACTGAAAAGGCGCAAGGAAGCATCCCCGCGTTTCGTTTTGATCCAGCAAAACCACAGACCCGCCGCCAGCGCCGCCCAAGGCCAGACCGCCCACGGCGTCCAGGCGTTATTGAGCGTGTTGGTCGAGATCGACATGTACCACGGCAAGCCGCGCGCGGTGATATTGTAAAAAAAGAAAAGGAACAGCGCGCTCGTGACGGTTAGCCAAAGATAAAAGGGCGGCGACAAAATCAAAATGAAGGGCGCGAGCCAGACCATGTATTGCGCGCAAGCGCCCGGCGCGAAAACAAAAAAAACAATCCACGCGTAAGCGAGCGAATTGGCCAGCCCACGCTCGTCGAGCTTGCGTCGGCGCCACGCGATTGCGACAACCGCACCAATGACGAGAACTTTGAGAATATTCACGACGACATTTTGTGCCGGCAATAAATTGAAAAAGCTCACTCGTGCGAATTGCGACCAAGTGGTGAGTCTGAGCCAATAAGTGATGCCCCAAATTCCCCAAAAACTGCCGTAGGAAAGAACGTTCCGGATAAAAAGCAGCGGAAATTTTACGAGCGGCTCGGCCCAAAGAACCAATGAAGCGAGCGCAAAGGGCAGGGCAAAGGGAATGCTGCGCCGACGCGCCAGCCAAAAGAAAAAGAAAATCGGCAAAAGCAGCACCGGGATAATTTTGATCTGACAAGCGAACGCGAGAAACAGCCCGCACAAAATGGCGTTGTTGCGCAGAGCGGACACAGTCGCCAGTACCAGAAACATCACCATCACTGGATCGGTATTGCCATGAAATCCCGAGACCATGAGCGAGACTGGGCTGAGCGCGAATAAAGCGAGGGCCCAAGCGGGCAACCGGAAGCGTGCATCCTTTTTCGCGAGCCAGAGCAACGCGACGACCACCACAAAATCGGCGATGATGCCGGGCAGGCGCAGCAAAAATGGAAAGCTCAGTCCGTTCTCGCGAAAAAATTGCTGATGATCCAAATAATAAATCGCGCGCAGAAAACCAGCGACGAGCGGCGGATGATTAAATATTGGAGAACTCGGAAGCCAGACGATTCCCTGCCGATAAGTCCACTTAAGACCGTGGTCGGCAAGCGAGCGGGCAAAACTGTAGAAAGTAACGACGTCGTTCGTTCCGAAAGTGTTAAAGGCGATGGCGAGCTTCAAAACAAATGCGACGAGCGCGGCGGCGAGGACAAAAATAGTCGTGCGCGATTTGCCGGCCGAATCTGCGCGAATACCTGGGTCAGGCGCGGTAATCGATGGATTCACTCGTAAGATCGACAATCAATTCGCGGCCGCGATCGCCGGGGCGCGGCCATGAACAGCGATGATCCCCAAATGCTCGAGCGGATTGATCGGTGCATTCTCTTTCATGAGATAAAATGTGGCGCGGCTGGCGTGTTGATGCACGAGGTAAGAAGTCTGCTGTCCCCAATTGCGCACATACGCTTGAAACGACCAGCCCGCTATTGCATTCGGAGCAGGAGGCAGCGCGGCCGGTTTTGCGGAAGCGCCCGGCGGAAACGCGCCGACCAAGAAAACGATATGCCCGGAATCGAGCGTGGCGCGGACGCGATCCAAAGTTTGATTGATCGCATCCGGAGTTTGCATGGCGCGCTTCAACAAATCCCAGCGATGCAAACTGTAATCATCGACCGCCGGCAACGCCGTCCAAGGCGCCACCCCATTGTAATAGCGATGAAAACTGACCGCGTAAAAGTACGGGCTTACTACGATGAGATCATCCTTGGTGGCTCTTTGCGCAACGGTCGCGGCGACGACATCCGCGTTTGTTCTGCTCATGACGGCATAATGCGTTGTCGCCGGCACGAGCAACAGCGACAAGCCAGCCGCGGCTATCGCTGCGAGCACACGCCATTCGATTTTGACAATTGCCGTTGTGATCGCATGCAAGCAAAGGATCGAGACGGCCATGAGCGGAAGGAAATACCATGGGCTGGTGAACCAGCCGACATTTCGAAAGAACGCCAACATGGCCGCAGTCGCGATGATCAACGCGATCGCTCCGAATAAAAATTCGTCTTGTCGATCTTGCGCGAAGCGCCAGTGCCTGGCCGGGATTTGAGCGACGATTGCTAGAACCAATCCTATCGCGATGAGGCCAGCCCAAAAATACAAGGCCGCGTTGTTTCCGATCGCGAGTGCGTTTGCGTAACTCAGCAAAATCGTGAGGTAATTCGTGGTGTCCACGCAAATGAGCGACCACTCGTGCGTGCGACGAAAAGTAGGAAGATAAACAAGCAACGAGGCCGCCGCGATTGCGCCCGCGCCGAGAACGACGGCGAATCTTTCCCAGCGCCTTCGTCGGGCGGAGATGGCCAGGCTTGCCGCACAAATTGCGAAGAGCACGAGCGAACTTGTGATCAGGGATTGCACTGTCAGAACCGCCGCTACAATCGCGAAGAGGATCGTGCGAAGACGAACCGCTCGAAAAGTCATTTCCCAAATCGCCGTGAAGCACAGGATGATCCAGATGAGCGCGACACCGTACGCGCGCAGCGAATCGCCGAATTGAAATGTGATTGGATTCAGCGCGAAGAGCGCGAGCGGCCAGAGCGGTGCGGCGCGATTGATTCGCCAACACGACCACCAGAGCGCCGCAATTACTCCAAGGCCGATGACGACACCGAGAATGCGCAGATTAAAATCCGATCCGGCGAGCCCAAGGGCACTCCAGCCGCGCAGCAAAAGAAAATAAAAAGCCGGACATGGATCGTAAACGAGCGAGGACCAGAAGCCGCGAAGCGTCGGCATGTTCGCCAAATGCAAACTGCTGATTTCATCGCGCCAAAGCGCGCCAGCTTTGGTCAGCACAATGAAATGAACCGCCGCGAGCATCAGCGTAAGCCAACCCGCCGCGGCCAGCTCGATTATACGCGCCCGATCTCTCAGCCAGTTCATCGTACCGACTTGAGCAGCTTCGATGCCGGAACGGAGGTCACGGCGGGAGCGACTTGTCGATCTTGGCCTTGAGGGAAATGAACTCATGTTGCGTTGGCGCCAGCTCCAGCGCGCGATCGATCTCGATCTTCGCGGGCGCAAGCCGGCCCGCGGCCAAGAGCGTTTTCGCCAGAAGAAAATGCGTTTTCGGATCGCGCGGATTTTGGGCCAGGGCCTGTTGAAACCAAGCCTCAGCTTCGGGCAGGCGATTATTTTCGAGCGCGAGGACACCGAGGTTGTTGAGAGCGCCTTTGTGCGTTGGTTCGTAGTTGAGCGTGGCGTGATAAAAAGAGTCAGCAGCGCCGGCGTCGCCTTGCGCGAGTCGCAAATTTCCGAGCGCAAAATTTGTTTCCGCATTCTGTGGCACATAAGCCAAAGCCAGTGTGAGTTTCCGTTCCGCGAGCGGAAGATTTCCGGATTCGAGCGCCTGCCAGCCGGAGTTGTAAGCATCGAGCGCCCAGAGCGACGGATCGCGTTCTGGAAGTGCGACCGCGATTGTCGAACAAAGTAGAAGCGCGAAATAAATCGCGACCGGCCGAAGCGAAACCATCGCGCAGCTTTGCCATAAGATCGACAATCCAAATCCGGCGAAGAGCAACAGACCCGGCACGGCCGCCAGTCGATAGCGCTCCGTCACGAACACTGGCAGCAGCGAAATCATCTGGAGCAAAATGGCGGCGATGAGCCAGCGCGATGCCGGCACAATGCGCCATGCGAAAAGCATTCCGGGAAGTGCGAGCGCGGCGACGATTCCGAAATACAATCCGGGCAGAATAATTCCCTGTTCGCGCAAGTTACTGATGATGCTGAGGTCGTCGTACTGAAAGGCGCTCCAGAAATTGCGCGCTTTGCATGCGAGAAGTTTCAACCAATCGCGAAAGTGATTGGCGATGTAATTTTGTGCCTGTGCTGACCAGAAGGCCGAAACTTCGGAGCGCTTGAGCGGCCGGCCGAGGGCGGTTTCTGCGCCCGTGATTGAATCTTGCAACATCGCGGCCTGGCCGGCACGCAGCCCGGGCGGGAAACGTGGATAACCATTCGCGATTGGGTTATTGCCGATCCAAAAATTGATGCCGCTGTGTGCGGAGAGGAATACGGGATCGCGCGCCACAAAACAATTGTGCAGCCACGCGGGCGAAGTTCCGGCCCCAACGCCGGCCAGAAAAAGCAGAGCCGCCGCGAGAATGCCGCGAAAATTTCCGGACACCCGTTCTTTGATTGCGATCCCGGCCAGGACCAAGGGGACGAGGAACAAGATTGTCGCGATCCCCATGGCGGTCATGCCGATGAGTAGACCGAGAAGGAGGCATTCCATTAACGCCGGCGCTCTTTCACTTTTCGCAACGCGCCAGACGACAAACCAAAATACAAAGACCAGCCACGAGGTGGGCATGAGAATGGCCGAGTAGGCCTGCGCCGGCACAAAGAATCCCCATCCCAATGCCGCAATCGCGCCAATCAATTGGCCGCGGTTTAACCGAAGAAAACTCCCCGAGCGGTCGGAAGGCGACGACGTCTCCGGTGGAAACGTGTTGGCGAAAAGACGGGTTGCGAGTTGGTAAATAATGAAAGCCGTGCCGGCATCGAGTAGCGCCTGTAAGAAGCCGGGGACGAACGGGCTCAAGCCAAAAACCTTGTAGAGAAAGGCGAGCAGATAGGAGTAAAGCGGGAGGCCGTAGAAGGCCTGATGGTCGGTCCATTGGCCATGCAGAATTCGTTGTGCCCATTCATCGTAAAAATGCATGTCACCCCGGCTGGGGATGAGAAAAGGCGAGGCGGCCAGCCGGGTGAGCACGATCAGCCGCAGGAGCAAGATCGACATAAAGAGGGCGCCGCCGAGGGTGAGCGAGCGCGGGAGTCTGGGCAGTTTCAACTTCGAAGCTCTCCCGGGCCGGGACGGGTTCTGGAAATTCTAAAATTCATCCCGGTTGGCATTAACACTGCTTTAAAACGGCTCGTCCTGCGATGGGTATCGTGGGCCGCAGTCAAAACAAACAATAGATAACAAGAAAGCAAAACAGCATGTTAAACAAACTCAATAAACGCCGCGGGGGCTTCACCCTCGTGGAAATTATGATCGTGGTCGCGATCATCGCCTTGCTGGCGGCGATTGCGGTCCCAGGTTTCCTCCGGGCCCGCAAACGTGCACAAGCGACGCGCATTCTTAACGATTTGCGCATGATCGACTCCGCAGTGGATCAATACGCGATCGAGACCAACAAAAGCAGCGGTTCAACTGTCGGCATTGCCGATTGGACCAATTACATGAAGAAGAACTCCGCGCTCTATAATACGGGCAACGACCTCTTCGGTAACGCTTACGGCGCCCAGACAGTGGACACACTGCCGAAGTGCCCGGCTAACTCGTGGAATACTCTGTCGGACGTTGCCGATACGAGTTTCTTCTCGCCTTACGGTCACGGTTAAAAAGCTAACCATTCATTTCGCCTGTCATTCCCGCACTTTGCGGGAGTGGCGGGGGAATGGGTTGTGAGAAAACTAGAGACTTCTCCTGGCAACTCGCACGCAATCTTACAAAAAATAAAACGCAATTATGCTTAATAAATTCGCAAGAAAACGCGCCGGCTTCACGCTGGTGGAAATCATGATCGTGGTGGCGATTATCGCGCTACTGGCGGCCATCGCCGTGCCCGGGTTCCTCCGCGCACGCAAGCGTTCGCAAGCGACCAAGATTCTTAACGATCTGCGCATGATCGACTCCGCGGTGGACCAATACGCTATCGAAACCTCCAAGAGCACTGGATCGACAGTCGCCGTGGCTGACTGGACGAATTACGTGAAGAAAGACACCCTTCTTTACGCGACCGGGCAGAACCTTTTCGGAGACGATTACGGCACGCAGACCGTGGATGCCTTGCCGAAGTGCCCAGCTAATTCCTGGAACACTTTGTCCGACGTCGCGGACACGACGTTCTTTTCGCCTTACGGCCATCTGTAAGAAGCGCATTTTACAGCTTCAAACATGAAGAGCGTCCTTTCGGTAACGAAAGGCGCTCGAATGTTTTCTGGCACGCGAAGGTCATCTCAACCTGACCATTCCATGAGAAACGACGATTCGAGCTGCTCCATCGGCGTCGCGCTTCCGGCACAAGCGGGGGCCCTTCGCAAGATCGACAATTACCTTCAACGCCGCTGGCTGCGTTGCGCGTTCGTCGCCGTGATTGGCTTCATTATCCGCATGCCGGCTTTGCAGGGCCAAATGGTCTGGGACGACAGCTATCTCATTCGTGACAATCCTTTCATCAAAAGCCCGCTCTTCATCTTCGAAGCGTTCCGGCATTATCTTTTCCTCGATTCGTTCTCGGCACATTACCGCCCGGTCCAAAACCTCTCCTTCATCGCCGATTACTTTTTTTGGAACACGAACACGTACGGGTTTCATCTCACCAATGTGCTCCTGCATGTCGCCAGCGGGATTCTGCTTTATGTTTTGTTGGACAAACTTTTTGTCACGCTACGAAAAGACCGCGCGAGTCTCGAAAAGCATTCGGCTTGGTCGCTGGCGGCTTTTTTTGTCGCGCTTCTTTGGGTCGTCCATCCGGTCCACAGCGCAGCCATCGATTACATTTCCGGGCGCGCTGACAGTTTGGCCTTCGCCTTCGCTTGCGCCGGTTGGTTGCTCTTTCTTTGCGGTCGCGCCAGTCGCGTTCTCTCTGGCCAGATCGCGCAATATTTTCTGGCGGCCTTGTGTGGTCTGCTGGCGCTTTGCTCACGCGAGATCGCCTGCATCTGGTTTGTCCTCTTTTTGGTGCACTTGATTTTCTCCCAAAAAGAAATCGGACGCCGCGCCTTGCTTCTCACGATCGCCGGCAGCTTTTGCGTGATCGCCATTTACGCCGGCTTGCGTCAACTACCCGGCGTGCGAATCGGGCACGGGCCGTCCAGCGGATGGGTGGCGCCCATGCGCGCGGTGCTCATGTTTCGATCGCTAGGCGATTATACGCGCCTGATGATTTTTCCATCGAACCTGCACATGGAACGCACCGTCATCCAGCCGCAGAATTATTTGAGCAATGCACAATGGCGCGAATCAGCCGGCGCCGAGTACTTGTCG
This sequence comes from Verrucomicrobiota bacterium, assembly GCA_041167045.1. Taxonomy (GTDB): domain Bacteria; phylum Verrucomicrobiota; class Verrucomicrobiia; order Chthoniobacterales; family UBA10450; genus CATPCN01. The sequence continues at coordinate 115,601 of JBEEGW010000009.1, forward strand.
ATCTTGGGTCTCGCTTTCCTCGCGGCGCTCGCCTTCGCGGCATCGCGAACCGGAGCGGGGCGTCCTCTGCGCGTTTTCGGCGCGAGCTGGTTTTTGCTCGGCTATTTACCGATCTCGAACCTCGTCGAACTTAACGCGACCGTCGCCGAGCATTGGCTTTACTTGCCCAGCGTCGGGTTCCTCATTTTTCTCGCCGGCTGCGCACTTGATCTTCCATTGCGGTTTCAAAAAGCGACGCTGATCGCCGCTTGCTTCGCAGTGTGCGCACTGAGCGTGCGCAGCGCCTTTCGCAGCAGCGATTGGTTGACGGACGAAACCTTTTATCGGCGAACGCTCGCCGCGGGCGGCCAAAGCGCGCGCGTCCTCGCAAATCTCGCGCAGATTTATTCCGTGCGCGGCGAATACGCGAAGGCGGAAGCAATGTTTCGCAACGTCTTGAAGATGAGTCCTGACTATCCGATCGCGCGAAACAATCTCGCTGAGATTCTTGTTCGCACCGGGAAAAAGAAGGAAGCCGAAGAGCTGCTCGCGGACACGACCAAAGCCACGGAAAACACGCGAAAAGAATATCCGCGCACTTGGATCGCGGTCCTGAATCTGGCTCTTTATCGGCATCGCGAAAAAGATGACGCAGGCGCGCTCGCCATCGCAGAAAAAGCGCGGCACGATTATCCGGGAGTTTGGGAAGTCATCCGTTTCGAATCCGAAATCCTGCGCGAAACGCAACGCCAGGACCGGGCAATCGAGCTCGTGGAAAATTTCGCTCGCGAGAATTGGTGGCATTATGGTGCAGCCCTCGCGCTGGGCCGTTTGTATGCGGAAAGAGGTGATGGCATCAAAGCCGAAGCTGCATTGCGCGATGCCAGCTGGCTCGATGTGCACGATGTCGAAGCGCTTGATCTCATCGCGCAGATGCATTTGCGCGCAAATCACCTTGAAGACGCTTGCGCCACGCAGCGCCGCGCGGTCGCGCGACAACCCGATCAACCTCGCCAATACGCATTGCTTTCGAATATTCTGGAAAAAATGGGACGCACCGACGAAGCGCGCGCCGCCACCGCCAAGGTCGCTCTTTTGCAGGCGCTAGCACAAACTGCAGTCGCCGCGAACTAGAGCGCAAGCGCACAGCGCGTTGACTTGCGCGAGTTGCATCGCGACGCTCTTCCGTGTTGTATGCCCACGCGCATCTACATCGACAAGGACGCGGATCTAAAATTCCTGCGCGGCAAGACGTGCGCCGTTATCGGATTTGGCGCGCAAGGACGCGCGCACGCGCTGAATCTTCGCGATGGCAGGATTCGCGTCATTGTCGGTCTTCCGCTCCGCAGCAAATCGCGCGCGCTTGCTCTTAAAGCGGGACTAAAAGTTTATTCCACCTCGGAAGCGGCGCGGCTCGGCGATATAATTTTTTTGGCGGTGCCCGATCCAAAGATGCCGCAAATTTTCAAACGCGATATTGCCCGCCAACTCTCCGTCGGGAAAACGCTGCTCTTTGCGCATGGCTTCGCCATTTTTTACCGGACAATTGTTCCGCCAAAAACCGTCAATGTAATCATGGTGGCGCCGAAGGGTCTCGGCCCGATGGTGCGCCGTGAGTTTGAGGAGGGGCGCGGCGTGCCGGGCCTGATCGCGGTGGCGCAGGATCGAGATGGAAATGCCAAGCGGATCGCGCTGGCTTGGGCGAAGGCGATCGGTTGCACACGCGCCGGCGTGATCGAGACGACATTTCGCGCCGAGACGGAGACCGATCTTTTCGGTGAGCAGGCAGTTCTCTGCGGTGGGATGAGTGGCCTTATTCGCGCCGGGTTTGATACCCTTGTGCGCGCCGGATACGCGCCGGAGCTCGCCTATTTCGAATGTTTGCATGAGCTAAAGTTTATTGTCGATCTTGTCCACGAAGCGGGCCTTGCCGGGATGCGCGAGCTCATTTCCGAAACGGCGAAGTGGGGTGAGCTCACCGCTGGACCGCGGATCGTCGATCGACATGTAGAACGAAAAATGGCGATCCTGTTGCGCGACATTCGCAGCGGAAAGTTTGCGCGCGAGTGGATACGCGAGAGCAGCAGTGGCCGAAAGCGCTATGCAAAACTTCTGGCTGAAGCGAAACGGCACCCGATCGAAAAAGTCGGCAAACGTCTTCGCGGACTGATGGCTTGGAGCGCGCGGAAAAGAAAAAAGAAACTCCGCGCCGGCCGGTAAGGTCGGCCCAAACTGTTCGCGGAGTGAGGTCCCGCGCAGCCGTCAGTTACTTTTGTTTGTTTGGGACAATGCCGATGATTTCCATCGGGGTCGCCGTCGTCGGAATCACACCCGCCCGATCAATCGGCTGCGGGATGGCCGAATTCGAAATCATCATCAGGTAAACCTTTTTTGATTTCATCGGCGACGATGGTTTCGCGAGAGCGACCACGTTTTTATCATTCGTCTCTGCCCAGACAGATGCGCAAAGCGACAGACCTACCATCGCGCATGCGCCCTTCAGTAACCAACCACACAGGCTATGCCTGGTCGTTGTTTTCATGTCGAAATGATCCGCGTTTCCCGCGGAAAATGCAATACAATTCTCTGGCGCGCGCGCTTCAATGCTCCCACAAAAAATGCTCGAGCCGCAGCCTTGCCAGCCGCGTGCTGGCCTCTTCGCTGCGAGTTCCACCGGCTGAGGCCAGCGTTTCGTAGATCGCGGCCGCCGGTTGCCACTTGGCATCCTCCTCCAAAATACGCGCCGCGTTAAAGCCGGCCTTGTAAAACCAAAAAAATTCGCGAGCGCGATTGTCGGTGCGCGACTGTTCCTCGATGATTTTGTAAAAGGTGGCCAACGCGCCCGGCCGATCTGATTTCTTTTCCAGACAAACGCCTTTTTTAAACAGCGCCTGGTTGCGCCAATGCGCCCCCGCATCTTTTTCGGCCGCCAATTGATCATAGACTTCGATCGCGCGGTCGTAATTTTTCGGGTCGCTCGCACCCATCTCGAAGTAAATGTCGCCGCGGCCGCAGAGCGCCTCGTGCTTAGCCACCGGCTTCGCGTCACTCTTGAGCACTTCTTCGTAGAGCAACAATGCATCCTGCGATTTGCCCAGCCTTCGCTCGATGGCCGCCTGCTCATTGCGTGCCGCCCATTTCAGATCGCCATTTTTGTGCGCGATTTCATCAAACAAGACAATGGCGCGATCGAGCGAATGCGTGCCCATGCTCGACATGGCGGATTCCGCCGCGAAAAAAAGCGCCTTCTCGGCCAACGGAGTATTTGGAATTTGCTCGGCCAGGAGTTCGAATTGCGTTTGCGCATTGGAAAAATCCTGGCGCCGGAAATATGTCTCCGCCAGTTTCATGCGCACATCCGGCGCGAAAGACGAGCCGGCATGCTTTTGTAGAAACTCGCTCGCCAGAGCGATCACCTTCGTGTCGTCGCCGCGCGGCGCGGCGTCTTCAATCCAGATCGCCAGATAATCGGCGCGCTCGATTGCCTGCGGTGTCGGTTGCGAAGCGGATGCGCGCGCCAGGTCCGCACGCGCTTCGTCGAAACGCGGCGGGGACGCATGAAAGGCCAGCTCAGCCAGTGCGACCAAAGCTTCGGACGCGCGTTTACTCTTCGGGAAATCGCGCAAGAAGTTTTGGAGCGACGAAGCTGCTTTGCGATCGCCTTGCGCGGCTTGCACCAGTCCTTCTTCCAGAAGTAAATCGGCTCGCGCAGTTTCATCGGCACCGCGTTCGCTTAGCGTCTGGTAGTTCTGGGCGAAACGTGCGTGGTCACCCGCTTGCAACCAAGTGAGGGACGCATTAATCAGCGCGCTTTGCGCGACGCGCGGCGAAGCGGAGCTCGCGAGGCGATCGAACATTTCCGCTGCCGCATCGTATCGTTTCGCGCGATAGCGCGCCGTCCCGGCGAGCATGTCGATCTTGTCCGCCACATCTTCATCCGGATGAAGCGCGGCCGCATCGCGCAAAATGGCAATCGCTTCGTCCAGATGTCCATTCTCCATTTCCAACTGCGCATATTCCAAAAGTGCTGGCGCAATCGTTCGTAATTTTACTCCGCTTTCGCGAATCTTTGCGAAGCTCGCCAGCGCGTCCTCTCGCCGGCCGGCGCGCAAGAGTGTTCGTGCCAGATACCATTGCGCCAGCGCCTGGCGCGGCTGCGTTCGTTCGCGGCTCCAGCGCGCCAATTCCGTGCGCGATGGCTTGCGCTCCGCGCGATACAGCTCATCGAGTTTTGCGAAAACTAGTGGTAGCTGCGCGTCGGTCGGCCGCTGCTCGATGTACGCCTCCAGAAAATCGTCGCCCGTTTCCGGCGTCTTTAGCTGCAATTGGGCGTCCGCCATCGCGCAAAGCGTGGCGATCCACACGTCGTGGCTGGCATCGTTCGGACTTTTCAAAATCGTTTGGAAAATCTCAATCGCTTTGTCGGGGTGATGACGCTCGACTTCGAGTCGGCCGCGCAGAAAGCTGCGCGCTTTTTTTTCGGAAGGCGATTTGGTTTGGCCGCTTGTCAGGATTCGGACCGCGCCGGCCGCGTCGTGTTCGTCCAACAGCAACTCCGTTTCGCGTAGTCGCGCGCGCGAACCAAAGCGTTCATCTCGATCTAACAGTGCAAATTTTTCCAGCGCTTCCTTCCGGCGGTTGAGTGCGCGCAACGCTTCGCCCTCGCCAAAAGTGGCCTCCGAACCAAATGGCGAGGCGGCATCGCCCGCGACTTCATGATAGATCGAAAGCGCTTCTTTCCATCGGCTGAGGCTTGCCAGCGCTTGCGCGCGCACAAATTTCGCTTCGCGAAGATCTCGCAGCGCCGGATCCTCGAGGACTTGCAAGGCCTCTGCCGGCCGATTCGAAGCGAGCAAGGCTTCTGCAAGTTTTTCAGTTGCTAAACGACGGTCTTCTTCAGATAGCGGGCTGTTCAAAATTTCGCGTAAACGAACAACCGCGACATCAGGAACACCTTCTTCCATTGGCTGAAGGGCCGAATGCAATTCCGGCGATTCGGCGCGGACGAACGGGAAAGCGCATAAGAACGACAAGATCGACAGAACGATTGTCGATCTTGCTTTCGTGTTGCTTGTTCTCACGACGCTTTCAAAAGCAGCGGCCGCAAATAGCGGCCAGTGTAACTTTTTTCCAGCTCGGCAATTTTTTCCGGCGGGCCTTGGCCGATAATTTCGCCGCCGCCCTCGCCGCCTTCCGGTCCAAGATCGACAACCCAATCGGCGCACTTAATCATCTCCAGATTGTGCTCGATTACGACGAGCGTGTTGCCCGCGTCGCGCAATTTCATTAGCACCTGCAAAAGTTTTTCGATATCGGCGAAATGCAGGCCAGTGGTCGGTTCATCAAGAATGTAAAATGTGCGGCCGGTCGCTTTTTTTGCGAGCTCGGTCGCGAGTTTAACGCGTTGCGCTTCGCCGCCGGAAAGTGTCGTCCCCGCTTGTCCGAGCCGCAAATAGCCGAGCCCCACGTCGAGCAGCGCGACCAATTTATCCGACACGCTCGGCACATTTCGGAAAAAGCGCGCCGCTTCGTCAACCGTAAGATCGAGAACATCCGCAATATTTTTTCCTTTAAACGTGATCTCAAGCGTCTCGCGGTTGTAGCGCTGGCCGTGACAAACTTCGCATTCCACATAAACATCCGGCAAAAAATGCATCTCGATCTTGATCAGCCCGCCACCCTCGCAATTTTCGCAGCGACCGCCTTTGACATTGAAACTGAATCGCCCCGCGTCGTAACCGCGCACGCGCGCCATCGGGAGCTGGCTGAATAATTCGCGGATTGGCGTGAATGCGCCCGTGTAAGTGACCGGGTTCGAGCGCGGCGTCCGGCCGATCGCGCTTTGATCGATCACAATCGCCTTATCGAGTTGCTCAAATCCATGCAGGGCACGATACGCGCCCGGCTTTTCCTTCGAATTGTAAAAATGCCGAAAGAGCGCGCGCCGCAGGGTGTCGTCCACCAACGTCGATTTTCCGCTGCCCGAGACGCCGGTCACACAGGTGAAGCAACCGAGCGGAAACGAAACATCGACATTCTTTAAATTATTTTCGCTCGCGCCGGAAATCGTGAGCCAGCCGTCGGCATCACCATTTTGGATTTTGGATTTTGGATTTTGGATTGCTCGTGGCTTGGCGCGATGTTTCGGAATGGCGATCCGCATTCGGCCGGCGAGATAATCAGCCGTCAGCGAATTCTTCGCGCGCAAAACTTCCGCGACCGTTCCTTGCGCGACAATCTCGCCGCCGCGCGGTCCCGCCCCCGGGCCAAGATCGAGAATATGATCAGCGGCCCGGATCGTTTCTTCGTCGTGCTCGACCACGATGACGGAGTTGCCGAGATCGCGCAGACGACGCAGCGTTCCGAGCAGGCGCGCGTTATCGCGCTGATGCAATCCGATGCTCGGCTCGTCGAGAACATAAAGAACACCCGCGAGTCCGGAGCCGATTTGCGTGGCGAGCCGGATGCGTTGCGCTTCGCCGCCGCTCAATGTGCCGCTCTCGCGATTGAGCGTGAGATAATCGAGGCCGACCTCGTTCAAAAATTGCAGGCGCGATTCGATTTCGTGAACCACTTCCGTCGCGATCGTGCGTTGCTGCGCTGTAAGATCGAGATGTTTAATGTAATCCGCCGCGGCTGCAGTCGTCAGTTCGCTGAACTCGTGAATGTTCAGCTCGCGCCCGTTCGAATCCTTGATTGTGACGGCGAGAATCTCCGGCTTCAAACGCGCGCCGTTGCAAACTTGGCACGGCACGCGGTTCATGAATGCGCGGATGCGATTTCGGGTGAATTCGCTTTCGGTTTCTTCGTAAAGCCGTTGCATTTGCGGAATCAAACCTTCGAACGGCTTCTCGATCTTGTTCTTGCCGTTGCCGCCGAAATTCATCTCGATCGCCTGATCGCCCGTGCCAAAATAAAGCGCCTTCTTGAAATCTTCCGGCAGCTCAGTGAACGGCATATTTTCGGTTAGGCCGAAATGCTTCACGAGCGCGCCTTGCAGATTCCGATAGTAGGCCTGCATCCGTTTCGTGCCGCGACGCCACGGCGTAATCGCGCCTTGCGCGAGCGTTTTTTCCGGATCGGAAATCATCAGCTCCGCATCGCAAACCAATTGCGTGCCGAGTCCGTGACAGGCCGGACAGGCGCCGAGATGGCTGTTGAACGAAAAATGTTTCGGCGTCAGTTCGCCCAACGAAAAGTTGCTGTCCGCATTTCCGTAATCGGTCGAGTAACGAATTTCCTCCCACGACTCCGAATCTTTCGGCGGCGCGCGCAATACAACGATCCGGTTCCCGCCCCATTTCAGCGCGGTCTCGACCGAATCGCTGAGCCGCGCGCGAAGACCGTCGCGGATGACCAGCCGATCGACCACCGCTTCGATCGTGTGGCGCTGCGATTTTTTCAATCGAATCGGCTCCGGTCGTGAAAGCTCGACGATTTCACCATCCAATCGCAAACGAACGAACCCTTCGCGTTTCGCTTTTTCAATCACGTCGCGAAATTCGCCGACCTGATTTTGCACGAGCGGCGCGAGCAAAATGATTTTCGTCTCCGGCTCGTAACTTAAAATTTGATCGACAATTTGCTGCGGCGTTTGCCGATGAATGGGTTTTCCGGTTAATGGATCGTGCGGTTGACCAACCGCCGAAAAGAGCACGCGCAGATAATCAAAAATTTCGGTCGTGGTGGCGATTGTCGATCTTGGATTCGCGCCCGCGCTGCGCTGCTCAATCGCGATCGCGGGCGAAAGGCCCTCGATGAAATCGACGTCCGGTTTTTCCATTTGATCGAGAAATTGCCGGGCATAAGCGGAGAGACTCTCGACGTAGCGGCGTTGTCCTTCCGCATAGAGCGTATCGAAGGCGAGCGATGATTTTCCCGAGCCGCTCAACCCCGTGATAACGACGAGCTTCTCCCGCGGAATTTCCACGTGGAGATTCTTGAGATTGTGCTGGCGCGCACCACTGATCTGGATAACTTCCGCAGGCATCGGGACGAGAAATCTCGAACCCATCAGTCAAGCACAACCCCCGCTTTTCTCCACCGAAATAGACCGATCATGAGCGACGCCGAAATCACCATTTCCCGCGAAGAACTTGCGCAATTGCAAGCCAAGTTCAGCGAGATTAAGCACTCCATTAACAACGCGCTCGCCGTCATGATGGCGCTCTCCGAAATGTCGCAGCGCCGCCCGGATTATTCGGAAAAATTGGCGAGCGCCGTTTTAACGAAAGCGCCGCAGATCGTTTCGAGTTTGCAGGAATTCACGCAAGCGTTGAACGACAAGGCCGGTCCGAAACCGGAAGCAGTTTCCGGCGAAGCGAGCTGAAGCTTGGATCGACAATTCCAGCGCTGCGCTTTTCTCGCGCTCGTCAGCGCTGTTTTAATCACGCCCAGTTTCGCGGGCGATCGCAGAAAAGCCGAGCACATCGTCATGATCGTCTGGGACGGAATGCGGCCCGATTTCGTTTCGGAAAAAAATACGCCCGCCCTTGCGAAACTTGCGCACGACGGTGTGACGTTTCGTAATAACCATGCGGTTTTTCCAAGTGCGACCAATGTCAACGGCACCGCGTTGAATACCGGCGCTTACCCCGGACACAACGGCGTGATCGCAAATCACATTTATCGGCCGGACATCGACGCGAAGAAATCGATCGATGTTGAAGTGCCTGCGGTCGTCGAGAAAGGCGACTCGCTCTCGGGCGGGAATTACATTTCCGTTCCGACGATTGCAGAACTCGTGCAGAGAAACGGTGGACATACGGCCATCGCAACCTCGAAAACGGTCGGCCTGTTGTTAGATCGACATAAAGATTCCGAGCGCGGAAAAAATAGCATTACGCTCTTTGCCGGCGCATCGCTTCCGCCAGATTCTGCGGCCTCGATCGCGAAAATACTAGGTCCATTTCCGATTGCCCCGAAATTCGCCCAAGGCGACTCCTGGACCACAAAAGCACTGACTGATTTTCTTTGGAAAGATGGAGTGCCGGCTTTCTCGCTCCTTTGGTTGAGCGAACCGGACGGGTCGCAGCACTTCACCGCGCCCGGCACGGAAGCGGCGCTGGCCGCGATCAAATCTTCCGATGAAAATTTGATGCTCGTTCGCGCCGCGCTGGATCGACAACACGCACGCGAAACGACCGATGTCTTCGTTGTTTCAGATCACGGCTTCTCCACAATTCGCCACATGATTGAGTTGCCAAAGGTTTTGGCGAGCGCCGGCTTTCACGTCGTGACCGAGTTTTCCGAAGCGCCGAAGCCCGACGACATCATGATGGTTGGCAACGGCGGCGCCGTTCTTTTTTACGTGACCGGTCACGACGAGGCGCTCACGCATCGGCTTGTCGAATTTTTGCAGCGCTCCGATTTCGCCGGCGTAATTTTTACGAAGGCGGCCATGGACGGAACGTTCGGGCTCGACCAGGCCAAGATCGACAATGAGCATGCGCCGGATGCCGTGCTCGCATTTCGCTGGAACGATTCGAAGAACCAATTCGGCATTCCCGGAATGATCGACGCCGATTGGCAACGCGCCGCCGGCAAAGGCACGCACGCCACGCTCAGCAAGTTCGACATGCACAACACGTTCATCGCGGCCGGGCCGGATTTTCGCCGCGGCGAAGTCGACGAGCTTCCCAGCGGCAATGTCGATCTTGCGCCGACGATCGCGTGGATTCTTGGAATCACGCCGCCGGAAAAAATGGACGGCCGAGTCTTAAGTGAAGCGATGATGGATGCGCCGACTAAACTCCCGACGCCGAAAACGACGACGTTGGAAGCGACGCACAAATTTCCCGACGGAACGTGGCGCAGTTATCTGCGCCGGACCGAGCTCGACGGCACAATTTATCTCGACGAAGGCAACGGCGAGTTCGTCGCGCGCTGATTATTTCTTCGGTGTTGTCGAAGCCGCGGGTGTTGCGCTTGGCGCGAGTGGCGCACTGGCCGGCGGAACAATTCCAACTGCGGGCGCGGAAGCGGGCGGCGAACCAGCCGGTGCGGTGGAAGGAGATGCGGCCGGAACGGTGGTCGTCGCCGGCGCTGTGGCTTGCGTTTTCATCAGCTCGCGTCGCACCGCGCTGCTCGTGGTTCCTTTATGCGAATACAAGATCGACAACGCAAAAGTGAGCGCGAAGAAAATGGCAGCAAGCCAGCTGGTGATTTTCGTCAGCACATTCGTCGTTTGTGCGCCGAAAATATTTTCAGTCACACCGCCGCCAAACGCTGCGCCCAGACCTTCGCTTTTCGGCCGCTGCATCAGGATCACGAGCACCATGAGCAGCGCCGTCAGAACATAAACTCCCAGCAAAAAGTTAATCAACGTGGCCATCGGGACGGGCAATATCGCCAAGCTTGAGGATTTGTAAATGACAGGCGTCGCTACCGCTTTATCTCGTTCCAAATAGCATCCAGCTCGGAAAGATCGACATCGCCGAGCTCTTTCCCGCGCGCGCGCAACTCGTCTTCGACTTTGTTGAAGCGGGCGACAAATTTATCGGTCGCGAGTTGCAGCGCGCTCTCCGCATCCAGCCCGCTTTTGCGCGCAAGATTTACGACCGCGAAGAGCAAGTCGCCCATCTCTTCCGAAATTTTATGTCGATCTTGTGACGCGATGGCGCTCTTCGCTTCGCCCAATTCTTCATCCACTTTTGCGATCACGTCGTTGATCTCGTTCCAGTCGAAATTGACGCGCGCAGCTTTCTTCTGCGCTTTTTGCGCGCGCATCAAAGCGGGCAATGCCGCCGGCAAACTCGACAAATAATGTGAGTCGCCTGTTTTTTCCTCGCGCTTAATCGCTTCCCATTGTTTCACCACCGCGTCGGAATCACGCGCCTCGCTTCTGCCGAAAACGTGGGGATGCCGGCGAATCAATTTTTCGCTGACAAGATCGACAATCTCGTGGATGGCGAAGCGTTTTTGTTCGCGCGCAATCTCTGCATGCATGACGATGAGAAGCAAAAGGTCACCAAGCTCTTCGCGAAAATTTTCGTCGTCGTTCGCGCGCACGGCCCCAGCGACTTCGTACGCTTCTTCGATCAACGCCGGCAGCAGCGATTCGTTCGTTTGTTCGCGGTCCCACGGGCAGCCGCCGGGCGCGCGCAATTGCGCGACGATCGCGCAAAGTTTTTCAAACGGCGTGCTCAAATCCGCCAGAGCGAACGATGCGTGCCAAATTCCGAAATCTCGCCCGAGGATTTTTTGCTCACGTAAATCGTGATGCCGATGACGCTGGCGAGCGTGCCGACAAAGATGAATGCGACCAGCCACGATGGAATGTGGCCGACGCGCAAGGCGCGATAAAAAGACGGCACGCTGTCGACCGGCGCGCCGGCGTGCAGAAATATTTTCGTGACCCACGCCACCATGATGAGGATGAAAATGAAAACGTAGTTCCGTTTCAAGCGACGCCCAATCGCTTCGAGCTTGCTGATCTTGAAACAGGGTAGAATCAAATCTTCGCACACCAATTTTTTCCATTCGCCCTGCAACATGTCCCGGTTCTCCATCACCATCGGGACAAGGAAATGCGCTTCGAGCATGCGGATGCGCGCGCGAAACGCGTCGTAGAAGCGATACCGCCGCGCCTCGATCCAAAGCATTCCCCAAACGATGGCGAGGTTGAAAAAGAAAATGATGTGAGGGACTTCGCGGTAGGAAAAGGCGATCGTGATAATGGCGGTGCTGCTGGAGATGGCCCAGTTCGTCGTGATGTCGAGCCGCTGCCGCCAGACCATGATGCGTCCCATTTCGCCGCGATAAAAATGCGACATGGCATTGACGTAGCCCGGATCGTAAATGCTTTTTTGGAGCGAGATCGTCGCTTCGTCGGTCGGCGCGCCCGGAATGTTTTCAGTAGTCACGGCTAACTTCTTTAACTGGATAACTGGCTTTGCCGGATAATCCAATGATTCCTCCGCCTCGTCGGGGGATTGTCGATCTTGTCGGCTAAAGTAGCGCTGCGACGGGCGCGGCGCGGCCGGCCACCGCTCACTGCGAGTTTTTCAAGAGACGCGCGCGGGCGCGATCGAGCATTTTTCTTTCATTAGCCGAGAGACTGCCAATTCCTTGCTTGGAAATTTTCTCAAGAATCGGATCGATCGATTCGTGCACATTTTCCGGCTCGGCCGCGCGACGCGCAATCGGTTTGGTCACGACGTGGAATTTCGGTTTCGGTCGAAGCTGCGTTTTTAAATTGCTCCACCACATCAATTCCGGACCCACGCCGCGCACGCGCAGGAAAAGAAAAGCCGCCATCATGCTCGTCCACACAACAGCGAGATCGGACCAGGCGTGATAAGCGAGCAATTGCAGCGTGTAAATCGCGGCCAGAATGAGGACTGTCCACTTCGCGGTGATGCGCAAAAATAATTCGGTGTTTGGATAAATGGTGGCGAAGGCAACGAAGATGCCGAAGTGCAAAGCGGGCGAGCCGGCCAGTCCGGCGCGTTGCCAGAGCCCCCAGAACGTCAGCAGGATGGATGGGAGGAACAACAAGAGCCCGTAGAGCACGATGTAAGGCCGCTGACCGACGAAGCGTTCCACTTCGCGACCGAAAACGAAGAGCATGTACATTTCGATCGCAAACCAAAGCAGCGATCCCGGCGGATGAACGAACGCGTAGGTCGCGAGTCTCCACACTTGCGCGCCGTTGAAAACGCGCGCGCTGTCGAACATCGCCAAATCCAAGAAGCCGCCTGAGCCCGGCATGGCGAAGAGAATGCAGCCGATCACCGCGAAGGCGACGTGCACCGCAACGAGGATCGTCGTCACATCGACAGGAAAGCGCCCCATCCAGGTGACCGGCTTGTAATCATCGGAGGTGGTGACTCCGAACATGAAACAAACTTAACTGCATTGACTCGATCGGCGCAAGCGGTTGCGCGTTGCGCCCCCGCGAAAATTTGCTTGGAGAAGCGGGCGAAGAGGCGAAAATTGGAGGGCTCCTCGCAATCGCGAAAGATCGACATGAAAAATATTGCGCCAGCCATTTCGCCGCCGCACGGCATTGGCGATTCCAAATTCACTAATCAAGCGGTGCTCGATTGGGTGCATGAAGTCGAGACGCTGACGGAGCCGGAAAATATTTTTTGGTGCGACGGCTCCGAGCGCGAAAACGAATTTCTTCTCGATCAAGCGCAGCGACAAGGCGTGGTCCTGAAGCTGAACGAGCAAAAAGTTCCGCGCTCATATTTGCATCGCTCAAATCCAAACGACGTCGCGCGCGTCGAGCAATTTACATTCATCTGCTCGCCGACGAAAGAGGAAGCCGGCCCGACGAATCATTGGGCAGCGCCAGCTGAGATGTATTCGAAGCTGCAAAGCATGCTGAAAGGCGCGATGCGCGGTCGCACCATGTTCGTCATTCCGTACATCATGGGCCCGCCCGATTCGCCCCTCACAAAAGTTGGCTTCGAGATCACCGACTCGATTTACGTCGTGCTCAGCATGCGAATCATGACGCGCATGGGCGAAGTGGCGGTGAAACGATTGGGCGACGACCCGAAAGGCGAATGGAACCGCGGGACGCACTCATTATTAGAGGTCGATCCGGCGCGCCGTTTCATTTGTCATTTCCCGCAGGACAACACGATCATCTCCGTCGGCTCCGGTTATGGCGGGAATGTTTTGCTTTCGAAAAAATGTCTCGCGCTCCGCATCGGTTCGTATCTGGCGAAGAAGCAAGGCTGGCTGGCCGAGCACATGTTGATCCTCGGCGTCGAATCGCCCGAAGGAAAAAAACATTACGTCGCCGCCGCATTCCCGAGCGCGTGCGGCAAAACGAATTTTGCCATGCTCATTCCGCCAAAACATTTCGCCGGCTGGAAAATCACGACCGTCGGCGACGACATCGCCTGGATGCAGATTCGCGATGGAAAACTCTACGCCGTCAATCCGGAGAACGGTTATTTCGGCGTCGTTCCCGGCACGAGTTACAAATCAAATCCGAACGCGATGAAATCGATCGAGCACGACACGCTTTATACAAATGTCGCGCTGACTGATGAGGGCGACGTTTGGTGGGAAGGCAAAGACGGCGCGCCGCCCGCGCACGCGATCGATTGGAAAGGAAATGATTGGACGCCCGATGCAAAAGAAAAAGCTGCGCATCCGAATTCGCGTTTCGCCACGCCGATGCGCAACAATCCCGCGCTCGATGTCGACGTTGAGCGCGGCGAAGGCGTGCCGATCAGCGCAATTATTTTCGGCGGGCGTCGCAGCGACACAATGCCGCTCGTCTTTCAGGCCTTCGATTGGAACCACGGCGTTTATCTCGGCGCGACCATGGCTTCGGAAACCACCGCGGCCGCGACCGGCGCCGTCGGTCAAGTGCGGCGTGATCCGATGGCGATGCTGCCATTTTGCGGATACAACATCGGCGATTACTTCAAACACTGGATCGACATCGGCAAGCGCCTCACAAATCCGCCGCTCATTTTTAACGTGAACTGGTTTCGCAAAAGTGAAGGCGGAAAGTTCCTCTGGCCCGGTTTCGGCGACAACATGCGCGTGCTCAAATGGATCATCGATCGTTGCGAAGCCGCGGACGAAGCGGTGAAATCGCCGATTGGCTGGCTGCCCGGAATTCATGATGTCGATCTTGCCGAGCTTGAGATCGACCATAAAAGCGTCGCCGAACTTCTCGGCGTCGATCACGGAGAATGGCAAAAGGAATTGGCCGAGCACAAAAGGTTCTTCGAATCGTTAGGCGGAGTTGTGCCGGACGAACTGTTGAAGCAGCGCGAAGCGCTCGTAAATCGTTTCAAAACGTAGTCGAAAATTTGCGAACCTTGTCGCCATCTGGGATTGTCTCCAGTGGGTTCGAAGGTTGCTGAAAAAGAATGCGTTACCGCGCCGGCAGAGTGCGGTTGCGTCGAGATTCGCGGCGCTCGCCAGAATAATCTCAAAGGGATCGATGTCGATCTGGCGCTCGGTAAATTGACCGTCATCACCGGACCGAGCGGCTCCGGCAAATCGTCGCTCGCCTTCGAAACGATTTACGCGGAAGGCCAGCGTCGTTACGTCGAAACGTTCAGCCCGTACATGCGGCAATTTCTAGACCGCATGGACAAACCGCGCGTCGATGAGATTCGCGGAATTCCGCCGGCGATCGCGATCGAGCAATCGAATCCCGTCAAAAGTTCGCGCTCCACCGTCGGCACGGTGACCGAGATCAACGATTATTTGAAATTGCTTTGGCCGCGGATCGCGCGCGCTTTTTGTCCGAGCTGCGGGCGCGAGATTCGTCCGGAAACGGCGAAATCGATCGCCGATCATGTGATGAAGGAGCTCAAAAACAAAACGGGTCTGATTACGTTCTGGGTCTCGGTGCCGGCAAAAACGGAAACGAAAACATTCTTCGATTTTCTCCAGCAACAAGGTTATCTGCGCGTTTGGACCGACAAGAAGATCGTCCGCGTCGATGTCGATCCAAAAAAGAAACGACTTGGCGCGCGTGTGCAGGTCATTCAGGACCGCATCACCGTCAGCGAAGAAAATCGCGCGCGCCTCGTTGAAGCGCTCGAGATCGCGCTGCGCTTTGGCAAAGACCGCATTAACATTGTCGATCTTGACTCGGGAACGGAGCTTCCGTTTTCGACTGGCTGGCATTGTGCGCATTGCGACCTCGACATTCGTCCGCCGTCGCCGGGACTTTTCAGTTTCAACAATCCACTTGGCGCATGTCCGGAATGCCGCGGCTTCGGTCGCACCATCGCGATCGATTTAAACAAAGCGCTGCCCGATCGCAGCCTCACAATCAAACAAGGCGTCGTGCGCGTATTTCGGGGCCAGGAATTCGGTGAGTCGCAGAAGGATTTGTTGCGCGCGTGCGCGCGGGAAGAGATCGACATCAACGTTCCGTTCGAAGAATTGCCGCAGGCCGATCAGAATTTTGTCATTGAAGGCGAAAAGCGGAGCGATGGCGCCGAAGATGATTACGATGACGATCGCTGGTATGGCGTGCGCGGATTTTTTCGCTGGCTCGAGAGCAACACTTACAAGATGCACGTGCGCGTGCTTCTCAGTCGTTATCGAGCTTACACGACCTGCCCGAAATGTAAGGGCGGACGCTTTCAACCGGAAACGCTCAATTACAAAATCGCCGCCGGTAGAAATTTCCTCACGCTTCCGGATTTCGATGCGCTTTCCATTTCAAATGCGCGCGATGTTCTGGCCAAGATCGACATTTCTTCGCGCGATTCGACCGCCGAAATGTTGCGCACGGAAATTTGCGCGCGCCTGAATTATCTTTGCGAAGTCGGCGTCGGTTATCTCGCGCTCGATCGTTCCACTCGCACGCTCAGCGGCGGCGAAGTGCAGCGTGTCAATCTGACGACCTGCCTCGGCGCATCGCTCGTCAACACGCTCTTCGTCATGGACGAACCGAGTGTCGGCCTCCACCCGCGCGACATCGGCCGGCTCGTCCGCGTCATGCATAACTTGCGCGACAAAGGCAACACGCTGCTAGTCGTCGAACACGAAGAGCAAATCATTCGCGCGTCCGATAATTTGATCGACATCGGACCCGGCCGCGGAGAACGCGGCGGCGAATTGGTTTTCGACGGCAAACTCGATGATCTTATTTTGCGCGGGAAATCTTTGACCGCCGATTATCTCAGCGGTCGCAAATCAATTCCGATCCCGAAATCGCGCCGAAGATCGACATCGTCGATCAAGATCACTGGCGCGCGCGAACACAATCTGAAAAACATCAATGTCGATCTTCCGCTCGGGGTTTTCACCTGCGTGACTGGCGTTTCCGGTTCCGGCAAATCGACGCTCGTTCACGATGTGCTTTATCGACATCTGCTCATCGCAAAAGGGCAGGCGTCCGATCAGGAAGCGGGCGCATGCAAAAGCGTGACCGGCGCGCATCGGATCGGCGAAGTCGTGATGGTCGACCAAGCGCCGCTCGCGCGCACGCCGCGTTCGACGCCGATTCTTTATCTCGGTCTCTACGATCGCGTGCGCGAACTTTTCGCCGCCCAACCCGAAGCGATGTCGCAAGGCCTGACCGCGAGCGCCTTTTCGTTCAATTCCGGGAGTGGACGTTGCGAACGTTGCTGCGGCACCGGATTCGAAAAGATCGAGATGCAATTCCTGAGCGATCTTTATGTGCGCTGCGCGGAGTGCGAAGGGAAACGTTTTCAGCCGCACGTGCTGCGCGTTCAGCTGCGCAACAAATCGATCCACGATGTGCTCCAGCTGACGGTGAGCGAAGCGATCCAGTTCTTCGCGTTGATCGGCGAACAAAAAACATTATCGAACCCGCTCAATGTGCTCGATGAAGTCGGGCTCGGTTATTTGCGACTTGGCCAACCGCTCAACACGCTCAGCGGCGGCGAATCGCAAAGATTGAAGTTGGTTCGCCATCTGACCGAGACGCATCCGGCCAATGAAAGTAACGGCAAAGGTCACGATCTCTTCATTTTCGACGAACCGACCACCGGTTTGCATTTCGACGATGTCGCGATGTTGCTGCAGCTATTTCAGCGGCTTGTCGATCGCGGGCATTCCATCATCGTGATCGAGCACAATCTCGAAGTGATCAAGTCCGCCGATTGGATTGTCGATCTTGGGCCCGATGGAGGCGATGAAGGTGGCGAAGTCGTAGCCGTCGGAACGCCGGAACAAATCGGGAAGATCGAGAAGTCGCACACGGGCAGATTTCTCCGCGCTGTCATCTCGAGCGCAGCGAAGCGAAGTCGAGAGATCCCGTTGCGGGGCCGAAGCGGTAATTCCGCGGGATCCCTCGACTTCGCTCGGGATGACGATTTTGAAGCCGCACTCGCCGCAGAAACCTCACCGCGCTATCGCGCCAACGGCATTAATGGCGCCATCGGCATCCACGGCGCGCGCGAACACAATCTGAAAAATCTGTCCGTGAACATTCCGCGCGATCAATTGGTCGTCATCACGGGATTGAGCGGCTCGGGAAAATCGACGCTCGCGTTCGATATTTTGTTTGCGGAAGGTCAGCGCCGTTTTCTCGACAGCATGTCGCCGTATGCGCGGCAATTCGTCGAGCAGCTCGAAAAACCCGATGTCGATCTTGTCACCGGTTTGCCGCCGAGTGTTGCGATCGAGCAACGCGTCACGCGCGGCGGTGGCAAATCGACCGTCGCAACCGTGACGGAAGTTTATCATTTCCTGCGATTGCTCTTCGCCAAAACCGGAACGCAATTTTGTCCGGAGTGCGATCTGCCGGTCGAAAAACAAAGTTTGGCGGCGATCGTGAAGCAAGTGGAAGCGGCGGCAAAACGCGGGCATCTCAAGGTGCTGGCGCCGCTCGTGAAAGCGCGCAAAGGTTTCCACACCGATGTCGCGCGCTGGGCTGAGCGCCAGGGATTCGACACACTCTATGTCGATCAAATGCTCATTCCAGTTTCGCAATTTCGAAAACTGGAGCGCTTCAAAGAACACACCATCGATGTGGTCGTCGGTGTGATCGACGCAAAACGAATTTTGAAAGCGCGCAATCTCACGCAGCGCGCGCTCGAAATCGGCCGCGGCACGGCGCATTTACTCGATCACAAAAATCGGCTCACGGTCATGAGCACGGAGATGAGTTGTCCGGGTTGTGGACGCGCGTTTGAAGAACTCGATCCGCGCTTATTCTCGTTCAATTCGCCGCACGGCGCGTGCGAAACGTGCGGTGGGTTCGGTGAAATCTGGAATGAGAAACTGCAAACCGGCGAAAGCGATGATGGCGACTCGGTTTTGGAAAACGAACTCGCGGCCGAGCGCGAATCGGAATGGATCGACGAAAGTGAAGCGCACGAATGTCCGAGCTGTCACGGCTCGCGCTTGAATTCGGTCGCGCGCCATGTGCGCGTGCAAGGTTTCACGATCGATCAGTTCACGAATCTCTCCGCCGCGGAAGCCGCGCACAAGATCGACAAGTTAAAATTCCGCGGCACACAAGAAACGATCGCGGCCGATCTCGTGCCGGAAATTCGGCAGCGATTGCATTTCATGGAAAATGTCGGGCTCGGTTATCTCGCGCTTGGGCGTTCGGCGAAAACCTTGAGCGGCGGCGAATCGCAGCGCATTCGCCTGGCCGCGCAGCTCGGCTCGAATCTTCGCGGAGTTCTTTACGTTCTCGATGAGCCGACCATCGGGCTTCATCCGCGCGATAACTTGCGTCTGCTCGATACGCTCACGGCGCTGCGCGAAAAAGGAAACTCGTTAGTGATTGTCGAGCACGACGAAGAAACGATGCGACGCGCCGATCACATTGTCGATCTTGGCCCGCGCGCCGGAATTCACGGCGGCGAAGTGGTGGCGACCGGAACCTTGAGCGAGATCAAGCGCGCAAAAAATTCCGAGACCGGCCGTTGTCTCAAAACACCACTCTGTCATCCGATTCGCAAATCGCGGCGCAGTTTGGCCGTTGTCGAAAGTTGGATCGAAATTCGCAAAGCGCGCGCTAACAATTTGAAAGATGTCGATGTTCGCTTTCCAATCGGCCGCTTGTCCGTCATCACCGGAATTTCCGGTTCCGGGAAATCGACATTGATGCATGAGGTGCTTTGGCCCGCTGTGCGCGACGATCTGGAAGAAAAAAAGCGCACCGGCAACGGCGAGTTATTTAAGCTGGTGAGTGGCGGCGAAAAGATCGAAGCCGTTTACGAAGTCGATCAATCGCCGATCGGTAAAACGTCGCGCTCCACGCCGGGCACTTACATCAAAGTTTTCGACGAGATCCGAAACCTGTACGCGCAACTTCCGGTTTCGCGGGTGCGCGGATATTCGGCGAACCGCTTTTCCTTTAACGCCGAAGGAGGCCGCTGCGAAACTTGCAAGGGCCAGGGCGCGATCAAGCTCGAGATGAATTTTCTGCCGAGCAGTTATGTGCCGTGCGAAGATTGCGCCGAGAAACGTTACAACGCGCAGACGCTCGAAGTTCTCTACAACGAAAAGTCGATTGGCGACGTCATGGAAATGACGATCGAAGAAGCGGCTGAATTTTTTCGCGCGCATCCCAAGATTGCGCGACCGCTGAATTTGCTCGTTGATACCGGGCTCGGTTATTTGAAACTCGGTCAGCCGAGTCCGACGCTGAGCGGCGGCGAAGCGCAGCGATTGAAACTCGTGACGCAACTCAAGCGCGGCGTCGGTCGCGCGGAAAACGAGCGCATTCGCAAAATGCGCAAGCCAGGATCGACATTGTATTTGCTGGAAGAACCGACGATCGGACTGCACATGGCCGACGTGGAACTGCTGCTCAACGTGCTCCATCGCCTGGTCGATGAAGGCAACACCGTCATCGTGATCGAGCACAACCTCAGCGTCATCGCCGAGGCCGATTACCTTGTCGATCTTGGCCCGGAGGCCGGCGCAGACGGCGGCGAGATCGTTGCATTTGGAACCCCGGAGGAAGTTGCGAAGAGTCGCATCAGCCGGACCGCGCCGTTTCTGCGCGAAGTTTTGTCGAAGAGCGAGAGCCGAGCGGCTAAATTAGCGATCAAATAATGTTCGCTTACTACGTTCACGATCTCGATCCGTTTATCTTTCGGCTCTGGGACAATGTCGGGCCGCGCTGGTACGGACTGGCTTATGTGCTCGCGTTTATTTGCGGGTATGCGCTGATGCGGCGGCTTGCTTTTCGCGGTTATACGGAGCTGCGCCCATCGCAAGTGGCGGATTTTATTTCAGGCGCGGCGTTCTTCGGCGTGTTGCTGGGTGGCCGGCTCGGCTACGTTTTTTTCTACAAACCGGAAATGTTGCACGAGCCATTGTCGATCTTGCGCGTCTGGGAAGGGGGAATGGCGAGCCACGGCGGCATGCTCGGCATTTTGGTCTTCACATTTTATTACGCGCGGAAGCATAAGATTTCCTGGACGAACCTCGGCGATAATCTGGTCGTGACCGCGCCGATCGGTTTATTTTTCGGACGCTGCGCCAATTTCATTAACGGCGAGCTTTACGGCCGGAGTGCGCACGTTCCGTGGGCGATGCAATTTCCGAAGGAGCTGCTCGACAGTCCGGCGGAAGCGGAGCGTGCGCTCGCCGCGTGTCAGCAAGTGGATCCGACGTTGATCGCTCCGGAGGCCATCGTTGCAGCAGTGCATCGGCAGCCACAGGTGAAAGAAATATTGCGCGGGATTTTAACACCGCGGCATCCATCGCAAATTTACGAAGCTTTTTTCGAAGGCATCGTTTTGTTTTTGATTTTGTGGATTGTGCGTACGCGCACGCGGCAGCCGAACGGTTTTCTGACCGGCGTATTTTTTATTTGCTACGCCGTCTTCCGAATCGTGGTGGAAAATTTTCGCGAGCCGGACGCGTCGTTGATCCTGGGCGTAACGCGCGGCCAGTTCTTTTCGTTTTTCCTGATTGCGATAGGAATTGCGTTCGTTGTCGTGGCGAAATTACGGCCGACGTTTCCGAAAAAATTGTCGATCTAAATTCGGCGCGGCCCTTTCGCTTTCGCCGGAATCCGGTATTACTTACGCAGGTGAAGCGGAGATGCTCTTTCCGGAAATTCTAGCGGCAGGCGGTCTGCTCTTCGCGTTCGAACACGCGACGGTCGCGGGCAAGCTCGTGCTCTCGCTGCTTTGCATCGGCTCGGTGTTTAGCTGGTCGATTATGATAACGAAGCTGCGCGTCATTCAATTCGCGCGAAAACAAAACGCGCGCTTCATCGCCGCGTTCCGACAAGATCGACAACCGCTGCGCCTGTTTGAAAAAAATGCGCGCCTGCCCGGTTCGCCGCTCTTTGCCGTTTATCGCGCCGGCTGTCAGGAGATGACTTTTCACATGCTCGGCTCGGCCGAAGTAGACGAAACTTTTCGCGCGCGTTTGGAGATCGCGGACAAAATTACGCCGGCGCAAATGGGTGCGGTCAATGCCGCGATGGAACGTGCCGTCGGCGAAACCGCGCTCGAGCTCGAATCTCAAATGATTTTGCTCGCAACCGCGGTGAGCGGCTCGCCATTTCTCGGATTGCTCGGCACGGTCTGGGGCGTGATGGACACGTTCACGGACGTGGCGGTGGCCGGTGCGCCCAGTCTTACCGCGATGGCGCCCGGCGTTTCCGGCGCGCTCATCACGACGGTGACCGCCCTCTGCGTCGCGATCCCTGCGATGTTTGGTTACAATTATCTCGTCACGAATATCCGCGCCATGATCGTGGAGATGGACAATTTCGCGGCCGAGCTCGCCTCCGAGTTCGAGCACAAATATGTCGATCATGGCGGACGCGTTTCGGAATTCCGGCGATGAGACGTTACTCGCAGCGCAATAGTCTGAGCACGCTTTCCGAGATCAACATCACGCCGCTGCTCGATCTCGCCTTCGTCCTTCTGATTATTTTCATGATCACGACGCCACTGCTCGAAAGCAGTCTCAACCTCGTGATTCCATCGAGTGGTTCGCCCAGCGCGCCCGTCAACCCGACAAAAGTG
Organism: Verrucomicrobiota bacterium; assembly: GCA_041167045.1. Classification (GTDB taxonomy): domain Bacteria; phylum Verrucomicrobiota; class Verrucomicrobiia; order Chthoniobacterales; family UBA10450; genus CATPCN01. The sequence continues at coordinate 137,992 of JBEEGW010000009.1, forward strand.
CAGTCGATCTCCATCGATCGAACTGAAGCAATTAAATTGAACAACGAGCCGATGGACGCGTCCACGCTCGCAGATCGATTGATCGAATTGAAGCGCGCGAATCCGGATGTGGCGGTCGTGATTCGGCCCGATCGCGAATTGCCGGTGCAAAAATTGGTTTCGTTGATGGACGCTTTGCAACGCGCCGAAATCACGAAAGTCGGCATCGCGACCAAAGCCGAAACGAAATAGCGATGTCGAGAGACGCACGCTTCTGGCGCAACGTCACGATCATCGCGCTCGCGCACATTGTCGTTTTGCTCGGCGTGATGCGTTGGAATCGGCAATCGCAACGAGGCAACACTACCGACGTCGTTTGGATGAGCGGCGGCGCGGGTGATGGCGCCGAAGTGGCGCAACGCTCCGCGAGCAAAACGAAATCGGAAAAAGAATCTGCTCCGACTCCGACGCCGGAAATTAGAAGATCGACAGAAAAAGAAGAAGAGCCCGCTCTAACTTCGGCGAAAAGCGACATTCAACTTCCCACACCAAAGCCGACGCCAAGATCGACAAGTACACCGAAGCCAAGCGTAACACCCAAGCCGACACCGAAACCAACACCCAAGCCCACGCCTAAACCGACCCCCAAGCCAACCCCAAAACCTTCACCAAAAAAAACGGTGATCGCGAAAGCTTCGCCTAAGCCAAGCGCGACACCGAAAAAATCGGAAGAAGATGAGGAGGCCGCCGCCGAAACCGAACACAAAAAAGAAATCGCGAAGGCTGCGCTCGCAAAAACCGATGCGAATGGTGAATCAGATAAGGCGGGAAAGAAATCGAGCGCCGCGAACGGCGGCAAACCCGGCGGATCGCCCGGCGTGGGCCGTCACGGCGCGGCCGGCGGCGGCGCGACGCAAAACGGATGGTACGGCAACATGTTGCACGATCGTTTTCACAGTGAATGGGTCCAGCCGACGACCAACGTTTCGTCGGCCGGAAAAATGTCCGTGCTGGTTAAAATCCGGATCGAGAAAGACGGCCGCGTTTCCAAATTCGATATCATCCGGCCATCGGGAAACGTGGTGGTGGATGAATCGGTCGAGGCGGTTGCGAAACGCGTCACGCAAGTTGATCCTCTGCCGGCCGGGCTCGGCAATGGCGAGCATTACGACGTGAACATCAATTTCGAGTTAAATTCCGATCAATGAAAAAAATCAGCACGGCAATTTTTATGTCGATCTTCTCATTGTCGATCTTGTCCGCGGAGGACACGCCCACGATCACGATCAGCAAAGGCGATCGCATAAATATTTCCGTTACCACCTTAAACGGCGGCGAAGGCGCCGCGGTAACAAAAACTTTGCAACACGATCTCGAGCTTTCTGGTTATTTCATCATCAGCGCGAACGCGGCTTACACCGTGCGCGGCAGCGCTAGTGGCGGAAGTTTGCAAGGGCAGGTCATCGATCACAGCGGCGGGACGGTTTTGTCGAAGAGTTACAACGGCGGCGCGCGCGAAACTGCGCATCATTTCGCGGACGACATCATTGAAACGCTCACCGGCAACAAGGGAATCGCCGGCAGCAAGATCGCGTTCATCGGAACGCGCAGCGGAAAAAAGGAAGTTTATGTCGCTGATTTTGATGGTTCGAACGTGCGCCAGATGACGCACGACGGCGTCATTAGCGTTCATCCGTCAATAAGTCCCGATGGCCGCCGCGTCGCGTACACCGGTTATCAAAGTGGTTACCCGGATGTTTACGTGATCGATTTGACGAGCGGCGCGCGAAATAAGATTGCGAATTTTCCCGGAACAAACAGCGGCGCGTCATTTTCGCCCGACGGCGGACGCATCGCGCTGAGCGTGAGCAAGGATGGAAATCCGGAGCTTTACACGATCAGCGCGAATGGCGGCGGCGCACGACGATTGACGCACACCCATGGCGTCGAGTCGGGACCGACGTGGTCGCCGAGCGGCGATGAAATTATTTATTCAAGCGACGAGCGCGGTTCGCCGCAGCTTTATCGCATTTCATCTGGCGGAGGTTCGGGCCAGATGCTTTCGACCGGTCACAATTATTGCACCGAGCCGAGTTGGTCGCCAGACGGAAAAAAGATTGCATTCAACGTCCGCGGCGGCGGCGAATTTCAAATTGCGATTCTCGATTTAAGCGGCGGCGGCACACGCGTTTTATCGAGCGGCGAAAATCCGGCGTGGGGACCGGATTCGCGACATATTATTTTCGCGCAAGGCGGCGCACTTTACATGCTCGACACCGTGACCGCGCGAAAGAGCGAGATCTTGAGCGGCGTCGGGAAAATCACCGAGCCGAGCTGGTCGCGTTGATTTTACAAAAGCGCGAGAGCTTTGCCTTCGCGGTGCGCGACCTGATTTATCGTGCATTGGCGCGGCGCCTTGTCGGGGCGCCAACGAATAATTTTTGTGCCGTGCCGAAATCGATCGCCCGTAAAATGATCGTACGCGATCTCGACCACGGTTTTTGGATCGACAGGTTCCCATTCGCCGCTCCGTTCCGTGCTCCAGCGACTGGGGCCGCCCGGCGCGTTGCCGGTAAATCCGGGAGGTTTGCGCAACGCTTCAAATTTCTTTGTCAGCGCGCCCCGCTCGCTCGCTTTAAAAGCGGAAGTGAAACCGACGTGATGCAGCAAGCCTTTATCGTCATAAAGGCCGAGCAAAAGTGAGCCGATCACTTTCGCACCGCTCGCGTAACGAAATCCGCCGATGACGCAATCGGCGCTGCGAATATTTTTGATCTTCACCATGGCGGTTCGCTCGCCCGACGCGTAGGGCGCATCGAGAAGTTTCGCGATCACGCCGTCGAGATTACCGCCGACTCTATCGAACCATTTCTTGGCCGTCTCGAGTTTCGTTGTGGCGGGCGACAGGCGAACCGCGCCTTTTGATTTCAAATTCGTTCGCGCAAACTTTTCCAGATGCGCGCGGCGCTCGCGCAACGGTTGCTTCGAAAAGTTATGTCGATCTTGCCCGAGCAGATCGAACACGATCATCATCGCCGGGTGCGCGGCGGCAAGTTTCTGCACGCGGCTCGCTGCTGGATGCAAGCGCAACTGCAATTCATCGAATGAAAATCGGCCGCCGATCGGAATGACGAGCTCGCCGTCGATCACAAATTGTTTCTCGCGCAAGATCGACAATTTCTCCACGACATCGGGGAAATAGCGCGCGAGCGGCTGGCCGGCTTTCGATTGCAGGTAAATCTTCGCGCCGTCGCGAAACGCGATGCAACGAAAGCCGTCCCACTTCGGCTCATATTGCCATTCATTGCCGATCGGGATTTCATCGACGGAACGCGCCTCCATCGGTGGCAGCGGTGGTTTGATGGAGAGCGTCATTATTTCGTGTAACGTCGCGGCGAAAGTTTGGGCGGCCGCTTTCCTTTCACAATCGCGCCGGCCACGCAGGCGTAATTTAATTCCTGTCGATCCACTGCGCAGCGCAGCAACAATCCGCCGCGGCTCATGTCGCCGCGCCCCACAAAATCGGACGGAAAGCGAAGCCGCTCCTGGAAATTTTCGAGCAAAAGATCGACATATTTTTTCGTAGCGATGCTGCCGAGAAGAACCACGTCCGCATCGGCAGCTAATTTTTTGGCAAGGCGGCGCGCGTCGCGCGCGAGCGGTTTTCGGTAGCGCGGATTTTCTTCATCGATGTCGACCTCCGCAAACTCGCGCAAATCAGCGAGCCCGATCCGCGTCTGCGCATCGACCAGTCCGCGCGTCGGTGTGATGACGAACACGGCACATCCGCCATTCATCGGCCGCGCGAATGCATTTGCGTAGGCAATCTTGCCCCGAAAATAGAGCCCGCTCAAAAACGTGAACACTTCGGCGATGGTGGCGCCTTCTTCGCTGCGAAGTTTTTTGGCAAGATCGAATTGCGCGCGTTCGCTCAAAAGCATCTGGGCGCGCCGGCCGCCGGCAAATGCGGGCGAAAGAAGAAAGATGCGGTGGTTGTTACGCACATCCGAATTTTCGGAGACGCGCAACGAAATCGCAAGCCATGGTCCGGCGCAGCGTCTCGACACTGCTGGAAAAACAATTCAAGCTCCTCGCGATGGAGAATGCTCCAAAGAGCACCGCGCGTTCTGGACCCGATTTTCTTTGCGTCGGCGCGCAGAAGGCGGGCACGAGCTGGCTGTACGATCAGCTCCGAACACACCCCGATTTTTGGATGCCACCGATTAAAGCATTGCATTATTTCGAGTGGCCGCGCGACTTTTGGGCGACACGGGGTCGAAAGCTGCAAAAAAATTCGCGGGACAGCCGAGACATTCGCTTTCTCGATGCATTGGAGACAATTTCGGCAAAGCCGGAGATCGATTTTGAAGAATACGCAGCTTTATTCGAGGCCAAGGCTAACCTGCTTTCGGGTGACATTACGCCGGCGTATTCGACGCTGCAGGACGAGATCATCGAACGCATTTCAGCGCGTTTTGCGCAGGTCCGCGTGATTTTCTTAGCGCGCGATCCGGTCGAGCGTGCCTGGTCGCACTTGTCGATGCTGGTGCGCCACGGGGCGACCGGTGCGTTCGACCCCGGCGATGGCGACGCGATCATGCGGAATCTGTTTCGCAGCGACGTGCTCTTGCGCTCATCCCCCAGCCAAATCGTGGCGCGATGGCGCCGCCACATTCCTTCCAGCCGTTTTCGTGTTTATTTTTTTGACGACCTGAAGCGCGAGCCCGTCAAATTACGTCAATCAATCGTGGAATTTCTGGGAGCGGATCCGCGCAAGCCGAGCGGAGAGCTTCCGGCCAATTACAATCAAAAGGCCCGGTTCGAAAAGTTTCGGCTGACGGATGAAGTACGATCGCAGATGGCGCGGTTCTTTGAGAGCGAATTAAGAGCGTGCGCGGATGAGCTGGGCGGCGCGGCGAAAGATTGGCCGGCCAGATATGGTTTCTAATCGCAAATGAAAGTTCTCGTCATTGGCAGCGGTGGGCGCGAGCACGCGCTCACTTGGAAATTGAAACAGTCGTCCGGCGGCGACAAGATTTTTTGTGCGCCGGGAAATGCCGGCACCCAAGAAATCGCGGAAAATGTCCCGATTGCGGCGAACGATTTGCCAGCGCTATTGCGTTTCGCGAAAGAAAACGATGTCGATCTAACGGTGGTCGGACCGGACGATCCGCTCGCCGCGGGGATTGTCGATCTTTTCGACGAAGAGAAGCTGCGCATTTTTGGGCCGAGCAAGTGCGCGGCACGCCTCGAGTCGTCGAAGATTTTCGCGAAAGAACTGATGCGGCGGAATCATATCCCGACCGCGCTGGCCGGGACATTTGAGCGTTGCAGCGAAGCGATTCGCTTTTCTAAACGATTGCCATTTCCGGTCGTGATCAAAGCGGACGGGCTCGCGCTGGGCAAAGGCGTGATCATTGCGCAGAACGCGGAGGAAGCGGCGGCAGCGATCGACGCTATGATGAATAAACGGCAGTTCGGCGAGGCCGGGCGGCGCATCGTGATCGAAGAATTTTTGCGCGGACGCGAATGTTCGCTGCACGCGCTCGTGGATGGCTCGACTTATCAAATGCTCGGTAGCGCGCGCGATCACAAACGTGTCGGCGACGGCGACACAGGGCCGAACACCGGCGGGATGGGCGCATGCAGCCCGGCGGACAATTGGAGCGATGAATTGCAATCGCAATTCGATCGCGCGGTGATGCGGCCGCTTCTCAGCGGCTTGCGTGAAGCGGAGGTGCAATTTCGCGGATTACTTTTTCCCGGCTTGATCCTGACGGCCGACGGCGCGCGCGTTTTGGAATTCAATTGCCGGTTTGGCGATCCCGAGACGCAGGCGATTTTGCCGCGCTTAAAATCAAACCTTCTCGATCTGATCGACGCCACGATCGCGGGAACTTTGGATCGACAAAAAATTGAATTCGATCAATGCGCGACTGTGACTGTGGTGATGGCATCGGGCGGTTATCCCGGAAAATATCAAACCGGAATCTCAATTTCCGGTTTGCCGGAGGCCGCCAAATTGCCAGATGTGCAGATTTTTCACGCCGGCACGAAGCGCGTGAATGATAAGGTGCTCACGGCTGGCGGCCGCGTTCTCGCCGTCACCGCTTCCGGATCGACCATGCCGGCGGCGCGCGATCGCGCATACGAAGCGGTTTCACGCATTCATTTCGAAGGCTGCCATTACCGGCGTGATATTTGCGCAGTTCCGGATAAACTGGCAGACCACTGATGTCGCCGCTTCGAGCATTTTTTTTGTCGATCTTGATTTGCATGGCGTGCGCGCATTTGCGTGCGCAATCACCGACACCGACAACGACAGCCGGCGCGACTGCTTCGCCGCCATCAGCCGAAGCGCTCATCAACGGCATGAACGCGGCCGAGCTGCAACAGGCGATCTCATTGTTGCGGAGCAATTATTTGAATCCGGAGGCGCTCAATGAAACGGAGCTGAATCGCGCTACGCTCGAGGGGCTGATGCAGCGCGTCGGGCGCGGTGTCGTGCTCATGGCAAATGGCAAAAGCGATGCGCCCGGCACGGCTACTCCGTTCTACGGTGAGATCATCGAAGGACACATCGGTTATCTTCGTCTCGGCGCGCTCAACCGGGGGAACTTGCAGGCGATGGATTCGCAACTGCAGACTTTCGCGAGCAAAAAAGTGGACGCGGTCGTTGTCGATCTTCGCGCCAGCATCGCCTCCGCCGATTTCGCCGCCGCATCAGATTTCGCCCAGCGCTTTTGTCCGAAAGGCAAAATTCTTTTTACTTTGCGCAAGCCGACTGTGAAGCAGGAAAAAACTTTTACATCCGAGCGCGACCCGTCCTATCAAGGACTGGTTCTCGTTCTGGCGGACGGCGACACCTCGGGCGCGGCCGAAGCGCTCGCCGGTGTGCTTCATCTTTACAATAAGGCGCTGATTATCGGTCAGTCGACGGCTGGCCGCGCCGTGGAATATTCCGATTTGCCGCTGGCCAGCGGAAAGGTTTTGCGCGTGGCCGTGGGCGAAGCGGTCTTGCCGGAAGGCCGGCCGATTTTTCCGGAAGGCGTGAAACCCGATCTCGCCGTCGAGATGGCGCCGGCCGAAAAACGTGAAGTGTTTCAGCAAAGCTTGAGCAAAGGGATGGGCCCATTTGTTTTTGAAGCGGAACGGCCGCACTTGAATGAAGCAGCGTTGCTCGCCGGGAAAAACCCCGAGATCGAAGCGATGGAAGTATCGCAGCAACATCGCGCTCGCCCGCCGGAAAGCGCGCGCGACATCGTTTTGCAGCGCGCGCTCGATCTGATTACGTCGCTCGCCGTTTATCAAGGGCGATAAGCGGATTGAGAGATTCTTCGTCTTCGCTCAGAGTGACAAGTGGTGAACCCGCTCGAGAAACGTATCGGCTATAAATTTCGCAATCCGCTTTTGTTGGCGGAGGCGTTGACTCATCCAAGTCTCGGACACGAAACGCAGCGGCGTCATTTCGATAATCAACGCTTGGAATTTTTGGGCGACGCGATTCTGCAGCTCGTTATGACGGAACGTCTCTTCGCGCAATTTCCACACGCGGCCGAAGGGCATCTCACCAAACTTCGTTCGCGCCTGGTTTCGCGGGACGCGCTCAAAGAGCACGCTGCCGCGCTGGACCTCGGCCGTTATTTAATGATGGGGCGCGGCGAAGAAGCGAGTGGCGGCCGTGAGCGCATCTCGACTCTGGCCGACGCTTTCGAAGCGCTCATCGGCGCGATCTATCTCGATGCGGATTTCGAAACCGTGCGAAAATTTATTCTGGCCGAAGCGCAGACCGATCTCGCGCAGCTCGCCGAGGAACCGGTCGATATCAATCCGAAAGGTCATTTGCAGGAACTTTTGCAGGCGATCTCTCCGCGCAGTCCGGTGTACGAAGTCATTTCGGAAAGCGGGCTTGAACACGCGAAAACTTTTGTGGTCAAGGTCGTTTGGGAAGGTTTGGAGCTCGGTCAGGGCGCCGGGCAAAGCAAAAAGCAGGCGGAAACGGCCGCGGCGATGCAAGCGATGGAGTTGCGCCGCTGGGAAGAAGCAAAAATCGGCTAAAGCTTGGGCGAATGATTGAGCGCGTGCACGCTCACTCTGGCCGTGTCCCATGTGAAATGTTGCGTGATCGCGGCGCTGACAAATTCCTTCGCTTTTTGCACTGAATCTCCTAACGCCAAACCTCGCGCGAGTCCCGCGGTGATCGCAGCGGAGTACGTGCAGCCCGTTCCGTGCGTCGCGATTCCGCGCGAAAATGGCGCTGAAAATTCGGCGATCTCTCCATCGACAGAAAAAAGCAGATCAATCGCTGCATCACCGCTCAGGTGACCACCCTTGATTAGGAAAGGAACACCAAACTTTTCCACCAGCTTCCGTCCGGCCGCGCGCATTTCGTCGAGATCTCGAATGGGCGCGCCAATCAGTTTGGCTGCTTCATCGAGATTAGGCGTGATCAGCGCCGCGAGTGGGAACAATTCATTCTCATAAGTCTGCACCGCGTCGCCGCGCAGAAGCGCGTCACCGCTCGTCGCCTGCATCACCGGATCGATCACAAGCGGAACCTTTATGTCGATCTTGCGCGCAAGATCGACAATCGTGCGCGCCACCGCGGAAACAATTTCCGCCGTGCTGAGCAATCCTGTCTTGATCGCCGCGATTGGAAACCCCGCGCCAAGCGTTTCGATCTGCGCGCGGACAAGATCGACATTCACCGGCTCGAGGCGGACCACTCTGCCCGGCATCTCAGCCACCACACAGGTCACTGCGCTCACGCCGTAAACGCCCAGCGCACTGAAAGTTTTTAGATCGGCTTGAATGCCGGCGCCGGCGCTGCTGTCCGAGCCGGCGATCGTGAGCGCGATGGGAATTTCCACGCGTCTATTCTGCCCCGAAAACATTCGGGGCCGCTACGCCAAAATCTTAGCCGTCGCTGCCGATCGCTTCGACGGGGCAGCCTTCCATTGCTTCCTTGCAAAGGGCCTCCTCTTCCGGCGACTCGGCCTGTTTGTAAACGAAGGAGTGTCCGCCGTCGTCGTTGCGCTTAAAATTGGCCGGCGCGGTCTCGCGGCACAAATCGCAATCGATGCATTGGTCGTCGACGTAGAATTTTCCTTCTACGTTCTCGGGGTATTTGTTAGCGGCATCGGCCATAATAGTGCGCAGAAAAGCGTCGCCCAAGGTAAAAAGAATCGCCCGTTTCGCAAAGGATATTTCGGCTTTCGCGAGAGAACGCCCGACCGTTAGACTGGGCAGCGGCGAAGAGATTCGAGAGCAATCAATGAGGAAGAAAAAAGAAGCCGAGCGCACCCTGCGCGCATTTTTCATCGAGCTGATCGTTTATTCGGTCCTGGTGGTTGGCTATTTCTTTTTTGTTCTTCACTTTCTGGCCGGCTGGCTCGAGCAGCTCGATAAACATCACATTAAAATTTATGCGCTGGTTGCGATCGCGCTGATTATCGGCCAAGCCGTCCTGCTCGAAGCCGTCACCACCATGTTGTTTCGATTAATTCGCGGGCGTTCCGAATGATCGCGATGTTTTTCCCCATTTCGGGCGCAAACATCAGCCCGATTTATCTGACCGCCATCGGGTTTCTCATCGGAGTGCTCGGTGGATTTTTCGGCGTGGGCGGCAGTTTTATCGCCGGTCCGGCCTTGCGCGCGGTCGGGCTCGATTGGAATTACGCGGTCGGCACGGATCTCGCGCACATCGTCGGCAAATCGGTCATCGCGGCGCGGCGGCATCGCGCGCTCGGGAATGTCGATGTTCGTCTCGGTCTCATCATGGCGCTTGGCACAATCGGCGGCGCGGAAGTCGGCGCGCAACTCATTCAAATGTTGAAACGCGCCGGCAACATCAATTTCGTCGTCAGCCTGATTTCGATCGCGATCTACTGCAGCATTTCCACTTTCATGATCTGGGAATCGTGGAAAACACTGCGCCAGCAAAAGCGGCGCAGGCCGAAAACACCCGCCACCCTGCCGAGCGTGAAAAAAGACGAATCTTCTTTTACGCACGTCACTCAGGCGATTCATCGCGTGCGCGTTTGGCCGATGATCTCGCTGCCAGCTTCCGGCGTGAAATCGATTTCGCTTTGGGTGATTGTGCTCGTCTCGTTTATCGGCGGCCTCTTCAGCGGCTTTCTTGGCGGCGGGGCCGGTTACATTCGCATGCCGATGCTCGTTTACATTCTGGGCATTCCCACGCATCTCGCCGTCGGCACCGATTTGTTTGAAATCATCATCTCGGCGAGTTACGGGACTTTTACGCACGCCATGAAAGGGAACGTCGACATTTTAATCGCGCTCGTCATGCACACCGGTGCAGCCGTGGGCGCGCAAATCGGCGCGATCCTGACGCAATATTTCGCCGGCCCGAAAATTCGGATCGCGTTTGTCCCGCTGCCGCTGATCGGCGCGGCCATTGTCATCTACACGCTCTTTACCGGACACAAACTTTAGATCGACATGAAAATTGTAATTTGCAGCGATGGCATGCCCGCCTCGGACAACGCCGTCCGCATCGGCGCGCTTTTGGCCGGGCCTTGCCGCGCTGAGACGACATTGTTAGGCATCACCGAAAAAGACGGTGACGAAAAGCCGCTGCGCGAAGCGCTCGAGAAAGAAGCGCAAGTGCTGCGTGCCGCTGGAATTTCGCCGGAAATCGTGGTGCGCGCCGGCGAGCCGATCATGCAGATTGTCGATCAAACCGCGAACGGCCAGTTTGATTTCGCCGTCATCGGCGCGCGACGCAAACGTTCCGGCGGACTTTACTGGCACTCCGACAAAACCTACGAAGTGATCAAAGCAATCGCGCCGCCGGTCCTCGTCGCGATGGGCGAAGTGGCGCAACTGAAAAAGTTTTTGGTTTGCACCGGTGGCAAACAATACATCGAGGACGCCGTGAAATTGACCGGCCGGCTCGCCGCCGCTGTCGGCGCGTCCGTCACCTTGCTGCACGTCATGGCCGAGCCGCCCGCCATTTACGCCGATCTCGTCCGGCTCGAAGAAGATGTCGATGCGTTATTGCAATCCAATTCCGAGCTCGGACGCAATTTGCGCGCGCAAAAGGAGAGTCTCGATAAACTCGGCGTTGCGGCGTCGGTGCGCCTTCGGCACGGCTTCGCGCTGGACCAGATTTTCGAAGAACTGCGCGACGGCGAGCACGACTTGATCGTGGCCGGCTCATCCCAATCGCGTGGACCGTGGCGTCATTACATCATGGGGGATCTCACCCGCCGGATTTTAAATGGCGCGGATTGTCCGGTTCTAATCGCGCGGATCGGTGTCGGCGCTCTCGCCGCGCAGGGTGGCGCGTTTGGATTTCTGAAACGAATTTTCTCCGCGAGCTAAGATCGACATATCGCCCTTGCGCGAATGTGCGCCAGTTGCGCGCATAGCCGCAGCCGTTATTCTTGGCAAATCGTTTTCATGACTACACTCTTTTTTGCCCGACGTGCCGTTCGAATCGTTTTTTCTCTTTCGTTTCTTCTTTTGCTTTTCGATTTCGCAGGCTGCGACAAAAAAGGGCACGGTCAGACCAGCGGGACAACCGGCGACTACGTAAACGGAACGCCATTACCGGAGCGGCGCGAAGGCGTTTCATTTTTCGGCAGCAACGTCGAGCGCGGCCGGTTCAAGCCGATCTATTTCGATTTCGATAGCCAGACGATTCGCCAATCAGAGACGGCAAAAATTCAGGAGATCGCCAGCTCCATGAAAGAAAGCGGCGGCGAACTGATCATCGCCGGCTTCACCGATGAGCGCGGAACCGCGGAATATAATCGCGGACTCGGCGAGCGTCGCGCCGGGGCTGTGCGCGAAAGCCTGATCGCCGATGGCGTGGACGGCAGCCGCATTCAGACCGTCAGCTTTGGTTTGGAAATGCCGGCTGATTCCGGTCACAGCGAATCGGCCTGGGCAAAAAATCGCCGCGCCGAAATCGGCGTGACGCGCTGACGCGTTTTATTTCTCGCGCAACTCTTCGATCGACAATTCGCCGCGCATCAGCGCTTTGCCGATCAAGAGCGCGTCGACGCCGCACGCCTTCATTCGATCAACATCGTGAAGAGTTCGGATCCCGCTTTCGCTCACGAGCAGAACGTCGTCCGGAACTCTTTTGCAGAGCTGTTCCGTGACGGCAAGATCGACATGAAAAGTAGCGAGATCGCGGTTGTTGATTCCTATGATCTTCGCGTCCGCTGCGAGCGCGCGCTCGAGCTCTTCAAGAGTGTGCACTTCCACAAGCGCGTCGAGGCGATAACGCGTCGCCGCGTCCAAAAGATCGACAAGTTGTTTTTGCTCGAGAGCGGCCACGATCAGCAGAATCGCGTCTGCTCCAGCCGCGGCTGATTGCGCGATTTGAATTTCATCGAGAATAAAATCTTTCCGCAAAAGCGGAACGCGCACGGCTTCCCGGATCGCGCGCAAATATTCGAGCCGGCCTTGAAAAAATTGTTCATCGGTCAGGATCGAGATCGCGGCGGCGCCGTCGCGCTCATATTTCTGCGCGATCGTGATCGGATCGAACGATTCTGCGATCACGCCGGCGGACGGTGACGCCTTTTTGACTTCGCCGATGATGGCGAGCGAGCCGCAGCTTAGCGCCGCGCGAAAATCGCGGAAATCATTTCGCGCCAACGCTTGTCGATCTAATCCCGCCGTTTGCGATAGCAAACCCTCGATCTCCTCGCGTTTCACCCGCAAAATTTCTTCCAGCCTGTTCATGTCGATCTTGTTTACTTGCTCGCACCGAAGCTGGATGCAATCTTTGCGCGCTCCTTTCGCCGATGTAGCTCAGTTGGTAGAGCAACGGTTTCGTAAACCGTAGGTCACGGGTTCGAATCCCGTCATCGGCTCCATTATTTCTGCAAAGGCGGCCGCGCTTTGTGCCAGTCGGTGCTTTGTTCGTAAGCATTCGCGATTTGGAAAATGCGCGCTTCATCGAGGGCTTTGCCGAGAATTTGCAGGCCGATCGGAAGCTGCTTCTCCTCAACATTTGCGAAGCCGCAGGGCAAACTGATTCCGCAAATGCCAGCGAGATTTCCGGCATTGGTGAAAATGTCGGCGAGATACATTTGCAACGGATCGGCGGTGTGTTCGCCGAATTTGAATGCCGGCGCCGGCGACGTGGGAGAAATGAGCGCGTCCACCTTTTCAAAAGCGTTCGCGAAGTCCTGCCGAATCAATTCGCGCACTTTTTGCGCGCGCAAATAGTAGGCGTCGTAATAGCCGGAGCTGAGAACGTGCGTGCCGAGAATGATGCGCCGTTTCACTTCCGCGCCGAAACCTTCCTCGCGGGTGCGCCCGTAAAAATCGAGAAGGTCTTTGGGATTTTCGGCGCGATGCCCATAACGCACACCATCGAAGCGCGCAAGGTTCGCGGAGGCTTCCGCGGTAGCGAGAATGTAGTAAACCGCGATTGCGTAATCGGTGTGCGGCAGCGAAACATCGACAATCTCCGCGCCTAACGACTGAAAATGTTTCAGCGCTGCATCGACCGCGGATTTTATCTGCGGATCGATTCCTTCGATCATGTATTCCTTCGGCAAACCGAGCCGCATTCCTTTCAAGTCTCGCCCGAGCCCGGCGGTGTAATCCGGCACGGCCTCGTTCAACGAAGTCGAATCCTGCGGATCGTGGCCGGCGATCGCATTCATTATTAATGCGGCATCGCGCACGGTTTTGGTGAGCGGCCCCGCCTGATCGAGGGATGAAGCGAATGCGACGAGGCCGTAACGTGAGACGCGACCGTAACTTGGTTTCACGCCAACGATGCCGGAAAGGGCAGCCGGTTGTCGAATCGATCCGCCGGTGTCAGTGCCGAGCGCGCCGAACGCTTCATCCGCGGCGACGGCTGCGGCTGAACCGCCGCTCGATCCGCCCGGCACACGCGAGAGGTCCCACGGGTTGCGCGTACATTTCACGCTCGAGTTTTCGGTGGATGAGCCCATCGCAAATTCGTCCATGTTCGTCTTGCCGAAGGGAATTGCGCCCGCGGCTTTCAATTTTCGGACGACCGTGGCGTCATAAAGGGCGCGATAATTTCGCAAAATTTTCGATGCGCATGTGCATGGTTGGTCAGCCACGCTGATGATGTCTTTGAGCGCGATCGGCACGCCGCCGAGCGGCAAATTTACATCGACGCTTTCCGCGGCTTTTCGCGCCGCCTCCAGATCGAGCGAAAGGTAAGCCTCGATTGTTGGATCGACATAAACAATGCGCTCGTGCAGCGCATCGAGGACTTCGCGTGGTGAAACTTCGCGGCGACGAAGCAAATCCTGGACTTCGGCGATGGTGAGCGCCGGCAGATCGCGCGCCGTCATTCTACGACCTTCGTGACAACGAAAAGGCCGTTCGCTTTGCGCGGCGCGTTGCGCAGCGCTTCTTCGGCGGTGAAAAAGTCGCGCGGCTCATCTTCACGAAACACATTGAAAACCGGAATGGCATGAGCGGCCGCTTCGATGTGGCTGACATCGACATTGCGCAATTTGTCCGCGTATTCGAGCACGCGGCCGAGCTGATTCTGAAAAAGCTGCGTCTCTGCCGCGGTCAAATTAAGTCGCGCAAGCTTCGCGACGTACGCCACGTCGAGATCCGGTGTGCTGGCCATACGCGCGGACGACTAAAAATGAAGATGGCTCACCAGCCAGATGACCGCGCCCGTCAGCGCGATCACCAAAACAAGAAAAACAATCCGGCCTTCGCGTCGTTCCTTGCGCAAGGAGCCGCGGCGCCGATCGCCATTTCCAGCGTCGCCGTAGCGTTTGTCCTGCAACGCGATGGAAACATCAAGACGGCCGCTGCCCTCGCTCGCGCGCTGCAATAATTCCTCACGCTGTCGGCGGGTCGTTTCTTCGGCCACGCGCGGCGCTTCCGCGATCATGCGCTCAAGTTTTTCCATCTGATCGCGCAGCGCTGTTTCCTGAAGCGCGAGTTCCTGCTGTTTCTGATTGAGCGTGGTTCCGGTTTGAAGCGAGCGGCGGCGCATGGTCATCCAGTTCTCGCCATCCAAAAGAATAAAAGTAGCGCGATCAAACCAAAAATGATCAGCGGCAATGTCACCGCGAAGCCGATCTGCATCCAATGCACGAACGATTTCCCGCCGCCGGCTACGCCCAGGTCCGCCGTCACCTCCGGCAACTCGCCCGATTCATCGCCGGCGGTCGCTTGCAGACGGCTGCGTTGCTGGCTGAACTCGGTGCGCGCGTCGTCCACGGTGCTGAGTGCGCGGCTCAACTCCTTGTGCAACTCCGCGGGGTTCCAGCTTTTCGGATCGATCGCTTCCAGATGTTGCAAATGTTCGCCGAAACTTTCGCGCGTCGCGCGAATTTGCTCGAGCTTGCGCTGCGTTTCGTAACCTTCCCGTTCGAGCACCACGAGCGACCTCGTCAGCTTGTCCGTCATCTCGGCGCGGCCGCGTTCGAGTTCCTCTTGCCGCCGGCTTAGCTCCTCCAGCTCCCGTTTTTGTTTTTCGATTTGCTCCTGCTGGCGCTTGAGCTGGAGCAATTGCTCCTGCGCCTTTTGCACTTGGGAATCGAGATGCTCCGGCGACATCGCATCTTCTTCGCTCAGCTCCAGCATTTGCTCGATTGGTCGGATTTTTTCTGGCATATTGAATTTTCGCATTCGGCGGCCGCTGTCCGCACATTAATGACCTCGTGAGAGATTTCCACAAATTTTCCCCGCGAAATTTTATGTCGATCTTTTACCGGCCCGGCATCATCTCGAGCAGGAATCCCTTAAAATATTCCGTCTCCGGTAATGTCGGGAGCACGGGATGATCGAGCGCTTGCTCGAAGCGCCGTAGTCGCCGCGCGCTGCGCCGCGCATCCACCAGCGAAGCCGCGATCGTTCCCGCGAAACTTTCCTCGCTCACGTGATGCGAGCAGGAAAATGTCGCGAGCAAACCATCTTTCGATAGCAACTTGAAAGCGCGCACGTGCAATTCGCGATAGCCGCGCAAGGCATCGCGTAACCCGCCTTTCGCTTTCGTAAACGACGGCGGATCGAGAATAATGAAATCATATTGCGCCCCCGCCTTTTCCGCGGCGCGCAAGAATTGAAAGGCATCTTGCGCGATCCATTTCACAGAAAGCGCGTTGCGCGCGGTATTCTGCTGCGCTCGCGAAATATTTTCTTCGCTTGCTTCCACCGCCGTCACTTCGGTCGCACCGCCGCGCGCGCAAGCGAGGGCAAAAGCGCCTTCATTGGCGAAGCAATCGAGCACCCGGCGTGCCCGCGCGAATTCGGCAACGACCGCGTAATTCTGCGCTTGATCGAGATAAAAGCCGGTCTTTTGCGCGCGCAAAAGATCGACATAAAATTTTAAACCCGCGATCTCGATCTCGATTTCGGATTCAGCCTCACCCCGCAGGGCGCTGTTGCGCAGCTCGAGTCCTTCCGCGCGCCGCACCGGCGCGTCATTTCGCTCGATGATCGCCACGGCGCCGAAAAGATCGACAATCGCGTCCGCGATCGTTTCCTTTCGCAAATCCATCGCGGCGGTGAGCGTTTGCAGAACAAAATGATGCCCGTAACGATCGACGATCACGCCGGGCAAGCCGTCGCTCTCACTCCAGACGACGCGACAAAGCTTTATGTCGATCTTGCGCCGCTCGCGATATTCGGCGGCTTGTGCGATCCGGCGCTTAAAAAAATCAAGATCGAGATCCTGTTTGCGCCGCGAGAAGCGACGCGCCACGATCTGCGACTTCGAATTATAAATGGCGCTGCCGATCAAATGATCGCGCCCGTCCTTGAGCGAAATCACGTCGCCATCATTTGGTTTGCCGAAAACTTTCAACACTTCGCCCGAGAACACCCAGTCGTGTCCGTGTAAAATTCGCGCGCGGGGTTTGACGACGATTCCAGCCATGCCAACAATCTTAGATGCAAACTTCGCCGCAATCGATTGTCGATCTTCCTGGAATTAAAAAACTGCGCAGCGGGAAAGTGCGCGAGGTTTTTGATTTGGGCGAGACACTGCTCTTCGTGGTGACCGATCGCTTGTCAGCGTTCGATGTCATCCTGCCAGATCCGATTCCGCAAAAGGGCGCGGTTCTCAATCAGCTTTCTGCCTTTTGGTTCCGGCGCTTCGACAAGATCGACAATCATTTTGTCACGGCCGATTTCGAAAAGTTCCCCAAGGAGCTGCAAGGTTTTCGTGATCGGCTCGCCGGACGTTCCATGATCGTAAAGAAAACAAAGCCTCTGGCGGTGGAATGTGTTGTGCGCGGTTATCTTGCCGGCTCCGGTTGGAAGGAATATCAAAAATCGCAGAGCGTTTGCGGAATCAAGCTTCCGTCGGGTTTGAAACTCGCGTCGCAATTGCCGGAACCGATTTTCACGCCATCGACAAAGGCCGAGCAAGGCCACGACGAAAACATCGACATGAAAGAGTGCGCGCGAATTCTGGGAGAGGAAATGGCGGAGCGCGTGAAAAAGCTGAGCCTGGAAATTTATTCAGCCGGTCGCGACCATGCTGCGCAACGCGGAATTATTGTGGCCGACACGAAGTTCGAATTTGGAATGGCGGACGAGAAATTATTTTTGATCGATGAATGTTTGACGCCGGACTCATCGCGCTTCTGGCCGAAAGATCAGTACGTCGTTGGCCAAAGCCCGCCCAGTTTCGATAAACAATTTGTGCGCGATTATCTGGAGACGCTCGATTGGGACAAGACGCCGCCTGCGCCGAAGTTGCCGCGCGAGGTCATCGAGAAAACTTCGGCCAAGTATGTCGAAGCGTTCGAGAAAATGACCGGCGAAAAATTACAGTAAATCGCTTACGAGCGATTTTTCTTCTTTCAGCTCGGCCACCGACTTGTCGATCTTGTCGCGGCTGAAATCGTTGATCGGAACTTTTTGCACGATTTCCAAACTGCCGCCGCGCACGCGGACGGGAAATGACGAGATCAAATCTTTTTCCACGCCGTAACTTCCATCCGAACAAACCGCAACGCTATGCCAGTCGTTAGGCGCAGTGTCGTTCGTGAGCGAGCGAACCGTATCGACAATCGCGTTCGCGGCCGAGCCGGCCGAAGAAAGTCCGCGTGCCTTAATGATGGCGGCGCCGCGCTGTTGCACGCTGGAAATAAATTCCTCCTTCAACCATTTCTCGTCGCCGATCGCTTCGTTGGCCGGCTTATTGTCGATCCTGGCGTTATAAAAATCGGGATACTGCGTCGCGGAATGGTTTCCCCAGATCGTCATGTTCGTTACTTTCGTGATCTCGACGCCGGCCTTGTGCGCGAGTTGGGCGCGCGCGCGATTTTCGTCGAGGCGCGTCATGGCAAACCAGCGATCGCGCGGAATTTCTTTCGCGTTGTTCATGGCGATGAGGCAATTGGTGTTGCACGGGTTCCCGATCACAAGCACGCGCACATCGGCCGCCGCATTTTTTTCAATCGCGTTTCCCTGACCGATAAAAATTTTGCCGTTGATGCCGAGCAAATCTTTGCGTTCCATGCCGGCCTTGCGCGGGATGCTGCCGACGAGCAGCGCCCAATTCACATCGCGAAATCCTTCATCGAGATCGGCGGTGGGAGTGACGCTTTGCAGGAGCGGAAACGCGCAATCGTTTAATTCCATGACCACGCCTTCGAGTGCACCGAGCGCATTTGGGATTTCAATCAGATGCAGCGCGATCGGTTGGTCCGCGCCAAACATCGCGCCCGAAGCAATGCGAAAAAGCAGTGAGTAGCCAATTTGTCCGGCCGCGCCGGTGACCGCGATTTTGATCGGAGAAGTCATGTTTCAATTAGCCACAAACAGCGCTTACGTGCGCCCATTTTTTTCAAGGAGCTCGCGAATCAATCGCATGCGATGACGCACCACGCGGCTCGAGCCGAGTTGCGCAACGGTCATGCGCAGGCGACGCGTCCAATTCGTTGCCGAGGCGGTACCGGGAACATTGAATCGATCAGTGCGCGCAAGCAGATCGGTAATCATGGCAACCGCAATCCAAGCTTCACTCCGGAAAAGCGCAGCCATCATCGCTGGATAAAAATCTTTTTGAAAATGGAGCGGACGATCGGTTTTCTGCATTCCAGAAAATTGCGCAATTTTTTCCAGATCCTCGCGCGCTTGGCCGCTCGTCGCGGTTTTTCTTTCGAAAGCTTCCTGCCAGAGCGCGCGAATCGGTTTGTGATCGTGCGTGGCGTAGGTGGCGACCGAAAGCCGCTCGTATTCGCTTCCCGATTTCACGCGGCCGCCGTTCGTCTCCCATTGCGGAATTTTAAATCCGGCAATGCCTAACGAGCGCAAACTTGGTCGCATGTAATCAGGAACCGTTCCTAAATCTTCGCCGACCACGCGAGTGGCGCCACACTCGGCTAGGACGACGCGAAGATATTCTTCGCCGTCGCGCTTGTTCGCTTCGCACTTTTCCGAAGTCGAATCATCGCGCGGCACAAAATGGGGCGCGGCGCCGCCGGTGCGTGCGCGCATGTCGGCGTCGTTGAGCGGCAGAAATTCCGCATTGCGATTTGGTCGCCACGGGAAAGCGTAAATGCGATAAAACCCGAGCACGTGGTCGATGCGAAAGATGTGAAAATTCTTGTTCACCCCGCGAACGCGATCGCGCCACCAATCGAAATTCCGATTGCGCATCACGTCCCACCGATAAAGGGGGATGCCCCAATTTTGTCCCCATTTTTGCGTGAACTCATCGTCTTTGAAATACGGTTCCGGCGGCGCGCCACCGGACCATTCCAGAGAAAATTCATCGGGCCGCGCAAAAACATCGGCGCTGTAATAGCTGATTCCAAAAGGGATATCCCCCATGAGCGCAATGCCGCGTTCTTCCGCGTAAGTTTTTACCGCAGCCCATTGCGTGTGCGCGATCCATTGGACATAGCGAAAGAATTTTTCGCGCTCGGCAAACTGGGCGCGCTTGTGCGGGGATTGTCGATCCAACCAAGCGCGCGCGGACTGCATGGAACGATGTTCTTCGCGCCAGGTGTCCCATGTTTCGCGGCCGCGATTTCTCTCCATGAGCGCGCGAAAAAACGCGTAGTCATCGAGCCACGATTTTTCTTTTGCGCAAAACTCGGCAAACGCGCGCGCGTAATCCGGCTGCGCGTTTTCTTTTTCACAGAACCGCGCAAACGCGCGTTCGAGCAGCGCGCGCTTCAAACGTTTCAAGCGTTTGTATTTCACCCGGCCGCGGCGAAGTCTCGCAAGATCGACATGAACAATGGTGGCCTTGAAATCTTCCGCGGACAGATCGGGGGGCGAGCCGGGCGCGAGATGCAACGTCGTCGGCTCGATCGCGCGCGAACTGATCGCGTTGTAAGGACTGTGATCGCCGCCGGTTTCGTTGATCGGAAGGAGCTGCACGAGTTTGAAACCGATTTGTGCAGACCAATCGATAAATTGTCGCAGCGCATCGACGTCGCCGACGCCGAAATCATTCTCAGTGCGCAGCGCAAACAGTGGTGCGAGCACTCCGGCGATTCGCGCTTCCGGCGAAAGGTTCATCCCTAAAAGCAATTACCCGCGCTGGACCTGCCAGTCCTCCAGCAATTGTGTGGGAATCTCTTTCAAAAATCGCGACGGCCGTTGAAACACATCGCCATAGCCCGCGTTCAAACGCATTTGCGGAAAGGTCAGGTAAAGCTCATCGCGCGCGCGCGTGATCGCGACATAAAACAAGCGGCGCTCTTCTTCAATCGCATCGCGGGTCTCGAGCGAGCGGGTGCTCGGAAACATTCCGTCGCTCAACCAAATGACGAACACGGTGTGATATTCGAGACCTTTCGCCTGATGAACTGACGAAAGATTTACCGCTTCGCTGTCGGCGGTTTGGTTAGGGGCCGCTTCTGCGTCGACATTGCTGATGAGGGCGAGTTGCGAAAGAAATTCGTGCACGTCTTTAAATTGTCGCGCGAAAGCGGCGAGCTGATTGAGATCTTCTCGCCGCAATTCGTAGTTAGTGAAGTTGGCTTTCGCGTAATCGTCGTAAATCGCTTCGACGATCGAGGTAATCATTTCCGACGGCGGATTTGGCTGACCGCCGGGCGCGATCTCGTCGAGTGTGTGCGCGAGTTGTTGCCACGATTTTTTTGTCCTCGCAGTCACGTTCATGGAAGCGAGACGTTCGCTCCACGATGTGATTTCACCGCGCTCGTTAAGCGAATTTTCCCAGGTTCGCCAGAGATTATCCGCGCTACGGTTGCCCACGCCGGGCAACAATTTCACCATCCGTTTGAAAGCAACTTCGTCGCGTGGATTGGCGACGAAACGAATGAACGCGGCCACGTCTTTGATGTGCGCCTGCTCGAAAAACCGGACGCCACTGGTGATTTGATAGGGAATGCCGCGGCGCGACAATTCGAGCTGCAATTCGATGGCGTGATAATGCGCACGATACAAAACCGCGATGTCGTTAAGATCGACATTTTCGTCGCGTAATTCCAAAATCCGTTGCGCGACGAACTGCGCTTGCTCGCTGCCGTCGTTCAACGCCACGACGGCAGGCTTGACTGCATTGCTTGGCCGCGTCGGCGCGAGTTGCTTCCGAAACTGTTTTTCATTCGCGGCGATTGCGGCGTTCGCGACCGCCAGAATTTCCGGCACGCTGCGATAATTCATCTCGATCTTAAAAACCTGCGCGTCCGGGTAACGTTTCGGAAATTCGAGGATGTTTTGGAAGTTGGCACCGCGCCAGGAGTAGATCGACTGCGCGTCGTCGCCCACCACCATGACGTTGCGATGATCGCACGCGAGCGTGTCGATCAAATCGGCCTGAATCTTGTTCGTGTCCTGATATTCGTCCACGAGAATGAATTGAAATTGGCGCCGATAAAATGCGGCGATGTGCTCGTGTTGCCGCAACATCGACAATGTCTTTTCGAGCAGATCGTCGAAATCCATCGAGTTGATCGTCTTTTTCTTTTTCTCGTAGCGCGAGTGCACGTCGCTGATCTGCTCGAGCAACGGGAGGAAATAGGGAAATTTTTCGGCGAGCAATTGTTCGAGCGGGCGCTCGGTGTTGACGGTGAAGCTAAAAATTTCCGCGAGCACATCGCCTTTTGGAAAACGTATTTCCTTCGGATCGATGCCGGCGCTAGTGACGACCGTGTTGATCAAATCTTTCTGATCCTCGCGGTCCATGATGGTGAATCCGCTGGAATAGCCGAGCGCGCTGCCATGCCGGCGCAACATGCGATTGCCAATGGAATGAAACGTCCCGCCCCACAATCCGCTGGCGTCAACGGGCAGCAGATTCGCGACGCGGTCGAGCATCTGGCGCGCGGCTTTGTTCGTGAAAGTGAGGAGCAAAATATTTCGCGGATCGATTCCGTTCTCGAGTAAATAGGCGACGCGATAAGTGAGCGTGCGCGTTTTGCCGCTACCGGCCCCGGCGATGACGAGGAGCGGTCCGGGCGATGCAGTGACGGCGGCGAGCTGCTGCTCGTTCAGCTCCGCCGCGTAATCGATATGGATCGATGTCGATCTTGGCGCGCGTTGCAGCGTGTACTGGCGAGACATCTGCGCTTAGCGAGCACTTTCCGAGGCGCTGTCGCCGCCACGTTTGCGAGTCAACTCTTCGAGCAATTCAATTTGAATTTGTTGAATCTCGAAGAGCCGATTGTATTGCCGGCGCAAAAGGTGATCGATTTTCTCATGCAAGTGCCGGATCTCGAGCTCGGCTTTTAGATTGATCTTGTAATCATTTTCCGCGCGTAAACGGTCGCGCGCCTCGCCGCGGTTCTGGCTCATCATGATGACGGGCGCCTGTAGCGCGGCCAGACATGACAGGATCAAATTCATCAGGATGAACGGATATGGATCGAATGCTTTCGTCGCGAGAAGAAGGCTGTTAACCAAGATCCAGAAAAATAAAACGACGCCGAAAGATATGATGAAGCGCCAGCTTCCTCCGAATTCCGCGATGCGATCGGAAAGGCGTTCGCCGAATGTAAGCTCGCGGTCGAATTGTTTGCTTAGGTTTTGGGAGAGAATCTCATGCTGTTTCAGGCTTTCGATCACTTCATCGTCGAGCGTGGAGAGCTCGCCGATCTCTTCCTGCAGCACTTCCTTCACGTAATCTTTTCGAAACGTGCCGAGATCGTCGAAACAGATGAAGCTCCTGGCTTCCACCGCCGGCACGCGTTTTCGCATGAACTCGCTAAGCGTCGGGCGCACCAATTCCGCGATCATGCCGGCGTTGGGCGCTTTCGATTTCTGGCAGATCGCGCAAACGAGTTTCGGTTGTTCAGTGTCGCTCATCAGGAAATGGCGGGGCTGCCGCGCTTTTGGAATAAACCCGCTCTGACCGCGCTTGTCGATTCCGTCTTGAACGGGCGCTTGTCGATCTTAGGTTGCCTCATGCAAGGGACGTCCCACTAAAATCATGCGAGTCCTTGCGATTGATGCATCACTGCGTAATACCGGCGTGGCTGTGGTCGAAGCAAACGGAGCTAAAATGCACGCGCTTTATTTCGGCGTGATTCAGAACGCCAGTTCGTTGCGCGCATCCGCGTGTCTCGTCGCGATTCGCGATCGGCTCGCCGAATTGATTCGCGCGCACGAACCGGATTGTTGCGCGCTCGAGTCGGTCATTTACGTGCAAAGTTATAAGACGGCGATCGCGCTCGGCGCGGCGCGCGGCGCGGCCATTCTGGCGGCGGCTGAAAACGGTCTGCCCGTTTTTGAATACGCGCCTACACGAATCAAGCAAGCGGCCGTCGGGCACGGACGCGCCGCCAAGAATCAGGTCGCATTCATGGTACGCGCGACGCTTGGATTAACGGAAACGCCTGGCGCAGATGCAGCGGATGCACTCGCGATTGGGATGACACATTTACGTTCGCAGGAAGCAGCGCGGCTCGGAGTGCCGGGGGGAGCGCAAATATGAAGACGCCCTTTGAATCACGCTGGCTCGGCCGCATGGCCTTCGATGAAGTGCTGGTTTTGCAGGAGGACATCGTCGCGCGAAAACGCGCCGATCGTTCTGCTAAAGACGAACTGTTGCTCCTCGAACACGAACCGGTTTACACAATTGGTCGCACGCCGGACAAATCGAGCTTGGGCGAAACGTCGCAATTGCCGCACCCGCTTTTCGAAATTAATCGCGGCGGACAGGCGACCTATCACGGGCCAGGGCAATTGATCGGTTATCCGATTTTCGATTTACGGCGGTGCGGTCAGGATTTGCATCGTTACTTGCGCTGGATCGAGGAGCTGGTCATCGAGACGCTCGCGATTTATGAGGTGGCAGGCAAGACGCGCGGCGGACTCACCGGCGTTTGGATCGACAATCGGGCCAGCACAAATCCGGCCGCTGCCACGGCGCCGGAAAGCGGCGCGGAAAAAAAGAGCGAGCCCGTTGTTCATCGCAAAATTGCATCGATCGGCGTGGGCGTTCGCCACTGGATCACGATGCACGGATTCGCGCTCAACGTGAGCGGCGATCTTTCGCCGTTCGATCACATCACTCCGTGCGGAATCGCGAACATCGCGATGACTTCAATCGAAAAAGAAACCGGCCAATGGTTCGATGTGCGCGAAGTGGGACGGCGCGCCGGGGAAGTGGCGCTGCAAACCTTCGAACATCTGCACAGCGGCGGGTTGATTCACACCACCCGCTCGCCCACGCGCACGCCGCTCATTTAGAAATGACGATCCCGCTCGAAGACAACGCCGGTGACATCATCGGTAAAGCGCAGCGCGGTCGGCGTATTTCCGACAGCGAGCTCGCGGAGAAATCGGGCGCGAGCGCGGAACAAATCCGAAAATTGCGCGAAGGAAATGTTGATGAAACCGTCATCGAAAAAATCGCTCCGGTATTGCGACTGAATGCTTCGGCCTTACGCGATCTCGCTTCCGGAAAATGGCAGCCGGACAAGATCGACATGTTCGATGGGCTCGCGCAATTTGCGACTGATTACAACGGCATGGGCGTGAATTCGTTTCTTGTCTGGGACACAGAAACGGGCTCTGCCGCCGCTTTCGACACCGGCGCTGATTGTCGCGAGATGCTGCGCAAGATCGACAAGGAAAAATTGAGCGTGAAATTAATTCTGCTCACGCACGCGCATCCCGATCATGTGGCCGATCTGCCGCGATTGCGCGAAGAAACGGGCGCTCCAATTTTCATTTCGTCACGTGAACCGATTCCCGGCGCGGAATCGATCGAAGAGGGAAAACATTTTCGCCTGGGCAAGATCGACATAAACACGCGACTGACCTCAGGACATTCGCCCGGCGGCATCACGTACGTCGTGACCGGATCAGCTCCCCCGATTGCCATCGTGGGCGACTCACTTTTCGCCGGATCAATGGGCGGCGGAAATGTTTCCTACGAAGATGCGCTGCGAAACAATCTTGAAAAAATCCTCACGCTTCCCGACGAAACAATTGTCTGCCCCGGCCACGGACCGATGACGACGGTCGGCGAAGAAAAGATCCACAATCCGTTCTTCGCCAAAACATGAACATCGGTTTTGTGGGCGTTGGCAGAATGGGCGCGAACATGGCGCGCCAGTTGAAAGATCGGCATCTTCATGTCACCGCGGTTTATGATTCAACTCGCGCGGTGGCAACGGCGCTCGCAACCGAACTCGGCTGCGCGGCTTGCCAAACACTCTCGGACGTGACCGCCGAATCCGATGTCATTTTTACGGTCGTGACTGACGACGCGGCCATGCGCGAGATTTTCGGCGGCACGGACAATCTGCTCATCAACGCGAGCGGCAAGTTGTTCATCAATTGCGCGACGATTTCGCCATCGGTCCACATCGAGATCGAAAAACTCGCGGAAAAAGCCGGCGCGCAAACTTTGGAAGCGTGCATGGCTTCGAGCATCACCCAAGCACGCGAAGGCTCGCTTTATCTGATGTGCGGCGGGCGCGAAGAAAATTTCCGTCGTGCGGAGCCGATCTTGAAAGAATTGAGCGCATCGCTGCGCTTCATCGGGAAGACCGGTGACGCGGCGAAAGTGAAAGCGCTCGTCAACATGGTTATGAACATCAACACCGCCGGGCTGGCGGAAGGTCTTGGCCTCGGCGAAGCGCTCGGTCTCGATCTGTCGATGTTGCGCGAAGTTTTTTCTCAAACGGGCGCCGCTTCGCGCGTCCTTCAGACCGATGGCGAGGATATGCAAAACCGTGAACACACGGTTTTCTTTTCTGCGGAACACGCTGCCAAAGACAGCGGCATTGCGTTGCAACTAGCGAAACAGGTAAATGTCGATCTTCCGCTCGCGCGCGCGACCAAAGCGCAATACGATCGCATGATCGCCGCGGGCTTGGGTCAGCTCGATAAATCGGGAATCGCAGAACTGACTTTTAAAAATCGCGGCGCTAAACCGCGATCATGAGTCGCGCAGAAGCATCAACGCTTTTTCAAAATCGGACGGGCGCAGAATCATAAGGCCGTCCTCCGAATTCATGGTCGCAGCCATGTAGGCATATTCGATGTTCACGTTCCCCTTGGAGAGTCGGTCCGCAATCGCAGCGAGCACTCCCGGTTTGTTCGTGGTCCTAATCATGAGGACATCGGTTTCGAGTGCGAGCGTGCCGCGTTCGCCCAAAATCATGAGCGCCTGGGTCGCATTGCTCACGACCATCCGAACGATGGAATGATCAACCGTGTCGGAAATGGTGAGCGCGTGAATATTAATCTCGGCTTTGGCAAGTTCCTGACAAACTTCGGCAAGCGCGCCGGGTTTGTTGCCGAGAAAAATTGCGAGCTGCGTGGCGGATTCCATGAAAAACGGTTGAGCGTTCATTGCTGACCAAGGTCGGGCGGCACGCGACTGCTGACAACCAAACAAAATTGGTTTGTCCTAGAACCGCCGGAACCAGCTGTAGGGAAAAGCGTCGCCCGGGCAATCAGTCGCCCACCGCGGCGGATTCATTTCGCGATGTGGACGCACCGGAATGTCGCCTCGGTCCGTCTTACCGCATCGTTCGCGCAGATAGCGAATCAGTTCTTCGCAAGAATCGAGCTGCGCGCGCGTCGGTTGGTCGCGATTAAAATCGCCGACCAGACAAATGCCGAGCGCGATGTTGTTCAGATAATCGCTGTGCACATGGCCGCCATTGATCTGGCGCCGCCAACGATCACCCACTTCGACCTGGCCGTTACCGGTCGATGTTCCGTTGCCGATGACAAAATGATAGGCGAGCCCGTTTTGCATGCGGCGGGTATGCCGGTGGTAGTAATCGAAAACGCGCGCGTTGCCCTGCCGCGTGCCGCTGTTATGCACGACGATGAATTGCCAGCGGCGTCGCTGCACCGGCGCGCGGCGAATTTCTTCGATGACGGAACGCGAGAGATAATGATAGCTCGCGCTGCTCGATGTCGATCTTCCGCCCCACGTCCAAAAAAGAAATCGGTGCGGCGGCGGCGATGGCGGTGGTTCGAGGCCTTGTTCTTTTTCAAAACCGGATTTTTCAATGGTGAGTTCGGGCGCGCCGGCGGAGGGAACACGAACGGCGCGCGCGATCGTTGGCTGCGGCGTGCTGCTGGGTGTCGGCGCGGCAGAGGGATGCGGCTTCGCGCTTTTTTGCGCAGGTTCCTCTGATTTTTTTTCTGTTTTCTTGGCGCCTTTTTTCTTCTTTGGTGTCGCGCTGGCCTCTGCCGTTTTCTTTTTCTTCGGCGTCGCAGAAGGCGTTTCTTCATCGTCCGAAGCTTTCGGTTTTTTCTTCGCCACCGGCGTTTCGCTCGGGCTTGGCGATGCGCTCGGCTTTTTTTTAGCCTTGGAGGATTTTTTCGGACTTGTCGATTTTGTCGGCGAAGGTGAAGGCGAATTCTCCGCCGCTTCTTCGTGTTGAGTTTTAAGAAACGCGTCGCGCTTTCGCTTTTCTTCGTCAGCTAACTGCGCGCGCACGAGCGTCCCGAAAAGCGCGCTCAGGGCCAGCGTAACGCAGAGCCAAAGTCGCAAACGCGCTGCGCCGCGCGTGCAAAACAAAAGGATGACGGTGTTCACGCGGGCTGTGGCTCACTCGCGGGCAAGGCGCGTGCCCGTTCGCGCTCGCGGCGCAGAATGGCGTTTAATTTTCCGCCGAGGAGCAAAAGCAAACAAGTGAGATACATCCAGGTGAGCAGCACGATCACCGATGCGAGCGCGAGATAAGTAGGATTGTAACGGTCGTAACGCGCCACATAAATCTGGAAGAGCTTGGTCACGCCGATCCAGCCGATGGAAAAGAAAACCGCGCCGGGCAACGCCTGCCGGATGGTGAGATAATTTTCCGGCGTCAACAGATACAACGCGAGCGCGAGAATGATGAGCGCGATCGCGGTGAACGGTAAATTGAGCGCCGCCACCCATCGTTGCAGTGGGACGGTCGTTTGAAAATTGACCTCCGCGATGCCGGCGAGGGTTTCGCCGAAGACCATCGCGTTAAAACAAAAAAGAATCGTGATCCCGAACCAGAAGAGCAAAAAAAACGAAATGATGTACTTGGACCACCAGTTGCGATCTTCCTGCACACCGTGCGTATGACTTAAAGCGCGCGAAATCGTCGCGATGAAAACGGTTCCAAAATAAATACCGACAATGATGCCGACGTTCGCGAGCATTCCGCTGGAACCGGTCACGACCACACTCGCCACCGCCGTGTCGAGAATGTCCTGCACTTTTGGATCGGGCGGCAGAAAACTTTTTAAGATCAGAACGATCCGATGGAGCTTTGCCGGATCGGTGCCGAAAAGGCCGAGCAAATGCCAGAGGAAAAGCATGCCGGGCGCGAGTGCGAAAAGAAGTTGATACGCCATCTGCGCGGAGAGGCCGGCCGTGTTATCGGTGGCCGTTTCCCAAACCAACCGCCGCAAAACGCGCCAGGCGAACCCGAGAGATTTCATCTTCATCGAGAGTTTACTTTGCCGAACTCAAATATCCATTAAACTCTCCGCCCGTCGGTCGGTTGCGAGCTGGCCTAACGAGTCGTGAAAAAGATTTTAATTCTCACCGCCAGTTTTGGCGAAGGCCATAACGCGGCCGCGCGCGGTCTGCGTGATGCTTTTGCGCGCATCGATCACGGCGCGTCGTTAGTCGAAGTTCACGATCTCTTCGCGGAAACGTATGGCGCGTTTAATAATCTGGCGCGCTGGGGCTATCTCGCCATGATCAGCAGCGCGCCGCGCATCTGGTCGGCGCTTTACCGGTCGGTCGATCGTAAAAAAGATTTTGCTGGAAATTTTCGGCTCCTGTTTGCGGTGAAAAATCGCTTGAGCGCATTGCTCGCGCGCTTTCGGCCGGACGTGATCGTTTCCGTTTACCCAGCGTATCCCCATTTACTCGACGAAATTCTCGGTCGCGCCGGCGCAGGGTCGTGCCCACGCGTCGTCATCATCACCGATTCCATCACCGTGAATTCGGTTTGGTTTCGATGCAGCGCGGATTTTTTTCTCGTGCCGAACGAAGCGACCGCTGAAGTGTTACGCCAAAACGAAGTTCCGCCAGGGATCACAAAAGATTTTGGATTTCCCGTCAGCCCGAAATTCGCGGAGCTCGGTGAGATCAAAATTCCGCCATCGTCCGACTCGCCGCGCCGCATTCTTTACATGATCAACGCCGCGAAATCGACCGCGCCCGAACTCGTGCGGCGCCTCGTCGAATTGTCGAATGTCGATCTTATCGTCACGGTGGGTCGCGACGAGCGATTGCGCAATGCCATTGAAAACGTTCGCAGTGAAAGCGATCGCCACTTTGAAATCGTCGGCTGGAGCGAAGAGATGCCGCGTTTAATGAAAGAGAGCCATCTGCTCATCGGCAAAGCTGGTGGCGCGACCGTGCAGGAAACCATCGCTGCTGCCACCCCGATGATCATCAACCAGGTTGTGCCAGGCCAGGAGGAAGGAAACGCACAGCTCGTTCTGCAATCGAAGTGCGGCGCCGTCGCGGCCTCGCATAACGAAGTGATCGCACAAGTTGAGCGCGCTTTTGTCGACGACGCGAAGCAATGGCACGAATGGGAAAAAAATATCAGCGCGCTAAGTCGACCGCGCGCCGCGTTCGACATCGCCGACTTTTTATTGTCGATTTAACGAGAAGATTTTTTCGCCGGCCATAAACGTCTGCACGATCTCCAAATCGCGCGACAAGATTGCAAAATCAGCATCTGCCCCGACGGCGAGTCGTCCCTTTCTCTCCAGCCCAATCCCGCGCGCCGGATTCAGGGTCGCCATGGCGATTGCTTCGTGCAGGGGAAGATCGACATCGCGCACGAGTGTGCGCACAAGATCGATCATGCGCGAGGCACTGCCAGCCAGGGCGGAGTCATCGGCGAGTAGGCAAACGTGATCTCGCACGATGCAATCACGACTGCCGAGCGAAAATTTCGAATCGTTAGGCAAACCAGCGCCAGCGGTCGCATCAGTGACGAGACAAATTCCGTGCGTCCCTTTTGCGCGATACAACATTTTCATCAGCGCGGTCGAAACATGATGACCGTCGGCGATCAGTTCGCAGAGGATTTCGGGCTCGCTCAGCGCAAACTCGAGCAAGCCGGCTACGCGTTCGCGACCGCGGCGACGCGTGCTGGACATGCAATTGAAGGTGTGCGTGACGCTGCGCATGCCGCGATCGAAAGCGATTCGCACTTCTTCTTCCCACGCGTCGCTGTGCCCTCCGCTCACGCTCACGCCGTGCTCTGAAAATTTTACGATCGCATCAACCGCGCCCGGCAATTCCGGCGCAATCGTGATCCGCTTGATAAGATCGACATGTTCGAGCAATCGATCGACCGCTGGCGGAGTCGGGTTCTGAATGAATTCGATATTTTGCGCACCGGGTTTCTTTTTCGAAATAAAGGGACCTTCCACGTGAACGCCAGCAATCTGAGGAAGCGAAGATCGACAGTTACGAACCGCGTTTAGCACCCCGACGGTCGCATTGAGCGGCGCAGTCGCCGTCGTCAGCAGGAGCGATGTCGTGCCGCCACTCGCATGAAAATCGCAAATGGCGCGAAACGCTTCGACGGACGCTTCCATGGTGTCGCGCCCGACCGCGCCATGCAGATGAAGATCGATAAAACCCGGCGCGAGATAATTTCCCGCAAGATCGACAATCTCCCCGCCGGATGCCGTGCGCGCGCGGATCTCGGTAATCTTTTCGCCCGCGACCACGATTTCGAGACCGTCGCGAATTCCATCCGGAAAAATGAGGCGGCCGTTTCGGAAAATCATCGGCCGTAACTTATCGCCGCATTGTTGCTCAGGGAAGCCGATTGCGTTTGTGAGCCTGAAAGTTCATTATCCGCGCGGCGATTCGCATCATCTTTGCGGTCGTCGCCGAAAAAACATGACGAAGAGTTGGTGGGCCCGCTTTGCCGTTCGCGGCGTTTTTTGGCGTCAATGTCTGGACTGGGCAATGGTGAACGTGCCGTTTTACTTTCAACCGGCGCTACTTTTTTTCTGGACGATTTTCTTCTTCTGTTTCGCGGCGCCGGCCCGGCGTGCTCTGGTCGGCAATCTCGCGCCGGTTTTTCCTGGTTCGTGGCGGATCACAAATTATTTTCGCGCCTGGCGCACGATGTACAACTTCGCCTGGACGATCGTGGACGCGGCCGAGTTCAAGATCAACAAAAGTGATTTCGATTATGAGCTGAGCGACGCCGCGCTGATGGCGGAGCTGGGTGCATCGAAAGGCGCCATCCTGCTGACGGCGCACATGGGAAGTTATGATCTGGGCGCTGCAGTCTTCGCGCAGAAATTTCAACGCGAAATTCGAATGGTGCGAGCGCCCGAGCCGCAGCCGGAAACAGCTGAGCATTTAGGCGCTTCGCTCGAGAAATCCGGGCATGGAGGCGTGGTGGTCGATTACAATGTGCAAGGCTCGCTGATTTCGTTCGATCTCTTAGCCGCGTTGCGGGAAGGGGCGATCGTTTCGATCCAAGGCGATCGCGTAGTGGCGGGCGTCGCGCAATCAACGGCAACACTTTTTGGACGCGCGGTGCAGCTGCCGAGCGGTCCTTTTATTCTCGCGCAGCTCGCGAACGTGCCGATTTGCCCGCTGTTCGTGTCGCGCTGCGGATATCGCGCATACAAGATCATCGTGCGAAGGCCGATCGTTGTGCCGCGCACCGAACGCGCGCGCGACAGCGACGTCGAAGTTGCGCTGGCGCAATGGACGCAGATTCTGGAAGAGATCATCGCGCAACATTGGCACCAGTGGTTCGCTTTCCTGCCGATCTTTGCAGATGGAGAAAGACACGATGTCTAGAACGTCCGGATACTTTTCGCTTTTTCGCTTGCGGGGAAAAATGCTCGGCGGCAAGCGCACCGATATTGGGATCGAGGCGCACACCGTCGGATGGATGATCTATCTGATTACCTTCACGTTCGTCGCCCAGTTCCTTTTTCCGGCAACGCTCTGGTGGGGGGTGATTGTCGATCTTGTCGCGCTCGTCTTCCTTACGTTGTTCGGATGGCCTCTTGTCTTCTGCATCAATTCACTTTTCATCAAAATCCTCAGGCGCTTCGGACTGAGCCGCGAGATTTCTAATTCTCGCGTCCAAACCATCCTCATCATGACGTTGACGACGGTGCTCGCGCTGCAGCTCGCGTGTTGGGGTTCACAAATGCGAATAATCGGCTGGGCCTGGCTCTTCGTTGTGGCCGCAAATCTTTTCTCCTTTCTTTTACTACGTTTGATCAGCAATGGTGGCGCCGAACGAAACTAGAACGCCTGCCAGGGCGCGCCGCGTCTTGATGGCATTTCTTCTGGTCGCGCCGCTCTGGGCGGCTCTTGTTTTACGGACAAACATTTTTCTCGCGCTCGCGCCGCTCTTCGCCTCACACCTTTGTTTTTGTTATGCGACTTTCGCGCCGCAATGCGAGTGGTGGGGCGCGATTGTTAGTTCATTTCACACGTCGCAACGCGAAGTTTGGATCACGATCGACGACGGCCCTTCGCCGGCGCACACACCGAAGATTTTGGAAATACTCGAGCGCTATGATGCCCGCGCGACGTTTTTCGTTATCGGCCAGCGGGCGGAGGAGAATCCGGCGTTGCTTGCAGAAATTGCGCGTCGCGGCCATGAACTGGCCAATCACACTTTCGCGCATCGCAGTTCGATTTTCTGGTGCTCATCCTCGAATCGCGTGGCGGCGGAGATTGATGGCTGTGCGCGAGTTTTACAAAACGGTGCCGCAAAACCTTCCGCGCTTTTTCGCGCGCCGGCTGGAATAAAAAATCCATTCGTGCACACGGCACTGGCCCGACGGCAAATGCTTTTGATCGGATGGACGGTGCGCGGACTCGATACAGTTTTGCGGAATGCCTCCGCGGTGGCGGAACGGATTCTGAAAAACGTGCGGCCCGGCGCAATCATTCTGCTGCACGAAGGTCATGGCACGGAGCGCGATCCGGATTTCAATCCGCGTTGCCTGGAATTGACGCTGCGCGGATTAAGCGAGCGCGGTTATCGATTTGTTATTCCGCAGCTCGATCAGCTGAGCGAGACGGCAAGATCGACATAAAATTTTTGCCGAGCCGCACGCGTCACGACCGGAAAAAGTTTTTCCATTTGCGTCGTAATTTCGTGCTGCCAGACTGATTTATGGGTGACTTTTTCTCCGATTATGATGTCGGAGAATTTTACGATGAAATGTTCGCCGCGCCCGGAGTCGCGCGTCCGCATTACGCGAAGCTGCTGACGCGCTTTAACGAAATGGAGCGCGAAGAATTCGAGCGCAAGCGTTCATTGGCGGCATCGACATCTCTCAGCCGCGGCATCACCTTCACCGTCTACGACGATCAAGAGGGGACCGAGCGCATTTTTCCGTTCGATCTCGTCCCGCGCATTATTCCGGCAAAAGAGTGGGAGCTGATCGAGCGCGGGCTCGTGCAACGAATCACGGCGCTGAATTTGTTTTTGCACGACATTTATCACGGTCAAAACATTCTGCGCGACAACGTCATTCCGAGAAAAATAATCTGGGAAGCAGCGCATTTTCGTCCCGAGTTCATGCATTTCGATGTGCCGCGCAACATTTACATTCACATTTGCGGGACCGATCTCGTGCGCGACAGGGAGGGCAATTATCTCGTCCTGGAAGATAACGCGCGTTGTCCATCCGGCGTTTCGTACGTGCTGGAAAATCGGCAGACCATGAAGCGCGTCTTTCCGAATTTGCTCGGCCGGTATCGGGTGCGACCGGTGGAAGATTACAGCCAGGAGCTTTTGAATGTGTTGCGATTCATTGCGCCGCGCGGACAAACCGAGCCCACCGTGGTGCTGCTGACGCCGGGTGTTTATAACTCCGCCTATTTCGAGCATTCTTTTCTGGCGCGCTCGATGGGGATTGAGATCGTGGAAGGGCGCGATCTGGTTGCGCAGGATCAAAAAGTTTTCATGCGCACGACAAAAGGTCTGAAGCAGGTGGACGTGATCTACCGGCGCATCAACGACGATTTTCTCGATCCGCTCGTGTTTCGAAAAGATTCCGGGCTCGGCGTGCGTGGTTTGGTCGAGGCCTATCGGCAGGGAAACATCAGCATCGCGAATTCCATTGGCACGGGCATTGCCGATGACAAAGTCGTTTACCATTACGTTCCGAAAATGATTCGGTACTATCTGGATCAGGACCCGATTTTGCCGAATGTGCCGACGTATCTGGCGGCCGAAAAAGAAGACCTCATGTTTATTCTCGAACATCTATCCGAGCTGGTGGTGAAAGCGGCCAACGAGAGCGGTGGCTACGGAATGTTGATTGGCCCGAAGGCGACAAAAGCGGAGCGCGAACGTTTTCGCGACAAAATCCGCAAAGAGCCGCGCAATTACATCGCGCAACCAGTCATCCCACTCTCTCGCGCGCCGGCCTTTTGCGAGCACAACATGCAAGGCCGGCATTTGGATTTGCGTCCTTACATTTTGTACGGCGAAAAAGTCACGATCATTCCCGGCGCGCTCACGCGCGTGGCGCTGCGATGTGGTTCGCTGGTCGTAAATTCTTCGCAGGGTGGCGGAAGCAAAGACACCTGGATTGTCGACGAACAAGAGGCGCCTGACACAGAATTTTAGACTCATGCTTAGTCGCGTTGCCGATTCACTCTATTGGATGAGCCGCTACATCGAGCGCGCGGAAAATAATGCGCGCATTGCCGATGTGAATCTGCAATTGCTTCTCGATCTGGCGAACTTGCGGGAAGCCGACACTTCGCAGCAATGGAATCCGATTATCAGTTCTCTCGAGGAGAACGAGCTCTTTGCTTCGCTTTATAAAACACTCGACGGAAAGGCGACGATCGATTTTGTAAGCCTGCAAAAGAAAAACCGGAACTCGATTCTCTCCTGTCTGTCGCTTGCGCGCGAGAACGCCCGCACCACTCGCGAGCAAATGACGAGCGAAATGTGGGAGCAGATCAACAACATGTTTCTTTTCGTCAATGGAGATGCTGCAAAAAAACTGGTGCGCGCGAGTCCATTCGAATTTTTTAAGCGCATCATCATCGGCTCACATCTCTTCCAGGGCATCACCGATTCCACCATGACGCACGGCGAGGGCTGGGATTTTATACGCATTGGGCGACTGCTCGAGCGCGCCGATTGCACCTCGCGCATTCTGGATGTGAAATATCACATTCTTCTTCCAACCGGCGAAAAGGTGGGCGGCAACGTGGATACGATCCAATGGATGGCCGTTCTCAAATCGTGCAGCGCGCTCGAGGCTTACCGGAAAATTTATGTCGATCAAGTCGCCCCGTGGAAAGTGGCGGAGTTTATTATCACGCATCCCGATTTTCCGCGCTCGATTCGGTTCGGCGTCGATTCGCTCGACAGCGCGTTGCATCGTATCTCCGGATCGAACGAAACACATTACGCAAACGAAGCGGAACGTCTTTCCGGCCGGCTTCGCTCTGAGCTCGATTACGTCACGATCAGGGACATTTTTGAATATGGTCTCCATGAATATCTGGAGATGATTCAAGAACGTCTTGTCGAAATTAGCGATGCGACGCAGGCGACTTATTGCGCGGGTTATGCGCTCGCGCCTATCGGTTGAGCAAACCGAGGTACCACGCGAAAAAAGTGCGCCCGAAAAACATCCAGACCATTGCGCCGAAGGCGAGGTAGGGACCGAAGGGCAGTTTCGCCGACCACACGCGCCTGCCGATGACGAGCGTCATCAATCCGATCAACGATCCGATGAGCGAGCCGGCGAAAATGCTGAAGAGCACTGCGCGCCAACCGAGAAAAGCGCCAATGGCCGCGAGGAATTTCAAATCGCCCCGGCCCATCGCCTCTCGTGGGATTTGCAGCTCGCGCACTATGCCGGAAATCTCCTGGATCGCGTCGAGCGAAATTTCCTCGCTGTCGATTACGACGCGATCGTAATGAAACTTCAAAGTGACATTGCCGAAAGTGCGATTGTCGATCTTCGCTTCATCGCAGTGCAGCAACATGAGATCTTTTTCGCGCGCGAAATAGTCGCTCCACATTCCGCGCTCATCGCCCACCACAAAATCAGCATCATCGTCGCGCCGCGTCCAACGGAACGGAGTGGGCGCTTTGAGCCGAATATTTTTTTTACCGAAAGCGAGCTTGCCACCTTCGAGCACGAACAGGAGAAGCCCGTAACCAAGCGCCGCGGACAAGATCGACATAAACGCAGCGATCCATCGACTCGAGCTGGACATGAGCGTCGGCAAAATAAAACTCGCGACGACGCCCATGCCTATTCCGCCGAGTGTAATCTCATTGGGAATGATGAAATGTTCGAAATCGACAAACGTGGCGACGACAAGGAGTGAAACAAAAACCCAGTAAGCGATGGCAATGTCCCAGGGAAAAGTGATCCAAACCGCCAGAAAAAGCAGTGCGGTCAGCAGTTCGACCGCAAAATAACGAAACGCAATGCGACTTCCGCAAAATGCGCAGCGGCCGCGCAAATAGAGCCAGCTGATCAACGGCAAATTTTGCTGCCACGGGATTTGCTTTTTGCATGAAGGACAAAAAGATCGGCGTGGCGAATTCACCGAAAGATCGCGCGGTAACCGATAAATGCAGACGTTCAGAAACGAGCCGGTGGCGGCGCCCAAAGCGAATGCGAAGACGCGAAAAATGATTTCGAAACTCGCGAGAGAATTTTCCACGGGAATCAGTTGCCTTTCGCGCGCGCCAGGCGGCGCTGCATAAACCAGGCGATCCAGATGCAACTCTCGTAAAGAAGGCACATCGGCAATCCCATTGCGATCAAAGTCAAAATGTCCGGTGTCGGCGTGATGATCGAGGCGATAATAAAAATCAGCACGATGGCATAAGGCCGGGTGCGCGCCATGAATCGGTAAGTGACCAATCCGAAGCGCACGAGAGCGAGGACTACGACCGGCAGCTCAAAGGTGAGACCGAATCCGATCGTGAACCGCGTTACGAACGAATAATATTCCTGCACCGTCCAGGTGGGCGACCAACCGAGCGATTCGGTGTCGCGAAAGAAAAAGAGAATCGTTTTGGGCAGCAACCATTGATAGCAGACGATCACGCCGAAGAGAAAAAGCGCGAAGCTTACGAAAATCGCCGGCAGAACAAATCGTTTCTCCATGGCCGTGAGCGCGGGCAAAACGAATTCGGCCATGAAATAAAGAAGCAGTGGAAACGACAGAACGATGCCGGCGTAAAAAGCGAGATGAAACGAAATCGTGATCGAATCGGTCACGCCGAGCGCGCGCAATGCGCCGACGGTTTGGCCGACCTCATGCAGCGGCCGTTGCAAAATTTGCACGAGCGTCGTGCGAAATCCGAAGCAAACGATCATCGCGATGACGAGCGTGATCGCCATCTTCACGATCGTCCAACGCAAGTCCTCCAGGTGCTCGAGAAACGGCTTGGACGTTTCGCTTTCCGGCAGCTCGCGAAATTTAAAGATGTCCCGCAGCGCCATGCCAGAATTAGTGAAGTTTGAGAGAAAGAAAACCGCGCGCGACCAGCCGCGCGCAAATGCTGAGCGTGTTCGCGTCCCGGATTTCGTTCTCCGCAATCATGCGCGCAAGCTCCTGCGGACTGAAAGATCGACAATCAAGAATGGATTCCGATTCATCGTGCGCGCTTCCGGAAGCGCTTTTTTGCACGAAGCGCGCCAGAAAGAGGTGGCCGCATTCGTCGGTAAATCCGGGTGAAGAAAAATAATGACCGAGCGAAATCAGCTCACCGTCGCCACGAAGCTCGTAACCGGTTTCCTCGCGCATTTCGCGCAACGCGACTGCTTCGATCTCGGCCGTCGTTGGTTCTGCGTCATCATCAATTTGACCGGCGGGCAGTTCCCAAATTTTTTGCCGAATCGGAATCCTTTCCTGTTGAATCAAAATCAGTTCTCCACCGCCCGTCATCGGAGCGATAACGACCGCAGCCTTGCGATGCGCAATCGTCCATTTTCGCGGCTGCGCTCGCGCCGGCGTCCGCACTTCCTCGGTCACAAGATCGACATGCGAATTTGCAAAATGCTTTTCGCGGGAAAGCGTTTCCCAACCTTCCGCGTCGGCCAGGCCAGTAAGTTTCACGCCGCAAGATTATTGGCGGAAAAGGGAAAAGCGAATTTTTAGCGCGCGTTCGCCAACAGCTTGCGCCAACGAGCGATTTGCCCGGAGATATTTTTAGGTGACGGCGCGCCGATGCCGGTTCGTTTTTCGAGCGAACGGCGCGCGTCGAAAATTGAGGCGATATCGGCCGTAAACAGCGCGGAGATTTCCTGCATCTCGAGAAGCGACACGTTATCCAGCGCGATCTGTTTCTGCGCAGCGCGCGTGACCAGTTGGCCGACGACTTCGTGCGCTTCACGAAAAGGCAACCCTTTTTTGACTAAGTACTCAGCCACATCGGTGGCCAACAAAGCTGGATCATTCGAGGCGGCTTCCATGCGCGCGGCGTCGATTTGCATTTCGGAAAGCATCGCCGCAAAAACTTCGAGCGCCGCGCGAACGGTATCGACCGAATCGAAAAGCGCTTCCTTATCTTCCTGCAGATCGCGATTGTAAGAGGCAGGCAGCGCTTTGAGGGTGGTTAAGATCGCCAATAAGTTTCCGTAGAGCCGCCCGGTTTTGCCGCGCGTGAGCTCCGCCATGTCGGGATTTTTCTTTTGCGGCATCAAACTGGAGCCGGTGGAGAACGCATCGCTGAAAACGACGAATCCGAATTCGCTCGTGCTCCAGAGAATGAGGTCCTCGCTCAGCCGCGAGAGATGCATTCCGATCAGCGCGAGGCAAAAAAGAAATTCGCAAACAAAATCGCGGTCGCTCACGGCATCGAGACTGTTCTGGCTGACGATGGAGAACCCGAGATCGCGCGCGATCAATTCGCGATCGAGGACAATCGTCGATCCAGCAAGCGCACCCGAACCAAGCGGAAGAACATCGGCGCGCCGGGCGCAATCGTGCAGCCGGCTGTGATCGCGCTCGAAGCTTT
Source organism: Verrucomicrobiota bacterium (assembly GCA_041167045.1). GTDB lineage: Bacteria > Verrucomicrobiota > Verrucomicrobiia > Chthoniobacterales > UBA10450 > CATPCN01. The sequence continues at coordinate 177,324 of JBEEGW010000009.1, forward strand.
CAATCTGGGCGAGAAGATAATGCGCGAAAAAAATCGGCTGAGCGCGCTGCAAATGGGTGTAGCCCGGCATGACAACATCGACATGTTCTTCGGCCAGACGGAGCAGAGCGCTTTGGAAAGTTCGCAAGCGCGACGAGATTTCTACGACTTCCGCTTTCACGTAAAGCCGCAGGTCGAGCGCGATTTGATCGTTGCGGCTGCGCGCGGTGTGCAATTTTGCGCCCGTTTTGCCGATTCGTTTTGTCAAAGCCGCTTCGATGTTCATGTGCACGTCTTCGAGCGCTTGGTCCCAATGAAATTTGCCGGCTGCAATTTCTTTTTCGATTTCGCGCAGGCCATTGTCGATCTTATCTCGCTCTTCGGATGTGATGATGCCGATTCGGCCGAGCGCGGCGGCGTGAGCAATCGAGCCGGCGATGTCGTACCGATACAACCGCCAATCGAACGAAACAGATTCAGTGTACTCCTGCGCCGTGGCGTTTAGTTTGCCGCTGAATCGTCCGCTTCGCATCAGCTCATCTCATTTGTTTCGCGCGTGACTGTGACGGAAACATATTTCACGTCGCGCAAAACATATTTGCGCAGTTCGACGCGGATTTTTCGAATTGGAAACCCGCGCAACAATTGCGTCGCGACATGATCGGCCAGAGTCTCGATCAATTTATCGGTGCGCGCCGCGACGATTTTCTTTATTTCCGCGCACACTTCGGAATAATTGATCGTATTCCGAACGTCGTCGCCAAGATCGACAAGTGGTCGACGCGGCCAAAAAGTGAGTGAGATCGTGAGGCGTTGCGATTGCGCGCGCTCCGTTTCGGCGACACCGATCCGCGCGGAAAGCTCGAGCTGCTCGATCTGGATGAAGTCGTCGGTACGTTCCACGCTTCTAGCACTTGCACGCGGGATGAATTTCGCAACAAGCAGAGGCGCGAATACGAAACAGGCCCGCTCGTGAAAGCGGGCCTGTCGACTGAATTCTCGGGTGACGATTCTTTAGAAGCGCAACTTCGCGTAAACCGTTACCGGCACGGATAAGCGATCGCCATTATCATTGTTCAGTGCCGCCAACGCATTGATTGCCGCTAGAGGGTCGGCGTTAAAATCGCGGTCATTTCCGTCCAAGGTGGACTCGTAACGGACGCCTGATTCGATACCGACGGCGACATGGCAAGTCACATTGAACTCTACGCCCAGCATGGCCGCTCCCGACCATACCGTAGTTTCATCATAGAAACCGCCGTCGTAGATTGTGAAAGGCTGACCGCCGACGAAGAACGGGCTCGATTGGGTGGCGTGAAGCCGAATGCTATCAACCCAAGCCGCACCACCGGCGAGGGAGATGTAAGGCCGGATTTTCGCTTGCTTGCCCAGAAAGAAGTAGCGCACACCCACATCTCCGCCCCAGGAATTGTAATCGCTCCATTCGCTAAAGTATTCGCGGGTGCTGATGCCGAATAAGGAAGCTGTGCTGCCATGAACCAAATTGCTGCTGGCCGATGTGTACCTAAATTGGGCGAACAACTCGATGTGATTGGTCAGGACATAACCCACTTCGACCTGGCCGCGGAAGAAATTATTGTAAACGTCGTTCCAATCGCGGGACTTGATATCCAAATCGGTCAATCCTGCCGTCGTGACCAAGCCATTGCTGAATTCACCCTGGTTAAAATCGACACCGCCACCGATGCTGATGTACCAGCGCGGGTCGCACGTCGGCTCGACGGCCTGGACCATCTTGTCTTTGGAATTGTCTCGCAGTGATTCCGGGCCGGCGAAACTGGAAGTAATTAAGCCAGCGGTTAATAGCAGCGTGGAAAGCGCTGAAGTGACGATTTTGGTAAAGGCGGTTTTTCTCATGGCAGGTGGAGGTTAGGTAAGATCGACAAGCTGGGTCAATGCTTTTTTCAAACCGCAAACATTTTAAAAACAAAAGCCCCGGCATTGTGTGCGGGGTTTCGTTGTTTGTGCTTAAAAGCGGGAGCTATTAGAAATGAAAAGTCAGTCCGCCTTGGAAGACATGGTACTTGAAGTCGGTAGCGGCATGGGTGTCAGCAAAATAGGTACGACCTTGAGTACTGACGGCAAAGAGTGAGTCATTAGCGCTTCGGTCCCCAAGATCGACATACAGATATGTAAAGCTCAAGATCCAATGTTGATTTAAGCAAAAGTCGAAACCGCCGCCCGCTGTCCAACCGCCTCGAGTTTCCAGATTCCTGCGCGATTCGAAGTCGCCGTGCAGTCCGCGGTCTGCAGGTGTAAGACTTTCCAGTTCTGAATTCAGCTTGAATTCGGTCAAGCCAAAGGCTCCTCCGCCCGTACCAAACACCATAATCCGATCGCCAATCGTGTATCCGACACGAAGCCGCGCCGTGCTGTACATATCTACTTGCGCCTTCGCGGTGACGTCGGTTGTGAAGAGGAAGGGCGAGCCAGGAGGTAGCACAATGACAGCAGTCGCCTCCGAGTTCGTTGAAAAATTACTGCCTTGAACATCCGCTTCGAGGCCGAAGATCCAGTGGCCGCGCTGCCAGTTGTAGCCGGCGTGGAAGCCGCCTTCGCCGCCCCAGTTGTCACTCGAGCCGCCCGAAGCAAAGGTCGAAATAGTGGCATTGTTCGGTGCAATTGTCTCCTCAAAGACGTCGGCGCGGTTATCGAAATTTGAAAGGAGTCCGCCGCCATGAATTCCAAAGTACCATCCTTCAAAGCAGGAGGTTTGCGGAGCGACCGCTTGCGTGACTTCCTTCCCGGAACTTATTGGTTCAGGCCCCGCATAAGTCCAAGTGCAAAAGGCGCACAACACAGAACAGGTTAAGGTCAGTCTTTTCATAGGCAGCTGGAGGTTAGGTAAGATCGACATAGAGGGTCAATATCTTTTTTTCCAGGCGCTTACGACGGGTTTGGTACGCCCTTCGCCCTTCTTTAACCAAGGGGAAACCTAGGCAATGGCGGCGCGAGCACGCCTGAGCCAAGGCACGGACACAAACTGAGGAGCAAACGCGGCGACGTTTAAAATGATCATAACGAGTGAAAAGAGATACATTCCCATCGTTAGTCCGATGGCGACGTGCATCCCGCAAATGCTCAGCAGCCAGACATGGCGTGTCCGTTTCGGCCAAATAAAAAATGGATAGCCGGTCTCGAGTAGCAAAATGAGAATTCCTCCGATCGGGAAGAAAAACTTCCACGCGAGCAGCGTTTCCGGAGAAACGATATTAAAGGGCGGCCGAATGAGGGAGCGCCATAGATTTGTCCCGTCCCACCAACCATTGCCCAAAGATTTGGTAAGGCCTCCGAAAAAATAGATGAAGCATAAGTGCACCTGGAGAACGCGGCGCCAGAAACCGAGTAACTGTCGATCTTGCGAAGCGGCCGCGAATTTTCTTCGCCATTGTCGATCAAGCGAAGATTGGTCCGGCAACGGCGCGAGGCTTAAGTAGAACAGACCAATCGTCATAAAATTATCAACGCCGTAGGACATAAGTCCGCCGCTCTTGGCCGCGCAAAGATGGATGAACCACGCCGTGATGGCAGCAGCGCGACAGAAGGTTCCAAAAATTAATCCGCCGCCTGCAACGAGGAGGAGTATCCAACTGAAGAAAAGAACCTTCTCTTCATTGAAACCGACAGCCTGGCCGGCCGCCACCAGCCAGCTCAATCTCGGAACCCAAGAGGTTTGCGCTGATAAAATCGCTTCACTCACGCGAGGGCTGATTACGCCTCCACGGTCTGTGAAAAGATAATTCCAATCGGTGCGCAAAGACCAGGCGTAGAGGATGGCCTGAAAACCCAGCCCTACTCGCAATGTGGTTAACCACCGATCGCTTTCGATCGGGAACCAAAATTTCCTAAAACCATCGCGCAGGCGTTGTTTCGTTATCATTGCGCTTCGGATTTGGCCGCGTCCGCCTTCAAACTGAAGTCGTAAGCAGACAGAAATTCGAACGACGGCTTTTTCCCGGCTTCGAACTCGGAGATGCTTGGCAGTCTGACCGATCCAAAAACAGCGCGAATAGATTTTGCATGGGGGTGCGCCTGCCAAACGGAACGCGCCAGCATTTTGATCAATCCTTCGCGCAGCGGGTCGTATTCGCTGCGGCCCAACTTGTCCAAAAGTCCGGCCACGCGTAAATCGGCCGCCGCCGTCTGTACCGGTGATAGTGCGTATTCGACGCTGTCGTCGGCATTGTGAATTTCGAAAAGCAGAGTGCAACTGTCCGGGACGTTCGGAGCAAAAAAACCGTAGCCGCCTTCGGTTCCAGCGACGTGAATGTAAGCCGCGACCGCTTGTCGCAGCGGATTTGCTTTTGCCAATCCCGAGCCCAACGCCGCAGAGCTGATCTTTTCGATTCGGGCGCCGGCGCTTTTAAAAGAGGACGGAAGAATCGTAAGACCCTGACTTACCAACCAGGATGTTTCGCGGCACGAAACCACGAAAATGAGAAGAAAATGAACACCCGCGCCCGCGGCTAAGAGTCGCCGCGCGCGGAAAATTTTTCGGATCTCGGAAGCCACGACTCGCGCGGGCTATATCCGAATTAATTCTGCGCTATTGCAAGGTATCTACGACCTCTTTCAACGCGGCCGCAGTATTAAAAGAGACTTGCTGCGTAACGTTCACGCCGATCACGGTCAGGCGCTCACGTTCTGCTTTGTCGAATACTTTCACTTGCGTGGTGCGGATGTCTTCGGCGCGAGGACTGTTCGAGGCGACCCCTGCCGGAATATCGGTAACCGTTCCGCTCTCATCCTTCCATTTCATTTTGTCTTTCGTATTTTTCTTAAGTGCGGCCTCAAGCTTGCCCTTGTCTTTAATGGGCACGTTATCTTTCAGCACCAGAACATAAGAGCCGGGCGCCGGCGCAGTTTGCGCAAACGAGACGATACTGACGGCTAGCCCGATCCCAAGCGTACCCAATGCGACAATTTTAAAGGTTGCAGATGTGATTTTCATAACGCTCGTTGGTTTGACCGAGTGCCCATTTTTTTACAAGGTTAAACTTTCTAGCTGACTACGCAGCGGCGTCGCTACCCAACGCGAAATTTGACGTCCCGGATCGTTTTGCCACCGAAGCGGCGCTTCAATTTTCGCAAGATCTCGATCTTGGAAATTTGTTCGAGATCGTAATGCAGGGCCGGTTGCAAGACGCGCACGTAAAGAATTCCATCGCGCAAACTGACCGGCGCGGAATGCGCGGCGATAAAATCGCCCACGATTTGGTGCCACGCTTCGATGACTTCGGGCTCGCGCAAGCGTTCGCTCAAGCCGAGCCGCTGCATCAGTTTCGGCAAAAGATCGCCGGCGGCTTGCCAGCGATCGGGGCGCGAGAACTTTTCGGGGAGACCGCGCCATTCGGCGACAACGGCGGCGCGCAATGCGGCATTCATTCGATGCAAACGCTAAGATCGACGGCCGCTGATTGTCGATCTTGTTTTATGTCGATCTTAGTAGCGGCGGCGCATGTTGCTCGGCAAAATATTCAGCTCGGTCCGATATTTTGCCACGGTGCGCCGCGCGATCGGAATTCCGCGCCCGCTCAAAATTTCGACAATTTCCTTGTCGCTCAGTGGCGAGTTCGTGTCCTCGTCTTTCACCAAGTCCAGGATTGCTTCCTTCACGCTGGTGTTGCTCATCGATTCGCCACTGGAGGTTTGGTAGCCCGGCGTGAAGAAATATTTCATCTCGAAGACGCCTTGCGGCGTGGACATGTATTTGCCCGAGATGGCGCGGCTGACGGTGGTTTCGTGCACGCCCACCGCGTCGGCGATTTGCACCATCGTCATCGGTTTAAGCTGCGATGAGCCGTGCTCGAAAAATTCGCGCTGCCGCGAAACGATCTGGTGCGCGATGTTCGAAATGGTTTGCTGGCGTTGGTGAATGGATTTGATGAGGAACTTTCCGCTGCGGATTTTATCGCGGATATAATCCTTCACTTCGCTGCCGTTTCCGTCCTGCGCCATGATGTCCTTGTAAGTGTTGCTGATGCGCAGGTGCGGAATTTGTTCCCCGTTGAGGATGATTTGATATTGGCCATCCACTTTTTCGACAGTGACGTCGGGCAGGACATAGTTTTGTGGCGCGGCCGCGAAAATCTGGCCGGGCCGCGGATCGAGTTGGGCGATGTTGTTAGAACATTTCTGCACTTGCTCCACGCTGATGCCCATGCGCCGTGCGATTTCGGGAAAGCGGCGTTTGCCTAGGTCCGGCATGTGGTCGTGGATGATTTTGTATTCGAGGCTGTTCTGTTTTCCGTCGCGTTTTAGCTGAATGAGCAAACATTCGCGCAAATCTCGCGCGCCGACGCCGGGCGGATAAAAACTCTGGATGAGCGTGAGGATATTCTCGAAATCTTCCTGCGGAATCCCGGTGTTCAGGGCCATGTCCTGCGGCGTGATTTGTAAAAAACCACTATCGTCGATGTTGCCGATAATGAGCTCTGCGGTTTTGCGATCGTTGGCATCCAGCGCAGTCTGGTTAAGCTGGCCCATGAGATGTTGCTGGAGCGTTTCCTGGGTGGCGATGGAGTCGAGAAAGAATTGGCGCTTGTCCTCCTGTTCCTGTGAGCGACCGCTGTAGCTGCTCGATTGCGCCATGTAATCGCGCCATTCGTCATCCAGTTTCGCCAGTTGATCGAACTCCGCTTTGAAGTCCTCGTCCGCGGCAGCTGGCTTCGCCTCCTCGCGCTTATCGTCGTCCGGTTCCTCAGCCAATTCCTCGAGAACGGGATTGGTTTCCATCTCTTGTTGCACAAGATTTCGGAGCTCGAGCAGCGGCGCCTGCAAGATAAGCAGGCTTTGCTGAAGTTGCGGCGCGAGAACCTGCTGGAGCGAAAGATTCTGCGATTGATGCATTCCTTGCCCGGCCATTTCCGACGGTACCCGCTTGAGCCGGGTCAACAAGCAGTTTCCGCGCCCGCGCCCTCGCAAATGTCGCCAAGCAGTGGTCAAACGCGCATTGCGGAATGCGACTTGCTCTCGCAAGAGAAGGGAAGATTTTCTGTCTATGAAACGAATCGCTGCTCTCATTTTTTTGGCCATAGCCTTGTCCGGCTTTCACTCCGAGGCGCAAGCGCCGAGCTCGCGGGAGCAAAAGGAGAAACAGCTGCTGAACCTGGTCAAAGAAGTGCAGGGCCAGCAAACTTCCATCGTGGAAAATCAAAAAAAGATCGACGGCCAGATTGCTGATCTGGCCGAAACGGTGCGGGTCGCGCGCCTATACGCTGCCCGAGGAGGGCACTAAAGAAATGAGCACGAAAAAACTTCTACTGCTCGCGCTCTTGTGCGGATTTTCTTTTGAACTGTTGCTCGGTCAATCGCCAGCGCCGGTAATCGTTCCGGCCGCAACAGATACTGCCGCGCCCTCAGCGAAAACCGTGTCGGTTCCCAATGCGCCCGAATCGATCGAAGCTGCGATCAAGTTGCTCGAAGAAGTGAAAGCGGCGAATGAGGCGACGCTGAAGAAACAAGACGAAACCTTGCAGCGGCTCGATGAGCTGCAAAAAGCCGCCAACCAACTCAAGATTTACACGCAGCGCAGCTAAAGCGGCGCAGCATCATTTCTTGCTCTTCGGCTCCACCTTCCGGTAGAGCGTGGCCATGCTGATGCCGAGCATGCTCGCCGCTTTTTCGCGCGAACCGCCGCAATGTCCGAGCGTTGCGTCGATGTAGCCGCGTTCCTGTTGTTGAATGAATTCATCGAGCGTTTGGCCGACCGGCATCGCCGCGACGGCGCGCTCGGCCTTGTCGCCTTGCGCGTGACTGACAATCTGCGGCGGCAGATCGCTCGGCAAGATCATCTCATCCTCGCAAAGGGCGCACGCGCGCTCGATCGCGTTCTCCAGCTCACGCACGTTGCCGGGATAATCGTAGTGGCAAAGAATATCGACCGCTTTGGGGTCGATCTTTTTCGGCTCGCCGCCCGCAGCGCTCGCCTGCTTTTGTAAAAAATGATTCACCAGCAGCGGCACATCCTCGAGCCGCTCGCGCAATGGCGGAATCTCCACCGGAATTACCGCCAATCGGTAATAAAGATCCTCGCGGAAAGTGCCGTCCTTTAATTTCGGTCCCAGCGGCTCGTTCGTCGCGCCGACGACACGCACGTTCACCGGGGAGCTTTTGTTGTCGCCCACGCGCCGCACTTCGCGCTCCTGGAGAACACGCAGCAATTTTGTCTGCAACGGCGGCGCCATCGAATTCACTTCATCGAGAAAAATTGTGCCGAGATTCGCTTCTTCAAAAAGTCCCCGCTTGTCCGCGACCGCGCCCGTGAACGCGCCTTTTTTGTGCCCGAACAATTCCGACTCGAGCAAGTTTTCGGGAAGCGCGCTGCAATTAATCGCGACGAAAGGATGATGCTGGCGATTGCTGTTGAAATGAAGTCCGCGCGCGACCAGCTCCTTGCCCGTTCCGCTTTCGCCTTGGATCAGCACCGTGCTGTCCGTGTCCGCCACCTTGTTGATCAAATTATAAACCGTCTGCATCTTTCGGCTCGTGCCGATGATGTTCTCGAAGCGGTAACGGTTCTTTAGTTCCTTGCGGAGATAGACGTTCTCGCGCAGCGCTGCCTGATAATCGAGCGCTCGCTGCACCGTCAGTTGCAGCTCGTCGATCTTGAACGGCTTGGTCACGTAATCGTACGCGCCCATCTTCATCGCCTCCACCGCCGTCTCCACCGAAGCGTAGGCCGTGATTAAAATGACCGCTGTCTGCCGATGATGCTCGCGAATGTGGCGCAGCACGTCGAACCCGGTCATCGTTTCCATTTTTATGTCCGCGATCACCACTTGCGGCGCGATCGTATCGAGTTGCTCAACCGCTTTCGGCGCGGAGTTGAATGGAAAAACCTGATGCCCTTTTTCGCGACAGAGCGTCACGATGACCTCTACCATCGCCGGTTCGTCGTCTATAATGATGATCTTGGCCATAATCGCAAAGCGGAGAATATTTCAGTTTTGAGAGAAAGAAAGCGAAATTGAGAATCGTGTCGTTAGGCCGTTTCGCGTGTATGCCCGTCGATCATCGACCAGCTAACCGCGCCCTCGAACGCGATGATCTCTTCGAAAATGTTTCCTGTCGATCTTAGCGGGAGCGCGATCAAATCCGCGCAAGCGCCAGATCGAATGCAACCAAGCTCGGTTGATTTCCCGAGCGCCGCCGCCGGATTCGAGGTGATCATTTTCAAGGCGTCCTCCGGCGATACGCTCGGAAAATTCTTCTGAAACTCGCGCATCTCCGCGAACAAACTCAGATCGTCATTACTCGCCAGGCTGTCCGTGCCCAAACAAATGTTGAAGCCAGGCGCCCGCAGTCTTTCAAACTGGAATGGCGAGTGCCCAAAATAATTGTGACTGCGCGGGCAATGCACCACGTCAAATTTTGTTGTCGATCCCGCCCACAAATCGAAATCCGATTCCGCAACTTCATTTACATGAGCAACGATCCATCCATCTGTCGTTCCGAGCGAAGTCGAGGAATCTCTGACTATTTCTGCGAATCTTGCGATCGGCGTGGCCGCGCCGCAATCGCTCATATCCCGCCCCATGCTTTTTAGAAATTCATAGAGCGCTCCGTTCCTGTCTCGAAACATCGACATCTCCTCCCGCGATTCCGCCAGATGCGTCGTTAGCAAAATGTTCTCGCGCTGCGAAACTTCTTCGCACCGCCGATATAATTCCGCCGACGCCGTAAACGGCGCATGCGGGGCGAGCCCCCAATTCTTCAGCGGTTTCAACCGCTCGACTGCAAGATCGACATATTCCTTTGCGCGCTGCGGCTCGCGCACATCGATCAATTCCGCAAACCACCAAGTCCGAATCGGTGCCTCAATCCGCGCGATCAATTCCGGAAACGCCGTCAGATTCGCGATCGTCGTCGTTCCAAACTTTTTCGCTTCCGCGAACCCTTCGCCGATTGAACGGATGTAATCTTCAGGCGAAAGCTTTTCCTTCGCCGCATTGATCGCGCGAATCCAGTCGGTGAACGATTCTTGCGCCGGGATTTTTCCGCGCAAGCATGTGTAATCGAGATGACAATGCGCGTTGATCAGTCCCGGCAATACGACTTGCTCACCAAGATCGACAATTTCGTCGTCAATTCGCGTTTTGATTTCGTCGAAGCGTCCAACGTCGACGATTTGATTTCCTTCAATCGCGATTGCGCCGTTCTCAATCGGCGGTCCATCCATCGTCACGACCGTGCGCGCCCGAAGAATCATTCGCCCTTCACCGCTTTGCGGCATTCGTTTACGAGCAAGTTGCACGCTTCCTGGCAGAGCAACGGAATCGGCAGATCGGCCGCCGGCTCATATTTTTCCGGCGGCAGCTTCGTCGATGGAATTGTCCCGCTCGTGTCGCGCCTCCACAGGATCGTCCGCAAACAGCCGCCATCCGATCGGCAGAAATTTCCCACCACATCATCGATTTGCGCGTCGGCAATTTTTGCTGCCACGCGGTACATTCCTGATTGTCGATCTAAGGTTTCGCGCAGCGGCGTGGTCTTCAGGTCGTTTTCCTGCCACGCCGCAAGAACGGCAAGCCGCCCCGGATAAAAAAGATCAAGCGCCAGGCGCAGCGCGGCAAGATCGACAATTTCCAATCGCCAGCCACGTCGCAAATTCGGCGAGGTTTTCAGCGGCCGATATTTTCCGGCGTCGTCGAATCGCGCAATCTCGGCCGCGTTCTCCGGTTTGGCGAAATCTTGCAAACGTTCGCCGTTTTCGTCGTCGCGATGAACGAGGACAAAACCGCCCGCGTTGTTTTTGCGAATCGAGATTTGGCCGAACCGGCCGCGGCCGTCACGTAGCGCAGCTTCGAGCGCTCGCTCAATTCGCATCACGCGATCACTTCACTTGCTATTCAGGCAGTGCGCAAACACGCACGCGGCGCGCTCGAGAAATTGCCGATCTTCGTCGCTGAATGCATTCGGCTTTTCGCTCTCCGCGTCCAGCATTCCGATGATCTTTTTGTCCTCGTTCACGATCGGGATGATAATTTCGGAGCGCGTGCTGTGAAACGTCGGCAGATAACGCGGGTCCTTTCGTACATCGCCCACCGTGAGCGCGCGGCCCGATTCCAAAACCGCGCCGCATAATCCCTGGCTCAGCGGAAAACGCGGATACGCCACCGGTTCGTTCCCGGTCCCCGCCATGATTGCGAATTCTTTTTTCGTGACTTTGTAAATGCCGACCCACCGATAATCGCGCTCTGCCCGGATGATTTCGGCCGCCTTCTCCATGCGCTTCGTCGAACAATCGCCAGCCAAAACAAATGCGCCGAGGTCCTGCAACAATTTGAGCGTCGCGCCTTTCATCGAGAGAAGGTAGCGCTTTCCGCAATTCGATCAAAGGCCGCCGCTTGTTCGACAATGATATCGGCAAAACGCGCGTCGGTGCCGATCGATGGCGCGTAGAATAAATCGCGACTGTCGATCTTGTACGGGTTGCGCTGGAAAACTTCGTCATCCCGAGCGGAGTCGAGGGATCCCGTCGTGATGCCAAGCAGCTCCGGAATGTCTTCGTAACTGTGCAGTCCGTCAGAAATGAAAAACGGAACGACCACGACATTTGGCGTGCTCGTTAACTTCCGCCAGTCTGCCACCAGCGGCGCTTCTTCCATGTAAACATTGAGCACGCTCGCGTACTTTCCGAGCGCGCGAATTTTTTCAACTTCACGCTTGGCCGCGGCCGCGCTGTTCTCATTCAGATCGGTGCCGTGCGCGACGATGAGCAGGCTCGTTTCCGATTCCGGCACCGCCGGTGCGATTTCGTGCGCGCGTTGCAACAGCAGGTCCGTCATCATCGAATGATTCCCGACCGGTTCGCAATATTTCCAGAGCTGACCGTTTGCGCGCTCCGTCGTCCGGCCATTCAATTTCAGCTCGCGCGGAATCACCGTCTGCGTGAAATAACCCTCGCTGATGAAATTTGGCACCACATAAACTTCGCGCGCATCGGGGAACATCGACAACGCGTCGCGCAGGCTCGGTTCTTCTTTCCAAAACGCGCATGCAACATCGACATAAAGTTTGCGGCGCCGAATCTCGGCCGCATGCGCCAACGTCGGCACACTTGAATCCGGATTCACCGTCGAGCCGTGGCCGACGATGAGAAGCGCCCTCTCGGGCTTGACGATCATTATTGAACGTTCCGCTTTGAAAGTTTAGTTTTCAATCAATGAAGTTTCGCACTTACAAAAACACCGATCTGAAAGTGAGCGAGGTCGGCTTCGGGCTATGGACGGTTTCAACCGGGTGGTGGGGCAATTTCACCGAAGGCGAAGCAATCGCACTCATGCACAAGGCGTTCGATCTCGGCATCACGCTTTTCGATGCGGCCGACACTTACGGAAACGGCTTGAGCGAAGAACTGATCGCGAAAGCGTTTCCGAAACAGCGCGATGAAATCGTGATCGCGACAAAGGTCGGTTACGATTTTGTCACGCACGGCGAATCGCGCGGGCGCGGTCAGCGCGAGATTCCGCAGGATTTTTCGCCAGAAGCGATCGAGCGCGCGACCGACGCAGCGTTGAAGCGACTCAAGACGGATCATGTCGACCTTATGCAGCTGCACAACATTCGCATGGAACAGATTTCCGACGACGCGCTTTGGCAAACTCTCGAGAAATTAAAAGCCGCTGGCAAAATTCGTTACTACGGCATCGCACTCGGGCCGGCCATTGGCTGGCTTTATGAAGGCGTGAACGCGATTCGCGAGCGCGACATCACGAGCGTTCAGCACATTTACAACATGCTCGAGCAACATCCCGGTCGCGCCATGCAGGACGCGGCTACGGAAGCGGGCAAAGACACAATGTTTTTGATTCGCGTGACGCATTCCTCGGGCATGCTCGAAGGCAAATATACCGCCGAAACAATTTTCCCGCCGACCGATCATCGCAGCCATCGGCCACGCAGTTGGCTGCTCAACGGCGTGAAGAAGATCGACAAGTTGCGCTTTCTCGAAAATTCCGAGCGCACCTTAGGCCAGGCGGCGCTGCAATGGTTGCTCGCCGACGATCGCGTTGCTTCGACGCTGCCGAATATTTACAACGAAGAGCAGCTGATCGAATTCGCAAAGGCGCCGGAAACCCCCGCGCTCACGAGCGACGACATGAACAAGATCGACAATCTCTATTCGGAGAACTTCGGTCTCGAACCGGAAGAGCCGAAGTTCAAAGGCACGATGGAGCAGTCGAAAGAAACGGCGGCGGCGTAGTTGTCATTCCGAGCGAAGTCGAGGGATCCCGCGGCTTTAGCTGTAGGTTTTGCGACGGGATCCCTCGACTTCGCTCGGAATGACGGTTTAATCCGACTGATCCTCTTCAACCGGTTCGGCACGGCGCACCGGAGTTTGCCCGCGTGTCGTCTCGCGGCGACGGCCACGGCCGTTCGCGCTTTCCTGCTCCTTGTAAATCTCTTTGAGAATATCGCCGATCATCGGCGCGGCCGAAGATCCGCCGTGGACCTTGCTGCCGACATCGCCTTCGTAAAGCGCGGCGAATGCGTACTGGGGCTGATTCGACGGCACGAACCCCGCAAACCATGCCGCCGTGCGCTCCTTGTTTTTCGGTCCCCACTGCGCCGTCCCCGTTTTTCCAGCGACTTCCACAGTCTCAAGACTCGCCTGATGCGCCGTCCCGTTCCCGCCGTTCACGACATCGACCAACGCCGTGTGCAATTCATCCAGCGTTTGCGGTGAGACCTCGAGCGTTTTCTTTTCGCGTACTTGATACGCGGTCACGATTTCGTTGTTCACCGTCTGCACCTGCTGCACGAGTCGCGTTTGATAAAAAGTTCCGCCATTTCCGATGATCGCCATCGCTTGCGCCATTTGCAGCGGCGTGACCTGCGTGTCGCCCTGGCCGATCGACAGGTTCGCGATGTCGCCGTTGAGCAATTTGCGGCCGTGCGTCGCTTTCATGTATTGATCGTTAGGCAAACGGCCATCCACTTCGCCGCGCAACGGAATACCGCATTTCGCGCCGAAGCCGAGCCGCTGCGCCCAATCGATGATCGGCTCCGCGCCCGTTTTGATGCCGACCTGATAAAACCACGTGTCGCATGATTCTGTCATCGCCTGAACAAAATTGAGCGCTCCGCGATTTTCTTTTTTCCAATTGTGAAATGTGAGGTTGCCGATTTCGAGCGCAGGCACGCACTCGTAACGATCGGTCGGATTGATCGCGCCGCTCTCCAGCGCGGCCAGCGCGACCGCGACCTTGAATGTCGATCCTGGCGGATAGGACGAACGAAACGCGCGCGGCAACAGCGGAAGATCGGGATCGTCCTGCAGCTCTTTGAATTTTTCGGTCGAGATCGCCGGGATAAAAAGATTCGGGTTGTAAGTTGGCCACGAAGCCAGCGCGAGAATGTCGCCCGTGTTTGGATCGACAATCACGATCGCGCCGCGTTCCGCCCGGGCTTCCAGCGTTTTTTCCGCGAGCTCCTGCAAATGAAGATCGAGCGTTGTGATGACGTTGTAACCCGGCACGGGCGGTGTAATCAGTTTCTCGGAAGTTTTTTTGCCGTCCTTGTCGAACGTCAATTTGTATTCGCCATGTTGACCGGTCAGCATGGCGTTAAAAGTCTGCTCGAGACCTTCGCGACCTTCCGTTTCCGGCCAAAGCACTTCGTGATTGTCGATGATGCCGTCGGCATTGCGGCTGGTCTTGCCGCTGTAGCCGACGATCTGGCCCGCAATCTTGCCGTTTGGATATGTCCGCACATAAATCGGGCGCAACGTGACGCCGGCAGGCGGTCGATCTTTGAACTCTTCGTATTCTGACTTGGTTAAATTTTGCGCGATCTCGAGCGGCAGCGCGCCGCGATTGTGATAATGCCGCAAGATCAGTTCATCGGACATTTTTAGCGGCCGCCCGATAACTTTCTCGGCGGCCTTAATTTTCTCGCGCGCAAATTCGAGCGCCTGTTTGTCCGAAAAATCGAGCGGCGTCGGAAACGTGATCGCGAGATTGTAGCTGAGTTTGTTTTGCGCGAGCGGCGCCCCGTTGCGGTCGGTGATCTGCCCGCGTGGTGCTGGCACATCGAGGATGTAAGTGCGCGCCAGCTTTTGCGTTTCAAATGTCGGCACAATCGTCTCGTCCACCAATGCCGGCGATGCGGACGGACTCGCTTGTTGTGCGAGACCGATCCCCGGACCCAAGATCGACATAAACAAGATCGACAGAAATTTTTGCGTCGTAGTCATGCCGCGTTTCGAATTCAATGTCGTTGCAAAAAGCGGTGCACTTCTTCCGCCAGCTTCGGCCCGATCCCTTCAGTCGAAGCAATTTCCTCAACCGATGCATTTCGCAAGCGATTGACCGAACCAAACTTTCGCAGCAAAAGATTTTTCCGGTTCTGACTCACACCCGGACAATCATCGAGAATACTTTCGCCGATCCGTTTCTTCATGAGGAGCTGATGATACGTATTCGCAAAACGATGCGCTTCGTCGCGAATACGTTGCAGTAAACGCAGCGCGCCCGAATCGGGCGGCAGTTGCAACGGCAGCGCACGCCCCGGCCGATAAATCTCTTCGAATTCCTTGGCCAAACCGATGATCGGCAATTCGTGCAAACCCAGCCGCTGCAACTCGCGGCACGCGGATGAGAGCTGGCCCTTTCCTCCATCGACAATGATCAAGTCGGGCAAGCGCACGAGCGGCGCTAGGGATCGCTGAATCGCTTCGCTTGGATTCTCCTGCGAAAATTCAGCGGCGTCAGGTTCCACTTCGCGCGCTTCGAGTAACACGCGCGAATATCTGCGCCTAACAACTTCAGCCATGCTCGCGAAATCATCCTGGCCTTCGACCGTGCGGATCCGATAACGGCGGTAGTTGTCCTTGTCCGGCACGCCGTTACGAAAACAAACCATCGAAGCGACCACGTGCGTCGTGGAAATGTTCGAGATGTCGAAACATTCCATCACGAACGGCGGCCGCGGAAGTTGCAGCGCGTCAGCCAGAGATTGCACGTCGGCGATCGGATCGATGGTGCTCGGTAAACTGCCGCGCGTGAAGCGCCGCATCGGTTTCGTCGTGCTGCGCAAATCCTCGATCATGTTCCGCAGCTCCGCCGCTTTCTCGAAATCGGTTTTGTCCGCGGCCTTGCGCATTTCTTCCTCGAGCGCGTTGATCATTTCGCGCGAATGGCCTTCCAAAAATTCGCACGCTTGCGCGGCGCGCTCGCGATATTGTTCTGCCGTGATTTCGCTCAAACGGGTCGGCACTTGATAGGTCGCCGATTTTAGTTCGCGCTCCGTCGGCGAACCGCGGCCAAAAGTCAGCACGCCGAATTTTTTTCGCATAAAGTTGAGCGTCTGACGCAGCGCGCCGGCGTGCGCATACGGCCCGAAATAGCGCGCGCCATCATCTTTTTTAAAACGCGCCAGCCGAAACCGCGGCCAATCTTCCGACATGTCGATCTTGACGACGAGGAAGCGTTTATCATCGCGAAACGAGATGTTGTAACGCGGCCGATATTCCTTGATCAATTTGCCCTCGAGCAAGATCGACTCGGCTTCGCTCTGCACGGTGTGCGTTTCGAAATCCCAAACCGCATCGAGCAGCGCGCGCGTTTTGATATCGGCCACCGCGATTTTCGACGGCATGAAGTACGAGCCGACCCGCTTGCGCAGGTCGCGCGCTTTGCCCACGTAAATCACGCGATTAAATCGATCGCGCATCAGGTAAACGCCCGGCTTGTGCGGCACCTCGTGCACTTTTTTCACGAGATCAGGTTTGGTTTTGAGCGAAACCGCGGACATGTCGATCTTGTTAGCGCGGTGGATAGACGGTCGCCACTGGAATTTCGGGAGGAGTAGCGCGCATTTTCGCGAACGCCACTTCCTGTGACGCGCCCGCGAAAATAAAAATCGCAATGAAAAGCAGCATCGGATTTCCGAAATAAAAATATCCGACGAATCCGAACATGACCGCGAAAACCTTGCCGACTGCCGCCGCGATTTGCGTCGAGCGCAAGAAACTCAGGCGCATGCCGAGAAGCGCGCGCAGCACGCGGCCGCCGTCCATTGGAAATGCGGGGAGTAAATTAAAAAGCGTCAGCCCGATGTTGATGGCGAAGATTTTTGAAAGCAAATCCGCGCCGCCCAATTCCGTCGGGTCGAGTGAACCTCGCAGTCCGATGACCGCGAACAAGCCGATAGCGATCGCCACATTCACCGCGGGCCCAGCCAGCGAGACGACCAATTCTTGGATCGGTTTTTCCGGCATGCGCTCGAGCCGCGCGACGCCACCGATCGGCAGCAACGTGATGTCGAACGTGCGAATCCCGAATCCTTGCGCAGCGAGCGCGTGACCAAATTCATGCAGCACCACGCACGTGAAGAGCACAATGATGAAAAGCACCTGGCTCGCGGCAAAAGCCGAGCCGCCCCGCTGGTAGTAGCCGGAAAACAGCCACGCAATCAGCAGCAGAAATGTAATATGAAGGCGCACCCGAATTCCGGCGATGCGCGCGATCTCAAGCGACCATCTCATGTTAACTTCAGAATCTACGCGCGAACTCGCAGCTGTGAAATGGCTTCTCTCGCGCGATCATAAATTATGGAGCAATTCGACGTCGCAATTGTCGGCGCTGGGCCGGCTGGATCGACATGCGCCGCTTTTTGTGCGCGCGCCGGTTTGCGCACGCTCTTGCTCGAGCGTGAAAAATTTCCACGCGAAAAAGTCTGCGGCGATTGTTTGAACCCGGCGTGCTGGCCGGTCTTGCGACGTCTCGAAGTATTTGAGCGCGTGCGAGCACTTCCACACGGCTATTTGGAGCGGGTCGAGTTTATCGCGATCGATGGCCGGAAGGTACATGTCGATCTTGTCCGCGGCGACGAGAGCGAGATCGCGGTGAAGCGCAGTTTGTTCGACAATTTGTTGCTCGAGCGCGCGCGCGAGCTTGGCGCGGAAGTGCGCGAAGAATCAACGCTCATATCTTTGGTTCCATCATCTGGGACTTGGAAGATCGACACGGACCGCGGCGAAAATTTCAGCGCGCGTTTCTTGGTGGCGGCCGACGGCAGAAACTCGACTGTTGCGCGGCTGCGCAGTTTGCTGCCGCGTTCGGCGCGTGAACGCGTCGCGCTGCAATCGCACATTCCGCTGCCGCGCGATTTCGGTAATCGCATTGTCCTGCAATTTTTACCGGAAGGTTATTCCGGTCAGGCGCCCGTAAACGATCACGAGCTCAATCTTTGCCTTGTTGCGAAACCGGGCGATATCGACGCGCTGAAGAATTGGGCGCTGAAAGAATTTGAGATCGCGCCGGAACATTCATGGCGCACGATCACGCCGCTCACGCGCAGTGCGATCTCGCCGATCCACGAAAATCTTTTCTTGATTGGAGACGCGGCGCGAGTGGTCGAGCCGTTCACGGGTGAAGGAATTTATTACGCGCTGCGTTCGGGTGAGCTAGCCGCGAATGCGATTGCGAAAATCATTCGCGGACAAGATCGACATAAAGTTTTGCGCGAGTTCGCGCGCGCACATTCAGCGATGTATCGCGGGCGGCTTTGGATCAATCGGCTGGCGCGCGCGGCTGTGCTTTCGCCGCGCATCGCGTCGGCATTTGTGCATCTCGCGAAAATTCAGCCGGCGCTCTTGCGATTTCTCACCGCGAAGATTGTTGCTGGCACGCCTTGATCGTATTCGCCATCAACATTGCGATCGTCATTGGGCCAACGCCACCGGGCACTGGCGTGATCGCGCGCGCTTTCGGCGCAACTTCATCAAACGCGACGTCGCCGACGAGCCGATAACCGCGCACATTCTTCGCATCTTCCACGCGATTGATTCCCACATCGACAATGACAACGCCGTCGCGCACGTGCTCCGCGCGTAGAAATTTCGGCTGACCGATTGCTGCGATCAGAATGTCGGCAGTGCGCGTGATATCGGCGAGATTACGACTGCGCGAGTGCACAACGGTCACGGTCGCATCAGCGTTTTTTCCTTTTTGCATAAGCAGCAGGGCAACTGGCTTGCCGACAATCATGCTGCGGCCAAGAACAACAACGTGTGCGCCGGCTATGTCGATCTTGCTCTCGACGAGCAACCGTTGCACGCCAAGCGGAGTGCATGGCACGAAGCCGCTCGGATCGCCGGACGTCAGCTTCGCGACATTTACCGGATGAAAGCCATCGACATCTTTTTGCGGATCAAGTGCGCGGACGATGGCGGCTTCGTCGATTTGTTTGGGCTGTGGCGATTGCACGAGAATGCCGTGAATGGCCGGATCGCGATTCAATTTCTCAATCTGCGCGAGCAATTCGGCTTGCGTGGTCGTGGCCGGAAGTTCCAGCTTCACGGAATGCAACCCGAGATCGCGGCACATTTTGTCCTTCGAGCGGACATACGCGCGCGACGCTGGGTTATCGCCGACTAGAACCACGGCAAGGCCGGGCGTGAGGCCGCGTTTTTTAAATTCCGCAATTTCGGCGCGAAGATCGACATAAATTTTTTCCGCGATGGCGCGGCCATCAATCAGGTTTGGCATTTTAACGCTGCTCCACTAATCCAAGCATCGTCTCTTGCAAACGCAGGCGTTCCGCTTCGAATTCTTGGTCGGTCGCGGTCGGTCGCACACGATGCGGCGGACCGAGCCTGACGCGAACCTTTGCAAACGGCCGCGGCAAGATGAAACGGTCCCAGCTTTTTAATCGCCAGCAGCTGGAATATTCCATGTTCATCGGTAGAACGGCCGCGCCCGACTTTTGCGCGAGAAAAATAATGCCCGGCCCGATTTCGTATGCTGGACCGCGCGGACCGTCCGGCGTGATGACGACATCGCGACCCGAAGAAAGCACATCGGCAAGTTGCATGATTGCGCTCGCGCCCAGTCGCGAGCTTGAACCGCGCACAACACCAAAGCCGAAACGCTCGATCGCATCGGTCAGCAAATCCCCATCGCGACTCGGACTGATCAGGGCTGCGCCAGCTCGTTGCGGAAAAAATTTGCGGAGCACAAATGGAATGATCAGCAAACGATTATGCCAAAGCGCGCCGATGTAATTTTCGGTGACAGGTTTCCCGAGAATGCCAGCGCGATCGTCGATCTTGTAGCGCAGGGTGCGCGCCCAGAGTTGCAACAAATAATATCCAAACGCGATTAGCCAACGCGCGCGCCAACCTTCGATTTTCAATTTGTTTTAGGTTTGTCGTCCGGCCAGCGATAAGTGCGCGGGCTGGGCAAACCGATTTGATCGAGAATGCGCCACACGACCGTGTCGACAAGATCGACAATCGATTTTGGCCGGCTGTAAAAAGATGGAATCGCCGGAAGCACGATCGCGCCCGCCTCGAGCAGGGTGACGACATTACGCGCGTGAATCAAATTCCACGGCGTTTCGCGCGGAACGATTATGAGTTTGCGGCGCTCCTTCAGAAAAACATCGGCGGCGCGAAGCAGCGCGCTGTCGCTCGATCCGGAAGCGATGCGACCGAGCGTAGCCATCGAGCAGGGAACGATGACCATCGCGTCGAATCGCGCAGAGCCGCTGACGAAAGGAACGTTGAGATCGTTCTCGGGATGTTGGGCGACACCGGCTGGAATCTTGAGCTCGTCGACTTCCTGCGCGGCGACCTGTTTGGCATGTCCGCTCATAACGAGATGCACTTCGTGCGCAGCACAATCAATCTGCTCGAGCAAGCGTTGCAGATAAATCGTTCCGCTGGCGCCGGTGGCGGCGAGGACAAGTTTCATCGTGATGAGTTTGAATTTAATCGCTTATCGGGGCAATAAGATACGCGATGATCAAAAAACTCCTGCACACGCGCTATCGCGTGCACGATTTGGAAAAAACGGTTTCGTTTTACCGAGATGTGCTCGGGCTCGAGGAAGTTCGCCGGCACACTTCCGGACGCGGTTCGCAATTGGTCTTCCTCAAAGCGCCGGGCAGCGAGGAAGAAATCGAGCTGTGTAAGTTCGACGAAAGCGGGCCGGTCGTGGTCGGGCCCGATCTGACGCATCTCGCTTTTGAAGTGGATGACATGGAAAAGTTCGCGCGCGAAGCAGCGGCGAAAGGGTTTCCGCTTTCCGACGGGCCGCATCGGACGCAGGGTGGCGACGCGATCGCGTTTGTGGATGCGCCGGAAGGTTACGAGATCGAATTGATCGAGCGCGCAAAGAAATAAGATCGAGAAGCATCGCTTGCGCGTCGCAAACATCTGTCGCTAATTTCCCGCTCATGAAACGCGGCTGCGCTTCCATCTCGGTATTGATCGTCCTCGTTATGTCGATCTTGTCCGCGACCGGGCAGGATGAAGAAGTAGTTCGGCCAACGGGCGTGCCGGAGCCGTTGAGCACACCGCGCGCAAAAAAACATGTGCGCCATCATGTTCGCGCGAAAGAAACAAATGACGAAGAGTCGCCCGCGCCCGAGCCGCAAAAGCTTTCCGGTGGCGTGCCGGCGACGCGCGCGCAATCGGTCATCGTGGTGGACGCGCATTCCGGCCAGGTGCTTTACGAAAAAAATGCGGACCAACAGCGCGCGGTCGGCAGCACGCAAAAATTACTGACCGCGTTGATCGTGGCCGAGCGCGGATTGTTAGATCGACAAGTGCGCGTGGAGCAAGTGGACACGCTGGCCGAGCCAGTGAAGCTCAACATCAAGCCGGGCGAAATTTATCAGCGGATAGATTTGTTGCGCGCCTTGTTGGTGAAGAGTCCGAACGACGTGGCGCGTTGCCTGGCGCGCGACAGCGCCGGCAGCGTGGAAGCGTTCGCCGAAGTGATGAACCAAAAAGCGCGCGAGGTCGGCGCAACGCACTCGCATTTTCTCAATCCGAACGGCCTCCCCATGGCGGGGCAATATTCTTCGGCACGCGATATGTCTTTTATCGCGCGCGCCGCCTACGCGAATCAAACCATTCGTTCGATCGTGTGTCTGCCGCAGCTCGTTTTCCGCTACGCAAATGGCCGCACGCGCGAGCTCGAGAACACGAACAAGGTCCTGAAGCGCCTCTCGTATTGCAACGGAATGAAGACCGGCTACACCGAAGCGGCGGGCCATTGTTTGGTTTGCAGCGGCGCGCGGCCTGGCCGCGATGTGATTGTCGTCGTGCTCGGAGATAGCAAGGCTGGCGTTTGGAGTGACGCCTCCGCGCTCTTGACCTGGGGCCTCTGGAGTAATTCCAGCGGCTAATGCAGACTAGACTCGCTTCGCGCTTACGGTGTGCGAGACGATGCCCAGTAACGGAGCAACGGCGTCGGAACCAAAGCTGGATTGCGGTCCGGATCGCGAGGGCCTTCCGCCGGGATATCTTCAGGACCCTCCGCAGGCGGTGCCGGCTCAGTCTCCGTTCCCAAAGTCCGTGTGTCAGCGCTGGCGTACTTCGCCATCATTCTTTGCTCGAGCGTTTCGTGGCTCGCGGTCGTTTGGGTGGTCGAACAAGCAGGAAGCAGGGCGAGAGAGAGCAGGCTGGCGGCAATTTGAATCTTCATTTTTGTTGGACTCCGTTAGGTAATCGGTGGCCGGACTTCGCCGGACGGTCTTTATAATTACTATATTTCGCGCTGGGAAGGCAAGAACTTTTTTTCTACATGAAACGCCCCAGAATGGGCTTCAATTTCCGTGCAGTTTCAGCCGGCCAAAGCGCTTTCTCCGTGACCAGTGCCGTATCGAGCGCCGAATGCTCCGGCCAGTTTGGCTCGGTCGGGATTTGCGGCAGGACGTGGCTCAAGATTTTTTTGGCCGTTTCCGCGTTTGCGACGAGATGATCGAAGACAGCGTGGGCCGAGACGGCCGCTTCTTCCACCTTCCAACAATCGTAATCGGTAATCATCGCCATCGTTGCGAGAGCGATCTCGGCTTCGCGCGCCAGCTTCGCTTCGGGCAAATTCGTCATGCCGATCACGTCGAAGCCATGTCGTCGATTCAATTCCGATTCCGCGCGGGTGGAAAACGCCGGGCCGTCCATGTTCACGTAAGTGCCGCCGTTGTGCACGGTCACGCCGAGCGCGCGCGCCGATTCGGCGAGCAACTGTCTCAAGTTCGCCGAGATCGGTTCCGCAAAGCCGATGTGTGCGGCGATTCCGTTTCCGAAAAAAGTGTGGCCTGCGCGCAAGCTCGTGCGGTCGTAAAACTGTGAAGGCAAAAGCACATCGCGCGGCGCGTATTTTTCCTGCAAGCTGCCGACAGCAGTCACGCAAATGATCCAGCGCACATTGAGTGACCGCAGCGCCCAGATGTTCGCGCGATGATTCAGTTCGTGCGGCAAAATGCGGTGGCCGCGACCGTGCCGCGGCAGGAAATAAACCTGGCGGCCATGCATTTGTCCTCCGATGAGCGCATCGGAAGGCGCGCCAAAGGGAGTGTCGATCTTGTGCTCGGAGGGCGCGGTCACGCCTTCCATTTGATAGAGACCGCTTCCGCCGATAATGCCGATGGCTGGCGCTTCTTCGTTCATGCGCGAAAATTAAATCCGAAAGATCGACATAAAGAAAAGCGCATAATCTCATCGTAGCGGAATCGCGCCCGGCCGTGTATCATTTGCCGCTCATGCCGAAATTTTTTATCAAGACTTACGGCTGCCAGATGAACGAGCGCGATTCGGAACAGGTCGCGCATTCGCTGCTGGCGCGCGGTTACGAACGCGTCGCGCATGAAACGGAGGCCGACGTGGTGCTGCTCAACACGTGCAGCGTGCGCGACACGGCTGAACAAAAAGCGCTCGGCAAAATGGGCATGCTCGGCATGCTGGCGAAGAGGCGCTCGGAAGTGGTTTTCGGATTTCTCGGCTGCATGGCGCAGGCACGCGGCGAATCGCTGCTGCTAAATTTGCCGCATGTCGATCTTGTTGTCGGGACGCAAAAGTTTCATCGCGTCGCGAATTACGTCGACGAGCTGCTCGAAAAGAAACGTGCGCGCCGGATGGATGACCCGCGCTTCTCAATTGTCGATGTAGCCGAAGAAGATGGATCGCAGGGAACCATTCGCGAACAAATTTTGTCGCCGCGTCAAGCGACCGCGTTTGTTTCGATCATGCAGGGCTGCAACATGCATTGCACGTTTTGCATCGTGCCGCAGACGCGCGGCGCGGAACGTAGCCGCTCCATCGAGGAAATCGTGCGCGAAGTTCGCGCGCTCGTGGAGTCCGGCGTGAAGGAAATCACGTTGCTCGGTCAAATCGTGAACTTGTACGGGCGCCACGAGTTTCCCAAGATCGACAATAAAAGTCCGTTCGTGCAATTGCTCGAAGCCGTTCACGAAATCGATGGACTGGAGCGATTGCGTTTTACGTCACCGCATCCGATCGGATTTCGCGACGATCTTTTACAAGCAATCGCGGAGCTTCCCAAACTGGCCGAGCACGTGCACTTGCCGTTGCAATCGGGATCGAACCGGATCTTAAAAGCGATGCATCGCACTTATACCGCCGAAAAATATGTCGATCTTGTCGGCAAGATTCGCTCGGCGCGCAAAGAGATCGCAATCACGAGCGATGTGATAGTGGGTTTTCCAGGAGAAGAGGAAAGCGATTTTGCGCAAACGCGCGATCTGGTGGAGCGGATGCAATTCGATAATGCATTTATTTTTCGCTACTCACCGCGGCAGGAAACGCCGGCCGCGACCATGCCCGGCCAAATTCCCGAGCGCGTGAAAGAGGAGCGCAATCAAGAGTTGCTTCGCGTTGTCGATCAATCAGCGTGGCGTGCGGGCGAGCGTTTGGTTGGTCGAACGGTCGAAATTCTTTGCGAAGGTCCGAGCCGCACAAATCCCGCGCGCTTGATGGGCCGCACGCGCACGAACAAGATCGTCGTCTTCGAAAGCAAAACGAAACGGGCGGGCGAAATTTTCGACGTGCAGATCGAACACGCCAACGGTTTCAGCTTGTATGGCACGCCGCTCGTGTAACTCTGTCGCGAGCTTGTGATTTACCATTTCTCTTTGCACACGATCGGAATCGTCACGGGCGTTTTTCTTTTGCTCGTTAGCTTGCCGGCGCTGATCAAGCCGGAGCCGGGCCGAACTTTTGCGCAGCGTCTTCCACGGTCGCGTACCGCCGGGGTGGTTTTTCTTTCGATCGATTTGATCTGGAGCTTCTGGCTGCTCGCAACCATGGAAATGGGAGAGTTCTCCAGTTTTCGGCGACCGCTTTTGATTGCACTGCCGATCGGTTTTTTCCTGGTGCTGCGTTTTGTCGATGAATTTCTGGCCGTGCGCGCTCTCGGCGTTTTGCTTTTGCTGGCGGCAGAACCATTGCTCGATGCCGCTTTTTTTCGTTACGAAGCGAGCCGGCTGCTCGTCACGGTCTTCGCCTATTTGCTCATCGTCGCCGGATTATTCTGGGTGATGATGCCGTACTTGCTGCGCGACCAGATTAACTGGAGCGCGAGCAGCAATGCGCGCTGGCGATATCTGCACGGTCTCGCGTTCGCCTACGGCGTCGCGATCCTGGTTTGCGCGGTCGCGCTCTATTAAGCTTTCGCTTAAGAGCTGATGCGCATCGGCATCAGAACGTAAAGGAATGGCGTCTGGATTTTCAATACGCCCGGGCTCATCTCGTCGATTAGATCGAGAAAAACTTCGTCCTCGGTCAGGTTGCGCAGCGGCGCCATCAGAAACTCCGGATTGAACGCGATCGAAAACTCGCGGCCTTTGTAGGCGACTGCTAGCGATTCTTTCGCTTCGCCGACTTCGGGCGTGTTCGCGGTTATGTCGATGTTGTTCTTGGTGAAGCTGAGCTTAATCGAATTCGATTTGTCGCTCGCGAGCAGCGAAACACGACGGAGCGAATTCAAGAACGTTTCGCGCTCGAGCGTAACGCGCTCGGTTGTTTCGCCCGGAATGACCTGGCGATAGTTCGGGTAATTGCCTTCGATCAATTTCGAAACGAGCAACGTATTGTTTAGATCGAAGGCGATTTGTCCGCTGCCCACGCTCACTTTGACATCGCCGTCGTCGGTCAAAAGGCGCTGCAATTCGGTGACGGCTTTGGTCGGCACGATGATTTCGGCTTCGTGGCTACGCGGAAATTCGAGCTCGATGTCGACCATGGCGAGGCGTCGTCCGTCCGTGGCCACGAGCGTAAGTTTATTTTCCTTCAGGCTGAAGAGAACGCCGTTAAGGACGTAGCGCGTTTCGTCTGTGGAAATGGCGTAGGAAGTTCTGCGCAGCCCGTCGCGCAAATCTTTCTGGCGCATCGTAACGACTTTTGCGTTCTCGAACTTCGGCAGCGGCGGGAATTCTTCCTCCGGCAAACCGAGGATTTTAAAAAAGCTCTGGCCGCTGCGAATGGAAGCCGCGTTTTTTCCATCGACATCGACCTGAATTTCGCTCGAGGGCAATTCGCGAATGATCGTAAAGAGCCGCCGTGCCGGCAAAGTGGTCGCGCCATCTTTTTCCACCTGCGCCTCGAAACTTCCGCGCACGCCGACGTCGAGATCGGTGGTAGTGAGATGCACCGAGCCGTTGCTGGCCTGGAGCAGGACGTTGGAAAGAATCGGCAACGTCGTGCGCGTGCTGACGACGTTCTGCACCTGCTGCAGGCCTTCGAGCAGCTTTTCTTTCGTAGCGCTAAATTTCATAACAAAAAGGACGAGCTAAGATGTAAAGCCTCCGTTTTTATTCGGCAACCGTTATCTCGCACGCTTACCGCTTGAGCGAACTGTCGATGAAAGAGATTGTTTGCCGAATGCTGTCCTGTTCTTTCATCCGTTTTTTCACCAGTTTGCACGCGTGCAGAACCGTGCCGTGATCGCGTCCACCAAATGCGTCGCCGATTTCGTTGAGCGAAGCTTTGGTTAATTCGCGCGCGAGATACATGGCGATCTGGCGTGGAAACGCGATGTTGGCCGGGCGCCGTTTGCTTGTCATATCCGCCAGGCGCACATCGAAGTGCTCGGCAACTTTGCGTTGAATTTGCTCGATCGTGACCGCCTGCCGCGCTTCCTCTTGTAAAATATCTTTGAGCAAATGCTCGATCACTTCCTGCGTGAGCTCTTTGCCGCTGCTTAGCGACGCGAATGAGGCCACGCGCATGAGCGCGCCTTCGAGCCGGCGCACATTCGTGCGAATGCGGTTAGCCAGAAATTCGAAAACTTCATCGGCTAGCTTGATCTGCAACGTGCGCGCTTTTTTGCGCAAGATCGCCATGCGCGTCTCGACCGCGGGTGGTTGCAGCTCTGCGGTAAGGCCCCATTCAAATCGCGAGACGAGCCGATGTTCCAGATTTGCAATCTCCGACGCCGGCCGATCGCTTGAGAGCACGATCTGCTTATGGCCGTCGAATAGCGTGTTGAAGGTGTGGAAAAATTCTTCCTGCGAGCGCTCTTTGCCGCCGAGAAATTGAATATCATCGATCAACAGGAGATCGGCCTGCCGATAACGTTTGCGGAACTTCACGAGATTATTGTGCTGAATCGCGTCGATGAATTCGTTGATGAAAAGCTCGCTCGAAAGATACATCACCTTCGTGGTTTTCTTTTTCGCGGAGACATACTGCCCGATCGCCTGCATCAAATGCGTTTTGCCGAGGCCCACTCCGCCAAAAATAAAAAGCGGATTGTAAGTGCGCGCCGGCGATTGCGCGACGGCGAGGCTGGCAGCGTGCGCGATCTCGTTATTCGGCCCAATCACGAATGATTCGAAAGTGTTGCGGGGATTCAACCCGAGCGTGTTGCCGGCCGGTCGCGTTTCGCGTCCCAGCACCGGCGGCGGTTCGACGGAAACGCTGTCCGCAAGCGGCGCATCCACTTCAAATGTGCCTTCGCGCGGAATGGAAAATTTTACGCTGCGCGTTCCGCCGCAAGCCATCACGATGGCGGCTTGCAATGCGCTCATGTGATTACTCTCGATCCAAAATTGGTAGATGTTGTTCGGAACGCGGAAGGTGAGCGCCTTCTCAGTCGCATCGACTAACTGGACGGCCGAAAACCACCGCTTGAAAGTATCCGCACTGACTTGGGGTTTGAGCGCGGCAGACAGTTTCTGCCAAAGCTGGGCGCACTTCTCGTCCATACCGACTTGTTAACAGCGTTAAATACCCTTTTCCACGAGGGAAAAAGGGGCACGCGACGAAATTGAAAGAGCTTTTAGAAAAATGATCACGACGTCCAATTGGCGCGTGTTCCGTGTGAGAAAACGGACTTTTTTCTTAAAATACGAGGGTAAATGGGATACTGCATCACGGCGTCGCAAGCGCCACGCCGCTGCGTGCGCTCCCGTTTTTGTCCAATCAATCAGTGGGATAAGGTTCATGATTTTTCTAGCTCCTCGAATCTCGTCAAATTTATTCACACATTACTAACACCCACCGTTTTTACTCCCTGCCCGCGGCTTGAGAGTAGAAACCGGCCCGAACATCGACAAGAAAAAAGCGCAATTTTATTTTTCCGCGCATTTAAAAAAACCTTGACTGAAAAATCGATTTCGCGTGTCAGAAAAATCTCCCTCGCGGCTCCATCGTGCGCGTTTGACCTCGCCGCTGTGCGTGAGAACATTGCTGCCTCGTTCGCGTCTCAGCACGCGCCATCAAATTCAAAGATTTCGCCAATTTGATCGATTAATTTCTCATGCGTCCGATTTTCGCCGCCTTGCTTGCATTTTTTATGTCGATCTTGTCGGCGCGCGCGGACGAAATCTCACCGCCGTTCGGATTTCGCTGGGATGACGCCGGCTCACGTGTCGAACAGGTTCTCACCGGCGCGAAAGCGAAAATCATTAGTCGCGAGCGCAAAGAGAAAAAAGAAATTTGGATCGTGGAAGGCCTCGTTCAGCCCGGGCTGAAGCGCACCATCTTCACTTTCACGGAGGGTTTTCTCACCACAGTCGAGCTGCAATATGAATATCCCGAGCGCAGCATCGAATGGTACAACACGCGCATGGGCGAGGTCCGGCGTTACTTCGACGCGAAATATGGCGTGGGGAAATTGGTTTCGCGTTCGCGCGACACCGATACCGATGTCATCCAAACGCTGGTCGGCTATCAGTGGATCGGCGAAACGACCATGCTCGAGCTTTTTTATTTTTCCGCGCAGCGCGATCCAAACGTTTATCGCACCATCACGGTCACGTACAAATACAAGCCGATGTAACACCGGTCGTGTAAAAAATTACGCGCGCTTGTTTTCTTTTTGCAGCCGCTTCAGCCGACTGGCCAGCGCGGCCTTGGTCGCGGCGCTCATTCGGTCGATAAACAAAATACCATTGAGATGATCCACCTCGTGTTGCAACGCGCGTGCTAGTAATCCGGTCGCCTCAATCTCAATCGGCGCGCCCTCCAGGGTTTCGGCCTGCGCCTTCACCGCAATCGAGCGTTCGATTTCTGCCGTGATTTCCGGGAAGCTGAGACAGCCCTCGATGCCGCGCTCCTTCTCGCCGTTCAGCTCGATTTGCGGATTAAGCAGTACGAGCGGCATCGCCGTTTTTGGATCGACCTCTTGGCCGTTCAATTTCATCGTGCTCGGACGGTCCTCCACCTGCGAAACGTCCAGCACGGTGAGTTGAATCGCTTCGCCAATTTGTTGCGCGGCCAGGCCGATGCCGTTGGCCGCGTGCATTGCCTCGAGCATATCCGCGGCGAGCGCGCGAATATGATTGTCGATCTTGTCCACGCGCTTGCCTTTGGCGCGCAGCATTGGATCGCCGTACTGCAAGATCGACAACTTCATTTTCCCTCGCGCGTGAAGGCCGGCAAATTTTTCACGCCGGCCAATTTCAGCGCGTCCATCACTTTAACGATCATGCCGAAAGACGCTTTCTTGTCCGCCTGTAATGCCAGCGTCGATTTGCGCGCTGCCGGCAAATTGCGCACCGCATTTTCTAATTCGTCCACCGCCAGTGTCACGCCATCGAGTTTCAATTCGTCATTTTGATCGACACTCACCAGCGCGTGCTCGAGTTCAGATGGCGCATTGGTCGAAGTTTTTGATTCCGGGAGATTGATCTGAACTTCCGGCTGATCTTTTTTAAAAGTGGTCGAGACGACGAAAAAGATCAGCAGAATGATCAGGATATCGACGAGCGAGACGATAATGATGTTGGGTGCCCGCCGTTTTCGAACCGCGAAATTCATCGGATAAAAAAATGCGCCGCGTTTTTCACGCCACGGGCGCCGGCGCCGAAGCCGGAGCGATTGGTGGCGGAGATTTCGGCGTCGGGGTCACCTCGCGCGCGGAGCGGCCGTAATAACATTTGCTGATCAATTCGACCACGAGCGTTTCCATTTCCACCGACATCACTTCCACTTTTTTCGAGAAATAGCTGAACGCGATCAGCGTCGGCACCGCGATGGAAAGTCCGAAGACGGTGGCGTTGAGCGCTTCCGCGATGCCGAGCGCGATCTGGCGCGTGTCCGATGCGCCAGAGCTCAAACCGAGATGCGAGAAAACATGCACCAGGCCCGAGACCGCGCCGATCAACCCAAGCAACGGCGCGATGCCCACGATCACTTCCAGAACGATGAGACCTTTCTCCAGCCGCACCATTTCGTGGCGCGCGCGCGTTTGCACAACATCGACATTCTCCGAACGCGGCGCGCGCAAATGTTGCAGCGCCACGCGCGCAATCCGCGCGAGCGACGAGTTGTCGTTGTTAACGACGCGCAGCAAGCGTTCCGGACTTGCGCCCGGCACGAGCCTTTCAATTTCGCTTTCAATCAACATCGGCATCACATGTTTTTCGCGCAAAGCGAGCCCGCGCAGAATGATCGTCGTGACGGAAACGATCGAGCAGGCGAGCAGCGGCCACATGAAAAGCCCGCCCTTGAGGAAAAAGCTCACGACCGTTTGCGCTGCTTCGGGCGCAGCGGCGAGAAAGAAGCTAGCGATCATTGGTTCCCGTACATGGTGAAGTTAATCTCTTGATACAAACCCTCCGACGGAAGCGTGTCCCCGATTTCCGGAGGAATGGGCGGCGGTTGAATTTCGAGAATTGAGCGCAGACAGACATTGGCAAAAGCTTCGTTCGACGTGTTCTGGACGACCTTGAGATTCTTTACGTGGCCACTCCGGTCAACCCAAAACTGAATCTGCACCGTCCCGATATTAATCAAATCACCTTGTTGTTTCGGCGATGTGTAAAAATACCAGCGCGCGCCGATCGCGTCGTAAAGGCCTTTTTGGTATTTGCCCAACGGCGTGCCGACTGCATTTACGGCCGAGCGCCCGCGATTTGTGATTCGTCCCAAACTCTGCGTCTGCACTTCTTGCCGTCGATAGGATGACGCCGGCGGCTGCGGCGGTTGTTGCTGCGGCGGCGGAGTCGGCAGCTGTTCCTTCGGCGTGGGCGGCGGCGATTCTTCCGGCGTCGCCGATGGCGCTTGCGATGGCAACGGCGTTGGTGTCGATCTTAACATCGCAAGCTGGTCGGGCGGTGTCGCCGTGGGGACAGGCGTCGGTGTCATCTTTGGCTGCAACGATGGCGCCGCCGTTGGTTTTTCTTCGGCGGAGGGTTGCGGCTTTGCTCCTTCGGTTGCTAACGAAAACTGATTTGTCTCCAAGTCGAGATGCGGACGCTGCTTGCCGTCCTGCGTCGGCACCGGCGCGTCACCATTCGCCGGCTTCTCGCTCGCCGCGATCGAGTTCGCGTTCGATTCGAAAGTTTTTTCCTGCGGCGCTTGCGCAGATTTTCGCGATTCATCCGTTTCCATGAACGCCGGATTTTTAGGAACGAGCGGCGGCGGTGTCGCAAGATCGACAAATGTGAGCTCGGCCGGCTTCTCTTCTTCAGCCGGAGGCGGCGTGAACACGCTGCCGAATGCCGCCAGCGAGAATGCCACCAGAAAATGAATGACGACGGAGGCCAGAATCGCCCACGCAATTTTTCGTCGGTCTCGTGTTTGTTCTCTCATGGAATCTTCGCGCAATCGTTAGTCCGGCCAGCGCGAAAAATCGTTCAATCCTTCAGGACTTTTTCCTGGCAAAATGTCGGCCGCTTTTTGGCTTTGTCATTCGCGTGTGATGAAACAAATATTGCTGCGCGTAACCGCCGTGCTCGCCAAAATATTCTTCGGTGAACGTGCGCAGTCGCGCTGCGTTCAGTTTGCGCGCGCGCGAAAAATATTTCTCGCGCAAGGCCCGCTCGATCCAGACATCGATCGGAAATGCGCGCAATCGTTCGTAAGCGAAGAGCATCACACAGTTAGCAACCTTTGCGCCTACGCCCGGCAACGCACAAAGCGCCGTCCGAAGATCGACATCGGAGAGCGCGGAAAGTTTCGCAAGATCGACATCGCCACGCGCCACCAGTCGCGCTGTCGCCAGCAAGTTCTTCGCGCGATAACCGAGCGCGCAGTCGCGCAGATCCTTCTCCGAACATTTCGCCAGCCGTTTCGCCGAGGGGAAAGTGTAAACCGCGTGTATGTCGATCTTCTGCTCCTCACCGAAACGTTCGCGCAACGCGTGCGAAATTTGCCGGATGTGCGCGACTTGTTTCATCGACGAACAGATAAATGTCGCCAGACATTCCCACTCTGGCTGGCGAATGATGCGCAGCCCCCGACAGAATTCCCGCGCCGCCCCCATCGTCGGATCATTCGGGAAAGATCGACATATTTCCGCGAGCGGATGATCCAGCGCGAAATAATTTCGAGCTAACGCTGTCTTTCCGCGCGTCACCCGCAGGATGTTGCCGCGTTGCTCGACATAAACCGCGGTCTTATCAATCGCGCCGATAAATCCGCTTCCGCATTTCTCCCAATGAAAAACCTGCCCGGAACCCAGCGTCATCGCCAAATCGAAATCCGGCGCCCTGATTTGTTCAAGAGTTTGCGGCTTCATAAAATCGGCGTTGCGCTCCGAAAAAATTCTGTCACCTAAGATCGACATGAACGCAAAGCTGGCGGTCGATCTCTGCGTCCTCCTTCTTTATTTTTTTGTCATCATCTTCATCGGCCTGCGCATGGGCCGAAAGGAAGACAATCTGCACGATTTCGCGCTCGGCGGCCGGCAGATTCCGTGGTGGGCCGTCTTCGCTTCCATCATCGCAGCGGAAACGAGCGCCGGCACTTTTTTCGGAACGCCCGGTGAAGGTTTTGCGCTGCGCAATTACACTTACATCCAGCTCGCTTTCGGCACGATCCTGGCGCGCATTCTCGTCAGCTACATTTTCATCAAGCCGTACTACGATTACAAAGTTTTCTCGATCTACGAATATCTGACCGCGCGTTTCGGCGTCGCGTCGAAAAATGCCGCCTCCGCCGTTTTCTTGTTCACGCGCGTGCTCGCATCGGGCGCGCGGCTTTACGTCGCGGCCATCGCGCTCGTGCTCGCTTACGAAATGATTCGCGGCACGCGACCCGGACAAACTGAAACGCTACTCATTTACGTCGGCGCAACGGTCGTGATCGTGATTCTGACCGCGATCTACACCACGATCGGTGGAATCAAAGCGGTCGTTTGGACCGACTTCATCCAAGCTTCGATCATGATCGGCAGCGCGCTCACCGCGCTCGGTTTGCTTTACAGCGCGATCCCCGGCGGCTGGCACAAAATCGCCGAGTTGCACGGCGGTTTTCATTTGTCCGACGTCATCACCACCGGTCTCAATCCGGCGAAAAGCGGTTGGGACAAATGGAAAGGCATGTTCGAGATCGAATACACGATTTTTGCCGGACTCATTGGATCGACATTCATCACCATGGCCACGCACGGCACCGATCAGGACATGGTGCAACGCATGTTGACCGCGGTCGACATTCGGCGGAGCCGGCGCTCGCTCATTCTTTCCGGGCTCGCCGATATTCCGATCGCGCTCACGTTTTTGAGCATCGGCTTGTTGCTCTGGGTTTATTATCAAGTCAATCCCGAGCCCAATCTGCCGAAATCGCCGGAAGTTTTTTGCCATTTCATTCTTACTAAAATGCCGATCGGTCTGCGCGGTTTATTGATCGCCGGAATTTTTGCCACTGCGATGGGCTCGCTCAGCACCGCGATTAACGCGCTCGCCACAAGTTTCACGCGCGATTGGTATGAGCCTTATATCAATCCAAACGCGACCGGCGCACAAAGTTTACGCACCGTCCGCTGGGCGACGGTGGGCTTCTCGATCCTGATGATCATCGTCGCATCGGCCACGTCATATTTCGTGATCGTGCTGCCGAACGTGCGCATCATTCCGATCGTGCTCGGGATTTACGGTTACACTTACGGTTCGGTCCTCGGAATTTTTCTCGCTGGCATGCTTACGAAAACCCGCGGCAACAATCGCGGCAACATCATCGCCATGCTTACTGGCTTCGTCGTCGTCACCGTCATCAGCGATCTGCCGAACACGATCGCGCGATTGTTCGGCACAATTGCTTACGGAAAACCGAGCTGGCTTCCGACCATGGAATTTCCGTGGTGGATTTGCTTCGGATCGATCATCACGTTTTTTGTGGCGATCCTTTTCCGGAGTCGCCCGCATCACGTGCCAGCTTGATCGACAAGTCGCGCAACTGGCGCGGATCGACATCGGCGGGTGACTGCGACATTAAATCCATGCCGCGATTATTTTTCGGGAAGGCCATCACGTCGCGGATCGCTTCTTCGCCGCAGATGAGCATGACGAGGCGATCGAGACCGAACGCGATACCACCGTGTGGCGGCGCGCCGAGCCTAAATGCGCGGAGCAAATGGCCGAACATTAATTGTCGATCTTGCGCGCTGACGCCGAGCGCTTCGAACATTTTTTCCTGCAACTCCGGCTCATGAATTCGAATGCTGCCGCCGCCGATCTCGACGCCGTTCAAAACAACGTCGTAAGCTTCGGCGCGAACTTCGCCGAATTTTTTCGCATCGAGCAGCGGCACGTCTTCGGCTTTCGGCCGCGTGAACGGATGGTGAACCGCGTTCCATTTATTTTCTTCCGCGCTAAATTGCATGAGCGGAAAATCGGTCACCCACAAAAAATCAAGGCGCTCAAGATCGACAGTCAACTTTTGCATCTCGGCGATGCGCAATCGAATTCGACCGAGGACTTCGCAGGCGATTTCCCATTTATCGGCCGCGAATAAAATCAGATCGCCTTCCTCGCTTTTCAATTTTGATTGCAGCGCCGCTTTCTCAGCGTCGCTGAAAAATTTCACGATGGGCGACTTCCATTCGCCGTTCTCGATCTTGATGAAGGCGAGACCCTTCGCGCCGAAAACCTTTGCGATTTCGGTCAACTCGTCGCTTTGACCGATGGTGAGCGATGCAAATTTTTTCGCGTTGATTGCTTTAACAACACCACCCGAATCGAGCGCGCCGCGGAAAACTTTGAAGCTGCTCGCGCGAAAATCGTCGCCAAGGTCGACAAGTTCCATTCCGAAGCGGCGGTCCGGCTTGTCACTGCCAAATCGACCAACGGCTTCGCGATAGGTCAGCCGATCGAATGGAATTTTTATGTCGATCTTGCGCGCCGCTTTAAATATCGCAGCGAGCATTCCCTCGGTCAGTGCATGAATGTCGTTCGGTTCGACGAACGAGGCTTCGATGTCGATCTGCGTGAATTCCGGTTGTCGATCGGCGCGCAAATCTTCGTCGCGAAAACATTTCGCGATCTGAAAATATTTTTCGACGCCCGCGACCATGAGGAGCTGTTTGTATTGCTGCGGCGCTTGCGGCAGCGCGTAAAATTTTCCGGGCATCAATCGGCTCGGCACCAAAAAATCGCGCGCGCCCTCCGGCGTGCTCTTCGACAAAATCGGCGTTTCAATTTCGAGATAACCTTGTGAATCGAGATAATCGCGCGTCGCTTTTGTGACGACGTGACGTGTCCGCAAATTTTTTGCGAAGCGCGGCCGGCGCAGATCGAAGTAGCGATACGTTAATCGCAGATCTTCGTTGCTGATTTCGATGTCGAGCGGAAACGGCAGATCATCCGCGCGATTCAAAACGCGCAGCTCGTGCGGAACGACTTCGATATCGCCAGTGGGCAGCTTTGGATTTTCTGTGCCGGCCACGCGCGCTGCAACTGGACCCGTGACTTGAATCACGTCTTCGCTGCGCAACGTATGCGCCTGTTTTGCGACCTCGGCATTTTCTTCGGGGCGAAACACAACTTGCGTCAGTCCTTCGCGATCGCGCAGATCAATAAAGATGACGCCGCCGTGATCGCGCGACACGTGCACCCAACCGGCGAGCGTGACCTGCTTGCCGATGTCGATCTTGCGAAGCGAATTGCAGTCGTGCGTGCGATACATGCTCAAGCGGGAATCAATTCGCGTACGCTGTCGAGTAACGACGCGTGATCAATCAGTTTTTCTTCGCGCGTGGCGAGCGTTTTCAATTTCACGTTCGGCCATTCATCGCCGTAAAGAAGCGCCATCGTCGCCCCCAAATCTTCGGCGGTTTGAAATTGCTTGCCGACCTTGGCGGCAACGAGCGGGTAATCGACATGATAACCGCGTTCGCGAAGCGCCTGAATTTGCGCGAGCGCATCGCCGCGACGTTCTTCCTTCGCGATGACAACGTAGATCTGGATCTTTTGTTCGCCCCGGATGCTTTCCCCCATTTTTAAGGCGGTCGACGTGAGGCTTTCGATCAAACCGCGCAGCACAACGTCGCCCATGGCGAAACCAAGGGCTGGCATCGTGACAGCGCCATCGCTTAATTGCGCGATCAAATTGTCATAGCGACCTCCGCCGGCAATCGCGCGCAACTCTCCCGCGCGATCGAACACTTCGAAAACCGTCCCGGTGTAATAAGCGAGACCGCGCACGATGCGCACGTCGATGTCGACATATTTCGCAAGATCGCGCGCGCCGAGTCCGTTCACGAGCCGGTCGAGTTTGTCGCTGCGCCCGCCTTTCTCCAAGATCGACATAACGGGATCGGCGAGCTGGCCGAGTTTCTCAGCGGTCTTGTCGCGCGGCTCGCGCTCCGATTTATCGATCGTTTGCAAGACTTCCTCCCATCGTTCGCTCGGGAGGTTCTGTTGTTTTAGAAAATCAGTCCAAAATTCACGGTCGCTGATCCGGACGACGAAATCTTTTTCGGTAAGCCCAAATCCGCGCAGGATGTCGATGCAAAGCGCGATCAATTCCACGTCCGCCGAAAAATCGCTTTCCCCGATGATGTCGCAATTAAGCTGGAAATGTTCGCGCAACCGGCCGCGCTGCTGTTTTTCGTAGCGAAAAAATTGGCCGACCGAAAACCACTTCAGCGGTTTGCGAAACTCGCGATCATGCGTGGCGACGACGCGTGCGAGCGTCGGTGTCAGCTCGGGCCGCAACGAAACTTCGCGCTCGCCTTTATCGATGAAATTAAAAAGCTGGCCGACGATTTCGTTGCCGCTTTTCTTTTTGTAAAGCTCGGTCGGCTCGAGCACGGGCCCGTCCCACTCCGCGAAGCCGTAGCGCCGCGCGACTTCGCGCCAGGTTGCAAAGATGTAGTTGCGCGTCGCGCAATCGGCGGGCAGAAAATCGCGAAATCCGGGAAGCGTTTGCATTTCTTTCATGTCCCGAGGCAACCGAGCGCTCTCCCTATTACGAAACAACGGTGCTGCCGTTGAATAAATTCCAGCTGGAAGGAGTCCGATAGATTCACGGCGGAGAACATCCGTTTAACCAAAGCAAAGGACAAACATGAAACAAAACAGATTAATGAAACTATTGGCCGCGGGCGCGGCTGGCGCGGTCGCATTGAGCACAGCTTTCGCGCAAACTGAAGCAACTACAACCACAACTACCGCCGGAGCGGCTGGCGTCAGTGAGAGCACGAGCACCACTTCGACAGTGAACGGCTCGGGCACGATCACGACTTACACGCCGGGATCGGATTACATGATGTTCCGCACTGAAGCCAGTGCCGAGCCAGTGAAGTATTACTACAGCCCGAAAGAAACGGTTGTGGTGGACTCCGAAGGCAAGACGGTGGACTGGAAATATGTGCGCTCCGACATGCCGGTGAAATACACCTACGTGAAAGAAGGCGATCGCATGATCGTTCGCAAAATCACGCTGACAAAGCCGGTGTCGTACTACGAAAAGACGACAACGACGACGACTACTACGAGGCCCTAACGGCGTCGTTGGATAGTTAGCAAATTCAAGAGCGCTCGCGGCGAATTCCGCGGGCGCTTTTTTTGTCCCAATGTGGGAGCCGCCTTAGCGCGGCGATGTCGGGACGCTGAGGTCCCTCCCACATTTTCAATCGCGGTAGCCGTCCGGAAATTTCTGGTGCCACTTCCACGCGCCCTCGATGATCGCGTCGAGCGATTGGAATTTCGGCTGCCAGTCGAGCTCGCGTTTTATTTTTTCTGAAGCCGCGATCAGGCGCGGTGGATCGCCGGGACGCCGCGGCTTTTCAATTATGTCGATCTTGCGACCGGTGACTTTACGCGCGACGTCAACCACTTCGCGCACGCTTGAGCCGCCGCCCGTGCCGAGATTATAAAATTCACTCTTCGGGGCATCGAGCGCGAGAATGTGCGCGCGGGCAAGATCGACAATATGAATGTAGTCGCGAATGCACGTGCCATCCGGCGTCTCATAATCTGTTCCGTAAACTTCGACGTGCGGCTTTTGGCCGAGCGCAACCTTGAGCACGTTCGGAATCAAATGAGTTTCGACGCGATGATCTTCGCCGAAATTTTCCGACGCGCCCGCGGCGTTGAAATAACGTAGCGAAACTGATTTGAGTTGGTGGATCTCGTCGTACCAGCGCAAAACTTTCTCGAACGCCAGTTTCGATTCGCCGTACGGATTGATCGGGCGATGCGGCAATGTCTCGTCGATGGGAGAGCGTTCCGGCGTGCCGAAAATCGCGCAGGTGGATGAAAAGACGAAACGCTTCACGTGCGCCGCGACCATGGCGTCGAGCAGATTGATTCCGTTGGCGACGTTGTTGCGAAAATATTTCGATGGATCGCGCATCGATTCCGAAACAAGCGCGCTCGCCGCAAAATGCATGACCGCGTCCGGCTTTAAGTCCGCGATTGTCGATCCAATTTTATGTCGATCTTGCAGGTCCCCATCGAAAAATTGCGCGCGCTGATCGACGGCGGAACGATGGCCTTCGCACAAATTATCGAAGACGGAGACGGCGTGGCCTTCATCGAGCAGCAGCTCGGCGCAAATGCTGCCGATGTAGCCGGCTCCCCCGACGACGAGAATCTTCATGCGCGACAAAATCGGCGAGCGCCGCCGTTAATCAATCCAGAGACTGAGCGATCGCGTGCTCGGTGCCTTTTTTTTGCAGAGCAGCAATCATTCGCTGCACGCTGCTGTGCTTGGCGCGCGGCCCGAGAATTTTCAAACTCTCGACGTCCGAGCCCCAATGCAGAATATCGATATTGACGCGGCGCACGCCCCAACGTTTTACTTCCAGTTTCGTTTTCTTGTACAAATCAATCGTGCCCGTGCCGATGAGCGCGCTGCCATAATCGTCGATCACATATTCTTCTTTTGTATCGGCGAGTCGAAACCGCGTCCCGAATGGAAAGCGCGACCAATCCGACGCCGCGCTCATCACGTTTTTGCCCGAGAGATACATGCCGACGGCGTTGCGGTGCCCGCCTTTCTCGCTGCGCGTGTAGGCGGTTGTGCGGACGTTTTGCAGGTGATTCGATTTCTTCGCGGTGCGCGCGGGAGTTACCGTGGTGTTTGTCGCACAACTTGCGATGAAACTCGCGACGAAGGCAACGAGTAAGAATTGGAGAACTTTCGACATTTCCCTAGAAAGGCGCTCATTAACATTGATGCGCGGTGTAGCAAGCGATAATTTCCGCCGCGCCGAACGAAAACTTTCATGCGCGAACTGCATCACCATCAGGCGAGCGTAGCAAAAAATGTGCTGCTTGACGGCCGGCTGGCGCTCTTTCACGAGCGCGAACGCTGGCTGGCGGTGGCCGATCTGCATTTCGGTTACGAGTTGAGTCAGCGCGCCGCCGGGAATCTTTTTCCACTTTGGGGAATGCAAACAATCGAGACACGGCTCGATGAATTGCTGCGCGACTACGAGCCGGCGCACTTGATTTTGCTCGGCGATCTCGTGCACGATCTCGCCGGAGCGGAAGTGCTTTGCGCGCTCGTCAGGCGACTACAAAAAGATCGCGAGATCGTTTTGATCTCCGGCAATCACGATCGCAACCTCGGCACTAGGATCGACATATCCGAGTCCTGGCAAACCGCGCATTTTTATTTTCATCACGGTCATTGCGCGTTCGCAAGATCAGAGCGCATCCAGATCATCGGCCATCATCATCCGGCCGGCTCGATCGCAGACGGGGCCGGGTTGCATTTGAAATTGCCTGCGTTCGTTCAGCAAAAAAATTGTTGGATCATGCCGGCCTTTTCGCCATGGGCCGGCGGTACGACCTGGTCGGAACGCGATTCAAGTCGCATCTGGCTATGTTCGCCGCAACGAATTCTGCGGATGGATCCGCTTAAGCGCGCGAAAACTCCGTTGTGCAATGCGGGCAACGTGTCGCCTTGATCGGGATCGACATCGCACAGGCCGGACAATCTTTCGTCACCGGCTCTTTCGCGCTGTGCCGCTTCAGTTTGTTGATCGCGCGAACCAAAAGGAAGATCGAGAAGGCCACGATCAAAAAATTAATTAAGAGCGTGATGAAGTTGCCGTAGTTCCAGGTGATCGCTCCGGCTTTGAGCGCGTCGGCCGGGCTGGTGAAATTGGTCGCGCCATCTTTCGCCGCGCGAAGCACGATGAATTTATTTGAGAAATCCAAGCCGCCGCTAAGCAGACTGATCGGCGGCATGATGATGTCTTTGACGAGCGAAGTGATAATCGAGCCAAAAGCCGCGCCGATAATCACGCCAACGGCGAGATCAACCGCGTTTCCCTTGATGGCGAACTCTTTGAAGTCTTTCAACATAAGATCGACATAAACTCAATCGGTCACGATGTTCACAAGTTTTTTCGGCACGACCACAACTTTGCGAACGGTCTTGCCAGCGATGAACTGCTGAATTTTTGCATTTCCGAGCGCGGCCGTTTTGACCTCCTCGTCGCTGGCCAGGATCGACATCTTCATTCGATCGCGCAGTTTGCCGTTCACTTGCACGACGATCTCGACTTCGTCTTCGAGCAAAACTTGTTCGTCGTAAAGCGGCCAGGGTTGCGCGGTGATGTCGCCCTTTGATTTTAAATTTTCCCACAGCTCCGAGGAAATGTGCGGCGCGAATGGATTGAGCAGGATGAGAAACGTGCGCATCGCCGAAAGCGGAATCGCTTCCACGGTCGTGAACGCGTTCACAAAAATCATCATCTGAGAAATGGCCGTGTTGAACGAAAGCGTCTCAATGTCGTCGGTCACTTTCTTAATGGTCGCATGCAAAATCTTGCGTTGATTTTTGCTAAGATCGACATCTTGCACAGCGGACGACAATTCCCATTCGCCCGCCTGATTTTCCTTCATGATCAAGCGCCAGACGCGCGCGAGGAATCGCGACACGCCTTCCACGCCGCGCATGCTCCACGGCTTCATTTGCTCGAGCGGCCCCATGAACATTTCGTAAAGGCGAAACGCGTCCGCGCCGTACTGCGCGATCACGTCGTCGGGATTGACGATATTGCCGCGCGACTTCGACATTTTCTGACCGTCTTCGCCGAGAATGATTCCCTGATTTACAAGCCGCTGAAACGGCTCCGATGTTGAGACGTAACCGAGATCGAAAAGAACTTTCTGCCAAAATCGCGCGTAAAGCAGATGCAACACGGCGTGCTCGGTCCCGCCGACGTAAAGATCGACATTCATCCAATATTTCTCCGGCTCTTCGCCAACGAAACGTTTGTTGTTCTGCGGATCGCAAAATCTTAAATAATACCAACAGGAGCCGGCCCATTGCGGCATGACATTGGTTTCGCGCGTCGCCGTTTTTGAATAGCGGATCCAATCTTTCGATTTCGCGAGCGGCGGCTCGCCCGTGCCGGTTGGCTTGAAATCATCGAGCGCGGGCGGAACGACCGGCAATTCTTTTTCATCGAGTGCGCGATGTTTCCCATCCTCCCAAAGGATGGGGAACGGTTCGCCCCAATAACGTTGCCGCGAGAAAAGCCAGTCGCGCAATTTGTAATTTATTTCGCGTTTGCCGTGTCCGTGTTCTTCCAGCCACTCAATGATTTTCTTTTTCGCTTCCGGCGTCGGCAACCCGTCGATGATCGGCGAATTGATCGCGATGCCATCGTCTAGAAATCCGATCGATTCCTCGGGCGTTTTTCCCGGCGCTTGAACCACCGGCAAGATCGACATGTTGAATTTGCGCGCGAATTCGAGGTCGCGCTCATCATGGCCGGGCACGCCCATGATCGCGCCCGTGCCGTAGCCCATGAGAACGTAGTCCGCGATCCAGATTGGGATTTTTTCCTTGTTCACCGGATTGATTGCGAACGCACCGATGGGCGCGCCCGTTTTTTCTTTGGCCAGATCGGTGCGCTCGAGATCGGATTTCGATGCGATCTTCGCGCGATATTGCGCGACTTCTGATTGTCGATCTTGCGCGGTCAGTCGATCGACGAGCGGATGCTCCGGCGCGAGCACCATGTAATTTGCGCCATAAAGCGTATCGGGCCGCGTCGTAAAAACGCGGATCGTTTCATCATAATTGTCGATCTTGAAATCGATTTCCGCGCCTTCGCTTTTTCCGATCCAGTTTCGCTGGAGCAATTTGATTCCCTCCGGCCAATCGAGCTCCTCGAGCTCATCAATCAATCGCTCGGCAAATTTTGTGATGCGCAACATCCATTGCCGCATCGGCCGCTTAACGACTGGATGCCCACCGATTTCGCTTTTGCCATCGATGACTTCTTCGTTGGCCAGGACGGTGCCGAGCTCCGGGCACCAATTCACCGGAACTTCGGCGACGTAAGCAAGACGCGCGCTATCTCGATCTTGTCCGCGATACGTCGCGATTGGCTCCGCTTTGTTCGTTTCCGGATTAAACCAGGAGTTGTAGAGCTGGAGAAAAATCCACTGCGTCCATTTAAAATAACGCGGATCGGTTGTGTTGATCTCGCGCTGCCAATCGTAGGAAAAACCGATCGCTTGCAGCTGCGATTTGAATTTCGCAATGTTCTCGCGCGTGGTCAGCTTCGGGTGCTGGCCGGTTTTGATTGCGTACTGCTCGGCCGGCAAACCGAACGCGTCCCAGCCCATCGGATGGAGCACATTGAATCCGCGCATCCGTTTGTAGCGCGCGACGATGTCTGTCGCCGTGTAACCTTCCGGATGTCCGACGTGTAAACCCGCGCCGCTCGGATAAGGGAACATGTCGAGCACGTAAAATTTCGGTTTCGCTGGATCGAAATTTTTCTCGCCCGGATTCGGCGCGTGAAAAACTTGTCGATCTTCCCAGACGCGCTGCCACTTCGGCTCGAATTGATCGAAGGGATAAGGTTTGCGGCGTTCGCTGCTCATCGGATGATGAATCAGGAAAGCAGGAAAACAGGAAAAGAAAATGGATTTGCTGCTGGCGACGCGCAATGTGCACAAGACGGGTGAGTTCGCGCAGTTGCTGGGCGACCACTTTAAGATTGTCGATCTTAATTCTTTCCCGCAGATCGCCGCGGTGGAAGAAACCGGCAGCACGTTCGCGGAGAACGCGATTCTGAAAGCGATCGGCGCTTCGAAACAATATGTCGATCTTGTCGTGGCCGACGATTCCGGCTTGGAAGT
Source organism: Verrucomicrobiota bacterium (assembly GCA_041167045.1). Classification (GTDB taxonomy): domain Bacteria; phylum Verrucomicrobiota; class Verrucomicrobiia; order Chthoniobacterales; family UBA10450; genus CATPCN01. The sequence continues at coordinate 220,863 of JBEEGW010000009.1, forward strand.
GGAGGCGCTTGACGGGGCGCCGGGGATTTTTTCCGCGCGCTATGCCGGAGAAAACGCCAGCGATGAGCAAAACATCGAAAAACTTTTGCGCGAGCTGAGAGAGACGGAGAAGCGCAACGCGCGATTTTGTTGCGTGATCGCTTTGGCGCGCGCGGGCCGATCGCTCGGGACTTTCGAAGGAGTTGTCGAAGGAGAAATTGTCGATCTTGCGCGAGGCGCGAACGGATTTGGTTACGACCCGATTTTTATGCCGGATGGTTTCGACAAGACGTTCGCCGAATTAGGCGCCGAGGTAAAAAACCAGATCAGCCATCGCGCGAAGGCAATCTCCGCGTTGCGCGACGGCGTGTCGATCTAATGCTGGGCGGGCGCGGCGCGAATCTGATAGCCGACTTTGGTAATGCCGACGTCGCGCACCATGTCGAGCACCGTGATGACATCGCCATGCACAGCGAGCATTTCTGCGCTGATTGAAACCTTGATGGCGGGATTGGCCTGATGAAGTTGGAAAAGTCGCTGCTTCACCTGATCAGCCGGAACAAACTGGCCGTCGAAATAAATGGAGTTGCCCTGCCGAACCGCGATGGCGACAAAATCCTTCTGCTGGTTTGGCGGAGGCACGACCGCGGCCGGCAGATTGACTTTGATCCCCTTCATATGCGTCTGGCTCAAGCTCACCATCATGAAACTGGCGAGCAGAAAGAACATGATGTCGATCAAAGGAATGATCTCGATACGAGCTTTTTTCTTAGGGAGCGGTGAAGAGAGGTGCATGGTGGGCTAGAATGATGCGCCGGTCATGGTGTAGGTGATCGGAACCTTTACTTTTGGAGCCGCTGCTCCAGGTCTGAACTTCCATCGTCGAAATGTGCTGACCGTAGCATTGTCGAGGATTGGATTGCCGATGCTTTGCGCCATTGTCGCGTCGGTCACACTGCCGCTGCCGACATCGATGCTCAGAACGCAAACGCCACTTCCGACGATATGACGCGAGCGCGCTTCATAAGGATACTCCGGCTTCGGTGAGTAAACCGCCATGCCTTTGGCACTCGCGATCGACATGGTGCTGGGACGTCCAACTTGGGGAGCCTTGATCGGCGCGGCCTTCTGTTGGTTTTGCTGCCGCGGTGGAGGCGTTGCTTCTTCATGAAACTCAGGCTGGATTTGCGGTTCGGGCGGAGGCGGCGGCAGCGGAATATCTTCCGGCGGCGGAGTCGGCTGATCTTCTGGCTGGTCCAATGTCGCTTCGACAGTCGCAGTCGGGATATTAGACAGATCCATCGGCGGCTCTTCCCGTTTAATCGCCGCCACAACCGCACCGGCATATATAAGGGCAGTGCATCCGAACGCGACCCAAAGGAGCTTGCTGGGCGGGGGCGTGTAGAGCAACGGCTTTGGCATAATCTATGTTCCCGGAACAGGAATCGCTTTGGCTGCCTCGCTTTTAATTTCGAAAGCGATCTTGTAAAAACCAACCGATCGCAAAATATCGAGCACGCGGATAATATTTCCGTGGACGGTGTCGCGATCGCCGCGGACGAAAACCTTCGCTTCCGGATTTTCGTCGTGCACTCTTTTCAGCGTGGTCGTGAGCTCCTCGTAAGTCACCTGCTTCTTGTCGAAGTATGTGTTGCCACTGTTATCGACCGATACGCTGATGTAATCCTTCTTCGCCTGTGTTTCTCCCGAGACGCCGGTGGGCAATGTCACCTTCCAACCTTTCATGTGCACCTGGCTCAAGCTCACCATCATGAAGCTGGCGAGCAGAAAGAACATGATGTCGATCAAAGGAATGATCTCAATACGCGCTTTCTTGTGCGGGATGGGGGAGGTAAATCGCATAATTGTTTTGCTACATGGTCGGGCGGCGTATTGTGGGCATTCGTTTTTACCGGCTGGTCACATCCGCTTCTCTTTTCGCCTTGGCCGTCGCTTCCAACATCACCTCCAGGTTCGTGGCAGCCGTCTGCAACTCGAACTCTAAGTTAGACACGCGTGATGTGAAAAAGTTAAACGGAATCAGCGCAAAGATAGCGATGCCGAGACCGCAAGCCGTCGCGATGAGCGCCTCGGCAATACCGCCGGTCACGGCGGTTACGGCGAGCTCTTCGTTACCGAGGAAGCTGAACGATCGAATCAGACCGGTGATCGTTCCCAACAAACCAAGCAACGGCGCCAGCGTAACGAGCGTGTCCATCACGACGAGGAAACGGCCGGCGCGCTTGATCTCGATGCCGGCGGCAACCTGAAGCGCGCCTTGTAACGATGCGTGCTGGTGATTGAGACCATTCCACATCATGCGCAGAACCGGATCGCGGGAGTCGCGCGAAAGGCGTGACGCTTCGGCCACGTCACCCACTTCGATCGCGGTGAAGACTTTTTCGATCCGTTTGGGATCGCGCCGCATCCAGCGGCCGGCCCACCAGAAAATTCGCTCGATTACGACCGTGAACCCAATGACCGACACGATAAGAATCGGCCACATGATCGGGCCGCCCTTGCGGAAATTGTCGATCAAAAAGTTTTCCGTTGCGGCGGCGCCTTTTTTCACTTCCGGCGCGGCACTGGCTGCGGGAGAGAGCGTGGCATTAATCGCGGGTGAACCGCTTGGCGCGGTCGTCATCGGAGAACCAGCGACCGGTGCGCCTGGTGCGGCGGTTGTTCCTGGCGCGGGCGCGGGTTGACCGGGCGCCTGACCGACGGGCGGCGGATTCACCTGATTTCCCGGCGCGGCCGGATTAGCCGGCGCTCCCGGCGGCGCGGCGTTTGGCGGCGGTTGATTTTGCGCCGGTGGCGGAGGCGGCGGTTGTTGCGCAGGCGGTGGCTGCTGAGCGATTGAGGTCAACGCAAACGCGATCGAACAAAGGCTGGCTGTTAAGAAGGTTTTCATAGTTGATTTTGGAGATGCACCGCCAATTCGGGTGACCATCTGCTCTTTATCCCAAAGGAACTTGATGGGAGTCCAGCAAAACTTTTTCACCTTCATGGGGTTGCGACACATAACTTTTCGCAAGTGCGCATAATTGATTCGGATTCTCGCGGTCGCCGGGATGTAAACGCGACCTATTTTTCACCAAACGTTTACAACACTCTTTAATCAGCGCGCATTCACTACGCCGACGTGCAGCGGCGACCAATCGTCGATCTTCGCCTCGAGGCTGTCACCCTCGCGAATGGGCCCGACGCCGGAAGGCGTGCCGGTCAAAATCAAATCGCCAGGAAGGAGTGTGAGCGATTGGCTGGCAAAGGAAACGATCCCGGCCACCGAATAAATCATTTGGCTGGTGCGCGCCTGTTGCCTGATCTTGCCATTTTGGCGCAGCGTGATCGGTAGATCGCCCACATCAAGATCGACATAAACGAACGGCCCGACCGGCGTGTAAGTGTCGAATGATTTGCAGCGGCTGAATTGTTTTTCCGATTGCTGCAAATCGCGATCGCTGATGTCGAGTCCGATGGTGTAACCGAAAACATGCGCGAGCGCTTGCTCGGCGCTCACATTTTTCGCGGTCTTGCCCACGACGACGGCGAGCTCCACTTCGAAATCGGTTTTGTGTTCGGGAAAAGCTATCTCGATCTTGCCGCCGTGCGGAAGAAGTGAAGTCGGCGCTTTGAACCAAATGAGCGGCGTGCCGAGCGGCGTGCGCTTCATCTCGGCGATGTGATCGGCGTAATTCAAACCGACCGCGATGATCTTCGATGGCGCGACGGGAAGATCGACATCGAGCAGGGACAGCTTCGAGATTTCGCCAGTCGGCTCAATGTCGATCCAGTACGGCTTCTCGAGCACGTGCACGTCGTCGCCGATGACTTCGCCGTAGAAAAACTCCTCGCCCAACCTGAATCCGCCGAATGCGCGCATAAGAACTATTTCGGCACAATCGCTACAAAATCGCGCACCGATTTTTGTTCAGGGATCGAAAAGGATTCCCCATCTTTTCGTTTGAACCAAAATGCGCTCGAAGATCCGCCGTCGAGATTCATGGCGCGTGAAATTTTGAAATCGGCGGTCAGCGAAACTTCCGACAACAGCGCGCTGAACTGCGCGAGCGAAATTTCCGAGCAGAGCCCGATCGCGCCGCGACTGCCGCGCGCGACGGCGGCGAAAGTGCGACGCGCCTCGCGTGTATCGTCGAGGCCGCGCACTTTGGACCCAAGATCGACAAGGAACGGGCCGCACTCGATCGCCGCATCGAGCGGACGCTTTTTCGAAAATTCGCCGAGTCGCACAATTTCAATTCCGCGGGACGAGGCGGCAAGAACGCCGGTAAGAAGACGCCCATGCACCAGCGGTGAAATCAGCTTTCCATCGACCACGCGCAAACCGATCGGCGCAAAGTTCGGGTCGAAGAATCCGCCGTTCACGCCGGCGAGAAAACTGCCGCGCATCACGTCAGCGAGCGATTGATTGCCGTCGGCATTGTCGATCACGCGCACGGTGCAGCGCGCCGAATCAAAAATTGCAAGATCGACAATTGCGTCCACGCCGGTCGCGTTATTTTGCAAAACAACATGTCGATGTTGGACGCCAGCGGCGGAACTTTCAGTCGTTGCGCTGGTAATTTCCCAATCGGCGCGGGCTGCGCCGGTGAGGAAAACGAAAAGAAAAAGTGCGGCGCTAAGTTTTCGCACCGTACTTGTCGATCAAAGCTTGGAAGCGCGGATCTTTGCGCAACGGGTCCCAGACCGGGTCGAGCTTCAGGAGCGGCGCGCTGATTCCGTTCGGAGTCGTGAGCGAATGTTCGACGAGCTGAAGCGCTTGCTCCGTTTCGCTGGTCCACGTGTAAATTTGCGCGAGCGCGACGGTGATGTTGGGCCCGTCGAATGCGTCTTTGGATTCCGGCAGCAGCTCAGTCGCGCGTTTTCCTTCGCGAATTGCATCTTCCTTGCGCCCGAGCGCCGCGAAAATTGTCCCGAGCTGCGCATGGCGGCCGGCGTCGTTAGGATTTTCCCGGATTTGTTGCTCCACGAAAACGCGCGCGCTCTCCATTGCTTCGCGCGCCTTCGGTTTGTCGTTCAGGAAAAAGTAGCAAATTCCTTCCTCGAGTGCTTTGGGGCTCGGAACTCCATTTTCACCATGCAGCGTCTCCTCTTTAAGCTGGTGCAAAGCATCGAGAGCTTCGGCAAATTTTCTTTCGAATATCAGAATGCCAACGCGCCCCTCGGTGACCAAGCCTTCCGGATCGACCCCCGGCGGCACTTTAGCGAGCATCTCTTTGGCAACGCTGAGATCGCCTTTCCAGTCGATGGCGATCTTCGCTTTCATGCCGCGCAAACTGAAGGAAGTCGGCGAAAGTTGGATTCCGCGGTCAAATGTCTTGTTGGCCATTTCAAAATTTCTGACCGCGGCATAATTGAGTCCCAGGTTTTGCAAAATCCATGATTCTTTCGGACTGACAGTGGCCGCTCTCTCAAAGTTCGCGGTGGACTCGGCCCATTTTCCCTGCCGCCGCTGAATCGCGCCGAGGGATAACAGCACTTCCGGATCGTTAGGCAATCCCGTTTGCGCAATCTTGAATTCTTCGAGGGCGCGGTCGTAATCGAGATCGCCGTAGTAATAACAATACCCGAGCGCGAGATGCGCTTCCGGCAAGTTGGGTTGCAACTTCAGCGCCTGGTCCGCGAGCGTGCGGGCCTTGGCGCGGCGCGCCGCACTTGCATCAAATGTATGAAAGATCCAGCTCTCGATGTGCGAGAACCAGGCGGCGGCGAGCGCGAAATTTGGATCGAGATCGATCGCGCGCTGAAAGAGTTGCTCGGACTGTTTGAGTTTTTCGATATCTTCCGGCGCGTATAAATTCGTCGCCTGGATGAAAGCGAGGTAAGCCTCGCCATTCTCGGTGGGCTTGCGCGTCATCTGCGCTTTCTCGGTGGGCGAAAGCTTGGCCTGCAGTTCGTTCGCGATTTTTTGCGCGAGATCGCTTTGGATCATGAAGACGTCGGTCAGATCGCGATCGTAATCATTCGCCCAAATGTGTTCGTCGTTCGTCGCATCGATCAGTTGCACGTTGACGCGGATCCGGTTCGCCGAGCGCCGCACGCTGCCCTCTAAAATCGCGGAGACGCCGAGCGCTTTGCCGATTTCGCGCAGATTATTCGTTTTGCCGCGATATTGCATGACCGACGTGCGCGAGATAACTTTGAGATCGCCGATCTTGGAAAGATTCGTCAGGATGTCGTCCTGAATGCCGTCGGCGAAGAACGCGTTCTCCTGGTCGTTGCTCAGATTTTCAAAAGGCAGCACCGCGATCGACTTGTCGATCTTGCGGGCGGAAGCGCGCGGCAGCAGAAAAAATCCGGCCGCCGCCGAGATGACGAGCCCGGTCGCGATGAGCATAATGACATTGCGGCGGCGATGACTTCCGGGCGCCGCGATGCTCGGCGTCGTTTTGATTCCTTGCGGAGTCACGTCGAATGCCCACGCCAAAATCAAAGCAATCGGGAAACCGATCAGCAGCAGCACGACCACCAAACGAAAGGTCCAGTTCGGCAATTCCCACGCCGGAAACACAGCGGACCCAATTTGGATAATAAAACCGGCCGCGATGATGTAGGCCGCGGCGACGCGATAAACTTTTCGCCGTTTCACTTCCTCGAAGAAGCCGCTCATGTTGAAAGTTTAATGGCCCCAGCAACAAACGCGAGCCATCAGTCACGACATCAGACAGTGCGAAACACCGGTACGTTGAACAGAGCACGCAACTGATCACACGCCCGCTGCGTTGACTTACCTGGGCTACTTGCTATGGTCGGACTTCATGCCACAGAAAAAAAGTTCGCGAAAAAAATCGGGATCGTCTGGCAAGGGTAAAGCCAAGAAAACTGCGAAAACCGGCGCCAGGAAAAAAGGCCGCGGTAAACACGGCGACCCGCACAAACGGTAAATCGCTGGGGCGATCCACCGCGTCGATTGCACGCGCCGCGAAGAGCAGACTGCGGCGTGCGCAAACGCTTTTTGTCTACTGGGAGCACGCGCGCCTTTGCTTTCACAATTTCGCGACGCACGAGACGATCGAAGCGGCCCCGCTGGTTTGTGAGCTGCTCGATTTTTTTGGCCGGTGGCGCACTCGCGACGAGGCGGTCGCTCATTTCAAAGAGTACACGGCGCCGAGCATCCGGTCCGCGGTGCAAGAGCTCATCGGATTTGGGCTCTTGCTCAGGCAAGGATCCGCAGCAACCGCGCAGGACGTTCGGATTGCACACGAGTGGTCGGCATGGTTCCCCGCCGCTAGTTTCCATTTCGCGACAAAGGACGCGCCGTACGTAGATCGCAGCGGTTGGAGCATCTCGCGACGCAGAAAATTCGTCTCGAAAAAACCGAAGCCGGCGAATGTGGTGAAAGTTGCGAGCCGCGGAAAGATCGCGCTGAATCCGCGTCGATTGACCGAGACGGAGTTCGTCCGCGTGTTGACCGCGCGAAGAACGCATTGGCGATTCGCAAAGGAGAGCGTCAGCCTTGAAAACATCTCCGAGTTGCTCGCGTTGGTCTGGGGAGTGACCAGCTACAGCGATTCGCCGCTCTTTGGCCGATCGTTTTTGAAAACGAGTCCGTCCGGTGGCGCGCGCCACCCGGGCGAAGTTTATTTGTTGGCGCTGCGAGTCGGAGGTCTAGCGCCAGGTTTGTATCATTATCAACCTGTTCGTCACGAGCTGGAGACCATTGCGACGGGCGCTGATTCGGAGCAGGCATTGCGCTATTGCGCCGGACAACATTTTGTCAAAAAAGCCGCCGCTTTATTCATCATGACGGCGGTGTTCCCGCGCACGATGTGGAAGTATTCGGATCCGCGGGCCTATCGCGTGGTGCTGCTGGAGACTGGACATCTGTGCCAGACGTTTTGTTTGGTCGCGACGTGGCTTGGACTCGCGCCTTTTTGCACGGCGGCGCTGCGCGACACGCTGATCGAACGCGACCTCAAGATCGACGGGGTCCGCGAGTCTGTTCTTTACGTCGCAGGCGTCGGCGCGCGGCCGCTAAATTATCGCGGCTTAAGCGAAGCGACAATTGCTTCGAACTGCGGGTCACCGCGTAAACTGTCCCAGTAAGGGTGCAGTTTGAGCAGACCGTAGCTAAGTGTGTTCGGCATTCGCTCGACGGCGGCAATTTGTTGGATCGCAAGGTCTTTGCGGCCGCTCCAGGTGTAAATCTGCGCGAGATTGATCGCGAGAGACATTCCGTCGACCGCGTCCTTCGACACTGGCAGAAGTTTGCAGCTGCGTTCTCCTTCGCGCAGCGCCTCTTCGGTCCGGCCGAGCCCCGCGTCGATCATGCCGAGCAAGCTCAGCGCGTTCGCGAAATCCGGCTGCTTTTCAACCAATGGGGCAACTTGTTTGCGCGCTTCGGTGAATGCGTTACGCGCGGCTTGCTCATCGCCGCGCCACTTCGCCACCACGCCTTCCCAATAGGCGTGCGGGTATCTCACCCCGTTGTTGACCTCGCCTTCAGCCGGGTAGTTTCGCAACGTTCGTTCCGCCGCAGTCTGCGTGCGCTCGCACAAGGAATAGAGCGGAATGTCGATATCCGGCCCTAGACTCGGGTCATGCGCGAAGAGATTGCCCAGCTCCTTTTGATAGGCCGTAATGTCCGCCCGTTCATCCACCGCGACGAGCGCCCGCAGGATGAGCGTGTTTGGATCGTTCGGCACAATCGTGAGCGCGCGACTGTAGGTCTGCGCGGCCTCGCCGTAGCGGCGCTGCGGGAGATAGGTGAGCGCGAGTTGCTGGATTGTAAAAAAATTCCGCGGGTCGAGCTCTAGCGCGCGCTCCAGATTACGCGTCGCATCTTCCCAGCGGCCTTCCCGCCGATCAACGAAGCCGCTGTAGGTAAAAACGTCCGCATTGTTCGGCAAAGTCCGACGGGCGATGGCCAGTTCATTGTGTGCTTTTTCGTAATCGCGGAAGCCGTTGTACCAGTAAATCGCGAGGGCCAGGTGTGCCTCACCGGCATCAGGTTGAAGCCGCGCCGCAGTTTGCACCGCAGCTTCGGCCAGGCGCAGCCGTTCTGGAGTATGATCGTGCCCGCGGAAATAACTCGCTGCGTGGACACGCGAAAGCAGACACCACGCCCGCACAAACTTTGGATCACGGCTTACCGCTTCATCGAGCAATTGTGCGGCCTGTGGAAGTTTTTCCCGCGCATGCACCGGATCGCTTGTGTCGGCGAAGAGCTCCTCGGCCCGCAAATATTTATCGTACGCAAGCAAATCGCTTGTCGGCACCTTCTCGATCGCTGCTTTTTCACTCGGCGAGATTTTCGCCTGCAACTGATCCACGATGCGCTGGGCGATGTCGGTTTGGATCGCAAATACGTCGGCCACACCGCGATCGTATTGCTCTGCCCAGATGTGATTATCGGTGCGCGCATCAATCAATTGTGCGCGCAAGCGCAAACGGTCCACCGCTCGCTCGACGCTCCCTTCCAGAACGTAGGAAACGCCAAGTTGCTTTGCAATTTCCTGCAGGCTGCGCTGCGCCCCGGCCTTGTACTGCATCACACTCGTGCGGCTGATGACTTTCAGGTCGGCGACTTTCGATAGATTCAGCAGAATTTCATCCTGCAGACCGTCGGCCAGGAAGGCGTTCTCAGGATCTGCGCTTAAGTTTTCAAATGGCAACACCGCGATGCTTTTCGCCGTTTGCGCTTCGAGCGGAATTGCCCGCGACCCATAATGCTGAAGCGCCAACACCGCAATCACCGCCAGCAAGACAGCGATAATGGTGAAGTTGAGTTTACGGCCGGTACTGCGCGCAATTGATTCGCGCGGCTCGACATCCTCCGTCCGTTTGATTCCTTCCGGCGTCAATTCGTAAATCCACGCCAGCACCATCGCGATCGGGAAACCTAGCAGCAGCAAAATTACAACCATCCGCACGACCCAGTTCGGAATATCGAAAAAGGGAAATACCTGCGTGGCAATCTGGACGAGCAGCCAGCTCACTATGCCGTAAGCCACCGCCACCTTGTAAACATTCCGCCGCTGAAGCTCGGCGAGGAAATTTTTTGGATTCACGGCTTTTTCGCCACGGCCGAAACTCTTTTTCTATCAGAAAAATTCCGCAACTGACGAGTTAATTCATGTCGATCTTGGCCTCGTCGCGGCCGCTTATTTTACGCCGGTGGCGAAGACGGTTTGAAAATGCGGGCTCTGTTTTTCGCGCGACACCACGCTCACTTCGATCCGTTTGAATCCCGCGCCTTCCAGAAATTCGTGCAACTCCACTTCGCTAAAGCCGAGCCAGTGGTCGGCGTAAAGTTCGCGCGCTTTTTCGAAACGATGACTCAGAAGATCGAGAATAAGAATGCGCCCGCCGCGTTTCAGAATTCCGCGCGCCGCCGAAATGACCCGTTGTGGATGCAGCGCGTGATGCAGGGCCTGACTTAAAACGACAAGATCGACACTATTTTTTGCGACCGGTGGATTTTCCATGTCGCCGAGGCGGAACTCGAGATTCTTGGTGCGATGTTTTTTGGCGAGCTGAGATCCGAACGCCACCATCTTCGGCGAATTATCAATCGCGATCACTTTGCGCGCGGTCTTGGCGAGAAGTTGCGAGAGCGTTCCTTCGCCGGCGCCAAGATCGACAATCGTCTGTGGCGGCAACATCGGAATCAGCGCGTGGGCCAGCGCCTGCCAGGAACGACCCGGGCAATGGCTGCGCCCAAATTTCCCGGCCAGCTCGTCGAAGTATTCGCGCGTCTTGTCCTGGCGTTTGCGCAATACCAGTTTGAGCGCCGTCCGGTCGCGCGACGTTTCCGATAACTCACGCGCCAGAATTTTTGTCAGCTCCGCCACGCGCGTGCGGCGGGAATCCTGGCCGTTTCTACTCGCGCCATAATAAACATTTTTCCCGGCCCGCCGATCTGCCACTGCGCCGGCCCGCTTCAATTGCGCGAGATGGCTGGAAATACGCGACTGACCCATGCCGAGAATCTCTTGCAGCTCGGCGACAGAGAGCTCCGCTTCTTCAAGCAATAAGAGCAGGCGCAATCGCGTTGGATCGGCCAACAATCGGAGAAAATTTATGGTTGACGCCATCGCTTCCTATAACGATATATCCACGTATCATGATCGGTCAATATGTTGATCGACATGTTTCCGATTTCGGGTTTCTACTTTAGAATTTCTACTTCCTAATTTTCTTCTCATGTCGCACCGCTATATTTTTTCCTCCGAATCGGTCACCGAAGGGCATCCCGACAAAGTTTGCGACACGATCAGCGATTACATCCTCGACGCTTGTCTCGCGCAGGACCCGCTTAGCCGCGTCGCCTGCGAAACTTTGGCCAAAGGCAATCTTGTCGTCTTGGCTGGCGAGATCACGAGCAACTCGAAATTTGATTATGTCGATCAAGTGCGCGAGGCCGTCCGCAGCATTGGCTACACGAACAGCGATTGTATTTTTCACGCCGACACCTGCCGCGTGATTTGCGAGATCACCGAGCAATCGCGCGACATCAAGCAGGGCGTCGATCAAGCCGCCGCTGAAGGAAAAGCCACCGCCGAGCAAGGCGCGGGCGACCAAGGGCTCATGTTCGGTTTTGCGTGTAACGAAACTCCGGAGCTCATGCCGGCGCCAATTTCGTTCGCGCACAAACTCGGCCGCGAGCTAACACGCTTGCGCAAGTCCGGCGAAATTCCGTGGCTGCGCCCCGACGCGAAGACACAGGTGTCGATCGAATACGATGGACACAAACCGGTGCGCGCGACGGCGGTGGTCGTGTCAACGCAACACGCCGCCGACGTGAAGCAAAAAGAAATTCGCGAAACGCTCACCGAATTGCTGATCAAAAAAGTCATGCCGGCTGAATGGCTCGATGAGAAGACGGCGTATCTGATTAATCCCACCGGACGTTTCGTCGTCGGCGGACCGGAAGGCGACGCCGGGATCACCGGACGCAAAATTATTGTCGATTCTTACGGCGGGATGGGGCGTCACGGCGGCGGCGCGTTTTCCGGAAAGGATCCGAGCAAAGTTGATCGCAGCGCAGCTTACATGGGTCGCTGGGTGGCGAAAAACGTGGTCGCCTCTGGCCTGGCTGATCGTTGCGAAGTGCAGTTTGCCTATGCCATCGGCCATCCCGAGCCGGTCAGTGTGAGCGTCGACACTTTCGGCACCGGCAAGGTCGATGACGAAAAACTCGAGCGCGCCGTCTGTGAAGTTTTCAATTTCAAACCGGCCGAAATAGTCAAGCAGCTCGATCTGCTCCGGCCGATTTATCGCAAGACAACCAACTACGGTCACTTCGGCCGCGTCGATGATCTCGATGCGATCACGTGGGAAAAAACGAACAAGGCGGACGCGCTTAAAGTGGCCGCGAAATAATTTATGATTAGCACCAAGACCGACACCAAACAGGATTACAAAGTCGCCGACATTTCATTGGCGGACTTTGGCCGCAAAGAAATTTCAATCGCGGAAAAGGAGATGCCGGGGTTGATGTCGATCCGGGAAAAATATGCGCCGGGCAAACCGCTCGCGGGTGTGCGCGTGACCGGTTCGCTGCACATGACCATTCAGACAGCGGTTTTGATCGAAACTCTTGTCGATCTTGGCGCGAGTGTGCGCTGGGCTTCCTGCAATATTTTTTCGACGCAAGACCACGCCGCGGCGGCGATCGCGAAATCCGGCGTGCCGGTGTTCGCGTGGAAAGGGGAGTCACTCGAAGAATATTGGTGGTGCACTTACCGCGCACTCTCCCACGGCGACGGCAAGGGTCCGCAGCTCATCGTTGATGATGGCGGCGACGCGACGTTGCTAATCCACAAAGGTTACGAGTTGGAAGAAGGCAGCGATTGGGCAAAATCGAAATCCGCGAACAAAGAAGAGCAAGTGATCAAAGATCTCCTGCTCGAAGTGCAGCGCGAGAATCCGTATCGCTGGCACGAGATGGTGAAAGATTGGCGCGGCGTTTCGGAAGAGACGACCACCGGCGTGCATCGCCTCTACAAGATGCACCAGGAAAACAAGCTGCTCGTTCCCGCCATCAACGTGAACGACAGCGTGACGAAATCGAAGTTCGACAATCTCTACGGCTGCCGCCATTCGCTCGTCGACGGACTCAATCGCGCGCTCGACGTCATGATCGCGGGCAAAGTCGCGGTCGTGTGCGGTTACGGCGATGTCGGCAAAGGTTGTGCGCAATCACTGCGCGGGCAGGGCGCGCGCGTCGTCATTACCGAGATCGATCCGATCAATGCGCTCCAAGCCGCGATGGAAGGCTACGAAGTCACGACCATCGAAGACACGCTCGGCCGCGGCGACATCTATATTAGTACGACGGGCAACGTCGACATCATCACCTTCGCGCACATGGAGAAAATGAAAGACCAGGCCATCGTCGCGAACATCGGCCATTTCGATAACGAGATTCAGGTCGATCGTTTGAACGAAGCGAAAGGTGTGAAGCGCACCAACATCAAACCGCAGGTCGACAAATACAGTTTTCCCGACGGCCACGAAATTTTCCTGCTCGCCGAAGGTCGACTGGTGAATCTCGGTTGCGCCACCGGCCATCCGAGCTTTGTCATGTCGAATTCATTTTCGAATCAAGTGCTCGCGCAGCTCGATCTCTGGAAAAATCGCGAGACTTATAAGCCCGGCGTTTATGTCTTATCGAAGAAGCTCGACGAAGAGGTCGCGCGCCTGCACTTGGAAAAGATCGGCGTGAAACTGACGAAGCTTTCAAAAGAGCAAGCCGACTACCTCGGCGTTCCGGTTGAAGGCCCGTACAAGTCCGAGCACTACCGTTACTAGCCGGTCGCTAAGATCGACATCTTCCTACGGAACGATAAACAATTTTCCGGAGAACGGATCCTTCACTTTGCTGCCTGAAGCCTTGCCGTTCACATTGAGCAATATTTTCGAATTCGGATCGAACGGATTGTAAACGTAGCCTGGTTTATTCGGCACTGGCGCGGCGACCGGCAGCCCACCCTTTCCCGTTTTAGGCGTCGGTTGCGGGACAACTTCTGTGCTCGCAGCGGTGGCGGAATCAATCGGAGCTGCCGCGCCGTTTTTCGTGAACGTGCCGGCGTGACTGTAAGTAATGCCATCCAAATCCCCGCCGATGTATCGCCCTTCACGAAGAAAACTGGCCGTTCCATTTGAGTTCAGTTTCATTGTGTAGGTCGTTGTGCCGTCGGAAGCTGAAAAGCTCCAGGTCAACGCGTCGCCAAATCGCGTGCAGGTAGTTGGCGTCGGCGGCCCGCTCACAGTTTTTCCAGCCTCGCCCATGGTGATCAATACCGCCTTCTCGTCGTTCGAGATTTTTATCACATAGCTGGCTGAGCCGCTCGAGCCGTCGCTTGCGTTATTGACCGTGTTTCCCGCCCAGGTTCCAGCAAATGAAGCGCCCGCTGGCGCTTTCGGCTTGGGCGCGGATTGCGTTTTCGGTTTTGGCCTAGGCGTAGATTCTTGTTTAGGTTTCGGCGTGGGCGTTGGCGTGCTGTCCTCGGTCACGGGCGCGGGCGAGCGGTTCGCGGTGGCGATGAGCAACAGCGCAGCAAGCAAAAGGGAAATCGTTTGGCGCATTGCTGCGCGCAGAGTAGGCGGCCGGCCTAACGAGAACAAGACTCATTCCCGGATAGGAAAACGGTTGAAGCTTTTCCAATCCGAGCGAAGGGAGAAACAGTGATGACGAGAGCGAAGATCAGTTCAGCCAAATGGACGACCGTGCTCATTACGATCTTGTCTTGGATCGCGATTTCGAATCATTGCGCGCTCGCCGCCATCGCGGCGCCGAGCTCTTCGTCTGCTGCGGCGGACGAACAATGCCCGATGCATTCGCCGCACACACCGGCGAAACAAAATGACGGCGGCGAAATGCCCTGCTGCAAAATATTGCGAGTGGTCGCGCCCAGTCCGGCAAAAACCTTCGCCCAAAAAATAGTCAACCTTGATTATGTCGATCTTGTTTTCACGCCGCTCGTCGTCCTTGCATCGCCAAAATTTTTCTTCACGGCGGTCGCGCTCGACACGGGTCCACCGGGTACGACCTCATTTGTTGAATTGATCGGAAGCGTGCGCGCGCACGCTCCGCCCCCGCTTGCCTAACCAACGCAGTCCGCAAATCGCGGATTAGTCGTTGTTCTGTTTCGTCGCGTCGCGGTTGTTCGCGTCGTGCGTATTGCTTTTTTCAACTTCAACCAATTTCAAAATGAGAAACAAAATTTTATTAATGTCGATCTTGGTGACGGTCGGCGCGGCCAGTGTTGCCTTCGCGCAAACCATGCAGCCGTCGAGCGTTTCGGCGTCGCCTTCCGCTTCACCCGCTCAAAAATATACCTGCGTAATGCATCCGGAAGTGGTGATGGATCATCCGGGCGAATGTCCCAAATGCGGAATGACGCTTGTGCCGATGAAGGAAAAAACAAAATCCAAGAGCGAAGAACATTCGTCGCGCGCAATGCACGACATGACGGGCGAACATGACGCGAATGGAATGGAAATGCCGCCGCATGATGCGGCATCGTCGCACCAAATGCACATGTCGATGCAATCGTCGGTCAACATTGCCGATCCGATGAGCCGCGAAAGTTCCGGGACGGCGTGGGTCCCGGATTCCACGCCGATGTACGGTTACATGAAAATGCTCGGCGACGACATGCTCATGTTGCATGGCGGAATTTTGCCGCGCTACACGAACGCGAGCACGCGCCGCGGCGACGATCGAATCGATGCGCCGAACTGGTTCATGGCGATGTATTCGCATCCGTTTAGTGACAGCGCGCAGCTCGGTTTCCGCGCGATGATGAGTCTCGATCCGCTCACGGAACAGGGCCGCGGTTATCCGCTCTTATTTCAAACTGGTGAAACGTGGCATGACAAAGCGCTGCACGATCGACAGCATCCGCACGATCTCTTCGACGAATTGTCGGTGAGCTATTCGCAAAAAATTAATGTCGATCTTAGCAGCTACATCTACTTCGGTTATCCGGGCGAACCGGCGCTCGGTCCGCCGACTTTCATGCATCGGCTGAGCGCGATGGATAATCCGGACGCGCCGCTCGGTCATCACTGGGAAGATTCGACGCATGTCACCTTCGGTGTCGCGACCGCGGGATTGCAATGGCGCAATCTGAAAGCCGAAGGCAGCGTTTTCACCGGCCGCGAACCTGACGAAGAGCGTTACGATTTCGATCGGCCGCGCTTCGATTCATACAGCGGCCGTATTTCGTGGAACCCGATGGCAAATCTCGCACTGCAAGTTTCGCACGCTTACATCAGAAGCCCCGAAGCGCTCGATCCAAATGTGAATCGTCATCGCACGACCGCGTCAGCCATTTACAACCTGCCGCTCGGTCACGACACAAATTGGTCGAACAGCTTTGTCTGGGGCCGGAACAATGATGCCGGTGAAAAGACGAACGCCTTTTTGCTCGAAACGAATTTTCAGCGGGGCGCCGACACGATTTATGCGCGTTGGGAACGCGTCGAGAAATCGGGACATGAGCTTGTGCTCGATCCGGTTGATGCGTCGCGCATTTTTCCGGTGAGCGGTTACACGATCGGTTACGTGCGCGATCTGCGGCACGGCGACAAGATCGACATAGGACTTGGCGCGCAGTTCACGCTCAACGATTTTCCCGATCGGCTGGAGCGTTATTACGGCGACGATTTGGGTTACTCGTTCGAGGTCTTTGCGCGCATTCGGCCGGCGCAGCACGCGCACGAAATGGCCAGCGCCGAATCCTCGTCGTCGAAATAATTACAGCTCGCGGTACATCACATAAACATCGACATAACCGCGGTCGGGATGTTTGAAAGCGCGCGGCAAAGTGCCGACAATTTCGAACCCGAGACTTTTCCAAAGATGCATGGCGTCTTGGTTTGTGGAGACGACAAAGTTGAATTGCATGGCGCGAAACCCGAGCGCGCGCGCTTCGTTTAAACAATGTTCGGCCATGGCGCGACCGACACCGCGACCACGCGCATCGCTCGCGACCATGAACGCGGCATTGGCGACATGAGCGCCGCCGCCGCTTTGGTTCGCGCGCAATATGTAAGTTCCCAGAATATGTCGATCTTGTTCGGCGACATAGACGCGATTGCCGGATGCGAACCAATATTTCAGCGCATCATCGCGCGAAATTTTCGGCTCGATTGTGTAGGTGTCGCCGCGTGCCACGACCTCGCAAAAAATTTTCCAGACTGCGTCGCGATCGGCCTCGATCGCTTCTCGAATCGTCACGCTGCTTGTTTAGCGCGCTCGTAATTTACGCGACCCTCTTTCACACGTTCAACGCGCGAAAAAAGGCTGTAACGTTCGTCGAAAAGAAATTCAAATAACAAACGCGTCCACGACATGTGGTATTTGAGATTGTTGTAAAACTCGGGCGCCATCGCGCGCAACTTCGGCAAATTGTTCCAGGCGATCGACGGAAAATCGTGGTGTTCGTTGTGATGGCCAACGTTGAGCGCAACGATATTGATCGGGCCGTAATAGCTCGCGGTCTCTTGGTCGACGTCGTAAGTGAAATGTTCCTGAATCCATCGCGCGCCGACCGGATGCAACCCGATCGAAAGGAAAAACGAAAAGACGAGATACAAAAATCCGGGCCAGCCGAAAAAATAAATGATGGCTGAGTCGAACGCGATGGCCGTGGCAAAATTCGCCGCGCTCCAGCGGCTCCACATCGTGATCGCTTTCAAACGCGGCGGCCGCGTCAGTTGAAAAAACGGAAAGAGCAAAAGCCAAATCGCTTTGCGATACCATTTGTTGCCGATGAGGCGCGCTTCCCATCGATTGGCGATGTCGGCATCGTATTCGTAATCGCCCTGGTGCGCGTGATGTTTCAAATGATAAACGCCAAAGCCAATCGCGCCCGGCACGAGATTCGGCAGATCGGCAAAAACCGCGGCCCATTTGTTCCAGGTTTTGTTTTTGAAAATGAGGTTGTGCGTCGCGTCGTGGATGATGACGTACATGCAATGATTGGCGAAGGCGCCAACGCAAAACGCGATGATCAGACTGAGCCACCAATAACCGATGCCGAGTCGGCCCATGGCGAAGGCGATCGATGTTTGGATCGACAAGACGAAAAAAAGGATCAACGCGGTGTAAGGATTGCGGCCGAAAAGTTGGCGCACTTCGGGGTGCGCTTTGAGAATCGCGCGCGTCCGCTCCGGGTGAGGCTGATCGAAATCGGCTGGGAAGAAATCCTGCTGCATCACTGACTTCTTATCACGAACCGCGCCGCAAGACCAGCCGCAGCTAAGGCTCGCGAACGATCGTGCCGCCTTTCATGACGAACCGCACCCGTCGCAGCGCTGCGACATCGCGCGTCGGATCGCCCTCAACGGCGACAAAATCGGCCAAAAGTCCGGCGCGAATATTTCCACGATCGTTGAGATGAAAAATGCCGGCGTTACCGCTTGTCGCCTGGCGCAAAACTTCGAGTGGCGTGAAACCGTACTCGCGCACGAGCAATTCCATTTCGCGGACGTTATCACCGTGCGGAAAGACTCCGACATCGCCGCCCATCGCAAACGTCACGCCGGCTTCACGCGCGGCCTTCATGCTCTCACGCTTTTTCAAAATTCGTTCCGGCGCAGGATCGACATCTTTTTTCCAACCGCGATATTGCGAGATCGCATCGCCGGCCGCGACGGTTGGACAGAGCGCGATATTTTTTTGTTTCATCAATTTGAAAACGTCCGGCGTCCCGTCGTCTCCGTGTTCAATCGTGTCCACACCGGCGAGCGCGGCGCGGCGCATTCCTTCGGCGGTCGTGGCGTGAACTGAAACGGGTCGCGCGGCACTGTGCGCCGCTTGGACTGCGGCGCTGATTTCTTCCTGCGAAAACGTTGGGCGCGACGGCTCATCTTTGCCCCAGCGATAGTCGACATAAATTTTCACCCAGTCAGCTCCTTTGCCGATTTGCTCACGCACTGCGCGCACAATTTCATCCACGCCACTTGCCTCCTGCGCGCCCTGCGGAAGATCGACATCGGCTGAAAGTTTCGGCCCGTAACTTCCTTTCGCGACAATGGCGCGTGTCACGACAATCAAGCGCGGACCGGGAATAATTCCCTGATCGATCGCTTGTTTGAGTCCGACATCAGCGTAGCCGGCGCCTTCCGTTCCCAAATCGCGCGCGGTTGTGAAACCGGCGAGCAAAGTTTTTTGCACGTGCACGGTCGCGCGCGCGGTGCGCAGCGAAAGCGATTCGTTCAGCACTTGATCGTTCCAGCTCGTTTCGTTGTAGGGATGCAGGAACACGTGCGAATGGCCTTCGATCATTCCGGGAATCAGCGTTGCGCCGGCAAGATCGACAGTGGGCGTGTTCGGCGGCGCGGAAACTTTTTCGGCCGGCCCAACATTGTCGATCTTGTCGCCAGTCACGAGGACGACCCAGCCGTTGTGCATTTCGCTTCCATCGAAAACTGCGGCCGGACGCAGCAACGTCGATTGCGCACGCGCAAAATTTGCGACCAGCAAAAGCGCGCCGCCCAGAACCAGGATCGACAATCTACTTTGCATGCGACGCGATCTTCTTCGCGAGGTAAGCCGAGAAATATCCCGCG
This sequence comes from Verrucomicrobiota bacterium, assembly GCA_041167045.1. Taxonomy (GTDB): domain Bacteria; phylum Verrucomicrobiota; class Verrucomicrobiia; order Chthoniobacterales; family UBA10450; genus CATPCN01. The sequence continues at coordinate 240,390 of JBEEGW010000009.1, forward strand.
TATTGTTTTTGCAATTCGGGCCGCTGCCAATCTTTCCCGGTGAGCGTTTTGCGACAATTTTTCGCGCCACATTTGCACGCGACCGAATAATCGTCGTCGTCAGTCGTACACCAATCGTGCGTCAGTTCTTCGCCGGCGCTAATGTCGCGCATGGCCACGAAAGTAATTTCTCCGCGCATGCCGAGGTTCGCATCGCACGAGTGATTCGAGTACAACATCGACAATTCGCGTTCGTCTGCCATGACCGGCGCAATGAACAAATCATCGTCGATCTGAATTTCGACGGGCCCGAGCAGCGGCGTGATTTTTTCGCGCAAAGTTGTCCGGTCGACAATGTGCCCGCCTTTTACCGCGACGACTTCGTCCTTGCCGATCTTGTCAGTGGCGAACAAGCCACGTCCGTGAATCTTGCTTTCGCGCACTTCAGTTTTCGCCGAGCGAAATGAAAGCGGACTCATTGTCGCCATCGTCCCCGCGATTTCATCCGACCGGCAATTTCGGCTCAGGTATTTTCTTCGTTTCGTATCGCGGATCGGAATAGCCCAGGACATCCAACACTTCGCTGAATCTTAGATTCAACTCCGATACGGTTTCAGGCTTAAGCTTTTCCTTATAGTCGCCCGGTGTCACCTTCCGCTTGTGCGACCAGATGTCTTCGCCTTCCGGTTTTACGCTTTCGGCGTGGCGCTTCGCCACGAATTGATAAGTCTCATCCGCGTCGGTCAATTCAAGAGCAGTCAAAAACTTCCGGAGCCAACTGCCGAAGTCGAGCACCATTTCCTCATAGGAAAGCACGACGGCATTGGGCCTGCCGATGACCTCTTTAAGATAGGTCATGTATCTGTCGCGAATGTTACCAGTATAGCGGCTGTATAGGCTACCTGTGCCGTAATCGCCCGGATAACGAGTGAAGTTCTCGTCGCTCATATCCAGAACGAATTTGTCGATTCCAGCCTCCGCCGCTTTTTTGCGGTAGCCGGTGTTTCCCTCAATCTCCCCCGCATGCATGAAGCAATAGGAAAAGAACATTGATGTGAGAACATCCCTTGGATCGCGCAGATTCAGAGTGATGTTCGCACTCTCCAAGGCTGCACTGGGAACAAAGAAACGTAGCGGCCCAAAACACCCGCTGCGCGTAGCAATAAAATCTTCGCCGTTAAAGATTCGATCGAGCCATTTTTTGGCCCGGGGATAATGCGCGATGTGGTTCTTCTCGCAGATGTCGCGCAGCACTGTTTGAAGCAGCATCGACCCCGCCTTATGGGTCGTGAACACGATCAAATGCTTGTCGGGCATCTTTGCTTTTGTAGCGGACATAACTAATTGCCTACGAAAATTTCCGGGATCAAAACTGTAACAACACGAGATTAGCTGTCCAGACTGGCCCCGTGCCCCTCTTCGATCCGCCGTTCCTTCTCAAAACGTGCCCCTTGGCGTAGGATTTAAAATTCTAATGAGATCTGACGGGCGGACATGAAAGAGCAGGGATATTTATACATCGCGGGTGGCAGTGAAGCGTACACGCGCGAAGCGGTGGTCTCCGCTCAAAGTCTGCGCCGGGTGGACCCGAATGCTGACATTACTTTGATCACCGATAAAGAAGCCCCGAGCGATATTTTTGATCAGATTGTCATTCGCTCTCGCGGCGATTTTAGCAGTTGGAAGAGCGGACTGGCATATAAGGTCGAGCACATGTACGTCGACTCGCCTTACGAAAAAACTCTCTTTCTTGATAGCGACACATATTTTTACGAGAACTGCGAAGCGATCTTTGATTTGTTGAACCACTACGACGTCGCCGTCGCGGGCGCACTGGTCGAACAGGGTATTTTGGAGGTGAATGGAAAGGTCCTTAGCGCTTATACGCCGTATAACACGGGCGTTATTGCGTTCCGAAAAAATGCCTGCAACGAGCAGCTATTTAAGGAATGGAAAGCGGCCTACGCACGCAAATTAGAAGCAGTAAAATTGGGGACGACCAGAGGCAACGATCAAGTTTCCTTCATGGAGGCATTGCTTCGTGTTGAATCAAGGGTTCACGTTTTCTCGAACCTTTGGAACGCGCGAATACCCAAATGCATTGCCTTGAAAGGCAACGTTAAGATCGTTCATGGTCGGCATGACGACTACGTGGCGCTGGGTGCCAAATTGAATGCCACCTCTGAGGAACGTTTCTGGAACCCTCACCGGCAAAAGTGCATTGTGCCCTCGAAGGAGAATTTATTTCACAAATTAATGGGAAAGCGGCGTAGCAAAGACCTAAAGCGGACACATCGAAAGACCAAGCCGCCATTGCCGGAGTAAGGGCGAAAAACTTTTCATCAAATCGCGGCTTGAATCGGACGCGCGGAGCACATAATTGCATGTCGATCTTGTCCCGTGAACGCGGACTGATCTTTTCATGAAAAATCGCAAGGCCGCCGTCATTTTTATTTTCGTCACCGTCACGCTCGACATCCTGGCGATGGGATTGATTATCCCGGTGCTGCCGAAATTGATTCTCGATTTTCTGGGCGGCAGCATGACGGGCGCAGCCAATTGGAACGGCTGGTTCGCGCTCGTCTTCGCGCTCATGCAATTTTTCTTTTCGCCGGTGCTCGGCGTTTTGTCCGACCGTTTCGGGCGACGACCGATCATTCTGCTTTCGAATCTCGGACTTGGTCTCGACTACGTAGTGATGGCGCTTGCGCCGACGATCGGGTGGCTTTTCATCGGACGAATTATTTCCGGGATCACCACCTCGAGCATTCCGACGGCGATGGCTTACATCTCCGACGTTACGTCGAAGGAAAAACGCGCGGCGGCTTTCGGAATGATCGGCGTCGCGTTCGGCGTCGGCTTCGCATTCGGGCCGGCACTGGGCGGATTGCTCGGCCAAATCAATCCGCGTCTCGCGTTTTGGGTGGCGGCGGTTTTGAGCCTGACGAATTGGCTCTGGGGATATTTTTTCGTGCCGGAATCGCTTCGGCCTGAACAGCGGCATCCGGTTGCGCTGCGCCGCGCAAATCCGGTCGGCTCGCTCGTGCTGTTGCGATCGCATCCCGAACTTTGGCGGCTGGCCACGATCCAGTTTCTCGCTTACACCGCGCACAACGTCTTCAGCGTTTGGGCGCTTTACGCGATTTATCGATACGCGTGGGACCAATTGACGATCGGCATTTCGCTCATGATCGTGGGCGTTTGCACGGCCATTATTTCCGGCGGCTTGACCGGACGAATGGTGAAACGTTTCGGCGAAAAGCGCACGCTTTACATCGGCCAATTTTTTGGGGCGACTGGAATGTTTCTCGCCGGTCTCGCGCGCAGCGGCGCGGCTTTGCTCGCATCCGTGCCGGTGATTTCGCTTTGGAATATTTCAATGCCCGCGGCGCAAGGCATGATGACGCATCGCGTGAGCGAGCGCGAACAAGGCGAGCTGCAAGGCGCACTCCAAAGCATGCGCTCGATCACGTTCATCATCGGTCCGGTTTTATTTTTGCGAACGTTCAGCTGGTTCATCGATCCGAAACATTCGTTTCATGTTCCGGGCGCGCCGTATTATCTGGCGGCGGCGTTGCTTTTCACCGCGATGCTAATGTCCACGCGCATTCGGCAGGACGCGCCGGCAAGATCGACAAATGCGAATATTCCCGACGTCGTCGCGCCGGAATCAACCCCGGACATGGCCGTTCCGGAATCGCCGAAATCGTAAGATCGACAACGACCGGCGCGCGATTTTTCGGCGCGCGGCTTGTCACCGCACATCCGTGGTGTGAAAATGAGCGCCGCCATGCCGCGCCTGCCGAAACAAAATTATCACGACATCGAGCGCATCATTGAATTCGATTTCGTGCGCGCAACCGAAGCGGCCGCGCTCAACTCGCTGCGCTGGCTCGGTCGTGGGGACAAAGAAAAAGCCGACGCGGCCGCGTGCGACGCCATGCGCGGGATGTTCGATCTCATGAACATCTGCGGCGAAGTCGTGATCGGCGAAGGAATCAAAGACGACGCGCCCGGCATTTTCAAAGGCGAACAGCTCGGCACCTGGCTGCCAGGCGCGCCGCAGTTCGACATCGCGATCGATCCAATCGATGGCACGACGAATATTTCAAAAGGCGCGCCGAATTCGATCAGTTGTATCGCGGCTGCCAGTCCGGAAGAGGGAGTGAAAGTCGCGCTGCGCGATGTGCCCTCATATTATATGACGAAACTTTCCTACGGGCCGCGCGTGATCGCTTACACGCAGAAACGCGGCGACGAGCTGAAGCTCGAAGCGCCCGTGGCCGAAACGCTCGCGATCGTGGCGCGCGCTCTCGATAAACGCGTGCAGGATGTCGTCGTCATGATGCTCGATCGGCCGCGGCACAAGGAGATTGTCGATCAAATCCGCGCGGCCGGGGCGTCGTTGCGCATGATCAGCGACGGCGACATCGCGGCGGCGATGGCGCCCGCAATTCCGGAGAGCAATGTCGATCTTTACATGGGGATCGGCGGTTCTCCCGAAGCCGTGCTCGCGGCCGCGGGAATCAAATGTCTCGGCGGCGATATGCAGTGCAAAATGTGGCCGCGCGATGAGAAGGAGCGCAAAAAATTAATCGAAGAAGGCTGCGAGAAACATCTCGATAAAATCTTTTTCGCGGACGACCTCGCCAACGGCAAGAACATCATCTTTTGCGCGACCGGCATCAGCGACAGCGCACTCTTGCGCGGCGTGAAATCGCAAGGCCTCACTGCCGTCACCTATTCTGTTTTGATGCGGGCCAAGAGCAAGACCGTACGTTTCATCCGTGCCACGCACGATTTGCAGACGAAAACCATCCGGCTCCGTTCCGATAAACGCGAGCACACGATTTAGCTGTAGCGGCGCTCTGTGAGCGCCGAATCTAAGGAACCGACGGTCATAGACCGCCGCTACAAAAAAGAACATGTCGATCTTATCTCTCGGCTCGACAGCGCGATTTTCCTTTGTTCAAATCAAAGAAACGATCCGCCGCTTATGAAATCACAAATCTCCAAAACCGAATTATCGCCCGATAATGGCTGCATCATCGACACGAAATGGACCTTGGGTTCGTTGAGCTACCACGCGTGCGCCGCCGGGAAAGATTGCGCGGACGTGGTGAAAGATGCCGTTCGCCTGCCCGAGATAGTCATTTACGATCACATCGGTTTCAAAGGCGCCTACGCTCGCACCAACCTGAGCTTTAATTACATCGGCGATTTTTGGAACGACCGCATCAGTTGCCTCATCGTGGTGAGCGGTGTTTGGCGATTTTATCGCGACGAATATTACAAAGGCCCGCATTGGGACCTGGGCCCCGGCTTTTACGAAAGCTTCTTCGCCGAGAAGGGCCCCGACGACGTCGTCAGTTCTTTCAAGGCGATCGCGCTGACGTAGGGCGGACCGATTAGACGGAATTATTCCGGCTAATTCTCGTTGGCCCTTTCGCATGCGAGCAATTCCTTCGTTAATGGTCCTTCTCGGTCTATCGCTTACCGTCGGCGGATGCGCGACACAGTGCCCAGAAGGCCCTTCGATCGCAGTTCGTGAGTCAGTGGAAGCCGCGATGATGGAGCCTGCTGTTCCAATCACATCAGATCGGCAGATCCCTGCACTGATCCGCAAACGTTTTTCCAGAGTTGCCGGGCAGACGTTTCATGTAGCCCCACCGGGCTCCAGCACGTTCAGTACGCCGCATGCTGACCGCGCTTTGATTTTTGCCGCGCGTTCCAAAAACTATTTCACCATCTGCTATCAGGTGATTTCGCGATCTATGGCTGATGGATCGCGCGTAATCATCGCCTCGACTAAGCCGGGGGAAAACGACGGCTACGGTTATCTGATATATGTCGCACAATGCCGCGCGGATTGTCGGAACATGTCGGATTTGCGCAAAGCCTTCGCAGCGGGAAAGCTGAATCCATACCGACCCACATTTATTGATTTCTAGGACCAAAACGCCTAACCAGGCGATGCAGCGAACCGCTGGCCGCTCCGCGTTCCCACTGTCGATGACTTCGACATTCAACCAGCAGCGACACGCGCCCTCGCCAGCGGTCGCTGATCTTGTGTCTCGTTAGGCCATTGCTTTCGCAATCGCCAGGACATTCTCCGCGCAGCCCCACGAGAGCGTGAAGCCGGCGCCGCCGTGGCCGTAGTTATGAATGACGATGCGGCCGTCGCGAAGTTTTCCGGCTTCGACGCGCACGCCTGATTTGCGGAACGGTCGCAGGCCGACGCGCTCCACGATGACGCGGGGATTGTCGATCTTAAGAACGCGGCTGCATTCGGTGACGATGTTTTTTCTGGCGACTGGATCGATATGTCGATCTTCGCTGACTTCGTTTGTGCCGCCGAAAAGACAATCGTTCGCGCGCGGAATCGCGTACATGAGCGGCGCGTCGTCGCAAACAACGGCGTAATTGAGATTGTCGATCTTGGGAACGATGGCGACCTGGCCGCGGTGCGGTTCAAGATCGACATCGTGCACGAGCTCACGCGCGCCGATGCCGGCGCAGTTGATGATGAGATCGAATTTTGGATCGACATCTTCGAGTTTGTCGAAGCGCACACCGGCGTTGATTTCGCCGCCGGCGTTCAAGAAACGGTCGCGAAGGTAGTCGAGGTAGATGGTCGTGTCGGTGAGGGGGACGGTGACGGTGAAGCAGCTTGTGAAGCCACGGGATTCCTCGACTTCGCTCGGAATGACCGATTGGTTTAAACGGCGCGCGCCAAGCGGCGTGGCCCAATCGGGAATTGGGATTTGGCCGGTGCGCGCGAAGTTGCGCTGCTCGATCATGGAGACGCCGCTGCGCGGATCGCGCGCAAGATCGACAAGAACTTTGTAAGTGGCGAGCGCCCACGCGATCACTTTGTCGAACGGCTCGGCATCGTACGGATACCAAATCGCGCCGGCTGCCGCCGAAGTTGTTTGCTGGCCAACTTCGTGCGCAAAGATGGACGTGCGATAGCCGCGTTCGGCGAAAACGATAGCGGAGGTTAGGCCTGAAACTCCGGCGCCGATGACGGCCACCTTTTTGTTCATTCGCAATGATCTACGTGCAAGGCGTTGCAGCGTCATGTAAAATGCATCGAGATGGTTGCCCTAAATCGAGATGCGTTGAGTGAAAAAGTTTTCGCGGGCGAGCGAATTTCATCGGACGATGCGCTGGAGCTTTATCGTTGGCCGCTGGAAGAGCTGGGCGTGCTGGCGAATGCGCGGCGCGATTTAGCGAAAGCGAAATCGTACGACGGGCGTGGGCGCGAGGTCGTCACTTACATCGTCGATCGCAACATCAATTACACGAACGTTTGCAATGTTTACTGCAAGTTCTGCGCGTTTTATCGCACGGAGAAAGATGACGATCATTACGTGCTCTCGCGCGAGCAGCTCGATCAAAAGCTGGACGAATTGACCGCAGTCGGTGGGGTGCAAATTTTAATGCAAGGCGGGCATCATCCGAAGTTGGATTTCAATTGGTATGTCGATCTTTTGCATCACATCCGCGAAAAATATCCGCACATCAACATTCACGGATTTAGTCCGCCGGAGTTTCAACATTTCGCGGAAACATTTCGGATGCCGTTGCGCGAAGTAATTAGCGAATTCAAAAAGGCCGGGCTCGGATCGATCCCGGGCGGCGGCGGCGAAATCCTGGTCGATCGCGTGCGCAAAAAAATTTCGCCGCTCAAGATCGACAGTGACGGCTGGCTGGAAGTGATGCAGGTCGCGCACGAACTCGGATTGAAATCGAGCGCGACGATGATGTTCGGTCACGTCGAGACAATCGCCGAGCGCATCGAACATTTGCAGCGCATTCGCGATCAGCAGGACAAGAGCGGCGGATTCACCGCGTTTATTTGCTGGACGTTTCAGCCGCAGCACACCGTTTTGAAAATCGAACATCCGACCGGTGTGGCGGAATATTTGCGGACGCAAGCGCTGGCCCGAATTTTTCTCGATAACATCGACAACATCCAGAGCTCCTGGGTGACGCAGGGGCCGGACATCGGGCAGATCGCGCTCAAATATGGCGCGAACGATTTTGGCTCGGTCATGATGGAGGAGAACGTAGTGAGCAGCGCGGGCACAACGTTTCGCCTCGATGCGGCCAAGATCGAGGTGCTCATTCGCGATGCGGGCTACGAGCCGCGCCGGCGAAATAATTGGTATGAGTTGCTGAACTAAATGGCGGGTCGCGTTGTCTATCTGGCACCGCCTCTCCCCGCATTCTAGAAATTCCTGCCTTGACGACCGCCCTCTCATTCCCCATCTAATACGGGCCCGCACGCCTAGGGACTCATCCGGGAGGCGCGGGATCTTGATCTATGACCAAAATTTCACACCGTCCATTTTGTCTTCGCGCCTTGTCGATCTTACTGCCGGCGGCTTTGTCGCTGGCGGGTTTGATCAGCGCGCACGCGCAAAACGGAGCGACGGTGCGCTCGATCGAAGTGAAGTACGTGGGCCCGCAGACGCTGAGCCGTGAGCGAATTCTTTCGCAGATTCGCACGAAGGTGGGCCAGCCTTATTCCGACACGGTGGTGGAACAGGACATTCGCGGTCTCTACAGCTCGGGCTCGATTCAGAATGTGCGCATTTTTGGCGAACCCGCCGGCGACGGCGTGAAAGTGACAGTGGTGGTTCAGACGCGCGCGATGATCAACGAAATCGAAATCGATGGCGCGACAAAAGTGAGCGCGAAAAGATTGCGCAAAGAAATCGGGGTGAAGATCAACACGGCCGTAAACGAAAGCGCATTGCAGGAAGGCCGGCAGAAGATCATCGATACTTACAAAGGCCGCGGTTATAACGACATCGACGTGCAGTTCCGCGTGGACACGGACGACACGCGCGGCACCGCGCGCGTCGTCTTCACGATCAACGAAGGGACGAAGGGGACGGTCTCGCGCATTAATTTCGAAGGGAACACGATTTTCAGCGACCGCGTTTTGCGCAAGCAAATGAAAACGCGCGGCAAAACATTGATCGCGTTTGTGGATAAATCGGGCCGATTGCAAGAGACGCAGTTGCAACAGGACCTCGATAGCATTCGCGAGTATTACCAGAACCACGGGTACATCGACATCGAGGTGAAAGACGTGCGGCGCGAGCGGGTCAGGGGCCACATGAACATCGTGATCGTGGTGGCGGAGGGCCCGAAGTATCACGTTGGAAAATTGACCTTCTCCGGAGAGAAAGCGACGACGGAGCAAAGATTGCGGGCCGTGATCAAGATGAAGGAGGGTGAGGTCTATTCGCCCAAACAATTGCGCGATGATGCCAAGACGATATCGGACGCGTACGGTCGCGGGGGATATGTCGATCTAATGGTTGCGCCGAAAGGTGCGCCTGGTGGGCCACAAACGATCGACGTCAGTTACAAAATCGAAGAAGGCACACGCTCGTTCGTTCAACGGATCAACATCATCGGGAACACACGCACAAAAGACAAAGTCATCCGGCGCGAAATCGGCGTGGCGCCGGGTGAAGTATACGACACAGTGCGGGTGGATATTTCAAAAAAGCGACTCGAGAACCTCGGTTACTTCACGAAGGTGGATACGTATCCCGAAGACACAGGGGTGGTCGGGCGCAAGGATCTGACCGTGCAGGTGGACGAGAAACGCACCGGCTCGCTCAACTTCGGTGCCGGTTACAGCACGGTAGACAGCCTGGTCGGTTTCATCGAGCTGACGCAAGGCAACTTCGATATTCTGAATTGGCCGGCGCTCACTGGTGGTGGTGAAAAATTCCGCGCCCGCGTGCAGTACGGAGCAACTCGCCAGGATTTCACGGTGGGCCTAACCGAACCGTATTTTCTCGACCGGCGCTTGTCGTTAGGCGGCGAAGCTTATTATCACGAGGCCGACTTTTTGAGCTCGGTTTACAACCAGCGAAATTACGGTGTCGCATTCGAGATTCGCAAACCGATCGGTTCGTACATGGCGTTGACCCTCGGCTATCGTCTGGAAGATATCGATATTTTTGACGTCGCGGCCGGCGCTTCGACCGACATCCAAGTGGAAAAAGGTTCGACGGTGAAGAGCGTCGTCACGCCAAGTTTGATAATCGATCGGCGCGATAATCCATTTCTGACGCGGCGCGGTCAACGTATCTCGATCACGCCCTATGTCTCGGGCGGGCCGCTCGGCGGCGACATCCAGATTTACGGCTTCGATGTGACAGCGGCCCAATATTTTCATCTGCCGCTCGATTTGATTCTTCTTCTTAACGGCGAGGTGGCGGGGGTTAACACGTGGGGTGGTCCCGAAACACGAACGGTTACCACGCTCGGCCCAGGTACGCCGCCTACGGTGATCACCGAAGAAATATCGAACGTACGCATTTTCGATCGGCTCTTTCTCGGCGGTTCGAATGATTTGCGCGGGTTCGCATTTCGCGACGTCAGCCCGAAAGACATTCATGGCGAACCGATTGGCGGCCAGAGTCTGGCGCGTGGGACTGTGGAAGTGACTTTCCCGATCGTGGAAAAAGCGCGCGGCGCGATCTTTTATGACACGGGCTTCGTGAACAAAGGCCCCTTCGATTACAGCAACCCCGATATCGCCTCCGATTATGGTATCGGGATACGGCTTGATTTGCCGATCGGGCCGTTGCGGCTCGATTACGGTATTCCGCTTCAACAAGCCGGAAACAACGGTGGCGGCCGATTCAACTTCAACGTCGGCTATCAATTTTGAACGCAACGATAGTTGTTGCAGTCTGACGCGATCTCGCTACCAGTCTTATCTCTTTTTATGAAAAAGCTTCTCTTTATCACCCTCGTTTCCGCTTTCGCTTTGCCGGTTGCGGTCTTCGCACAAGGCAGCATGAAAGTCGGCACCGTGGATATGGCCCGCGCGTTTAAAGAATACGGCAAGACGAAAGACGCCGAAGCGAGAATCAACGAGGCCAAGAACGCCGCCAAAAAAGAATTGGACGAGCGCATGGACACCTACAAAAAAGCGCTCGATGAGATCAACAAGCTCAACCAGCAACTGGAAGCGCCCGCTTTGAGCGCCGATGCCAAAACACAAAAGGCCAAGGAGCGCGACGACAAGATTGCGAACATCAAAAACATGGAGAAGGAGATCACGGAATTTCGCCAGACGCGCGAGCGCCAATTGCAAGAGCAAGGGCTGCGCATGCGCGAAGGCATCGTGAAGGACATCACCGATGTGGTGATGGAAAAAGTGAAAGCGAACAGCATGGATTTGGTTTTCGATAAATCCGGCTTGAGCATGAACGGCGTGCCGATGCTGATGTATTCGCGAGATACTGCGGACTTCACAAACGACGTGATTGCGGTTTTGAATAAGCCCGGTCGCGCGACTTCAACTTCGTCCGCTTCGCCCAGCACGACTGGAACTACGACGACAGCAAGTCCGTCGGCCACTCCGGTAAAGAGCGCGACCAAGCCGTAATCGCGTCGCTCTTCGCGACGACGCGATGTGGCGAGCGCTCAATCTTCCCGGCGATATGTCGATCTTGCGCCGCGGTCGCTTCTTTTTCTGCGCGGTCGCGCTTTTGCTGGCGCTGATTTGTTCGGCTTCGGCGCAGACGCGCAACGACAACTGGCAAAGCGCCCTCACCACTTCCGGCCCCGGGCCTTTTCCGCTGCCGCGATCTTTGCACGCGACATATCGGTTTGCCTGGAGCGGTTTCACGGCCGCCACGGCCGATGTGAACTGGACGCAAATCCCGGGCGACCGATTTCAGCTCGCCGGCACCGGCCAAACCGTCGGCCTGGTCCGCACACTTTGGAAACTTGATGTGAAATATTCCGCGCTGGCGGACGCGAAAACGTTGCGACCGATTTCGCTAAACGAGATTGAAAACATTCGCGCAAAAAAAACCGTGACCGATCTGGCGTTCGATTCGCGCGGAGTTTTCTCGAAGCGGAGCAATGGCCGCGATCCCAAGAGTCCGCCGAGAGAAAAGCGCTTTAACTTCGCGAATCTTTTCGACCTTCAATCCTCGCTGCTTTACGTGCGCAGCCAGCCGCTCGAAAATCAAAACGTCATTCAAGTCGTGGTTTACCCGGCGACCTCTGCATATTTGGCCACCGTAAAAGTGATCGGCCGCGAAAAAATTTCGGTGCACGCCGGTAATTACAAAGCGATCAAGCTCGATCTGCAATTGCAACGTGTCGGGAAACATGGTCAGCTCGAGCCGCATCGAAAATTCCGACGCGCCACCGCTTGGATTTCGGATGACGCCGACCGCTTGATTCTGCGGATCGAGGCGCAGATTTTTGTCGGCACCGTCTCGACCGAGATGCAATCAGTTCGCTTCGACGAGACAAGATCGACAATCACCACGCCCGCCGAGTCGCCGGCGGTTCGCTAGTGTATCCATTCGCCGCGCACTGGCGGCTGGGCCCACATTCGGCGCGGTGGACCGAATTCCATCGCGCGCTGCCCCGGCAGTAATCTGAGCGCGCTCAGCGTCTCCATGTCGAGCCGTCCGGATGGAGGCAAGCCAATGCGCGATTGATAGGCGCGCAGAGAGAATTCCATTCCCGGCCCGTAGATTCCGTCGACGCCGCTGCGATAATATCCTCCGCGCATCAAAATCACCTGCGCGCCGACGATGACCTGTCGCTGCACCGCCGGCGACGCGCCTTCGTAAGGAGTTTGTGCAAAGACGTCCCCGCCGGTTGGCGGCAGAGCGGAACCTCCTGATGGATAATCGGGCAGGCCCCGAGAGGTAGACGGAGCGAATGGATAATCCTGCGGGCCACGCGATGGTTGCGCGTCGTAGCTTCGCGGTTGCGTGGGATTGACGCGTGTCGTTGCTTGCGAATTCGAGGAATTATCGCGCAAATCGGAAGTGTCGATCTCGGGAGTGGCGGTCGGTTTGACGGCCGGTCGAGCTGAAGCAGTTGCGCCCACGCCGAGCGATTGCTGCGTCGCGCTGTCGAGCTCGCCCGTGATCGGCAATCCATTGCGAATTTGGTAACGGCGAATCGCCGCGATCGTGTCGGTATCTTTTTTCCCGTTGACGTCGCCGTAATAAAACCCCTGGTCCTTCAGAATTTGCTGTGCCGATTCGATCGATTGATCGGCCTGGACGACCGCTGCTAGCGATAAAAAGATTGCCGCTATGATCTGTGCGGTCCGTTTCATGGTGCCTTCCTTTGACGCTTCAATTTTGCAGCTTATTCAGCTCTCCGGCGGAGGAGCGGGCGCGACTGGCTGAAGATGTGAAACCACATCGCGATAGTGCGCAATTCCGTCGGCGATAGCCGCGGCAATTTGCTCGCGGTAAGTGTCGACCGCGAGCTTGTTCATGTCGTCTTTATTCGTAAGAAAACCGCCTTCCACAAGAATCGCGGGATGGCGCACGTTCGCGAGCACGTAGAATTGTTCCGTCTTTGTCCCGCGATTGATTGCTTGCGTGCGGCCGACGAGCGATTGCTGCACGAAGTCGGCCAGGCTTTGACTCTCCGCATTGGGCAATTCGAGCGCGGCGCGTTGCACGAACGGTAACCATGATGCCACCATCGGAGCACTCGTTTCCTGGCGCGCGGCGTAGTAGGTCTCGACACCGCTCGCCGCTGTTTTCTTGGTGTCGTTGAAATGGATGCTGACAAAAATACAGGAGTGCGCGCGGTTCGCGATCGCGACGCGGTCCGCCAGTGAAACATATTCGTCGCCGTGCCGCGTGAGTATCACGCTCAATCCCTGCGCCTGCACGAGCCGCTCAAGGCGCTGCGCTACATCGAAAGTGAGATCTTTTTCGAGAGTGCCGCCGCACATCGCGCCGGAATCCTGGCCACCGTGACCCGGATCGATAATGACGAGCGCGAAGGGACCTTCCGGTTTTGGCTGCGGCAGCGCCGTGCTCAATTCATTTCGCGGAGCCAATTGCAGCCACGCGAACGACGTGATCATCAAGAGCAATCCCACCCAGGCGAAGAAGCCGCGGATCCTTTCGCCACTCGTCGATTGAGTTTGTAACATGCGGACGCGCCCCCCGCCTAATCCCGCACCGCTGAGCGCAATTCCTCTTCCGAAAGCGTGCGGTAGCGTATGTCGATCTTGTCGGCGCGCTCTAAAACTGCGGCTTCCACACCGGTCGCGTTCATCTGTTCCTTGCGATGCGCTGTGATTTTTTCGCGCGCCGGCAATTCTTTCACCGCGTCTTCACCCAGCGTCAGGTGACCGACGCACCACGCGTCCAGCGCCGTTTTTACCGCGCGCTCGAATGTCGCGTTCGCCTGATGCTCAGCTTGCAAAAAAGATTCCATCAGCTCGGTCGACTGCCGTGTGCCGCTAAGCGCGCCGAAATCCTGGCGTGCGTTCGCGGAGCTGGGAGCGTTGGTCGCAATCGCGCCATCGTATTCCACGCGCAAAAACAAATCTTCGGCCGCGGTCGATCCAATTTCGGCGAACAACATCCGCGCCAGAAACGGTGCGCCGTAAACTTGTTCGAACGCATTTTTCATGACCGGGCTGAGAGAATAATGCGCGAGCCGCCGCAGCGAAACATCGGCCGCCGAGCGCGTGAACCCTTCCGTGCTCGCCATTTCGATCGCGGCCATGCGCAGCCGCTCGATGTCGCCTGGATGTCCGATCGCGCCCATGGCGATGCGATCGTAAATCTCGAAAAGTTTTTGGCGCGATCGGCCGAGCGTGAGAAACAAAATGCCGTCGCGATAACTTACGGCCGCGATCGGGCTGCCGGCCGCGAGCTGCATCTCGATGTACTCGCGCCGGTTCGCGATCGCTTCCACCCAACGATAAGGCTCCTCGATCATGCGACGCTTTTCTTGAACAGCGCGGCGATGCGCTTTTCCGGCAGCGTGGTGATTCCTTCTTTCGAAACCACTTTGATGATCGGAAAAATTTTTCCGCCGCGATCGACGCCGCCAGTCGCCGTGTCCGATTCGGCCGCGGTATCGAGCGCGCGTAAGGCCACCACCACCGCTTCGTCTTCATTTAATTTTAGCAACGTTTTTCGGCCCCACGTGTTTTCGTAAAACAAAATCCCGCGCACCGCCGGCGAGCCCGAGCCGGTCGCCGCGTAATCGGTCACTTCGAATTGCGCGCCCATCGCGTCGTAAAAATAAAGGCGCGCCGCTGGATCCGAGCCGGCATCGTACGTTGCGAAGATCGGCACGACCACTCCCACGCCTTGCATGACGAAGCCGAAATTGTCGCGCAACAATTTCGAGAGCGCGCGCACTTTTCCGTCGACGCTCATTTCCTGCAATTGCGTTCGCCGAAAAAATTGGAATGAATGTTCGAGCACGCGCGCCATTTCCCACGCCGTCGCCGGCACGCCCGCGATGGCCATGATCGAATGTCGATCTATCTCGAGAACTTTGTCGGCGCGATCGTAAACGACCGTGTTGCCGGCGGTCGCGCGACGATCGCCCGCCACGAGCACGCCGCCAGCAAATTTGAATGCGAGAATGGTGGTCGATTGCGTTTGCGTCCACGCCGCACTCGTCGCCGACGCGGAAATTGGTGTCGTATTTGCCGGCGTAGCGAGCAGTCCGCGCCGACGCAGTAGCGCGGGAAAATCATCGCTTGCTCCAGAGGAATTCTGGTCAAGCGCCACAAAGGGCGGTTCCATCACTGGCCAGTCCGCTGGCGATAGCGCTTCGACTGGTTTGGATCCACTTTGCGCATCTTTTTCAGCAGATCTTTCGTGTCCGGCTTCGAGATATCCGGCGAGCGCGGCCCATCCCCATCGCCCGGTTTTGGCCCCCAGGGAACGGGCGGTTTCTGAATGCGCTCAGGCATAAAAAAAATTAAGAGCAAACGGCGAAAAGGCAAGCTGGCGCCCACGATTCGCCCGCATGCTTGCCAGCTTTCCTCGCCGATGCCAAGATGGCTGTCCGATGAAGTTTTTGGCCGCCATTTTTCTGGGCGCATTTCTTTATGTCGATCTTTCCGCCCAGACTTTTGCGCCGAGCTCGACTGCGAAGCCCGAGGCCGCGCAATTGGAAGCGTTGAACAAAAAGATGGACGAGCAAAACGCAAAGATCGACGCGCTTTCGCAACAGATTTTGAAATTGCAGCAGCAGCTCGCCAAACCGGGCGTTCCGATCGGTGAGGCGACCACGCCCGCGCCGGCCATTTCCACCTCAACGCCTAACGACAATGCCAATCATCCCGCCCCCGCCGGCAACTCGCACATCGTCGCACGCGGTGAAACGCTCACCGCCATCGCCAAGATGTACAAAGTTACCATCGATGAATTGCAAAAATATAATCACATCGACAATCCGTTGCGGCTTCAGGCCGGCCAAACCATTATGATTCCGCCATCCGCCGGCGCGAACGCGAGCGCTTCGCCCGCCTCCACTCCTAACGACTAATGGAACCTTCCGCCGGCCAGCAGTGGTTTCTGCGGAAACACGAGGGCGGCGGCGTTTTCGGCCCGCTCGAATTTGAAGAGCTTGCGCGCTGGGCGTCGGCCGCGCGGATCGCGCCGCACGATTGCGTTTCGAACGATCAGGAAACCTGGACGAAAGCGCCGATGCTCCCACAGCTCGGCATGGATTGGCTGGTCGAAGTCACGACCGAACGTTATTACGGGCCGACTACGCTCGGCGCCATTCAGGAATTCATTCGCCTGGGCGAAATCAACGGCGAAACGTTCGTGATCAATTCGTGCGACGGCACGCGGCGGCAGATCCAGGAGATGCCGGAGTTATTGCAATCGCAAACGGTCGAGCCGACGGAAAGCGCGGCGGTCGAGCCGGCGGCGAGCGGGATGGCGGTCGATTTGCAGGATCGGATTCGTGAGCTGGAACAAAGTTTGCGTGAAGAGCGGCGTGCGCTTGCCGAAGCGGCCGAACGTTACCGCGAGCTCGAGGAAAAATTCACCGCGCTCGCTCAGGAACGCGGCTAAGCCGTCGGCGGCGCGTCAAGATCGACAATTACTTCCTGAAGCTCAGGCGCAATCTCATCCGCTGGTTCCGCTTCACGTTCGCGCGGCGTCTCCAGAAAACTCTGCTCGCACAACCGCGCATATTTTCCGCCCAGGTCGAGAAGTTCCGAGTGTGTGCCGCGCTCAATGATTCTTCCGCGCTCCAGCACCAGGATTTGGTTCGCGCGCACAATCGTCGAAAGCCGATGCGCGATTACGATGCAGGTGCGATGCGCCATCAAATGTTCGAGCGCTTCCTGAATCAAGCGCTCCGTCGTCGTGTCCACGCTCGCGGTCGCTTCATCGAGAATTAAAATCGGCGGATCTTTCAGGAGCGCGCGCGCGATCGAGATCCGCTGTTTCTCGCCCACGCTTAATTTGACACCGCGCTCGCCTACCACGCTGCTGAGTCCATTGGGCAAGCGATCGATGAACGCGCGCGCGTTCGCCGCCGTGGCCGCTTCGAGCAATTCTGCGTCCGTCGCAGTCGGTTTTCCCATGAGCAGATTTTCGCGAATCGTTCCGTTAAAAAGAAAACTTTCCTGCGTCACAACGCCGATCGTTTCGCGCAAGGCGCGCAGTCCGTACGAGCGGATCGGTTTATTGTCGATCAAGATTTCGCCGGCACTGAATTCGTAAAATCGCGGCAGCAAATTGACCAATGTCGATTTTCCCGCGCCGGTCGTGCCGACGAGCGCAATCGTTTCGCCCGGCTTCGCATGCAGCGAGATGTTGCTCAGCGCCGGCGCGTTTTCTTCCGAATACGCGAACGTGACATTGTCATACCGAATGTCTCCGGCGATTTTCGGCGCGAGCGTGTTGTCGCTCAAACCGAGCTCTGGTGTTTCATCGAGAATTTCGAAAACGCGTTCACCGGCGGCGCGTCCCGCCTGCACCAGTTGGTTAAGCTGATGCAGTCGCGTTACGGGATCGTAGAGAAACGCCATCAACATTAGAATGGCAACGAGATCGCCGATTTGCAGCGTGCCGGTGAGCACGGCGTGTCCGCCGAAGCCGAGCACGATCACGGCGCCGAATGCCTCGAAGAGCGACATCGACGGGCTGTAAATTGCCCACACCTTCATGACGACCATGGTCGCGCTTCGTAATTGATCGCTCACGCGATTAAAGCGCGCGTGTTCCTCCGGTTCGCGCACGAAACTCTTGATCTGACGAATGCCAGAGAGATTGTCGTGCAGCAGAGCATTCATGGCCGAGGCGGCGCGACGTTGCAGCCGATAACGACGGTGCGCGGTCAGCGTGTAAGTCAACGCGCCCGCGATCAAAAATGGAAACGGGATGAGCGCAAGCAGCGCCAGTTTCACATTATAATAAAACATCACCGTGATCACGATGAGCACCTGCAAAACGGCGACGACGCCCTGCTCGATGCCGTCGATCAAGACGCGCTCGACTGAGTTCACGTCCTCGATCACGCGCGTCATCAAGTCGCCCGTGGCGCGATTGTCGAACCAGCGCAGCGGCAAAAATTGAATGTGCGAGTAAAGATCGCTGCGCAGATCGAAGATGACTTTTTGCTCGAAAGTGTTGTTCCAGAAAAGCCGCAGCGCATTCAAGGCATGTTGCAGAATGAATGCAATCGTCGCGTACAAAATCAGCGGCGTTAATTTTTCCGGATGATGCGCGCGCACGACTTCGTCGATAATTTTTTTCGTGACCGCGGGAAAGACGATCACCATCAGCGTGCCGAGAACGGCGCAGCCAAACGTGCCCGCTGCGAGGAGCGGGTAACGCTTCAGATAACGAAAAACGCGCCAGACCGTTTTCATGTTTGCGACTTCAAACTCAGTGGGCCGGAGTTTGAGTCAAGTTCGCGGGCCCGCGCAAAATTAGTTATTGTCGATCTTAACCCGTTGCCAAGCGCGGGGACGTATCGGATAGAAGCAATTCGCTTTTTATGACGCCCGTAAGAATTTGGCTCGGCTATCCCTATCCGCTCGGCGCCACATGGCTGGGAAACGGAGTCAACTTCGCGATTTTTTCCGAGACCGCCACGAGTGTCGATCTTTGCTTGTTCGATAGTCTCGATGCGCAGCAGGAAAATATTCGCATCCCGATGACGGAGCAGACCGATCAGGTCTGGCACGTCTTTTTGCCGGATGTAAAACCGGGGCAGCTTTACGGTTATCGCGTGGCCGGGCCGTACGACCCGGAGCGCGGACTGCGTTTCAACAGTTCGAAATTATTGCTCGATCCGTACGCGAAGGCGATCGCGGGCGACATCAATTGGGGCGACGAAATGTTTGCCTACGTCGTCGGCGATGAGCAGGAAGATTTGGCGCGCGATTTTCGCGATGACGCGTGGGGCATGCCGAAAGCGGTCGTGATCGACAATGCGTTTGATTGGGGCGACGACAAACGGCCGGGCACGCCGTTGCACAGCTCGATCATTTATGAAGCGCATGTGAAAGGATTCACGAAACTCTGTCCGGATGTGCCCGATGAATTGCGCGGCACGTACGCGGGGCTCGGCAGCGCCGGCGCGATCAAATATTTTAAAGAGCTCGGTGTCACCGCGGTCGAGCTGCTCCCGATTCACGCGCATGTCGATGACAAGGCTTTGATCGATCGCGGGCTGACAAATTATTGGGGCTACAACTCGATCGGTTTCTTCGCGCCGCACGCGGAATATTCCAGCAGTGGCGCGATGGGCGGCCAGGTTTCCGAATTCAAAACGATGGTGCGCAATCTGCACGCCGCCGGCATCGAAGTGATTGTTGATGTTGTTTACAATCACACCGCGGAAGGAAACCATCTCGGCCCGACGTTGAGTTTTCGCGGCATCGATAACATCGCGTCGTACCGATTGCTAACGGAGAATCCGCGGTTCTATCTCGATTTTACGGGTACCGGCAACACCTTCAATCTGCTTCATCCGCGCACGCTCCAGCTCGTGATGGACAGCTTGCGCTATTGGGTGAACGACATGCACGTGGACGGATTTCGTTTCGATCTCGCGTCCACTTTGGCGCGCGATGAAACCGGCGTGAACAAACTGCACGCGTTTTTTGAAATCATTCACCAGGACCCCGTGCTGTCGCAGGTGAAATTAATCGCGGAACCGTGGGACGTCGGCGAAGGCGGTTATCAGGTTGGAAATTTTCCAGTGCTTTGGGCGGAATGGAACGGGAAATATCGCGACACCGTGCGCGCGTTTTGGAAAGGGGACGAAGGTCGCATTGGCGACATCGCTTACCGGCTTACTGGCAGCCCCGATCTTTATCAGCACAGCGGACGCCGTCCGTACGCGAGCATTAATTTCGTGACCGCGCATGACGGTTTCACGTTGACCGATCTGGTGAGCTACAACGACAAGCACAACGAAGCCAACGGCGAAAATAACAACGACGGCGACAACAATAACAATTCGTGGAATTGCGGCGCGGAAGGCGCCACGGACGATCCCGAGATCAACGAGCTTCGTGAACGGCAGCGCCGGAATTTTCTGGCGACATTATTTCTTTCGCAAGGCGTGCCGATGTTGTGCGCGGGTGACGAATTCGGCCGCACGCAAAACGGAAACAACAACGCTTATTGCCAGGACAACGAGTTGAGCTGGCTCGGCTGGCAGCGCGATGAAAAACAAAACCAGCTTCTCGATTTTACGAAGAAGCTAATTCAATTACGCCACGATCATCCCGTCTTCCGGCGCCCAAAATTTTTTCAAGGCCGTCGCATTCGCGGCTCGGAAATCAAAGACGTGATGTGGTTCAATCCGGGCGGAAACCAGATGAGCGATGAAGAGTGGGCCTCGCCCTTTGTTCGTTGCCTCGGCATGCTTCTGAGCGGCGACACAATCGACGTCTCCAATTTTGCAGGCGAACCGATTCGCGACGACACTTTTTTGTTTTTGATCAATGCGCACTACGAGCCAATTCCGTTTGTGCTGCCCGGTCAGGAAAATCTCGAGTGGCAATTGATTCTCGACACGAACAGTGACGACGGTTTTCTCAACGATCCGAAACGATTAGCGTCAGGTGACGATGTCGATCTTGGCGGTCGGGCTACTTGTTTGCTTCGACTGATTGGTGGCACGCAAGCGCAGGCCCGCGAAGAATCGTGGAAGAAGCGTCATGTCGATTTTCCCGCGCTTACCGCTGAGGAAGAACGCGCCGCCGCCAAAAAGAAAAAAGAAAAGGCGGCGAAAAATGAAAAATAAAACCGCGCAAAAAATCTGACGCCGCGCAAATTTGCGCTTACAAACGAATAAGATTTGCAAATAGAAATACGCGCTTATGACACCGACATCACTCATCATCGTGGCCGATCGCGGCAGCTTAAAAGCTTACACTGTCGATGAAACGCCAACGCGCGGCCCGAGCTTGAAACTCATTCAGGCCTTCGATCTCACCGATGCGCACGGGAAAATGAGCGACAAACTCACCGATCTCGCCGGACGATACGCTGCGGCGGACGGCAGCGGTGTTCACCACGGCGCGTCGATTGGCGAAAGCAAACTCGAAACTGAAACCGATCGCCGCATTTATAAACAGCTCGCCGATCAGATCGTGAAAATCATCGAGCGCAGCGGGAAAGACTCATGGTCGTTCGCCGCGCCCGCCGAGATTCACGCGGCGATTGTCGATCTTTTGCCCGCAGCCGCGCGCAACCGCATCGTTGAGCATGTGAAATCGGATTTGGTGAAAACCGAGCCGGCGAAGTTGCCGTCGCATTTTCGCTCGTTGCGACCGATTTGATTTTTCGTTCGCGCTTTTCCAACGCGCGGGCGTAAAGTTTTGTCCAACAATTATGCAACTGCCCATCAAGATCACTTACCGCGGCCTCGAAAAATCGGACAACATCGACAATCTCGTTCTGGAGTACGCGGCGCGGCTGGAAAAATTCTGCGATCACATCAACCGCTGCGATGTCGCGATCGAGCAGCCGAATCACACGCATCAAAAAGGAAATCCGTATCGTTGCCGCATCGACGTGACGGTCGCGCCGCGACATGAGCTGGTGGCGGACGAAAAACAAACCGACAACGGCGCGCACGAACCGCTCACCAAAGTGATCCACGATGCCTTCAAAACGATGGAGCGCGAACTGCGTCGCGTGGTCGATAAACAGCGGCACGAAGTGAAAACGCATTCCAACACGCGTTCCCCGAAGTAAAAAAGATCAGCGCTCGAAGTGCTAAGATCGACATACCCGGGTCAGTCGCTTCATCTGCCATTGCTGCTCACGCTTGATCGCGTCTTCCATTTTGTTGGGCGATTTCGAAGCGACGGCTGTAATTGCATAAGCGGCTGCGCCAGCGGCGTGCGTTGACATATGAGCCGTTGCCGCAGCATGACCCGACGCCCGTGCCGCGGCGATCGCGGCAGAATCTTTGCAATCTCGCGCCGCGGCATGCGCAGCAACTGCAGCGGCGCGCGCGACGCCGCAACGAATTTCTCCGCGCATCCACGCGCGCGCGGCTTCGATCGCTTTGCGTGGTCGATCATCAGTAGCACGTTCGCGCTCGAAGTGTGAAAGCACATGTTCGGCGCAAAGCGCTGCCCAAAGGGCGAGCGAACGCTGATCAACGTAATCAAGTCTGCCGGCATATTGCGTGACGGCTCTGTGTCCCGTCTTAAAGGTCGGACGCATCGCCTTCGTGAGACTTAGCCTTGCTAATTCTTCGGCGCGGACAAAGCTTCGAAGAGGCTGCGAAGCCCGGGTTCCGAGAACGCTCCTTCGAAGCGCCAGTTGATTTGGTTTCGATCCTCCAGAAGAAGCACATGTGCTTTGTCTAAGGACCCAGAGCCAGTTCGCCGCTGCCATTCTTTTGAAGCCGAAGTAGCTATCCAGAAATTGTCGTAGAGGTCCCTCGGTATCGCGCGTCTAAGTGCGGATATGACAAAGGAGCGAAATAAGCCAGGAACATCTTCGAGAATAGCTATTTGATAAATGCTGGCGGCCAGCTTCTGTTCATTCTCGCGCAGCTTTTGCGTCCACGCCGAGGCCTCATTTGACGCTGACTTCGAAAACGTCACGACAATGACTGCGCGACGTTGAGCAATGTCGGCAGGAAACACTCGCGGTTCACCCTTGAGGTTTTGAGTCGAAAGATTTGCGCCGGCTATCGAAAGAGCTGCCGCCACAAGTGCAACGATCATTACTCGGTCTCGATGTTCATCTGAGCTGTCTTCATCGGTCGGCTAAACGGAATTCGACCCAATTTTAGGTCCAATTCGGCTCAAATCGCCAGCGCATTTACGCCGGCGCGCCGCCGAGTGCACCGGGAAGTGGCGGCGTGATATCGGGCGCGGCCACGACTTGTTTCGGCGGCTTTTCGGGCGACATGGCTTTGCCGCTCGGGGGCGGCAAGGTCGGTGGCGGATTCAACAATCGACCGTGCTCGACAATTTCTTTGAGCTGCGAGCCGTCGAGCGTTTCGTATTCGAGCAGAGCTTTCGCGATCACTTCGAGTTTGTCGCGATGCGCGGTGAGCGTTTGCTTGGCGAGCTGATAAGCGTCGTCGAGAAGTTTGCGCACTTCCTTGTCGATCATTTCGGCGGTGGCTTCGCTGTAATCGCGCGCGCGCGAAATGTCGCGGCCGAGAAAAACGTAATCTTCGTGCTCGCCGTACTCGACCATGCCCATCTTTTCGCTCATGCCCCATTCGCAAACCATGCGGCGCGCGATGGCCGTGGCCATCTTGATGTCGCCGCGCGCGCCGTTCGTGATATCGCCGAACGCTAATTCCTCCGCGACGCGGCCGCCCATGCTGACAGAGAGACCGGCAAGCAATTCGTTTTTGCGATTGGTGTATTTGTCTTCTTCCGGCAACCACATTGTCGATCCAAGCGACGGGCCGCGCGGAATGATGGTGACTTTGTGCAACGGCTCGGTGTGCTCGAGCAATTCGAGGAGCAAGGCGTGACCGGCTTCGTGATAAGCGGTGTTGGTTTTTTCTTTTTCGCTGAGCGCGAGACTGCGGCGCTCCTTGCCCCAGCGTACTTTGTCGCGCGCTTCTTCGAGCTCCGCGAGCGTGATTCCTTTTAATCCGCGACGTGCAGCGAGCAGCGCCGCTTCGTTGATGACGTTCGCCAGCTCCGCGCCGGAATAACCGGGTGTGCCGCGCGCGACCACGGCAAGATCGACACCTTCCGCGAGTTTCACTTTCTTCGAATGCACACGCAAAATTTCTTCGCGGCCTTTCACGTCGGGGAGATTGACGGTGATCTGTCGATCAAAGCGACCGGGCCGCAGCAACGCCGGATCGAGAACGTCCGGCCGATTTGTCGCCGCGATAATGATGACGCCTTCCTGCGTGTCGAAGCCATCCATCTCGACGAGCAACGCATTGAGCGTTTGCTCGCGCTCGTCGTGTCCGCCGCCGACACCGTGGCCGCGATGACGACCGACGGCGTCAATTTCGTCGATGAAAATAATACAAGGCGCGGACTTCTTTCCTTGCTCAAACATGTCGCGCACGCGGCTTGCGCCGACGCCGACAAACATCTCCACGAAATCGGAGCCGCTGATCGAGAAGAACGGAACGTCCGCTTCGCCGGCAATGGCGCGCGCTAACAAAGTTTTTCCAGTTCCGGGAGGACCGACGAGTAAAACGCCTTTCGGAATGCGGCCGCCAAGTTTCTGAAATTTTTTCGGATCGCGCAAAAACTCGACCAGCTCCTGCACTTCGTCCTTCGCTTCTTCCACACCGGCGACATCGCGAAACGTGATTTTATTTTTGTCACGCGCGAGCATGCGCGCTTTTGATTTGCCGAAATTCAGCGCGCCTTTGCCGGCCATGCGGATTTGCTGGCGGAAAAGCAGATAAAGAATGACAAGGAACACCGCGATCGGAACAAAACCGATGAGCGTCGAAGCGAGCACATTCGATTCGGTGCGAATGGCGGGCTGAATGCCAGCGGCGGCGAGACGTTCCTGAAGGTTTGTGTTGTAATTCAGGAAAACGGTGGTGCGAAATGGAACCTGCTGCGCCTGCGCGGGGCCGACGCCTTGTTTGATGTAGTAACCGCGCAGCGTTTGCGTGGGTCGGCCTTCTTCGACGACGAGCTGCACCGGATAATTTTTGTCCATCACGATCTGCTTGTTCTCGATCAATTCGAGAAAGCGGTTGTAAGGGACCTCCTCGACGGCGGCGTAACCGCCACTGCGGAAAACCATGGCGAGGGCGATGAGCGCGAGAGCGATCGCGATCATGATGACGCCGCGCCAATTAAAATTAGGCTCGTTGCCGCGGGGTTTGTTCTCCTTGGGAGAGTTGCGATCGGATTGGGCCATAAACTAAACCTGCGGCTGAGGAAGCAGTGGCGAAAACGCTAACATGAACAAATTAGCAATGCAAAGAGCAGGAGCCGCGCCCGCTCCTAAGATCGACAATAAACAAGATCGACATACTCCGCGCCGCGGCCGCTTTGATTCGGCGCGCCGGTTGCGGTAAAGTTGCCGGCTAAGATCGACATGACGGAATTAGTGACAACAGTCGCGGACAAGATCGACAAGGCGGTGCAAAAGGTCACGCCTTTCGCCTACCGCATGCAACGCAAAGGGCGGCGCTGGATGCGTCGCGCCATGCGCAAGCCCCGCAGCGTTTCGGAAGGACCGAACCTCTTGCCGTTGCTCATCCAGGTGCTCGCCAGTTTTTCGAAAGCGGATGGCGTGCTGCTGGAAGAAGAGATCGACTCGAGCCTCGGCTTTCTGCGTTACGATTATCCGGAAGCGGTTTACTCGGAGCTTCGGCAACTTTTTCGGCAGGCGCTTTACGAACAGCAGGACCTCGGCGCGATGGCGCAAAAACTCAGCGCGTCGTTGAGCACGGAGCGAAAAATCATGCTCGGCGTGCAGCTGTACGATTTGATTTCGCAAGCCGGCCTGAAGCAGGAGCAGGTGGTCGCATTTTATTCTTTCATGTCGCAACTCGGCATGGCGGCGCAAGCGATCGACATCGTTTATCAGCTCAACGCGAGCGAAGATTCCGATCCGTCGATCTATCAGCGCGGCGCTTCCCCGCTCGAATCACTGTCTTTCGGCAATAACGGCAGCGCCGATGTGCTCTTGAAAAATCTTGTCGGCACCGATCGGCTGCTCGCCTTTCGTTATCACGATCTCATCCTGCTGAAAAATTACAGCGGCCAGACTGTGTCGGTGCGCGGCCGGCCGCTCATGCGCGGCGGATTTTGTCGAATTTATCCCGGCCAGCGCATTTTGATCGGCGATCACGTTTTGACTTATCAGGAGCTGGCCGCGTACTTCAACGCGAAGAAAAATGTTTCGCTGCCGCAAATCTTCGTGCGCGTGAACAAAGATTCGGACGCGGTCGCGCTGGAACGCTCGCGTACGCGGGAGAGCGCGCTGCAAATTTCTTTCGGCCTGAATGTGCGCGTGAAAGCGTTGCGCGATGTCGATGCGGTGCTGAACAACGTGAAGTTGAAATCGGGCACGCTGGTGGAAGCGACGTTGGAGGACAAGATCGTCTTTCATAATGACAGCGAGATGGATCTTCTCGATCTTCGCCGGCGCGCGCGCGCGATGGGCGGCCGGTTTCAACTGAAAGCTTCCAAATCGGAATATCTTGTCTCGAACAATCCGAGCTTGCTCGAGGAGGACGACATTTTGCTTTCGCCCGGAACGGCGGGTGATGTGTTGCTCAAGATTTTTTGCGATTACGACAAGCGCATCGGCACGCTCGAAGTAATCGACTCGGACCGCCCCATCATGGTGGGCGACACGCCGGTGCGCACGACAGCGCCGTTGGTCGACGGCGATACGATTCGCATCGATACCGGGCAATTTCTACGCTGCAATTTTTCCGAGCGCATCATCGAGGAAGAGCGCAACATCATTCGCACGCTCGAAGTGAATGACGTCAATCATCGCTTCGGCGGCGGCGACCAGGCATTGGAAGGCGTCACGTTTTCAATCACGCGCGGCGAGCTCGTCTGCGTGATGGGCGCGAGTGGTTCGGGAAAAAGCACGCTGCTGCGCGTGCTCGCCGGCCAGCTTCAGGCGACGCGCGGCGAAGTGCTGCTTAATGGCCAATCACTCTACGACAATCTCGATCAACTCAAGCGCTACATCAGTTACATTCCGCAGGAAGACGCGTTCGACGAGCATCTCACGATCGCGGAAAATTTGCAGTTCGCGGCCGCGATTCGTTCGCCGCATCTCTCGCGGCGGGACCGTTCGCGCCGGCTGGAAGGAAAATTAGTCGAGCTCGGTCTGAGCGAGCGGCGCGACGCTGTCGTCGGCGCGGCCATGAAAAAAACGTTGAGCGGCGGCGAGCGCAAACGCCTCAACATCGGCCTCGATATGATCGGCTCGTCCGATGTTTACCTTTTCGATGAGCCGACCTCCGGCCTGTCGTCGAAAGATTCCGAGCACGTCATCGAGATCATTCGCGGCATGGCGCATAACAAAATCATCATGGTGACAATCCACCAACCGAGCTCGAAACTTTTCCAGATGTTTCACAAGGCGATCCTGCTTGATAAAGGCGGACGGCTCGTTTTTTTCGGCACGCCCAGCGACATGTTGCGCTATTTCGCCGAGGCCGAACATCAACATCAATTCGGCGCCGATCTGGGCGCATGTCCTTCCTGCGGCACAACGCGTCCCGAATTTATTTTCGATGTTCTGGAAACACCGCTGCGCGATATCAGCGGCGACATCATTTACGAAGAAAATCAGCGCGGCCAGTTAGTGCCGGCGCGTCGTTATTCGCCGGAATTCTGGCGTGATAAATACGAAGCGTTTCGTTTGATCCAGGACGTCAAACAAATCTCGCTGCGCAAAGAGCCGGTCATTCCATTACCGGCCGCGCCCGCGCAAAACCGGCGCTTTCCGATTCGCTGGCGCGATGAATGGACGCAGATGCGCACACTCTTACGGCGCGCCTTCATCAGCAAATTGCGCAACCGCGCCAATGTCATCATTACGGTCGGCGTCGCGCCTGTTTTGGCGCTCTTGATTTCGACGATCCTGCGCTACTCGGACAGCGGGAAGTACGATTTCGCCTCGGCCTATCACATCCCGACCTTTCTTTTTCTGAGCTTGATCGTGGCGATGTTTCTCGGCCTGACGAATAGCGCCGACGACATCATTCGCGATCGCGCCGTCTTGCAGCGCGAGCGCAATCTCGATGTACGACTGCCGTATTACGTGTTCGCGAAGACGGTTTCGCTCGGCGTCTTCGCGTTCGTGCAATGCGTGCTCTTTGTGCTGATCGGCAATTACATTCTCGAGATTCGCGGAATGTTCTGGGTCGATCTCGGCATCATTTTCATGACGGCGATGGGCGGCATCTCGTTAGGCTTGGTCATCTCCTCGTTGGTAGGCGATCCGAAAACGGCGGCCAATATCGTGCCGCTCGTTCTCATTCCTCAGATCATCATGGGTGGCGCGCTCATTAAGTATGAGGACATGAACCGCAATCTCGCGCTCGTTTATTCTTTCACGCGCTGGTTCTCCGAGCATCCGAACACGGAGCAGGGCAAAAAGATGAACAGTAAATTGCAGGTGCCCGTCGTTTGCCAATTCATCGCCATGCGCTGGTCGTACGAAGAAATGGTCATCGCGCAGGCCAAGCTCAATCCGCTGACGAGCCGGCAGGAGCGCGCGCAGCGCGAGATCGATCGCATCGTCTCCCAACATCGACAAGAGCGCACCGAAAGTAAGCGGCTCGACGACTTGAAGGAAGTGCTCGCCGTCCTTTCCGGCCTCGAAGCAAATTCGGGCGACGAGCTCGATCGTTATCTCTCGCTCATCGACCAGGTGCTCGACCGCCGCCGGCCTTTCGATCGCGCGCTTTTCAAAAACGCGAATGGTCCCGTCACAGCCGAGCAACTTTATGTGAACCAAAAAATTTCCGATTTGATTTCAAACGCCGAGATGGAGCAGAACGATTATCGGCGCGGCGGAAAACCAAATGTATTTTTCGGCGCGGAGAAACGTTACTTCGGCGCGAAAGTGGGAGTGTTTTGGTTCAACACCGCTGTGCTCGTTGGATCGACAATGGCATTGCTCGGCTTGCTGCATTGGATTTTGCGGCGACAACTCGAAGTGCGAAGAAATTAAATATGAAAAAGACCAAAGCGGCGCGGCTGATCGTCGCGACCAGTGAGATCGATGCCGACCTGCTTTACGCCACGCGCTTTTTCGCGCCCGATCCGTTTATTTTTCTGGAACAGAATGGCAAACGCACGCTTGTGCTGAGCGATTTGGAAATCGATCGCGGACGTCGACAGGCAAAGGCGGATGAGTTCGTCCTGTTCAGCGAACTTGAGCGCGAAGTGCAAGGCCGCGCGAAAAAAGCGCCGGCGTATGAAAAAGTGCTCGCCCATTTTCTGCGCAAACGCGGCGTAAGATCGACAATCGTTCCGGCCAGTTTCCCGCTTGGTTACGCGCAGGAATTAGATCGACATAAAATTCGGATGCGCACGACCAACGGACTTTTCTGGCCGAAGCGCGATGCAAAGTCCGACGAAGAAATCCAAATGATCGGTCAGGCCTTGCGCATTACAGAGACAGGCATGGCGCGAGCGATGGAAGTTTTGAAAGCCGCAAAAGTGAGCGGGCGAAAACTGAAGTGGGCGGGCAAAACCCTGACTTCGGAAATCCTACGCGCGGAAATTGATTCGGCGATTCTGCGCGCAGGCGGAAGTCCGCACGGCACGATCGTGGCCGGTGGCGATCAGGCTTGCGATCCGCATGAACGCGGGACCGGTCCGCTTTTCGCAAATGAGTTGATCATTCTCGATGTTTTTCCGCGCGACGCGAAGACGGGGTATTTCGGCGACTTGACGCGCACAGTGGTGCGCGGTCGCGCGAGCGATGCGCAACGCAAGCTTTGGGAAACGGTGAAAGCGGGACAGGAGATGGCTTTGAAGAAAATCAAAGCCGGCGCGGATGGATCGACAATTCACAAGGCGATCCAGGATCTTTTTGCCGAGCGTGGTTACGCGACGGGTATGCGGCAAGGTCGCCGTGTCGGATTTTTTCACGGCACTGGTCACGGCCTCGGGCTTGAGATTCATGAGCATCCGCGCGTGCAAAAAGTCATATTGAAAGATCGACAAGTGGTGACGGTCGAGCCGGGTCTTTATTATCCGGGTCTGGGCGGAGTGCGCATCGAAGACGTGGTGGCTGTGACGAAGAAGGGCTGCAAGATCTTGTCGCGTTTTCCGAAGCAGCTGGAAATCTGAACGAAGCGCGCAGCGAAGCGTCTAATCAAGCAAGGCACACTTAAGACAGGAATGTTCTACCCAATCGGATATGGCGGTCAGCACTGGATCCTGTACCTCATCGTGCCGGCGATCATCGGCATTTGGGCGCAGATCCGGGTGAGCGGCGCGTTCAATCGCTGGGGCAAGGTGCGCGCGAGCTCGAACATCACTGGCGCCGAATGCGCGCGCGAGATTTTGCAGGCGGCACAAATCAGCAATGTCGATGTTGTCGAGACGGACGGTTTTCTGGGCGACCATTACGATCCGACGAGCCGAAAGCTTTGCCTCTCGAGCAACGTCTTTAATACCGCTTCGGTGGCGGCGCTGGGTATCGCTGCGCATGAAACCGGGCACGCTATTCAGCACGCGAAATCTTACGCTCCGCTCATGGCACGGATGACGATCGTGCCGGTGACGCAAGTGGCTTCGCAGATTTTGCCCTTCATTTTGTTGGGCGGCATCTGGTTTCGCATGACCGGACTGCTCACGCTCGGAATTTATTGCTACGCCATCCTGCTCGTTTTCCAATTAATCACGCTGCCGGTGGAGTTCGACGCCTCGCGCCGCGCCAAAATTATTTTGCAGCAAATGGGCATCGTGCAGCCCGGAACGGAAATGGCTGGCGTGAACAACGTGCTCAACGCGGCGGCGCTCACCTACGTGGCGGCATTCATCGCGGCGCTTGGAAATTTACTCTGGCTCCTTTCGGTGCGCGATCGTCGGAATTAATCCGAGGAGCGTTTGAAGAAGATGATCTCGATCAACGCGCTTCCCTCGCCACGTCGTCTGAGTGATTTGTTGTCGTCGGGTTTGCCCGCGCGTGGTAAATCTAGACGCAACGCGATGGACCAGCCCCGAACCGATGAAGATCAGGAGCTGGTTGCGCGCACGCAACGCGGCGACGCCAGCGCCTTTGACCAATTGGTGGTGAAATACACGCCGCGCCTTTACGGTTTGGTTTACAACATGACCTCGAACCACGAGGACACGAACGACTTATTGCAGGACGTTTTCGCCAAGGCCTACAAATCGATCCGCGGATTTCGCGGCAAATCGTCCTTCTACACCTGGATCCATTCCATCGCTGTGAACATGACGCTGAATTTCCTGAAGAAACGCGGCCGGCGTTACCATCTCAGCCTTGATGATGTCGATGGAAACATCCAAAACGACAAGGAATTCCTAGAGCTGACCGCCACGAGCAGCCCGGTGCGAGAGGCGGACCTCTCCGAGCTCCAAAAAAGGTTGAACGAGGCCATGATGAAATTGTCTGATGAACACAGAGCCGTGGTCACCATGTTCCATATTCAAGGGATGCCCCATGCCGAGATCAGCCAGATCTTGCATGTCTCCGAGGGCACAGTGCGCTCCCGCCTTTTTTACGCCAACCGGCAATTGCAGAATTATCTGGACGAATTCAGGAAAAACCCCGTTGCTTAGCCCCCGCCGCTCATGGACGACTTTAACGAAAACGAAATTGGCAAGCTGCTTCGCTTAAAACGATTCGAGCAACCGCCTCCGGCTTACTTCGATAATTTCCTGCACGAATTTCATCGGCGTCAGCGCGACGAACTGCTTCGGCAACCGCTCTGGCGGATCTGTCTTGATCGCGCGCAAGGTTTCGTGGCCGGATTTAATTTAACCACGCTTGTTTCTTATCCGGCCGCCGTGACCGCAGTGCTGGTCTTAGCTGCCGTCATCTCCCTCAAAGTTTATCAGACGCCGAATCAAGTTAATGTCGCTGCGCAGGAACGCGCCTCGTCGTCGGCTGCACCGGCTCGCGCGAATGCCGAATGGAAGCTCGGGGCGGCGCCAGTCGCTACACGCGATATCAGCGCGCCGCTTTTCCGCACCGTCAATGAAAGCGCCTACACTCACCGGGCCGCAGCGGCGCCACCGCGCTACGTCCTCGACAATACTCCAGTGAGTTATGAGGCCGCTTTCAGATTCTAATCGATTGTCGATCTTGCGGTCGCATCGTTATTCGGTCGTGTTCCGGTTCGCTTTTCCGCTCGCATTTCTTGCCGCTGCCGGCCTGCTTCGGGCTGAAGAACAATCAGCCGATTCGCTCAGCCGCGAAGTAAAGGAAATCTTCGCGCGCTGCGCAAAAGCCGTCGTTAAGATTCATTGCCAGGATCGACATTCCGAAGTTTCCGGCACCGGATTTTTTGTCGATCCAGCCGGCACCCTTTACACTGCCTACGCGGTCGGAGGTGAAGCCGAAAATTTCACCGTCGAAATGGATGGCAAGAAATATCCCGCTCGCCAAATCCTGGCCGATCTTCGCAGCGGCCTGGTCATGTTAAAGGTCGATATGCCCACCCCTTCGCTGCCGATTGGAAAATCTGAAGCGCTCGAAGTCGCCACGCCCGTCGTTAAGATCGGTTATCCTCTCGATCTTCCGGCGACGCCTGGCTTCGGCATGATTGCCGGCATCGACCGCAAATATCTCGGCGGATATTTCCCCACCACGCACATTCGCGTCAACGCTCCCATTCAACGCGGTGAAGCCGGCGCGCCGATCGTTAATTTCAAAGGGGAAGTTGTCGGCATCGTCATGTTCAGCCTGGAAAATAATTCTTCCTGTTACGCGTTGCCGATCGATGCCGCCGAAAAGATTCGCAGCGACTTCATGCGCTTTGGCGAAGCGCGTCATGGCTGGATCGGGATCAACGTTCAAGAAGCGCCCAAAGCGATCGAAGGTTCGCGCGCGCAAATGACCGAGATCATGAAAGATACGCCGGCGGCCGACTCAGGCATTCGGCCTGGCGATATTCTGCTGCAAGTCGGCCGCACCAAAGTGCGCGAGCCCGAAGATGTGCTCGACGCTTCTTTTTTCATCACGGCCGGAGACACGGTGCCGATCACCGTGCAGCGCGGTGACGAGAAGCTGACCTTCAATATTGTTTCAGATTTTCATCCCGCCAGCAAACATCCGCCGGTCATTGCGTCGCCATTTTCGGCTAATCAAGCGATCCCGCTCAGCTCGCAGCGCACCCCGTAGTTTATTGTCGATCTTAGCTCGGAAGCAGTTTCCGAAACTCGGCTTCGCCGAGAACGCGCACGCCGAGCTGTTTCGCCTTGTCCAGTTTGCTCCCGGCTGCTTCACCCGCCAAAACGTAGTCGGTATTTTTGCTCACGCTGCCGGTCACATGTCCGCCGAGCGCTTCAATTTTTTCGCTCGCTTCGTCGCGCGTCATTGACGGCAGCGTTCCCGTCAGCACAAAAGTTTTTCCGGCCAACGGCAACTGCGCAGCTTGCTTTGCCGAAATTTTTTCAATCTTCGGCTTGATCCCGAGCGCCTTCATTCGCTGCAAGGTTTTGCGGCCGATTGTCGAACCAAAAAAATCGAGCACGCTTTGCGCTACGACCGGTCCCACTTCGGTTACGATCTCTTTTTCGTTTTTGCTTTTCGATTTTTGCGCGAACCCGCTCTTCAACAAGCGCGCCGCAATTTCTTGTCGATCTTGTCCGCCCGTTTTCGCTTCGTGATAGGTAACGATGTCGCGCAATAGCTCCGAATCGGCCACGTCTTCGATCGTTTCGTGAAACGCCGCTAGTTGCGTCGCGGTCGTCTTGCCTACTTCCGGAATGGCTAGCGCGAAAATCCAGCGCGACAGCGGAAAGGTTTTCGCGCGCTCAATCGCGGCGATCGCTTTGGTCGCATTTTTTTCTCCAAAAATGCGCGACGCTTCTTCGCTCCCCAAATTCAAGATCGACAATTGCTCGACCCGTAATTCGAAAAGATCGAGCGGCTCACGCACCAGACCGCGCTCGATCAATTTGTCCGCCACGATGCCGCCAATGCTCTCGATATCGAGCGCGCCGCGTGCGGCCAAAAATTCCAGCCGTCGCGTCGCCTGGGCCGGACAGCGAATGTTCTCGCAACGCCACGCCACAAACTGCGGATCGCGGCCAATCGATCCGCCGCAGACCGGGCATTTGCCTCCGATATGTTTGAAAAAATCGAACGGCTTCGCGCTGCGCGGCCGTTTTGATTTCACAACCTCGACAACCGCCGGAATCACTTCGCCAGCTTTTTCGATTACGACCTTATCCCCGATGCGAATGTCTTTGCGCTTGATTTCGTCTTCGTTGTGCAACGTCGCCCGACCCACTGTGCTGCCGCTCACAAAAACGGGGTCGAGCACGGCGACCGGCGTTAAAATTCCGGTGCGCCCAACCTGCACGAGAATGTCGAGCAATTTTGTTTCGACGCGCTCAGCTTCGTATTTGTAAGCGATCGCCCAGCGCGGCGATTTCGCGGTGAAACCGAGCCGCTCGCGTTGCGCAAATGCGTCCACTTTCACGACCGCACCATCGGTTTGATAAGGAAAATCGTGCCGAATTTTGTCGAGTTCGTGGATTGCGCCCAGAATTTTTTCGACCGAATCGGCCAACCAAAAACGTTCGCTGTGCGGTAGTCCAAATTTCTTGAGCAAGGCGAAGAGCTCAGAATGTT
Source organism: Verrucomicrobiota bacterium (assembly GCA_041167045.1). Classification (GTDB taxonomy): domain Bacteria; phylum Verrucomicrobiota; class Verrucomicrobiia; order Chthoniobacterales; family UBA10450; genus CATPCN01. The sequence continues at coordinate 274,919 of JBEEGW010000009.1, forward strand.
TCGTAAGATCGACATTCTCCGTCGCGCCCGTTCCATAAAAAACGACGCCGAGCGGACGTTGCGCGACAATTTTCGGGTCGAGCTGTTTGAGCGAACCAGCCGCCGCGTTTCGTGGATTCGCAAAAAGGGGCAGCCCCGCTTTTTCGCGTTCCTGGTTTAGTTTCGCGAAACCGCGTTTATCCATGAACACTTCGCCGCGTACTTCGAAGATCGAAGGAGCAGCGCCGCGCAGTTTTTCCGGCACCGAGCGAATGGTTTTTATGTTTTGCGTGATGTCGTCGCCGACCGTGCCGTCGCCGCGCGTGGCCGCGTATTTCAATTTTCCATTTTCGTAAAGCAACGAAACCGCTACGCCATCGACTTTCGGCTCGATCACCGCCGGAATTTTTTCGTTCGGCAAAAGCCGGGTCATGCGCGCATAAAAATTGGCGACCTCTTCTTCCGAATAAGTATTGTCGAGGCTGAGCATCGGGACCCGATGCGTAACTTGCGCAAATGCTTTCAGCGCTGTTCCGCCTACGCGCTGCGTCGGCGAATCGGGCGTGACCAACTTCGGAAAGCGCGTCTCAAGATCGACAAGTTCCGCGTAAAGCTTGTCGTATTCGCGGTCGCTGATCGTGGGCGCGGCCTCTTCGTAGTAGCGGCGGTTGTGCGCATTTATTTCGCGGCGCAGCGCGCCGGCACGCTTTGCCGCTTGCCTCTCATCCACGATCATGCTGCATGATATAATCCACGAACGAGTCGGCAATGGAACCTCGCCAAAAAATTCTCGGAGTCGAAGGCGGCGGAACGAAAACCGCCTGGGTGCTGGTGGAACGTGATGGGCAAGACTTGCGCATCATTCAGCAGGGCACGTTGCCCGCATCGAATTTTCGGCTCACCACCACCGATCGGCTGCGCGCCATTTTACAAGAACTGCCGAAAGAAGTTGAGCGCGCCGGCATTTTTTTGGCCGGTTGCGGCCCGGGCGAAGATCGACATACACTCGCGAAGCTTTGCGCGCAGATTTGGCCAAACGCGAAAATTTTTACCGGCAGCGATCGCGAGTCAGGTCTGGCCGCCGCGCTTGGTAATGCAGACGGCATCGTGGTGAACGCCGGGACCGGTGCATCGGTCACGGGACGGCGTCATGATCGCATCGAAAAGGCCGGCGGTTGGGGACATATTCTGGGCGATGCCGGTGGCGGATATTTTCTTTCGCAGCAAGCGCTTCGTCTGATCTTGCGCGAATACGATCTGCACCGAGGCGAAGCGCAATTCACGGCCAGCATTTTGCGCGCACTCTCGCTGAACAATCGTGACGAGCTCGTCCGCTGGGCGCAGACCGCCGATAAAATGGAAATCGCCATGCTCGCGCCGATTGTTTTTGAAGCGGCCCAAAACGGCGACGCCAATGTCGTCCAGATTATCGAGGAAGGCGCGCGGGTTCTAAGCGAGTACACGGCCGCGGTTGCGACTCGCCTCGGTTTGCTCGCGCCCAAAGTCATTTTGCTCGGCGGACTTTTTCAACGCGACTCCATTTACACGCACGCGTTTCGGCGGCGACTGAAAAAAGACCTGGTCGATGCGCGCGTGGCCATGAGCGAGCAATCGCCAGAATTTGGGGCGGCCTGGCTGGCTGCCGAACTCGAGGAGCGCGCCACCATTCAACCGCAATCGCGCGACGCAGAGATTGAAGAGCTCGGTACGGCGCTGACCGAGCAACGCAATCCGCGCTCGGAAAATCTGGATAAATTGAGCACGCGCAAACTGGTCGAGCTTTTTGTCGATGAAGAAAAATCTGTGCGGATAGCTTTGCACGAAAAGATTGTCGATCTTGCCGCGGCAGTCGACCTGGTTTCGGCCGCTTTGGGCAAAGACGGAAAACTTTTTTATGTCGGCGCGGGCACGAGTGGAAGGCTCGGTGTGCTCGATGCCAGTGAGATTCCGCCCACCTTCGGCGCTTCGGCCGATCTCGTGCAGGGGGTCATCGCGGGCGGCGCCAGTGCGCTGCATCGCAGCGTGGAAGGCGCGGAGGACGACGAAAGCAGCGGAGCTTTCGCCATGGATGAACGTGGCGTGCGGGATGTCGATGTGGTCATCGGAATCACTGCGAGCGGGCGCACGCCATTTGTTCTCGGCGCATTGGCGCGCGCGAAAGAAATCGGCGCTCATACCATTCGGTTGACCTGCAATCCGGCCGCGCCGAAAAATAATCATGTCGATCTTGCGATTGATCTGCCGACTGGCCCGGAATTGTTGACCGGCTCAACCCGATTGAAAGCCGGCACCGCCACGAAAATCGCGCTCAACATCATCAGCACAGGCGCGATGATTGCGCTGGGCAAAGTGCGCGGAAATCTGATGATCGATCTGTCGGTCTCGAATAGTAAATTGCGCGATCGCGCGGCGCGGCTCGTCGCCGAAATGGCCGGCTGCAATTATGACGCCGCAATGGACCGGCTTTCGCAAAATGAATGGAACGTTCGGGCCACTCTTACGACTTTTGCGGACGAAGGCGGCGCAAAAAAATAACGGAATCCAAGATCGACATAAGCGCAATCGGCCCGCGCGAAACGAAATCATATAAACTCAACGCGAAAGGCAATCTATGCTCTGGACTATCTTCGTTATTCTGCTCGTACTTTGGCTTCTTGGTTTCACGATGCACATCGGCGGCGGTCTGATTCATCTCTTGATCGTGATCGCAGTCATTGTTCTCATCATTAATTTGATCCAAGGCCGGCGTACGCTCTAAGATCGACAATTAACTCATGAAGCCCGCAGGCATTCTCGGCATCATCCTTATCGTGATCGGCATAATCGCGCTCGCTTACGGCGGGATTACTTACACGAAACGGGAAAAGGTCATCGATGCCGGTCCGATCCAACTGAGCGCAGACCGGGAAAAAACAATTCCGCTTCCGCCAATCTTAGGTGGCCTTTGCCTGGTGGGCGGAGTTGTTCTGGTGCTCGCGGGCAACAGGAAAAGCTGAAGGCTAAGAGAAATCGTCGATCGACAATTGTCGATCTAACCGCCGGCTTTGAGCACGGCGAAGGTCTTGCTGCCTTTGCGATCGAGGTAGAGCAAGATGCCGCGGCGCGGATCGGCTTTGTTCAGCGCTTCGCGAAAGACGGCGACATTTTGCACCGGCTTGCCGTCCACTTCGGTGATGACATCTTCGCGCTCGATGCCTTGCGCGGCGGCCATGCTGTTATCGGCCACGTCCGTCACGATGATGCCTTCGCTCACATCGAGATGAAGTCGTGACGCAACTTCCTTGGTCAGGTCCTGGACTTGCAGCCCGAATTTGTTCAGGTCTTCCTGGCGCGGCGGGACGGGAACAGCCGGCTCGTTTGAGGCGCGCAATGTTTCGCTCGGTAATTCACCGGTCGTGACCGCGATCTTGCGCGTTTCACCTTTGCGCCAAACGGTTAGCTCCACATTCTGGCCGATTTTCTTTTTCAAGATCTCGCGTTGCAGCTGCGTGTCGCTGGCGACAGGTTTGCCGTCCACTTCGGTGATGACGTCGAATGGCCGCAGATCGCTTTTGTTCGCCGGCGCGTCGGCTTCGATCGTGCGCACGATCACGCCTTTGTCGATGCCTTTGAACAACTCGCGAATGGAAGCGTCGTCGCCGAGCGTCTCGATGCGAATGCCGAGCCATGAGCGCATGATTTTTTGGCCGGCGATAAGCTGTTGGCCGATTTCGTTCGCGAGATTGCTCGGGATGGCGAAACCGAGCCCGCGATTGAGTCCGTTGATCAGCGTGTTCATGCCGATGACTTTGCCGTCGATGTCGCAAAGCGGGCCGCCGCTGTTTCCCGGATTGATCGACGCGTCGGTCTGCAAATAATCGGAGATTGAATAGCCGCCGGTATCGAGAAGCTTGCTGCGACCTTTGCCGCTGACGACGCCGTAAGTGAATGTGTAATCGAGTTTGAACGGCGCGCCGATGGCAAAGGCGAATTGACCCACGCGCACCGCGTCGCTATCACCCATTTGCACGACCGGAAGATCTTTTGCGTCGATCTTGATCACGGCGACGTCGGTCTTTTCATCGGTGCCGACGATCTTCGCTTGGAATTCACGGCCATCTTTTAATTTCACGTCGATGCGTTCGGCACCTTCGAGCACGTGATGGTTTGTGAAAATAAAACCGTCGGGCCGCACGATGAAGCCCGAGCCTTCGCTTTGCACCGGCTGGAAATTGTGCGGATTGCGGCGCGGCGCATTTTCATCCTGCGGGCCTTGCGGCCTTTGGAAAAATAAATCGTCCAGCGCAGAAGTGTCGGGCCCTTCGCTTTTCTTGGTTACTTCAATGATGACGACGCTCGGTGCGACGATCTCGAAAACTTTTGTGAACGCGCTGTTGAGTTGATGAACGACATCTTTGCCCGCTTCAGCGGCGGCCGGCGGAACGGTCGCGGTCGGCTTGGTTTCCGGTTGAGCGAGCGGCGGCGCAGCCAAGATCGACAGACTGCCGGCGGCCAGGAAGGTAATTAAGATCGACAATAAGCGCATCGGTTTGGACTTGGACAGCAGTGAACGTGCTACGTTCAACCGCCCGAGTCTAACCGGAATCCTCGCCCGGGCCGTGTAAATACTTGACTGGTCGTGTATGCTCGCGATTAGCCTTTTTTTATCCATGCGCGCAATTCGTCCTGAAGCGGTTTTATCGAGTGTGATCGGTGCGCTCCTCTTTTTTGCGGCTCCGGCTGTGAGCGTTGAGCCGCAGGCACATATCGCGCTTTCGGGTGACGATTTTATGCAGGCCGTGATGAATCGAAACGCGCCCATGATCGATTTGTGTCTGCGCGAGCGGATCGATCCAAACGCGCGCGGGCCGCAAGAGCGCACTCCAATTTTAGTCGCGGCGCTTCAGGGAAATTGGAACACGGTCCAGCGCCTTATCGATGCGGGAGCGCCTGTCGATCTTGCGGATGAAAATGGGCTTACGCTGTTGATGGCGAGCGCGATGGGCGGCAAGATCGACATTGTCCGCGCCTTGTTGCAGCGCATGGCGCGGGTGGAGGCCGCGGAACGAGAGGGGCGCAGCGCGCTTCATTTCGCTCTCGCCGCAAAACAAATTGAAACGGCGGCAGCGCTTATTCCTTTCCTACCGAAGTTGATCGCAAATTCCGCGACCAGGGCCGGCGATCTTCTCGCTCTTGCGCTTGCGACTGAAAACGAAAAGATCATCGGCGAAATTTTGGAGCGTCTACCGCCGCTTCCCGAATGGTCACTCGGTGCTGGACACGCGCTGGACGCGGCCCTCGCCGCTGGTCGAAAAGATGAAGTGCGGTTGCTGTTGAGCAAACACACCGTTCCTCCCGCTCCCGAGGGCAGGCGCGTGCCGTTGCTCGCCTATGCCATTGCGCGGAATGACGCTTCGCTCTTTAACATGCTTATCAGTTGCGGCGCGGACGCGAACACGATTCTTCCAGCAAAAAGTGACAAGGATTTCCTCGCGCTGCTTCCGCCCAGATCGATCCGTGGTTGCGTGGAGGACGATAAGGACGTGACCGTTCTCATGCTCGCGGCAGCTTTGGGCCAAACCGAATACGTGCGCGCATTGCTCGCCGCCGGCGCTGATAAAAATCGCGCGACCGGCCGTTATAAAATGCTCGCGCTTTATTTCGCCGCGCAAACCGGGAAGTGGCAATGCACGCAGGTTCTTCTCGGCAGCGGCCTGCCGCCCGAACAGTTGCGTATCGAGATTTATCTCGCTTCGCAGCAGGTCGCGCTCATTAAAGATGGCGTGCCGATTTTTAACAGCGTCTGCTCGACCGGCCGGCAGGGTTATTCCACGCACAGCGGCGATTACGTCATCACGGACAAGGAACGCAGCCATCGCTCCACTATTTACAAAGTCGACATGCCGTACTTCATGCGTTTGAGTTGCCAGGATTTCGGAATGCACGAAGGCGTGGTGCCGAATTACCCCGCATCGCACGGCTGCATTCGCCTGCCTGGCGACGTCGCGCGCAGGCTCTTCGCCGAGATTCCAGTCGGCACGCTCGTCTCGGTGAAATAATTTACGGCCGCTCAGCGGGCGCGCTGCGTTGACACGATTGTTAACGGCATTAACGTTTTCGTTCTCAACATAAAATGGTCACTCTCGCCGCAGGGAAATCGGATGGGAAAGAGTTCGTCTCGCATGCGCCTGGCTATTGGCCGGAAATCGCGCCTGGACTCTGGAACGATTGGAAATGGCAGCTCAAAAACCGCGTCACTACGCTCGCGCAGCTTGAAAAATATGCCGATCTTAGCGCCGAAGAGCGCGCCGGTGTTTTGCTTTCCGGCGACAAGCTAGCGCTCGCTGTCACGCCGCATTTTTTCAATTTAATCGAGCCCCGCAATCCGGATTGTCCGATCCGACGCCAAGTCATCCCGCGCGTCGAAGAAACGTGGGCATCGCCGTACGACATGGCCGATCCCTGCGGCGAAGATGCGCACATGCCGGTGCCCGGTTTGGTGCATCGATATCCGGATCGCGTGCTGTTTTTGGTGACCGATCGTTGCGCGAGCTACTGCCGATATTGCACGCGCAGCCGCATCGTCAGCGGCGTCGGCGAACAGGAATTGCACACCGATTTTGAGGAAGCGTTCCGTTATCTCGAACAACACACCGAAGTGCGCGATGTGCTCTTGAGCGGCGGCGACGCATTGATTTTCTCCGACGACAAGATCGACAAGTTGCTGGCGCGGCTGCGCGCGATAAAGCACATCGAGTTTTTGCGCATCGGCACGCGCGTTCCGATTTTCCTGCCGCAACGCATTACGCCCGAGCTCTGCACGATTCTCGCGAAGTACCATCCGCTATGGATGAGCGTGCACGTCAATCATCCGCGCGAGCTGACCATTGAAGTAAAAGAAGCGCTCGAGCGATTAGCGAATGCCGGCATTCCGCTCGGTAACCAAAGCGTGCTCCTCAAAGGCGTGAACGACGATCTCGAGACGATGAAAACGCTCGTGCACAAATTGCTCATCTGCCGCGTGCGCCCGTACTATATCTACCAATGCGATTTGATTAGCGGCTCGGCGCACTTACGCACATCGGTCGCGAAAGGAATCGAAATCATCGAAGGCCTGCGCGGACACACCACCGGTTACGCCATTCCGCAGTTTGTCATCGACGCGCCCGGCGGCGGCGGCAAAGTGCCGATCAATCCGGGTTACGTTCTCTATCACGACAACGAAAAAATCGTCATCCGCAATTACGAAGGAAAAATCTTCGAATATCCCGAGACCGGCGGCGACGAAACCGTGCAATTCGCACCGCAGCGCGAGTATCACGACGAATATTTGTATTCGTAGCCCGCGATTGTTGAATCCTAAACGTCGCCGGCTGCATCTCATTTGCATGAGCGGATCAGGATTCCGGGCGACGCGCGACTCGATGAAATCTCAAATTATCTTGGTTTTGGCGTCGGCGTTCCTTGCGTTGCCAGCGGTCGCGAAGACCGAACCTGCGGTCGAGATTCGTTTTTGCCCGAGCTCCGCTGTTCACACCTATCCGCTGGAAAGCCGGCGCGACCTTCAGAGTCTGACGTTGCAGAACATGGCCGTGGTCAATCACGGCCCTGCGCCGTTCAAGATCGACATAATCGATTTAGAGTTGCTGCAATCGGGGCAGGTTCTCGACTCAAAGAAACTGGACGGCAAAGTCATCCAGCACTTTGCCGAACGTGGCGCAAAGATGCAGACGGCCGGTGTGCTTGAGCAGGTCGCATTTCAATTTTGCGGCGGCGATCTGATTGCGCCTTCGATAAAACTGACCGGCCCAACCTTGAATCACGACCAGGCATTGCTTGTCACCGGACAGGTCTTCGCCTTTAGCGGTGCGCGGGATATGCTGCGCGTTCGAGTCCACGGCACTGTTGCCGATCATAGCGCGGAAGTAAGCGGCAGTTTGCCGATCAAATCTGATTTCGCGAAGAACACCTACATCTTTCCTTTGCGCGGCGTTTCTTATGTAGGAGTGGCAGCGTCTTTTCACACCCCGCATCGATGGGCGATTCCGGAAGAGTTCGGAATCGATATCGCGAAACTCGGCGGCGACGGACTCTCGCATAAGGGAGACGGCACGCGCTTTGAAGATTATTACGCGTACGGAGCTGATGTCCTTGCCGCGGCCGATGGCGAGGTAGTCGGCGCGTTCAACGATCAGCCGGAAGATCCGGCTGCGATGCAACGACCCGGCGAAAGTCAGGAGGCGTATTTCGCACGCCTGCAATCGGAGCAGGCAGGTCGGCTAACGAAAGGCGATGCGGACGTGACGGGAAATTATGTGACGATCGATCACGGGAAAAGCGAGTATTCGTTTTATGCGCACATGCAAAAAGGCAGCGTGCGCGTGCACGTTGGAGACCATGTCAAAGCCGGAGATGTCCTGGGGAAGCTCGGCTCCTCGGGAAATTCAACCGAGCCGCATCTCCATTTTCACCTCTGCGATAAAGCTGACTCGCCGATGAGTGCTGGTATCCCGGTGAATTTCAATAACGTCACGATTCAGTGGGCTGACGTGCCGCGACCACTTCAGAGCGGCGACATCGTTGTCGCAAAGTAATCGCTGAATAAGCCCGTCGCTATTCTTGAAACACGATCTCGCCGCCGACGATCGTCATTTTGCAGCGCGTCTTTAAAATCTTCGCCGCCGGAATTTTCATGATGTCCGCGGAGAGGACGGTGAAATCGGCGAGCATGCCGATGTCGATCTTGCCTTTGTCTTTTTCTTCGAAAGCGGCGTAGGCGGGCCAGAGCGTAAACATTTTCAGTGCGTCTTCGCGCGAGACGGCTTGTTCGGGATGCCAGCCTTCACCCGTTTCCCCTTTGATGCTTTTGCGAGAAACGGCCGCGTAAAATTCAATCATCGGTTCGCCGCGTTCGACCGGCGCGTCTGAGCCGCCGCAAATGATGGCGCCGGATTTCAGAAAGTTTTTCCATGCGTAAGCCCCCGCCAGTCGATCCATACCGAGTCGCGCCGGCGCAAAAAATAAATCACTGATGGCGTGCGACGGTTGCATTGACGGAATAACTCCGAGTTTTGCGAACCGTGGAAGATCAGCAAGATCGACAATCTGCGCGTGCTCGACGCGCCAGCGCGGTTCGCGAATTTTTCGTTGCTCGGCCGGAACAGCCTTGAGTGCAGCTTCGTAAAGATCGAGAATCGTACGGTTAGCGCGATCGCCGATGGCGTGCGTCTCGACTTGAATGCCGCGACGCAACGCTTCCTCGAACATCGGTTTTAATTCTTGCGGTTTCTCGGTGAGATAACCGGAAGTCTCCGGCGCATCGCTGTACGGTTTGAGCAAGGCCGCGCCGCGCGAACCGAGCGCGCCATCGAACACAACCTTGATGGTGCGCTGCGTAAAGCGATGGTCGTACGCATCGATAGTTGGTCCTGCGCGCAAGAAATCTTCGGCCTCTCGTCCGGGACCGTAAATGCAATTGATCATCCGAATCTTCACTTTGCCCGCGTCGAACTGATTCTTCATAAGATCGACATCTTCCTCGTGGCTGCCCGCGTTTTGGATTTCGCACCAACCGAGTTTCATTTCCCGTTCGATTCCGCTGACGAAGGCTTGTTCGCGCTCCGCCTGAGTTGGCGGCGGAATTACTTTTGTAACCAGATCCATTGCCTTATCCAGGAGCATGCCGGTAAGTTCGCCGGTTGCTTTGTCTTTAAGAATTTGTCCCCCGAAGGGATTCGGCGTGTCGCGTGCGACTCCGGCAAGCTTCAGCGCAGCCGAGTTCACCACAGCAGCGTGACCATCTGCACGCGTTAAAAAGACCGGATTGTGTGGAGTGATCTTATCGAGATCTTGTCGCGTGGGAAACTGAGGCGGTTTCCAGAATGTTTGAATCCAGCCGCGACCCACAATCCATTTGCCAACCCCGGTGCGGCTTTGCTCGATCTCCACTTCCCTCAGAAACTGGTCGAGTGAATTTGTGCCTGCCAGGTTCAAGCGCATCTCGCGCTCGCCGATCCCGAAGATGTGGCAATGCGAATCGGTCAGACCCGGCACAACGGTTTTGTTTCCAAGATCGACAACATCAGTCTGATCGGTTCGCCATTTTTTTGCCTCGTCATTTGTGCCGACAAAGACGATCCGCTGATCTTTTACAGCTACCGCCTCGGCGTGCGGTTGCTTCTCGTTCACGGTGTAAATATTTCCGTTTACGAAAAGAACATCCACCTGCTCGGCGGCAGATATTTCCGCCGCGTAAAAAAGCGAAATGAAAGCGGCGAGAAAAAGCTGCGCTTTCACTTGACGCTCCCGCGAACTTTTGACGTTATCAATTTTGTCCATTCTCCGTTTTTCGGTATCGGAGAATGAGCGACTTCTTTTTTTAGATCGAGATGAAATCGGAATTTTCTTTTGCCAAGGCAATCGCGATTCATAGACTGGGCGTTTGCGTCGGCCAGGGGGCCGATCAACCCAAACCCGATCCATTTCTGAAGCCGAAAAAGCATCCTAAAATCCTATTTTGTTCGTATTCAGATTGGCGGCTGCCACCTCCAGCGCTGCGCTGATCTCGTATGGCGAATTTTTTTCCACGCTGGACAAATTGGCTGCCGCTCAAGCTCACGATCGCGTTCATCGTGATCGTTTGCGGATTGACGGGCGCGACGTGGTATTACGTCACGCCGAAATATACGCGCGTCGGTTATCAACCGGTCCAGCCGGTCCCGTTCCCGCACGATCTCCACGTCTCACAGCTCGGAATGGATTGCCGTTACTGCCACAGCTTTGTCGAAACGGCGGCGCACTCGAATCTACCGACGACACAAACGTGTATGAATTGCCACACGCAGGTGCAAAAGGACAATCCGAAGCTCGAACCGGTGCGCGCGAGTTGGAAAACGGGCAAGCCGATCGAATGGGTGCAGCTGCATCGCACGCCCGATTACGTTTTTTATAATCACAGCGCGCACGTCAATCGCGGCATCAGTTGTTACAGTTGTCACGGCGAGATCAATCACATGCCGACCGTTTATCACGCCAAGCCGCACAGCATGGCCTGGTGCCTGGAATGTCATCGGCATCCGGAAAATTTCCTGCGACCGGACGATCAAATTTTTAATCTCGATTGGAAACCGGACGACGTGAAGCCCGCGGAATTCGTTGCAAAATACGGTCAGCCAAAAGATGCGCCGGAAGATTTCGCTAAAAAGAAAAAGCTCACGCAAACTGAGATCGGCCAAACATTAAAAGAGCGCTGGAACATCGTTCCGCCGACCAATTGTCAGGGGTGTCATCGATGAAACGCATCTTCGAACATCCACCCGAACCTCTGACGGGAAAGCGTTACTGGCGCAGTCTCGGTGAGCTAAGTGACACGCCGGAATTTCGTGGCTGGCTCGAGCGCGAATTTCCCGCGGGCGCTGCGCAGCTCGAAGGCGACGATTGGTCGCGTCGCGGCTTTTTGAAATTGATGGGCGCGTCAATGGCGCTGGCTGGATTTGGAATGTCGAGTTGCCGGCGGCCGGAAGCGCATCTGGTTCCATTTACGAAAAGCGCGGAGTGGACGATCCCGGGCAAACCACTTTTTTATGCGACCGCGATGCCGCGACGAACGGGCGCGATTCCGCTCGTCGTCACCACACACGACGGCCGGCCGACAAAAGTGGATGGCAATCCGCTGCACGCTGCGAGCGGCGGCGCGACGGATGCGTTTGCGCAGGCTTCTGTTCTCGATCTTTACGATCCGGCGCGCTCGAAACGTTTCGTCGAAAAAGGCGAAACAAAAGATCGCGCCGCCTTCGACGCGTACATCGACAATCTCCGCAAGCAAATGGCCGCGGACGGCGGTGCGGGTCTCGCGTTCCTCGTCGAAGAAACACTTTCGCCGACGCGCGAACGTTTGCGCGCCGATCTGGAGAAAGCGTTCCCCAAAATGCGCTGGTGCACTTACGATGCGCTGCGCAGCGAAGCGCAATCCTACGCCACGCAAGTCGGCTTCGGCCCGAATGTGCGTTTGATTCCGCGCCTGGAAAAAGCGGACGTTGTTCTCGCGCTCGACAGCGATTTTCTCGATTGCGGCCAGGGCGATCTTGAATCGGTGCGTGCATTTACTTCGCGCCGCCGCGTGTCGGAAGCCGAAGACACGATGAACCGGCTTTATGTGGTGGAGAATCGTTTCACGCTGACGGGCGCGATGGCCGACCATCGGCTGCGCGTTCCCGCCAGCCAGATTGGCGCATTTGCACACGCGCTGGCCGGAAAGATTTCCGCGGCAACGAACGACGCCGGGCTGGGCGCGCTGGTTGGTTCGCTCCCGGCGCCGGAAGGCGCAATGCAATTCGATGAAGCCTGGATCACGGAAGCGGCCAATGATCTCGCGGCAAAACCTGGCGCAAGTCTTGTTCTCGCCGGCCAGCAGCAACCGGTCGCCGTGCAGTTGCTCGTTTACGGGATTAATTCCGCGCTCAAAAATATCGGACAAACGATGCTGGTGCGCGAAATTGCGCCGCGCCGGCGGACCCAAAGCATTCTGTTGCTTGCCAAAGAAATGCTGGAAGGGCGAATCAAACAGCTTTTCATCCTCGGCGGCGATCCGGTTTACAATGCGCCGCGCGGCCTCACGCAGGATCCGGAAACGAAGCAGCAGTTCGATTGGTCGGAGCTTCAGAAAAAAGTTCCGGACGTCGTGCGGCTTGGTCATCACGAAGATGCGACTTCAGCGCTAAGCCGCTGGCATGTGCCGGCCGCGCATTACCTCGAATCGTGGGGAGACGCGCTCACGGCGACCGGCGCGTATATGTCGATCCAACCGATGATTCTGCCGCTTTTCGGCGGAATGTCGGAAATAGAATTGCTCAACGCGTTGCTCGGTCGGCCGAAAGCGGAAGGGCCGGAACTCATTCAGGAAACTTTTCGCGCGACCAATCCGCCCGGCGATTTTCAAACGGCGTGGTCGAATTTTCTCCGCGATGGTTATGCAACGCACGTTCCGGTGAAAGATCGGGCAGCGAATTTTAATTCAGGCGTTGCGGTGAGCTCGGCCGGGAAATTGTGGAATTCCACGTCCGCGCCGACGGCCGAATCGCCGGAGATTGTTCTCGTGCCGAGCTACGCGATGGATGACGGCCGCTATATTAATAATGGCTGGCTGCAAGAATTGCCCGATCCGATCACGAAGCTCACCTGGGACAACGCCGCGCAAATGAGTCCGGCTTTTGCGAAATCGCTCGGCGTGGTAACGGGCGACCTCGTGCAAATTTCAGTCGCAGAAAAAAGCGGCGATTCAAGCGAGCAGCTAATCAAACGGGAGCTGGTCATCGCGGCGATTGTTCTGCCCGGACATGCCGACAATTCAGTCACGATCCCGCTCGGTTACGGCCGAAAACAAACCGGCCCGGTCGGCGAGGAAGCCGGATTCAACGGTTATCTTTTGCGCACCGCCACCAATCCGCACTTCATCGTGGCGGACGAAAAAAACATCGCGAGCGTGAGTGTGACAAAAGCCGGCGGCACGTATCCGCTTTCCATCACGCAAGATCATTGGAGCATCGAAGGTCGTGGCCTCGTGCGCGAAGCGACGCTCGACAAATATCGCGCCGACCATGAATTCGTAAAAAAAATCGCGGGCGACGACGAAGTGCAGGCGCGTCAGCCTTCGCTTTACAGCCATCCGCCGCTCGATGCGCCGCAACAGTGGGGCATGACTGTCGATCTTAACGTCTGCACCGGCTGCAGCGCGTGCGTCATTGCCTGCCAAAGCGAAAACAACATCCCGATCGTCGGTAAATTGCAGGTCAGCCACGGCCGCGCCATGCATTGGTTGCGGATCGATCGTTATTACGCGAGCGCGAAAGCGTACGATCAGGATCACGGCGATTGGCCGGAAGATCCTGAGATCGTGCACGAGCCGATGATGTGCCAGCACTGCGAGAACGCGCCGTGCGAAACCGTTTGTCCCGTCAATGCCACGATCCACAGCGAAGATGGTTTGAATGTGATGGCGTACAATCGCTGCGTCGGCACGCGTTATTGCGCAAACAATTGCCCGTTCAAAGTGCGCCGCTTTAATTTCTTCGATTACACCCAGCGGCCGATTGGTAAAAAGAAAATCGCGGGCGCTTTCAACGTTTACAAAGAATACTTTGGCCCGCTCACGACCAAAGGCGCGCCCGACATCGTGAAGCTGCAAAAAAACCCGAACGTTACCGTGCGCATGCGCGGCGTGATGGAGAAATGCACTTATTGCGTGCAACGAATCGAAGAAGCGAAAATCGCCGCGCATGTCCGAGCGGGCGCATCGGCGAACACAAAGATTCCGCGCGATTCATTCACGAGCGCGTGCGCGCAGGCCTGCCCGACCGAAGCGATCGTGTTCGGCGACATCAAAGATCCGGAGAGCAAAGTGTCGAAGATGAAAGCGCAGGACCGAAATTATCGGCTGCTCAATTATCTCAACGTGAATACGCGCACGAGTTATCTCGCGCGTATTCGCAACCCAAATCCAAAGATGCCGGACGCAGGCAAAATCGGCGTCGCAAGCTTGGACGGGAAAGGATCGAACGGGGTACAAGATCGACATAAAGACGCGGAGGACGAAGATTGAACGGTAACGGAACAGCACCAGAAGTGATCGAGGACGAAGCTTCTGCTTCCGTTGAGCGGCAGCTTGCACGCGTTCCGCTTGTATTAAACAAGCGAAACTTCAACTGGATCACCGACCGCATTTCCAGCGTAGTCGAACAGCCCGCGCCGCGCTGGTGGTGGGTCGCGTTCGCAATTACGGGAAGCATTGCGACGTTCGGGTTGTTTTGTCTCGGCTATCAAATTTCCACCGGCGTCGGCACATGGGGCCTGAATCATCCGGTCGGCTGGGCATGGGACATCACGAACTTCGTTTTCTGGATCGGTATCGGACACGCCGGCACGCTCATCTCCGCGATTTTGTTTTTGCTTCGACAAAAATGGCGCACATCGATCAACCGCTCCGCTGAAGCGATGACGCTCTTCGCCGTGATTTGCGCCGCCATTTTTCCTGGCGTGCATGTCGGTCGCGTTTGGATGGCGTGGTATCTCGCGCCGCTGCCGAATAATTACGGCATCTGGCCAAATTTCCGTAGTCCGTTGCTCTGGGACGTGTTCGCGGTCTCGACTTACTTTTCGGTCTCGGTGCTCTTTTGGTACACCGGATTGATTCCCGATCTCGCGACGTTGCGCGATCGCGCGACGACCAAGATCAAGAAATTCCTTTTTGGAATTTTCGCGTTCGGCTGGCGCGGTTCAAATCGCAACTGGCGCCATTACGAAATGGCGTACCTGCTGCTCGCCGGTCTTTCCACGCCGCTTGTTCTTTCCGTGCACAGCGTTGTGTCATCCGACTTCGCTACGTCGATCTTGCCGACCTGGCATACGACAATTTTCCCGCCCTACTTCGTGGCCGGCGCGATTTTCGGCGGCTTTGCGATGGTCTTGACGCTGCTCATTCCCGCGCGCGCCATTTTTAAATTGCAGGACATCATCACGCCGCAACACATCGACAAAATGGCGAAGATCATTTTGTTGACTGGATCGTTCGTCAGTTACGCGTACGCGATGGAATTTTTCGTCGCCTGGTACAGCGGCAATCAGTACGAGCGCTTCGCGTTCTTCAATCGCGTGCTCGGTCCCTACTGGTGGTACTGGTGGGTCGGCATGCTTTTTTGCAATGCGCTTTCGCCGCAGCTTTTCTGGTTCAAATGGTGCCGGCACAATATCTTCGTCGTTTACTTCGTCTGCATGTGTGTGAACGCCGGCATGTGGTTCGAGCGCTTCATCATTATCGTCGGTGGACTCCATCGAGATTTCCTGCCGTCGTCATGGGGAATGTTTTATCCGACCTGGGTAGACATCTGGACGTTTGTCGGGACGCTTGGAATTTTCACGTCGCTTTTCCTAATTTTCATTCGTTATCTGCCGATGATTGCGATGTCAGAAGTAAAAATTGTGCTGCCGGAAGCTGATCCGCATTACGCATCGCCAGAAGAACATCACGCCGTCGCTGCCGGAGGAGCGGAGCGCACATGAAAACGCCGTACGGCCACAAAGTTTACGGCATCGCCGCGGAATATCCGAGCGCGGCCGCGCTTTATGAAGCGGCCAAGCAGGTGCGCGACGCGGGATTCAAACGCTGGGATGTGCACTCGCCGTTCCCGATTCATGGAATGGACGAAGCGATGGGTTTGGGAAAATCATGGCTGAGCGCAGCGGTCCTGGCGGGCGGCATCAGCGGTTTGCTGACCGCAGCGATCCTGCAATTCGGTCCATCGTCGATCTTGTACCCGCTGACCGTGCACGGTAAGCCACGAAATTTTTTCACGGTGCCGGCATTTTTCCCGATCATGTTTGAGCTCACGGTGCTCTTCGCGGCGTTCACCGCATTTTTTGCGATGCTGATCATGAACGGGCTGCCGCGCTGGTATCATCCGATTTTTAACTGGGACCGTTTCGCACGCGCGACCAACGACGGCTTCTTTCTCGTGATCGAAGCGCGTGACCCGCGGTTTACCGAAATCGAAGCGCGCGAGCTGCTCGAAAGCAGCGGCGGCCAGCACATCACGCTTGTGCACGAAGACTAAAATTATGTTGCGCGGATTTTTCCTCATTTTTCTGCTGCTCGGGCTCGCGATCGTCGCGATGTTTGGATTTCGCGGACAAAAAAGCACGGGCTCGCCGCTCGAGATTTTCCCCGACATGGTGCGGCAACCGAAAGTGCGCGCGCAAGCGCCGCTCGCTTTTTTTGCGGACGGTCGCGGCGCACGCATGCCGATCGCGGGAACGGTTCCGCTCGGTTACGAAATGCCGAAGCCGCAAACGATCGCCACACCGGCGCCGAACGCGCCCGCGGCGGAAATTCATTCGCGGATCGGATTCAGCGCCGGCACCGATTATTATGACACCGGCAAAATGGGCGATAAATGGGGGACGGGAATTCCGGTAGAGGTGACACCGCAATTGCTCGAGCGCGGCCGGCAGCGCTTCAATATTACCTGCGCGATGTGCCACGGTCCGACCGCGGCGGGCGATGGCATCACTAAACAATACGGGCTCGCCACGGTGGTGACGTTGCAGGATGAACGCATTCGTAAAATGGCTGACGGCGAAATTTTCAACACGATCACGAACGGCAAGAATACGATGATGGCTTACGGACCGAACGTGATGGTGGCGGATCGCTGGGCGATCATCGCTTATTTGCGCGCATTGCAGCGCAGCCGGAACGGAACCGCGGCCGATGTTCCGCAAGAACATCGGGCTGAGCTGGAGAAACCGGCTGAGACGAAACCCGAAGCTAAACCAGCCGCGACACCGGAGGCGGCAAAGAAATGAGCGAGCGATCTCACGTGGTCCCGACGCCGGAGGGCGAATATTTCGAGCGCAATCGTTTCGGGGGATTGTCGATCTTGTGCGCGCTGTTGGCGATCATTGGACTTGGTCTCAGTGGCGCCGGCGCCTATTTTTATCCGCGGCAATTTAGTTTTTCCTGGCTCTTCGCCTTTGCGTTTTTCTTCACGCTCGTCGCCGGCTGTTTTCTTTGGACAATCATCCATCACGTGACCGACGCGGAGTGGTCGGTCGTGGTGCGCCGCCAGCTCGAGAACATCGGTCTGCTTTTTCCGCTTCTCGCCTTGTTCTTTTTGCCGGTCCTGTTTTTCCGGCATGAACTTTACGAGTGGATGAACATTCCGCCGGGTCAGGAAGCGGCGCTGGATTCGAAGCGCGCTTATTTGAATTGGAATTTCTACATCGCTCGCACGGTGTTTTATTTCGCGTTCTTCATCGTGAGCGCGTGGTTGCTGCGTCGCTTCTCGGTGCGACAAGATCGAGATGGCAATCCCGCTTTCACGCTAAAGATGCGCAAGGCCTCGTTCGTTTCGCTGCCGTTCTTCGCGTTCGCCCTTACTTTTGGCGCATACGATTGGTTGCTCGGCATCGATTACAAATGGTTTTCCACCATGTTCGGCGTTTACATTTTCGCGGGCGCGATGGGAGCTTCGATGTCGCTGCTTGTTCTCATCATCACCGCTCTGCGCAAGGCCGGCTATTTGAAAGAAACGATCACGCTGGAGCATTATCACATCATGGGAAAGTGGATGCTGGCCTTCTGCGTTTTCTGGGCCTACATCGGCTTCAGCCAGTACATGCTCATCTGGTACGCGAACATTCCGGAAGAGACGCAATATTTTATTCGGCGAAACACTGAGTCGTGGCAGGTGCTGAACACGTTGCTCGTGATCGGGCGTTTTTTTGGGCCGTTTGCTTTTCTGCTGGTGCGCGGGCCGAAGAGAAAGCCGCAGCAACTGAGTTTGATCGCCGCCTGGATCGTCCTCATGCAAATGCTCGACATGTACATCGTGGTACTGCCGGCCCTTCACAAAAACGGCGTGCAGGTGAGTCCGCTCGATTTTCTGCCGATCCTGGGCATCGGCGCCACGCTCACATTTTTTTATCTGCGCATTATCGGGAAAGCTTCGCTCTTTCCGATGCGCGATCCGCGGCTGCTTGAATGTTTGCGCTTGAAGAATTGATCATGCCCGAAGCCGCTCCGCTTTCCATCTCCGATCAGCCGCGCTCGATGTTCTCGACGTGGCTCGGAATGGTTTTGCTTTTTTTGTTTTTCGGATTGCTCGTGCTCGTGGTCATGGCGGCGATTCCGCGCAACGACAATTACGAAGACAAACGGGCGAAGGCGCGCGCCGAGAAATTAAAAGCCGCGCAGGAAGAAACGAATAAGGCGCTGACGAGCTACGCCTGGATCGACAAGACAAAAGGCACGGTGCGTTTGCCGATTGAACGCGCCATGGAGCTCAGCGTCACGGAACTCGCTGCAAAAAAACCGATGCCGGCCGGGCCGATTGCACCGACCGAGCCAAACGTCGCATCGACCGCGCCGGCCGCGCCGCCAACTGCTTCCGCGTCGCCGGCCACGAAACAAAGCGCCACGCCAAAGCCGATTGCCGTGCAGGGACCGAACTCTGAAAATCGCGGCCAACCGACAGGCGCGGCAAATCCTCCCAGCGCACCGCCTGGCACGCAGCCGGGACCTTCCGCTACGCCAGCAGCTTCGCCCGGCGCGCCATCCGCGGAGCCGCCAATAACTTCGTCAGCAACTCCGGCAAAACCTGCGCCCGGCACTCCCAAACCCGTCGCCGGCGCGACGCCGCCGTAAGATCGACATAAACTTTTGAAGATGAATCCCGCTGAAATCCCACTGAAAGCACCGCCGAATGTTGCCGACATCAGCGCGGCCGACGTCGAACAAGTCGAGCGCGCATTAATCGACGCTTCCACGCGCGTGCCGGTGCTGATGTTTTACACTTCGGCAATTGTCTGGCTGCTCATCGGCACGCTTTTGGCCGGCTTCGTTTCGTTCAAGCTGCACATGCCCGACATGTTTTCGGGAATCAGTTTTCTGACTTGGGGTCGCATTCGTCCGGCGCACATGAACGTGATGGTGTACGGCTGGGCGTCGATGGCTGGAATCGGCACCGCGATTTGGCTGATGGCGCGGCTCTGCCGGACGACGCTGCGTCATCCGCTGCTCCTCGTGGCGGGCGCGGCGTTTTGGAATTTCGGTGTGCTGCTTGGCGTAATCGGAATCGTGATGGGCGATAGCACCGGTTATCAATGGCTCGAGTTTCCCGGGTACGCTTCGATCGTTTTGTTCGCCGCTTACACGCTCGTGATTTCCTGGGCGGTGTTGATGTTTCGTTTCCGGCGCGGCGACACTATTTACATCACGCAATGGTATTTGCTCGGTGCATTTCTCTGGTTTCCGTGGATGTACGCGGCCGCGCAGGTGATGCTTTTCATCACGCCGGTGCAAGGCGTCATGCAAGCAGCGGTGACGTGGTGGTACGGAAATAATCTGCTCTTCCTGTGGTTCGGCGCGATTGGACTGGGCACCGCGTATTACATGATTCCAAAAGTGATCGGTCGCCCGGTTTACAGTTATCATTTGGCCACAATCGGGTTCTGGAGTTACGCGCTCTTTGCCAGTTGGACGGGAATGCAGCGCCTGGTCGATGGGCCGTTCCCAGCCTGGATGATTACGGCCAGCATCGCGGCGACAATCCTCACCATCATTCCCGTGGCAACTGTCGGATTAAATCATCACATGACGATGCGCGGATATTTTCGGCTGTTGCATTACAGCCCGACGCTGCGTTTCACGATTTTCGGCGCGATGTGTTACACCGCTTTCAGCGCGCTCGGCGTGGTGATGTCTTTACGTTCGGTTGCGCGCTATTTGCACTTTACGGAAGCGAGCATCGCGTATTCGCATCTCGGTCTTTACGGATTTTTCACGATGGTGATGTTCGGATCGATGTATTACATCGTACCGCGACTGGTCGGTCGCGAATGGCGCTACGCGTCGTTGATCAAATTACATTTTTGGGGCTCGGCTTACGGAGTTGGCTTGATGACATTGATGCTCCTCGCGGGCGGATTAACGCAGGGAGCGAGCATGAGCGATCCCTCGTTGCCTTTTACGGAAAGCACGCAATCAATTTTGCCCTACCTGCGCGGCCGCAGTCTTTCCGGAATCCTTCTCATGGGCGCGCATTTCACTTTCGCATTTCATTTTGGTCTGATGCTTTTTGGTTTGGGCCGTACCGCGAGCGTTCCGACATTTTTGAATCCAGTGGAAGCCGAGCACGGAGGGACTGAAACATGAAAGGCTTGTTTCCGCTGTTTCTCGGAATCTTCGGAACGTTCGCTTTTTCGTGGGTTGGTCTCACGCTCGTCCCGAATTTTCAGATCGGCCATCTCGACCCACAAATGGATGAAGATGGGAACGACGCTTATCCGGTGCCGCGTTCTGGAATGGCTGAGCGCGGTCGCAAAGTTTACATCGAGAATGGCTGTTTTTATTGTCACAGCCAGCAGGTGCGTGCGGATTATGCCGGTTCCGATATCGATCGCAAATGGGGCGAGCGTCGCAGCGCGCCGCGCGATTACATTTTCGATCGACCCGCGCCTCTGGGGAAAGAACGACTCGGTCCTGACCTTTCAAACGTAGGCAAGCGCGCTCCGGCCGAAGACGAAAATGCGCCGGCCGCGGCGAGCGCGCCTTCGCCGGCCGCATCGCCCGCGCCTTCCGCATCAGCTGCACCATCCGCAGACGCGAGTCCCCCCGCCGAAAAAAATGCGAATGCGCCGGGCAAGACCGCGACTTCCGCCGATTCCGCTCCTGCGGGTGGCCAGCTTCAGCCTTACTCGGCGGCGTGGCATCATCGCCACCTTTATTCGCCGCGCAGTCTCACGCTCGATTCAAACATGCCGGCCTACCGTTTTCTTTATGAGCAACGCCGGATCGGCGGCGAACCTTCCGCCGATGCGATTAAAATGAATCGACGCGAAGCCGCGCCCGAAGGTTGGGAAATTGTGCCGACTTACGACGCGAAATGTCTCGTCGCATATTTGATGTCTCTCGATCAATCGCATCCGCTCAAGGAAGTGAAGTCCGCCGCAGCTCCTCCCGCAGCGCCCGCGCCTGACAAAACCGCGAAATGAACGAGAAACCTTCACAACGCGTCCGGCAGGGAATGGATTACGGCGAGCACGAAAACGTGCAGGATGTGCATGCCGCGATTCAACGCGAAAAACGCGAGCCGCGCGTCGGGCTCGAGCCGCTTTCACTTTGGCTCATCTGTGTCTATGGCCTCGCCATATTTTTCAGCGGCGCTTATCTCGGACATTACTCAGGAAATTTTAGCGGCGATGGGCTCGACCCAATGGGTGGTCCGCCGCCGACGAAAACAGCGGGCGCGGCAGGTACGGGCGGCGCAACGACTGCCGAACTTTCGCCGCGCGATCGTGGCAAAAAGATTTTCGCGGCGAACTGCCAGACCTGTCATCAGGCGAACGGCCTCGGCGTGGCCGGTCAATATCCGCCATTGGCCGGATCGGAATTCACTACTGGCGGTTCGAAACGTCCGGCCATGATTGTTCTGAAAGGTTTGCAAGGACCGGTCACGGTGAAAGGCCAAAAATTCGGCAGCGCGGTCATGCAACCGTGGGACAAAACATTGACCGACCAAAAAATCGCGGACGTTTTGACGTACGAACGCAGCGAATGGGGCAACAATGCGAGTCCCGTCACGGCCGAACAAATTGCCGGCCTGCGCAAAGAGCTGGCCAGTCATCCTGACTCGTTTGTCGAATCCGATCTGGAAGCAGTTCCGGCCGATGCCGAACTTTCCGGCGGCGCGCCGGCGGGCGCTGCGCCATCAAAGCCCGGCGAAGCCGCGAAACCGGCGGCCAGTCCCGCGCCGCCACCGGCGAAACCGTAAGATCGACATTATTATTTCAGCACGACGCGATCGAGGCGCAATAGTTCGCCTAACGACCATGCTTGAAATGGGCAGCCGCACGATTTGAACGGCGCTTCGGCGTCGGCGATTTCCGAAATGTGGCCGAGGCCGGCCTCATTCAAATGTTCGAAGAGGGGCGCAAGAAACCGTTTACGCGCTTCGGTTTTAGCAACATCGGTTTCGCCGCGAACGCGCACCCACGCTTCCACGAACGGTCCCAGCAACCACGGCCAAACCGTGCCCTGATGATAACAACCATCCCGTTGCGCGGGAGTGCCGCAATAGCGCGCGGTGTAACTCGGCTCGCCCGGTGCGAGCGAACGCAGACCTAGCGGCGTGAGCAATTTTTTTTCGACCGCGTCGACCAAGCGCTTCGCTTTTTCCGGCGAGAGCTCGATCGAGCGCAAGCCGCCTACCGCAAAGATCTGGTTCGGCCGGAAGGTAAGATCGACATCTCCCTTTTTGTGATTGCAGTCCACGACATCGGCCAGATGGCCACGCTCTTCATTCCAAAAGCGCGGTTCAAATGCGGCCCGCGCTTTTTTTAGAATCGGTTCCCAGCGCGCTGAAAATTGCGCGCCGAATGCGAGCGCGTTCAGCCACAGCGCTTGAATTTCCACTGGCTTGCCAATGCGCGCCGTAATTTCGCGGCCCTCCACGCGTGCATCCATCCACGTTAATTGCTGTCCCGCTTCTCCCGCCGAAAGCAAACCATCTTCATCCGCGCGAATTCCAAAACGCGTTCCGGCAAAGTAACCGCTCAGGATAGCTTCCACCGCGCCTTGCAATATGTCGATCTTGTCCTGGCCGGCATCGTTTCCCGCCGCTTCCAGATAATCGTGGACAGCGATCACGTACCAAAGTGAAGCGTCCACCGAATTGAATTCCGGTTCCTCGCCGCGATCTGGAAAACGGTTCGGCAACATTCCTTGCGAAACCACACCGGCCCATTGCATGAGGATATCGCGCGCTTCATCCAGACGACCGGTCGCGATGCAGAGCCCGCGCAACGCGATAAACGTGTCGCGCCCCCAATCGCCAAACCACGGATAACCCGCGATGAGCGTTTTGCCTTCGCCGCGTTTGACAATGTAAGCGTCCGCCGCGCGATCGAGCGGCGTGGCGAAACCTTTGCGCCGCATCTGTTCGCCGGTTTTAAATAAAGCGAAAAGCGTTTCGATCGATTCGTGCTGCGAGGCGTGTCCCTCCGCGCTGAGCATCAGAACGGCCGGCCCGTTCGAGAGCGTAAATTCAAAAGTGCCCGGCGAAGCGAGATCCTCAATCGCATCCAGTCCGCGCTCTGCTTCCTGCGTGTAAAAAAAATTCCGATACCAGGCGGGCTCGTGCAGATAGCGTCCGTTTGAATCGGCCAGCACGGCCGGCACGCCGTCGTATGGATGCCAGATGACGCGTTCGCCATTTTGGCCCGCCGTAAAACGAAACGAATTGTTTTCATGGTGCGTCGAATGAAAGTCCCGGCCGGAAAGAAAGGGCCGCACTTTTAATTTAGTTTCCAAGCCTTGTTCCGGAAAAAGTTTCCACGAAAGCAAAATCGCCGATTGGCCGGGCGCGACGAAAAGTTCGTGCTCGATCGTGACCTCGTCCGAAATGCGGTAGCGCCAGCGCGGCCACGGTTCGTATTCGAATTGTTCGATGCGAGCCGCGCCGTCGGGATGAATGACATCAGGCGCATATCGCTGCGATGAGATCGCGCACGAGCCATTCATCGTTTCGATCCAGGCGTCGAATCCGTTCACGAGCACCATGCGCCCGGCCGGCGGTGTCGTGGCCGTCAGCAACAAAGCGTGATAGCGCCTTGTTCGAATTCCGGCGACCGTTCCACTGGCGAATCCGCCAAGGCCGTCGGCTTCCAGCCACTCTGCATCGACATCAAAGTTCATTATGTTTGCGCGAAATAATCGGCGCTTGTCGCAGACTGCATCCTTTTGACATTCTCGCCGAGAAATTTCCAATCATGAATTCCGAATCGATCGATCGCCCCATTTTTGTGCCGCTTATTCTCGGCACCGCGCGTCAGGGTCGAATGAGCGAGCCGGCGGCGCGTTTTGTTTTTAAACAGGTGTCCGCGCGCAAGGACATCGAAACCGAGTTTGTCGATATTCGCGAACTTGCGCTGCGCAATGACGACGCCGGCGAAGCGTTGAAGGACGCAAAATTTTCCGCGCTCGTTACCCGCGCCGATGCGCTCATCCTTGTTGTGCCGGAATACAACCACAGTTTTCCCGGTCTGCTGAAACACGCGCTCGATACAAATTTGGAGGAATACATTCATAAAGCGGTGGGAATCTGCGGCGTTTCGGCGGGACCGTTCGGCGGCGCGCGCATGATCGAGAACCTGCTTCCGGTTTTGCGCGAGCTAGGGTTGGTCGCGATTTTCGAAGATGTAAATTTCGGCTCGGTCAACAAACTGTTTGATCCCAGCTCGGGTGAAATCGTGGACACAAAGTTCATCCAGCGCGTCGATAAATTTCTTGATGAGTTGATTTGGATGGCGCGTGCTCTTCGTTTCGGCCGCGAAAAACTTTCCGCGCGTTAATCGATCGCATCCGCCAGCAGCTCGGCCATGTGTTTCGCGCGTACCGGCGAGAGATCGTGAATTTGATGGCGGCAACTTGTTCCCGATGCGACCACGATCGTGTCGCGCGGTTGATTGTCGATCTTGTCGAGCAAATGCGACGCGACTTGGAGCGACAGCTCATATTTTTCCGCGAGCATTCCGAAAGCGCCGGCCATTCCGCAGCAGCCGCTATCGAGCAAGGTCGCCTTTCTTCCCGGCAATTTTTCCACCAATCGGGCCATGAAACCGGGATTGAGCAGCGATTTCGCATGACAATGCGCGTGGATCGCGACGTTTTCGGTTCGTGAATTAAATCGCAGCGTGCCCGGCTCGCGCGCGAGCAACTCGTCCACGAACTTTTCGAAAAGAAAACAACGCGACGCGATTTGCTCCGCATTCTCGATTTTCAGTTCGCGATAATCTTCGGCGAACATCGAGTAACAAGAAGGCTCGAGGAAAATGATCGGCGGCGAACCGTCGATCTTGCTTAAAAGATCGACATTAAATTTTCCAAGTTCCGCCGCGTAATCCAAATTTCCCTGACTGAATGCGGGTCGGCCGCAGCATTGTCGATCTTGGGCGAGCGTGACTTCGAACCCGAGCGCTTCGAGAACTTTGACGGCGGCGCGGCCGATGTGCGGCTCGTTGTAACGAACAAAAGTGTCGTCCCACAAAATCAGTTTGCCTTTTCTGTAGCGGCACTCTATGAGCGCCGGATCGGTTTGGTTTCGGCGGTCATAGACCGCCGCTACAGAGGCGTGTTTTGTAAACCAGCGATCAAAACGTTCGCTCGCGTAATGCGGCAGCGAACGTATCGACGAAAGCCCGAGCGTTTTCTCCATGAGCGCGCGCAGCGGCGCAAGATCGACAATTGCATTTGCCAGCCACGGAAATGCGCAGCCAATTCGCCCGAGCAAATCCGGCGCGCCCAAAACGCGTTCGCGCAACGGCAAACCATCGCGCCGATGCCGCGCGTAAAGCATTTCCGCTTTGAGCAACGCGAGATTCACGTTCGACGGGCACTCTGGCGTGC
Organism: Verrucomicrobiota bacterium; assembly: GCA_041167045.1. Lineage (GTDB taxonomy): Bacteria > Verrucomicrobiota > Verrucomicrobiia > Chthoniobacterales > UBA10450 > CATPCN01. The sequence continues at coordinate 300,831 of JBEEGW010000009.1, forward strand.
AGCCTTTGCATGAAATACAATTGCTCAGCGCGGCGTCCAGCTCGTTTGATTTCAACGGATCGTGCCCGTTCGCGCGCAACTCCAGCGCGGCGCGAATAATGTTCGCTCGTCCGCGTGTCGACATGACTTCGTCCCCGGTGGCGAGAAAAGTCGGGCACATCATGGGCGCATCTTTGCGGCAACCGCCGCAACCGTTGCACTGCTCGAGATTTCCAATGAAGGAACGGTCCTTGAAGGCAAAGGCGAGCCGTGGCTCGAAGGTCAGCTCGATCGGTCGCGCGAAATTTTCGCGCAGGTGATTGTCGATCTTGTGGTCGCGGCCGTTGCTCAAAATCTTTCCCGGGTTGAAAATGTTTTTCGGATCGAAGGTCTTTTTGATTGCGCGCATGAGATCGAGCAGTTCGTCGCCAAGTTGTTCGCGCATGAATTCGGTGCGCGCGATGCCGACGCCGTGTTCGGCGGAGAGCGAGCCCTTGAATTGCCTAACGAGTGCCGACGTTTGGTCCGCGACCAGCCGAAATTTCTTCAAATCCTCCGCGCTGTGCAGATCGATCACCGGTCGCACGTGCAGCAAACCGGTGGCGGCGTGCCCGTAGTAGCTCGCCTCCAAACCAAGCGGCCGCATGATCGATTCCAAGCCGCTCACGTAAGCCGGCAACTGCGCGGGACGAACGGCTGCATCCTCAATGAACGCGACTGGTTTGGCTGGGCCGATGCAACCGGTGAGCAACGACAATCCAGCCTTGCGCACCGACCAGACTAAATTCATTTCCGCGGCACTCGTGCAAATTCTTGAGCGCAGGCCGAGGTTGCGCGCTTGCAAGATCGACAATCGCTCGGCGACGTCTTCGTAAAATTCGACGATTAAAATCGAGTGGCAGGGTTTCGCATCCAGCTCCATCAAATCGCGCGCCGCTTGAAAGAGCAGCTGGCCTTTCGTTTGATCGAGCAGCGGAAGATCGATGTGCTCGATCGCGGCGGGCTGAAGATCGAGAAGTTCCACTGTCGCCTGCATCGCTTCATCAACCGACGCGAAAAAGATCAGACCCAAACCTTTTTCGCGCGGGAGCGGCGAGATCTTTACTTCCGCGGAAAAGATGGCGGCGAGCGTGCCTTCGCTGCCGGCGAGAATCTCGTTGAGATTATTCGGCGCGCGCAAAAATCGTTCGAGTCCGTAACCGGGCCAGCGTTTCAACAAACCCGGCGGCATGCGCGCGGCGATCTCGGCCGCTTGCGCGCGAATGAGTATGTCGATCTTGTCTCGCTCGGCGCGCAATGTTTCGTGGCCGGCGCCGATTTCCTCGATGCGGCCGTCACTCAAAACAATTTCGAGCGAGATGACGTGGTCGGCGGTTGTTCCATAAACCGGCACGCGTGCGCCGGAAGAATTGTTTGCGATCATTCCGCCAAGTGTGGCGCGTGAACTCGTGGCGACATCGGGACCGAAACAAAAACCGTGCGGCTTTAGAAAAGCGTTCAGTTGATCGAGCACGACGCCGGCGCCGACGCGCACAGTGCGATTGTCGATCTTGAGATTGTCGATCTTGCGGTTGTGGCGCGAGAAGTCGACGATCAACCCTTCGCCGATGGCGTTCCCAACCAGGCTCGTGCCGGCGCCGCGCGGCGTAATCGAAATCCCGGCGTCAGCGGCAGCGTTGATGATTGCGCTGGCTTGCTTCGCGCTGCGCGGAAACGCGGCGCCGATCGGTTCGATTTGGTAGATCGACGCATCGGTCGCGTAGAGCTGGCGGGTGAGATTATCGAAATGGACATCGCAATCGGCGGCGGCGAGCGTTTTTTGTTGCGGAAGAGTCATCAAGCTATTGCTGAGTGTAACGAGCCGGCCGTGGCAGGTGAAATGCTTTCAATTCCAGCGCGGGGATGAAGATCAACGTCAAAACGAAGATCCGTTACAACGGGCGGGAATACTCGAGTCCGGACGAGTTGCCGCCCGAAGTGCGCGCAAGCTACCAAAAAGCGGCCGCGGCCAAGGGCAAAATCGTGATCAACGGCCAGGAGTTCGCCAGCGAAAAAGACATGCCTGAGAACATGCGGAATTTTTACGAGGACGTGATCAATCTTGTGCAAAACAATGGCGAAGTAACTTTGCCGACGACGAGTAGTTCATCCGATCCGATCCGCTGAGACGATTCCGCCGCGCAGCTTAGTCGCGGGATCGCTCGATCCGCAGGCGCACGACCCGGAATGACTGTGCTTTACAGCCGATAATCGTTGCAGTTATAACGGCTCGAACAAACGCAAAACCAGATGTCACTCATTCCGAGCGAATCCTACAGCTTTCCCGAGCCGTTAGCGGCAAACGTCAGGCCGCCGCGCATAAAAAGCCGCGAACGCTCCGCTTTGCCATCGCCGAAGGTTGAAAAAGCTCGCGCGCGCGAAATGAGCGCGCCAAAAAAAACGGCGACAAAAACCCGGGTCATTACACCCCGAAAATTTCGCAAGGCTCCGGTGCAAAGACTTGCGCCGTCGCGGCCGACCGCGCTACCGCAAGCCGCGGTCGTGAGAAAAAACTCGAGCGGAGCAAGTTGGATCGACAATCCCGGTGCGTTTAACCAGGTCGCGCGCCGGAGACGGTCCAAGCTTGTGCGATTTGTTGTGTTCGAAACGGTTGCGTTGCTTGTCCTCCTCGTTCTCGCGAAACTCGGAATGTCGCATCCGTTTCCCGGCGATCCGCTCAGGCCGTGGTTTAGAATACTAACCATTCTCGCCGCGCTGATTGTGGGAACAATTCCAATCCTCTTTTATGGATTGCCGCCGAGCCTGCCACGGACGAAACACTGATTGTCGATCTTATGGCGTCATCTTCCACCCGAGTTTTCATGGTTCGACATGGCGCGACGGTTTTGAGCGCCGAAGACCGATTTGCCGGCGCAACCGACGTCGCACTTTCCGATGAAGGGCGCGAGCAAACGCGGCGGTTAGCGGATCGATTGAGCGGCGAAAAGATCGCTGCCGTTTTCGCATCGCCGCTCGGTCGCACCGTCGAAACGGCCGGCATCCTGGCCGCGCCGCACAAGCTCGATGTGCAAACGCGCGATGGGCTGCGCGAGATTTCGCACGGTCGTTGGGAGCAAATGACGCGGCGCGAAGTCGAAGAAAAGTTTCCGGAAGAAGCGGCCGAATGGGAAAAAGATCCGTACACATTCGCGCCGGTGGGCGGCGAAAGCGGGTTGGGCGTGACGGCGCGTGCGCTTCCGGCGTTGATCGAGCTGGTGCGCAATCATCCCGGCGAAAATATTCTAGTCGTGTCGCATAAGGCGACCATTCGGCTTTTGCTGAGCTCGCTCCTCGGCTTCGATCCGCGCCGCTACCGGGATAATCTCGATCAAAAACCGGCCGCGCTGAACATTGTCGATTTTCGCGACCCGGTGCGTGCGCGTCTCACGTTGTTCAACGACACTTCGCATTACGACAAGGGTGGCAAAGCGATCCCGGAAGTGCCGCACGGCCAACTTTCGAAGTGGTGGAGCGCGCGCGCGAAATCTTAAAAATCCGACAAGAGCAAATCGTCCGCGTGCGACGATTGAAGAGCGTATGGAATCGTCGGCCGCAAAAACGCGCGAAGTGATCGTGATTGGCGGCGGAATCGCGGGACTTTCGGCCGCGATTTATCTGGGGCGCGCCCAACGCGACACGCTCGTGATCGATTCCGGTCATTCCATGGCGAAGTGGGAGCCGGACGTGGAAAATTACCTTGGTTTTCCGAAAGGCATCGCAGGCAAAAAACTTTTGAAGCACGGCTGCAAACAAGCGCGGCGGCACGAAGTGGAGTTCGCCGAAGATGAGATTGTCGATCTTAGCGAGGACGATTCGTTTTTTTCTCTGCGGGGCAAAAAAGCATCGTACCGCTGCGAGCGTTTGCTGCTCGCAACCGGCATCTTTCATTTGCCGCCGGAAATTCCGGGAGTGAAAGAGTGCCTCGGGCACAGCATGTTTTTCTGCAAAGATTGCGATGGCTATCGCGTGCGCGGAAAACGCATCGCGATTTGCGGCGCGAACAACCAAGCGGTCGAGTACGCGCTCGGCATGTTATTTTATTCGTCGTGCGTAATCGTGGCGACGAACGGCGAAAAAATTCACTGGGATGAGCAGCACGCGAGTTGGTTGAAAGAGTACAAAATTCCGGTGGAGCGGGAACGCATCACCGATGTCGAACATCGCCGGTGCCAGGTGCGGGCGTTGAAATTTGGCGGCGATCGCGAGGTCAAGATCGACAATATTTTTACGACGCGCGGAGATATTTTTCACACCGAGCTGGCGGAACAACTCGGCGCAAAATTAGATCACGATGGCCAGATCGAAGTCGATCATTGCATGCGGACAAGTGTGAAACGGGTCTACGCGGCTGGTTGCGTCACGCCGGCCAATTGCCAGATGATCATCGCGGCCGGGCAGGGAGCGACGGCGGCGCAGGCGATCAATCGCGATATGTTCGAAGAAAGCTTGCGCACGCATTCATTGCGCCGATTTCGCGAAGAGCAATTGCAGAAGGAAGAAACCATTCCGCAGGGCGCGCGCGACGCGGCCGCTATTTGATCGTGGGGCTTTCGCCGAAATGTAGCGCGAGATAAGTGAGGTTTTCGTCGAGATATTTCGTCGGCCCAAAAATCTGGCACATGAGACGGAAGATCGGATTCGGAATGGTGGCCTCTTCCGTGAGCGAGACTTCCGAGCCATCAGCAGTCGCTCGGATGTCGTAAGTCCACGAGCCGCTGAAAGGGCCGTTCGTGTCGCCCACAGTGCGAACAAGGTGATTCGGCGACGTGCTTTCCGTGGTGATGACGGTGATGATCGTGTTGCCATTGAGCGTCTGGCGAGATGCCTCTTTGCCGTCGATCGGCGGCAACATGTCGATCTTTTTCACGCCTGGGTTCCACGACGGCGTGTTCGGCAGATCAGCCAGCAGCGTAAAAATAGTTTCGGGTGTTTGTTTCAAGGTGATCGAGCGCGTGTGCGTCTGCTGCGCGGGAAGGGCGAAGCCGATGGCCAGAGCGATCGCGCATACCACCAGGAGCAAAATTAAAATGCGAAGGATCCACTTCATTGCGGAAATCTAACGTCGATCGTAAAAATATCCGTCGAGCAAGTCGGCAAAATCGGACCAGGAAATCTTGCGGCGCGATTTACGTTTGCCGCCCCACCAAATGAAGGAGCCGCGCCCAATGATAATGCGCCCGATCCGCTCGTCTTCCGCAAAAATATCGAGATAAAGCGCGCTGCCGGCTTTGGCCAGCTCTTCGACCTGCAAGCGGGCTTTGACGCGATGTTTTCGCTCGAGCGTTTTCTTTTTTCGCTTCTTTTTTCGCGGCATCTCGCGCCGAAGCTAAAGCGGATGACGCCACGTGACAAAGTTTATGTCGATCTTTCCGGCGGCTGATTTTTGCGTCAAGATGTGGGGATGAAGTCGCAATTCCATCGTCCGGCCTCGGCGCCGCTGATTATCGGCGCGACGGGCGGATCGGGCACGCGGGTGGTGGCGCGGCTCGCGCGACACGCCGGCTACGATCTGGGCGAAAACGTGAACGCATCGGAAGACGCGATGGCGTTTCGTTCGTTCCACGAGAAATGGGTGAATCGATTCGCCGCCGCGCAAGATCGACATAAACCGTTTTCGAAAAGCGAGACCGCTCGCATGGCGAAGGATTTTGAGCACGCGCTCGCGCGCCACGGCGGCGCGGGTGAGCGCTGGGGCTGGAAAACGCCGCGCGCGATTTATTTGTTGCCCTTTTTGCACGCGCAGTTTCCGCGTCTGAAATTCATTCACGTGATTCGCGATGGTCGAGACATGGCGTTTTCGCGAAATCAAAATCAGCTGCGCAAACATGGGACCGCCATCCTGAGCTTGACGGAACGCTGGTCGTTGCCGAAGCCGGTGCGTTCCATTTTGCTTTGGGAGCGGGTGAATTTGCGCGCCGCGCTTTATGGCGAAATGCATTTGCGGCAAAATTATTTGCTCCTGCGCTTCGAGGACCTTTGCCGCGCATCGATTCAACACACGCGGCGCGTCATGGAATTCCTCCACGCCAATGTCGATGTGGACGAAATTGCGCGCGCGGAAGTTTCGCCGCCGACTTCGATAGGGCGCTGGCATAATGAATCGCCCGATATGCTGGCGGAGATGGAGCGCGTCGCGGCCGTGGCGTTGAAAAAATTTGGCTACCTCGAAAGAGAACCCCGGCTGCGTTCGCTTAATGTTTGATTTTCGCGCCGCCATTTGGACCGCTAGATCGACAAAATTGATGCTTTTCTCTTGAAAACTTTACCCCGATATTAAGGTTCAGCTTTTCCGAATATGGATCCATCCGCCGATCTCACTTCCCACGCGCCCGCTGCACACGACACCGCTCACGAACATCACGAGCTCGGCTTTTGGCGAAAATATATTTTCTCCACCGATCACAAGGTGATCGGCATTCAGTACGGCATCTGCGGCCTGATCTTTTTGTTCTTCGGCTTTTCTTTGATGATGTTGATGCGCTGGCAGCTCGCTTACCCGGGCCAGGCGCTGCCCGTGATCGGTAACGCGCTCGGGCATTTCTTCGGCCCCGGCAGCATGCCCGACGGCAAAATGACGCCCGAGTTTTACAACTCGTTAGGCGCGATGCACGGCACGATCATGATCTTTCTCGGCATTGTGCCGCTGGCCTTCGCGGCTTTTGGCAATTTTGTCGTTCCGCTTCAGATCGGAGCGCCGGACATGACTTTTCCGAAAGTGAATGCGGCGAGCTTCTGGGCCTTTTACGTCGGCGGAGTGATCATGCTGGTGAGTTTTTTCGTCCCGGGTGGCGCGGCCAAAGGCGGATGGACCTCTTACACGCCGCTCGCAATCATTTCCGATAAAGGCGAAGCGTATCATGTCTTTTTTAACGGACAGACGCTCTGGCTTGTCGGTTTTATTTTCCTGATCACCTCGTCGTTGCTCGGCGCGATTAATTTCATCACGACTATTATTCAACTGCGCGCCAAAGGATTGACCTGGATGCGGCTGCCTTTTTTCGTTTGGGCGCAATTCGTCACCGCATTTTTGCTCGTGCTCGCCTTCCCGCCACTCGAAGCAGCGATTGTCATGCAACTGATGGACCGCGTCGCGGCCACCAGCTTTTTCATGCCGGCGGGAATGATCGTGAATGGCGCGGCGCTTCACATCAGCGGCGGCGGAAGTCCGCTTTTGTGGCAACATCTTTTCTGGTTTCTCGGGCATCCCGAAGTTTACGTGCTCATTCTTCCTGGGATGGGAATCGTCGCGGAAATCATTGCGAACAATTCGCGCAAGCCGCTTTGGGGTTACAAGTCGCTTGTCTTTTCCGTGCTCGTGCTCGGATTTTTGTCGTTCATTGTTTGGGCGCACCATATGTGGCTCACGGGAATGGGCAGCGCCGTCAGCATGTTTTTCCAAGCGACCACGCTCATCATTTCCATTCCATCCGTTATCATCTTGAGCGCGTTTTTTATATCGCTCTGGGGCGGTTCGATCCGATTTACCGTGCCGATGCTTTTCGCGACGGCGTTTTTGCCGATGTTCGGCATTGGCGGATTGACCGGCATTCCGCTCGCGTTTAACTCGGCCGACCTTTATTTGCACGACACTTACTACGTGATTGCGCATTTCCATTACATCGTCGCGCCGGGAACGATCTTCGCGCTTTTCGCGGGGATTTATTATTGGTTCCCGAAAGCGACTGGCCGAAAAATGAACGATTTCTGGGGCAAAGTGCATTTCTGGCCGTCGCTCATCTGCATGAACGTGATTTTTCTGCCGATGTTTCTGCAAGGAATGCTTGGCATGCATCGGCGCTGGTACGACGGCGGGCAGGGGTGGACGCTCGCGGCCGAGAAAGTTTGGGGGCAAAGCGGATTCGAATGGAATGTGTGGATTTCGGGCGCCGCTTGGATCATGGGCCTGGCGCAGATTCCGTTCATCATCAATTTTTTCTGGAGCATCTGGCGCGGGGAGAAAACAAACGACAACCCGTGGGAAGCAACCACGCTCGAATGGACCGCGCCCTCGCCGCCGCCCCATGGAAATTTCACCTCGCCGCCAGTCGCTTATCGCGGACCGTACGAATACAGCGTGCCGGGCCGCAAACGTGATTTCACGATGCAAAACGATCCGATTCGCGAAAGCGAACGCGTCGCGCAACGCAGCGCGCCGCCGCCCGAGCCTGTCGGCGTCCATTAAATTGTCGATCTTGGCCTGATGGAAATTCCTTACACGGTCAGCACCCGGCCCGACACCGGCCTTTGGAACGCGAAGGTCGGCATCTGGCTCTTTCTCGCGTCCGAAGTCATGCTCTTCGGCGGACTTTTTTCCGCTTACATTTTTTTGCGACTTGATGCGGAGCCGGGCTTCTGGCCGCACGGATTGCTGAACGTGCCCGTCGGCACGATGAACACCGCCATTCTGATCGCGTCGTCGGTCACGGTGGTGCTCGCTTGGGCGGCGCTGAAAATGCGGCAGTTCACGCGCTACAAAATTTACATGGGCCTCACGATTCTCTGCGGCATCATCTTTTTGGTGGTGAAACTCGCCTACGAATGGCCGCAGAAGTTTGAGCACTTCGGCGCTTACATCAAAAAAAGCGCGCTCGAAAAATACGAGCCGTATCTGGGAAACAAACATCTCGCCGAAAAAGGTCTGCCACCGCGCGTCGAGATCAGCGGGCATTTGCATAATCACGAAGCGCTGCACGATCCGAACGTGAAGGAATACGAGATCGCGCTCGATCCGGTGAATGCCGATCCGATGAATCCGGCGATGGATCGCCCTCATTTCTTTTACGTCCCGCCCACTGAGAAAGTCGCGAACATCGAGAAGGCGGACGTGGAATACGCGAATATGTTTCTGCCGAAACACAGCGCGTACTTCGCGAGCTACTTCACCATCACGGGGCTACACGGTTTGCACGTGCTCGGCGGCGTGCTCGTCTTCATTTATTTCTGGCTGCCGATCGGTGGATCGAGAATGTATCGGCAAAACCCCGAGCATCTGGCTAACCGGGTTGAAGTGGCCGGCCTCTTCTGGCACTTTGTTGATCTGGTTTGGATTTTCGTTTTTCCGCTTTTTTATCTGCTCTAACCGATGAATAACCCGCCTGACGTTTCCCAGGATCCCGCCGAGCACGAAGAGTACGCGCACAACGTGCAGAAACACGTGAAAGGCTATCTCGTCGTCGGCGCGATGCTCCTCGCTTTCACCGCCATCACCGTCGCGCTTTCTTATGTCGATTTTGGCACCCGCAAAGCGAACATCGCCGTCGCCATGCTCGTGGCGATGTTAAAAGCGGGCCTGGTCGCCGCGATCTTCATGCATCTCGCAGCCGAGAAGCGGCTCATCTATCGCGTTCTCCTTTTTACCTTTTTTTTCGTGTTCGGACTTTTTTGGCTCACCTTTCTAGCCTGGTACGATCCGATTACACATTAAATGTCTCTCAAGGGTTTTCATATCGTCTTCATCGTTTTTTCGACGCTGCTCGCGCTCGGCGTGGGCGCATGGTGCATTTGGGTCGATCTCGTGGAAGGCGCGCCGATTTATCTGACCGGCGCAATTTGCGCGTTCGTTGTCGCTGTGGCCCTCGTCGTCTACGGCGTTTGGTTTTACCGGAAAATGAAACGGCTGCGCATCATCACGTGAAGACGAAATTTATCTCGATCTTGTTGTTGTCGATCTTGTCGCCGATTGGCCAGGCTCTGGCCTGCGCGACTTGTTACACCGGGAACGGTTCCAAAGTCACCGCGCACATGGCGATCGCCATCTGGGTTTTGATGGGTGCAGTCATGTCAGTCCTCGGCGGCGTCGGCGCATTCAGTTTTCATCTTTGGCGGCACGCGCACACGCCTCTCGAGCCGCATCAGGAGCTCGCGGAAGAAGATTTCGATCAATATGAATAGTCTGGCGGTGATCAACGAGTTCCTCGGCCAGCCGCCCAACGCTTCCGAGCACGGCTTTCAAATCGATCACATCCTCGAATTCAGTCATTGGTTCATGGGCATACTCTTTCTTGGATGGTCGGCATATTTTGTTTACGTCCTGCTGCGTTTTCGCAAAGGCCGAAATCCGACTGCCGATCACGAGGGTGTGCGCCACGGAATTTCCACGCATCTCGAATTCTCCGTCGTTCTAATCGAGGCCGTCCTCTTTGTCGGATTCGCCGTGCCGCTTTGGGCGAAGCGCGTGAACGAATTTCCCGAAACGGGCGACGCGATTTTGGTTCACGCCATCGGCCAGCAATTCAATTGGAACTTCCATCTGCCCGGCCCCGACGGACAATTTGGCCGGCGCGACATCGATCTAGTCACGAACTCAAACCCACTCGGCCTCGATCCGAACGACGCAGCCTCCAAAGATGATCTTGTAGTTTTGGGCGAGCTGCACATTCCGGTCAATCGGCCTGTCATTGTCGAAATTTCCTCCAAAGATGTGATCCACAATTTCGCCTTGCCGCATATGCGCATCGCGCAGGACGCGATTCCCGGTTCGATCATTCCGATGTGGTTCAAGCCGATCAAGACCGGCTCTTTTGAAATTGTTTGTGGCCAATTGTGTGGTCTTGGCCATTCCGGAATGAAGGGAATGCTGGTGGTCGATTCGCCGGAAGATTATCAAGCGTGGCTAAAAGAGCGGGTGGAATTGTCTGGAACGCAAGCCGCGCCCGCGCCGGGACAGCGTCCGCCAAGCGAGCCGCCGCCTGGTCCTACGCCTGGCACAGTTGCGCCGCCGGGCGCCCCGAAAACGGCTAACCCGACCGGAGCACCGGACGGACAGTCCGCGCCTTCTCCGACGCCGGGCGGGTAACCTATTGGCCGGAAAGCGGGAAGCCGAAGGCCGGAAAGAAGTGCTAAGATCGACATCTTCGCCGTCGTCGCGCTGGCTCAATCGCTTCGCTTGGTTGACGGTGGTCGCCACTCTTTTTCTAATTTGCAGCGGCGGTATGGTCACGAGCAAAGGCATGGGACTCGCCGTCCCCGATTGGCCCACCACCTTTGGTTACAACATGTTTTTGTTTCCGTTCTCGAAATGGGTCGGCGGAATTTTTTTTGAACACACGCACCGTCTCATCGCGTCGACTGTCGGATTTCTCACCATCATTCTCGCGATCTGGCTTTGGAAATCGGAGACGCGTCCGTGGGTGCGGAATCTTGGCTACGCCGCGCTCGGCACGGTAATCTTGCAAGGCGTGCTCGGCGGATTACGCGTGACGATGTTGAAGGATGAGATCGGAATTTTTCACGCCTGTCTCGCGCAATTTTTTCTGGGGATGCTCGTCGTCATCGCCGTCGCGCTCTCCAAAACATGGGCGCAAAATTTTAGAATTGAAAATGCGCGACCAGTCGCACGGATCGCGCTCCTTACGACGGCTGTTATTTATTTGCAGCTCGCTCTCGGCGCGACCATGCGCCACGAACATCGCGATCTTGCCATTCTCGATTTTCCGACAACCAATGGCGCGTGGATTCCGGATACGAGCGCGCCCGCTTTAGAAAAACTTAACGCATGGCGCGACGCGCGCGGCTTTTCGGATGTGAACGCATTTCAAATCTGGTTGCAAATGGCGCACCGTTTCGTTGCCCTCTTGGTTGCGGCTGGCCTCATTGCGTTTTGCTTTCGCCTTTGGAAAAATGCGCCGCAAGCCGACGCGCTCCGGCGTATGTCGATCTTGTGGTGCGCGCTTTTGTTTTGCCAGGTCGCGCTCGGTGCGTGGACGATTTGGAGCAACAAAGCCGCCGACATCGCGACGGCCCATGTCGCGGTTGGCGCGAGTGTATTTGCGATTGGCGTGGCGATTTCGACGCTCAGTTTGCGATGCGGCCAAACAAGTTTGGATTCAGCATCGGAAAACGCGCCGATCGTGGCGAAGATGGCGGCCACATGAAAACGACGGCAATCGCGCAGACGCCGGCGACTCCTGCGCGCACGAATCGCGCGATCTTCGATTTCGCGGAACTGATTAAAGCGCGATTGACGCTGCTTGTTCTGGTCACGACCGCAGTGGGATATTGTCTTGGCGTGGCGGGACCGGTTTCTTATCGCGCTCTTTTTCACGTCGTCTTCGGCACCGCGCTCGCCGCGGCGGGCGCTTCCGCGCTCAATCAATGGTGGGAACATAGGCTCGATGCTCTTATGCAACGCACCAGAACGCGACCGATTCCGGCCGGTCGAATGCGGCCACGTGATGCGCTCGTCGTTGGCAGCTTGCTCGCTTTCGCGGGTGTAATTTATCTCGCGTTTTTCTGCAATTGGCTGAGCGCATCGCTCGCGGCACTCACCGTCATCATTTATATTTTTGCTTATACGCCGCTTAAGAGCATCAGCACGGCGAACACAATTGTCGGTGCGATTCCCGGTGCGTTGCCGCCGATGATCGGCTGGGCGGGAGCGTGCGGGACGGTGGACATGGGCGCATGGAGTCTTTTTGCGATCATCTTTTTATGGCAACTGCCCCACTTTTTCGCGATCGCATGGATGTATCGAGACGATTACGCGCGCGCGGGTTTCCAAATGATTTCGGGCGACGACCGCACTGGCGAGCGCAGCGCGAGCCAAAGTGTTTTCTTCTCGATCTTGCTTCTCATCATCGCGGGCGGGCCGGGCTTTCTGGGAATGACGACGGTCATTTATCTCCCGATTGAGCTGGCGCTCGGCGGTATTTTCATCGGCGTGGCCATGCGATTTTTGCGATCGCGCGCGCTCGCGGATGCGCGGCTGCTTTTCATCACTTCGATTATTTATCTCCCGCTCCTGCTCGGCGCGCTGGTCGTCACCAAAAGATGAACAGACTCGCAGCGGTGGGCCGGCCAGTTTCGAAAAAGGCTTCGATCGCGTGGTACGCAGCGCTGCTGCTCATTCCGCTGGTGGTGGCAGCGATTCTTCTACGGCTTTATCACGATCAAGCGGCGCATTTCGCCGGCCGCAAGATCGACAATTACGGGACTGTTCCGCCTTTTCAGCTCGTCGATCAAAACGGGCAGGTGTTTGGCTCGGCCGATTTAGTCGGCAAAATTTGGATCGCGGATTTCATTTATACGACTTGTCCGGGGCCGTGCCCGATGATCAGCACGCGCATGAGTGAGCTGCAAAAACCACTCGAAAAAAGCGATGTCCATCTCGTTTCGTTCAGTGTCGATCCGGATAAGGACACGCCGGAGGTGTTGCGCGGGTATGCGGAAAAATTAAATGCGCAGCCGCAGCGCTGGAGCTTTCTGACGGGATCGCGCGCCGCGATTTATAATCTTTCGCGCAACGGGTTCAAGCTCGCCGTTTCCGACGGCAGCGAGGCCGAAGGAATTCCCGTGCACAGCTCGCGCATGATTTTGGTGGATCGCGCCGGAACAATCCGCGGCTATTACGACGCGACCGAGCCCGACGCGATCACGAAACTTCTTGCCGATACGAACCATCTTTTGCGAGACCAGCCGAGATGAGCGCGAGCTCAGAGGTTGGCTATCGATTATCTTCGAACCAGCTGACAATCTTGTAACTGTTGATGATGCCTCCGGACGCGAGCCCTTCATCGTAATGAAGATTCGTAACGCCGGTCATGGTCACGGTTTTGCCGACAATCGAGCCAAACACGTGACCGCTCGATCCGCCGCCACTCACAGTTACGTCAGCATTCGGGGCGTAGACCGCAGCAGTGATCTGAGCGTTACCGGCAAGTTTGACGGATTTCGTTGAACCATCTGTCGGCTGGATTCCGTAAAGCTGGAGATCAAGCGGTTGGTTCTTGGTGTTAACAATTCCGTTACCGCTAACATCGACATTGCCCGCGAAATAGATTTTAGCGATTACTCCCGGTTCCACCGTGATCTGTCCGTTGCCACTCAGCGAGATGTCACCGGTAACGTAAATCTCGATGTAAGTCGGGCTACCGTCGGGATTGCCGGCCAGGGTAAGCGTTTTGCTTCCGTTAAGTGAAATCGCGCTGAGTTCATAACGCGAAATCGAAGAACCGCTCGTCGCGCTTGCGTTTAAAGTGGCGTTGCCATTCACGGTCGAGATCGTTCCGTTATATGCAGACCACGAGGGCGCGCCGACGGGGATCGGTTCCTGATAGAAATCCGTGCGTTCGGTCCCTGTAATATTGGCCGCACCGGTCACCGTGCCGGCGTTCGTCGCGACATCGCCGTAAATTTGAGCGTTACCGGCGTCGATGATGTTTCCATCGGTTGCGACATCGCCGTTTTCCTGGCGCTTGGCGACGTCATAGAGACCGTTTGTCGACTTGTTCGGATCGCGCGAGTCATAGCTGTCGATCACAATGTTCTGGTCCGTCAGATCGACTGTGCCGACGGACATGATCGCCTGATCAAAAGACGAGACCGGTCGCACGATGGCTTCCGCGCGTCGCGATACCTGAGGTGCGCTGATAGCGTGTGCGGTCAGGACGCCGTTTGTAAAACGTTCCCAGCGCAGACTAAGTTTACGCAACCGGCCGTCCTGTCGGTTATCGGTTGTTCGCGCCGGACCTGTGATCGGCATGGTTCCGACCGTCCGGATTCGATAATATTGCCAACCGTTGCTTGGGTCGATGAAGGAGGAGGGCGCGTCCACGTTTACTTCGATCGTCATGGGAGTTCCCCCCAATCCGGCGTTAGGAATTGTGGTGAGGCCGTAACTGGCGACGCCATTTCCAGGCGTATTGTTCCAACCTTCCCACGCATGATTGGGTGCGGGGAAAAGCGATTTGCGGAGTTCGACAATTCCCAGATCGATGCCGGATTCCGCGGCCAGTAATGCTTCCTGCCAGGTCGAGGTTTGCAGCGCGCTTTGATACTTGACCGAAACAAGTTTAATGAGCTCGGCCGCGAGCAAAGAAAGAATCGCGATGGTCAAGACCGTCCACACCAGAATGCTGCCCCGAACGTATCGTTTCCCGCGTCGCATCAGTAGACTCCGATCTGGTTGTCAGTGCGAGTGTTTCGCAGCAGCGTCGTGTTATAGAATGCGGTAGCCGCAGTTGCATCGGCCGATGCGCGTCCGGCAACGAACGTAGGATTAAAGGTGATTTTTGTCGAAACAACTTTACCTGCGTCGGTCACATCGAAGGCGAAATCTTGCACATTCACCGCCAAGGCGATCGGTCGTCCAGCATCTTGCTGTCGGTAAATGGTGTCGCCGGAAAGGTAGTAACGGATTTTCACGGAGCTTCCGGTCGCGCCATAGTAAACGCCGCCTGCTCCGTCTAGAGTCGGCGTTTGCGGCGCACCGGTCGCATCATAATAGCTGGGAATGAAAATGGTTGTGTCGTTCCGGGCCGCTTGCACGGCTAACGCGCGGCGCAGATCGAGCGCCATGTAATCAGAAATCCGCATCTCGTCCGCATGGTTCGCGGCGAAATCCGTGGTCGCGGCATAATTTCGCTCCAAAGAAATGAAGCCCAGAATTAAGCCGAGACTGATTGCCCCGAAGATCACCGTCGAGAAAAGCAATTCCGCGAGCGCAAAGCCGCATTGCGCGCACAAACCCGTCTTGCGACCCTTCGAGTTTTTCATTTTGCGACTCCTCCTTTTGCCAGAATCGCTACTGTCTGCCGTGTCGCGGCCCGGTCGTTGGGCGCGCCCGTATAATTAACCGTCCAGACGACTTTCACGGCGTTTTCGTTGAGGAGCGCGGTGTTGCGAAGATTTACGGCAACCGATCCGTGACTGCGTGTGAGTTGCGTATTTCCGACTGTCCCACTCCCGTAGGGAGAAAGGGTGAGAACTTCGCTGATCGCTTTGAGATTTACGCTTCCCGACGCATCGGCGTTTAGAAGGTTAGCCGCGATCCAATCGGCATCGGTTACCTGATGCCAGTTCGCGATGCGCATGGACTCGATTCGCTGTTGCAGAACTTGGCTGGCGGCAGCCGCTTCCCGCGCCATTTTTATCGTCTGCATCGACGAAGTGTTCATGGCAAACAATGAACCGAGGAAGAGCGCTGAGAGAGCGGCAGCCATCATCGCCTCGATCAAAGTGAAACCGCCTTGGGAGTTTTTTGCGCAGCCCAACATACCTGAAGACACAACCAGCAGAGCGCGTGCCGATTGCTATAATTACTATAAATTGGGGCGATTCGGAACGCTAGGCAGGCTAAGAGCCGGCGGCGGACCCTTCTTCGCAGACCACTCGTAAGTATTCGCGATACTCGGTCTTCGGCAGTCGATCGATAATCGCACTGAGGTCGTTTTGCGTGATGAAGCCCATCCGAAACGCGACCTCTTCCAGGCAAGCGATCTTCAGTCCCTGTCGATGTTCGATGGTCGCGATGTAATTTCCCGCTTCGAGCAAACTGGTTTGCGTGCCAGTATCGAGCCAGGCCATTCCACGCGTGAGCAGTTTCACGTGCAGCGTGCCGCGTTTGAGATAGAGCAAATTCAAATCGGTGATCTCAAGCTCACCGCGCGCCGAGGATTTTAGTTGCTGGCAAAGATCGACAACTTCTTCGTCGTAAACATAAAGCCCGGGAACGGCAAACTGACTTTTGGGCTGCTTCGGTTTTTCTTCCAGGCTGATCGCGCGCCCGTCCGGTCCGAATTCGACCACGCCATAGCGTTGCGGGTCGCGCACTTGATAGCCGAAAATACAAGCGCCGCGGTCGATCGACAATGCGTCACGATAGAAATCCAGTTTCCCGTAAAAAATGTTGTCGCCCAGGATGAGCGACGCCCCCGATCCGCCCAAAAACTTTGCGCCGATCAAAAAAGCCTGCGCGATGCCTTCCGGTTTGGGTTGCTCGGCGTAAGCGATGCGGATGCCGAGCTGAGAGCCGTCGCCGAGATAATTTTTGAGCATCGGCAAATCTTTTGCTGTTGAAATGATGAGCACTTCGCGCAGACCGCCCAGCATCAGGGTGGCGAGCGGATAGCAAATCATCGGCTTGTCGTAAACTGGCAGCAATTGTTTGCAGACAATTTGCGTGAGCGGGTACAGACGCGTCCCGGCGCCGCCGGCGAGCAGGATGGCTTTCTTATTCATCGCGCGATCTCGAAGTCGTGATTCCGAATCGGAAACGATCGGTCAGAGTATGTCGATCTTAGGAAAAGCGCACGTCTTTGCCCGGATCCATCTCGAAATCGAGCGTGAGCGAGTCGGAAGTATTCGGCTTGACCACTTCCTCCATGAATTTCACGTGGATCGGGTCCTCGCGGAAAATTGCGTATTTGTCCATCGACTCGAAATCGATCGCGATAAAAAATGGCCACGGAACTTCCGGATCGATGCGCTTGCCACATTTGATGCTCAGCACTTCGGGAATCTTCAAAAGCTGCATGCGCGTGTTCATCATCATTTCCTCGAGACGCGCAGGAGTGACCTCGGGCTTGAGCTTGAAGAGGACGATGTGGTGAACCATGAAGTTAAAGGATTAGGCGGGGAAGGGCGGGCGCGCAAGCGTGAAACCGACAGCGCGGTTTCTGTTTATTGAATGGTCATTTCGCGACAAGATCGATAAATGAACATCGACATTACACGCGCCACTCGCGGAACATTTCATTTGTTCATATGACGCAAACCGCCGGTCTGATGTTCATCGCGAAAAAGATTTGGGACAGAACGCGCGCGCTATTGCCGAAGGATGATTGGCTCGTCGTCGGTTGGGTGCTTGCGACGAAAATTTTGCTCTTCGCATTTGGGGCGCGGAGTTTTCGAATTCTCCAGGACAAAGCGCTCGAGGCTGGCCCGCATCCCTGGTTCGACATTTGGAACCGCTGGGATTCGCTTCATTACCAGGATCTGGCCAAAGTGGGCTACAGCGGTCTCCCGACGATTAAGATTTTGTTTTTTCCGCTTTTTCCATGGTGCGTGCGGCTCCTCGCGCAAATCAATGGCGATTATTTCATGAGCGCGCTCGTCGTTTCGGGGATCGCGTTGCTTTTTGCCGCGATCCTTATGCGGCGGCTTGTGCAGTTGGATTTCCCTCCAGAAATCAGCCTGCGCAGCGTCTGGTTTTTCCTGATCTTTCCCACCGCATATTTCCTGCACGTCGGTTTCACCGAAAGTTTGTTTCTCGCGTTCGCTTTCGGGTCTTTGCTCTCGGCCCGTCGCGATGACTGGCTCTCTGCTGGATTGCTAGGGGCGCTGTGTTGTATGACGCGTCCCACCGGAGTTATCTTGCTTCCCACTCTTGCAGTCGAAGCGATGCACCAAGGGTGGCTCGCCAAACATTGGCGCTGGCGCTGGCTGTGGATCGCAATTGTTCCCACCGGATTTTTAGTTTACCTGCTGATCAATTGGCACGTTGCCGGCGACGTGTTTTCATTTGTCCATCGCAAAAAAGAATGGTTTGCCGCTTCATTTGCGTGGCCTTGGATCGGGATTCGAAATTCTTTCGGCAGTCTTCAGCGCACGCCGAACGACGCTGAAATTGTCGGCGGCCAGGAAATTTTCTTCGTCGCGCTGGGATTGGTCTGCGCGATCCTCAGTTGGATCAAGCTGCGGCCGTCGTACGCCGTTTGGATTACGGGAACGTGGTTGCTTTTCACTAGCACCACATTCATTGAAAGCGCGCCGCGCTACTCTTTGACCCTCTTTCCCATCTTTATTCTCTTTGCTTTGGCAGCTGAGAACCGGTTTTGGAACGCCATCATCACGTTTTGGTCGCTGCTTTTTTTCTCGCTCTTCGCCAGTCTCTTTGTGCGCGGCTGGTGGGCCTTTTGAAAAATTGGAAGATGTCGATCTTACGCCGGCGTCGCGATTATTTCTTCCAATCGAGCGCGCCTTTTTTGAGCGCGTAGGCGTATCCCACCATCAAGATCGAGATAAAACTGAGCATGCTCCAGAAGATGAGCGAGCTTTGCGCGATCGCTTCGCGATACACGACCGCCCACGGATACATGAACACGATTTCGAGATCGAACAGAATGAAGAGCATCGCGACCAGATAAAACTTTACGCTGAACCGCGGCTGCGCCTCGCCCTGCGGGAGCATCCCGCATTCGTACGGCGTATCTTTGGCGCCTATGCGCCGGCCCGTCTTGCCCAGCAGAATGCTAACGAGAAGCGCCGAAACAGCGAAGCCGATCGCCACAATGATTTGCAGCAAGATCGGAAGGTATTCCTTGATCATCGCTGAAACTCGCGCCGCCTGATCACGATCCCGTCTAGGGATCTCAAATCATCTGATCCCGGCCGGAATATGTCCGTTCTGCGGAGCAATCGCGCTGGCCAAAGCCGACGGAAGCCCTTTGTACTTCTTGCCATTCTTACGCACCGCGCCCCGCGCCACGAGATTTTGCAATTTCTCGTATGCTCGCAAGCGCAACATCTCTTCACCACCGCTGGCCGCATTTCGCGCACGCAGATTTTCATGCACGATATCGAAGAGCTGCTTAAACTCGAAGGATGCACGCCGCGAAAGCACCGCAACCAGTTCCTCGGTCACCAGATCGGGAACTCGACGGGAAAATGCGTTTTTCTTAAGAATAGCCATAGGAGCGTGAGAATAACACATTCGGCCAAAATGGCAGCATAAATCTCTGGACGCTCGCTTCGGCCGAAAACGGCTGTCGCCCAGTGCTTTGTGCCTACGGAGTGGCGCTTGGAGTCGGGGTGGGCGCGGCCTTCCGAATCGCCGGTTGGGCCAAAGGCGCTATCCCGCCGCGATAGGCAAAAGCGCCCGCTACGCCTACGCCTGCTCCTCCGCCCAGCGCTTGATAAAACGTGATCGGGCCCACTGATTCGGTCACGTAACCGTCGCGCTCGTAATTCTGCGCCATCGCGATTGGACTCAAGTGGCGCGTGATAATTTCGGGCGGCGGATATTTGCTAAGATCGACATTGTCATTGATCGACGGCATGAAAGCCGTCGCCATCAAAAGCATCGGGCGCAACGCCGCGTCGAGCCGAGTGTATAGCAGCGCAAGATCGACATACGCGAATGCCTGCTTCGCCGTTGGCACCGTGCCCTCGGCTTTCTGAAAATTTTGCGTAGCCGCCAGGTCCGAGCTCGAGTTCGCGGCTCTTTTTATCGCCGCTTCCACCGAAGCTACGTCCGCTCCGGCGACCAGCACCCGACCCGATAGCGCGATCGTCGGTGCAAACGAAAATACGCTTCCCCACGATTGCAGTGTGAAATATTCCACGCCGTCGCGCTGTGCGTGTATCCACGTCGCATCCTCGTCAAGCATTGTGATCGCGGTCACGATCTTCGTTGCCCTCGCGGAATCTTTTACGGGCAAAGTGGCGAGAACTGCCGGCCAACGCGCGCCCGCCGGCCAGTCGCCCAGCAAACCAAATTCGGCGCCGAATGCGTTGTCCCAATCGTCCAGCGTGATTCCTTTCGCAGCGAGCCGATCGCGAAATTTTTCCGGCCACGCCGCCAAACCGGGCGCGCCAGTTTGTGTCGCTGGCCATTGCATTTGTTTAAAATTCAAAAAGCCCGCCGCGTACAAAAATGTCTCTTTTGTTCCGAGAACGAGCGACGACCGCGTGAGCGTACCGTTCTCAGCTAATTTCGGCATGCCGACAAAAAGAACGTCGCGCATTTTGCCGCCGTCGAACGCAATCGCGCTGCAAAAGCTGTGCATTTGGCGCAAGATCGACATATCGGGCGCACCTCCTGGCGCTTTCATCGCTGAAGGCATTACGCGTTCCAGGAAATGATCGGCGCGCAAGTACAACAGCGCCGCGAAACTTGAGGGCATGTGTTTGTAAGCCGCCGCGAATGTTTCGTCCGAAGCCAGCGCGGGACCCGTCGCGCGTTTGTCCAGGCGATCGAGCACCGCCTTCAATTCATCGACGTCGTTCATCGCGAGGAAAAACCAGTCGCCATCGTAAACCGTGGCAACGGTTGCCTGGTTCGAGGTCACTATGTCGATCTTGTGCTGCTGATAAGTAAACGTTTCACGCTTTGCCTGTGTCCATCGTCGCGGAAAATTCGCGCGCCATTGGCCGATGACTTTTTCCACCGCGTCCGCGCTGCCGCGGAAGCGAAAACCTCCGATCCATTTTGGGCTGCTATTTTCCCACGCCGTAAGCGCGATGAAAATGTCCCTCGCCTCAAGCTTCTCGAAGTCGCGCAGCTGCTCTTCAGTCTCGCCGCGTTTCGAATTGGCGAGCGGTTTTTGCAAAAACTCCTGCATCGCCGGTTCGCGCCACAGTTCATAGATATCGCTGCGATGCCATTCGTCGCGCGCCCGATTGAAATCAGGCAAATGAACAAACCCGAGCGCCTCCTTTGGCAGAAGTGCGCTAACTGCCGCGCTCGATGTGCTGCGCGAGCTGCGCAGACCTGCCCAGATCGCCACCGCGGCGATGGCCGCGATTAGCACGAGCACGATGAATCGTTTCATGAAGGCGGAATTGTAACCGCGGTGTCGTGCGCGGCAAAGCTCTTACGCGCGGGGGTGAAACTTCCGATGCACCGCTTTCAAGCGCTGTTGATCGACATGCGTGTAAACTTGCGTCGTCGAAATATCGGCGTGCCCGAGCATTTCCTGAATGATGCGCAGATCGGCGCCGTTGCTCAGCAGATGCGTCGCGAAGCTGTGCCGCAGCAAGTGCGGATAAATATTCGCCTCCAATCCAGAATGCTTCGCGTGCTTTTTTACGATCTGCCAAATGCGCACGGTCGTTAATTTTTTACCGCGCGCCGAAAGAAAAATTTCGCTGCCGCTGCGACGCTTCACCAGTTTCGGCCGTTCCGTCGACATATAGACGGCGATCGCGTCGCACGCTTTCGCACCCACCGGCACAAGGCGCGTTTTATTTCCTTTCCCGGTCACGCGTAGAATGCGCTCGTCCAGATCGAGATTCTCCAGGCGCGCATTGGCCAGCTCGGAAATGCGCAGACCGCTCGCGTAAAGCAATTCGATCATGGCGCGATCGCGTAGACCGAACGGCACTTTCGTGTCCACGCTCTCGATCAATTGCTCCACCTGCAATTCGTTCAGCGTTTCCGGCAGATAACGTTCGATGCGCGGCAGCGTCAGCGATTCGGTTGGGTCTTTTTTTGTGCCTTTGCCGGCCAAAAAACGGAAGAAAATCTTGAGCGCGACCACGATTAGCTTGATCGAGGAAGCGGCCAGTCCGCTCTTTTTTCGGTCCGCCAAGTACTCGCTGATCAGCGGCAGCGTGACGCCGCGGGGATTGTCGATCTTCTTTTTCGACGCGCACCACTTTGCAAATTCGGTGAGGGAACGGCGCGTGGAGAGTTGATAATTTTCCGAGAGCCCGCGCTCGACCGCGAGAAAGCGGATGAACAAATCGATCTCCTGCTCCACGCCTCAACATCAAACAGCAAAGTTCAAACATCCAGTGTTCTTCAGTGCGCCGATTGACAAGCGGAGGGCGAATGTCGGATGATTCTCTAAGATGAGTTTGGATTTGAACACGCTGCTGAAAGATTGGCCGCACGAACCGGGCGCGATCAAGGTGCGCAAAATCGCCGGGCTCGATGGCCGGGAGAAATTGCAGCTCCGCATCGATCTCGGCATTATCCAGATGGAAATGAGTGGACGGCCCGACGGCCAGCGCCCGCATAATTGCGAGTCGCTTCTTGTTTATCATCAACGCCGCGCCGCCCGTGCTCAGTCGCGTGGCGAATCTTACGAACTCACCGCCGAGCAATGCGCCGAGCTTCAGCAGGAAGGCATTCAATATTATCATCGCTACCTTAGCCTCTTTCAGATCAGCGAATTTCCCGGCGTCATTCGCGACACGCAGCGCAATCTCGATCTTTTCGAATTCGTCATCGCCCACACCGAACGCGAAGAGCTCATCTGGAGCTTCCAGCAATTTCGCCCTTACGTTGTCATGATGAATACGCGCGCCAAGGCCTCCATCCTTCTCGGCGAAGGCCGCTTTCCCGAAGCCATGCGCGAAATCGAAGCGGGGCGCGACGCGATCGCGGAATTTTTTCAGCAATCGCACTTCCCGGAGCTGGCCGCGAAAAGTTCCGAGCTCGCCTTTCTCGAAGAATGGTTGCAGGAAGTGAGCGCCAAACGTCCGCTCAGCAAGATCGAGATCATGCAGCGCGAAATGGAAACCGCCATCTCGCGCGAAATGTACGAGCGCGCCGCCGAGCTGCGCGACGCCATCAACGCGCTCAAAGGCCAGTCCGTCAGTTAGCGGTTTTCTCGCCGCTAAGATCGACATAATTTTTGTCCGCGCACGCCGCGTAATCCGCGGTTATTTTTTGCCGTGGACAAACCGAACCCGAGCCTGATCGAGCGCAAAGAACGTTGGGCGCGCAAAATGAGCGGCAAAGCGAAGCCGGCCACGCGTTCGCAAGATCGTCTCCCGCCCGGCCAGCACCTCACGCCCGGCTTCCCCATTCTCGATCTCGGCATCCGGCCGGAGATTTCGCTCAGCGATTGGCGCCTCGAAGTGCGAGGGCTCGTCCAGCATCCGAAGACATTCACGTGGGAAGAATTCAACGAGCTCCCACAATTTGAAGACGTCTCCGATTTCCATTGCGTCACCACCTGGAGCAAATTCGATTGCCGCTGGCGCGGCGTCGCCTTCTTCACAATTGTCGATCTTGTCCGGCCAAGACCGGAAGCGAAACACGTCCTCTTCGAGAGCTACGACGGTTACTCGAGCAACGTCCGGCTCGAAGACGTGCTCGACGATGACGCGCTCGTCGCCACGCACTTCGATGGCAAACCGATCACGCGCGACCACGGCGGTCCGGCGCGCATCATCATTCCGAAACTTTACGCATGGAAAGGCGCCAAGTTTGTGCGCTCAATCGAATTCGCTGCCGAAGACAAGCACGGCTTCTGGGAAGTGCGCGGCTACAGCAACACCGCCGACCCCTGGACAGAAGACCGCTTCTCTTAATTACCTGTAGCGGCGGGCGTGTCGCCGGCATTGTCGACGTTCGATCCCGTCTTGCTTCCGCCGCTACATTTTGAGATTCTCGCCGATGTGCGCTTGCTCGCTGAGATCGTCATTATCGGTGCGCTGATTTATCTGGGGTGGGAAATGCCGTTCAGAGAAAGACTCCCGTGGAGTCATGTCGATCCTTCGAAGCCCGTCGCGAACAATGGCGCGCCCCGACCTCGGCCACTTGTTAGGCCGACCGCGACTCCTTCAGGCCAATGGATGTGGGACGGAAAACAACACACTGCCCTCGATCGCCCATCGCCAAAGGTCGGAGGGACTCCGCATTAGCTCTCCACATAAACAAGGCTTTGATAACTCAAACAAACCACAAACTATGAAAAAACTATTGCCCGTTATAGCTCTCGTCCTGGCCGCTGCGTTTATGTCGATCTTGTCCGACTCAGCTTCAGCTAAGTGGAAGAAGAGTTCAGCATCGCCGTCGGCGACGCAGGTGGATACGGGCGACAAAATTGTAGCTGTGCACCTCACGTCGATCATCGTCAGCGGCGCCTCCACGCATTCGTCGAAAGAATACAAGATTACGGCAGCAACCAAGATCACGGTTGATGCACAGCCCGCGAAGGTGAGCAATCTCACCACCGGAATGGGTGTCACCGTTACACCTGCAACTGATGCAACGGTCGCGGCGACAATCGATGCCACTTCGTCGGGAAAAAAGTAAGTCGCTTCGCGATTACTCTTACA
The DNA here is from genome assembly GCA_041167045.1 of Verrucomicrobiota bacterium. GTDB lineage: Bacteria > Verrucomicrobiota > Verrucomicrobiia > Chthoniobacterales > UBA10450 > CATPCN01. The sequence continues at coordinate 325,359 of JBEEGW010000009.1, forward strand.
TCCGTCCTAGACGCCTCGTCTAGATCCGGCGCGAGCGATTAACGATTTACGATGAGCAAGAATGACACATATATGGATAGGCATATATGTGTCCAAGTTGATTAGTGGGGTTTGTCGAAAGAATATAAGATCACGGCAGCAATCAAGATCACGGTTGATGGACAACCAGCGAAGGTGAGTAACCTCTCCAGTGGAATGAATGTCACCGTTACGCCAGCGACCGACCCAACGGTGGCCGCGACAATCGACGCTACTTCACCACGGAAACATAGCACCGCTTAGATCGACATTAAGTGGTCGATATTTACGATCAGCATTAATGCGGCATTGAATGCGAACACCTAGGGCTTTCGTTTGCGCGCAGCATCAAGATCTTCCTGCGTCGACCAGCTCACCTGATATGAACTGTTTGCCTTTGGATTGAGCTCATCTATGGAAAAAACGGTAAGTGGGTTAGCAAGCTTTTCGACACCGGCGTCCGGTATCGAATTGAGTCGTGAGAAGTCGAACTGCTTGGCCCACAACATCGCAGCGTTCGGCGCTTGGTTGTGCGTTTCAACTTCAACAATGAAGCGAGCTTTGATTAAGATCCGTAGACGCTCGCCATCCGCAAATGTTATGCGGCGCGCAGGAAAAGCATTGAAGGAGAGGCTCTCCGTATTGCCGTATTTGCCGGCCTTAAACTGTTCGAAGTCACCAAAGAGTGCCGGGTTAAACCCTGTGTCTGTGAGCCGCAGATGTGTAATTTGGGGTGGACGCTGCCCCCCAGGGCCGGCGCTTGAACTTGGAGGTTGAGGCTGAACAAACTGTCTGCTCGCTTGCGAGACGAGCCATTCGTTATAGAAGCTCTTCGCTTTTGATTCTTTCATTTCCCACCCATTCGGTGTTGGTGGGAGGAGCTTGATAAGGTCTGGAGGCTGAAGAGGTACAATAGGTTTGTGGGCGGGAGCCAGCTGCGCTTCCAGGGAGCACACGCTGAAAAGCAGTAGAAGAAAATAAAGCGAGCATTTCATGTTATGATGCGGCAGTTGGTTAATCGGTGAGATATTTGAAGTAGATGATTCGGTACTTCATTGTAGCGCGAAGCGGATTGTTGGCAGCCTCGATCGAGGAACTTGTATACGAAGCAGCAGCGTTTTGATTCCACGTCCCCGATGTTGAACTTACCGGGTACGTTAGCGCATCTGGACCGTCAACCCGTTCCCAGCTCGGTGCCGGAGCATAGCTGGGTAACGAACCGGGTTGCGACTGGCCAGTGGAAAGCTGGTCATAGGTACCGGAGGCGTTCACATGGCCTTCGCCAGCAATCGCATCGTTTCCGGGCCAAACATAACGCTCAACGACAGCTTCGAAGCGTTTCTCTCCGGTGACTATATCATCGCTGGGCGCGCCACCCGCTTTCGTTTCGAAGATACCTTGATTGGAGGAATTATTGTTGGCCGGATTTTTCTTCACTGTTTGGGCTACCCCCCAAACACTGAAGACATTCGACTTTGTTGTAAGATCTGAAGCGACATATCGGATGATTGCTTCCTTATCCCAATCGGAAGCGCCGGTGTCCGCAACGCCAGCGACTTCGCATACTTCGCCGGGGTAATCATAACCCGTCGCTGTAACAGCATCAGCGGGACGGAATCGTACGCCTCCGCTAGCTAGAGAATGGCTTAAGATATTACTTACAACGGGAGAAGAGGAGGAGGCGCTCGATGCGACAGTTGTCGACATAGACATGTTCTGAAAGACTGCTTGGAGAGGTTGCCACCGCGGTAAAGGATTGAATTTGCCTCCTGTTGGATAAATCGCTGTGTTCAGATTCACCTTACCCGCAGTACTATTCATGACCGACAAGTCGGCATAATTGGCTGCATCAACTGACGGAGACAAAAGATCTAGCAACAGCCAGTCGGGCAAATCCACGGAACTGCCGCTTGGTTGAAGCTTGAATGTCGATCCTGCAAGCCCACGCTGCATTCCTGTTGGAATTAATGAGAACATTCCAATCGGCGGCCGATAACTGCTACCAGCAGCGCTGCCCGTAGGGTTAGAGAAATCAACAAACGCGAATTTTTTTGTGTCCCACGTTGGGACTTGGGCCGCGTTGTTAAGTGCCCCTAACGAGTTGGAGTCTTGAGTGGTCGAAACATCAAATCCCGGTGTCGCTTTTTTCCAGCGACCCGCAAGGCCGCCGAGGCGTGGATCTGCCGCTTCTAAACTGCGAGTAACCTGTTGGCTGGCAAATGTGACGGGATCCAAATCAAATTTAAATTCAATGTAATCTTTTGGGTCATCTAAAGGGGGAGCAAACGCTGGAACTTGCGGCGTTCCTGGCGGCGTGGGATCCCAAGTGTTTGAAGCAGAACTTCTGGGGTCTCGCGAGTCCCAGACCGGAACTAGACTGCTAGGCGGGGCAGTTGGCGTGGAACCGCTAGGAGGGGTCGGGGAATGCTCGAACAGCCTCATCTTAAAATCCAGATGGAGCATACCAGTTGGCTCGAAGTTAAACGGGCCAACTGTGCTAGAACTGAAACCACTCCCCCTTCGGACGTAAATCCATTTATTAATTGCACTGTTACTGCCTGGTGCACCTTGTGTAACAACCACTGTGTATGGGGATGAAGTGCCAGTCATTGTTCCCGTTGTTGCTGAACCAAACAACGATCTGATTCCGTCGAGATCGGTGGATTTGATGTACTTTGTGTCTTCTTGTGCGACCGGAGCAGCCTGTGTCGCGTTCGGATTATTATCTTGCCACACGACATAAGAGAGATAGGTCAGACCAACCTCTTCCGCTTGCCCAGGAGCGGAGAAGTTACAGTCTGGGTAACCCGGTCCGAGCCACAGCTCGGTTTGAAGCCAGCATTTGAGTCGGTACTTCGTAATGCCAGCCACTTGATTGGGTTCAAGCAAGATTGTTAGACAGACTTCGTTGATCAGAGGTCTTGGGAAGCTAGGTATGATAGCTTTTTGACTGAGCGGACCAATAGTCACGGCTGCGTTCGGGTAATTTACGGTGCCCGTATTACCGGGTTGCCCAGCTGGAATCTTATTTTCAAACTTCACATAATTGCCGGAGGTCGCATTGGTGTAGGTAGTGCCATAGTCAGCGAATGAGCCCATTGTAACCATGTTCCACGCGACTTGATCGGCTTCTCGCTGAGCGACAGCGTTCCCGCCCCATTTATCGACAAAGCTTCGCGCAGGCATTCCTGGCCAATCATTTCGATTAAGAATTCCGGCAATATTCGAAGCGGTGTAATATGGTGCCGCGGTGTCGGCAGAGGCGGCTTCATCGCCGTGAAAATACATCGGAGCATTCAAGTCACGGAACACTTGAAACAATGGATGCCCTAGCTGTCGTGTAAATGTGCCCACAAGCTGCTTGAAAAGATATAACTTAGACTTACCGAAAACATTGAATTCAGGATCGCGACTGTAGGTGGTAAGGTAAAACTTGTTCGAATTAACAAACGCATCACCAGTTCCGGCTGGTACGTAGGGTTTGATAGCATCTACTGAGAGTAAGCCCCCCTGCTGCGCGACCGCGCTTGCCACACCCGCAGTGTTAATTGTTCCGAGTAGATCGAGATTCGCACAACTGGGATGACCAAGCGGATAAGTAGATGATCCAACGCTGATCACACCGGGCGTAAGTTTTGAAAAATCCATGCTCGTTGCGGCCGGCTTTCCCACAGCCGTGTTGAGATTGATCTTCGCGTTTTCATCGTCGACCCAGAAACCATAACGTCCAACAATCTGATTCGCTGTACTCGCGCTTGTGGTGGGATCTCTAAGAACAGGAACCCACGCAACACGCATCGGGGTGGATGTTGGTGCGATCGTATAGCCAGATCCTGATAATTGTGGAACGTTTAGTTCGGCATCCTGATTTGCAGACGCATATGTCGCGCTGGGATTTGAGCTAAGTGGAATGTGCGTGATCGATGAGGTTCCTTGGACAATTGTGAGCAGGCCTGGGTTGATGATCCAATTGCTAGGGTTCGTCGTCGAGGCACCGGGTGGCACGGGTTGAGGTATATTTCGATCGAGAATTGAAATTGCATTATCAATCGCGCTTTGCGCAATAAGGCTCGCCGTTTCATTGTTTGCCATACTGGCGGAAGCATTGCGTTCCGTTCGCATGCTTGTGGCGAAGCCGACCACTAGGATTGTAGCAATAACGAGGATTGAGAGGGTAATCACCAATGCAATCCCTCTTTTGTTACTGAGAGCAAGACCTCTGGTAGTCATTGGGACGAGTTTGCCAATTGAACGCGAGCCAAGAATGTTCGCGCTGAGTCGATTTTATTTGAAATGAGCTTTTGTTCGAAATAATGAATCGCGGCTGGAATATCGTTTGGGCTATTTGCGGAAGGAGAACTAGGATCACTCGGATCTTGCGGCAATCCTGGAATCACTAAGCCGGGGCGCGCCAAAGCTTTTTTGTCGAGCATCACGATGGTGATTTCCACTGAATACGGAAGCAAGTGTGCACGCGCCGTGTTGGCCGCATTTGTGTACTTAAACCCAGGCGACGGAGAGGCTCCTGGTGGAGCGGGCTGAAAACTAGCCGCAGAGTTATATAGAATGCCACTGCTTTGATACCAAGGGATTGCTTCGCCATTGCGATCCATACAACGCACCCACATTCCAAGAACTCCGTCGGAAACTACCGAGAACAAAGCTGGCTGGGTTACTGGATCGAAATTGGTAACCCAGGCCGCGCCCAAAGCTGAAGGCGCGGTTGCAAAGATATTGTAATTTGCGTTGTCAGGCGGAACAAAAAAGCGCTGGAGCCGGTAGTTCTTGTCAATGTAATAACCCACTTCGCATATGTTCCCGGCTGCGCCTGATTGAAGCGCAGACTGCCAAAATATTGCGCTGGAATTTCTGCGTTGATTCCATGGTAACTGTTCAACAGAACCAAGCGGCGGATTTTCGATAAATTGTAGTGTGGACGAGACCACCGCGGATTTCAGATCGCGCGCCATCAGATTCAAAATTGCTCGTCCGTTTTGGTAACTTTCTACCCGCTGCTCCCCACTTACCCAGGTTTTGTTGATGCCCGAAAGAAGCGAAGAGATAAGGACGATGACTAGGCTAAAAATCGCGATTGCGATGAGTAGCTCAACCAATGTGAAGCTATGATGCTTTCGTTTGATTGACCGCATCACGGTTTTTGAAGATAAAAAGTGTAAGTCTTTTTCGCGGCGGTCGCGCTCGATACCAAAGCTCCGTCAGCAATAGGTTGCGTCGGCCAGCCTAACCTTACAAGGACGCTCAAATAGGCATAGTCGGTCGTGCCAGAAGAAGTCGCCTTCGGCCGAACGAACTCGCCGTAATAGGTCTTAGATGCATCATAAGTGGGCGGATTTCCTGTAGTCGGAATAACCTGGCCGGGGTCACAATACAGCGGACGAATAATAATGTCTGCTCGAACAAAATTGCGCGTTGGATCTACTGGATCATTAGGACCTTGCGAAGCTTGTTTCACGAATAGACCACTGCTGTCATAATAGGCGACGGTAGTCGATGGTTGCGGCGTGGTGTTGTAAACAGCCGGAACAACATTCCCCACGTTAGAATAACAAAGCCCTGTAGCTGGAAGAATTGTTTGGTTCCATCGGAGTTGGAATGTGTCCTTTCCGCTAGAATTCGTCCAAGGCATTGCTAGCTGGTCTGTCGCAACTTCTGACTTAACTCGATTAAAAATATCCTGGGCCATCAGACTCGTCTTAGTGTCGTCTACGGCGTCTCGCGAAGATTTCAATCCCACAGGAATTAGCCCGAAAATCGCAAGGAGCGCGAAACCAATTATACCGATAGCCAATGTTACTTCGACGAGAGAAAACCCACTTTGTCTTTGTATCTTTGTCATGGGCGGAGAATGTTTATTCGGCCAATCAAGGTATCGACTGTCGTGATAAGCCAGTTTGGATGATTGGCATGTGTATACGTAGTGGAAGTACCATTCCAAAAGCCTTCGGTTAAGAGCACGTACACTTTGCTCGGTGTTGAGCCGCTGAGACTCATCGCGCCCGTTGATGTGAATTCAATCCAAGCAATATCAGCCGTCCCATTTGGCACTTTTACGGTGGTTCTCCGATTGGTGAGCGAAGGATCTAAGAAATAGGTGCCGGGGTACCGGGGATCTGTCGTAACGGTCGGAAGAGAATAGGTTGATACATCGGTTTCGAACGTGGCACCTGTCGGTAATGTTTCCCATTTCGAAATTTGCACGTAGGGATCATTTGGGTTGCTTGACTGCTGAGTGTCGTCTGGTTGCGGCAGCCGCCATACACTGAACTTCCGATAGCTCGCGGACAGATCCTCACCTCCCGAGGACTTAAGCCATTTTGTAACGATTCGAACTTGGATCAAACGGCGTTGATTGATGGCCTCCGAGCGCGCGCTCGTTAGAATATTTGAGATTAATCTGCCGCCCGTGTTGAGACTATTGGATTTTGAGAGCGAAGTGACTGCCGGAATTACGGCGACGAGCAAGATCGAGATAATTCCGATGACGACGAGAAGCTCCAAGAGCGTAAAAGCGCGGCGCGCTTTTGCACTCGAAGTAGAAAGTAGAAAGTCGAAAGGAGAAAACGGGGAACGGGAAGAAAAACGCGGACCGGAAGACACGCGCAAATTATATCGGAAAAAGCAGAAAGTAGAAGTCAGAAGAAAGTAAAAAGTAGGAAGTAGAAAGTCGAAGCAAGGCCAGACATCAGAGTTCAGCAGTGGCCGTCCAGAGGGAGATTTCGCAAATTTAAGAGGAATTTGGCCGCTCTCTCACGAATGAGGGCATAGTTCTAGCTTTTATGCGAGGCGTGCTGGAACACACGCCATCCTCGTCGCAGGAGGAACATAATCAGATTCTGCAGACGATCGAGATGTTTGAGGCAATCACTCAAACACAGCCCGACGACTATCAATCGCTCGAAATCCTGAAGGAGGCTTACCACAAAGTTGGCCGGCAGGAGGAATCGTTGCGCATGTCGCGGCGGTTGGCCGAGACGTATTTCAACGTCGGTTCCTACACGCTGGCGATGCAGGAGTGCGAGGTGCTTTTGCTAAAGGAACCGAAGTCACCCGAGATCCTGGCGATGCTGGGCGAGATCGAAAATAAATTGCAGGCCGCCGGACAAGCGATCGCATCGAATGGCGCGAAGCCGAGCGATTTGTTGGGCGGCAAAGGTGAAGCGAGCGGCACGTTGATGGAAGCAGGCGGCCGCGGCGCGTTGAGCGGGCGCGTGGACAATTTTCATTTGCTCGAACGCGGCGACGATCATCTCGCGAAATTTTTAATTGTTCAGCAACTTTTCCCCGAGGAAAGAGTCACGGCTGCTCTCGAGAGCGTGAACACGGCGAACAAAAACCTGAACGGCCAGTCGATGGCGGCGTCGTTGCTCGATCACATGTGCACGAACAACGTCGACAAGCTGGCGAGCGTGATGTCGTCGCTGATCGACCGCACGAAGTTTGCCTACGTTCCGCTGGAATATTACGACATCGACCGGCAGACCGTACGCATGTTGCCGGATTCGCTGACGCTCGGCCGGTTGTTTGTGCCGTTCGATTTGATCAGCCGCACGATCATGGTGGCGTGTTGCAATCCGTTCGACGCCGCCGGGCGCGAAGCGGTGCAGCAATCGCTCGATTACACGGTGGCGTGGTATCTGGCCCGGCCATCGGCCATCGCAAAAATTTTGCAGGACACTTACCGGCTCGAATCGCGTGCCTAATTTTCCATGAGAAGCAAATCTTTCGGAGAACGCATCGCGGATGTTTTGATCGAGGACGGCCTGTTGCTGCCGAATCAACTCGAGGAAGCGGTCGCGCTGCAGCGCAAGGAAGGCGGCCGGTTGCTGAAAATTTTGACGGACAAACAGTTCGTCACCGACCAGGACATGGCCTTCAGCATGGGACGTTGCCTGAACACGCCGCCGATCAACCTGGCGAAATTGCGCGTGCCGGAAGAGATCATGTCGCTGGTGCCGCGCGACATGGCAAAGGCGAACAAGCTGGTGCCGATCGCGCGTCTGGACGGCAAACTTTTTGTGGCCATGGCCGATCCGACAAACGTGCTCGCGATCGACGACCTGAAGCGCCGCGTTTCGCTCGAGATCATGCCGATGATCACCACCGAAAAAGCGGTGACCGACGCCTTGAGCGGCGTGCACAGCTCCGGCGCGAAAATGGCCGAAGTGCTCAAGAAAGCGGCCGAGGAAGCTGCGGCCAGCCCGGACGTCACTGTCGAGAAAGCCGGCCACGAAGAAATCGATCTCGATAGGCTCGCCTCCGACAGCGAGGACGCGCCGGTCATCAAGATCGTGAACCTGATTCTGGTGCAGGCGATCAAAGAAAAAGCGTCCGACATTCACATCGAACCGTTTCAGCGCTCGCTCAAATTGCGTTACCGCATCGATGGCGAACTGATCCAGGCAGAGTCGCCGCCGAAAGCGCTCCAGCTCGCGATCACGTCGCGCATTAAAATTCTGGCCGGCTTGAACATTGCCGAGCGGCGCATTCCGCAGGACGGCCGTTTCCGCATCAAAGTGATCGGCAAAGAAGTGGACTTGCGTATCTCGGTCTTGCCGACCGCATACGGAGAAAAAATCGTCATTCGAATCCTCGATAAATCGTCGCTCAGCGGAAGCATCGAGCAGATGGGAATGGACGAGGAGACGCTCAACAAATTTAAAAAAGCGATCGACGCGCCGCACGGAATGATTCTGGTGACCGGCCCGACCGGTTCAGGAAAAACGACGACGCTTTATTCAGTGCTGCAGGAATTGAACAGTCCGCAGTACAACATCGTGACGGTTGAAGACCCGATCGAGTACGAGCTGAGCGGAATCAATCAAGTGGCGGTGCGCCCGGACATCGGTCTCGATTTTGCCACGGCCTTGCGATCAATCCTGCGTCAGGACCCGGACATCGTGATGGTCGGCGAAATTCGCGACAACGAAACGGCCGATATCGCGGTCAAAGCGGCGCTGACTGGCCACCAGGTTTTGAGCACGCTGCACACGAACGATGCCGCGGGTGCGATCACGCGTCTCGACGACATGGGCATCGAGCCGTTCCTCATTTCGAGCTCGATCATCATGGCCTGTGCGCAACGTCTCGTGCGCCGGATTTGCACAAATTGCCGTGAAGAATTTGTTCCGGAGCCGGAAATTTTCGAGAGACTGGGAATGGAAGCGACGGAGGGCGCGGTCTTTTATCACGGGCATGGCTGCGATCGGTGCAAAGGTCGCGGTTATCTCGGCCGCGTAGCGCTGATCGAAGCACTGCCAGTAAGCGTGGCCATTCGCCGATTGATCATCAAGCGCGCGTCGGCCGCCGTGATTAAAAATCAGGCTGTCACCGAAGGAATGAAAACGTTGCGCATGGCAGGCGTGGACAAGGCGCTCGAGGGCGTGACGACGCTCGAAGAAATCTGGCGCGTCACGGCGGAGGACCATTAAGCGCGCCATGACCATTCCGTTTGTCGATCTTTTCAAACGCGTCGCGGGCAAGTGGTCTGCGAAAATGGCGCGGCCGGTGGAGCGCGGAACCGCAGCGGACGCGCCCGCGCCGCTGGCGAAGCCGAGCAGCGAACGCTTGAGCAAAACCGTCATGCCAAACATGACGCGCTCTTCGCATCGGGAAGCATTTCAAGCTGCGACAGGTTTTTCTTTGCCTGGAAGCGAAAAGCTACCGCCAACCGTCGTCCCCTATAATTCTGCGCGCTCGCGCAGAGTTCAGCTCCCGCCCGAGCCACTGATCGAACGGCAAATTTCTCTAGAGCTCGGCGAGATTTTTTCGCGCGCGCCGGCGGGTTATTTGAAACCGATCGAGGGCGCCGAAGCGGGACGCCGTCTTTCGCTCAAGGCCCCCGAGATCGAGAAGGGAATGTCCAGCGGCAAGCCGAGCATTTCGATCGCAAGCCTTTACGCGCAAGTGCCGGAAATTTTCGCGCGCGCTGTGCCCGCGACTGAGCCGGGCGAGATCGCGCTGCCGTTCGAAAAAGTTCTCGAACAATTCAAAAGCTTTCACATTCGCAACGACCAGGTGCGCGAAAATGCAGTGCCGCAGGTCGAGACACCGTTCCTCACTGTGACGCTCGAAGACAAGGAACGTTTCGGGACGCCGCTCGAGCCGATTGAAACTTCTGCGCTGCCGGCGGTGCGCGTAGAGCCTGCCACCGCCGAAACGCTCGCCGCGGCGCAGCCCGAAGCGAGAGCGCAACAAAGTTACGGGCCGACGTCGCCACCGAAGGGCGCAATTTCGCTGCACGGCCCGCCCGCTGCCCCCACGCCGCAACGCGAAGGCATCATCGATGTCACACCGAAACGGCCAGGTTCACCCACACGCATTCCATTTTTACCGAATGGAGCGGACGTGCCCGCCACTGAGAGAGTTCCAGCCTCACGCGGGCCGTCCGTTCCGATTCGGCCAACTCCGCCGCCCGCTTCTGCGCCGGCGCGAATTCCATTCAATCCGCCGCCGGATCTGGCGAAAGGAAAATTGCCGCCACCGCCGCCTGCGCCGATCGCAACAAGCGAACCCGAGCCCGGACCCAAGATCGACATAAAAAATGACGGCCCGAAAATTTCGCTTTCGCTGAAGATCGTACTGCAAAGCTTGCCCGCGTTTCAGCTCAATGGCGAACCAGATGATGTGCCCGACGATGTGCGGATCAAGTTTCCATTTTCCTGGATCGAGCCGCAGCTCGCGCTCGGCCGCGTTTCGGTTACGCCGCCGCAATTTGAAGAAGCGGTGCCGGAAGATTATCGCGACCTCTTCGACCCGAACGAAGCGAACACGCCCGTCGCGCTGCCACTGCAGGAAGTGCTGAAGAATCTGCCGGTCGCTTCGTTGCGCATGCGCGATGACCAGGAGCAGGTCGAGATTCAACAAGTTTGCGAAACGCCGTTTTCGATCAAGGCGGCAGAAGACGCGAAACGATTCAATGCCGACAAAACGCCCGCGGCTGAAAAAATTACGGAGAAAAAAGATAATGTCGATCTAACGCCCGCAAAAATTGATGACGAAAGTCTCGACGCGAAAACTTTGGTCGCGCGCGCCAGTGCGTTGCCGGGAATCGCGGCGTGCGCGGTCACGTTTGCGGATGGCTTAAGTTTGGCCGGAAATCTTCCGGAGAACATTCGCGCGGAGGGCTTGTGCGCGATGGCACCGTCGTTGCTGCAACGCATCGGCAAACATATGCCCGAAACAAAACTCGGCAGCGTGCAGGCCATGACGCTGCACTGCGGCAATGCGCCCATCACATTTTTCATGGAAGGAAATGTTTGCCTGGCCGCCCTGCAAAAGGATGCGCAAATCGGCGTCGATACGCGCGAGCAGCTCGCCCGCATGCTGCACGGGCTCGCGAAAAAGTTTTCAAATCCGGAGGTCGCGCATGTCGATCATTAATTACGCGAGCCGCGAGATTCAGTTCAAGATCGTCTACTACGGGCCGGCCTTGTGCGGCAAGACGACGAACCTTGGCTACATTCATCAGCGCATCAATCCATCAAACCGCGGCGATCTCGTTTCGCTCGCCACCGCTGCGGACCGCACCTTGTTTTTCGATTTTCTCCCGCTCAACGCGGTCGTCATCAAAGGCTTCGTCACCAAGTTCCAGCTTTACACCGTTCCCGGCCAGGTCATTTACAACGCGACGCGCCAGCTCGTTTTGCGCAGCGCGGACGGGATTGTTTTCGTGGCCGATTCGCAATGGGAAAAAATGGAGGAGAACGTCGAGAGCTTCAAGAATCTCGAAGCGAATCTGGCGCAGCAGAATAACTCGATCGACGAGACGCCTTACGTTTTGCAATACAACAAACGCGATCTGCCGAACATCGCGCCGGTCAATTATCTCGAATACGTTTTAAACAATCGAAAGAAGCGCGTACAAAGCTTCGAAGTGATTTCGAGCACGGGCCAGAATGTCTTCGCCGCGCTCAACGCCGTCTCGCAAATTCTGCTGCATAAGTTCAGCAAACAAAGCGACGCGCCGCAAACTGCGCCGCTGCCCGTCGCCATTCCGATCGAGCCGCCAGGTCGCCGGCAAGAAAGAGCCGCGCTATGAACGCGATCCCGGTCCTGACCATTCAAGATGTGGCCACGCTCGACGGCGTGCTCGGCGATTTTTTGAAAAAAGCGGAAGCCGATCTGACCGTCGTGATCGATCGCGGCGGTAACGTCATCTCACAATTTGGCGACATCAGTTTGATGGACGTCACCATCATCGCCGCGCTTGCGGCCGGATCATTTGCCGCGACCAAAGAACTCGCGCGCCGCATCGGCGAGATCGAGTTCAACGCGCTTTATCATCAGGGCAATGGCAACCACATCTTCATGAACTCGGTCGATGACGACACGATCATGATCACGGTCTTCGGCAAACGCACGACCGTGGGCCTTGTGCGATTTTATTCCGCTGCCGCCGCGCAAGGCGTGGCCGCGCTTTTAAAATCACTGCAAGGCAAAGCCCACGGTTTCGAATTTACCGCCGCAGACATTTCTGCCGCGCCGATCTTCGCCGACAAAAGCTAAGATCGACAATCGCAACATCGACATTAACCGTCGAAAGCGGTGGCCACGAGAGTGGCGTTGTGACCGCCGAAGCCGAATGAGTTGTTGAGCACGACGCGCACTTTTTTTTCTTTCGCGACGTTCGCGGTGTAATCGAGATCGCATTCCGGATCGGGATTTTCCAAATTGATCGTGGGCGGAATGACGGAGTCGCGAATGGCGAGCGCGCACGCCGCCATTTCCACCGCGCCCGCACCCCCTAACAAGTGGCCGGTCATCGATTTCGTGGAGCTGATCGCCATTTTCTGCGCACCGTCCCCGAAAACTTTTTTTATCGCGCGCGTTTCCGAAATATCGCCGAGACCTGTCGATGTTGCGTGCGCATTGATGTAATCGACCTGATCGGGTCGCAACTTCGCGTGATCCAGCGCGAGCTGCATGGCGCGCGCCGCGCCTGCGCCATCCGGCGGCGGCGCTGTCATGTGAAAGGCGTCGGCCGAAAGTCCGTAGCCGGTGAGCTCGCAATAAATTTTCGCGCCCCTTTTCTTCGCGTGCTCGAGCTCTTCGACCACAACCACGCCCGCGCCCTCGCTCATGACGAAACCGTCGCGGTCCTTATCGAACGGGCGCGAAGCGCGTTGCGGTTCGTCGTTCCGCGTGCTCAACGCTTTCATGGCACAAAATCCGCCCAGACCGATGGCAACAATCGAGGCCTCCGAGCCGCCGGCCAGAAAGATATCCGCGTCGCCAAATTTAATCATGCGCCACGATTCGCCGATGGCGTTGTTGGAAGTCGCGCAGGCGCTGACGATGCAAAGGTTCGGACCTTTCAGGCCAAATTCCATCGAGATCAGGCCGCTGGCCATGTTGCTGATCAGCATCGGAATAGTGAAAGGCGAAGCGCGCGACGGCCCTTTTGTCATCAGAATCGTATGCTGCTCCTGGAGCGTTTTTAGTCCGCCGATACCGCTGCTGACGATGACGCCGAAGCGCTCGCGGTTTACTTTTTCCACATCGACGCCGCTGTCCTTCATCGCCATTTTGGCCGCGCCCATGGAGAGTTGCGCGAATCGGTCGGTGCGGCGCACATCCTTGGGATTGTTGAAAAAATCTTTTGGGTCGAAGTTGCGCACTTCACCGCCGAAATGGCAATCGAACGCGCTGGTGTCGAACGATTCGATCTCGCGAATGCCGCTGACGCCGTTCTTCAGGTTTGTCCAAAACGTCTCAAGATCGTTGCCAAGCGGCGTGACGACACCCATGCCGGTGAGGACGACTCTTCGGTTATTCATACTGGATGACAGATGGCATGAGCGATGAGGACGCGACGGTCAGAATAAACTTGTCGCTCGTCACTTGTCACTCATCACTTCGGCTAGCGCGTTCCCATTCCGACGCTTTGCACCGTCTGAAAAAGTTTGCCTTCGGTTTTGATGGAGGGCGCGATGATGATTTCGGTTTGTTGAAATTCCGCAATCGTGCGCGCACCGACGTTGCCCATGCAGGTCGTGATCGCGCCGACCAGATTCTGGCTGCCGTCATCAACTTCGGCCGGGCCGAATAAAATTTGTTTGAGCGAGCCAGTTGCGCCCACTTTGATGCGCGTGCCGCGCGGTAAGTTTGCATGCGGCGTCGCCATTCCCCAATGATAGCCGGCGCCGGGCGCCTCTTGCGCGCGGGCAAATGCGCTGCCGACCATGACGGCATCCGCGCCGCAGGCGAGCGCTTTGCAGACATCGCCGCCTTTGCTCATCCCGCCATCGGTGATGATCGGAACGTAGCGCGAAGTTTTTTTGAAATAAGCGTCGCGCGCGGCGGCGCAATCAACCGTGGCGGTGACTTGCGGCACACCAAGACCAAGCACGCCGCGCGAAGTGCATGCGGCACCGGGGCCGACCCCAACAAGAACCGCGGCCGGACCGCATTCCATAATTTCAAAGGTGACATCGTAACCGACCGTGTTGCCGACGATGACTGGAATGCGCATGTCGCGGCAAAATTTCTCGAGATCGAGAGATTTATATTCCGAGGAAAGATGGCGAACGGTCGAGACCGTGCTCTGCACGACAAAAAGATCAGCCCCGGCTTCCTGCGCGATCGCGCCAAATTCTGCCGCGCGTTGCGGGATGGAGCTGACCGCCGCGAGCGCGCCTCCGTCTTTGATTTGGCGAATGCGCGCTCCAATCAAATCTTCCTGCACCGGTTCCTGGTAAATTTTTTGCAGGAGCGCCGTGATTTCCGATTTGTCCGCCTCGACAATTTTTTGCAAAACCTCCTGCGGACTTTTGTAACGCGTCTGCACGCCTTCCAGATTGAGAACGGCAAGCCCGCCGAGTTTGCTCATGGCGATGGCAAAGCGGACATCGACAACTCCATCCATCGCGCTGGCCAAGATTGGAATTTTCAGCTCGAGCGGCTCGGCATTTTTGCGCGGCACACGAAACGTTGTCTCGACTTCGTTTGGATTGATCGTGATGCGGCCGGGCACGAGTGCGATCTCGTCGAAGCCGTACGTGACCCGCGCTTTGCGATTGCGACCAATCCACATTCCCATTTTTAAATTTGCTCCGGTTTAAATCTCTCGTTCAAGCTGCCGCAGCGTGGACAACGCGGAAGCAAAGCGTCGGTTCGATCTTCAAACTCAAACGCGCAAATCACGCAGCGCAATCGGTAGCGCAAAGCTCGTCGCTCGCGCCGGCGCCGGTTCCACTCTCCAACTATCCAGAGAAGGAAAACCGCCGCAAGAAAAAGCAGCAGATAAATCGTGACGAGTAACGCCAGGCTGACACGAATCACGGCGTGGAACTCGGCGACGCGAGCGGCGGGCTGATTGTCGATCTTGTCGTCGTCGGCGCGGCAATATCGTTGCCCCACTCAAAGATGGCCGTCACCCAGACCAATTCTTTTTCATTGCGGGTTTTGGAAAATCGACAGAGCGCGAGATATTTTCGCGCTTGTTCGTCGAGGGCCGCGTCGCCGGAGGATTCTTGCAAAAAGCAAAAGCGAATCTCGCCCTGCGCGCTCACACCGGCGCGAAAGCGCGCGGCCTGCGGCGCCTCTTTGCTTGATGCGACGAAATGCATCGCCGGTTTTTCTAGCACGCCCCAATCAAGCGCCTCTTCCGAAAATTCTACGGCCGTCGCCACCACAGCAGCAGCGGCAGCGGGTTTTTGTTTGCGCGAAATTGGGACCGGCCCGGGCGGTTGAGCGCTCGGCGCGATCGGATGCTCGTCCGCCGGCGGCAAATCTTTGAGCGCCGGTTGCGCGGTTAAATACGACGGAACATGTCGCACGGTTGGCAACCCGTTTGTGCGGGAATCTTTCGGTCGCTGTGTCGTGGCGGCGAGCGCCGGATCTTCTGCCTCGATCCAGCGCAGAAGAACGCGGCCTTCTTCAGTACCGGCGGAAATGACGTTCACGCGTGCGGGCGGCGGGAGAAGCGCCACCGTGGGGGGGTAAACGATTTGGAAAAGATAAAAACAAAGCGCGTGCAGTCCGGCGGAAAGAGTCAGGAAGCCAAGGATCGCCCGGCGGCGGCGGCGCGGCGGATCCCAATCGAAAACGAGCGCCGGAAAAGTTTCCGCGCTCACTGTGCGGGCGTCGTGGCGAGCGAGACCGAGCTGATCCCGTGCTCGAGCGCAATGTTCGTGACGGTGACCACGAGTTCGTACGGCGTAAGCCGATCCGCTTTGATGATGACCGGGCTGCCTTCACGTTTGGCCGCATCGAGCAATGGCCCCAGCTTCTCGAGCGCCACTTTTTGATCGCGAAAATAAATCGCCGGCATCGCGCCGCCCGTGATGCTGATAATTTGCGGATTGATTTGCGGTCCGAGCGTGAAGTGCGAAAAGGGGACCGACACAGAGATTCCCGGCTGCAAAATAAAATTCGAGCTGAGCAGCAAAAAAAAGATCAGCAGAAAAAGAACGTCGAGCAGCGGAAAAACGCAGAGCCATCCGAAGCTGAAGTGCTGCGTGCGAGTGAGCTTCATGCCCCGAGGGTATGTCGATCTTGTCTAGCGGCCCGTTTCGCGCTCCGGAATTTTTGCGGCCGGTTCGAAACTAATGATGCCGCTGGTTGGCTCGCGGTCGCTCAGCAAATGCACGATCTCGATTCCGGCGCGCTCCATTTCGTGCATCATCGTGTTCACGCGCGCCGAAAGATAACTGTAAGCCACAAACGTCGGCGTCGCGACGACCAGTCCCGCCGCGGTCGTGAGCAAACTTTTGTAAATGCCGCTGGAAAGTTCGTTTAGCGTCGCATAACCGCCGTTCGACGCGATCACGCCAAACGCATCGATCATTCCTGCGACCGTGCCGAGCAGCCCGAGCAGCGGAGTGAGATAAGCGAGTGTCGCCAAAACTCCGAGGAAGCGTTCCAACTTCGGAACTTCAAGCTGGCCGGCTTCCTGCACAATCTCGCGCAGCTCCGTGCGCGGCGACGCATGTCGAAGAATGGCCGCATGAATGACGCGGGCGACCGGCCCCGGCGTGCCGGCTGATTCGTGCAAAGCCTCTGCGAAATTGCGGCGCTGAATCAGGTTCGCGAGCCCCTGCAAAAATTCGCCCACGTGAATGGTCGCGCGATGCAAATAAAATAAACGCTCAGCGAAGACAGCGATCGAAATGATGCTGCAAACCAGAATCGGCCACATGAGCAGGCCACCCTTCTGGATGTAATCGATCATGGCCAAACTTCTTAGCGCTCTTTGCGCACCGTGGCAAGCGAGCGCGCGCCGAAACGATCAACGGCTGCCGGGGTTTTTCGTTTTCTTGCTCGAAGGCGTGGGCGTGGGACTTGCCACGGCCGCTCCAGTGCGACTGAGCAGTTTGCCCGCGGCGTCGAAGATCGACATGCCGGTGGGTTTGCCCGCGGCGTCGTAGCTGTAAACGATTTTGCGTTGCAAAGAGTCGTTTTTGGCAAGCTGCCGCTCCTCCGCGATTCGGCCGGTCGCATCATATTTATATAGAGCCTTGAAACGAAACTGCCCGTCTGCGCCGAAAGATTGCCCGCTGACGTAGTGACCGGCTTGATCCAGCTCGTAATTAATTTTCTCACGCAAATGACCGTCTGGATCGGTGGTGGTGGCGGTGGCTTTGTGGTTGGCGCGGTCGGATTGATACGTCGTGCGTGACCCGTCCGCGGCGATCGCGACCGTCACGCGGATTGTGTCGTCGTTCGATGGCGTTTGCGCCTGAATCGAAGGGCACAAGATCGACATAAGGCCGGCCCAAAGGGAAATGGTTGCGCCTGCACAGAAGATTCTCACAATTCCAAGGAGCTTACGATTGGGGGAAAGGTGCGCCAGCCGACAATTAATTTTTATTGACTCGTGGCACGGAAGGTGGTTCAAAGTGGAAGGAAGTGGATTGAAATGGACCAACTGTCCACTGGCACATGGCTCTCGATTCCAATACCCCTGCCTTCTTCGCCGGTGAGTTCCGTCATTCTCTTGACGAAAAAAACCGCGTCACCATCCCCTCCCGCTGGCGTGATGATAAAGCGCAGCATTTTATTCTGCTTCCGCAAGCCGAGCATCAATTTCTTCTCGTCATGTCGCCGGAGGAATTTTCTCGCATGAGCGCGCTGGCCGAAAACGATCCGGCTGTTTCGGCACGCGATCGCCGAATTTTTCTGCGCCATCTCCACGCCCGCGCCGAACACGCCGCCTCCGATCGACAAGGCCGGCTCGTTCTGCCGGATGATCTTTGCAAAAAAGTCGGATTGAAAGGCGAGGTCGCGCTCGTCGGCGGCCGCGGGCGTTTTGAAATCTGGAATTTGGCGCGCTGGAAACGCGCGCATGAAGAGGAAACATCGACATACCAACACGTCGCCAATGTGATCGGTCTTTAAGCGCAGCGAGGGAAAAAAAATAATGAACGCATTATTATTTGAGCGGCCCGTCTGGTTCGCGACCGGCCCGCTGGTCGTGGAAGAGGAGGCGCAGGAAATGGAAGATTTTATTTATCATCGTCCGGTGCTGGTGAAGGAAGCGGTCGAGCTGCTCGCGCCGCGTCCCGGCGCGCTCGTCGTCGATGCGACCTGCGGCGGTGGCGGACATACCGAAGCGATTTTGCGAATGGGCGCCGATGTGCTCGCGCTCGATCAGGATCCGGACGCGATTGAATATCTCGGCGAACGACTTCACGAATTCGGTAATCGCGTTACGCTGCGCCAGTCGAACTTCCGCAAGATCGACATCATCCTCGACGAGCTCGGTATCGCACAAATCGGCGGGGCGCTTCTCGATCTTGGTGTTTCATCGCGCCAGCTCGAAAATGCCGCGCGCGGTTTCAGCCTCATGCGCAACGGCCCGCTCGACATGCGCATGGATCCGCGCGGAGATCTGACCGCGGCCGATGTCGTCAATAATTACAGCGAAGAAGAGCTGACGCGGTTGTTTCGTGATCTCGGTGAAGAGCCGGCCGCGCGACGGATCGCCACGCAACTAGTGAAGATGCGCAAGAGCGCGCCGTTTCGCGAAACACTTGCGCTTGCTCGCGCCGTAGAAAAAATTGTCTGGCGTCACGGCCGGCGCCATCCCGCCACGCAAGTCTTTCAGGCGCTGCGCATGGAAGTGAACGACGAGCTGGGCGCGCTCGAAGAAGGCTTACGCGTGCTGACTGCGCGACTCGAATCCGGCGCGCGCATTGCCGTCATCACATTTCATTCGCTCGAAGATCGCATCGTGAAAAATTTCTTTCGCGATCGCAGCCGTGAATGGCTCGATCGGCCGGAGTGGCCGGAGCCGCGTGCTAATCCGGACCTGGAACTGCGCTTGATCACGCCGAAGGCAATCGAGCCGGACGAAAACGAACAGCGCACCAACCCGCGCGCGCGCAGCGCGAAGCTGCGCAGCGCCGAAAAAATCTGATGGAACGTTCCCGCCGCAAAAATTTCAACACCATCAACGCGCCATCGCTCGCGCGTTGGATCGTGATCATCGGATTTCTCGGACTGACGGGACTGATTTACGTTTATCTCACGCTCGAGCTTTATCATTTGGGCGATCGCAAAAAAGCGCTCGAGAACGAGCTGGCCAGCCTGCGCAGTCAAAACGACGTGGCCAGCGTGCAAATCGCGGCGCTCACTTCGCGCTCGGCTTTGCAGCGCCGCTTGAAGGAAGGCTACATCAAGATGATCCCGATTTCTGAGCACAGCATCGTGCGGTTGACCATGCCGCGCACTCCCGCGGACGACGCGATCCAGCCGGTCGCAAATCAGCATGCCGGCAAATGAAGTGGAACGGACGGACTCGCTGCGCACTGGTCTGCCTGTGCTTCACCGCATTGTTCAGCGCGTTTTCGTTTCGCCTGGTTTATTTGCAAATGGTCAAGCACGACGAGTACGCCGGGCTCGCTGCGGAAAAACACGTTTACAAACAAACCATCTTCGCTGAGCGCGGCACGATCCTCGACGCGAACAATGAAGTGCTCGCGCACAACATTCCGGTCGAGACAGTCGTAGCCGATGCGACCCACCTCAATAATCTCAAGGCGATTGTCGATCTTGTCGGCGCCGAGCTGAAGATTCCGGCGGCCGAGCTCACCGAAAAATTAAGCGGCGACCGGCGTTACATCGTGGTGAAACGCGAGGTGCCCGAAAATGTGGCCGAGACGTTGCGTGGCAAACTGCGCGCGCAGAATTTGCGCGGGATTTATTTCGAGCGCGACGCGACGCGCATTTATCCGAACGGCCCGATGCTTTCGCACGTCATCGGGTTCACCGACTTCGATCATCGCGGCATCCAAGGCGTGGAAGCGTCGATGGAAGATTATCTGCACGGGCAGGACGGTTATCGTTACATCGAACACAATCGCGCCGGACAGGAGATCGTGCTTTATCGCGGACAGGAACGCGCGCCGCGCGACGGCTACCAGGTTCATCTCACTGTCGATCTTAATTTGCAGAACATCGTCGAGAACGAAATCGACGCGGCCATGCGCGAATATGCGCCGCAAAAAGCGACGATCATTCTGATGCGACCGCAGACCGGCGAGATCCTGGCGATGGCGAACCGGCCGACGTTCGATCTCAATCATCGCTCCGAAGCGAAGCCTGAGCAGATGAAAAATCGCGCCATCATCGACATGATGGAGCCAGGATCGACATTCAAAATCGTGAGCGCGGCCGCTGCGCTGAACGAACTCAAAGTTCATCCCGATTCGATGATCTTTTGCGAAAACGGCGCGTGGACTTACGGCGATCGCGTTTTGCACGATCACCGGCCATTCGCCGATTTGAGCGTGCAGGACATTCTCGTCAAATCGAGCAACATCGGCGCGGCCAAGCTCGCGCTCAGCGTGGGTGACCAAAAATTTTACGAATACATCCGCCGCTTCGGGTTCGGCGAGCGCACCGGCGTCGAGCTGCCCGGCGAAATCAGCGGACTGATTCGGCCACCGCAAGCCTGGAGCAAAATTTCCATCACGCGCATCCCGATGGGGCATGAAATTGGTGTGACGCCGCTACAAATGACGGTGGCGATGGCGGCAATCGCGAACGGCGGAAAATTAATCACGCCGCGCATCGTGAAATCGATTACGACCGCCGAAGGCAAAACGATTAGTACATTTTCGCCGGTCGTGTTGCGTCAGGTCGTTACGCCACAAACCGCAAAACAAATTGGCGACGCGTTGCGCGGAGTGGTGAGCGATCGCGGCACCGCGGCGGCTGCGGCTGTTCCCGGATTCACCATTTCCGGCAAGACCGGCACGGCGCAGAAAGTTGATCCGAAAGGCGGATACGAAAGCGGAAAGTATGTCGTTTCCTTCTCCGGCTATCTGCCTGCGGACAAACCGGAATTCGTCGGTCTGGTTGTTTTAGACGACGCGCACACCGACAAGCCGGAACAAAATTATGGAGGCCTGGTCGCCGGCCCGATCTTTGCGCATATCGCGGAGAAGGCTGCGCGTTATCTCGATCTTGAGCCGCATGAGGAAGTCCGCAAAGCGATCGCGGTGGATCGCGTTGCCTTAACCAATGCTCCGCACCGTTGAGCGTGTCGCGTTCGCGTGTTGACTACTCATGCAGCTCAAAAATCTTCTCGCCGCGATTTCTCCTCGCGCCATCGTCGGTCCAATTGATCGCGCGGTGGAAAGTCTCGCGTATGACTCGCGGCGCGTGCAGAAAAATTCACTCTTCGTCGCTTTGCGCGGTGAAAAAAACGACGGGCACCAATTCATCGGCCAGGCCCTCGAAAAAGGCGCAAGCGTGATTGTGACGGAACACGAAGAGAAACATGCGCGCGCGACATGCGTGGTTGTTCCGAACACGCGCGAAGCGCTCGCTGATCTCGCCGCTGCTTTTTACGAACGGCCGGCGCGTCATTTAAAACTCGCCGCCGTCACCGGAACGAATGGCAAAACCACCACCACTTTTCTGATCAAGCACATTTGCGACAAGGCCGGAATGCGGTGCGGATTGATCGGCACCGTTCGTTACGAAATCGGCGAGCGCGTTTTGCCCGCCACGCGCACCACACCCGAGTCTCTCGATCTTCAGGAATTGCTCGCGCAAATTGCGAACGCCGGTTGCAAAGCGGCCGCCATGGAAGTTTCCTCGCACGCGCTCGCGCAGGAACGCACCCGCGGGCTCCAGTGGAACGTCGCTGTTTTCACCAATCTCACGCAGGACCATCTCGATTTTCACGGCACGATGGAAAATTATTTCGAAGCGAAGACGAAACTGTTCACGCAACTCTCGGCGCAGAAAAGCAAAACCAAACCGGTCGCTGTGATCAATCTCGACGACCAGTATTCCGAAAAATTGCTGGCCAAGATCGACAAGAAGATTTCCACGATCACGTACGGCATGGTCGTGCGGGCCGATTTTCGCGCCTCGAATTATCGCAGCGAATTTGGCGGCACCTCCTACCAGCTCGATGCGCGCGGCAAAAGTTATCTCGTGCGCGTGCCGCTGATTGGCCGATTCAATGTTGCCAACTCACTTGCTGCGCTCGCGGCCGCGAACGCGCTCGGCATAAATCTGCGCGAAGCGATTTTAAGTCTCGGTAAATCGCCGCAGGTCCCGGGGCGACTGGAAGCCGTTCCAGCGAAGCGGCAATTCCAGGTGTTTGTCGATTATGCGCACACGCCCGATGCGCTGCTCAACGTTTTGAAAACGCTGCGTGAGCTCGAGCCGCGTAGATTGATTGTGGTTTTCGGTTGCGGCGGCGATCGCGACAAACAAAAACGCCCGCTCATGGGGCAGATTGTCGATCTTAACGCCGATCATGCCATCATCACTTCGGACAATCCGCGCAAAGAAGATCCGAACGCGATCATCGCCGAAGTGGAAAAGGGATTTCGCTCCGATCATTACGAAAAAATTCCGGAGCGCGCCGAGGCAATCGCGCGCGCCGTTTTTATGGCGCAACCGCGCGACATTGTGCTCATTGCGGGCAAAGGGCACGAGGCTTATCAGGAATTTGCCGACCACACCGTTCCATTCGACGACGTGCAGGTGGCGCGTCGCGCGCTGGAAAATCATCCGGTCGAATTCTGAAAATGGATCCGCTTCCCATTTCTCGCATCGCGCAATTCGCCGGAGGAGCGCTTTCGAAAAAAGATGTCGATCTTACGGTCGAAAGAATCAGCACCGATTCGCGCACGCTTCGTCCCGGCGATCTCTTTGTGGCATTGCGCGGTGAAAACTTCGACGGTCACAAATTTATCAACGACGTCGTAAAGCGTGGTGCCGCCGGTGCGCTAATCGAAAAAGCGTGGCCAGGCAAGATCGACAAGAAGTTTCCGCTCATTCGCGTGGGTGACACGCTCATCGGCTATCAACAGCTCGCGGCCAACTATCGGAAATCGCTTCCGCTCAAAGTGCTCGCCATCACCGGAAGCAACGGCAAGACAACAACAAAAGATTTTGTCGCCGCCGCGCTTGCGCGTCGCTATCGCGTCACCAAAACGGAAGGCAATTTTAATAATCACGTGGGTCTTCCGCGGACCATGCTGGAAGCGCGCTCGACGGATGAGATCGCCGTCTGGGAAATCGGGATGAATCATCCGGGCGAGATTGCGGCTCTCGCCAAACTCGCCGCGCCCGACGCCGCCATCATCACGAACGTCGGCATCGCGCACATCGAATTCATGGGCACGCGCGAAGCGATTGCGAAAGAAAAAGGCGCGCTTGCCGAAGCGATCGCTGCCGAGGGAACCGTGATCTTAAATGCGGAAGATCCGTTCAGCGAAAAAATTGCGAAAAAAACGCGCGCCAAAATTATTTTCGCCGGAATCGAGAAGGGCTCCGTGCGCGCGACCGAGATCCGGCAAAGCGCGAGCGGATCGGAGTTCACCATTTTAGAAGGCGCGCACCGCTGTCGCGCGCAATTGCCCGTGCCCGGATTGCACATGGTGCAAAACGCAGTGCTCGCGGTCGCGGCCGGCCGTCTTTTTGGATTGTCGATCGAAGAATGCGCGGCCGGCCTCGCTTCCGCGCCGCTCACCAAAGCGCGGTTGCAAATCAAGACGATCGGCGGTGTGCAGTTCATCGACGACAGCTACAACGCGAATCCTGAATCGATGAAAGCGGCGCTGCGCACTTTGGTCGAGTTGAATGCGGATGGTTCGCGCATCGCCGTGCTCGGCGAAATGGGCGAGCTGGGCGAAGAATCGGAGCGCGGTCATCGCGAAGTGGGCGAATGCGCCGCGCTGCTGGCCATCGATCAATTAATCACGATCGGTGAAGCCGGCGAAAAAATCGCGCGCGCCGCGCAAAATGCCGGACTGGAAAATACCGTGGCGGTAAGATCGACAAGTGACGCGGCCGATCTCCTCGCCGAGAAAACGACAGCCGGCGATCTCGTTCTCGTCAAGGGCAGCCGCTCCGCGCGCACCGAGCGTGTGCTGGAGGAATTTTCGAAGCGTCAACCAGCGGAGGGAATCGCGTCATGATGTTTTATTTGCATCGGCTCAATGACCAGATCGCAGGCTTCAACGTATTTTTCTACGTCACGTTCCGATCGGTCGCCGCGGCGGTGACGGCTTTTGCGTTGTCTCTCACGTTCGGGCCTTTCGTTATCCGAAAATTGATTCGACTCAAAGTGGGCCAGCCGATTCGCACCGCCGAAGAAGTGCACCGCCTGGCCGAGCTGCATGCCAGCAAGAAAGGAATGCCGACAATGGGTGGCGTGCTCGTGATCGGTTCGGTTTTTGTTTCGAGTGTGCTTTGGGCGCGCCCCGATAACCGCTTCGTCTGGCTGACGCTCTTCGCCATGCTTTATCTGGGCTGCCTCGGTTTTGCCGACGATTTTCTCAAAGTCACGAAGCGCAAATCGGATGGTGTTCCCGGTCGCGTCAAACTCATTTTCCAGGTCGTTCTCGCCTGCATCGTCACGACGGTTTTTCTGACCAGCCCATTGATTGAGGTGCAGGCGCGCGAGCTTTACGTGCCGTTTTTTAAATCGCCCATCGTCACAAATATGAGCTGGGTCACGCTTTTGTTTTTCGCGGTCGTCATCGTCGGTTCGTCGAATGCGGTCAACCTCACCGATGGACTCGACGGTCTTGCTATCGGTTGCACGGTCACGGTCGCATTCGCCTACGCGCTCTTGTGTTATGCCGGCGGTAATTTTCGCATCGCGGAATATTTGCAGGTCCCATTTTATCCATTCACCGGCGAATTGACGGTGGTGTGCAGCGCGCTCGTCGGCGCCGGGCTCGGCTTTCTCTGGTTCAATTGTCATCCCGCGAAAGTCATCATGGGCGACACCGGCGCGCTCGCTATCGGCGGCATGGTTGGCGTCGTCGCGATTTGTTGCAAACAGGAGCTGCTGCTCGCGATTGTCGGCGGCGTGTTCGTGATCGAAGCCGCGTCCGTCATTCTGCAAGTGCTGAGTTTCAAACTGACGGGCAAGCGCATCTTCGCCATGTCGCCCATTCATCATCATTTCGAGCTGAGCGGGTGGAAGGAAAACACCGTCATCGTCCGCTTCTGGATTTTGTCCGCCATCTTCGCGCTCCTCGGCCTGGCCACTCTGAAATTGAGATAAGCTTTGCGTTACAAAGGAAAAAAAACCGCGGTTCTCGGGGCCGGTCTCAGCGGAACGGCCGCCGCGCAATTGCTCCAGGCGGAAGGCGCCGACGTCACGGTGCTTGACAGCGCTGAAGAAAAAAATCTGCTCAAATCCACGCTCGAAAGTTTGCGCGCCAAAGGTGTGCGCGTGATTTGCGGACCGGACGCGGATCGAGATGCAACGACTTACGATTTGGTCGTGCTCAGTCCGGGAATCGATCCGGCCTCAGCGTTGGCCAAGAATTTCTCCGGGCGCAAGATCGACATAATCGGCGAGCTCGAACTCGCCTTTCGTTCCTGCACCGTCCCGATCATTGCCATCACCGGCACAAACGGGAAAACGACTACCACGGAATTGACCGCGCAAATGTTGAATGCTTGCGGCCAGCGCACGGTCGCCTGTGGAAACATCGGCAAGCCGCTTTCCGAAGTTGCGCGCGAAACCGACAAGTACGATGTGCTCACTGTCGAGGTGAGCTCATTTCAACTCGAAACGATCACGAGCTTTCGCCCCTCGATTGCGGTCTGGCTCAACTTCGCGCCCGATCATCTCGATCGTTATCGCTCGGTCGCCGATTATCGCGCAGCCAAGCTTCGCATTTTCGAAAACCAAACCGCAGACGATGTCGCCGTCGTGAATGCGGGCGAATCGCTGCCGAAAATGGCGGCGCCGCGCACGACTTTCAGCGCGTACACTGACAAAGCGGACTTTCGTCTCGCGCAGGGCGCGATCGTTTATCGCGACGCGATGGTCTTGCGACTTTCTGAAACAAAACTGCGCGGCTCGCACAACATCGAGAACCTGATGGCCGCGCTCGCCATCGGGCAGGCGCGCAAACTTTCCTTCTCCGAAATGCTCCCGTCACTGCGCAGTTATGAGCCGCAGCCGCATCGTTGCGAATTTGTGCGCACAATTGGTGGCGTCGATTACATCAACGACTCCAAAGCGACCAATCTCGACGCCGTCGAAAAAGCGCTGCTCGCGCAAAGCAAGCCTGTGATTTTGATCGCGGGCGGAAAAGACAAAGGCTTCGGTTTCGAACCGCTGCGGCCGCTCGTGAAAGAAAAGGTTAGATCGACAATTTTGATCGGCGAAATGGCGGAGCGGATCGCGCGCGATTGGAGCAGTGATGTAAAATCCGAAATCGCAAGCTCACTCGCCGACGCCGTAGAGCGCGCGCATGCTCTCGCGAAATCCGGCGAGGTCGTCCTCTTTTCGCCCGGCACTTCTTCCTTCGACATGTTCAAGAGCTACGCCGATCGCGGCGATCAATTTCGTGCCCTCGTGCACGCCCTTCCCAAATGAAATTATGAAAAAACCAAAATTCTTCACTCGCAAAAAACTGCGCGCCGCCACAGCCCGGCGCGTCGGCGACATGGACGAAATGTCCGAGCCGAACATGAAATTATCGCGCGCGCTTCTTATCGTCCTCGTGCTCCACGTCGTCGCGGTCGCCGGCATCGTCGCGTTCAACAGCATCAAAGCTCGCGAAGGCTCGTTCCCCGCGCCGCCGCCCCCCCCGAAAACCGAAACCGCGTCCCAAAATTCCGGCGCCAAAGTGGAAGTGCCGACGACAGCAACGCGCACGAGCACCAAGTCCGTGCCGAAAGAAGAACATAAAACCGATCACGCCAAAACTTCGGAGACGAGCGGCACCATCGCGGATTCCGGCAAGACCTACGTCGTCGCGAAAGGCGACAATCCGGTCACGATCGCGAAGAAGTTGAAAGTTCCGTACGACGACTTGCTCGCGATCAATCACATCGATGATCCGCACAAATTGCAGATCGGGCAGAAGCTGATCATCCCCAAAACCTCCAAACCAAAAAAATCTGGCGAATAGAATTGTCGATCTTGTCCCGCTGAAGCGATGCACAAAAAGAGCGCGTACATTTTATTTCTGGCTGTGCTCGGCGTGCTCGTCATCGGCATCGTCATGCTTTTCAGCACGAGCGCTTTTGCGCGTGACAGCCACGGCGACATGTATTTTTTTATGAAACGCCAGGCGCTCTGGCTCGGGATCGGTTTGGCTATCTGCATCGGCGCGGCGCTGCTCGATTATCATTTCTGGCAACGCACTTGGTGGATTTGGTTCGCCCTCGCGCTCGTCGCGCTCGCGCTCTGTTTCGTCCCGCACATCGGCATGCGGATTAACGGTTCGCGCCGCTGGGTCGGTTTCGGCCTATTCGCTTTTCAGCCATCCGAGATTGGAAAGATCGCCGCCATTTTTTTTCTGGCCGCCTGGTACGCGCGTCATGAAAAAGCGAGCGGTGAACTGCTGAACGGCTTCGTCATTCCATTCGCAATCGTCAGTGCATTGCTGCTCCTCGTTGTTTTGGAAGTCGATCTCGGCACGACGGCGCTGATCGGCGCGACCATGTTCGTGATCATGTTTGTCGCCGGAACAAATCCGGCGTTGCTCGGTTTGCTATCGATCGCCGGACTTGGCGGAATGCTTTTTGTCGCGACGCACATGTCCGAGCGCATGGCGCGCTTGCTCGCGTTTATGGATCCGCAGCGCTTCAAAGAAGACGCCGGCTTGCAGCAAATGCAGGCGCTCATCGCGTGGGGCAGCGGTGGAATGGAAGGGCTCGGCCTCGGCAATGGTCGCCAAAAAATGCTCTACCTGCCTTACGCGCACACCGATTTTATTTTTCCAATGATCGGCGAAGAGCTCGGCTTGCGCATCAGTCTGCTCGTGGTCTTCCTGTTCGTCGTCATCATCGTCTGCGGGTTGATGATCGCCTTGCACGCCAAGGACCGGTTCGGACTTTTGCTCGGCTCTGGAATTGTTTCGCTGCTCGCGGTTCAGGCAGCGGTCAACATCGGCGTGACCACTTCGCTTTTGCCGAACAAAGGATTGCCGCTGCCCTTTATCAGTTACGGCGGATCGAATCTCGTCGCCTGTCTTTTCGGAATCGGATTGCTTCTAAACATTTACCGGCAAGGCGTGCTCGAGCCCGCGAACAAAAAAAACGTCACATTCAACGCGCGTATCACGCCGCGCATTTAACTCCGACGACAAGATCGACATAACTTTTTTGTGAATGCTGTGATCGCATGCGGAGGAACGGGCGGGCATCTTTTTCCGGGACTTGCCGTCGCTGAAGTGCTGCGCGATCGCGGCCATCAAGTCATGCTCTTCATTTCCGAAAAAGAAATCGACGCACTCGCTCTTTCCGGCTGGCCCGATCTTCGCTTCGAGAAATTGCCGACGATCGGTCTGCCTTCGCTTTATTCCCCGGCCATACTGGGATTCGTTCGGCGATTTTCGGAAAGTCTTTCCCTTTGCCGCGGCATTTATCGCAAATTCAAACCGCACGTCATTCTCGGCATGGGCGGTTTTACATCGACCGCGCCGGTGCTGGCCGGACGCATGCGCGGCATCGCCACATTCATTCATGAATCGAATGCAATTCCCGGCAAAGCGAACCGATTGACTGCGCGTTTTGTGCGCGCCGTGTTGCTCGGCTTCAAGGAATGCGCGCCCTTTTTTCCAAAAGTGCGCACTGAAGTTACCGGCACGCCCATTCGCGCCGCGCTCAAACCGACCAACGGGGCGGCCGCGCGCGAGAAGCTCGGTCTGCAATCAAATCTTCCCACGCTGCTCGTGATGGGCGGCAGTCAGGGCGCGAGCGGAATTAATCAGGCGATGACGAAAGCGCTTCCATCGCTAAAGGATTTGCCATTGCAATTCATTCATCTCGCCGGCACGCGCGACCAGGCGTTGGTCTCCGAAAGTTATCGGCGCGAAAATGTGATCGCGCATGTCGCCGCCTTTCATCATCGCATGGAAGAAGTTTACAGCGCGGCCGATCTGGCGATCGCGCGCTCCGGCGCGGCCAGTCTCGCCGAGCTCGCTGCGTTTTCGTTACCGTCGATCTTGATTCCGTTTCCGTACGCGGCCGACGATCATCAAACGCGCAATGCCGAAATTTTTGCCCGCGCCAATGCGGCCATCGTTCTCAAACAAGCGGAGCTTTCCAGTGATTTGCTCGCGCTGAAAATTCGGGAGTTAATTCGCGATCCGGTTAGATTGCGGCGCATGTCGGAAAAATGTGCAACGCTCGCGCCGAAAAACGCGGCCGGGCTTGTCGTTGAAACGATGGAAAAATATACGAGGACCGATGACGCGCGCTCCCGAAGTTGATTTGCAAAAAATGCTCACGCAACAGCGACATCGCGTTCATTTGCTCGGCGTCGCGGGCAGCGGCATGAGCGGCATCGCCGCGCTTTTGCTCGAGCTCGGCCATGAGGTCGCGGGTTCGGACAGATTGGAATCGCAGGAGACAGATCGGCTGCAGCAGCTTGGCTTGCGATTTTATCCGGAACATCGCGCTGAAGACGCGACCGATGCTGATCTCGTAATTTATTCTTCCGCCATCAAGATCGACAATCCGATCCTGGCAAGCGCGCGCGCGGCGAAGAAACCGGTGGCGCGCCGCGCGGAGGCGCTCGCTGCCATCATGCGCGGCAAGCGCGGCATCGTCATCGCCGGCATGCACGGAAAGACCACCACGTCGGCGATGGCCGCGCACGTTTTGCGCGAAGGCGGATTGCATCCCTCGCATTACGTGGGCGCCGAAATTCCGATTCTCGGCACAAACGCGCACTGGAATCCGCGCGGCGAATATTTTGTGGCCGAAGGAGACGAAAGTGACGGGACGGTCGCGTTATTCCATCCCGAGCACACGTTGATTTTGAATATCGAAGAAGAGCATCTCGATTTTTATGCCGATCTCGCTGCGATCGAAAAAGTGTTCGCTCAATTGATCGAACAAACAAGCGGCACGGTTTTTTACAGCGCGGACGATGTGAACGCGACGCGTACATGTCGATCTTGCAAGCGCGCCATCTCGTACGGATTTGCGGAGGGGGCCGACTACCGCGGCGCAGATCTGGAGCTGCAGAATTTCGCATCTGTTTTTTGCGTTTATCGCCACGACAAACAAATCGGCGAGGCGACCCTGAATGTTCCCGGGAAACACAATGCGCATAACGCGCTCGGCGTGATTGCGCTCGCGACTGAGCTCGGCATTCCTTTTGAGAAGATCGCAATTTCGCTTCGCAAGTTTGAGCACGCGCGCCGGCGCTTCGAAATCAAATACGAAAGCGAGCGCTTCTTGTTGGTCGATGATTACGGACATCATCCCACCGAGATTCGCGCCACTTTGAAGGCGGCGCGATCGACTGGTCGAAAGCGCGTTCTGACGATGTTTCAACCGCATCGTTATTCGCGCACGAAGTTGCTCTGCAAAGATTTCGGCCGCTCGTTTGATGACGCCGATCGCGTGGTGGTGACCGATGTTTACGGCTCGAACGAAGCACCCGTCGCGGGGATTAGTGGTCAAACAATTGTCGATGAAATCGTGCGGCATGGCCATCGCGCGGTGACTTATCAGCCGCAATTGAATCGCGTGCACTGCGACGTCGGGAACGCAATCGATTCAGGCGATTTGGTGTTGAGCCTCGGCGCGGGAAACATTCACGAGCAATTGTCGATCCTGGCGGCCGATCTCGTGACCGCAGAAAAATTAAAAACGATCGTGGGCGAAGAAGGCGACGTCCGGCTTTACGAACCGCTCTCGAAGCACACGACTTTGCGTGTCGGCGGGCCGGCGGAATTTTGGGTCGAGCCGCGCGACGAAAAATCATTCGCGGAACTGATTCGCTTTTGTCGCCGCGAAAATCTTCCGCTCTTCGTCATCGGCCGCGGTTCGAATTTGCTCGTGCGCGATGGCGGCATTCGCGGTGTGGTTGTTCATCCGAGCGGCGGCGATTTTGACAAGATCGACATAAACAAAAACGAAATCAGCGCCGGTGTCGGAGCGAAATTAAAAGAGATCGCTTACGCCGCGCGAGGCGCGAATCTCGGCGGCCTTGAATGGATGGAAGGAATTCCGGGAGAAGTCGGCGGCGCCTTGCGCATGAATGCCGGTGCGATGGGCGCGCAAACTTTTGAGAACGTGGTGAGCGTGCGCTATCTCGATGTGGAAGGAAACGCGCACACGAAAACTCCCGCGGAAATGGAAGTGCATTATCGGCATGTGCCTTCGCTCGAAAAGAATTATGCGGTCTCGGCGACCTTTTGCGGCGAACAGGCGGACCGCGACAAGATCGACAATCGTTTGCAGGAATCACAGGAGAAAAGGCGCACCACGCAACCGATCGCAAAAAGCGCAGGCTGCATTTTCAAGAACACAGCGACTTGCCCCGCGGGTAAGCTGGTCGATGAGCTCAGCCTCAAAAATTTGCGCGTCGGAAACGCGCGCGTTTCGGAAGTGCACGGAAATTTTATTGTGAACGACGGCGGCGCGACCGCGGCGGAAATGCTGGAATTGATCGAGAAAATCAAAACGGTCGCGCGCGAGAAGCGCGGGATCGAGCTCGAAACCGAAGTGCAAATCGTGGGGGAACCGGCATGAAGGAAGCGCTTCCAAAAAAAATTGCAGTACTGATGGGCGGTCCAGGCTCAGAGCGCGACGTCTCGCTCGCCACTGGGCGCGGCGTGGCGAAAGCGCTGCGCTCGTTAGGCGTGAACGTGGTCGATGTCGATGTTCGCGACGAAAATTTTCGCATGCCCGAAGATGTCGATCTTGCCTTCCTGACCATTCACGGAACTTTCGGCGAAGATGGACAGTTGCAGCGCATTCTCGAAAAACGCGGCGTCGCTTACACCGGCGATGACGTTGCCGGAAGTGAAGAGGCCTTCGATAAACCCCAGTCGAAGGGAAAATTTAAAGAGCACAATGTCCCGACGCCGGAGTGGGAAGTGATCAGCGCCGGGCAGCGGCCGAGCGTTCCGCTTCCGATTGTGATCAAACCGCCGCGCCAGGGCTCGACCGTCGGCGTCTATATTATTAAGAGCGAAGGCGAAATCGATTCCGCGATGATC
The DNA here is from genome assembly GCA_041167045.1 of Verrucomicrobiota bacterium. Lineage (GTDB taxonomy): Bacteria > Verrucomicrobiota > Verrucomicrobiia > Chthoniobacterales > UBA10450 > CATPCN01. Next base: position 357,800 of record JBEEGW010000009.1, read on the forward strand.
GAGGTCGCGAAATACGATCGCGAATTACTGGTGGAAAAATTCATCGCTGGCCGCGAGCTCACCATTGGGATTCTTGGCGACCAAGCCTTACCTATCATTGAGATCATCCCGAAAGGCGGCTTTTACGATTTCACAAACAAATATCCGTTTCTCAATCCGAGCGCAGGCGGAGCGGCGCAGCACATTTGTCCGGCCAAGATCGACAATCAGAAGACGAAGGAAATTCAGGAGCTTGCCCTGAAAGCTTTTCGCGCACTCGGACTCAAAGTTTATGCGCGCGTCGACGTCATCATGTCGGAGACGGGTGAATTGTTCGTGCTGGAAGCGAACACCATTCCCGGCATGACCGAGGCGAGTCTCCTGCCCGAAGCCGCGGCTGTCGCGGGCATTAACTATGTCGATCTTTGCGTCCGGATCATTGAGCTTTCGCGCGCGGCGCGTCCAAAAAAATGAGAGCGAAGAACGAACGCCGCCGCCCGCGCAATCAGCGCGTTTCTAATTCGCGTCAGCGGCGCCAGCAACATTTGCTCGATGTGAAGGTGCGTTCGCGAACGATCAGCCAGCATCGCACCCGCCGCGTGCTCGTCCTTATTTCGAAGTTTGCGCTGACCGCGCTCGTGTGCGCGGGAATTTACATCGGCGTGCGCCAGGGTTCGAAGAAGTTGTTTTTCGAAAATCCCGATTATCAATTGAAACAGATTGAAGTGCAGACGGACGGTTCGCTGCAACGCGAACAAATTTTGAAGACGGCCGATTTGCACGAAGGCGAAAATATTTTTCGCGTCAACCTCGCGCAGGTGCACGACCACTTGCAGCAACTTCCACAGGTGGACGACGTGCAGGTGATGCGCGATTTGCCAGGCAAGATCGACATTAAGATTAGCGAACGGAAGCCGATCGCCTGGATCACGAGCGAAAAGGAAATATCCGATCCGTTCGCGTCCGACGCTGCTTTTCTAGTGGACGCGCGCGGAGTTTTGATGAAAGAGAAGAAATTGTTGCCGGAATATCTCGGATTGCCGCTCATTTCGGGATGCACGAGCGAATCGCTCGAGGCCGGAAAAACTGTCGCTTCGTTCGAAACGAAAGCGGCGCTCGATTTGTTGCGACTCAGCACGCGCAGTTTCATGCAAACGCGTTTTCAAATTCGCGAGATCAATCTTTCGAAAGGCTACTGCCTGCTCGTGACGGACAAAAATCGCACGCAAGTCACATTCGGCTTCGACAACATCGATATGCAGTTGCAGCGGCTCGAGCAATTTTTAATTTGGGCGGACGACTCGAAGCGCGAGATCGAAACGGTGAACTTGCTCGTGCAAAGAAATATTCCGGTCACGTTCACGAAACCGGCCGCGGTCGTGATCAACGAAACAATCGATCCGGACGAGACCCCGTTGAAAGAACCGCGCATCATGAAAGCAGTGCCGGTGCATGCAACGACGAAACCGTCCCCGTCCCCAGCGGCGAAATCTCACACGCTAGCGACACCAACCCCGATGCCGGTGCGGCGCGCGGTGCCAGCGCAACCTTTTAAGAAGAATTAAAATGGCGAGCAGCGATTTAATGGTCGGTCTGGAAATCGGGACATCGAAAATTTGCGTCGTTGTTGGCGAAAGCCGTCCCGATGGCACGATCAAAATTCTTGGCGTGGGCCAGGCGCCATCGCGCGGTGTGCGCAAGGGCGAGATCGTCGATTTCGAGACCGCGATGAAATGCGTGCACGAAGCGGTCGTCGATGCCGAGCAGAAAAGCGACGTCATGATTCGCAGCGTTTATGTCGGCGTCGCCGGCTCGCACATCCAAAGTTTTAACAATCGCGGCTGCGTTCTCTTGCCGGAAGATCGAGATGAAATCGATGAGCAGGACATCGAGGACGTAAAAATCAACGCGCGCGAAGTCAGCATTCCCGCACAGAACGCGTTTCTGCATTCGATTATTCAGCATTATCACGTCGATGGGCAGGACGGCGTACTGAATCCCGTCGGCATGCTTGGTCACAAACTGGAAGCCGATTTTCACATCATTCACGGCGTGCGCACGCGCATTCAAAACACGATCCGCTGCGTGAAAGAATTGCCGCTCGAAGTGGAGGACGTCGTTTTTAATGCGCTCGCTTCTGCCCAAGTCGTCCTCACCCAACATCAAAAGAGTTTGGGCGCACTCGTCATCGACATCGGCGGCGGCACGACCGATTACATTTTATATGTCGATGGAGCGGTGAAACAGAGCGGCGGCCTCGCCGTCGGCGGCGATCACATCACCAACGATATCTCGATGGGATTGCGCATTCCGATGACGCGCGCCGAAAAATTAAAGATCGAAGAAGGCGGCGTGGTTCTCGGCAACTGCTTGCCCGGCGAAACAGTCCTGTTGAAGGACGATTCCGGTTTTGCCGGAAAAGAAATCGAACGCGAGACGCTGAACACCATCATTCATTTGCGGCTGCGCGAAATTTTCGAACTGCTCAAGCGCAAGCTCGAGGAAGAATCGTTCATCAATTACATCGGCGAAGGAATTTTCATCACCGGCGGATGCAGTCACTTGAGCGGCATCAGCAATTTGGCTGAGGAAATTTTTGAAATACCAGCGCGCGTGGCTCACGCACAAACGATGTCTGGGCTCACGTCCGCATTCGAGAATCCGCAATTTTCGGCGGCGATCGGATTGATCAAATACGCGCAAGCGGTGCAGAGCGATCGTCGCCCGCGGCGCGGATTCAGCCGCCTCTTCGGCAAGATTTTCGATGGCATTCGATGAAGAAGATCGACAATTAGAAAGGTCGACATAACGAAATGATCCAGCTCAGCAAAAATTGTAAATTGCCCGAACGCCAACCAGAAGCGGTCCCGATCAAAGTTGTCGGCGTAGGCGGGGCCGGCGCGAATGTGCTCGACCGCATCGTGCTCGACGGTTTGGAAACGGCCGACATGATTGCGATAAATACCGACGCGCAATCGCTCGCCAGCTCGGTCGCGACCACGAAAGTGCAGCTCGGCCGCGCCGTCACGCGCGGTCTCGGCGCGGGCGGCGATCCCGAGGTCGGCTACGAGGCCGCAGTTGAATCCGCCGATGAAATTCGCGACGCGCTAAAAGATGCGCGCATGATTTTTATTTGCGCCGGGCTTGGCGGCGGCACCGGTTCGGGCGCGGCGCCAGTCGTCGCCCAACTCGCGCGCGAAGCCGGTTCGCTCGTGATCGCGTTTGCCACACTGCCATTTACTTTTGAAGGAAAACGTCGCGCCGCCCAGGCGCACGACGCGTTCACGCGCTTGCACGAAATTGCCGATGCCGTGATTTGTTTCGAGAACGATCGCATGGGCGACATGGTTGCGCCGAAAGCGGGGATTCATCAGGCTTTTGCGATTGCCGATGTCACGATCAGTCAAAGCGTACGTTCGATCGTGAATCTGATTCAGCGGCCGGGCTTAATTCGTATCGGCTTCGATGATTTGCTCTCGGCTTTGCGTAGTCGAAATGGCCGGTGCGTTTTTGGTTTTGGCGAATCAGATTCCGAAAATCGCGCACACGATGCGCTCAAGCAGGCGCTGAAAAATCCGCTGATGGACCGCGGCCGCATGCTGGCGGACGCGGCGCACGTGCTCGTGCAAGTGGCGGGCGGTCCGGCCATGACTTTGTCAGAGGTCGAAATTTTGATGAAAGAACTCGGACGCCACATCAGCGATCAAACGCAGATTATTTTCGGCACAGCGGTGGACAACCGGATGGGAAATCGATTGAGCGTCACTCTCATCAGCGCGTTGGATGCGGAGGGCGAAGTCGAACCGAAACAAATTTCAAAAGCGCCGATTGCGGCCGCGCCGCCGACCCCCGAGCCGGCGCCGCCGATTTGGGAACAGCAGGTTGAAGAGCCCGCGCCAAACCCTTCCGCTGAATTTTCGCCGATTGTCGATCTGACGCCGGTGCCGGAAAATTTGATTCAATTTGAAGATCAACTACCGCCGCCGGTTGAGCCGGAAGTTGTGCAAGCCAAGCAGCCGCGACTGATCGTGCCAAAGAAAAAACCGGTTGCCGCGCCAAAAGAGCCGAAGCCGGTGACGCACAAAGTCGAAGCGAAACAGGAAGTGATGCAGTTCGAGCCGATCACGCGCGGCCGTTTTGAAAAAAGCGAGCCGACAATTGTCGAGGGCCAGGATCTCGATGTGCCGACGTTTCTGCGGAAAAATATCCGCGTGAAGTAGCGGGCGCTATTTCTTCATTAGCTCGAGCACCGCGCTGATCATTCCGACCATGCCGGTGTGAATCGTCGGCTCAGCGACCGGCGCGAATTTGCTCGAGTGTAAGGTTGGCAATTCTTTGCCGGCTTTTTTGAATTCGGCGATCTTCGCCGGATCAACCGCGCCGATGTGAAAATCGACCGCTGGAATGGAGTGGTCAGCCAAACTGTATTCAGAAAAATCTTCGCCGCCCATCGTTGGCGCCGTCATGTCGATCTTGTCCACGCCGAGTTGTTTCTTCCAAACAGCGACGAGCCGACGTGTCAGCTCCGGATTGTTGTAAGTCGCCGGCGTGAACTGATCTTTCAGAACTTCAACAATCGGCGCGCGATCCGGAGGAATTCCAGCCGCGACCGCGCAACCTTTCGTAATTCGATCGATCGCTGCCAGCACGCGATCGCGCACCTCGGCGGTATAACTTCGGACCGTCAGCTGCATTTTCACTTCGTCGGAAATGATGTTGTGCTTCGTCCCGCCGTGTATCGAGCCGACCGTCACGACGGCGGGATCGATCGGATTATTTTCGCGGCTCACGATCGTTTGCAGCGCCATGATTATTTCTGCCGAAAGCACGATCGGATCTTTTGTTTTGTGCGGATATGCGCCGTGACCACCCATGCCGCGCACGGTGATGTTGACCGAATCGACATTCGCGTAGGTCGGGCCTTCGGTGACGCCGATGTGACCGATCTCGAGATCGGCCTTATCGTGAAAGCCGAGCGCGAAATCCGGTTTCGGAAATCGTTTGTAAAGTCCGTCGTTGAGAAGCGCGCGCGCGCCGTTGCTGGTTTCTTCCGCGGGTTGTCCGACAAACACAATCGTTCCCTGCCATTGGTCCTTCAGGCTTTGCAACGCGCGCACCGTTCCGATAAATGCTGCGATGTGCGCATCGTGACCGCATGCGTGCATGACGTGCACGTCTTTGCCTTCGTCGTTTTTCGTGGTGACCTTGCTCGCGTACGGCAAACCGGTTTCTTCTTCGACCGGCAGCGCGTCCATGTCAGTGCGCACGAGCACAGTCTGGCCGGAACCATTTTTCATTACGCCGACCACGCCGTAACCAGTGAGGCCGGGCTTATCGCATTTTCCGAGATGCTCGGTGACCTCGCAACCGGCGGCGCGCAACTCCTTCGCGACCAGCGCGGACGTTTTCTCTTCATGCCACGACAATTCCGGATGGCTGTGGATGTCTTTATAAATTGAGAGCAACGAGGGCAGCTCGCTCTCGACTGCTTTTTCGATGGCTGAATTCTGCGCGTAAATCGGCAGCGCGCACAAGATCGACAAATAGGCCAGTCCGGCTCGGACCAAGATCGACAATGAGGAAACTTTCATGATCCGATTTATAAATGTCCTGCTGAGCGAAGTCGAAGCATCTCTGATTATTTCGGTCGCTTGATTCCTTGGTTCATCGCCGCGTAGTTGATTGCGATGGATTTCCAAAAAAATAAGATGCTCTTCGGGAGCGATCCGACGCCGCGCATCGTCGCCATCGAATTGGGTGAGACCGGCACGATTAAAGTCTATCGCCGCGAAAAAGATGGAAAGACCGTCGTCGACGTCGAGCCGTTTCATCCATTCGTCTGGGCGGACAGCGATGTTGTCGATCTTGGGATCGAAGCGGAAAAGCTGGCCGGCGATTTGAAATACAGCTGGCTGATTGTGACGAATAGTTGGAAAGAACTGATCGCGCTGCGTAACGGCCTCAAGAGCGCCGGCCGCGCCTTTTTCGCGCTGAGCGATCCGGTGCAGCATTATCTCACGCATACCGGCCGCACACTTTTCAAAGATTTGTTGTTCGAAGAACTAAAACGGTTGCAGCTCGAAGTTTTGTTTTCGGAAGAAGCCGACCAGATCATGAGCATCGCGCTCGCGGACAATTCCGGGTGGGAAGAATTGATCGTTGTCGATCCAAAAAATGCGGTCGGGTCGGAACACGCTGCGATCAAACGCCTGACCACGTTGATCAAGGAGCGTGATCCCGACGTGATCGAGGGTCACGATTTATTTCGCGTCGATCTTCCGCGCATCGTGGCGCGCGCCAAGAAATTGAAAACGAAGCTCGATTGGGGACGGAGTGGCGGATTTTTGCGTTCGCGTCCGTCGCGGCTGCAAATCGCGGAGAAAACAATCGATTACCCGAAATTCACCCTCGATGGCCGGCATTTCGTCGATACATTTTTGCTCGCGCAATTTTACGATGTCGGGATGCGCTCGCTCTCCGGTTTCGAGCGCGTCGATGTCGCCCGCCATTTTAGTTTGTGCGACAGCGAAGAACTTTCCGCGCTCACTGGGAAAGAATTGCAGCGCGCTTACATCGACAATGATGAAACATTTCGCAAGCGCGCTCTCTGCGCGGTCCGGGAAACACGTGCCGTCGCCGAGCTACTTAGTCCGAGCTACTTCATCCAGGCGCAGATTTTTCCGTACAATTATCAGGACGTGATCGTGCGCGGCAACGCCACCCGCATCAACGCGCTGTTTTTGCGCGAATATTTCCGGCAGCGCCATGCCATTCCGGAAATGCCGATGGTGCGCGGGTTCGAAGGCGGTTACACCGATATTTTTTTCACGGGCGTCGCGCGCAACGTCTGGCATTGCGATGTCGCATCGCTCTATCCGTCGATCATGCTGCAGTTCGATTGCTTTCCGCAATCGGACCAGCTTCAAATTTTCCGGCATTTGTTGACCGACCTGCGCACATTCCGATTGCAGGCGAAAGCCGACATGCGCGCGGCAAAGGATCCCGCGAAGCAACGACATTTTCACGCGCTACAAAATACGTTCAAGATTTTGATCAACAGCTTTTACGGCTATCTCGGGTTCGCGCAGGGAAATTTCGCCGACTTCGATGCCGCTGCGCGCGTGACTCAAATCGGGCGGGACCTTTTAAAAAAAATGATCGACTGGCTGAAAGCACAAGGCGCGCAAGTGATCGAGGTCGACACGGACGGAATTTATTTTGTTCCACCGGACAGGATCGACATAAACGAATTGCAAAGCGGTTTGGCGAAAGAATTGCCGCCCGGCATCGAAGTGGAGTTCGACGAGCAATTCGACGCCATGTTCAGCTACAAGCAAAAGAATTACGCACTGCTCACACGCGAAGGCGATGTCGTGATCAAAGGTGGCGCGCTCAAATCGCGCGGCTTGGAAAAATTCCAGCGCGTTTTCCTCGAGGAGATGATCAAGCTGATCATGGAAAAGAAGCCCGAGGGGATTGTCGATCTTAGGAACGAGTTCGAGAAAAAAATCCGGAACCGCGAATGGAACATCGACATGTTGATGAAGACCGACACGCTCCAGGATTCGCTCGACAAATATCGCGCCAAGATCGCGGGCTCCGCGCGCAACCGCGCCGCTGCCTATGAGCTCGCCCTGGCGAGCGGCCGCGCCTATCGGCCCGGCGAACAGATCAGCTATTATATTAAGAGCACGCCGAAAAAGGTGGCGGCCTACGAAGCGGCAAAGCTGGCGAGCGAATTCGACCCGCAAAATCGAGATGAGAACGTCGATTACTACGTAGCCAAGCTCGATGACCTCGTGAAAAAATTCGCGTCGATCACGCCGCGGGCTGCGCAAGAGACGTTGAATCTCGGCTGAGATTTTCGCGTTCAAGCGCAAGCGTCCGCTGTTTTCGGCCTAACCAGATGCTAAGCCCGCACCAGAAGGCGACCAGGGGCACGGCCAGGTAACTGGTTACGCGCACATTCAATCCGAGATCGTGCAATCCTTTGTAGGACCAGGCGCCAACCTGATCGCCAGCGCGATAGCCGAAAGTGTCGATGAAACTCTTGGCTTTGTATTTGTCTTCGCGACGCAAAACGGTGAAGAGAATTTCGCGCGCCGGTCGCAGCAACGCGAAGCCAGTGGCACGGCGCACGACTTGGAAAACGGCGAGCACGATCAGAATTGGTGCATAACCGATGGCGAGAAAGCCAAGCCCGCTCAACGCCGGCATGAGGACGAGAGTAAATCCGACTCCGGTCCATTTCAGTAAACGACTTGTTAGGAAAAGTTGAATCAGGATGGTGAGGCTGTTGACTGAAAAATCGAGTTTGCCAAAAAAGGCGGTGCGCGCGGATTTGTCGATTAGTTGATGTTGGGTGAGATCGGCCTGCTGAAAATATGCCCATGTGTTGGTGAGCGTGTAGATGAAGATGAAAAGAACGAGCGCGAACAAATAGGGCGAGCGCCAGATGTGGGTGACGCTGTCCCAAATATTTCCGCCGATTGGTTTCTCGGCCACCGCGACCTGATGCTGCTCGCGAAATTCCGCCGGGAAAAATCGAACGCATTGCGCCGCGATTTCGAACATCACTGCCGACATGAGACAGAAGACGCCGGTGCTGAATCGATCGACCAGAAATGTCGGAACGAGTGGGCCGAGAATTGCGCCTAACGAACCCCCGATGGCGATGAAACCGAAGAGGCGTTTGCCTTGTTCGGCGGTGAAGAGATCGGTCATGAACGCCCAGAAAAGCGTAGTCGCGAAAAGATTGAAGACGCTGACCCAGACAAAGAAAGAACGCGACAGCAGCCATTGCCAGTTCGCCGGCACGACGCGCAGAAGCAGAAAAAAAATGAAAAGATTCACGATGGCGAAGCGATAAGCGATGGGAAGAAATTTGCGGCGCGACATGCGCACGACGATGGCGGCAAAGAGCGCGTTCGCGATCAACATGCCGACAAGCGTGGCCGTATACATCCAGGGCAGATTTTCCACGCCACTGCTCGCACCGATTTCCTCGCGAATCGGTCGCAGAATGTAATAGCCGGCGAGGATGACGAAGTTGAAGAAGAAGCCGAGCAAAAGCGCGCGAATTTCTTCGGCGCGAACATCGACAATCTTGCCGAGGATTATTTTTGCTGTTTGTGCCACGCAGCGAGAACTTCGGCTTCGCGTTCCGGCGTGAGACCGGCGCGCAATTTCGATTGTCGATCTTGCGGTTGGGATTTGAACCAGGCGAGCGTGTCGCGGGCGGTGTCGGCAAGCGAACGAAAGACCAAACCTTTGCCAAGCGCGCGATTGATGTTGGTGCGCGCTAGTCCGCTGTCTTTGCCTGTCCAAACCGGCATGTCCGACCACGCTTCCACTTTTTGCGCAGTCAGAAATTCTTCGCTTGCCCAGGTAAAGTTCGCATTCGATTTGAGCGCGCTTTTGATTTCATCGAGCATTCGGCCGACGCCGAGCGCCTTGGCCGGCCCGGTCGCATTGTAAGTTCCGGTCTCGCGATTTTCGACCATGCGGATTGTCCATTCGGCCAAATCGCGCGCATCGATAAATTGCACCGGATCATTTGGATTTCCCGGCGCGAGCACTTCGCCGCCGCGATCGATCCGCACCGGCCAATAGGAAAAGCGATCGGTTTCGTCGCGCGGGCCGACGATCAAACCGGGACGAACGATGAGTGTTCTTCCGGGAAACCATTTCTCCACTTCCTTTTCGGAAAGCGCTTTAAGCGGGCCGTATGTTTTGTAACCGGACGCTTTCATCGCTTCGATCGTCTCTTTGTACGGATCGGCGCCTTCGTATTTTTCAAGCGGCCCGTTTTCGTCCACGCCTGTTTTCACTTCGCCGTAAACGGAAATCGTCGAGATGAAAAGATAACGCTCGACGTTTCCTTTCAAAATTTGCGCCGCGTCGCGCACCCACGCCGGCAGCGTCGTTGGGTTGTCGATCACGACGTCCCACTGTCGATCTTTCAGGGCGTCGAGTTTGCCGTTGCGATCGCCGATCAGTTGTTCAACTTCGTTAGGCAATTCGCCGGGATGCGTTTTGCCGCGGTTAAAAGTGGTGACTTTATGCCCGCGGCTGAGCGCATAACGCACTTGGTACGGCCCGGTGAATCCAGTGCCGCCCAAAATGAGGATGCGCAATGGCTTGACCGCTTTCTCCGCAAATAAAGATGTCGATCTTAGGCCGAAACTGAGGACGGCGCCGGCAGCGGCGGAGACTCCGACGAAACGGCGGCGCGTGATTGAGCAATTCATCGTTCGCGCTACGAACGCAGGTTTTCTCGCCTTGTTCAAGACGTTTGGCGCGCGGCCAACGCACGAAGATGCGCCGCCACGTCCGTTTTTAATCCGCGCCGTCGTGCGCGCTTAGATCATCATCGTAATCAACTGCCGGATCATCACGCCGACGGGCCAGGCCGCCACGAGTGAGATGCAGCTGAAGAAAATAGCTTCCGCGACATATTCGCGATTCGCTTCCGCGCCAAAAAATTCGCGGCTGATTTGTCGGAAAGTGCGCAGGTGATGAGCGATCTCTTCTTGCGCGATGGCTGAGGAGCCGCTGACGACTTCCGCTGGCGTTTGATAAGAATAGTCCGTTAACGGAAAATTCCGATGGCCGTGCCGCGGATTGCTGTCGCGCTCATTTGAACTGATTTGATTTGTTGGTTTCATAATTTTGTAAAGTGACTGCCGTTGGTTCGGATGATCTGGGTGCAATTCACCCGGCGATTCGTCCACTGGGGTGCCCCGAAGCTTTCGGGGGCTCCAACTTGGCGAGATCGAAACGCGCTATGCAGCCGGCCGGTCGTCGGCGGCGCAAATTGGCGCGTTGATCGTTTTCATGTCGATCTTATCTACAGCGCTTTCCGTGCTTGTCTACAATCTAAGACGCATGGCGTTCATAAACCCCTCTCCGAATGATAGAAGCGACGCAGGTTTTTTTTGAGCGGAAACTGAGGCCGTTTCTCGGGTCGCAGATTTGAAAAATAATACGCGATTTCTGAAAAAACCATTGGCCAAGGCAGCCAATATGCTCGATATGACGCGCTTCTTATGCCCCATCCTGTTTCCCCCCTCATCGTTATTCTTGGTTCAATCGTGCTCGCGACCACCGGAGCGCGCGCCGAAAACGCCGACGCCAAGTCGCATTTCACTTACAAAGACGCGCACGGAAAAACGCAGTCGGCATCAGTCGTTACCCATTTTTATCCGAAGAAGATCGAGCATCCCCTCGCGAAGATCGATCATCGGCTCGATCCGAAATTGATGCACGCCGCTACGTTGGCCGAGGAACGCGCCAATGCGCATTCCCGCGCGCAATGCTGGCATTATGTGAAGGAAGCGCTCGTCGCTTCGGGCGCGGTCAGCTCGTACCCGAAGACAGTTTACGCGAAAGAAGCGGGCGATGAGCTGGTGCGGAGTTACGGCTTCAAGAAATTGTCGATCCACGATCCGTACAAAGCGCCGGTCGGCGCGGTGCTGGTTTATGGCGCCAGCAAAGCCGCCGGTCACGTCGAGCTGCGCACAAAGGACGGCTTCGCCAGCGATTTTCGTTCGAAGATTCCGTCGCCTCGGCCGCTCATCGGCGTTTACGCAAAAAGCTAGCGCCTACTGCAGCTGCTGGCCTCGGCTTTCTCCGAGGCGGAAACCAGTTGCAGATGGCACAATCCCTGCGATTAAACGCTGGCGTGCGAGGTTTTATCTTATCGAGTTTGGTCTGCGGTTGCTGGCTCATTTTCTCCGCGACAAATGCATGGGCGGAAGGCCTGGCCCAGACGCAATCGAAATTTGTTTATCGGGATGCGTCCGGACGAACGACTTCGGTTCGCATCATTCGTCATTATTGGAAGGCGCCGATTGTTCACCCCTTTGCGCATGTCGATCCACGCATCGATCCGAAATTAGGTCGCGCGGCGACAATTGCGCAGGAGCGCGCGAATGCACATTCGCACGCGCGTTGCTGGCATTACGTCAAAGAAGCGCTCGTCGCTGCCGGGATAATCAAGTCGTATCCGAAGACGGCCGATGCGGCGGATGCTGGGCGGGAATTAGTGCGCGATTATGGCTTTACTCGATTGTCGATCCACGATCCGTACAAGGCGCCGATCGGCGCGGTGCTCGTTTACGCACATGGCAGCCACGGTCATGTCGAGCTGCGCACCAAAGATGGTTTCGTGAGCGATTATCGCTCCAAGACCGCGTGCGGCTATCGGTTGCTCGCAGTTTACGGGAAATTTTCTTCCTAAACTTCTCGCCGCCTACCGCGACGCTACTGATTTTCGACCAGCTGTAGTTTTTTTAGGCGCTGGCGCGCTCGGCGTTGCGTTACCATTCGCGTCAACTTTCGCGACCGATGCTGCTGCACTGGGCGCGACGATGCGCACCATTAAGAATTTCGGATGCGCTTCAGCCCACGAGAGTGCGGCTTGTTTCGTTTCAAAGAATCGATCGATCACGACGGCGTTGCGCTGCGCGGCGGTCCGCGCAATGCGGCGCGTAGCTTTGCGACTGATCACATCAGGTCCGCTGTCGATCGCCTCGCAAGCGCGGTCGGGAAAAATCACTTTGCTGCCGTACGGTATTTTTGCGGGATCGACCGCGCAATGTCCGTCCTGCAAACGCGCGCCGTTCGAACAGGCGTGTTGCCCGCAACCTTCTTCGCGCCAGTAAACGGTCACGCGCGCGAGCATCGAGTGTTCCGCCGCGAACGCGGCTGAAGAGAGCAAAAGGCCCGCCGCGACGATCAAAACAAATCTGCTCAACGGCGTGCGCATCGAAGTTCGAAGTGGGGCCCGGCCGGGAGGCGGGACTAACTCTAATTCGCAGTCGCTCAACGAAATGGTCGTGCCCGTAATGATTCAAACTGGCAATTTTCCGCGCGCACTTTCATCGTCGTGGCATGGCCGCCTCGCCATCTGCCGTTCGCATCGCCATGTGGTCAGGACCACGCAATATCTCCACTGCGATGATGCGATCGTGGGGCAACCGCGCGGACACATTCGTGATCGACGAACCGTTCTACGCATTTTATTTGAAAGCGACCGGCAAGAATCATCCCGGCGCAGCGGAAGTGATCGCGCAGGGCGAAACTGATTGGCGGAAAATCGTGGCGCAACTGAACGCGCCGGTCCCCGAAGGCAAGCGCATCCTTTTTCAGAAACAGATGACGCATCATTTGCTGCCGGAGATCGATCGCGCGTGGATTGTCGATCTTACAAACTGCTTTCTCATTCGCGAGCCTTCCGAAGTGATCGCGTCGTTCGCTAAAAAATATGTCGATCTTACGCTCGACGATCTCGGGTTCGTGCAACAGCTCGAGATTTTCAATTTCGTGCGCGCGCAAACAAAATCGATTCCGCCGGTGATCGACGCGCGCGATGTTCTCGAAAATCCTGAAAAGATTTTGCGCGCGTTATGCGAAGCGGTCGGCGTGAAGTTCGACGCGGCGATGCTCTCGTGGCCGCCCGGTTTGCGCGAGACCGATGGAATTTGGGCGAAATACTGGTACGACGAAGTTGCAAGATCGACATGTTTCCAGCCGTATCGGCGCAAAGATATTTCGCTGCCGGAACGTTTCCGCGAAATTTACGAGCGCGCGCGAGAATGTTACGAGCAACTCTTCGAGGTGCGCTTGAAATAAAATGCTGCAGCAATTTAATCCGAAGAACCGCGATCTGATCGTCAACATCAACGGCCGGCTCGTGCATCGCGATGAAGCGGGCGTGAGTCCGTTCGATTCTTCCGTGCAAGGCGGCGACGCCGTTTGGGAAGGCTTGCGACTCTACAACGACCGCATTTTTAAACTGCACGAGCATCTCGATCGGCTCGAGCGTTCTGCGCGCGCGTTGTCGATTGTCGATCTTCCGCCGCGCGAAAAAATCATCGAAGAACTCAAACGCACACTCGCCGCCAATAAAATGCGCGACGGTGTGCACATTCGGCTCACGCTCACACGCGGCGTGAAGATTACATCCGGTATGGACCCGCGCCTTAATCAAAGCGGGCCGACGCTGATCGTGCTCGCCGAATACAAGGCGCCGGTTTACGCGAAGACCGGGCTTACGCTAATCACGACTCGGTTTCGTCGGCCGCCGCCGGAAATTCTCGATCCCAAAATTCATTCGGCGAATTTATTGAATTCGATTTTGGCCAAGATCGAAGCGAACAACGCCGGCGCGGACGACGCGCTCATACTCGATCTTCGCGAAAACGTCGCGGAAACAAACGCGACGCACATTTTCATTGTGCGTCGCGGCGAAGTGGCAACGCCGCGCGTCGTCGCCTGTCCGGAAGGAATCACGCGCGCCACCGTGCTCGAGATTTGCGCAGCCGAAAAAATCCCGTGCGCCGAAACGGACTTGAAGATCGACGATGTTTATGACGCTGATGAAGTTTTTTGCAGCGGCACGATGGGTGAGCTGGCCGGCGTCGCTAAGATCGACAATCGCAAGATCGACAATGGCGAAGTCGGCCCGATGACGAAACGATTGAGCGAACTTTATGCGAAGCGAACCGCAACTGAAGGCGTGTTGGTCGTCGAGTAACTATTCGGTGCGCAACGCTTCCATCGGATTGACGAGCGTGGCGCGACGCGCGGGAAAGAGACAGGCGATTAACGCGGCCGCTCCCAAGATCGACAATGTCATCGTCAAAAGCAGTGGATTGAACGCGGAAGTTTCATAGAGCAGCGATGTGATCAGCCTTCCCACCATGAGCGCGGCAGCGACGCCCACGGCCAGACCGATCACGACCGGTGTCATTCCCTGCCTAACAATGAGCTGCAAAATATCTGTGGTTTGCGCGCCGAGCGCCATGCGCACACCGATCTCGCCGGTGCGTTGTTCGACGGTATAAGCGACTGCTCCGTAAATGCCGACCGTCGCGAGCAGGAGCGCGACGCCTGCAAAAATGCCGAGCAGCCACATCATCAAACGCGCTTGCCCGAGCGATTGCGCGACGATTGCATCCATCGACTGCGGCTGGGCGATGGCCAGCGTCGGATCGATTCCGTTCAACGTCGCTTGCACGAGTCGTGTCACCGCTTCCGTTTTTAAAGTGCTGCGAACGGTAATGCTCAGGAAAGGAAAATTCTCCTGCGCCCACGGCCGATAAAATTCCATGTCGTTCTGCTCCGCCACGCGATTGGAGCGGACGTCGCCGACGATGCCGATGATTTCCACTGGCACGCTCAGACTCGTGACGAGCAGCGTTTTGCCGATCGGATTTTCGTTCGGGAAATTTTTCTTTGCGCCGGCCGCGCTGATCAACACCACGTTCGGATGATCCGCCACGTCGTGCTCGTCAAAGTCGCGGCCCGATAAAATCGGAATGCCCCAGGTCTTGAAATATCCCGGCGCGACATCGTGCGACGGCGCGGCCGCGCGTTGCGGGACGGGCAACACGTTCCCCTCCGGTCGCGTGTAAAGTGTCTGGCCGCCACCGGCCAACGGGAAATCGCTGCTTACCGTGGAGCTTTGGAATCCGGAAACAATTTTCAGCGCCTTGTCGACTGAATCGCCGAAGCGCGCACGTGCGCCGAGATTAGGATAACTCGCGGCCGGCATGGACACGAAGCCGACCCAGAGATTTTGCGGTTTGAACCCGAGATTCGTGTGACTCAAGCGGATGAAACTGGTGATGAGCAAAGCCGCGCCGGCGAGCAGCGTGACGGAAAGAGCGACCTGCGCACCGACGAGCAATTTTCGGAAACGCTGTTGCTTCACGCTGCCACTCGAGCCGCGGCCGCCTTCCTTCAAACCATCGACCAAATCAGCGCGCGAACTTTGCAGTGCCGGATAAACGCCCATGAGCAGCCCGGTCAAGATCGACAATCCGATGGTGAACCCGAGCAGCGGGAGCGACAAACCGACATCATAGTTTTCCGGAAGCGGAAGAAAGTTCGCCGCCATTTTTGGAACGAGCGGAATAAGCTGCCAGGCGAGGGCCGCCCCGATGATTCCGGCCAGCACGCTGACGAGCAGACTTTCGAAAACGAACAACCGCATCACGCTCGCGCGCGACGCGCCGAGGGCCATGCGCAACGCGATCTCGCGCCGGCGTCCGCTGAAACGCACGAGCAACAGATTGGCCACGTTGCTGCACGCTATCAGCAACACGAACGCGACCGCGGCAAGCAACGTGGTAAATGCCGGGCGCAGATCGCCGCTCACATCTTCGCGCAAATCTTTGATGATGGACGGAAACTCCGCATCGATCTTTCCTGGGTATTGCGTGCGATAACTTTGGTCGAGCGCGGGCAAGGCGGCGCGCACTTGCGCGATCGTCTGCCCCGGTTTCATCCGCCCGATCACGCGCAGGAACGCGGTCCCGCGCATCATGCGTTCATACGAAAATCCCGGAATGATAAACGGCTTCGTCGTCCAGACTTCGTTGCCCTGCGGGCCGACCCAATTCGCCGGCAGATTCGGAATCACGCCCACGATCGTGTGCGCGACGCCGTCGAGCGTGATGCCACGCCCGAGCACGTTCGGATCGCTGTTCAGGCGTTGCCGCCAGAATTTTTCCGTGACCAGCGCGACATCGGCGCCTTCCTCTTCCTGCGGGAGAAAATTGCGGCCGCGGATTGGCGTTACGCCGAGCACATCGAACCAGTTCGCCGTCACTTTAAAGACCGGAATCTGAACCGGATCGCCCAAGCCGGTGATCGTCGCGGCCAAACTATTCTCGGCTGCGAACCCGTCGAAAATGTTTTGACCGTCGCGAAAATGCATGAAGCGCGGCGCCGAGAGCGGGAACTGCGGGATCCCTTGCTTTTTCGGGTCAGCGAAAAGATGGACCAGCCGATTCGATTCGCGGAACGGCATGCCCCGCAGGAATAGATCGTTGATCAAACTGAAGATGGCGGTGTTGAGCCCGATCCCCAGCGCGAGCGTGATCAACGCCAGCAAAGTAAACCCGGGCGACTTGAGTAATTGGCGAAAAGCAAAACGAAGATCAGTCATCATAAGATCGACATGTACTATTAAGATGTATCAACCGTTACGGTTGGATTCAATGAATAGACGCCGCGGTCGCGCGCGTTTGTCTAATTTATTGCTCAGCGAGGCTTCGATTCGGCAATGATTTTAGCGAAGCGCGGATCTTTGCGCAGCGGGTCCCAGAATGGATCGAGCTTGAGATTTGCAATGGTTAGGCCGGCCGGGACTTCGAGAAGATGCGGAATAGCAGCAATGGCGGAATCCGAATCCCCGAAGCGCGCCTGAATTTGCGCGAGCGTGATTTCGCTTTGTGGTTTTGCAACCGCGTCTGTCGCGTAATCTTTCACGCTTTTCTGCGCTTGCTGTAACGCCTTTTCCTTTTCTCGGAGGCCGGCGTAAGCCAGCGCCAGAACCGTGGGTGTGCCATTTGCATCGGGGACAACTTCGGCATCGGGCGTCGGTTTAATTGTCTGCAAAGCGCGAGTGAAAGCTCGGCGCGCTTCATCCGGTCGTCCGCTCCACTCGTGACAAAAACCGCTTACCACCAGAAAGAACTTGCCAAAGAAATCGAGCGGCTGTCCCGAGGGAAGTGAGTTGAGTTTGCGCTCGATTATTTTAATCGCGTCATCGTAACGGCGTTCAAGCAGCGCCTGCTGAATCCGATTGCCTACGACCCAATCATCGGTCGCATCGCCCGGGATGAGCGCAAGTTCTTTGGCCGCGTCCTGCAGACGGCCTTCATTTTGCAAGACGCTCGCTTTGTTTGCGCGCCCCGATTGTGCATCGGGTGCAATCTCGAGCGCGCGATTGAGCACGGCGTAAGCGTCATTCCATCGGCGGAGGTAATTATAAAATTCGGCACCCATCGAGCTAAGCAGCCGAACATCGCGCGGGTCGAGCTCGAGCGCTTTTTTGTAGTTGGTTTCGGCCTCCTGCCAGCGGCCGAGCCGTCGTTGCACAATGGCCATGTATTGATAAGCCAGGGCGCTGTTCGGCAAACGTTTCTGCGCTTCCTGATATGCCGCCAATGCGCTCTCAAAATTTCGCGACACGCGGTAGCGGTACGCACCCTGCGCGACCCACGATTCCGCGGCTTCCGGCGCCAATGCCACGGCGCGGTCGGCCGCATCTTTCACTGCCGCCGGTGTGTTCGTCTCCGCTTCAATTGTATTGAAATAGAGAAAGCTGCGCATGACCGCAAGCCGCGCCCAAGCCAGCGCAAATTTCGGATCGAGCCGCACGGCTTCGGCGTAATCGCGCGCGACCTGGAGATATGCGTCATAACTGTATTCGTCATGCTCGAGCGTTAAGCCGCGCAGATATGCATCGTAGGCCGCGGCATTTTGCGTCGGCTTATCGGTGATGGCTTTCTGTTCGGTGCCGGAAAGTTTGGCATTGAGCTGGTCCGCGATCGCAGTCGCCACTTCGCCTTCGACGCCGAAGACATCGTCGAGTTTGCGGTTGTAACTTTCCGCCCAGAGATGTTCGTCCGTCGCGGCGCGGATTAGCTGAACATTTACGTGCACGGAGTTCGCAATTTTCTGCACGCTGCCTTCGAGAAGATTGGCCACGCCTAACTGTTTGCCCACTTCACGCAAATTATCCGGCGCGCTCTTGTATTTTTGAGTCGATGACCGCGAGATCACTTTAAGCGCTGCGATCTTGGACAAGCGCGTCAGGATTTCGTCCTGAATGCCTTCCGCGAAATAAGCGTTCGATTTTTCGTCGCTCAGATTATCGAACGGCAGGACAGCGATCGATTTGTCCGGAGCTAGGCCTGGTGCCGCAACGACATTTCGAGTAGTTGTCGATCCAGAAACCGCGGGGATTGTCGATCTTGTTCGCAGCACTTGATAAGCGAACAAGGCCGCCGCGATTAGCGCCACGACGATCGTGAGCACGACCAGCTTGCGTCCCGTTTGCGGCGCGATCGATTCCTGCGGTGTCACATCTTTTTCACGTTTGATTCCTTCCGGCGTGATTTCAAAAGCCCACGAAAAAATCAGTGCAACCGGGAACCCGAAAAGAATGACGACCACGAATACTTTCATGACCCATGGCGGCGCGTCGAAAGTCGGAAACAAGATCGACGCAGCTTGAATGAGGAGCCACGCCACCACGGCATACGCCACCGCCACCTTGTAAACGTTGCGTCGTCTCAGCTCACCGAAGAAATTCTTCGGAATCATCGGATTGCTTACTGCCACACCGCCGTGAAAGAGCAAGATCGTTCGCGCGCAGGAAGTATCAGGTTGTGCATCGTTGCGCTCGCGCGTTAGAACTTCATCGATGACTGCATTCGAACACGTCACCGCGTTGTTGTCGTTCGTTTACGCGTTGGCGCTTACGCATCTGCTCGCGCGCATTGCCGAGCTGATCGTAGCGCGCGAACGCGTTCGTTTTTCCGGATTGCTCGCGCTCGGGATGGCCAACGCCGTGCTCTTAGTTTTCGTAAACTGGTTGTCGCTTTGGGATCTTCGTTCGATGCAAAGCTGGGACCTTGCGTCCATTGCGATCCAATTTCTGTTTGCCGTGGCCGTTTACATCCTCTGCGCTTTGATCGGGCCAAACATGCCTGATGAAGGCGCTATTGATCTGGAAGAATTTTTCTGGCGGCAGCACCGCTATTTCTACGCAGCGGTGGTGGCTGGGCTGGTCCTGGCTTTGCTCGCGAATCTCGATTTTCTGAAAACACCGAACACGGCGCTCTTCATCAAAGAAAACGTGGCGACTCTGCTGATGATGCCTCCGACGGTGCTCGCGTTGATCTCGCGCGCCCGCTGGGTGCAGTGGACAGGCGGGCTGCTCCTTTTCGCCATGCTCATCGGATTCGCCATCGCGTTCAACAGCACGCTGAGCTGAGCGAATCAATCAGTCATCGTAAGATCGACATGTACTATTGAGATGTATCAACCGGCGCGGTTGGATTCAATTAACAGACGCCGCGATTTTGCGTTTTTGTCTACGCTTACCTCAGTGGGCGCTGCCGCGAAGCCGTCTCGCTTTTTTGCGCTTCATTTTCGCAACTGACGACTCCTGAAGAAACCGAAAAACAGATCTGCTCTGAAGCTGACAGAATCTTGGGGGCAGCGCATTTCCGATCATTAATCCAAGTTTGTCTTTTTTTACTTTTCGTTTTGGATCAGTCAACACGTAGCCGTTGCGAAAGGTTTGTAGCAGCGCAGCCTCTCGCGGGCTAATGACACGATTTTGGCGTGGGTGCAGAAAACGCCCTTTCGAGGGATTTAGGCATCCGCCCGTGATTGTGACGGACTGGGAATCCCATCGTAACCTACCATAGACGTCGTCGAAACCAGCGCGCTTGGCGGTGTGGCAACGCAACGCAAATCGGGATGGCAGATCTGAGCGATTTCCTCCATTCCGGGGAGTTAGTCTAATTCGTTCACTGACCGAAGGGGTATGCCGCATTTTGATGCGGTGAAGAGGGTCTCGCGACTGCGTCGGCCGGGGCAAGTGGCCTATCTGGTCGCGAACAGTTTTTCGATGTGGGGATTTTAGTGCGAGTTGCACAGTTCCAGATAAAGAGCCCAAAACAATTAGTCGGCGGCGACTTTGCGGAACCTCGTAGTCAGAGACATTCAACACGCCGCTTGTTAGGGTGTAACCGAGACGCCTCAGTTTCTTAATGCAATCTTTGTAAAGATAGTAGTTCTGAACTCCGGGGACGTTTTCCAACATGATGCACCTAGGTTTTAAAGCTTCGGCGAACCGCACGACTTCGCTAATGAGGGAGTTCCGACGGTCGTACTTCGATTGATGTCGGTTCAGTCGGCGGAGTGAGGAAAACCCCTGACAAGGCGGACACGCTGCCAAAAGATGCAAAGGCGCTGTTTTCTTGGGGAACTCATTCTGAATAACCTGAGGATCAAGCGTCCGTATGTCCTGCTGATACACTTTCGTCTTGGGATGATTGAGCGCATAAAAATGTGTCATGTCCTCATCATTCTCAATGCCGGCGATAACAGTAAAACCGGCACGTTTTAAACCCTCTGTTAGGCCACCGCATCCGCAAAAAAGATCAACAGCATAGAAAGGCGGCTTCATCGGAACTGAATCAGTCCTTTCATTCGTGGGTCATCGGGAGCTTTTTCTCGGAGAATATCAAAGAATTCGCGATAACGCGCGGACACAAGTTCGAAGAGACCTTTCCATGTCACCGCTTCGATAACATCTTTATGCTTTTCTATAATGGCGTTGATAGTGTTGTCTCTTTTGTCGGCAATCAAAAGCCCTTGTACCGATTTTCCGCGGAAGTCACTTGTCGTTCCACGATCGTTCACCGCTTGGCTGACTTTCGTGACGTAAAGAATTAGTCTCATCAGATGGTCGTAGTCTGCACGTTCGCCAGGGCGCATGAGTTCCAAGATCACGATCTGCCATTCATTCTTAATACAGAGTAAGTCGAACCGGCGCGCATCACCTTTTTCCTTTGTTGGCAGCTCTTTGTCCGCCTTGAGGAGCTCGTCCCGAATCCATCTGTCTATGCCATGTTCGTGGTGGAAATCGCCCGGCTTCAGAGATTCGTACTGATGCCCCAACAACCACGGGTAATCCTTAATAAAGCTCTGCATATCGATTTGTGTCTTGCTGGCTTTTTCGCGAATGCGAGCGTCGATCAGACCGTCGAACTTCTTGATTATTTCTACTCGCCCGATAATGACTTCAGCCGTGGACACGGCACTGATGACGTCCCACTCCCTAACAGCCACGAGTAATTCATCGAGTGCTTCTTCTTTCGTGGCGTTTATTCGCCGTATTACTTTTTTAACGCTCTCTCTTTCGACGCCAGCGACAAGAGACTGAGCGATTACTTGGAATTCAGCGCGATCAATGCGTTCCAAACTCGAAATCTTATCCAGCGCTAACGTGACATCCTCTTGTTCCTGCCGCGGGAGCCCTTCGATACGTTCGAACAAATCTGAATAATCGTGCCGAAACGATTCCAAGTTTCTTTGGGTTCGCCGCTTCTTCCAATCGGCGCAGAGCTGCTTGATCTTCGTTTGGCCCCAATGTTCTAGTTTCTTTGCTCGTTCGAATTGCCAATTAACGCGCTGCCGATCAGTCGCTATGCAGTCCTCCGTTTCATCTAAAAAGTCGGCGCGAACTTGGCCGGTCAAATACTCCAACCCAACTTGGCCGTCGATTCCGCCGCTTAGATTGAAAAAGAATGGTGTGACCTGAGCGAGGCGACCCCTTGCGAATACGGATATACCCCTCAGCTCCGGCTCCGATATGGGGTTTCTCAGAAAGCCAAACCAATACTGAACCGTTCCCGCCCCTTTGATGGTCTCCTTATGCCAACTCCCGACTTTCGCCGGTTCGCGATATTCAAAGTCCAGCGTCTCCTTTGTAAGCGGTGCATCGTTAATTGTGATTGCCATCTGCTCCGACTGCAGGGCAAATCGCCTGGCCATACTTTTTCTGAATTCGGTTATGTTAATCGGTCGCTTCAGCTTGAGCCTCTTGTAAGTTACACAGACGCCAGTTTCTTCGTTTGAAGGGCGGTCCACGTCCGGGGTAATCTCGAATCCCGAAAGCGTCTCTCTTGATCGCAGTTCCCTGTAGTTGAGTGTCAGTTCAACGACGTGTCCTTGTTTTACAGACCGAACCACAATGTCTTCGGCAATGCCAAATCCCGCTAACTTACCAATCCCCTTTCTTCCCATAACAGGTCGCCCTCTAGGAGTTTTCTCGCCGCGGTGACGGCGTTCATAACCGATCGACAAATAAAAATCGTTTATCTCGGTAAAGGTCATTCCCCTCCCGTAATCACGGACCACAATCTTGCTCCCTTTTTTTGCCAAATTCTTCGGTATCTTTACCTCCACACGATCTGCATCAGCATCCCATGCATTCGCAATGAGCTCGGCCACAGCAGGCACGGGTCCGCCATACATTTGCTGGCCCAACAAGTCGATAAACCGTCCCGCAAACTTCATCGTAAGTTTGCGCGGTTGGTCTGATGCAGACCCTTTTTTTGGTTTAATGATGCTCGCCACGTTTCACCTCTTTGATGCGCGCCATCACAACGTTGACGCACTCCTCGACGTTAAGGTTGATTTGGTGTCCCCAAAAACGCAAGACTTGCCAACCCCTTCTTCGCAGTTCGCGATTGACAACCTTATCGCGTAATCGGTTCTTCTCGATCTTGTTTAGCCAGAACTGGCGATTTGTTCTAATTGTCGATTGCGCTCTTTTTCCCCATCGGTAGCCATGCCAAAACTCGCTGTCACAGAATATCGCGATTCGATTCTGCACGAGAGCGAAATCGGGTCGGCCGATAACCTTGTATTGTTTCCTGTAGCGAATGCCTGCTTTCCACAAGGCGCGTCCGAGTCGCGACTCCAAGTGTGATCCGGACGAAGAAATTCGTGACATATAGTGCCGAACCTCCTCACGCGGCCGCCTTCGATGATTCATCTTAGATTCACCGTATCAGAAAAGGTTCGCGAATGGATAGAATGCGCTCACCTACGCGTGCGAAATGTGTGAACTTTCGGGCGTCAAAACGTGACAGCGCGTTGCGCCGATTGATACTGTGCCAAATGGAAAATGCCGATTGGGCGTCATTGAGCGACCCGGAACTTCTCGAGCGCCGCATCTCCAAGCTAGGCTTGAAGCTCGGAGGCACGACGCTCGAGCCGTTGATCAAACAACTTTGCGACGAGCTTTCGGCGAAGGGGCTTGTGTTTCATCCGCCGTGTCACATCGGCGATGAATGGTTCGTGCCGATCGGTATCCCGGCGATTTTCATTCCGTTTTTTCTCGCGCACAACCGGCTGCGCGGCCTGGAGCGAAGCATGATGCTCGAGGTCGAGGGTGAGACGCCGGAATGGTTCATGAAACTGATGCGCCACGAAGCGGCGCACGCTTACAGCTACGCTTATCAGCTTCAGCAACAGAAAAAGTGGCAGCAAACTTTCGGGCAAACGTCCGACGAAGAAACGCCGAACACGTACCGGCCGCGTCCGTTTAGCCGCAGTTATGTTGTGCATCTCGACGATTGGTACGCGCAAAGCCATCCGGACGAAGATTTCGCGGAGACGTTTGCGATCTGGCTCACGCCCGAGCTCGATTGGCACAAGCGTTACGCGGGCTGGAAGGTGGCGCTCAAAAAACTCGAATATGTCGATGAGCTGATGAAGTCGTTGGCAGGGAAACCGCCAACGTTTTCTCCGAAGTACCGCGCGGCTGAATACAATTGCCTGAATGTAAAACTGAAAACGTATTACGCGCGGAAACGAAAACTTTACGAAGATACCTATCCCGATTTTTACGATGTCGATCTTAGACAACTGTTCGGCGCGTCGACGGGAATCAAGGCCAGCTCATATCTGCGTCAACGAAAACGCCGGCTCATGAACTCGGTCTGTCAGTGGACGAACGAAAAAAAGTTTCGCGTAAACAAATTGCTCAACCGCCTGATCGACCGCTGCGATCAACTGGAGCTGCACGTTTTGAATGACGATCCGCAGCAGGATTTTCGCGTCGCGTCATTCATCACGACGCTGGTGATGAATTATCTTTTCACCGGCAAGTTCAAACGCACGAAATAACAAGGCGTGAAAAAGAAACTCAAAGTCCTCGTGCTTTTCGACGGGACGCGCCCGACCAAGATCGACCAGGACTTCAGCGCGGAGATGAAGACGGAAGATTGGAAAACGGAAGCGAACGTAATGGCCGCGCTCGGTACGCTCGGTTACATCGCGGAACATCTCGCCATTTACGACGATCTCGATCTTGTCCGGCAAAAGATGGAGAGCTTCGCGCCGGACGTGCTCTTCAATCTGGTCGAGCAATTCAAAAATAATCCGGGCTTCGACCAGAACATCGTTTCGCTTCTCGAAATGCAAGGCGTGCCGTTCACCGGTTGCGGCGCGACCGGGCTCACGCTTTGCAAACACAAAGGCATCTCGAAAAAAATCCTGAGCTATCACGGCATCAACGTGCCGAATTTCGTCGTCATTCCGCGCGGCCAACGCATCGCGCGATTGAAGCGGCCGAGTTTTCCGATGGTGGTGAAACCGGTGAAGGAAGAAGCGTCCTACGGAATTTCGCGCGCGTCGTTTGTTGAAACCGACGAACAATTTCGCGAGCGCGTCACCTTCATTCACGAAAAATATCAGAGCGACGTCATCGCGGAGCAGTACATCGACGGTCGCGAACTTTACGCCAGCCTGATGGGGAACACGCGGTTGCTGGTGTTTCCGATTCGCGAATTAGTTTTTCGCGACGTGCCACCGAACGAGCCGAAGATGGCGACGTATCGCGCGAAGTGGGACGAGGAATATCGCAAGCGCAAAGGTTTGCAGAACCAGGCCGCCGACGATCTCGATCCAGCGCTTGTCAACGAAATCGTGGAAACGTGCAAACGGATCTATCGGTTGCTCACGATAGACGGTTACGCGCGCATCGATCTGCGCCTGGACGCGCAGAACAAGATTTACTTCATCGAGGCGAATCCGAATCCGCATTTGGCGGCCGATGAAGACTTCGCGCAATCGGCGGAGAAAGCGGGCTTGTCCTATCCACAATTGATCGAGCGAATTATTCGGGTTGGAATTCAGCGGGTGCAGAGCTGATTCGTGCGCTTCGCAAAATCGAAACTCGCAATTCGCGAGGCCTGATTCCAAAATTCGGAATGGCCGACGCGCTCACTCCGATGATGCAGCAGTATCAGCGGCTGCGGAAAAGTATTCCGGCGGACACGCTGCTGCTCTTTCGGCTCGGAGACTTTTACGAATTATTTTTTGAGGACGCGAAGGAAGCGTCAGGTCTGCTAAACGTCGCGCTGACGAAACGCAATGAGGTGCCGATGTGCGGTGTGCCGTATCACGCAGCGCCGGGCTACATTGCTAAGCTGATCAAAGCGGGCAAGCGCGTCGCCATTTGCGATCAGACGAGCGAGCCGCAACCGGGCAAAAAAATTGTCGATCGCGAGATCACGCAGATCATCAGCGCGGGAACGGTGAGCGAGCTGGATCTGCTCGAATCGAAACGCGCGAATTATCTTGGCGCGATTTACATCGACAATAACATTTTTGGTTTCGCCTTCGCCGATTTGAGCACAGGCGAATTTCGACTGACGCAATCGCCGAACAGCAGCGCCTTGCTCGATGAGCTTGCCCGCGTTTCGCCGGCCGAGTTACTCATCAGCGATCGGCAGCAGGAACAGCTCGCCGACATCGACGGCGCGATGGCTTACGACGATTACGCATTCCTGCCCGAGCACGCGCGCTTCACTTTGTGCGAGCATTTCAAAGTCAAATCGCTCGATGGCTTTGGTTGCTCAGAGATGACGCCGGCGATCGCCGCGGCCGGCGCGATCGTTCATTACCTCAAGCATCAGCTGCGACGAAAGATCGATTACCTCACTTCGCTGCACTGCGATGCGCCGGCCGAATTTGTCGTGCTCGACGCGGCCACGCAGACAAATCTCGAGTTGGTCGAATCGCGAAATGATCGGGACACGAGCTTGCTCGCGGTGCTCGATCGAACCGTCACGCCCATGGGCGCGCGCAAATTGCGCTCGTGGATTTTGCAGCCACTCCGAAATTTGAACGAGCTGGAATGTCGCCAGCAAATGATCGCAGATCTGCTGCACGAGTCCGACTTGCTCGCATCGCTGCGCGCGTCGTTGAAATCGATTCGCGACATCGAGCGCGCCGCGGGGCGATTGAGCCAGGCGTCGGGCAACGCGCGAGACTTGGTCGCGCTCAAAACTTCGCTGCAGCAAATCCCAGAATTGAAAGGCGAGCTGCAAAAACTTCTCGATCGACTCGCCTTTGGCACCAATCGCGTTTCAGAAAATGGAAGCGCGGAGTCGCTCGCGCAATCGGCGCAGAATGATTTGCGCGAAATGCCGGAGCTGGCGCAGAAGTTGAACAGCGCCCTGCTCGACGATCCGCCGCTCGCGCTGAAGGAGGGCGGAATTTTTCGCGACGGGTTTCATGTCGATCTTGACGCGCTGCGCCAGGCTTCGCGCGACGGAAAAAACTGGATCACCGAGTTACAGGAGCGCGAGATCGCGAGCACCGGAATCAAATCGCTCAAGGTGCGCTTCAATTCGGTCTTCGGTTATTTCATCGAGGTCACGAAATCGAATCTGGCGAGCGCGCCGGCGCATTACACGCGCAAGCAGACCACGGTCGGCGGCGAACGTTTCATCACGCCGGAGCTGAAGGAAATGGAAGCGAAGATTCTGGGCGCGGACGAACGATCGCGAAATCTTGAGTATCAACTTTTCCAAAAACTGCGCGACGATACGTTGCTTGAGCTGGAGCCGATCCAGAAAACGGCGGGCGCGATTGCGATTATCGATGTTGTCTGCGCGTTAGCCGAAACGGCGCGGCTTTTTAATTATTGCCGACCGAAGTTAAACGACTCGCTGCAGCTGGTGATCCATGACGGCCGCCATCCGGTGCTCGATCAAAATCTGGCCGAGGAAAAGTTTGTGCCTAACGACACGTCGCTCGACGGCAAAATGCGACTAGCCATCATCACCGGACCAAACATGGCTGGAAAATCGACATACATCCGGCAGGTCGCGCTCATTGTGCTGATGGCGCAGATCGGAAGTTTTGTTCCGGCGGCGAGCGCCGAGATCGGATTGGTCGATCGCATTTTCACGCGGGTCGGCGCAAATGACGACCTTTCGCGCGGGCAATCGACGTTCATGGTCGAAATGAATGAGACGGCCAACATCGTGAACAACGCGACCGAGCGCAGTCTCGTCATTCTCGATGAGATCGGGCGCGGAACATCGACATACGACGGGTTATCAATCGCCTGGAGTGTCGCGGAATTTTTGCATGACAAAATCAAAGCGCGCACACTGTTCGCCACGCATTATCACGAGCTGACGAAATTGGCGGACGAGCGCGCCGGCGTTTGCAATTTCAACGTGGCGGTGCGCGAATGGAACGAGCAGATCATTTTTCTGCGCAAGATCGTGCCGGGTGGCGCGGACAAGAGTTACGGCATTCATGTGGCGCGATTGGCCGGTTTGCCGAAAGAGATTTTGGATCGCGCGAAAGACATTCTCGCGCATCTGGAAAAACCGAATGGCGCGGTCGAACATCAGCCGCCCACCAAGAAGCGAAGATCGACAAGGAGCGTGGCAAAAAGCGAGAAGCCGCAGATGGATTTGTTGTGATACAATATGCTGCACGATGGCCATTAAGACCGAGAAAGAGTTGAGCGAAACGCAACGCGCTCATTGGCTGAAAGCGATTGCCGCGATCGAGCTGCGCAATTTCGGTTACGCGATCTCGCTGCTGCAAAGCGTTTTAAAACAAGAGCCGGAGTTTTTGACCGGCCGGCAGCTGCTTCGTCGCACGGAAGTGACCAAGCTCAAAGCCGCTAAAAAAAGCTTCTTCAACATCTCGACCGCCGCGCTCGCAGTGATGAAAGCGCAACGCGAAATGAAAAAGGATCCGCCGCGCGCCGTCGAGATGATCGAGAAAGTTTTGGAAGAAGAGCCGTATAATCGGCAGGCGAACCTGCTCTTAAAAGACGCGGCGGTCGCGGCGGGCTGGCCGGAGATCGGCGTGTTCGCGCTGGAAACTTTGCTCGAAGAAAACCCGCGCGACACCAAGGTCCTGCACGCCCTCGGCCGTTTGCATCATCAGCTCGGGCAAAGCGACAAGGAGGTCGAAGTTTATAATCGCATCACCGAAATCGATCCAGTCGACGCGGAGGCGTTGCGCCAGGGGAAAGATGCGTCGGCGCGCGCGTCGATGCAGACCGGTGGCTGGACGCAAGCCGGAAGCTATCGCGATTTGATCAAAGACAAAGAGCTGGCCGTTTCGCTCGAGCAAGAAGGCAGGGCGGCTTTGAGCGACGAGTCGTTAGATCGACAAATCGCCGAGACGCATGCGCGCCATCAAGCGGAGCCGAAGAGCGTGGATCACGCGCGGCGTCTCGGCGCGCTCCACGAACAAAAAGGCGACTTCGAGAACGCGGTCGTTTTCTATCAATACGCTGTCGATCTTACGAACAAGAGCGACGCCGGCTTGGTGCGAAAAGTTTCCGATTTGAAAATGAAACGCTCGGAGCGCGAAATCGCCGAGCACGAGGAATTTCTCGCAAGCCGTGAGACAAGCGATCCGCAGCATGCCGCGAGATCGGAAGCGCTGCGCAAAGCGAAAACCGAGCGGGCCGATGTTGTCATTCAGGACGCGCGCGCGCGCGCCGAGCGCAACCCGACCGACTTGCAGCTTCGCTTCGAGCTCGGCCAAATTTTGGTCGAGGCCGGGAAATTTCGGGAAGCGCTCCCGGAATTGCAGCGCGCCCGGCAGAATCCGAGCGCACGCCTTAAAGCGATGAATCTGCTCGGCCGATGCTATCGCGAGCTCGGCATGCTCGACCTGGCCGCGAAGCAATTGGAAGAAGCGGCCAAGGAAATCTTGTCGATGGACGCGATGAAAAAGGAAATCGTTTATAATCTCGGCCTTGTTTACGAGCAGATGGGCGATGCCGAGAAAGCGATCGCGTGCATGAAACAAATTTACGAAGTCGATTATGGTTATCGCGATGTCGCCACGCGCGTGGAGCGGTCATACGAGCGGCAGTCATCGTCCCAAGGTTAAGATCGACAATTCCGTGTGGGCCTGCGGTTTAACCGATTGACCACGTCCACACACGTGCGAGCGTGCGAATCTCAAAGTGCCGGACAATCCGGCCTCAACCTAATAAACTTATGAAAAACAAATTCACTATAATCTCCCGGCTGGCAGTGGCCGGAGTCGCCTTGTCGCTTTGTGTCGCAGGATTGGCCGCGGCGGAAACTCAAAATCCCGACGCTCAACCAGCGGCAAAAGCTGCGGCTCCAAAAGGCGCGGCTCCGAAAGCCGAAGCGAAAAAGACCGATAGCGCCGCCAAGACCACAGCGACTGCGCTCAGCGCCAAAGACAAAACCTTCATGCAAAATGCCGCGAAAGGCGGAATGGCAGAAGTTGAAATGGGCAAGATGGCGCAGGCCAAGGGTCAAAGCGATGGCGTGAAAAAATTCGGCGCGCGCATGGTGGCCGAGCACGGCAACGCGAACAACGAGCTAATGGCTCTCGCCGCGAAAAAGGGAGTCAAATTGTCTGCGGCAAAGTCAAAAATGGCAAAGATGGGCGCCAACTTTGACAAAGAATACATGGCCGAGATGATCAAAGATCACCAAAAGGATCTGGCTGAATTCCAAGGCGCAGCCAAAGACGCCACCGATCCTGACGTGAAGAAATTCGCCGAGAAGGGCTCGAAGATGGTGCAGAAACATCTCAAACTCGCTCAGGAAACGCAGAGCAAGTTGAAATAATTACATTGTTGTTTGATTGCGACGCGGCGCGTCTTGACTGGCGCGCCGCGTTTTTTTTGCGCGATAAAGCCGCCTTGCATTTGGCGAGGCAACTCTCATTCTCGACGCGATGCGGAAGACAAAGATCATCTGCACACTCGGGCCGGCCACCGAAAAGCCCGAAACGCTGCGCCGATTAATCGCGGAAGGCGCAGACATTTTTCGGCTGAACATGAGCCACGCGGAACATTCATGGGTGCGCGCGATCGTGCCGCGCGTGCGCGAGATTGCGAATGAGCTCGGGCGCCCAGTCGCGATTCTTCTCGATACGCAAGGGCCGGCCATTCGTACCGGCGATTTGAAAACGAATTTGAAATTAAAAGTGGGCGACGTTCTCGAATTCACCGTTCGCGGCGCGAAAAGCGAAGAAGAGTATTCGGTGAACGCAAATTACGATGGCTTGATCGACGATATTTCGGTCGGCGACACGGTCCTGGTCGATAACGGCGTGATGCAGCTGCGTGTGTTGGAAAAGCGCAAAAATCGCATTCGTTGCAAGGTGATGACGCCGGGCACGCTCGGCTCGCGGCGGCACATTAATCTGCCCGGCGTGCGCGTGAACCTGCCGCCGCTAACGGAAAAAGATCTTCGCGATGTGGCTCTCGGCGCCGAGCTGCATGTCGATCTTGTCGCGCTGAGTTTTGCGCGACAGAAAAGCGATCTCGATGAATTGCGCAGCGTGCTGGTGAAGAAAAAAAGCAACGCGCTCGTCGTCGCCAAGATCGAAGATCAATCCGCCGTTCGTCAGATCGACGAAATGATCGCGGCGGCGGACGCCGTCATGATCGCGCGCGGCGATCTCGGGATCGAATGTCCGATGGAAGAATTGCCCATCATTCAGCGCAAGATCGTGCGGCGCAGTTTGCGCCTGGGCAAACCAGTCATCGTCGCGACGCATTTGCTCGAATCGATGATTAAAAATCCGGTGCCGACCCGCGCCGAAATTACGGACGTGGCCAACGCCGTCTTCGAACAGGCGGACGCGATCATGTTGAGCGGCGAAACTTCCATGGGCCGTTATCCGGTGGAATGCGTGAAAGTGCTAAACCGCGTCGCGCTTCGCATCGAACGCAGCGGCGGCGCGGGTTACGCAAAGGATGCCATTCTCGAGGACAATCGCCAGAAAACGGTCGCGTCGGCCGTCGTTCTCGCGAACTCACTCCCGAATGCGAAGCTGATCGTGTTCACGCGACACGGCACGATGGCGCGGAATGTTTCCAATCTTCGCCCGGAACACGCGCCTATTTTTGCTTTTACGCCGAGCGAAGAAGTGCAGCGTCAGCTCGCGCTCTGTTGGGGAACGCGTCCCATTCATCTCGAGTTTACGGACGATCCCAATGCCACGATCGACGCCGCCGAAAAATATTTGCGCGACAACCGCTGCACGGAAGCCGGTGACAATCTTGTCATCATCAGCGATGTGCGTGCGCGCGATGCGCTGGTCGATTGCGTGCAATTGCGGCAAGCGAAGGGCGCGACCGATAAGATTTCGAAGCGCGCGGGCGCGTCGGAAAAACAAAACGCGCGGAAGTCGCCTTCCGCGCGTTCGTAAAGTTTATGTCGATCTTGGGTTAAGCTTCGACCGGAAGCTCGACATCGACCGGGCGCTCTTTTTTGCTGAGCGCGCGGCGCAGTTTCGAAAGAGCAATATTTTGCAACTGGCGAATGCGCTCGCGGGTTACGCCAAATTTCTTCCCGACTTCCTCGAGCGTCTTCGGCTTCCCGCCATCGAGTCCAAAGCGCGAGAAGATGATTTTGCGCTCGCGATCGTCCAACACGTCGAGCAAACCGCCGACTTCGTTGCGCAGATTTTTGTCGCGCAACAGTTCGAACGGCGTTTGTGCTTCTTCGTCGCCCACAATTTCGCCGAACTCAGTCGAGTCATCGTCGCTGATCGGCGCATCGAGTGACGCCGGCCGAATCGACACGGTCTTCAACTGCGAAACTTTTCCGCTGGCGATGCCGATCTCTTCGCCGAGCTCGTCATCCGTTGGTTCGCGGCCCAGCTCTTCGCTCATTTGCAAAGAGACGCGGCGCATCTTCGAAATTTTATCGACGAGATGTACGGGCAATCGAATTGTCTTCGATTGATTCGCGAGCGCGCGCTTGATCGATTGTTTGATCCACCACGCGGCGTACGTGCTGAGCTTGCCGCCCTTCGCCGGATCGAAACGCTCGACCGCTTTCATTAATCCGATGTTGCCTTCCGAAATTAGATCGAGCAGCGGCAGGCCCAGGTTCGCGTAGTCATGCGCAATCTTCACGACCAATCGCAGGTTCGAGCGAATCATGAGCGCACGCGCTTCGCGATCGCCCTTTTTGATCTTCGCGGCGAGCTCAATTTCCTGGAGCGGAGTGAGCAATGGGATCTGCCCGATCTCGCGCAGGTAAATCTTAATTCCGGTATCGCTATCTTCAGCAGCCATATAACTTTTCATGCAAGGTGTAGGGGGGACGCGTCCGCAAATGTCCAGTAATGGGGGTATCTGGAGTCGTATCGATACCGCTTTGTAACATTCTCGGAACTATTTAACAAGGTTAAATATTCGCATCTCTGACAGCTTCTGGATGCCCGTTGTTCAAATCTTTTTTAAGGCGCGCAAACAACCCGCATTTTGTGCCTATTTTATCGGCTCATCGCGCAAAAAATTTCGAGCCCGGGGTAAGTTTCGAGCCTTTTCCTCTCCGTCGATGTTTGCCAAGGTGAGCGAATGTTGGCGAAGATTTATTCGGCGGCTGTTTACGGCGTCGATGCTTACGAAGTTGAAATCGAAGTCAACGCCGTCGGCGGAAATCCGAACATCGTGATCGTCGGTTTGCCGGACACGGCGGTGAAAGAAAGTCGTGATCGCGTCACGACCGCAATTAGCAACAGCGGATATTTTTGGCCGCGCGGAAGGACCACGATCAATCTCGCGCCCGCCGACATTAAGAAGGAAGGACCGAGCTTCGACCTGCCCATCGCGCTCGGAATGATCGCGGTAAGCGAAGAAATCGACACCGATGCGCTCGAACATTTTTCATTCGTCGGCGAACTCGCGCTCGATGGAACCGTTCGTCCGGTCAAAGGTGTGCTGCCAGTGGCGATTGAAGCGCGACGACGCGGCAAGCGCGCGCTTTTCGTTCCGGAAGCCAACGCGCGCGAAGCCGCCATGGTCGACAAGATCGACATATACGGCGTGCAGAATTTGCGGCAGACGTTTTCGTTTCTGCGCGGCGAAACTCCGTTGCAACCGACGCGTGCCGATCTCACTTCGTTTTTCGCCACGCATCAAAGTTATGATGTCGATTTTGCCGATGTGAAAGGCCAGGGCCACGTCAAACGCGCCATCGAAGTCGCGGTCGCCGGCGGTCATAACATTCTCATGATCGGCCCGCCCGGCTCCGGCAAATCGATGTTATCGAAGCGCATCGCCACGATTATTCCGCCGATGTCGCTCGAGGAAGCGATCGAAACGACGAAGATTCACAGCATTGCCGGATTGCTCAGCAGCGAGCAATCGTTTGTCGCGACGCGTCCCTTTCGTTCGCCGCATCACACTATTTCTGATGTTGGTCTTCTCGGCGGTTCGGCCATTCCGGCGCCGGGTGAAGTGAGCATCGCGCACAATGGCGTTTTGTTTCTCGATGAGCTTCCCGAGTTTCGAAGATCGACATTGGAAGTGATGCGCCAACCGCTCGAGGACGGCAAAGTGACTGTCTCGCGCGCGGCCGGCAGCGTGACGTTTCCATCCGAATTCATGCTCGTCGCCGCCATGAATCCGTGTCCGTGCGGATATTTTGGCGATTTGAAACGCGAATGCCGCTGCGGGCCGATTCAGGTGCAGCGTTATCGTCAACGAATTTCCGGTCCGTTGCTCGACCGGATCGATCTGCACATCGAAGTGCCGTCGGTGGAATACCGCGATATCTCGAGTGAGCGCGCCGAAGAAAACTCGGAAGCGATCCGCGTGCGGGTGATGGCGGCGCGCGAACGTCAGCAGGCGCGCTTCAAAAAAGATGCGAAAACAAATTGCAATGCGCGCATGGGAACGCGTCAGCTCAAACAATATTGCAAGCTCGATGCCGACTCGAATGAACTGGTGCGCGTCGCGATGACCGAGCTGAACTTGAGCGCGCGCGCTTACGATCGCATTTTAAAAGTCGCGCGCACCATCGCCGATCTCGACGACAAGATCGACATATCCCCCGACCATGTGAGCGAAGCGATTCAGTACCGCACTTTCGATCGGACCTTGTGGGTTTGATTCGCTCGCGCAATTGACATCGCGACCGAAACGCGGTTGAGAGTTAACGCGTGAGCCGGATTCTCATCGCCGATGATCAGCGCGACGTTCTCGAAGCGCTTCGCATTTTGTTGAAGGGCGAAGGTCATCAAACCGACACGGTCACGTCACTCGCCGGAATTTTCAGCGCATTGGAAAAAAAAGATTACGCGCTGCTCATGATGGATCTGAATTATACGCGCGACACGACTTCCGGTCAGGAAGGATTGGAAGTCATTCCGCGCATACAGGCGCTCGACAACACGCTGCCGATCGTGGTCATGACGGCGTGGGCGACGATCGATCTTGCGGTCGAAGCAATGAAACGCGGCGCGCGCGATTTTGTGCCGAAGCCGTGGGAAAATGAACGATTGCTGACCATTGTTCGCACGCAAACTGAGCTCGCGGGAGCGTTGCGCAAAGGTCGACGGCTGGAAGCCGCCAATTTACTTCTGCGCGGGAATGCGCCGAACATCATTGCGGAATCCCCGCGCATGCGTCCGGTCATGGAATTGATTTCACGCGTCGCGCCTTCGGAAGCGAACGTGCTGATCACCGGCGAAAATGGCACGGGCAAAGGATTAGTCGCGCAGGCGCTGCATGCGCTCTCGCCGAGAAGTTCGCATTCCATGATCACGGTAAACATGGGCGGACTTTCCGAAGGCGTGTTTGAAAGCGAGTTGTTCGGCCACGTCAAAGGCGCGTTCACCGATGCGAAAACGGATCGGGCGGGACGATTCGAGCTCGCCGATGAAAGCACACTTTTCATGGACGAGATCGCGAACATCCCGATCAATCAGCAGGCGAAATTGCTGCGCGTGATCGAGACTGGCGAATTCGAGCGCGTTGGATCATCGAAAACTTTGCACGCAAACGTGCGCATCATTTCGGCGACGAACGCGAACCTGATCGATGAAGCGGCCGCGGGAAAGTTTCGGCAGGACCTGCTTTTTCGTTTGAACACGATCGAAATTCCGCTGCCGCCGTTGCGCGAACGGCGCGAAGACATCATGCCGCTGGCGAATAGTTTCCTGCGACAACATGCGGCGCGTTACCGAAAAAACCTGGTCGCCTTTGATGAAGCGGCGCGCGATGCGCTCATGCAACACACATTTCCCGGGAACGTGCGCGAGCTCGATCACGTGATCGAGCGCGCAGTGCTCATGACGCCCGGACCACAGATTAAACCGAACGATCTTGGCCTAACGAGTGGCAGTCGCGAAGGCGCGCGGCCCTTGGAAGAAATGAGTTTGGAAGAAGTGGAAGCATTTTTGATTAAGAAGGCGCTGGCCCGCTTCGATGGAAATGCTCGACGCGCGGCGGAAGCGCTGGGCCTGAGTCGCAGTGCATTTTACCGGCGATTGCAGCACTACGGATTGTAAGATCGACATATCCCGCGAAAAATAATCGCAGATGAAGCGGACGCCTAAATCGCGGCATCGTTTTTCGCACGAAGGCCGATTGACCTGGCTTGCGTTCGGCACGGGCGCGCCCGCGATCATCGTCGCGCTGGCCATGCTTTGGTTCGGCGATTACAGCCCGAAAGTTCAGTGGACGCTCATTCTTCTCTTCGCCGCCTGCGCGCTCGGTTTTGTGATGAGCGCGCGCGAACACGTGGTGCGCCCGCTGCAAACGATGGCCAACCTGCTGGCCGCTTTGCGCGAAGGTGATTACTCCATCCGCGCGCGCGGCGCCCGCGAAAATGACGCGCTCGGCGAAGTGCTTCTCGAAATTAACGAACTGGGCGAAACGTTGCGCTTGCAACGCGTCGGCGCTTTTGAAGCGACCGCGTTGCTACGCACGATCATGGCGGAGATCGACGTTGCCATTTTTACTTTCGATCCGGAGCGACGATTGCGCCTGGTCAATCGCGCCGGCGAAAATCTTTTGCGCAAACCGATGGACAAATTGCTCGGACGCCGCGCGAGCGAACTTGGTTTGCAAATTTGTTTGGACGCGGACCAGGATACGCCGTTGACATTGGCGTTCCCGGGCGGGTTTGGCCGGTGGGGTGTGCGCCGAAGTTCGTTTCGCGAACACGGTCTGCCGCATGAGCTGGTCGTGTTGACCGATCTCAGCCGCACGTTGCGCGAAGAAGAGCGAAATGCCTGGCAACGACTGGTGCGCGTGCTCGGTCACGAAATGAATAATTCACTCGCGCCGATTAAATCGATCGCGGGTAGTTTGGAAACTTTGATCCGGCGCGACCCGCCGCCGCCGGATTGGCGCGACGACGCACGCAGCGGTTTGACTGTGATCGCGGCGCGCGCCGAATCGCTCAGCCGATTCATGCAAGCGTATGCGCAGCTTGCGAAACTTCCGCCGCCGCAAAAAGAGAATGTCGATCTTGGCGAAATTATTCGGCGCGCCGCCAGTCTCGAGACGCGGCTGCCGGTGCGCGTGGAATCCGGGCCGGAAGTTTCGGTGCGCGCGGACGGCGCGCAGATCGAACAGTTGCTCATTAATATTTTGCACAACGCGGTCGACGCCTCGCTCGAAACGGGTGGGAACGTTTACATCGGCTGGCGCGAAGCGGGCGAGTGCGTGGAAGTATTCGTGCAGGATGAAGGAGCGGGAATTATGAACGCGACTAACTTGTTCGTGCCCTTCTTCACGACGAAGCCCGGCGGCTCTGGAATTGGTCTCGCGTTGAGTCGACAAATCGCGGAAGCGCACGGCGGTTCGCTCACGCTGTCCAATCGCGCGAACCGTTCCGGAAGCGAAGCGTTGCTGCGATTGCCGCGCTAAACGGCGACGAAAGTTGTGTCCCGAAAGCGGGACGGCGCAATCCCACATTCGGGGTTTTTCACGCGGTCCGGATTTTTTATGTCGATCTTTAAGTGATTGTCGATCTTAGGCTTGAGACTTTGTCGAAAGTGTTGGCACGCGCATTGCAATAGCACCGGCGACGACAAACAAATTTGAATCCAGTGACGTTCGAAATGCATCTCACTGGAAAGACAAAATTATGAAACCAACATTGCAGATCCAAGATTTAAATCAGCGCGGAAACAGAACGTTTCCGAGAACTGACTACAGCTACCACTGCGCGGAGCTGAGCGATTTCGGAAGGCATTGCGGCAACGGTGCGATTTCCTTTCGCGCGATCAGCGGCGATTATTTCAAAAGCGAAGCGCGCCAGGATTTCGTGAGCGAAGCAGTTTTTTTCTCGCTCATTATCTTGACGTCGGCCCTACCGATCATCAGCAGCGTGCGCGCGCTGGCCGATTTCATTCACGCGATCGGTGCTGCTTAATTCGGGAACCAAAAAAGATGCGACCAGGCTCGGAAGTAAAAGCGGATGAGGTTATCGTGCGGCCGTCCGGTTTCACACCGAGCAGTTCCACGATGGACATTCCGCGCCCAGACGTTGCCCGCAAAAAAAAGAAGCGCCGCATCATGATCGTGGCGGGCTCAGTGCTCGGCGTCATCGTTTTGACGGTCGCGCTTTCGCGTTTGAAACCAGCCGTGCCGAGCGTGGACCGCTCCGCGGTTTGGATCGACACGGTGAAACGCGGGCCGATGGTGCGACAAGTCCGGGGTTTGGGAACGCTCGTTCCGGAAGAGATTCGCTGGATTCCGGCGAACACAGATGGTCGCGTGGAAAAAATTGTCGTTAGGCCGGGTACGTCTGTGCAACCCGATACCGTGATTTTGGAGATGAGCAGCCCAGAACTTGAACAGTCGGCCCATGACGCCGAATCGAAAGCCAGCGCGGAAGAAGCTGAGCTCACGACATTGCGCGCGACTTTGCAGCGAGAGCTTCTCGATCAGGAGTCGACGACGGCCAAGGTTCATTCCGAGTACGAACAGGCGAAGATGGAGAAACAGACGAACGAACAATTGGCCAAAAACGGGTTGGTTGCCGATCTCGTTTACAAGACATCGAAAATAAAAGAAGCCGATCTCGCCACTCGCGATGAAATCGAGAACAAGCGGCTCGCTTTCTCGCGTGATTCGATCGAGCCGCAGATCGCTTCGAAACAGGCCGCGGTCGATCAGGCGAAGCAACTGGCGAAACTAAAGTTGGATCAGGTCGAAGCGCTCCATGTAAAAGCTGGAATGTCCGGGGTGTTGCAACAATTGCCGGTGGACGTCGGGCAACTTATCAAAGGCGGCGCGAATCTGGCGCGTGTGGCTGATCCCACGAAATTAAAAGCGCAGGTCAAAATCGCCGAGACGCAGGCCAAAGATATTTTGATCGATCAGAAAGCGAGCATCGATACGCGCAACGGAATTGTGAATGGCCATGTCATGCGCGTCGATCCCGCGGTCGAGCAAGGGACGGTAACTGTCGATGTTGCGATTGATGGAGAATTGCCGAAAGGCGCGCGCCCGGATTTGAGTGTCGATGGCACGATCGAGCTGGAGCGGCTCGACAATGTTATCTATGTCGGCCGGCCCGCGTTTGGCCAGGAAAACAACACCGTTGGAATTTTCAAACTAGTAAACGGCAGCTCCGATGCTGTGCGCACGCCGGTAAAGCTGGGTAAAAGCTCGGTCAACACGATCGAGATTTTGAGCGGCCTGCAACCGGGCGACCAAGTGATTCTCTCCGACACAAGCGCATGGGATGCGCACGACCGAATTCGCCTTAACTAACCCAACCCACATGACAAACCCGCAAGCAGAAACGACCACTCAACCCACCACTCGCGCCATGAAAAATGGATCACCCACACTCATTCAGCTCCAAGGCGTCACGAAAGTTTTCCTGACGGACGAAGTGGAGACGCACGCGCTCTCCGGAATTCATCTCGACATTCGGACGGGCGAATATGTTTCCATCGCCGGACCTTCCGGCTGCGGGAAATCCACCTTATTGTCGATCTTGGGTCTGCTCGATACGCCTTCGGACGGAAGTTATTCCTTGAAAGGCGGCGAGGTGGCCAATCTTTCGTTTCCGGAACGTGCGCGCATTCGCAATCGCGAGATCGGGTTCATTTTTCAAAGTTTTAATTTGATCGGTGATCTGACCGTTTACGAAAACGTCGAGCTGCCGCTGACCTATCGCGGAATGGGCTCGAGCGAACGCCGTGGTTTCGTGACCGAAGCCCTCGAACGCGTCGGCATGGGACATCGTGCCAAACATTTGCCGAGCCAGCTCTCTGGCGGCCAACAGCAACGTGTCGCGGTGGCGCGTGCCCTCGCTGGAAAGCCCGCCATTTTGCTGGCGGACGAGCCGACCGGAAATCTGGATTCAAAAAATGGCGAAGCGGTCATGGACCTGTTGAAGGAATTGCACGCGGCCGGCGCAACCATCTGCATGGTCACGCACGACGCGCGGTTTGCTCAGCATGCCGATCGCACGGTGCATCTCTTCGACGGGCGTGTCGTGGAAGACCGCATCGCGGCTTAGCGATACCTTAGACTTAGCTAAGGTCTAAGGTATGCTTAAGGAAATTCGATTTGCGTTTCGGATTCTGATCAAGAATCCGGCATTCACCGTTCTGGCAGTCATTACGCTGGCACTTGGGATCGGCGCCAATAGCGCCGTGCTTAGCTTGGTCAACGCCTTACTTATCCGTCCGTTGCCGTATCGCGCCCCGCAGAATCTTGTTTTGCTTTGGGAACAATTTCGCGCGCAAGGTCTCGACCGCATTCCCGTTTCGGCGCCGGAATATCTCGAATACGAAAAACAAATTCACAGTTTCGACCGGATGGCGGGGTTTAATTACGAAAGCTTCAATCTCAGCGCTGGTGGAAATCCGGAACGCATCCAGGGTGCGGTCGTTTCGCCGAGTTTGTTCGACGTGCTTGGAATTCAACCGACGCGCGGCCGGACATTTGTGGCGAGTGAATTTGGCGCCGGCCACGATGACGTCGTCGTGATCAGTGCGCGATTGTGGCAGCGCCGCTTTAATTCCGATCCAGCGCTCGTCGGCAACAAGCTCTTAATAAACGGCCGCAGCTTCACGGTCATCGGCATTATGCCGGCCAGTTTCGAATTTCCGCTCCCGCTCTTTAACATCCAAGGCGGACAATTCGCCGAGCGCGCCGATATCTGGAAGCCGATCGCGTTTACCGAGAACGAATTGAAATCGCGCGGATCGCGCAGTTACGGAATCATTGCGCGATTGCGCGACGGCGTTTCGCGCATGCAGGCGCAGGCCGAAGTCGACACGCTCGTCGCGCAATGGAAGCGGCAATTTCCTGATAACTACAGCGCCGACACCGGATTTGATGGAAAACTTTACGCGTTGCAGGACCAGGTCGTCGGCGGAATGCGCAAAGGTTTGTTCATCCTGATGGGCGCGGTCTCGCTCGTGTTGCTGATCGCGTGCGCCAATCTCGCGACCATGATGCTCGCGCGCGCCGGCGCGCGTGAACGCGAGCTCGCCATCCGCATTGCGCTCGGCGCAAGTCCGCTTCGTTTGTTGCGCCAATTACTCACCGAAAGCGTGTTGCTCGCTTTGCTTGGCGGCGCCGCCGGCATTCTGCTGGCAGTGTGGGGACTCGACCTTCTGCGTGCTTTTGGCACGCAAACCGTGCCGCGTCTGCACGAAGTTAATCTCGATCTTACGGTCATGGCGATGACGCTGGTTGTCTCGGTCGGTACCGGGATTTTGTTCGGTTTATTGCCGGCAATGGCGAGTGCTAAACCGGAATTGACCGAAGCATTAAAAGAGGGCGGCCGTGGATCGACATCAGGAGCGCGGCGCAATTTTGTGCGCAACGCGCTCGTCGTCGCGGAAGTTTCACTCGCGCTGGTATTGCTGATCAGCGCCGGCTTGCTCATGAAAAGTTTTGTGCGATTGCAGAACGCGGGCGCCGGTTTCAATTCGCATAATGTCGTGACGATGGAGTTGGCGCTGCCGCAGGTAAAATATCCGCGCGGCAAACCGGTGATTGATTTTTACGCGGAGCTGATTCGGCGAATTCAGACGATTCCCGGCGTCGAACATGCCGCGCTTACGTCGATTTTGCCGTTGAGCGGGTCGAACAGTGACAGCTCCTTTGTGATCGAAGGCCGGCAACTGCAGCAGCGCGGTGTTTATCCAGACGAAGAAATTCGCGTCGTCACGTCGGATTATTTTCGCGTGCTGCAAACGCCTTTGTTGCGAGGCCGATTTTTTAATGATGCGGACAACGCGGAGGCGCCCGGCGTAGTCATCATCAATCAAGCGTTCGCCAAAAAATATTGGCCGAACGAGGAAGCGCTCGGCAAGCGCATCGCCTACGATGAAAGCAAACCGAAATGGGTGACCGTTGTTGGGATCATCGGCGACATCAAACACCGCGGACTCGATGTCGATCCGAACCCCGAGCAATATGTCTCTCATCCG
Source organism: Verrucomicrobiota bacterium (assembly GCA_041167045.1). GTDB lineage: Bacteria > Verrucomicrobiota > Verrucomicrobiia > Chthoniobacterales > UBA10450 > CATPCN01. The sequence continues at coordinate 399,629 of JBEEGW010000009.1, forward strand.
CAATCGCCGTATCGCGAAATGATTTTGACGGTGCGTTCGACGCAAAATCCGAGCGTGCTTGTTCCGATGATACGCCGCGAAGTTTCAGCATTCGACCCCGAACAGCCGATTGCGAACGTACGCACGCTCGATCAAGTCATCGCCGATTCGATTGCGCCGCGCCGGTTATCGGTTGTGCTCCTCGGAGTTTTCGCTGGTGTTGCATTGTTGCTCGCCGCCGTCGGCATTTACGGCGTCATTTCTTATCTGGTGTTGCAACGCACGCACGAGATCGGCGTCCGCATGGCATTGGGAGCGCAACGCGGCGATGTGTTGCGACTCGTCGTCGGCCACGCTTTGAAACTGGTCGGCATCGGCACCGCGCTCGGACTGCTTCTCGCATTTTTCTCCACGCGCCTCTTGTCAGCGATGCTCTACGACGTCGGCGCGTTTGATCCGACCACTTTCGGCATTGTCACGGTGACGCTGGCTGCGATTGCGCTTGCGGCCAGTTACATCCCGGCCGTGCGCGCCACGCGCGCCGATCCGATGATTGCGCTTACGCACGTGAACTGAATCTCATGAACACGCTTCTCCACGACATTTGTTACGGTTTGCGCATGCTGCTAAAGCATCGCGGCTTTACCGCCGTCGCAGTCACTGCGCTAGCGCTCGGCATCGGCGCGAACACCGCCATCTTCAGTCTGGTCAACGGCATCCTGCTCCGCCCGCTGCCGTATCCTGATTCAAATCGCATTGTTTCCTTCGAAGGCGTGAATCCCGGCCAGGGCGTGATCGACAGCAACATCTCATTTCCGGACTTCGTCGAATGGTCAAAGCAATCCGATCTCTTCACCGCCACCGCCGCCTATTACACGGGTAACGCCAATCTCGCCGCCGATAACGCCGAGCCGGAGCGCGTCCCGCGCGCCGGGATCACGAGTAATTTCTTCTCTGTTCTCGGCGTGCAGCCCGCGCTCGGTCGCGTTTTCCGCGCGGAAGAAGATCAGCCGAACCATATCAGCGTCGCGATCATCAGTGATGGACTTTGGAAACGTCGCTTTGGTTCCGATCCCAACATCATCGGCAAACAAATTTCGCTGAGCGCACGGTTGGTCACGGTCATTGGCGTGATGGCGCCGGGTTTTGATTTTCCCGAACAATCGCAAGTCTGGACAACCTCCGCACTTAATCCTGCCGAAGAGCCGCGCGACAATCGTTCCGTCTCCGCCATCGCGCGTTTGCAAAACGGCATCGATCTCACACGCGCGCAGGCGCAGATCAGCGCCGTTAATGCGCGTCTCGCGCTGGAATTTCCCGACACCAACAAAGGCTGGGACACGCGCGTTTCCATCTTGCGCGATCGACTCGTGCGCGAAGCGCGTCCGGCATTGCTCGCGTTACTCGGTGCGGTCGGATTCGTCCTGCTCATCGCCTGTGCGAACGTGGCTAATCTTCTTCTTGCGCGCGCCAGCGGCCGGCAAAAGGAAGTCGCCATCCGCGCTGCCATGGGCGCGAGCCGTTCACGACTCGTTAGGCAAATGCTGACCGAAAGCGTTTTGCTTTCCGCGATCGGCGGCACGCTTGGTTTGCTCTTCAGTGTTTGGCTGACTGATCTGCTCCGCTCGCTTTTGCCGGAAGGCGCGCCGCGCGTCGATCACATCGGAATCGATTATCGTGTTCTCGTTTTTGCCATCGGCGTTTCCGCGCTGACTGGATTCGTCTTCGGACTCGTCCCGGCGTTGCACGCTTCGAAGCTCGACGTGAGCAGTTCGCTCAAGGAAGGCGGACGCACCGGCGAAGGAAATCGCCGCACCAGCGCGCGCAACCTTCTTCTCATCGGTGAAGTCGCGCTTTCGCTCGTCCTCCTGGTCGGTGCCGGTTTATTGATTAAGAGCTTCATTCGCCTGCAGGAAGTGCGGCCCGGTTTCAATCCCGGACATGTTCTGATCACGTCGCTCTCGTTGCCGAGCGCGAAATACAAGGGTGAGCAGCGACCGGAATTTTTCCGTCAGCTCGCGCAACGTTTGCAGGCGTTGCCCGGCGTCGAGGCGGTGGGTGGTGGAATCAATCTCCCGCTCAGCGCGAGCAACTACAATATCGGTCGCGCCTTCATTCCGGAAGGTCGTCCGCTCACTGTCGATGAATCAATTAACGGCAGCTTCTCCACCATCACCGGCGATTATTTTCGCGCCCTGCAAATTCCGCTGATCGTCGGCCGGTTTTTCGACACGCGTGACATGGCAGACACACCCAAGGCCGTGATCGTGAATGAATCGGTCGCGAAACGTTATTTCAGTTCGCCGCAGAATGCGCTCGGCAAACGGCTGACGATCTGGCGCGACGAAAAATTCCCTCGTGAAATCGTCGGCGTGGTTGGCGACACGCGCACCTCATCGCTCCTTCAGCAAGGTGACGCGCAGATTTACGTTCCGCACGCACAGGACAACGCCTGGAATTTCATGGCCCTGGTCATTCGCACCGCCGGGGATCCGGCCGCGTTCGCAAACACAGTGCGGCGCGAAGTACAGGTGCTCGATAAGGATCAACCGGTCTACAACGTCCGCACCATGAGCGACGTGGTCGTGAATTCGATCGGCGCGCAGCGTCTTTCCATGCAGCTCTTCACCGTTTTCGCCATCGCGGCCCTGCTGCTCGCGGCGGTCGGCATTTACGGCGTCATGGCTTACTCCGTCACGCAACGCACCCATGAAATCGGCATTCGCATGGCGCTCGGTGCGCAGAAAAGCGACGTGCTTCGACTAGTCATTAGGCAGGGAATGACGCTGGCCGCAATCGGTGTCGTCGTCGGACTGGTCGGCGCATTCGGGCTCACCCGCGTCATGGCGAGTTTGCTCTTCAGCGTGCGCCCGGATGATCCGGCGACGTATCTTGCGATTTCGTTTCTGCTCAGCGTCGTTGCTTTTCTCGCCTGTTATCTGCCCGCTCGGCGCGCCGCGAAACTCGACCCGGTGATTGCTCTCTCGCGCACGTAAAGATTGAATGCCTGAATCATGATTGAACTCAAACACGTCGAACGCTGTCATCCGCTCGCAAAAGGAAAATTCTTTTACGTTTTGCGCGACATCAACATCGACATAGCGGAAGGCGAATTTGTCTCGATCATGGGTCCGTCGGGCGCGGGGAAGTCTTCGCTGCTCCACGTGCTCGGAATGCACGACCACGGTTGGAGCGGCGAATATTTTTTTAACGAGACGGCGGTGCATCATTTGAAGGCGAAGGAACGCGCGACGCTGCGCAACGAGCAAATCGGTTTCGTTTTTCAGCAGTACCATTTGCTCGACGACCTGACCGTTTACGAGAACCTCGACATTCCGCTTTCCTACCGCAAGATCGACAAGAACACGCGCGCCGCCATGGTGGCAGACACGCTGGATCGCTTCAACATCGTGGCCAAGCGCGACCTTTATCCGCGTCAGCTTTCCGGCGGCCAGCAGCAACTGGTCGGCGTTGCGCGCGCCATCATTTCGAATCCGAAACTCTTGCTGGCGGACGAGCCGACGGGCAATCTGCATTCGAGTCAGGGCGAAGAGATCATGGAGTTGTTTAAGAAATTAAACGCCGAAGGCACGACCATCATTCAGGTGACGCATTCGGAAAAGAACGCCGGCTACGGGAATCGCATCATTCAATTGCGCGACGGCTGGGTTGTCGAAGCCTAAGATCGACATGTTGCGAATCGTGTTGCGCCAAACGTTCCCTGGCTGGATCGCGTTGATAGCGCTCGGCCTTTCCGGCTGCGGCAAAGCGGAGGACGGCATCCTCGAGGAGATCACGGAACAAACTTATCCGCTCGATCCGAATGCGGCCGTCAGCATCAGGAACCTGGATGGATCGATCCGAATTTATGGTTCGGACAGGCCGGAGATGATCGTGCAAACAATCAAAAAGGCGTACTCCGCGCAGCGATTGAAAGGGATTGTCGCACATGTCTCCGTGCAAACCGGGTCCGCTAAGATCGACACAATTTATCCACCGCAGCCGAAGCGCTGGAGCGTTGCCGATCGGTCCGGGACGGTGGATTACAATCTCGTAATTCCGCAGACATGCCGGATCGCATCGCTCGAGCTGACGAATGGCGAGGTGATGGTCGAAGGAATGCGCGGTCCCGGGGTCAGTGCAAAACTTGGGACCGGCCGCCTTGTTAGTCACAATTGCTTTGGCGATCTGCGGCTGAGCGTTGTCATGGGCAATCTCGATCTTTTTTTCGACTGGTGGGAGCGCACGAAGTGTTCCATCGGCGCGGAAGTGGTGAATGGAAATATTCTCGCAATGATCCCGAGCGACGCTTCGTTTACCGTCGCTGCGGAATCGGTGAACGGAAAAGTCGCGAGCACTTTCGGCACCAACAGTGACACGCTGGCTGAGCACGACCATCGCTGGCAGATGACGGTGGGTTCGGAAGTTAGCTCGGAGATCCGCGTTCGGACGACCAACGGAAACATCAGGATTCAGGAGTCGTTCTAATATGATCAGCGATTTGCGCTTTGCCGTGCGCATGTTGATCAAAAGTCCCGGATTTTCCGTGGTCGCATTTTTGGCGCTCGCGCTCGGCATCGGTGTGAACACGACGATCTTCAGCGTCGTAAACACGCTGCTGCTTCGGCCGCTACCTATCGGACATTCGGACCGTGTGATCCAGCTTTACACGATGGATTCTCGGAATGGAAAGCAACCGAATTCCTATTTGAATTTTGTCGATTACGCCAAGCAGAACACCACCTTCACCGGCATGGCGGCCTATCAATTTGCGCCCATGGGAATGACCACCGGCTCTGAGACGACAAATATTTTCGCGCAGCTGGTGAGCGGTAATTATTTTTCACTTCTCGAAGTTCCACTTTTTCGCGGCCGCGGTTTTTTGCCGGAGGAAGACAGCACACCGAACGGCCATCCGGTCGTAGTTTTGTCGCATCGGTTTTGGAAAAAACTCGGCGGCGACGACATGCTGATCGGCAGCACGCTCACGCTGAACGGTCGCAGCTTCACAATCATCGGCGTGGCGCCGCCGCGTTTCACCGGCACCGACGTTGGTGTTGCGCCCGATCTTTGGGTGCCGATGTCGATGCACGGTTGGGTCGAACCCGGCAATGATTGGTTCGAGTTGCGACGCGCGCTCATGCTCAACGTGATCGCGCGCTTGAAACCGGGCGTTTCCATTTCGCAAGCCGAAGCGGAAATGAAAACGATCGCGCGGCAGCTTGAGCAGGCGTATCCCGACTTCAACAAGGGCCGTACCGTTACGATCGCGTCGCTCGAATCCGCGAAGACCCAGGGACTCGGCGGTCCTGAAAATGAAAATGGCGTGCGCGATATCTCGGTGCTGCTGCTCTGCGCCGCCGCGAGCATTTTGCTGATCGCCTGCGCGAATGTCGCGAACCTCTTGCTCGCGCGCGCGACGACGCGCCAGCGCGAAATGGCCGTTCGTCTGGCGCTTGGCGCCGGGCGCGGGCGCATTGTTAGGCAACTCCTAACCGAAAGCGTTGTGCTCGCCTTGCTCGGCGGCCTCGGCGGCATCGTTTTGGCTTATTGGATGGGTGATATTTTATTGTCGCTACTGCCGGCCACGCCCGTGCCGCTTGTTCTCGATCCGCAACCCGATGCGCGCGTACTACTTTTTGCTTTTTCTCTCGCGGTGCTCAGCGGAATAATCTTTGGGCTCGCTCCCGCGCTACAAACTTCACGCTGGGATCTCACACGCGGATTGCGCGAGCGCGCGGCTACTAGCAGCGCCAGCGGCGCTGGCCGCTGGAATTTGCGTAATCTTTTGGTCGTCGCGCAGATTGCCGTTTCGCTTTTGCTTTTGATTGGTTCGGGTTTGTTCCTGAAAGCATTTCACAAAGCGCAGGCGATCGATCCCGGATTTCGCACCACCAATCTCGCCCTGCTCACTGTCGATGTTAATCTGGCCGGTTACGACAAGGACCGCGGCCGCCAAACGCTCTTCGCTCTTCTCGATCAAATCCGCCGCGACCCGCAGGTGCGTAGCGCCGATCTCGGCGCGTGGATGCCGCTCGGTTTCGGCGGCGAAGGCCGCACGATCTTTGTGGAAGGCCGCGATTCCGATGCCGAGATCAATCGCAAATTCGCAAACTACAACCTGATCACGCCAGGTTTCTTCGACACACTCGGCATTTCTCTTTTGAAAGGCCGCAAATTAACCGAGCGCGATCTCGACCAAAATTCGCCGCCGGTCGCGATCATCAATGACGCGATGGCCAGGCAAATGTGGCCCGGCGAGGATGCGCTTGGCCGGCGCTTCCGTTTTTTTAAGAGCGAACCGGTCGAAGTGGTCGGCATCGCGCGTGATGCGAAAGCCGTCACTCTTGGCGAGACGCCCACGCCGATGGTTTACGTTCCGTTGCGCGAATTGTCGCAAGGCGGCTTGACCATTTTCATTCACACAGCCCGCGCGCCCGGCCCTATTTTGGCGGAAGCGCACCGGATCGTGCGCAACATCGACGCGCGCATTCCGATCATTTATGAAAAAACGATCGCCGAGCACATGGCGTTTGCGCTTTGGCCGTCGTGGATGGGCGCGATTCTGCTCGGCAGCCTCGGGTTGCTCGCGCTCGTGCTCGCTTCCATCGGAGTGTATGGCGTAATGGCTTACTCGGTGAATCAACGCACGCGTGAGCTCGGCATTCGCATGGCGCTCGGAGCGCAAAGTAACGAAGTCGTGCAACTCATCATGAAGCAAGGCATGAAGCTGGCGGCGATCGGATTGATTGTCGGGTTACTCGCTGCGTTTGGATCGACAAGACTCGTCGGCGCGTTGCTCTACGGCGTGAACCCGAGTGATCCTTTCGTTTTCGTATGCGTGACGATGCTCCTTGGCGCCGCTGCCTTTGCCGCCTGTTATTTCCCCGCGCGGAGCGCGATCAAGATCGATCCGATCATCGCGTTGCGTTTCGATTAAAGCGCGGTCGGCTCATTGCATCGCTTTGGCGATCAGCTCTTCCATAGCGCGATGGTCTTGTTCTGCTTTGGCGAGCAAGCCGACCTCGCGGTAACATTGTTCGCGCTTTTGCAAAATGACTGCGCTTTTGTTCAAGGCGAGCGCGCGCGAGAAGGATTCGATCGCGCCGTTGTAATCGGCGCGCGCCATCTCCAGCTCGCCGCGATATTGCCACGCGGTCGCAAATTGCGCATCGAGCTCAGTCGCGCGTTTGATTTGATCGAACGCTTCCGCGTCGCGGCCGAGTTTTTTCAACGCATAACTTTTTTCCGCGCACGCTCCGGCTGACTTCGGATTCAACTGCGCTGCATGCTCTGCGTCCTGCAAAGCAAGCGTCGGCTGCGCGATTTCATTCAACTGCCACGCGCGCGCCGCGTAGAGATCTGCGTTCGTGCGTTCGACCGAAATGTCCGCGTCGATTCGGCTGATTGATTGCAGGAATTCCGGGGTCAAAAGATCGACATGCAGGGGCCGGCGCGCGCCCAATTGTTCTGCTTCGCTAAATCTTGCGAGCTGGATCAACGCAATAGCTTGAAATAATTTCGGCCGCACCGCCCACGGCGCGAGAGTTGCCGCGTTCTCGCTGTCCTTCAGCGCCAACTCGGCATTTTCGGCGCGCAAAAAAAGCAGCGCGCGATCGCACATCAATCCCGCATCCTTCGGCGCGACCGCCAGTCGCCCATCGAGATCGCGCACCGCATCCACGATGTTGGACAGCTGCTCGAAAAGTTTTCCGGCCCGTTGCACTTCCGGGTCACCTGGGGCGAGATCGTAGGCGCGATGAAAATCCTCCAGCGCATCCTCCCAATAATGCAAATGATGCCGGCAAATCGCGCGATTGATTCGCGCCGTCGCACTCTCTCGCGTTTGCAAAGCCGACGTCCAGCTTTGCTCGGCTTCGTTCCAATGACCTTGCGCGCTTTGCATCCGCGCGATTTTTTCCAGAACGCGTGGCCGCTTCGGTTTTATCGCGACCGCTTTCGACCAAAAGTCCATCGCGCGCGTCGGGTCATTTTCCGCGAGCGCGAGATCGCCCGTGTACTCGTCGATCTTTTCCGATGGATTGCGAATATCGCGGCGCCAATCTTCCAACGTTTGCTTCGCGCCCGTCAAATCCCGCGAAGCAAGTTGTGCGCGGACGAGCCGCTCTCGCGCACCGTTATCGGTGGGCGCGCTTTGCACGATGCGCCGCGCTAAATCCGCCGCCTTTTCAAATTCGTGTGCGCGCAGAGCCTGCCGCAATTCTGCACGGATCGCGTTTTCTTTTTTCGACGGCCGGTGATGACAGGCGGCCAAAAATGCGCCCGTCAAAAGAAGAACCGCGAAAACTTTATGTCGATCTAAGAATCTCATCACGTTGCAGCTCGAAAATCGTTGTTTCCAATCCGAAATCCAAAATCTAAAATCCGAAATCGCTTATGCCATCATTCGACATCGTTTCGGAAATCGACAAACAGGAAATCGATAACGCGATCAATCAGGCGCGCAAAGAGCTGGCCACGCGATTCGATTTCAAAAACGCTGTCGTCGAAATTCTGGCCGAGAAAGATAAAATTACGCTCACGGCCGAAGACGCATCGCGTTTGCGGAGTCTGCGCGACATCGTTATCGGCAAACTTTCAAAGCGAAATGTCGATCTTCGCAACATCGAGCAAGTCGAACCGGCCATCTCGCCGCTCGGGCATGCGCGCCAGGAATTAAAAATTCGGCAAGGCTTGGAAGGCGACAAGGCGAAGGAAATCATTCACGCGATCAAGGGTGAGAGTTTCAAGGTGCAAAGCCAGTTACAAGATCGACAGATTCGCGTCACCGGAAAAAAGAGGGACGAACTTCAGGAAGTCATTCAATTTGTGAAGACTAAAGACTTCGGCGTCGCCACAAACTTCACGAATTTTCGCGACTGAGTTTTTTCAACCGCCTTGCACCGGTGGCATGATCGAAATTTCCTCTCCCGGCTTCAGCACATAATCGCGGCCGACAAATTCCAAACCGGCGCCGACGAGGATGCTGCTGTCGTGCTCGCGCAATTTTGGTTTGAGCTCGTAAAGTTTCGTCAACAAATCCGCGACCGTCGCTTCGCCGGCAAGATCGACATAAAGTTCCGCGGTTTCGGCCAGATCGCGCAGTTGCGAAAAAAACTGCACGCGCACTTTCATGCGCGCTCAGGTTCTGCGGCGATCAATTCTTTTCGCAAAACGCCAATGCACGGAAGATTGCGATAGCTTTCCATGTAATCGAGGCCGTAGCCGACCACGAACTCGTCTTCGATTTCAAACCCGATGTAATCCGCATGGACGGAACGTGCGCGCTGTTTCTTTTTACTGAGCAAAACACAAACGCGAATGCTGCGCGGCCCCGCGGTTTCGAGTTTCTCGCGAATCGCGGCCAGGGTGTGACCGCTGTCGAGGATGTCGTCGAGAATAAGAATATGTCGATCCACCACGTCGGGCAGCGCGATTTGCTTGAAAACGACTTCGCCGCTCGTCTGCGCTTTTCCGTGATAACTCGCGACGCTCAAGCAATCGAGTTTCAGCGGCAGCGGAATGCGGCGCAACAGATCAGCCATGAACATCAAGCTTCCGTTCAAGACCGCGATCACGGTCAGCTCGCGCTCGAGATAATCTTGGGAAATTTGCGCGGCGATTTCATCGAGCCGACGCAGAATCGTCGCTTGATCAAATAAAACGCGCTCGAGGTCCTGCTGCATGAACGACCGATTAGGCCACTTCGCGGCGGAAAGATCAACCGCCGCGAGTTACGGCTTGGCCAGCGCGGCGTTTACTTTTGCGGCCAGAGCTGCGTCAACCGGATAATGCGCGGCATTTTTCCAAAGTTCTTTCGCTCGTGCGGAATCGCCGGCCGTTTTTTCCATTTCACCCGCGCCGTAATAGAGCCTTTGTTTGTCCGCGTCCTCTAGCGCCCCTGGATCTTTCGCCAGGATCGACAATGCGATTTCGAAATCTTCCCGCGCCATCTTTTTGCGGCCGAAGAAAAATGGCACCGCATCTTCCGTGAGCGCGCGCACCAATCGCACCGTCGCATCGCGCGGCGCGGCGGCGACCGCTTCATCCATCAGCGCGAGGCCGCGCTTCAATGTCTCCAGTTTGCGCGGGCCGAACCAAAGATCGCGGCTGCGCAAGGTAAACGCGCTTCCAAGATAAACGCGCGCGACCTGGTTGTCGGGCTCGGCCGCGAGCGCTTGTTCGAGTTTGGCGATGCATTGTTCGACCGCTTCTTTGTCGCCGGCCAAACCGCGTTTATACAGCGCGCGAATCTCGGCGCGGTCGTTCGCGGTGGTGGCAGGCAATTGTGGCGCGGAAAAAATTAGCGCGGCCAGAAAAATATTCCTGACTCGCGACATCCACTTGGATTTGGACATGTCGATGTTAATTTTGGGGCCGAAATTTTTATGCGCATCCATCAGGACCGTTTTGAAGTTCGCACCAGCGGTAAGGGAACCTACGAAATCACAGACGAAATTCAGGGCAAGATCGACAAGTACAAGATCGACAATGGCGTGGTCACTATTTTTGTTCAGCACACCAGTTGCAGTCTGATCGCGATGGAAAATGCGGCGCCGGCCGCGCGGCGCGATCTCGAAAAATTCTTCGACAAGCTCGTGCCCGAGGACGCCGACTACGAGCACGACGACGAAGGTCCCGACGACATGCCCTCACACATTCGCATGGCGCTCACGCGCACAAGCGAAACGGCGCCGATCGTCGATGGAAAAATGCAGCTCGGAACCTGGCAGGGAATTTTTCTCTTCGAACACCGGCGCGATCCGCATCGCCGGAAAATCTCGATCACGATTATCGGCGAATAGTTTTTAGGCGGTTGCCTGCGCTACTTGCTGTCTTGAAAAAGTGTGACGGTCGCGCGATTAGGGCGTCCCACACGATAGCCGCTGCCGCCTAACAAATTGAACGTCGCCGCTTCCGAAATCACGTTGTGTTGGTCATCGTCGTAGGCGTGCAAGACGACCTGCGCACTCGATTGCCCCGCCGGAATCACGATCTGGCCGAATTGATTGAAATTATTTGTGAGCAAATAATCTTCGCCTTCTCTCGCGGTGCCACTCATTCCGAAATTGACCGCAATCTTCTTCGACGTTGGCGATGAGAGCGCGAGAGTGAAGGTTGCTTCGCCGCCCGAATTTGTAATCGCGGTCGGCGCTGCCGAAACGGTGATGGTCGGCCCAGCCAGGCAGGTTGCGGCGCTCGCCGCTATTAAGATCGAGATAAGAAACGTTTTCATGGTATCTCGTTGTAAAGCGAAACGCTTGCGGAGGGAAGGAAATTTCGAACGGGAAAGGCCTGATCATTCTTCGTACACCGCGCGCATTAGCCGCAGTGATTTTTCGTTCGGCAAAAGCGATTGCTCCATCTGATTCATGACATAAGCGAACGCGATCCCGTTTTCCGGATCGGCGAAAGCGTGACTGCCGCCGGCGCCGGGATGACCGAAGGCCGACGATGACGGGCCGAAGATTTTCTGCTCAGCATTTGGAACATCTTTCATGAAGCCGGCGGAGAATGCAGTCGGGATTTGAAAAACGCGGTCCAAACCGGCAGCGAGTGTGGTCGTCATGAGCGCAAGCGTTGCGCGCGAAAAAAATTGTCGATCTTGTAAACGGCCGCCGTTTGCGAGCAGGGCGTAAAATTTGGCAAGCGCTGACGCGCTGCCGATGCCGCCAAACGAAACGATCGATTGCGCGCGAATCTCCGGCGCGTTCATCGCGCTGACGGCGTGCAATCCGCGGGGCGAAGTGAAAGCGCGACGCGCTAAAGTTCCCGGCGTGACAAGATCGACATAAAATTGTTTCGGTTGAGCGGGCTTTCCTGCTTTCGCTGCGTACATGGTGGCGACGCGATGCTGCTCTGAATCCGGCAGGCCAATCCAAAGATCGAGATCGAGCGGTTCGGCAAGAGTCTTGCGCCAATAATTGCCTAACGAATCGCCGGCGATACGTCTAACGAGTTCATCGAGCAGGAAACCAAACGTGCGCGCGTGATAGCCGTGTGCGCTGCCGGGCGGCCAGAGCGGTTTTTGTTTTTCGAGCGCTTCGATCACGGCCGGGTAATCGAGCACGTTCACTTTTTCATCGAAGGCGCAGAGTCCGGCCTGATGCGAAAGCAATTGCGCGAGGGTGATCGCCCCCTTATCGGCCTGCGCGAATTCCGGCCAGAATTTCGCGACGCGCTCGTTTATGTCGATCTTCTGTTCCTGCAGCACATGCAAAAGACATGCGCTACCGAGTCCTTTCGTAGCCGACCAAATGAGGACAAGCGTATCGGCTGTCCACGGTGTTTCGCGACGCGCGTCTCGAAATCCGCCGTGAAGATCGAGAATAGGTTTTCCATTTTGCCAGATGGAAACAGCCGCACCGAGTTCGCCGAATTGCTCGAAGTTTTCGTGGAAGAGCGGTTCGAGACGTTTGCGTAATTGTTCCGCGTCCAGTTGCATCAACTGGAAATCTGCCGCTGAGACAGCGGCAGCGACAACTTAAATCACCGCGTGCAGCGATTTCAGATCGGGATCTCTTTTCGCCAGCTCGCGAAAGCTCGCGTCCATCTTGAAACTGATTTGGAGATGAATTTTGGCGTCGCGCATGTCGCCGAGCAAGGCTTCATAACAGCCGAGGTTGTAAAAATAGATCGGTTCCTGCTGCAAGACGGGCGGGCCGGCCACGAGAAGTTTTCGCGCTTCGGCCGTTTTGCCCAGTTGATGCAAACAAAATCCAGCGTGCAGAAATCCGGTGCCGTAATCAGGCGCGACGCGGCACAGCTTCTGGCTGATGCGCAATGCCTGTGCCCATCTTTTTTTGTGCATGAGATGATGCAGGCGCAGTTGCAGCACTTCGGGCCGGCCTTGTTGCGACGCATGGATCGCATTCAACTCGGAGAGCGATTCGCGCGTCATGCCTAACTCGGCGTAGCCGCAAGCCGCTTCAAATTGCCGTTCGAACACCACGGCATTGTCTTGAGCAAAAAGCGGGCCCAATTCTGTAACGGCGCATGTGAGCGCCGAAATGCGACGGTCATAGACCGCCGCTACAGAAGAAGCGCTTCCAGCTCGTCGAGACGACGCTCGAATAATCTCAGCGTGCTTTCCACCGGCGCCGACGTGGTCATATCGACGCCGGCGGCTTGCAAAGTTTCGAGTGGAAACTTCGAGCCGCCCGACCGAAGAAAATCGAGATACGCTTCCACCGCGCCGGGCTCTTTGTTCAGCACTCGCTGCGAGAGCGCGACCGCTGCGGAAAGACCGGTTGCATATTTGTAAACGTAAAATGCGCTGTAGAAATGCGGAATGCGCAGGCATTCCAGATCGAGTTCCGGATCGAGCACCACGCCTTCGCCGAAATAAGCCTCCAGAAGTTTCCGATATTCCGAGCGAAAAACATCGAGCGTCAAAGGATCGCCGCGCTCTTCAATCGCGTGAATGATTTTTTCAAACTCCGCGAACATGGTTTGCCGGAAGAGCGTGCCGCGAATGTCGTCAATCTGGCGATTGATAATGTAAGCGCGCATCTTCGGATCGGTCGTTTGTTCAAGCAGATGATGCGTGAGCAGCTCTTCGTTGAATGTCGAAGCAACTTCCGCCAGAAAAATCGGGTAATCGTAATCCTGAAACCTTTGCGATTTTTGCGCGAACCAGGTGTGCATCGAATGCCCGGCCTCGTGCGCGAGCGTGTAAACATCGGAGAAAACGTCCTCCTTGTAATTCATCAGGATGTAAGGCGGCGCGCCGTAACTGCCGGATGAAAATGCGCCGCTGCGTTTCCCTTTCGTTTCGTAGCGATCGCACCAGCGCCCGTGCAAACCTTCGCGCAAAAGATCGACATACTCCGCGCCGAGGGGTTGTAACGCGGCCAGGACCATGTCGCTCGCTTCATCAAAACTGGTGTGCGTTTCAATTTCGGCGACGAGCGGAACGTAAGTGTCATATTGATGAAGCTCCGTCAAACCGAGCGCGCGCCGACGCAGCTCGTAATAACGAAAGAGCGGCGCAAAATGTGCGCGCACCGATGCGATGAGGCCGTCATAAACGGCGATCGGCACGTCATCGCGAAAAAGCGACGCTTCCAGCGCCGCAGAATATTTGCGCGCGCGCGCGCGGAAAACATCGGCGCGCACGGAATAGGAAAGCGACGAGGCGAGCGTGTACTGATGATCGCGAAACTCTTCGTAAAATTGATGGAACGCTTTTTTGCGAAGCTCGGCATCGCGTTTGACCAGAAACGAACCGAATGTGCTTTGCGTGAGCGCTTGCTCGCTGCCTTTCGCGTCAATCAGAACGCCGAACTTCATGTCGACGTTCGTTAATTGCGAAAACGTATCGTCGTAGCCGTCGAGCGCCGAGCTGCCGAGCGCGAGCAGGCGCTCTTCCGGCTCGGAAAGAACGTGCGGCTTGAGTCGGCGAATTTTTCGCAGCTTCGTTTGCCACTCGCACAGGACAAGATCGACAATAAACTTTTCGAAGGTCGCGTCGTCGATTGCCTGGATTTCCGGGACGACGAATGAAGCCGCTTCGCTGATTTTCGTCAGCAAATTTTCCAACTGGCTCATGCGCGCGAGGTACTCCGGGTTCGCGCTGTCCTCCGCCAGTTGCAGCGACGCGAAATGAATGACGCGTTCGAGTTTCAGGTCGAGCGCTTTTTCAAACTCGAGAACTTCGGCGAGCGAATTCGCGGACTGGCCGACGCGCGATTTCCAGTCGGCGATCCGAGGATAAGTGCGCTGAATCCACGCCAAATCTTCATTCCACTTGCCGACATCGGCGAACAAATGCGTCAGGTCCCATTTGTCCGAATCCGGAATTTCAGCGCGTGTTGGGACCGTTGAACTCATCGCTTTATCGTAGCGCGCGAATGGAGGGATGCTTCGAAATTCTGCGCAGCGCTTTTTCGAGCAATTGTTTTCCGGGGGAAAGTTTGTGCCACGGCGATGCGCCGGATGGATGCGGCAACGGGATAAGATCGACATATCGTTGCATGCGCTCGATTTGAAATTTGCGGCCGATCACTTCGTCGAGCTTCTCGAACGGAACGAATTGCGCGATGGCAAGACGACCGATCGGAATGAGCAGTCGCGGCTGCAAGATTTCGATTTCGTCATTCATCCACGACGAGCAGTTGCGAATCTCATCCGGCACCGGCACGCGATCGCTGCCACCCGGAGCTTTTCCGGGGAAACATCGGCAAACCGCCGCGAAGTAAATTGTCGATCTTACGGTTGCTTCATTCATTCCGCAGAATTCTTCGAACCAGCGGAAAAGAGTTTTGCCCGCGGTATGCGCGAACGGTCTTTTCAAAACCGGCTCGCGCACGCCGGGTGCCTGGCCAATTAACATGACATCGCTGACAACTGCGCCGCCGGAAACGGGCGGCGGCAACATACGCGGACAACGACGGCATTGCACAAGGCGCGCGACGTGGCGCTCAAGACGAGATTGTTTCGCGGAGCGCGCTGCCATTTGGAAATCGTCGCGTTTTGTTGCAAGATCGACAAGCGTGCGAACGGAAAGAGAATTAGCTCGCGTGAAAAATTGGCTGCGAACGTATCGCGTTGAGTTGCTTTTGTTCGTTTTGCTCTGGACGACCTACGCTTATTTTTATCAAGCGACGCAGCAGAACGAGGCGGCGCGGCTCGATCAAACGCGCGCGATCGTGCAAGACCACGGGCTCGCCATCAATAAATATTGGTGGAACTCGGCTGACATCATTCATTATTCGAAAGACGGCCTCGATCGCATGTATCCGGCGAAAGCGCCGGGGATGAGTTTGCTGGCGGTGCCGGTGTACGCGGGATTGTCGATCTTGTTGAAACCGCTGCGGCTCGGCGGCGTGCCGGAATGGATTTACTGGCACGTCATGACGCATCTGCTCGTCGTTTTTATCGTCGGTTTGCTCTCGGCCTTATCGGCGGTCGCGATATATCGCGTGCTGCAACGCGTCACGAACGACAAATATTTTTCCGCGTTGATCATCGTTGCGATTTGGATGGGAACGCTCGCGTTTCCATTTTCCACCGTCTTTTTCAGTCATCAGGTAACAGCGTCGTTCCTCGCGATTGCATTTTATTTGCTGTTCAAACTGCGAAGCGAAATTTCGCAGCGCGCAGCTGGCGGGTACGCGGGCACAGCCGGTTTCCTCATCGGCTTCAGCGCGACGACCGAATATCCGGCCGCAATTTTGGGCGCTCTATTGTCGATCTACACGCTTTGGAGTGCGTGGCGCTGGAATGTTCCGCTAAGACCGAAGGCGATCATATTGTCGATCTTTGTTCTCGGCGGAGCGATTGGCGGCGGAGTTCTGATCGCCTACAATCTGCTCGCGTTCGGCAAACCGTTTTATCTCGCTTACGAAGCGCTCGCGCACGGCGCTTCGCCATTTCCGACGCACACGCACGGCTGGATCGGTTTCCAATGGCTCGGGTGGAAACATTTTCTGCACGTCGTCGCCACGATCACGATTTATCCATCGGTCGGCTTGCTTTTTCTCGGCGTGCGCGGCTGGTGGATTTACGGATGCAATCCGGTGTTGTGGTTCGCGCTGCCCGGACTCGCGCTAATGATCTGGAAGCGCGAATGGCGCGCTGAAGGTCTGCTCATCGTAGCGATGTGGTTCGCTTATTTTGTTTTCATCTCGTGCTACGGTTTGTCCGTTTACGATTGGGCCGGCGCGAGCTATCTCGGCTCGCGCCACCTCATTCCGCTGTTGCCGTTTCTGACGTTGCCGCTGTATTTCGGCGCGCGAAAACTTCGCTTTCTTTTTTATCCGCTGCTCGGCATCTCGATCTTCTACATGCTGCTCGCTACCGCGATCGAGCCGCGCGTTCCGTTCCCGCACGAAAATCCGGAGCACGATTTTCTGATGCCGGATTATTTGCGCGGGAAACTTGCGCAGAACACTTCATCGCTTTTCAGCGGCGAACGTCCGCTCACGAAAGACTCGACCGCGGCAAATCCCGCAAAACTCATCGGAATTCCTGGGCGTTATCAGCTTGCGCCGCTCATGCTCTGGTGGCTGATCGTGGGCGCCGGAATTATTTTTGCGACCGCGAGTGAAGAAGAACGGCGCGCAAAAATTTCATCACGCATGCGGCTCGTGTTCTTGTTCGTTTTCGTAAGCGCGATTGCGCTCGCACCGATCGTTCATTATGCGGCGAGTCCGTCACTGCGCAGCCGGCATGGTTTGCTCGGAAAATATTTCCGCAACCAAAACTGGAGCGGGCAGCCGAACGACGTCCAGGTCGATCCAAACCTAAATTTCGATTGGTCGCAAAGCTGGCCGTTGCCGCCGCCCTTCAGCGCGGAATGGAACGGCAGCATTAACATCGAGAAGGCGGGCGAGTACACATTTTCGCTCATCGCCGATGATGGCGCGCTGCTCGAGATCGATGGCCGGCAGTTGGTGGACGCGAGTCATGCGCTTCTGCAAAGGCAAAGCGGCACGATCCATTTGGGCGAAGGTTCGCACGCCATTCGCGTCCGCTATTTCAATGTGCTTTTCGGCGGCTCCATCAAATTGTTTTGGACGACGCCTGATCGTCCGGAACAAATCATTCCCTCCGATGTTTTGCTGCCGCCTCCGCCCACGCCATCGCCGTCGCACCGGTAAAAACGTTAGCGCCGCAAGATCGACATAACCAAACTGAGCAGGATGCTGACAACGATGCAGGTGACGATTGGAAAATAAAACGCGGAATGCTCGCGCTCGATCCGAATGTCACCGGGCAATCGGCCCAGCCAGTTCGGTGCGAATCCGCTCCAAAACAGGAGGCCGAGCGCGGCAATGCTCACGCCCGTGATCACCAAAAATCTGCCGAGCTCGCGCATTTGAGAGAAGGTTGCGTCAGTTGCGCAAACGCACAAGGTTGAGAACGTGGCGGTGCAATTCAGAGATTATTACGAGACGCTCGGCGTTTCCAAGAGCGCGAGCGAAGACGAAATTCGCAGCGCCTTCCGCAAACTCGCGCGCAAATATCATCCCGACGTCGCGAAGGACAAAAAAACGGCCGAAGAAAAATTTAAGCAGATCAACGAAGCCTACGAAGTCCTGAGCGATCCGGAGAAGCGGAACAAGTACGATCAGCTTGGCGCGGATTGGAACCAGCCGGGAGGATTTCAACCGCCGCCCGGTTGGGGCGGGCAAACGCCCGGCGGTGGATTTCATCGCTACGGCGGCGGGGATGGCGGAGTCGAATTCGAATTTGGCGGCACGGGTTTCAGCGATTTCTTCGAAGCATTTTTTGGGGGTGGTCGAGGACGCTCCGGCTTCGGCGGTTTCGGACAGCGGCCACCGACAGCAGAGCGCGGCGGGGATGTGGAGGCGGACATCATGGTTACGCTCGAAGAAGCGTTGCATGGCTCGAAACGCGCCGTCTCCTTGCGACGCAGCGGCTCGAACAAAGTGGAAACTTATCAGGTCAAAATCCCGCGCGGCGTGCACGAAGGTCAACGCATTCGCCTCGCTGGTCAGGGCGAAGCCGGAGCGGCCGGCGGAAAAAGCGGCGATTTATTTTTGCGCGTGCGCCTGGCCAGTCATCCCGATTTTTCGGTGGAAGGGAGCGATTTGATTCACGAATTGAAAATTGCGCCGTCGCAGGCTGCGCTCGGCGCGGAATTGAAAGTGCCGACACTTGAAGGAACGGTTCGGTTAAAAATTCCGCCGGGCACGCAAGGTGGCCAGCGCTTCCGCCTCCGTGAAAAAGGTCTGTCCGACGTTTCGGGGAAACGCGGCGATCTTTACGTGGCCGTGCAAATTCAGATCCCGAAAAAACTAAGCGAACGCGAGCGCGAGATTTGGCGGCAGCTGGCCGAGCTGCACGGCGACCGTGTCTAAGATCGACATGTTCTCCCTCGACAAACGCGGCGCTTCTCAACTAACAAGTTACCTCAAATGAAAATTGCACTCGGCACAGATCACGCCGGCTTTCGTTACAAGGAGAGCGTGAAAAAATTGCTTCAGGAGCTCGGGCACGAAGTCAAAGATTGCGGAACGTTTAGCGAAGAGCCGGTCGATTATCCGGTTTTCATTCCGCCAGCTGCGGAAGCTGCTGTGCGCGGCGAGTGCGATCGCGCAATCGTTTTTGGCGGATCGGGCAACGGTGAAGCGATGGCTGCGAACAAAGTGCACGGGGCGCGTTGTGCGCTTTGTTGGAATGAAGAGACCGCGCGCCTTTCGCGGCAGCACAACGACGCCAACGTTCTCTCCATCGGCCAACGCATGATTCCGGAAGAGCTCGCGCTCAAGATCGTGCGCGTTTGGCTCGAGACCGCTTTCGAAGGCGGCCGTCATCAGAAGCGTATCGAGCAGCTCAACGCGATGTAATCGCGTCAGGTCAATCGATCCAAACAGATCGCGACCAGAAAAACGGCGCTGACAAAGGCGTTGCTGAGGAAGAATGCGCGATTGATCGCGGCGAGGTCGAGACGGCGCGCGACGCGGTGTTCGTAAAGGAGCGCAGCGGCTATCGGGAGCATCGCGAAAAAATATGTCGATCCGAGTCTTACCACCAGGCCGAAGCCGATGAGCGCAGCGAAGGTGAGCAAGTGAAGCAATTGCGCGAGGCGCAAACTTCGCGCGATGCCCAGCTTCACCACGAGCGAGTGCAACCCTTCCTGCTGATCGAATTCAAAATCCTGCGTCGCATAAATCAGATCGAATCCCGCCACCCAAAAAATAATCCCGACGCCGAGGACAATGGGCGCAAGATCGACATGTCCCGTTTGCGCGATCCACGCGCCGACCGGCGCGATGCCGAGAGCGAGGCCGAGAAAGAAATGCGTCGCGCTCGTAAAACGTTTCGTTATTGAATAAAAAAAAATGATGGCGAGCGCGAGCGGCGCCAGCCAACCGGCTAAAGAGTTGAGCGCGGCCGCGCACAACAAAAACCCAATCGCGCTCCCGGCCAGCGCGACGATCGCCGCCGGCTTGGAAACAAGGAGATGCCGCGTTGCTGTGCGAGGATTGCGTTGATCCAGCGACCAATCGGCCACGCGATTGAAGAGCATCGCGGCGGTGCGCGCGCAAATCATGCAGGCGATGACGAGCGCGATTGTGCGCGGCGCCGGCCGGCCATTCGCCGCCACGAGCAGCGCGCCGAGGGCGAAAGGCAGCGCAAAAATCGCGTGCGAAAAACGAATCAGCCGCAGAAAACGAACGATGGCTCTCATGCCGAAAGTCCGCGCAAAAGTTGCTTCAAGCGGGCGTGCGCGGAACTCAGGATCGGCATTCCGTGCGCAAATAAAATTCGCTCGAAGCTAAGATCGAGAAGCTTTCGGAGCGAGCGGCGCATTTGCTTTGCGTTAGAGCAATATTTGGCCGGCAAAAAATCGAATCCGTGCGGGCCGAAATTAATGAGCGCATCGCCGACGATAAGCGTGCCACCGTCGCGCTGGCAATGCAGCGCGATCTCGCCCTCGGCGGCGCCATCGATGAAGATTGCGCGCAGATCTTTTGCCGGCCCTTGATTTTCCGACAAGCGGACCGCGTTCTCGAGCTCCGTTCCGAGCGCGGGATGCGCGAGAATTTGCGCGCCAAAAGTTTTAACGAACTGGGGCGCAGCCCGGATGTGATTGACGTTGGTGATGATGATCCCGCCGAGGCGCTGATCGCGCAGCAGATTCTGAAGCACCGCTTTTTCGAGCGCGATTGGATCGACAATAAAAAGGCCGGCGGCGGTTTCGATCGCGGTGGAAAAGAGGTCAGCTTTGATCGCGGGATCGTAGCTTTGCCAGACGGCGAGACCCGGTGCGACAAGATCGACATCTCGAGCGGGCGACATTCCGCACCGATCATCCAGTGCTTGGAAAGAGAAGACAAGCGGGAGGTCAAAGAAGGGCAAAGGCGAGCGAAAGCAGTGGCTGGGCTGGCATTGTAGCTGCTATAAGGAATATAATTACTAGAATATGATTACCTTCTCCTACCAAGCGCGGGATGCTTCCGGACGCATCGTCACCGGCGTCTATGACGCTCTCAATGAAGACAACGCCGTGACCAGTCTGATGGGTCGCGGCTTGATGGTTCTTTCCCTCCAGAAAAAGGCCTCGGTCGGCCGTCAACGCAACCGCAAATGGACGGTCAAGGAGACCGACATCGTCCTTTTCACGCGCCAACTCTCCACCATGATCGAAGCCGGCATCTCGCTGGTGCAGGCTTTGACCGCGCTCTACGACCAATCGGATCCGAAACGCCAGCGAAACCTTCGAAACGTCATCAGCGATGTGACGACTCGCGTGCAAGGCGGCGAAACCTTTAACGAATCGATCGCGAAACATCCGCGCGTTTTCGATCGGCTTTTTGTCAGCATGGTGAAAGCCGGCGAGACCGGCGGTTTGCTCGCGGAAATTCTGGATCGTCTTGCCGGATTTCTCGAAGCCACCGCGCGCCTGCGCAAGAAAGTGAAATCGGCGATGACTTATCCCGTGATCGTGATCTGCATCGCGTTTGCTATCACTACATTCTTGATCGTGAAGGTCGTGCCGATCTTTGGCGAAATCTTCAAGGACTTCGGCGCGAAATTGCCCGCACCCACCCAATTCCTGATCGACATCAGCGAGTTTGTACGGGCCGATTGGTATTTTCTGGTTCTCGGAATCGGCGGCACGATTTTCGGCATTCGCGCGTTCCTGCGCTCAAAACGCGGGAAGCAATTCAGCGACCGTTGGAAATTGAAGCTGCCGGTCTTCGGTCCGCTCATCCATAAGATTTGCATGTCACGCTTTTCACGCACGTTCGCTCAACTGATCCGAAGCGGCGTGCCGATTCTCGAAGTGCTCGATATCGTTGGCGGTGCATCGGGCAATCACGTCGTCGAAACAAGCATCAAAGGAGTGAGTGCTGATGTGGAAAAAGGCGACAATCTTTCCGTCGCGCTTTCGAAGAAAGCCATCTTCCCGCCCATGATGCTGCGCATGGTCTCGGCCGGTGAAGCCACCGGCAAGATCGACACCATGCTCGAAAAGATGGCCGATTTTTGGGACGAAGAAATTGAAGCAATGCTCGACGCGCTCACGTCATTGATCGAGCCGCTGCTCATCGTATTTCTGGGAATCATCGTCGGCAGCATCGTCATCGCCATGTTCCTGCCGATCTTCAAATTGAACGAAGTAGTTTCACAGAGCAAAAGCTAGGAGAAGCTGCTCGAAGACGGGGAGGGGCGGACCGCAAGGTTCGCCTCTTCTTTTTTGCGGAGGCAAGATCGACAATCCCCCGCCGGCGCTTTATTTCCGCGCGCTGATCGATTCCACCTTCAAATACATCTCGCGATAAATTCTTTCGATCGCTGCGCCCGGCTCTTCCAGCATCATACTTTCTTTAATGACGCTCGCGTAAATCGGAAACGAGAATGGCGAAACGGCCGGCAGCTCGCGCAGATTCCAATCGAACGAGATGGCGCTCTCCATGAATTGATACGCGCTTTCTGCATCCAGAAATGTGTGGGTCGCCTGGCGGTACGCTTCGATCAGCAGCGGGTGCTGCGGCTCGTGCGATTCGAGCACGCGGAAAAGAACTTCCGCGCTCCAGCTCAACTGCTTTTGTTTCCGCTGCCGACCCGGCAGATTACGCGGCACCATCAACCCGGTCTGCGCCACTCCGCGAAATTGCCATTTCACCAACTCCGATCCGCGCAATGCCTGCGCCAAATCGCTCTCCGCATGCTCACGCGCAAAGCAAAGCTTCCAATCTTTCAGCGACAGTTCTTGAAAGCGGCGCAGCGTCAGGAGGAAACCGTAATCATCGATCGTGGCGAGCGCGTTTCCGCCGATTTTGTTTTTGACGCGCAACGCGACGATCCGGGCCAATGCGTCGTTCGCGCTGCGCCCGATGAGTGAATGGAAAAAATAATGCGCGTGCTCGCCGTCGCGATAAAGCTCGATCAACATCTTTCGCCCGACCGGAATTTCCGAGACCGCCAGCTGCGCGCGAAATAATTCCACGATCGCTTGCGCGTTCGCGATCGAGAGCTCGTAATTTTCCACAAGCCAATCGGCGATCGTCGCATCGGTTTCCTGCATTCGTTCCGCCACTTCGCTGCGCAACGCGCGCACCGCTCGCGCCAGACCCGAGGTCAACGGCATCTTCGCCGCATTCCATCGCGGCACCGTCGGCAGATGGCCGTCCGCGCGTTCGACATGCGCTTCCTGCACGCAAGTGTCGATCAAACGCACCACTCGACCGGCCAGGATAAAAAGATCGCCGATTTGAAGTTGCTTGATGAAGCCTTCTTCCACCGAGCCGAGGCGGCGGTGTTTCAATAAAACATCGACAAACCCGGTGGACGGAATCGTTCCGATGTTCACCAAAAATTCTCGCGCTGTGCGCGGCTGAGCAAGTGCAACGATGTGCCCGTCCGGCTCGGACTTGTCGATCTTGATTTTGCCGAAGACGCCGGCGTACTGCTTTTCCAGCGACGCGCCGCCGCTTGCCAGGTAACGCAAAATATTTTCAAATTCTTTGCGCGAAAGTTGGCGGAACGGATAAGCGCGCCTAACGAGTTTGAAAATTTCGTCCGTCCGCATCGGCGCGCGCGCCACCATTCCCACAATCTGTTGCGCGACGACGTCGTACGGCTTCTCCTGAATCTTGATCGGATCGAGCGCGTGCTCTTTCACCAACTTTGCCGTGACGGTCGCTTCGACCAAGTCGTTCACGTTCGTCGCCACGAGCACGCCGTGGCTGCTGCGATTTAGCGAATGTCCTGAGCGACCAATGCGCTGAATCGCGCGCGAAACGCCTTTCGGTGTCGCGACCATCACGACAAGATCGACAGCGCCAATATCGATCCCCAGCTCGAGACTGGTCGAGCAAACGACCGCGCGCAGCTCGCCATTTTTCAAACGATCTTCCACTTCCAAACGAACACTCCGATCGAGCGACGCATGGTGCGTTTCAATTTGGTCGGACAATTCGGGCAGCAATTCTTTCAAGCGCATTCCGATTTGTTCAGCGGCCGAGCGAACATTTGTGAAAACGAGCACCGACTGACGCGAGCGAATCAACTCCGCCAGCTCGGCGTAAAGTCGCTCGCCCGTGTAACCGGCGGGCGGATAAGGATGCCGGCGAATCGGCGAGAAAACTTCGACGATCGATTTCTTCTCGGTCTTCGCTTCCGCGATCAGACATTGTCGATCTTGTCCGACCAGAAAACGCGCGAGCAAATCGAGCGGCGCGGCCGTTGCCGAAAGCCCGATGCGACAAAGCCGATATGTCGATCTTGCGCGCAGGAGCTCCAGCCGTTCGAGCGAAATGGTCAGGTCTGCGCCGCGCTTATTTCCGGCGAAGGAATGCAATTCATCGACGATGACAAACTGACAACTCCGTAAATGCTCCGCATAGCTTTCCTGCGCGAGCATCACCGCCAAACTTTCTGGTGTCGTGACGAGAACCTGCGCTCCCTGTGTTCGAAACTTCGCGCGCTCGGTTTGCGTCGTGTCGCCCGTGCGCAAATGCACGCGCCATTCTTTTTCCATCGCCATGCCGACGATCGGAGCGCGTAAATTTTTCTCGATGTCGTAAGCGAGCGCACGCAACGGCGAGAGGTAAACACACTGCACGCCGTCGATCGGTTCGCGATTGTCGATCTTGCGCAGGAGAAAATCGAAGACGCCGAGAAATCCGGCGAGCGTCTTGCCACTGCCGGTGGGCGACGTGAGCAGGATCGATTGTCGATCCAGAATTGCCGGCACGCAGAGTCGCTGGGCGTGTGTGAAAGCGGGAAACGTTTCCCCGAACCAGCGCCTCAGGCGCGGATGCAAACGCTTCGACAACTCCGTTGACTCCGCTGCCCGCGCAATCATTTTGAATTCGCCTCGAAGAAGTCAGCGTTCTGGATTCACCGGGAAATGTTTGTTCTTTAATTTTTCCGGAACACGTTTCGTTTGTTCGGATTCGATTTCTTCGGTAGCTGCGCCGAGCGCTTCGTACGCTTCGCGATTTTTTTTGGCGCGACACATGTACGCCGTTGCATGCGCGAGAGGAATGCGCGCTTCCGGCATTCCGACAAACTCAACGGCTTGTTGCGCGGCGATGGCGAGCGGGAGCGCGTCCGGGTCGGCGAGCCCGACATCTTCGCTCGCAAAAATCACGATGCGCCGTGCGACGAAGCGAGAGTCTTCGCCCGCGTGCAACATTTTCGCCAGCCAATAGATCGCGCCTTTTTCGTCCGACGCGCGCATGCTTTTGATGAACGCGCTGATCGTGTCGTAATGCGCGTCACCGGCGCGATCGTAGACGACCGCTTTCTGCTGAATGCTTTCCTGCGCGACTTTCAAATCGAAATGAATCACGCCTTTTGCGTCGGGCGCGGTCGTAAGAACGCCGATCTCGAGAGCGTTCAGCGCCTTTCGCGCGTCGCCGTCACTCACTTCCGCGAGAAATTCCAGCGCGTCGTTGTTTATGTCGATCTTGTATTTTGCGAGCCCGATCTCTTTGTCGGCCAGCGCGCGCTTCATCAATGTGATCAAGTCCTGCGGACGCAACGGTTCCAACCGGAAAACTTGCGACCGCGATACGAGCGCGCTGTTCACATAAAAAAATGGATTGTAAGTCGTAGCACCGATCAGGCGAAGGTTTCCGCTTTCTACGTCGGGCAACAAAATGTCCTGCTGCGCCTTGTTGAAGTGATGAATCTCATCGACGAACAAAATTGTTTTTTGACCCGAAGTGCGCAGACGATTGGTGGCCGAGCCGACCACGCGGCGCATTTCCGCGACGTTGCTTTCCACGCCGCTGATCCGTTCAAACTTCGAGTGCGTCATCTCCGCGATGATGTAGGCGAGCGTCGTCTTTCCGGTGCCGGGCGGGCCTGACAAAATCACGGACGGCAGGCGGTCGGCCTCGATCGCGCGGCGGAGAAGTTTGCCGGGCGCGAGAATATGTTCCTGCCCAACAAATTCGGCGAGCGACCGTGGCCGCATCCGCGCAGCCAGCGGCGCTACCGCGCTGGCTTGCGCGACGTTTTCATTTTCTTCTGCGCTAAAAAGATCAGCCACTATGGAAAAATACGGTGCGCAACTTCCTCTGCATCTTTTTTCGGGCGGTTGCGGCGATAGCTCGTGCGATTAAACTAAGATCGACATGAAAAATATTCTCGTGCCGGTTGATTGCTCGCCCGGCACGTCACGCGTGCTCGATCTGGCGCGCGACCTGGCGCGAAGTTTTAGCGCGCAGCTTCATTTGATGCATGTGGTGGAAATCTCGGCGCCGGTCCCGGCCACGGCCATGGGCTACGGCGCGATTGGCGTTCACGAAATTGGACCGCTCACGGGTGTGCCTGAAGTGATGGCAGTCGCTCCGCCGGACGAGGCGCACAAAGCGAAGCTCAGGCAATGGAAAGATGAAATTGCGCGCGCGGACGTTCGGGTCACGTTGCACGAGCCGACTGGTTCGGTGCTCACCGAAATTCTCCGGCAGGCAGAAACATCGAATGCCGATTTGATCGTAATGGGCACGCATGGTCACGGTGCGATGCATCATTTGCTCATGGGCAGCGTGACGGAAGGCGTGCTCAAACATGCCAAGCAACCCGTCTTACTCGTGCCAAGTCGCGCTGACGTTTAGTTCTACATTCGGCGCAGTCCTTGCTTAAAAATCTTTTCGCCGAATATTCGCCCGCATGCGCAACGCGTTTCTAATTTTTATGTCGATCTTGTGCGCGGCGGATTTCGCGTCGGCGAGTGTGACGCTTCCGATGGGGCGCGTTTTTAATGACGGCGGGCAATTCAATCGGCTGGTGCAACAAGCGCGCGCGAACAATTGGAAAGCGTTGCCGATTGGCGAGCGCACCGCAGCCGTCGGACAGGCGCTGGTCGGCACGCGTTACCGATCGTACACGCTCGAGATCGATAACCGGATCGAATCGCCTTCCGTGAATTTCAAGGGCATGGATTGCTGGACGTTTTTCGAAATCTCCCTCGGCTTCGCGCGCATGCTCGATGAGCCAGAGGCGAATTGGACGCCGGAGCGTTTGTTGCATTTCATCGAGCTCGATCGTTATCGTGACGGCGAATGCACGGGCGAATATCTTTCGCGTTTGCATTATCTGGAAGATTGGCTGGCCGACAATAATCGGCGCGGATTAGTGGAAGATCTCACGCCAAGTCTTGGCGGCGTGAGCGTGCCGCATTCGGCGCGCGAGATGACGCAGGGCTGGCGGCATTATCGTTATCTGGCGAAAAATCGTTCGTTGCTCGGGCCGCTCGCGCAGATGGAGGCGCGCGTTTCGTCGAGAAAACTGTATCAAATTCCGAAAGGCCGCGTCGCGTCCATCGAATCAAAACTTAAGACCGGCGACATCATCGGGATTGTTTCGCATGATCGCGGCGGTCTTTATTCGACGTCGCACGTGGGACTGGCGCTGCGCACGAGCGACGGCGTGTTGCATTTCATGCACGCATCGGCGCCACACAATTATGGGAAAGTGGTCGTCGATTCGC
Source organism: Verrucomicrobiota bacterium (assembly GCA_041167045.1). Classification (GTDB taxonomy): domain Bacteria; phylum Verrucomicrobiota; class Verrucomicrobiia; order Chthoniobacterales; family UBA10450; genus CATPCN01. Next base: position 427,032 of record JBEEGW010000009.1, read on the forward strand.
GGCTTTCCACTTACCTCGCTCGTTATCGCAGCGATTCGGGCATTCTGGTCGCGCGACCGCTCAAGTAACTCAAAAAGCTTTCGCGAGTTGCTTCTTTCGCCGGGTTTCTGCGATAACAAGATCGACATGAAACGAACCACACCAAAATTTTTATTGTCGATCTTGTTGGCGATTGCGAGCGGGACATCCGCTTTCGCCGAAACGAAAATTCGGGTTGGCCATTTTCCAAACGTGACGCATGTGCAGGCGCTCGTGGCGCATGCGCTTTCGCGCCAGGGCAAAGGCTGGTTTGAAGAAAAAATCGGCCCGGGGACGAAGATCGAGTGGTTCGTCTACAACGCGGGGCCGAGCGCGATGGAAGCGATCTTCGCGAACTCGATCGATCTTACTTATGTCGGACCGAGTCCGGCGATCAATGCGTACTCAAAATCGCACGGTGAAGAAATTCGGATCGTGTCTGGCGCCGCCAATGGTGGCGCGGCGTTGGTCGTGCAAAGTGACAGTGCCCTAAAAAGTGCGGCGGATTTTCGCGGCAAAAAGATCGCCACACCGCAGCTGGGCAACACGCAAGACGTCTCCTGTCGCGCGTGGCTCGCGGCCGGCGGATTGAAAATCACGCAGCTCGGCGGCGACGCCCAGGTTTTGCCGACACAAAATCCGGATCAGATCTCGCTCTTCCGACAAAAGCAAATCGACGCGGTTTGGACAGTCGAGCCGTGGGTGTCGCGTTTGGAAATGGAAGCCGGCGGAAAAATTCTGGTCGACGAAACGGACGCAATCACGACGGTGCTGGTTTCGAGCGCAAAGTTTTCCAGCGCCGAGCGCGAGCTCGCCAAGAAATTCGTGGAAGCGCACCGCGCGCTGACCGATTGGATCGAAAAAAATCCAGCTGAAGCGCAAAAGCTCGTGGTCGCGGAATTGTCTGAGGAAACAAAAGCAAAAATCTCCGACGAGCTGGTGGCGCGCGCGTGGAAACGCATTGTGCTCACGAATGAAGTGCGGCGTGAGCCGCTCGCTAAGTTTGTCGAGAACGCGAAGACCGCCGGATTTTTGCGCGACGTTCCCGATCTGTCGCGCTTGATCGAGACTTTTTAGATCGACATTTTTTGTCATGTCGCTGCAAGAAGAGCTGCAGGGTCCGCCGCCGGCAAAGCTTGTGGTCGAGCACGTTTCGAAATCTTTTCGACAAAAGCGGCAGACCGTGCAGGCGCTCGACGACGTGTCGCTCCAAGTTGCGGAAGGCGAGTTTGTTGTCATTGTCGGACCAAGCGGCTGCGGAAAATCGACACTGCTCGACATCATCGCCGGCCTGGAGATGCCGGACAAAGGCCGTGTGCTCGCAGACAATCAACCAGTCCTTAATCCTGGCCGGCACCGGCTCGTTATGTTTCAGGAGTCGGCGTTGTTTCCGTGGCTGAACGCTTTTGGCAACGTCATGTTCGGTTTAAAACTGAAACCCGGCTTAAGAAATTCGGAACGCCGCGAGGTCGCGAAATTTTTTCTTTATCTGGTCGGTCTTGAAAAATTTGTTGATGCCAACGTGCACGAGCTTTCCGGCGGGATGAAACAGCGCGTGGCGTTGGCGCGCGCTCTGGCGCCGAATCCGCGCGTGCTTTTGATGGACGAACCGTTCGCCGCGCTCGATGCAATGACGCGCGAGCAACTTTACGGCGACATCCAGGCCATCTGGCAAAAACGCCGGAAGACAATTATTTTCGTTACACACAACGTGCGCGAAGCGGCTTGTTTGGCCGATCGCGTCGTGATCATGTCGCCTACGCCGGGACGCATCCGTGAGATCTTTGACGTACCGTTGCCGCGGCCGCGCGATTTCAACAGCATCGAGATTGCGCAGCATGCATCGAAATTAACCGCGGCGCTGAAGCAACATAGTGCGCAAGCAACGCCAATCGAGCGATGAGACGTACATTGCTCGCCCTTTTGTTTTTCGTTGCGCTCATTGCGATTTGGAGCGCAATCGTGCGCGCGAAAATCTGGTCGCCAATCCTGCTGCCGTCACCGCACAGCGTCGGCGATTACATTATCGGCGCATTTCGCGATGGAACTTTGCTTCAAGCAACCGGCGTGACGTTGCGCCGATTGGTGATCGGTTATTTTATCGGGCTGGCCATTGGGTTGCCCTTGGGTCTTCTGACCGCGTCATCGAAGTTTGTCGAGGACACGATCGGCGTGCTCGCGCTTGGTTTGCAAACATTGCCGAGCGTCTGCTGGGTGCCGCTTGCGTTGCTTTGGTTCGGACAAACGGAGGGCGCGATGTTGTTTGTCGTGATCATGGGAACGGTCTGGTCGGTCGTGATCGCCACCGATACCGGCGTGCGCACGATCCCGCCGCTCTACGCGCGCGCCGCGCGCACGATGGGCTCGCGTCATTTTCATAAATGGACGCGTGTGATTCTGCCGGCATCGCTCCCATATTTAGTAAGCGGAATGAAACAAGGATGGGCGTTCGCGTGGCGTTCGCTCATGGCCGCTGAAATTTATGTGACGATCCTGACCGGATTCGGTCTCGGACATTTGTTGCATTACGGCCGCGAACTCAATGCCATGGATCAAGTCATCGGCATCATGCTTGTCATTGTCGTGATTGGATTGCTGGCCGATAAAATTTTGTTTTCGCCGTGGGAGCGTTTTCTGCACCGGCGCTGGGGGACCGGGCGAACGTAAATCTTTTGCGAACCGATGAAATCGGGCGCGAAAAGTTTATGTCGATCTCGGCGACGGCGGCTGGGCTGCGTTTTCCTTTGCCGGATCGATTTTCAGCGAGATAACAAACGTGGCGCCTTGCCCTAGGCCGCTGCTTTGCGCGTGAATTTTCCCGCCATGCATCTGGACAATGGCTTTGCTGATGGCAAGGCCAAGGCCGAGACCTTCACGGCGTGAGCCGACTTGCTCGAAGGCTTCGAAAATTTTCTCGAGAAATTGTGGCTCGATGCCCACGCCGTTGTCGCTGATTTCGACGATGAGCTGGCCGGTAACGCGATTACTTGTACGCACAGTAACGGTGCCGCGATCGGGCGTAAATTTGTAAGCATTGCGCAACACATTCCAAAAAACCTGCTGCACGCGCGGCGCGTCGACGAAAATATGATGATCGGCTGCATCGAGATGCACGTCGAGATTGAGTCGGCGCACGGCGGCTTCGCCGCGGACAATTTCCATGGCGTGCTGAAGCAGCTCGTGCGCATCGCAGCGGCGCAGATGGAGCTGTAGTTTACCGCGCGTGATGCGGGTAAGATCGAGAAGATCGTCGATCAAACGCGCCTCCAGCTCGATGTTGCGACAAACCATTTCCAGTCCTTCCGTCATGTCCGGCGGAAGATCGGGCTGCTTTAAAGTGCCGCCCGCCCAAATCAGCACCGGATTAAGCGGCGTGCGCAGCTCATGACTAAGACTGGCGAGGAAATGATCCTTGGCAGCGTTGGCCGCTTCGGCGGTTTCCTTTTGCTCCTGTAATTCCTCTTCGACCTGTTGGCGGTGAATGAAAAGGCCGATCTGACTGCCGAGCGACTCCACTAATTGAAGCAAATCTTCGTCCGGTTGGGCGAGTCCCGGGCTAAACAATTCGAGGACGCCCTTCATGTCGCCGTAAGCGCTGAGTGGAAACGCGAAAGCGCCACGAAGCCCGGCCTCCGCTGCCGCGCCCGCGCGCGGAAAGTTGGTATCCTGAGTGATATCGGTGATCCACGTAGGCTTACCGGAACTGACGACGCGGCCGGGCAATCCGATTCCTTTTTGCACGACGAAGGCGCGCGTGGCTTCTGCGAAAGCGTCAAGACGTGAACCGCCGCCGTGCCACGCCACAGCATAGAGAGTTTCGCATTTGTTTTCGCAAAGCCAGATAGTTCCCGCGACCCAACTCCCAGTGGCTGCGATCACGCGAATAACTTCTTCCCCGACCTCGCTGAGCAAACGCGATCCGGAAAGCAAGCTGGCGACCGCATATTGGGCGAGACGACGTCGATCGGTCCGCACGCGCGCGGTGATGTCGCGCGCAATTTTAGAAGCGCCGATTACCTTGCCGCTTTCATCCTTTATTGGCGATACGGTCAGCGAAATATTTAGAAGCGCGCCGCTTTTATGTAAGCGAATCGTTTCGTAATGATCGACATGTTCGCCGCGGCGGATGCGCTCCAAAATCCGCGGCTCTTCGTCATGCCGGTCAGTCGGAATGAGAATTGTGACCGGTTTGCCCACAACTTCCGCGGCCGTATAACCGAACAGTCGCTCGCCGGCATTGTTCCAACTCTTGATCACTGCATTCAGATCGGTGCTGATGATCGCGTCGTCGGAATATTCGATGATGGCCGCGAGCCGCCGGCTCATCGCTTCGGCGCGGTTGCGATCGGTGATGTCGCGCAAGTAGGCGGTGAAAAATGGCGCGCCGTCGACCTTGAATGCGTTGATCGCCAGCTCCACAAGAATTTCTTTCCCGTCTTTGCGCACACCGGAAATCTCGATGCGCCGGCCAATCACCGGGCCTTCGCCCGTTTGCAGATATTTGGCGAGCCCGGTGCGATGACGTTCGCGCAGACCGCGCGGAATGATCAACTCCGCCAGTTCTTTGCCGATGGCTTCGTCTCGAGAGTATCCAAAAGTGCGTTCCGCCGCCGGATTGAACTCGCGAACGCGCCCGGCCGCGTCCATAGTGATGATACAATCGAGCGCTGAATCGAGAATCGCGCGGTGAAATTCCTCTCGCCAAACGGGCAATGGCGCGAGGTCTTTCGTTTCGGCTTGTTCAGTGGGGGGCTTGGCGCGCGCGACCAATTTTTCTCCGGTTTGCATAATTAACTACGTCCCCTTCGCGCAAACGCAATACTAAACAAAGCGCGGCGCTCGACCTCCGCGCCCTCGCGTTTAAACTGTAATGCGATGAAGGTTCTTTGCGTCGTTGAGCACGGAGATGCGCCGAGCACGCGTTTGCGTTTGCGCGATTGTGTTGCGCTTTACCAAAAGGTCAATGTCGATCTTACGATCCTCTCCACGCGTTCGAATTTCGCCGATCGCTGGCGCGTAATACGACAGGCGGCGCGACACGATGTCGTCGTCCTTTTTAAAACGATCGGCTTTACAAAATGGCAGCTCGCCATGCTGCAACGTGCAAATCCGCGGATCATTTTCGATTTCGATGACGCCATTATGTTTCGTGAGCAGAAACTTGGGCGACCATTGCGCGGTAAGAATTTTCGGAAATTTTTGCGAACACTGAATCATTGCGCAGCGGCCGTGGCCGGAAACGATTTTCTCGCTTCTTTCGCCCGAGCGTGCGTTCCGAATGTCGTCGTGCTGCCGACGGCGATCGATCTGAGCAAATACAAACTGAAAACGCCGGGCGAAGGTCTTGGTCTTAACATCGGCTGGATGGGTTTGAGCGATGGCCTGCCATACTTGCAAGAGATTCAGCCGGCGTTACGTCGGCTCACCGAACGTTTTCCCGGATTAAAATTGAAGGTAATCAGCGACAAGCCGCTGCAGCTCGACGGCGTCAAGATCGACAATCAACTTTGGCGCGCTGAAACCGAGCAAGCCGACCTCGCCAGTTTCGACATCGGCATCATGCCGCTGTGGGATTCGCTTTGGACCCGCGGCAAATGCGGCTTCAAAATTTTGCAATACACGGGCGTCGGAACGGCGGTGGTTGCGTCGGCTGTCGGCATGAACAATCAAATCATCGTGCACGGCGAAAATGGTTTTCTCGCCACGACTCAGGACGAGTGGTTCGATTGCCTGGCGCGTTTGATCGAGAACGCGGAGCTGAGAAAAACTTTCGGCGCGCGGGGACGAGAATTGATCGAGCGCTCGTACTCGCTCGAAAATTTCGCGCAGCGTTATGCCGAACTCTTCCGCGAAGTCGGCGGCAAATCGTAGCCGAGCTTGGCCGCTCTCGGATATTTGGCGACAAGATCGACATAAACTTTTCCCGGGAACGGTGGAGCGGGAGAGGCGACCGTTGGCCGAATGGTCGTCGCGGCATCGAGCAGTTGCCTGTCGTTGAAGGAAAGATCGCAAAATTCGGCGACCGCTTTCAATTTCACGATCGGATCGACTTGCAAATCTTCGAAGCGAATGCGCTGAAAATGTTTGGCCGAATCGGCCAGCGCTTCCCCGGCTTCGGCGTAGGCAAGCACAAGTTCGAGACAAAATTCAAGATCGTGCAGCCGTTCGCTGCGCGGGCCGTTTTCAAATTGAAGCTCGCGCTCGCGGATGCTCACCGCCGCCGCCAGCGGATGGCGCACCACGTGGATAAAGCGCCCGTCCGGAAAAATATCGAGCCAGCAGCGCGCGAACAAAGTGGTGCGCGGTTCTTTCCAGCCCCACGGTTTTCCGGAATTAATTTTCGAGCGCAACCACCAACCGCGCAGATTTCGATAACCTAAGATCGACATAAAATCGGCGCGCATCGTTTCGCGCAGGTAATGGAGGCAATCCTCACGACCTTGCGCGGTCTGAACGTGTTCGAGAAAAATCTTTGGGTCGTACCACGCCGCGCCGACGCTTCGCAGATAATCGTCGTGCACTTGTTGCAGTCCGCGAGGTTCGTAATGGCTGTCGAGCCGTTGGCCGATTTGCAGGCCGAGCAATTGGAGCGCATGCGCGGTGGCGCTCGTTCCGGATCGATGCGCACCGATAATGATGACGGGGGGCCGTTTCATTTGCGCCTCAACCTATCACAGGCCGAAATTTGCGCGCAGCGCCTTGCTCGAAGCAAACTCTGGAGGCGAGGGGAGTTGAACCCCTGTGTCAAATCATCCCCCCTGAAGATTCCGTCCACTCAGTAGCGGGGACATCGCCGCACATCCCCGAAATAACCGGGCCGTTGCCAGTAGAGTGGGTATGGCATCGCTTCGAAGAAAACGACATTCCCAATACTGGTACGCCTGTTACACGTTGATAGACGGCTCCCGTGTGCAGCGCAGCACGAGGGAGACCGACCGGAAGAAGGCGCAAAAAACCGCGGATGCATTCGAACAGGTGGCGCAGGGGCAACTTACCGCACGTCAGGTGCAGCGTGTTATTGCCGAAACTTTTCAGCGTGTCACCGGCGATTCGCTGCCTTCCACGTCGGTCCAGGACTATTTCGAGGCATGGCTCGCTCGAAAGAAGCCGGAAACCGCTCGCAGCACGTACGTATTTTACAGAGGCAAAGCGCGTCTATTCCTGAACTGGTTAGGCGAACACGCGGCGACGCGCGAATTGTTCACCATTACTTCCGAAGACGTAGTCGCATTTCGGACTTTTGAAGCGGCACGGGTAAGCCCATCGACCGTCAATCACGGCCTGAAGGTATTGCGCATGATTTTTGAGGACGCGAAACGAGGCGGAATTATCCCTGATAATCCCGCTGACGTTGTCAGGTTGATGAAGCGAACCGGCGAATTGTCGCGCCGTCCATTCACCATTCTGGAAATCAAACGACTGCTCTCCGTCGCAGCGGATGAATGGCGGTCGCTAATTCTGTTTGGCTTGTACACTGGCCAGCGGTTGGGCGATCTCGCGCGGTTGACGTGGGCTAATATAGATTTCCTGCATAACGAGATTCGCTTGGACACTTCCAAAACTGGGAGGCGGCAGGTAATTCCCTTGGCTCCGCCGCTGCGAAAGCACATTCAAGCGCTGACCGGCAGCGATAATCCCGCGCAACCTTTACATCCGCGCGCTTTCGCTTCGGTAGCGAAGAGGGGCGCGGTCGGTACGCTGTCTCGGCAGTTTTACGAGATCATGGTAAAAGCTGATTTGGTTGCAGCAAAGAAGCATCGCGCATCCAAAACTAGCGCCGGGCGCGGTGGACGACGAGCAATCTCCGCAATCTCATTCCACTCCTTTAGACATACGGCAACGAGCCTGATGAAAAATGCAGGGGTTCCAGCGGCTGTTGTCCAAGATATTATCGGACATGAGAGCGCAGCTATCTCTGCCAGCTACACGCACATTGATGATGCAACTAAGCGAATCGCGCTCGCGGCGATGCCGGACGTGCTGTGATTAGACCCGGCACGAATAGCAACATTTTCTTAGCAAAGTTCGCGGGTGTCTTTTTCACATTGCGTCAAACGAAACACATTTGCATCTCGGACATCTGCCCGCCGCCTCGAAAGAAACTGCCCGCGTAAAACGCTTCACGTATTGGCAATCTTTGCATCGCCAGCTCGCGAATTGTTTCGAGAATCGCCTTGAGCGATTCTAGCGGCGGTCCGTCGGCCACAGCGGAAATTCCAGTTGGATGGATTGCGCTAAAGGCTTTCGAAAAATGGAGAGAAGCGAAGTGAATACGTTCATAAGAACATATAAGTCAAAATCGGAAGCTGCGGCAACAACTTTTTGCGGATTACGCTACCCTGAGCAGTCGGTGCGCTTTTCTGCAGAACTTGCTCTGTCAATTGCCGTCCATTTGGGTTCGTGCAGTGGGGTGGTTTCTCTTTAACGTCGAGAACAGTAGAAAGGCTGAGAACACAAACCCAGGTAACAAATGCAATTGGCGTGCAACCTGCACCGAGATTCACCCCATCTTTGCGATTAAGGTTGTGCAATAATCGTTACAGCGCATCCCACAGAGGTTCCAAATTGCTGCGGCCTAACGACTCGCGGGTTGCACACACTAATGTGAAGTACTGGGAGATCATCGCTAACAAACTCAGCCAAGCTGGCTGGACGTGGGGTTACGTTTCGGTTTTCGAGAACGGACAAAAAATCTATGTCGTGGACGCGCATCGCGACGATGGGAAGCGCTTCATCATTCGTTCAGACGAGTTGCTGACGGCGTTTCTCGAATTGGCGCAGTGCCGTGAGCGATTGTCATTGAGCAGCGATCCAATTCGGGCGGCATAAGCCGCAGGTTTTACGGAACTACGCCGACAATCACAAGCGGGACGCCCGGAACGCCTCGGCCATTTCTTACAACATTGTAGAGTTCGCCTTCGTAGTACGCTGGACCAGACGACATATATTTTTGCATGCTCTTCATCGCAAGAATCTCGATCCCGACGTCAATCTCATCGCGGACATAAAATGCCAAATGTTTGACGAACAAATCGTAGGCAACGAACGAATATTTTCCGAATTGAACCTCTAATGCGACGCGGTTCTTAACGAAGTCCGTTTGGTTATAAGACATGATCGGCGTTTCCCCCGCCGCAGTGATCTCTTCCTTTTGCTCATCGGCGTCCTTCGTCATTGTGGCCCGGATAAGTTTAATGTCTTTGGTGACCCAATAAGTCACCCGGCTTTCCTTCCATTTACGCGCGTTGAGCTTGCTACAAAATTGCTTATTCATCTCGATCGGCGCGTAGAGCATTTTGCCCGCCTTGCCCTTTTCTTCGCTCACTTTTGTCTTGCACGCTTCGGCATTCACCGCTTTGACGACGGCCTGAACTTCTTTCCAGAGTTTGGGTTGATGGACTTGGAGAAATTCCAGCCCATTAAGGTGTGAGTAAATTTCCGCAATTTTCATGCGGCTCTGTTGCCAGCGTGTCGGAGCGGTTTTGGGAAAAGCCAAGGCGCTGTCGTTAAACTCTTCCCAGCCTTGGCAGGATCAAAAACGGGAGTGTTTCGGGTCCGCACCTTCAGCGTTCCGGCCGCGGCGTGCCTCATTCGGTCTTTGGCGATCGCATAATAGCTTGCGTCTGTCTCCGCCCCCGCGGTTCGACGGCCGTTAAGGATCGCCGCGGCCTGCGTTGAACCAACCCCCATAAATGGATCAACAACGAGTTCCCCTCGCTCGGTTAATGACAGGATCAAACGCTCGACCAGCTCGATTGGAAATTGACAGGGATGCCCTGTCTTCTCGATGTGATTGCTTTTTACGTTTGGGAAAATCCATACATCTCCCGGATTCTTGCCAAGCGGATTGCAAGAAGGCTTACCAGCATTAGGCCCCTTGAAACTCTTTTTGCCGGGGTACTTTTGTGCAACCCGAATCGGATCAACGTTGAAGAAGTAATCATCAGTCTTCGTGTACCACATAATCACTTCGTACCGACCAGACAGCCGTTGCGAGCAATGGAGGCCATGTTCGAAATGCCAGACGATCCGATTGCGCAGTTTCATTCCCAGCTCTGCAAAAACCGTGTGGAGAAGAATGTCGATAGGGAGGATTGATCCATTTTCAACATAATTGCCGACCTGCCAACAAATCGAGCCATCGTTGGCCAGCTTCTGATAGCATTCTTGAATAACAATTCGCTGCCAGTCGACGTACGCTTGGACCGCCTGTCGCTTCTCGTACTCTTTCCCAATATTATAAGGAGGCGATGTCACGACTAGAGAAACCGATTCGTCTGGGATCGACGCCAGCAAACGCATGCAGTCGCCGTGGTATGCGACGGCGGTCGCTCTAGGCGCGTAATTCGTCAGTATTTTCATGCGCTTTGCGAATCCGGCTGATTTAGCTTTTCTGCCGTAAATCACAAGTGCAGTGACAATACTTGCATCAGCGATTTTGGAAAGATGTGGCATACTTGCGGCGCGATCCAAAGGCGGAAATTGGGAAATGCTTTTTCCACGCAGCCTCGAAGCCTGGGAGACTGCTGAATTTCAAAGCGCGTTAGCAAACTCTCGTCGAGCATGTTCTGTTTCGTGAGGCACGGTCAATTTCGATACTGAATCCCGAAGAAAACTATGAAAAGAAACATGGACATTATTCGGCTGCTCCTGTTGCAGCTTGAGGGTGACGAAAAAGCGACCGAAGACCTGAAGACATACGATGAACCAACCGTCGTCTATAACGCGGCATTGATTGTAGACGCCGGTTTGGTGGAAGGTGCAGTAGCACGAGGAGGAGATAACAGCCCGATCGGGGTGGCGATGGACCACATGACGTGGTCCGGGCACGATTTTTTGGACGCTGCGCGTGACGATAATCTCTGGAAAAAAGCAAAGCAGAATGTAATGAAGCCGGCCGCATCCTACACGTTCGAGATCGTGAAGGCGTATTTGAAGGCGGAGGTTATGAAGCGCCTCGGCTGATGGCGATGGGTCTCATTTTCATCGGTCTGCTGATCGGAGTGGCAACCCTATATCTACGCCAGTTCGTATCGAAGAAGGCGCAGAATCTTGCGCAAAAGCAAGACTTGGCGGACCTGACGACGATTGTCGAACGAGTAAAATCTCAGTTCGAACGTGCCAACGCCGTTGAACAGTTGAAGCTGGAAAAGGAATTTAGCACTTGCGTGAACACGTGGTCCGAAGCGTGCGACGCGCACAGGGAATTTTGCCGGTTATTTCCGATCGCAATTGTCGGCCCCCAGCCCGAAAACCAAGCTGAGGTTTTTGGCAGAGCGCAGCTAAAGTTTTGTTCGACGCTGGAGTCGAGCCGGCCGTTTATGCACGATGCAGTTTGGGAAGCGTTCGAGAAATTCGATGTAGAGATGTGCTTGTGGAAAAATCAAGAACTTCCAATGCCATCAAGACACGAGGTCCGAACAGTGGTCAGGCGCGCTTTAGACGAGTGTAATCAGCAAATAAAAAACCGTTTTGTCGGTGTAGTAGTCTTGCGCGAACCGAGCACACTTTCATGATTCAGGTGGAAATGTAGACACCCGCGCCAGAGTTGGGCTGAGCCACATGCCCTGTCACGCCGATCTCTGGCAGATTCGCCACTTCCCTACCTCGCCGATGTCGTTCTCGATGATGTAGACGACACCTCTTTTTAGGTTTGCGACTAACGAGGTAGTTTCACGAAGCTCATTCCACCGCACATGAGGTTCCCCAAATCCCGCTTCTTTCAACACTTCGACAACCCTTTTTCTGTAACGAAGGACATCCGAGACAAACTCCTTGGGATTGCCGCCTGCCCTCCGGTCGTGAAAAGTGTCGCCACCGCAGATTACCGGACGAATACGCAGCACCAAACCTCGCGGGATCACGTCTTTAGCTTGGGCAATCATGGGCAAGACCACGTCGTCCTCATCCAATTCAATTTGGGCAGAGTGGAGAATGGCTGCCCAGGTTTTCCAAGCGATGCACACACCAATGCAGTTGCCCAAACCGTTCGTTGAAAACGGAATCGGTTTGTCACATACGCCGAAGTAGTTTTGTTCTACGCGAACGCAGTTTTTTGATCGCTGTATCATCTTTTGCGCAAAAGCATCTCCCAAAACCGTCACAATTCTTCACCGAGAATAAGTCGATCGGAATCAAGGTAGTCAGAACGCTTCTTGAGCACCGCAAAAAGTTCATCGAAAAATTTGGTAACCGCGTCGATGCACGCCTGCGATGTATTGAGGTCAATATCGAGCCATGTTTCAATAATCCCCGGTGTGCCATGACGGTCTGAGAACGTCTGAATTTCAATCGCCCGCTTCTCATTGGCAGCGGCGTAGTCTCCGAAACTAGCCTGATAGTGAATCAAACAATTACGTATCGCATAGACTCCAAACACATCTTCCCACGCGGACTTCTCCGGCACGTCAACGGACCATCCAGCTGACTCGACCAAAAACTCACGGAACTTCTCGATCAAGCTGCCGTCCCTATAATTTTGAATAGTTTTCGGTAGCGCGTCGTTTTTATGAAGCAACGTGCTTACACCCTTCACCGTCTCTTCCAGACGTATGCACACCAAAATAATTACGGCCCAATGAATGTGCATCTGATGGGGAGGGGCAAATATTGCCTCAACACCTCGATCCTTCTCCGGCACCCGCGCGATCTGTTCCTGATGACGTTGTTTAAAATGTGCCTCGCCTAGTAGTGAGAACTCCGCGATGTCGCGTAAATCAGCATACTGGCTCATGTCGAGCCAGTAGAATTCGCGAGAAGTAAATGGGGCGCGCGGAGGAGGCTGCGGAATCTTGTCTACCGATTCGTTTTTATCATCTTTCACTTTTTTGACCCAACCGCGCTGCGAGCCTCGTTTCAGAGCTTTTCTTTTGGAATAAAAGGACAGACGGTTTTCCGGTCCGCCAGGATGGTGGTTGCAGATTCCAAGTCCATGTCGCGCATCGGAAGCATCCTTGGATAAACCTGTCTACATGAGAAAATAGGTTTCGTGGGGTCTAGACCTGTCTGTGCGAGCAAAAAGATTTGGCTGTACGGCACCTTCGGACGCCGCATCTGCAAATGGATGGAGAGCTTTACCCAATCAAACGCGATCGGTTGTTCGAGATGCAGGATGAGTATCAGATCGTCATCGTTGGCCGCTACGCGGAGTTTCTTTTCTTCAAGAAACGAGATCAAATCTTCCGTGCTGGGATCGGGGCGTTCTAGGTAGCCCACGATCTGACACCGATGGATGTCTCTTATTGCCGGACCATCGACCCCAAGGTCCGGCACCAGGATGACATCAACGTCTTCGATTTCGCCGAATCCATCTTGAAAAAGCTGAAACACCGGCCCCGGTTTTCCAGGGACTCCTCGTTGTTGAAATCCGACGAGGAATCGTTTGTTCTCATTGTTCTCAAGACAAAGGGTGAAAAAACAAACAGTGAGTATTTCTCGCGAACGTTTTCGACGAGCCAAGCCGGCCCGCATCTGCGTGTGCCAGTGGGAGAAAAGTGTTTTTACATCGACAATCTGTGCATACCATTTTTCTAAAGCGTCCATGGTTAGTAGCTACTACTCAGGAGGATGAGTACAATAGACAGGGTTTGAAGCAAGTGGATGCGCCCAACCATTAAAGATTCTCTGGCATTGAAGGTAGCGATGTGAGATTTCTCTACCGTCCTTATGAAAGGCGCGTTCTCCCCAACGCTAATTGCAGCCCTTTTCGGATTGTTCACGGTTGCGCGGGCTCAAACGCTCGAAGTAAAGCGATCCGATGCTGCCTATCATTCAGATGACGTTCTCGATCCCAGAACACTTCTGTCCCCGAAGAATTTCAATAATATAATCAGTGGTCGTTACGTTATTGTTGAGGGTTTCATTGACTACGTGGCTTCAGCTTGGCCCGAGAAGGACGGTGATTTCCACTTTGAAATGCAGACAACAAATAAGCTGCACACCAAAAATCCGAAAGATGGACTCGTCTGCGAAATAGACCCGCTACTTCAACTCGAAGCAAGTGAAGCCCTCAAAGACATTGACCAGAAAAAGCGCAGCACCTACCGAAAGGCGCGTGTGTATGGATTTCTTCGGTTTGGAACCGAGGCAAACCATGCCGGAGTCCAGAAATACACGCTGCCTAATGGAACAGTGGTCAGTGGTCACTGGGAAATTCATCCTGTAGAGCGGGTCGAATCAATCGACAGCGGAAGTTCCCTGAAGCTCGGTCCGACGGCAAAATACGTTAGACCACCAATGGACATTAGATATGGCCTCGACGACACGGATTTTCCAAAACATACCGTTTCCAATTACGGGGTTCTCCGCGGGACTGTTAAGAAGATCAGCGCAGGCGCAGACGGCTCGGGTGACGTTGATGTCTCCCTGGAGGTAAATTCCAAAACCTATATCGCGACGATTCCGCAATATTGCATCGCCAATTTTGATCCATCCGCGCAGACGGTGAAATTGGCGCAGCTTCCAACTTTTCAGTCGATCAATTACTCGCTCGCACCCAGTGAGACTGAACAACGAAGCTTTTATGGTCTGCGGAATTGGAGGTTCAACGGAAGCCAAATGACTCCAACGATGGCACCCGTGGAGACCATCAAATGAGATCAAACCCTAGGCGAGAGAGAACGTGTAGTGTCCTCATTGGAGTAATACTCGTCGTATTCTTCTCCGGCTGTGGAACGTGGCGCACCCTTCAGCAGCCATATGTTGTCGTACGGGAAGCTCAATTCCGTACGGAAAAAACTTCTTCCGATCGTGTTGGACTGCCACTCGACGAGAGCGGCCGACTTCGTGTTTTGCAATATCTGAAAGCTGAGGGAAATACGCGGCTCTACGGCAAAGGAATTGCCGATCTGGAGGCCGAAAAGCGGTACGCACCCGTAGTGCAGCTATTGTCGCATGCGCTTACGACGGACGATTTGAAAGGTGCAGAGGCGAAGAAAGTATTTCAAGCGGGACCTGTTTATCAAGTCATCGACGCCCGGGAGCGTTTTGCATTATCTGACACTCAAGTTGTCGCGATGAAAACCGGTTCTTACTGGTGGATTTTTTATCATCCAACATCGAAAAAGTTAGAACAATTGTTGGTAACGCGTGACATCAGCACGAAGCCGCTGCGTTAAGAAATGCACGATGGTCTTTTATCAGCGCTTCAGACCGTAGCAGAGGTCAGTTTGGTCTCGTCGCTGAAGGATGACCGACTCGGGTTTCCTAACAACAAGGACCTCCGGGTTTTTATCCCGGATTTGCATTTAATTAGCGAGGCGCGTCGAACCGCCGGGCATTTTCGCTTTGCTACGAACAACGAAGACTTGTTGGTAAAAGTGCTGGGAGCACTCAAGAAACTCAAGCTCGAAGCCGCAGAAGGCGAGCAGGTCAATGTAACGCATTTGGGTGATGTCCTCGATTTGTGGCGCGAGGTTCCTCACGTGAAACACAACGAAGATACGGCTGCGCAGATCACGAATGACCACGCGGCGCTAATGAACGCGCTGCGAGACCCAGACCTCGATGCAACGATTTTTTTCGGGAACCATGATTTCGAATTGTACAAGTGGGCGTCTTATGCTGGGCTGGTTCGGCGGGTTCTCTTTCCTGAGGAAGACCCACGCGTGCTCGTAGTACACGGTGATCTTTTTGATTGGCTTGAAGCTTTGCCTGATCTGATTCAGCAGATTCCGGTTTATCTGTTCGCGCCCAATGTCGAATCAACGCCGATTGAATTGGGGGAAATGCGCGAGAAAACAATGCCAGACCCGAACAATACCGAACACATAAAGTGTGCTACGCCCGCGCTGGTTGGTGCGTTGCCGGGAGTTGAGGATAGAGTCCCCGAAGAGTTTAACGTGCAGCACGCTGGTACAGCTGGGGCATACACGCTGTTATTCGAGCAAGCGGTCGCCACAGCGAAGGCGATCAATTCCGAACACGATTTGAAAATTAGCACTGTTGTGATCGGGCATACCCATCACGCGCGAATCGTTAGGCGTACTGAAGCCGACAAACTGTTTACATTGATTGATTGTGGCGCTTGGATTGAAGACTGCATTAGCGAAGGCAAACACCAACAACCAAACTCGCAGGTCGCTGCTCTTTGCGGCAACGAGGCGCGGATATATCAGCTCCGTCCGCGATAGATTGAGGAAACAAGTCGCGAGCTTGGCAAACTAAAAGTATGAACGACTCATCCGGCACGAACACGCAGCGGCCTGGGATCGGCGGCATTCTCGCTTTCATATTTGTTATTGTTGGCCTGCCAACGGGCATGGCATTTCTGGTCTTTTACCCCCCCAATCTCGGTTTCAGGATTTTTGACGTAAGTCTGTTCATTCTTTCGTTCTTTCTCGTTTACGTGCTGCTTGCTGTCGCCATTCTCCAAACCCGCCGGATTAACGTGGTGCAATTCACGATCTTCGTAGTCTTCTCAGTGTCATTCTTGTTAGCCTTCCTTCTCGCTTTCGCGTTTGTATTTCGAAAATTGGGAATTTTAGATGGTGAGGGCCATCGAATCTTCGACCCACTTACTTGCATATATTTCTCTGTGATAACCTGGACAACCGTGGGTTATGGAGATTTTACCCCTTCACCCGAGACGCGCGGATATGCCGCAATAGAAGCATTACTCGCGTACATTTTCATGGCGATGCTGATCTCTGGCTTCTTGCACGTATCGGCGCGGCTTCGCTCTGATCGCGCAGTGAAAATTCCGACAACGACCGAGCCTCCTACCGCGTGATTTCATCGTCTTGTTAAGCCTCGAAACATGCCGCCTCCGACTAATCCTGATTTTCTCGGATATCTAAAGTACGAAGGTGCGCTCGTGGCTGACGGTGTGATCGACGCTCGCGCTGCGGCTGATTCCCTAGCGAGCTTCGATAGTGCTCTGAGATTCTTCATCAGCGAAGAACGGCAAGACTTGCAGCCAGTACGATTTCCGATTCCGGTTCGGATCGAGGGGCAATCATGGGAGGCCATCATCCCTCACACGTTAGGGCAATGGTTTACGGTCGGGTTAGGAATTGCTGTTGCGACCTATCTGAAGACAGCCGCTAGGAAGATTGCTGAAAAGGATTTCGAGAACATTGGCTTCGCCGAACTATTCGCGAAAGCTTTGGCCGGTATTCAATGGTTCATCAAGATCGGCAAACATCTCGGTAGCGTGAAGCAACCGCCCGTCACTAATCTTCAATGGCGCAATAACAATGAAGAGGTGGGGGTACCGAATGCTGAAGGACATGTCCTTTTCGTGCCACGGGTGTTTTATGAGCTTTTCCTGGAAGCGCCGCCGAAATTGTTGTCAGGAATAGTTGGCCCTGTGGAGGATGAACGCGTCCTGATCGTCGGGCGCAGGCAGCCGGACGAATCAGTAGAAGAAGTAACAGTTACATCAAAGGATAAGTCGATTTTCTATCAAGCAACTGACGAATCGACCGAGATTCTTTTTCCTGAATTAAAGCACGGCCAATCAGTGGGCCTCGACGGAATTGTCACTCGCGAAAATGGAACTGCCAATTCGTTAGGATTCAGATACCAAGATCACATTCTCACTTGTTATCCACGAACGGGCAGCGTCGTGCGTTATAAAGAGCACCTATTCTTGCGCTGCCGAATTATTGGTCAGATTGACAGGTCTGATGAGCACGGAGGAACGTCCGATCCTCGGCCTAAGATTATCTTCGACGATCTTAAGATTATCCAAGACCAATCGGCCGGTCCGCCGTTGCTTTAGGTGCCAGTTTCGATTTCAGCGACATTTTCGGAGAACATGATCTGGTGCTAACGCTGCTATAGCATGGCCCCCCACCGGCACCACCGGCCGCCCCACATTGCATTCAGCGCGATTAACGGTTCTTCGGGTTGCGCGATTCGACCTCGTACGAATACCTAATCTGATCGAACCGATCCTGGCTTTTGGGTGAAAACTTCGTGGTCCCGAGAGGAACTTGAGGGCAGGCCGGTAGCGTTCGAACTTGCCGATCGAACGTTAGGGTTTCCGGCACTGGCACCTTTCGTGTAAGTCAACTCGCGACGCAGAACCTCTTCGGATATTTCTCTTCTTGTAGCCGTTCCGTGGTTGCGCAGGAGTGTCAGGAGCATGACCGGCTGATAGACGTGCGACATCTGCATCTTTTTTTGGAGGAAATCGCAAAGTGCGGCGTACGTCATAAGCGAGGCAGTTACCACTCCCACTGAATAACATAGCCGGAGAAAAGCCGTGGCGTTGGAATAGCAATTCTCAAACAGGGTTTTGCGGGACAGCTCCCAAAGATAAGCGGTTCACGAATCGGAATAAGATCGGTGCCCTTGCGTTCGCCAACGCTCCATTTCTTTGGTGGTCTGCCTTTTGGGAAGCGAACGACCATATCCAAATTCTTGGTGGGAGAATGCTGCTTTTCTTCGAAGTATTCGCGGACCCCGCAAAAGGAAGTTTTGTAAAGGCAGGTAAAACGACGATTCATCGCGGCGGCGCGATGGATAACGCGGCCGAGACTCGTGTCCACATACGTTACTCCACTCTGCTTCCAAATTCTTTCGATGTGTCCGGGGGCGACCGAAAAGTCCGTCACGGTTCCGTCGGCGGTGAAGGCCTCAACGTAAGCGTCAATGGACCCAGAAATGCACCGGATGCGCTGAAACTTGGAATAGCGCGCGAGACTCCCGTCCCGGCGTAAAATATCGAGTAGCACGGAACACTTGAGGTTTTCCATTCGTTCGTGAACACCGTGTCGACTTCTGATAATGGCATCGACAAGCTCGGAGATACCCAAGTCATAACTGACTCGGAAGTCTGCGTATTTTTTCCCTCGCAAGAACAAGGGGACACGCGCATTCTTGAGCAGGACCGGCAGGATAACGTTTCGCTTTCGGGCGATTTCCAGATGGAAGGCTGCACTCAATTCGCGGCTGACCCACGGCCGCGTTGCTGCGGAGCCCGCCAAAATGACGACAACATAATCAGACCGTTCCAATCCCGATTCAATGGTTTGCAGCAGCGAGTCACCGACCTTGACTTCGGCTTCGTCGATCCAAACTTGCACGCCATGGCGGGCAAGGTCGTCCGCTAAACGTCTCGCAAATGGCTTGTCCTTTGATGAGTGGCAAAGAAATACGCTTGGCACGTCTCGAATCGTCAGTTTGGTTTTTCGGAGGGTTTTCGCAAGGCTCAAGTGCCATAGACGCCTCAACGTCTACGCTGACAGT
This sequence comes from Verrucomicrobiota bacterium, assembly GCA_041167045.1. GTDB lineage: Bacteria > Verrucomicrobiota > Verrucomicrobiia > Chthoniobacterales > UBA10450 > CATPCN01. The sequence goes on from JBEEGW010000009.1 coordinate 446,244, forward strand.
CTCGTTTTGATGACGGGATTTTTTTCAGAATCCGATTCGAATCCTGCCAATTCGGCTTGCGACGACATTTTCTCAACACATGATCTAACGATAACGCTGCTGTAGCGGCAGCCCCTACCGGCATCACCGCCCACCCCTGCGGGACCTTCGTATTAAACGTCTTGGTGGGCGGGCTATCAGGAATCCCCCTGCCCAATGGGCTGCGCGGTGCAAGGCGAGAACCACGTTCATCTGGCTGTTACAATACAAATGTTTAAGCGATAGCTCGGCAGTAGAGGGTACATGAACATTGCCCTCTATTTAAGAGTATCCACCGATCGCCAGACAACGGACAGCCAAGCAGTCGAGTTGCGGGAATACTGCGCTCGCCGTGGATGGAAGGACGCGCGGGAATTTTGTGACGTTACATCGGGGGCGACGTTTAGCCGCGAGGGATTAGATGAGTTAATGCGCGAAGTCCGCAAAGGTTGTGTCGATACGATCGTGGCCTACAAGTTAGACCGCCTCGGCAGATCGCTTCCACACTTGGCACAACTCATTGGCGAAATGACGGCGCATCGCGTGGCGTTGGTTATTCCCGCGCAAGGTATCGACACCAGCGCATCGAACCCGGCCAGCCAATTGCAGGTCAATATCCTTTGCGCGGTGGCCGAGTTTGAACGGGAAATAATTCGCGAGCGAGTTAACTCGGGGTTGCGCGCGGCGAAGGCGCGTGGTGTGCGTCTTGGCCGACCGTCCACCTTGCTAATACACTTGGCGGGTGTCCGGTTATCGTTGGAGTCGGGCAAAAGTATATCAGCTACTGCCCGAGAGATGGGCCTGCCTTACAGCAGCACCCATAAACTCGCCGTTCGTTGTCGATCCGGCCTAACGTGATCCCTGATATGCATGCTGGATTATTAGTGAACCCCCGCTTTCGATTCTTTGGATAACGGTACGCGCTTGTCGTCCCTGCGAAGCAACGACCTGGGCGAGCAACTCATCTGACCAATACGACGCGTACACGTGACGAGTTGCGCGATTAATGGTGCGCTGGTTTAGGACTGCGATTGAATCCGGTGCGATTATGCCATATCCCGTCTCTCCCGACCAACGCGCAACAGCCACGGTCGTGGGACTCAATGGCATTGTGATTTCGATGTCAGGATTCGCTATCCCGAGCGGCTTCGTAGCGCCTTCGCCAACATCTTCTAGCACAAGCGGATTGTCGGAAGTGACAAAGACCTCCCGTGTTCCTTCGATGCGAAGAAAGCTCCACTCCATCTTGCAAAATAAATCGGCGGCCTGATCTAGTGAGACTAGAAAAGTTGTCACGATAAAATCGCGGCTTGCGGTCATCTTAAATTCTCCTCTCTCAAGACTGGCCATCAGTTTTTCGACCTCCTCAGGACTCGTGCCGATCTCTCGGAAATCCCGGATAAGCGCCTCTCTAAATGCCGCGTCATGCCTCACCGCACGCTCGGCCATCTCTTGAAACATCGGTGAAAAAACAGCTTCGGTTCGCTGAAAATAAGCATCGACTCGCAGCATCTGCGCTGCAGCAAATCGCATGAAATCGCGCGCCTGTTGTGTCGTTAGGTATTCGCGACGCAACAGTTTCGCGATCGCCACGCTCCCGTCATTGTCGATCTTGCCGAGAAAGCCCAATTCTATCGTCTTGTTATCACGGCCGCTGTGACTCTCAAATGAGTAATAGTGCTTTCGGCTACCCTGCGAACGTGGACGACCCCGGCAAACTCGTTTGCCCTCCTTGTCATACGTCCACAATACGCCCTGAGAATCGCAGAACCGCCGTAGTACGTGTTGCGGAACAAAGTGATGATTTATTGGGTCGATAAGCTAAAACGTTCGCCGGAGTGTTAACCGTTGCAAATGCGACGCTGCAACCCGCGCGCGGCCTCATGCTGGTTGTAAATCATGGATCGGGAGGAACATTGTGTAAGAGATGAATCGAGAAGGTTGTATCGCTTTGATTCGGGCGGGGTCGGTCAAATTCTGCGCAAACGATGTAACAGTGTCGTTGCCGAATGCATCACTCACGGAGCATGGCCTGATCACAGCTTCGGACGGGTGGTTTAACTTGAATTTGCGAGCGTCTGCTGATGCAAAGCCTCCTCCGTCGTTGGGCACGACGTTTATGGGAAGCGATCAGTGCGGCACCGCGACAGGGGTTATAGACTGCGTATTGCCCTTCAGGGTATCGCATATTTGGCCATCCCTGGAGCGTTCAACGACCAATGGGAGAATGGTTTTGCAGTTTAATTTTCATCGCTTGGATTTCAGTAATAACCCGTCGCTGCAGCATCCCGCCGAAGACGTCGAAATCTCCGGTTTACTGGAAGATTACAAACTCATCGCACCGGAAAAAACGACGGACGTTGTAGAGCAAAGCGCATTTTTCGGAGAGACGACACGGTGGCGGCGTGACACCGCCGAAGGCCAGCTCGCCGGTAACTGGTGTTATGGACTAATCCAACGCGGAAATGACCTCGAATTTGTCCTGCGTAAAGAGGATGTGCCGTCCCACTTCGACGAGGAGCAGAAGATTACGGAGGCGTTTTTGGCGTCGATCGCATTTTTCCACGGTCAACATGCCCGGCCAATCTGGATGCGGCACAGACGCAATGGAGTATACGCTTTGGATTGGGTTGAAAATCCAAGGCCGGTTGCTCGCAGTGCGCACCGACCATTTAATGAACGCATTGCTCATAATGCTCTCGTCGGTCAGATAGATTGGAATTTTAACAAGTCATTACGTTGCGCGTTTAATTTCTTCGTGACGAAGACAGATTTGGTGGAGGAGATGGTGGACCTACTTCGGCAAACCCGAGATGCGACTGCGGGCACTGAGCATAAGAAGATAAATAATATTGTTGTTTGTGCGCTGCTCGAAAGTGCAATCAACGCAATCTACGAGGCCCGAGTGTCCCCCAAGGAAAGCCCACTTAAAATAGCATTCGATCGCGAGCGTGACTCTCTAGTTCTGCAACTTGACCAGCAACAAACCAATTGTTCGGACGATGTCGGCAAGGAAGCGCTCGATCGGTTAAGGCGCAGGGTTGCCAACGTCTCGTTCGAGCACACACGCGAAAGATTCCGCGCGGTTGTTGAAGAACTCGGCTTAAAGTGGCCGAGCGAATGGGAAGATACTTACGCGTTTTGGGCCAAATGGCGTCATCGTGTGATTCATCGGGGTAGCAGAAGCATCGCCCCTGATGATTTTGCCGTGGATTTCAAAATCGAATCACGAATAGCCGGGGCGATCAACCTCCTAATCCTTCGACTTATGGATTACAAGGGCATTGCGATTAAGTCGATTTTCGAGGATTCATTCACCACTGTTTAATGGCGATTGATGGTTTTACTCTCATATATCGGCATCAAACGTGCGAGTATCGCCGTAGCCAGCGCCGAGTGCATAGCGCTGTCGCGGAACGGATTTGCTAGAATCTGGTGCGAATTTCCTGCGAGTAATAGCGAAACTCGCGCGATTTTTGAAAACCACTCCGTGGGCAGCGAAATCAGCACACCGCGCAGGAGATATGGGAGTGGCGCACGGCACGCACTGTCACTACTACAATGGCTAAAGCCCATTGTAGTATAGCGTGTATAGGTGCAATCCCTGCAATTGTACCTTTGTAGTAATCCCAAACTCCGGCGGAGGGTGGGGCGTTACTTCACGGTTTTAATCCACTCCTTTCCGACCCGTTGAATCAATCCCTTTGCCAACAGCTTGCGGCGCCGTACGTGAAAGTTGCTCTCTGATATCGCGCATCGGCTATAGGCATCGCGTTGCCACGCGGTGGTGGTCATTGGGACGCCGCCGATGGACGCCAAAATGTCGTCGTCTGTAAATTTCTGCTGGGATGGGCCAACTAGCTTGAGAGCAGTCGGAAGTAGCGTTTCGTCGCGGACCATCAGGGGGTGCTCCCGGCGAATCACGAAGGGCTCCATAGGTGGGAAATTGCGTAACACTGCATCCACCGTGAAAGCGTCCTCCACCGCATGCCTCGTCATCGTTAGGACTGTATCTGGATCGCGGGCAAACACACCGGAGCCACCAATTCTGTCAATCGACTCCTTTTTGCCTTGGTTGCCTTTGCTATAGTGATGGCCAAAGACGGCAGCAGCACCCGTCTCCACTGCGAGCTTTTCGATCTCGTTCAGTAGGCTGGCGATGTCTCCCGCCTTGTTTTCATCGCGATCGCCCAGTGCCTTGTAGATTGGGTCAATCACGATCAACGAATAATCTGCGGTTTTCAGTGTTGCGATGATGCCCGGCATAAGGTCCCCCAAATTAGCGGACTTTCCTCGAAGGCCGGAATACATGAACTGGCCTGGACTAACGTTGGACCCCTTGGCAGCCAACACTTCCCCGAATCGTTTCCTAAAGAAGAAATTTTGAATCTCGAAATTCATGTACAGGACGCGACCTTGAGTCGTTCCGCAGCCCCACCACTCGGTCCCGCTTGCAACGCTCAGGGCGAGGTCCAGTAAAGCCCAAGTCTTAAAACTTTTTGATCCGCCACCGATAACCATCTTGGAACCTTTATGAAGAAGTCCGCTAACGAGTTCGGTCGGCTCAGGCAGGTCAGCGGTTAACAAGTCTGCTATATCAATTGGTGGCGGGAGTACGAATTCTCCCCCGGCTTGGGCGCGTGAATCCTTCACGATACTCAGCGGCGTTACGGGAATTTCGTTTTCTTCGGCCCATTTTGTCGCGGGTTGCGCGCTCATGAAATCACCTCGGGGTTGAGATAAATAAGTGCCTGTCGGCCCGCCGGAACCCCTTTTACGCCGGACATTAAAAGCGCAGCGCTTTTCTTGGCGTCAGATCGGCGGCCATCTGGAATGCGGCAAAACTGCGAGCGCAGCCACATTCTGTTATCGGCCCCAAGCGACACCGCGTATCTCATGAACCGTAGAAGCGTATTGTCGGTCGCTTGATTGCAAGCAAACCAGCCATGCACTGACTTATTTCCGCTAAAGACAATGGCGGCCAAAGCGCCGAAGTTTCCCAGGTGCCAAATGACCGCAGCCTGTTGATCCAACTGACCTTGGTCAGATTCAATAATCAAAAACCTGCGCGCGGCCGTGTTCTCGAGAGAGTGATGTGATTGGTAACCTTTTTTCGTTACGCCCATTTCATGGGTCATAGGCGACGGAACAATCAATGCATGTGCATCCAATCGACCGCGCCACTTATCTCGACGCTGTGTGCGAAATCTTCGATCGCTCTGTCCCACACAAAGCCACGGGTTGCCGGGGAAAAGAATATCGACGATTTCATCGGCGCGGCTGTCGCCCACCCTCATCGGAAACGGAGACAATTTCCACAAGTCCAACACGCCAGGACCATCTTGCGCCACTCCTTCAAGCTGTCCTGTATTTACTTTTGGCCAGCGCATTGACGCATTGCGCTGTTCGCCGCGAGCTGACCGAAGTGCATCTTCTATCTCGCTCGCCGGATTTGGGTCGCGGGTCATCAGGGGCTTGATCTCATTCACGCCCTGATCATTTGTCATTCCGGCCTCGATCGCGAGGCATGCTGCGTAATAAATCCAAGTGTGAACGCCTCCGCCGGACTCTGGGCAGGGTTTTGGATTGAATGCGATTATTGACCCTACTGGAATGCTCATATTGCATCTCCGATCGGCCTTAACCCGCGCACATACGCGAGCATTTGATCGAACGGAATGAGCGTCGTCCCTCGCATGTTTCCGCGCTTGCGCAGGCGTAGGAACGTGATTGTTCCGGCCTTTTCCAATTCGTAATAGGTTGTGCGTGGTAGTCCGAAATACGGGTCACGCTGTCCGGCTTTGGGCAATCGGAATGTTTCGGGTCTGACACTGGCTGCTCCCGGATTTGGAGTGGCGGTCAGGACTGAATCTAAATTTATCGGCATAACTTTCCTTCCTTGTGGAAAAACTCTCCACGCACCGGCGAAACTCCTAAGGACGTGAATGCCTTAGGCACCGATCCGCGACGACAAGCCCGGGAAACCCCCCGTAGTCGTTTATGCCAAATGGCCCTTTTGTTTACCGAGTAGGGTGTCTCGTGTCCGGGATTACATCCCGCACTTCGGGTAATCCGTAATATAACATGGGTCGCCGTGAAAATCCCACCGATGTTCGATAAATCTGCGCGAACTACTGGGGTTGAAATCACGTATCTCGCCGGACTTGTTGCCAGTACGGTTGCCAGTCTGGCCGAAATATCCGCCGACGACCTGGGAGGTGGAGGCGAGGGGAGTTGAACCCCTGTCCTCGTCGCGATCCACGCAAACATCTACATGTTTATCCGGCGCTTAATTTAAGGAGCCGACGTTGCACCGGCGCACTGCCGTCTCCCGAGCATCCGCGAATTTCCTTCACCGTCCGGCGCGGTCGCTCCGCCGTCCGATTAGCCTGCTGTCCACGTTTGGCGCCGTAGCAGGCGTCCAGCTCCAAACGTCACGGTCAATTAAGCCGCGAGAGCGAGATCTTGGTGATCTGCGTTTATTTGTTTTGGTCCGGATTTTAACGAGGCCAACGAACCATCCTCGACATGCCGCCTGCGTTTCCAACGATGAGTCGAAACCAGTGCGCCCCCGTGCCGGGAATTCTACTGCAAACTGGGCTGTTCGCAACGCGGCAAAACTGTCGCGCCGCAGGCCGCTGGGTTGCCCACAGCAGGCGGGCCCCGATGGGACAATTCACCTTCCGCTTCCAAGTTCTCGGAATTTCTTTCCAAAACAAAAATCGTACTTCCCAAGCGCTTGGGAATAGTGTTATAAATTCCATAACGGCGATTTTACCGCTGTTTCATCGATGAAATACTCTTTCTTGCGCAAACCCGCTTACTACCTCTTCGTCGGATTGCTTTGTTTCAAGTTGGGCGCCTGCCGCCAGCAACCCCTCATCCTTAATCCGAAAGAAGACGACCTCGCCGTCGTCAATGGCTGCGTCGTTTCGGCCTGCAATTATCTCGCTGCGGTAAAAACGCAGCACAAGCTTGAGCAGAATTTCTGGGCGAAGATTTTGCTCGTTCGTTACGGCAATCATCCGGCCGGCCACGCTTATTGCGTTTGGGAAACCGACGGCACCGTTTACGGATACGATCGGAATGCTGGCGCTTTCCCCATTCCGGTTTACACGCGCGACCCACGCGCCATCGCCATCGTGCTCGCGACTGAGCTTTCGAAAGTTTTGAATCAGCCGCTCTCCGTCAGCAACGCGGAGTTTGTCGAATCGCAGAAAGCGGACGTTCGCCGATTTTAGGTCAGCAGTTCTTTACGATTAATTCGGGTTAGGGAAACCGTTCCGCGCGCGGCCGGCGAATTATATTTGTGGCCGCGCGGGACGGTAACCGAACTCTTTCCAACTCCGATCTCGCGGAATTGCTCGCGCAACAAGCCGAAAACAGCTCTGGAATTTTGCAGCGCGCATATCGCCGCGCCGCGCGCAGCGCGTTTCTCTGGCCGGAGGAAGCATCCGATCTTGTCGCGCAAAAGCGTGAGCTCACCGAATTGCACAGCGTCGGTCCTTTCATGGCGACGCAGCTGCGTCTTTGGATCGACAATCCCCCAAAAGGTTTCGCCAAGCCGCCGATTCTTCGACGCGATTTCATGGCGCTGGCGGATGCGCGCAAACTTCTCGCCAAAAATCCGGAGTGGTCGAAAAAACTGCGCGGCGATCTGCAAATGCACACGCGCTGGAGCGACGGCTCCGGCACCGTGCGTCACATGGCCGAAGCGGCGATCGAGCGCAGCTACGAATACATCGGCGTTACCGATCACTCAAAAGGTTTAAAGATTGCCGGCGGCATCGATGAAGCGCAGTTGCGCAAACAAGGCGTGGAAATAGAAAAAATAAACGCGCGTATGCGTGGAAAACTCACCGTGCTGCGCTCGATCGAGATGAATTTGAACCCGCGCGGCGAAGGCGACATGGATCCGCGCGCCCTGAAACAACTCGACGTCGTCCTGGGCTCTTTTCATTCCGCTTTGCGCAAGAAAGAAGATCAAACTGCGCGCTATCTCGCCGCGCTGCGCAATCCCGATATCCAAATTCTCGGTCATCCTCGCGGCCGGATTTATAATTTTCGGATCGGCTTGAAAGCGGATTGGCCGCGCGTTTTCGCCGCCGCGCGCAAGATCGACAAGGCGCTCGAGATCGATTGCTACCCGGATCGACAGGATTTGAATTTGTCGCTCTTAAAAATTGCGCGCGCGGAAGGCTGCCGCATTTCGTTAGGCACCGACGCGCATCATCCCTGGCAGCTCGAATTCATCGAGCTTGGTCTGGCCGCGGCCCTCAAAGCAAAAATTCCGGCCGATCGCATCATTAATTTTATGTCGATCTTGGAACTGAAACATTGGGTCGCAAAAGTCCGCGCGCGAAATCGCGCACGCGCATGACGTGCAGCCTGATGCAGCAATTTCGGTTTGTTTGTCGCTGCTGCGCCGATCATGACTTTGACTTGTATTTTGGCTCGAGGAACGCAAGCCGGATTAGGCCCAAAGATTGGGCATTTCTCTTGAAAGACCCAAAAATTGGGTCGAAGTCTAGTTAGATGCCAGAGAGAATGTCGGGCCCAGGTCTGTCAATGAAAGTTACGACCCGTCTAATCGTTTGCTGTCTTTTTGCCCTCTTGAGCGCGTGCGACTATAGAGCCAAAAAACTCATGGTGTGCGCGGTCAGCCAGCAATGGCAATGTCCCGTTGAGGCAATAACGGTTCAGTCTCTTGGAGCCGCAACATACAGGTTTACGGGCTGTGGCCATGACGAGACCTACTACTGCAAGACACCAGGAGAGGGATGCATGACAGCGGCCCCCGATCGCAACGTTCTCGATACCTCTGCATGTCGTACCCGATAGTCAAAGACTCTGTGACTCTTCCACACGCTATCCATCAAGCATCTAACCATGCGATGCAGCGAACAGCGGGCAGCCTTGCGATTTACTTTTGAGATGGCTACAACGCTTTCACTCCGGGCAACGCGCCACCCCGCCCGCTGTCGCTGATCTTGGTCTCGTTAGATGATTTACCGAACTCCCGCATTTTGGGCGCCGTTCGCATTCGGATTCTCACTGCTGTTCGCCGGGATGTACTTGCGCCACGCGCACCACAGCCACGCCGGTGCTCTCACACTGATAGGTCTAGGCGCTTTCCTTTTCCTTTTGGCTGTCGCGTGTTTTCGCAGTGCGCAACAGTCTGGTTTCCTCATGGAGCAGCGGAGTGCCTCTAGTCGCCGTTGGTTTCCCGACGCCAGCTTCTTCTCTCGGCAGATACGCATTTTTGGAGTGCTCGGCGCAGTAGTGGCAGCGGAGTTTATACTTTTAGGTGTCATGCTGCTGATACACGATTAGCGCCGCATGAAATCATCTAACCAATCGCTCCAGTCGGCCGTGCGTTTATGTCGATCTTAGGTAGTTTCATTTCAACCTTAGCAGAGCGCCGCTGCCGAAGCGGTGGCTGAGCTCGGTCTCGTTAGGCCGAGTAGCCACTTTTATTTCCACACACCAACTGAAGTAATACAGCCATGAAATACATGCTCACCTGGACCGAGCGTCCACAAGGATCACCGATAGAATACGAGAACGCGCAGAAGCGGATTCTGGAGGTTTTTAGGCAATGGAAGGCCCCGGCCAACTTCAAGATCGAGTTGTTCGTGATTCGAGTGGGTGACTGGGGAGGCTATATGATGCTGGATTGCGATGATCCGACGGCGGTCCATAAGTTCTGCTCGATGCTGCCTGCGTTTGTTTTTGAAGCGCGTCCGGTGATTCCAATTGAAGATGCCGTGCGGGTCGAATTGGAATCCATCGCCTTTCGTGACGGACTTAAAGCCAGGTGAGAATATAATGGCCTAACCAAAGCGATGCAGCGAACTCCGAAAGCCTTCGGAGTCGCTGGTGTGACGGCTTTCGTCACATTGCTGGTCAATATTATTTCGCTGCTTTCTTCTTCGAAGGTTTCGTTTTCGAAGTCTTCTTTGCGGTTCTCGCTGCCGCGTTTTTCGCGAACACTTTCTCGATCCGGCGGATATAAACATCCACGGGCAGGCGCGCGACTAACCGTCCGATCACTTCCAGCGGCACGTCCTCAAGCTTTTTGAACCGCACACAACCCCCGCCCATGTCGATCTTATTGCCCGCGTCCTTCCACGCTTTCTCGAACCACGCTTTCAACTCCGGATCGCTGTAACAGCACATCAAATGAAGAGCCATGTGGTTCTTCTGTGAGCCCAAATTCACGAACGGCAACGGCACCTTGGGATTGCACTGGTAGCCTTTGGGATAAATGCTGTGAGGCACCACGTATCCGATCATGCCGTAACTCATGCACTCTTCGTATCCCTTAGGCAGATTCGCGAGAATGACGCCTCGCACCGCGTTAATCGCTTCGCGCCGATCGGCGGGCAGTTCCTTCAAATATTCCTGAACGGTCTTGGCGCTGCTTTGCATATTGAACCAGCTTTACTCGCCTATGCGAAACAACGGAAGCCGATACAATCCGCGCCAAATCCACGCAAGCCCAAATCGCCTTTCCGTACCGCGTTCACATTTCTTCATGACTGGATCATCTTCATTTTCAATCCAGCCTCGCCGTCGATAGGCGTCGCTGATCTAATTCTCGCTAGAGGGATGGCAAGCACAATCGATGGCGGGTGTTTATGCGGAGCCGTGCGCTATCGTCTGTACGTTAGGCCAAAGCAGGGGAGTGACTGCCATTGCGAAGATTGCCGGCGGGCTAGTGCTGCTCCGTATGTGACTTGGTGTAGCGTTCCCAGCAAGGCGATAGAGGTTCTGAGCGGTGAACTGCGCAGAGTCTCATATGCAGACCGATTACGCTCGTTCGCCTCTTGTTGTGGCACGCCTCTGTTTATCCAGGACGAAGTCAGTTCTGAATGGATGGACGTGACAGTAGCATCGCTCGATGATCCTAATACCTTTCCCCCGGAGGCCGCGATCTGGACAGAAGACAAACTTCCGTGGGTAAAGCTCGATCCGAGTCGGCCTGCTTTTCGCCGGAACAGAGATGAAAATGCCTAACCAGGCGCTGCAGCCCTCGTCCCGTGCGCGGGACTGCTAAGAAAAGTACAATCGCGACGCAACGCGATATTCAAAACAATTTATGCGACTCTACCGCTCGTCGCTCCAAATCTTTTTTAAGAACGAGACGCGTCCCGAGCCGACATGGTATGCTTCGAAGTCGGCTGGATTCTTGAGATAATATTTTTGGTGATAATCTTCCGCCGGATAAAATTTCGTGGCCGGCAGGATCTCCGTCACGATTGGTTTTTGAAATTTTCCCGAACTGGCCAGCTTTTCCTTTGAAGCTTGCGCGATCTTTTTCTCCTCGTCGTTTCCATAGTAGATCGCGGCCTGATAACTCAAGCCGATGTCGGCAAACTGTCCGTCGGCCTGGGTGGGATTAATGTTGCGCCAGAAAATATCGAGCAGCTGCTCGTAAGAAATTTGCGCCGGATCGTAAGTCACCTCGATCGATTCGCGATGCTGCGTTTGGTGCGCGGAAACTTTCCCATACGTCGCATCCGCCGCGCTGCCGCCGGTGTAGCCGACCACGGTTTTGATCACGCCTTTGGCATGATCGAACGGCGGCTGCATGCACCAAAAACATCCGCCCGCGAAGATGGCCGCCTTCGTTGCGCCCGCATTTTGGCTCACGCTCGAATGGACGCCGAGAAGACAAGATAACGCGAGAGCCAGCGCGGTGACGGTTCGTTTCATGCCGGCTTAGACAACCGCGCGCCGATTTTGTTTCCGCAATTTGGGCGCGTGCGCATTATTTTGCGAAATGCGAGCGAACAAAAAGCTTTCGCCGGCTGCGCAGGAGATCGAGCTGATTCCGGAAAATTATTTTGTGCATGTCGATCTTGTGCGCGTCTTCGGGCGCGCCGCTCCACTCGAAGTGGATCTCGGCTGTGGCGACGGTTCCTTTCTCACCGCGCTCGCGCTGCAAGATCGACATAAAAATTTTCTCGGTACCGAGCGACTGGTCGGCCGTGTGCGCAGTGCATGCCGAAAGATTGCGCAGGCCGGCCTGACGAACGTGCGCATTTTGCGCGTCGAAACTTCCTACGCTGTCGCGCATTTGCTGCCGGAACAATCGGTCGACCGTTTTCATTTGCTCTTTCCCGATCCCTGGCCGAAACGCCGGCACAATCGGCGGCGAGTCGTGACGGCGGAATTTCTCGACTCGATTCATCGCGCACTCATTTCGAATGGCACGCTCCACATCGCCACGGACCAGGCCGATTACTTCGAACAGATTCGCTTGCTCGCGCTTCAATCTGGTTTCGTGATTGTCGATCTTGCTGCCAGTCCGGCTCGGACTGTCGATCTTCCCCTAACCGCATTCGAGAAAAAGTTTCGCGAGCAAGGTCTCCCAATTTACCGACTGCTATTGCGAAAAATGTCGTGATTGAGATAAGAGGCGGCTTCCCAATGGTCGCGAAAAAATTTCAGCTCGACCGCGCCCGATTCGTCCTGCCGAAGTAATTTTATTCCGCGCTCTCGCACCATTTCCGCCCATTCATCGGGGATGTGCTCGCTCTGCGGAAAATTTCGCGACGTGGCGACAATTGCGACCGGCTGCACGGCATCGAGAAACTCGGGCGACCCCGATTTCCCAGAATGATGCTGGCCTTTAACGATAATGTCGCTGCGCAATTCCGCAGGATGTTGAAGCAACACGCGCTCCGTCGCCTCGCCACTATCAGACATGAAGAGCAGTCGTGATTTTCCAGCGATCAAAAGCTGCGCCACTATCGTTTGATCATCGGCCATCGACGCATTGAAATCGCGCGGCGGAAAAATCACGCGCGCCATCACATCGCGCGAAAGTTTTATTTCTTCATTCGCCGCGCGCAATGTTCGCGGGATTTTTAGCTCGGCAAATTGTGCAATCAGCGCGTGATGAACATGCGAACGATCGTGCAGTCCTGTATCGATAATGGTGCGCGGTCGAAAGGCTTGAGCGATCGCGCTGGCGCCGCCAATGTGCGCGGCGTCGCCGTGGCTGAGCAACAGACCGTCCAGACGATTGATGCCGCGGCTGCGCAAATAATTGCGCATGACACGTTCGAAATCGCGTTCGCCGCCGGAATCGAACAGCCAGTCGCTTGCGCGTGTCCGCACATGCACCGCGGCGCCCGCGCCAAGATCGAGAACGGTGATTTCCGCGCGAGCGCCATTCGGTAAATGCGGGCGCTCCACGTAAAAATGCCCAGTCGGCCATTGCGCAAAAAGGTGGACGATGCCAAGGACGAGTCGCGCCAAAACCCAGTTCGCATTCTTGAAAACAAGCGCGAGCGACGCGGAAACCGGCGCGGTAAGCATCGAGAGCATTCCGCCGGCGAGAATGAAAAACGCGAGCGGAATCACGACCAGATTTGCCAGCAATGAAATGGGTGTAACGAGATAATAATGCCAGAGCATGAGCGGGAGCGAACCGATCCAGGCGGCCGCCGAGACAGACGCGGCGCGTGCAATCCACCACCGCGCACGCTCGGCCGCACGGCGAGTTCGACTGAATAAACTGCGCGGCAAAAAATGATCGGACTCAAACCAGCGTCGAAGCCAGCCGAAGATTGGTGGTTAAAAGAAGAATGCCGCCGACGACAGCAAACGAAAGTTGGAAGCCGATCGAGAAAAGTTCATTCGTATCCCAGCAGAGAATCAAAACCGCCGCGGCTGCCAGACTATTGAGAGGCAGCACTTTTCTCTCGATTAAAAATCCACCGAGCAATACCGCGCTCATGAGCGCGGCGCGCACACTCGAAGTGTGAAGCCCGGTGATGGCCGCATAAAAAAAGAGCGCCGGAATAATCAACGCGGCCGCCCATTTTCGCGGGAGCCGCGCGACCGTGGCGAGAATCCAGAGCAAGCGCGCGACAATTCCGACGTGCAATCCGGCCACCGCGAAAAGATGCAAGGTGCCGGTTTGCTGGAACGGTTCTTCGATGTCTTCCGGCGTTTGATGACGCAAGCCCAGCACCATCCCGCTGATCAATCCTTCCACGTCCGGTGAATCGTCGAGCCCGCGGCAAAGAGTTCGTTGCATCCAATCGCGCGATTTTTGCGCGGCGCGCAAAATTGGATTTCCGCCAGCGTGATTGATGAGGACGCCGTCTTCTGCATAGCGCACAAAAAGTTCACGGCGCACATCGCGACGCGCCAAGTACGCGCGCATGTCGAGCTCGCCCGGATTGCGTGGCGGCTCGATCGGCTCGGCCATTCCGAAGAGTTGCAACTCATCGCCGAATTCCACTGAACCTCGCCATCGCACGAAAAGTGTCGCACGCGATGTTTCGCCTCTTCCTTCAAACTCGATCGAGTCAAGCTGCAAAAGAAATGAAGCAAAACCGTTTCCCGCAACTTTCGGCTCGCTCACGACCGAGCCGCGGACGTTTACCGCCCGCGATCGCTCACCGAGCTCGCGCGCGAGTTGGAGCCCGGCAGAATCGGTCGTGCGCAAACTATGCAGAAAAAAGAAACTGGCCGCGACAAAGGCGTATGTCGCAAGCGCGTCGTGGCGAAGCAGCGCCACCACCGCCAGTCCGACGACCACGACGCCGAACCAAGACCCGTGAGTCGGCGCAAAGTCCGCGATTGCGATTCCAATCGCAGCCGCCAAGGCCATACCGACGAAAGGCTGACGCGGCGCATCGAGCAAACTCATGGCTGGCTAATAATCAGCGCGCGACAAATTCGCCGGGGGATTGTCGATCTTGTCGCGCGCCGCGCGGGCCTCGTTCGGATCGCTTCGCTTTCGCTCATCGTCGCAAAAGATTTTGAGTTACGCGGTCGAGATTATATGCTCCAGCGAAGGTGCCGATTCCTTTTTCAAAAAAAAGCCGCCGCAACGTCGTCCGCCAGTCCTCGGAGAACGGCGCGCAGAACAAGCGCTCCACCCGCGTGCGCTTGCGGCCGCGGTCCGATTGGCACAAGCGCAATTTCCTCACCAGCGTCCTGATTCCGTCGCTGTTCGTGAAGCGCTCCGGCGATTACACGCCGCCGCAATTTCCAAAAATCGGCAAAGGCCAAATCTGCATCACCTGGATCGGGCACGCTTCATTTTTGATTCAATCGCATGACATCAATCTGTTGATCGATCCGAATTGGTCGAAGTGGCTGAAGGTGATCAAGCGGCTCAAGCAGCCCGGTTTTGAAATTCATCATCTCCCCGAGATCGATCTGGTGCTCGTGACGCATGCGCATTTCGATCATCTCGATCGGCGCACATTGCGCAAAGTCGCGGCCGATCAACCGATCGTCGTCCCGATCGGCGTGGGAAATTTGGTGCACGATCTCGGCTTTCACATTGTGCACGAGCTCGATTACTGGCAGACCGTCCCGCTCGGCCCGGTCGACGTTTCGCTGACGCCTTGTTCGCACTGGGGCGCGCGATTCCTGGCCGATTCGCACCGTGCTTTCGGCGGGTTCGTTATCACAGTGGACGGGCGCACGATTTTTCATTGCGGCGACAGCGCCTATTTCCCCGGCTTCAAGGAAATCGGCGAGCGCTACAAGATCGACATAGCGCTTTTGCCAATCGGCGCCTACGACGCGCCGACTGGCCGCGAAGTGCACATGAATCCTGAGCAAGCGGTCAAAGCATTCATCGAGCTCGGCGCGAAAACTTTGGTGCCGATGCATTACGGAAGTTTCCCGCTCAGCTACGAGCCGATGCACGAGCCGCCGCGGCGTCTGCTCGAAAGCGCCCGCGCGGAAGGCGTCGATAAAAAAGTTCTCGTCATGACCGAAGGCAAACCGGTCGTGCTTTAAAATTTCAAAATGTCCGGGCCGCGATTTAAGCGTGCTGACATCCTAGGTGCGTTCGCCGCCGGCCTCATCGTCGTTTTCTTTTGCCTGCTGCTTCTCTGGCACGATCCGCTCGTTTTTTGGAATGACGATTACGAATTGTCGATCTTGCCGGTTTTTACCGATGTGGCGCGCAGTTGGAGCGAAGGCCATCTGCCGCTCTTAAGTCCGTATTCGTGGGTCTGCTCGAATCTGGCCGGCGAATTTCAGTACGGAACGTTTTCAGTTTTTGTAAACGCGGCAGTCGCTCTGATCTGGAAATTTCCTCTCACTTTCCCCCAACAAGCGGCCGCGCTTTCCATCACGCATCTTTTTGTCCTCGCCGTCGGCGCATTTCTGCTCGCGCGCGATCGCAAGTTCTCGATCGCCTTGTCGATCTTTGTTGCGCTCGTCGCGTCGCTCAATGGCTGGATTATTTGCTGGGGCGCGACCGATTGGTTCGGCGCGCTCGGTGCATTCGCCTGGTTGCCCTGGGCGTGGTGGGCGGCGCAACGCGCGCTCGATCCACAGCGATCGCGCTGGAGATTTCTTTGGCCGGCGCCGTTTGTTTATCTGCTCGTCACCGGAGGATTTCCATACACCGTTTTGATGCTCGCGCTGCTGATTGGGTGGCTCGTTCTCCGATCGCTCGTCGAAACAAAAAACTTTATGTCGATCTTGCCGATGTGGTTCGGCGTCGCGCTCGGCTTCGGGCTTTCTGCGCCGGCGTGGCTGGCAATCTTCGATTACGTCAGCGGCTCCGCGCGCGAGCTGCAACCGGCCACGGCGCATTGGCAATGGATTCTGCCGTGGCGCGCGTTACCCGGATTTATTTTGCCCGGCTGGACGGTGAACTGGGCAGATTTTTCCACGCGATTAATGCCGCATACTGCAAACGAATTGGCCTGCGGAATAGTTGCGCCGGTCGCGCTCATCGCTGGTTTCATTTGGCGGCGGCGCCTTCTCGTTAGGCAAATTAAATGGGAACTATTCTTCCTCTTGCTCGTGCTCTTGCTCGCGATGTTGCCGAGCGCGGGAGTGTTTCGGTGGAGTTTTCGGTGGCTGCCGCTTTGTCATCTCGTGCTCGCGCTTTGCGCCGCCGAAGCTTTGCAGATGTGGCCGGCGCGAGCAAAATTTCTCGGGCCGGTCGCCGCCGCGCTCACGTTTGTTTCGTTGCTCGCGACTTACTTTTGCATTCCGCCAAATTGCGGCGTGCCAAAATATCATCTCGCGCAGGATCTTCGCGATCCCGCGCCGCTCGATCCGCATCGGCTCTATCTGAGCCTTTATCCGCTGGCGGAATCAACCTATCGCATCGAGAAAACAAGCGGACCGATCGGGCAAATTCTGCGACCGGGCAGCACGTCGATGTTCGCCGGCCTGCGTTTTATCAATGGTTACAGCCCGATCCTCGCCGCTGGCGTAGCGCGAGAATTTAAGTTCGCCATTCATGGCGAGATCGAACCGTACGTCGGAGAATATTTGCTCGGGTATCAAGCGGGCGCTGATGGCGATCTCGCGCGCATGGGCGTGGATGCAATAGTGGTCGCTAGCGAAATTAATGCGAAGCCGATGCCGGAAAACGAATGGCAGCTCGCATTCTCTTCCGCGGAAGGAAACGTTTATCACCGGCTCGGTCCGCCGCTGCAACGCGTGCGCTCACTCCTTTCCATCGTTTCGCGGCCTAACGAACAGTTCACGCTCGCGCAAATTTCGCAGGTCAACGATTCGCGTAATCGCGCCGCAGCGTATGTCGATGTACCGGCCGGCGAACGCCCCGCGCTTCTCGCCTTTTCGCGTCCGTATTTTTCCGGTTACGAAGCGCGGCTGGGAAATCGCAAACTCGCCGTCAATTCCTATCGCGGATTATTTCCGGTCGTCGAGGTACCGGCCGGAATGCATGACCGGCTCACGTTAGTTTATCGGCCGCGCTGGCTCGTTTACGGCGGGGGATTGTCCATCTTGTGCGCGGCGATTTTTGTCTTGGGCGCGTTGGCAGCAGCCCGATCGACAACTCAGTAAACGTCACGCTTGTAGCGTTTCTCGTTTTTCAGTTTTTCAACGTAAGCGTTGGCTTCATCGTGATTTTTACCGCCTTGTTCGCGCACAATTGTTTGAAGCGCTGCATCGACATCTTTGGCCATGCGGCGCGCGTCGCCGCAGACAAAAAACTGCGCGCCTTCCGCATCGATCCAATTCCAGATCTCGGCCGCGTTCTCGAGCAAGCGATGCTGCACATAAATCTTGTGCGCTTGGTCGCGCGACCAGGCGCAATCGAGCCGCGTCAAAATTCCCTCGCTGGTGAAGCGGGCAAAGTCCTCGCGGTATGCGTAGTCGGATTTCTCGCGTTGCGCACCGAAGAAGAGCCAGTTCCTTCCTTTCGCGCCGGTCGCTTGTCGATCTTGCAAAAACGCGCGGAACGGCGCAACGCCCGTGCCCGGACCGACCATGATGATGGGCGTGTCCGGATTTTCCGGCAGATGAAAATGTTTTGCTGAGCTGGGATAAACCGGCACCGGAACATCGTCGGCGCGTTCCGCCAGAAACGATGAGCAAACGCCTTTGCGCACTCGGCCGTGACTTTCGTAGCGCACAACATCGACAATGAAGTGAACTTGATCGGGAAAAGCGCGCAGGCTCGACGCCACCGAATAAAGCCGCGGCTGCAATTTCGTGAGCAGGCCGACGAATTCGACCGGAGTAAATTTTGCGGACGGATGCTCGATTAAAAAATCAATCACCTCCAGGCCCCACACGTACGTCTCGAGATCATGTTTGCGGCTCGGGTCGAGCAGATCCTTGAGCAAAGGCGCGGCCGAAGCGCGCTCCGCGACCGCCTTCAGAAATTTCGGCGTCGGTTGCGTGATGGAATAATTGCGCAGCAACGCTTCGCGGAATTTTTTTTCTGATTTCGCCGCTGGCACTGGTTCGTCGCCCTTCGCGCCGAGCGCGTGAATGATCTCATCGACGAGCGCAGGATCATTCGTCGGATAAACCGCGACCGAATCGCCCACTTCGTAGCTCAATCCCCAACCGCTGAGATCGATTTCGAAATGGCGCGTGTCCTTTTCGGATTCAGGACCGCTTAAACGCTGATTGACGACGAGCTTTCCAGGAAAAGGATTTGCGCGTGTGTAAGGCGGCGCCGCGGCGGGCGTCGCAGTAACATTGTCCGGCATGGCGAACTCTATCCGCCAAGCAAACGCTTAGGACAAGAGCGAACATGGCGGTGGCTAAGATCGACATATAAAATCCGCCGCGTCACAATCGCGCAATCGCGATGCCACTTTCGCTCAAGCTCTATTTAATTCCGGTCCTGATTTTGCTCGCGGTCACCTTGCCGCATTTGGAGCAGGGCGATTTCCGGCGCGACACCGTCCGCTACGCCGCCGTCGGTCTGCACATGTGGAACGATGGATCGCTGCTCGTCCCGCAGCTCAATCCGGAGAAATTTTATTTCAACAAGCCGCCGATGGCTTTTTGGATCCACGGATTTTTCCTGAAAATATTCGGAGCGAACCTTGCGGCAGCTCGCGTGCCGAGCATTCTCGCGGCGGTCGGTGTGCTTGTTCTGAGTATGTTTTCGGTGCGAAATCTTAGCACGCGTCGCGAAGCGGTCCTCAGCGGAATTGTGCTCGCGCTCACTTATGAATTCTTCCGGCGCACACGCGAGATTTCTCTCGATTTTTGGCAGCTCTTTTTTGTGATGGCTGCGGTCTGGCTCGTGACGAAAGCAATCCGCGATGGAACGCGGAGCGCTGTCATGTTGTCGGGAATTCCGATTGGTCTCGCGCTTTTGTGCAAACCCCTGGTCGCTTTGTTTGCGCTGCCGGTGTTCGCGCTTTGGCTCGCGCTCAGGGGGCGCGCGAGATTGATTTTCTGGATCGCGGTCGGGGCGTTGCCGGTTGCGTTGCTCGTGGCCGCGCCGTGGCATTTATATATGTACTCGGCTTTCGGAGCGCGTTTCACGGACCAATACTTCGTTCACGAAGTGGTCGAGCGCGCGCGCGGTGCGGATCAAGGAACGTCGATCTTTTATTACGTCACCGAAATTGCGCGGACTTACTGGCCGTGGATGCTCGGTTTGGGTTGCGCGATTTATTTTCGAATCCGCAAACGGCCGGAGCGCACGGAGCGAATCGATTTCGTGATCCTCGCAACGATTTGGGTCGTGTTTTGGCTAATCGCGCTCAGCATTTTTCCGGATCGAAAACCGAATTACGCTTTGCCGATTTATCCGATGCTCGCCTGGATCGCGAGCTGGGGAATTTGTTGCTTGCCGGCGCCCGCGTTCAACAATTGGTACGAGCGCGGTTTCCCGTGGCTCATGCCGGCGGTGATCCTTGTATTTCTGGTTGCGACTTTTGCGCCGCTGAAATTTCAAGCGCCTCCGGAAAAAAATTGGGCGGCGCTCATTGCCTGGATCCAGGCGAACAAGATCGACAGTGCGCAGTTGGCTTACGAGAACATCGATCAAAACGATGTCTGTTACGTTTATTTGAAAACCGGAAAGTGGATGTCGAGCGTTTCCGCGGCGCGCACTCACGCCGGCGTCGAGAAATTGCGCATTCTCACAAAACTTTTCGGAAGCGCACGGCCGGACGAAAGTGAAAGCGTTCTTTTTTCTTCGCCGCCGGTTTACGTGATCGAGCGATAGCGCGCAAGTTGCGCGGGCGGCGCGCGACTTTACAATCTCCTGCGCATGTTCGCAGACATGCGCGCAAGCATGTTGCCTAACGAACCGCCTGACGAACAACGCGCGAGCGCTGCCGCTTTCCCGATTAAAGCGCACGATCCTTACGCGGCTTTTCGTTTCGGCGGGTTCAATTTTTTCACGATCGGCAATTTACTCTCGATCATCGGCCGCCAAATGCTTGCAGTCGCGGTCGAGTGGGAAATGTATGCGCGCACACATTCCGCCACCGCGCTCGGTCTGGTGGGCCTCGTTATCGCCCTTCCCGTGGTCGCGCTCTCGCTGCCGGCCGGACATCTGGCCGACCGATTTAGCCGCAAGCAAATCATTCTCATTTCGCAAATTTTCAGCGCGATCTTTTCGGTTCTGCTTGCGCTTGTTTCCTGGAAACACCTTGCCATCCCGCAATTGTCGATCTTGCAGAACGGAAACGACGGCTTGCGTGCGATCGCGGCGCTTTTCGAGCGGCATGATTCGACTTTTCACTTCGACGATGCCTCCGTCCCTCTGATTTATTTTTTGCTATTCCTCTATGGAGCGGCGCGCACTTTCGGATGGGCCGCGCGCAGCTCTTTTTTCCCGACCCTCGTGTCGCGCGATGCGTTCGCCAATGCCGTCACCTGGAACAACAGCGTTTTCCAAATCGGCTCCGTCGTCGGTCCCGCGCTGGGCGGACTATTTATCGCGCACATCGGATTTCCATTTGTCTACATGTTCGACGCGGTCTGCGCGGTCTCGTTCTTCGTTCTCATGCTGCCCATCCCGCGCGGCCAACGATTGCAGAACGTTGAAAAAAATGCGTGGCGCAGTCTCGTGGCCGGCATGCGATTCGTGTTCAGCAAAAATGTAATTCTGGCCACGATCACGCTCGATCTTTTTGCGGTGCTGCTCGGCGGCGCGACGGCGCTGCTGCCGATTTTTGCCGATCAAATTTTACACTGCGGACCGGTCGGGCTCGGCTGGATGCGCGCGTCACCCGCGGTGGGTGCGTTTGTCATGGCACTGGTGGTCGCTTACCTGCCGCCGATGAAACATGCGGGCAAAATGTTGCTCTGGTGTGTGAGCGGCTTTGGGATCGCCACGATCATCTTCGGACTTTCCACCGCGTTGTGGTTGTCACTCTCGATGTTATTTCTGGCCGGTGCCTTCGATAGCGTGAGCGTCATCATTCGTGGTTCGATTGTGCAATTGGTCACGCCGGATGAAATGCGCGGCCGCGTTTCGGCCGTGAACAATATTTTCATCGGTACCTCCAATGAATTTGGCGCGCTTGAATCCGGGCTCACCGCCGCGCTTTTCGGTCCGGTTCTCTCGGTTGTTGGCGGCGGCGTTGGGACGATCCTCGTCGTCCTCGGAGTCGCGTGGAAATGGCCGCAGACGCGTAAGATCGGCGCCCTCGACAGGACGTTGACCTAGATCAAAACGCGCCGTGCAACGAAATCATTCCGTAGGGCGCGCCGTCATCTTCGTGAAAGCGAACATCGGCGCGATAAAAATCGAAGCTGCGGTACGGTTGATAGCCGACTTCGCCGCTCAACGTGATCGCGGAAGTAATTTTCCAATCGACGCCCACGCCGGTGCGCACTTCGCTGTAAGTCAGCACGGCGTTGTTTAAGCGACGGATGCCGTGTTTATTGCCGAAGGTGTCGTCCACGCGAAAGTTTGTCTCTTTTAAAGTCGCGCCACCATAAAGCGTAATATTTTTCGCCGCTTCAAATTCCAGACGCGGCTTCGGCAGCACGGCATTGAGTACCCATTGCCGATTCATTTGCCAGCGCACGCCGCCGCCGGGCAGTACCGGATATTTTCGATCGACATCCACGCCGATGCCGAGGACGAACTGCAAGCTCGGGCTGTAAATGTAAGTGCCGCCGATCACGAACGGCACGTTGAAATTGTTTGAGCCGAAATTGTTCGTTCCGTACATGCCGGGCTGCGCTTCGACCCGAATCAGAAACGAATCGGAAAATTGCGTGTCGAGGCCGAGGACCAGGTTGGCCGATTGCAATGTGTTCGGCAATGGCGCGCGATCGGGAAAACCAAACGAAAAGCGCTCCCACTCCGCGCCCAACCGCAGGACGCCGAACTTTATTCGCGGCGTCAGCACAAATTCCAAAATGTTGTCGCTTTCGTCGAAATCGCGCAGCGCGCGGTGGCCGCGCACGACGTCCGCGCCCGCGATGTAAGTCTCTTCCGCGTCGAATTCGAATGGAAGCGAGAAGTTTGATTCGGAAGACGCTGTCTCGGTAGTGGTGGGTTCTAGCGCGGTCACGCCCGCAAATATTCGTGCACTCAGCAGTAAACCACCGATTAAGAGCGCAGCGCGGAGGTAAGATCGACAATCCATTGCCTCAGTGTGCGCCGGAACTGTCGCGGCGGAAAAGAGAAATCGATTTTGAAATTTCTTTCATCATGGCCGATTCGGACGCGAGTTTTTCTACGCCGTGCAAATCGGCCAGCGACGCGGCCGAGGTCATGTCGCCGCGCCAAACGAGAGTCGATTCTTTGCCGCCGACGTTCACCGGCCACATTTGATAAAGGGTCAGCGAAACGTAGTAACCGCCACTCGCATAATAAAGCGCATCGGCCGCGCGCACGCCGGCGTTGCCGCTCTGATTGTAAAACGCGCCGAGCGTGAGCACGCCCTGATCTTCCGCTTCGAGCAGTTCCCAATAAAGTTCTGGTTTGAGCGAGCCGCTGCTGTGACCGATTCCGGTATTGTCGATCAAGCCGCCAAATTGCTTTCGAATTTTTTCCTGCTCGCGCAGCAAGCCAATGAATTCATCGCCTGCCCGGATCGCGTTCCCGCCGCGATCGTACGGCGGTTGCGTAGAGACTCCGCCGCTGGCAAAACTTTTCGCGCGCGCACTCGAAACATCGCCCCAAAATGCCGCGACCGATGCGGGCATCGCGCCGCTCCCTTTCGCGGAAGCGGTTGAGTTTTTTTTCGCTTCGTCGCGGCTCAATTGCAGATCGGCGCTTTGCTTTTGCGTCGCGACGACGAGCGTGCGCACCGGTCCATTGTCCGGCGCGCTGCTCAGTTTCGAAAAGTTTCCCGCGCTCGGTGAGCCCGGAAGATCGACATGCAGAAAGACTTTAAGTTCGCGATGTTGTGTCGGGTTGAATTGACGCAACGCTTCTAGTTGTCGCGACGGCGAACCGGGCGCGACGTAACAGCTTTGCACGGAAATGAAGCGCGCCGTTTTCATGGGCGGCCCGTGCGCCGTTTTCGCGTCGCTCTTCGCCAGCTGCTCAAGATCGACAGTCCCGAAAACTGAAAAGCCCGCCAGTTCCGAGACCGGATCAACCGCGGCGACAATCGGCGCGATGAGCAACGAGAAGAGCAAAGCCAGGAGCGTTTTCATGAGGCAAGACCAGTATCGTTCGCTGGCAATGGTTGCAAATGGCCGATCATCATCGCAATAAGGTTCGAGATGAGCGAACCGATCATCGTCCTCGACGGCCTGACGAAAAGTTTTGGCGACGTCCATGCTGTGCAAAATGTTTTGCTCACGATTGAGCCGGGAACAATCTTCGGTTTCCTCGGCGCAAATGGCGCGGGCAAGACAACCACCATTCGCATGCTCTGCGGTTTGTCCCGGCCGACATCTGGCCACGCCACCATCGCCGGTGCTGATGTTTGGAAAGATCGACAACGGGTGCGCGCGAAGTTCGGCTACGTCGCGCAACGTTTCAGTCTTTATCCCGACCTGACCGTGGAAGAAAATTTTCGGTTTTTCGGCGGGGCGTGCCGCGTGCCGCGCGCGCAACTCGCTGAACGAATCGCACGCCTGCTGCGGCTGATCGATCTGGAAGCGAAACGCGAAACGCCCGCGAGCAGTCTCTCCGGTGGAATGCGGCAACTCCTCGCCCTCGGTTGCGCGCTCGTGCACGATCCGCCGCTTCTTTTTCTCGATGAACCCACTTCCGGCCTCGATCCGGTTCATCGCCAGCAAATGTGGAATCTGCTTTACGATTTAAGCCACGACGGCAAAACGATTTTCGTGACCACGCATTACATGGACGAAGCCGAGCGCTGCACCGAAGTCGGTTTTTTGGAAGGCGGCCGCTTGCTCGCGAAAGCTTCGCCGCGCGATTTGCAATCGAGTTTTCGCGTGCGCCTGCTCGAAGTCGAGATCGAGCCGGTCATGCCGGCGCTCGTGCATTTGCGCGCGCTGCCGGAATTGCTTGGCGTCTCCCTGCGCAGCGGACGTCTGCGCCTTTACGCGGCCGATCCGGAAAACTTGCTCGCACAATGGAAAGAGCGCTGGCCATTTCCCGATTTGCATTTCAAAAGCGAACGCTGGGTCGAACCGGACATGGAAGATGTTTTCACCGCTTACTCGCAGGGCTACGACGCCGTCCTGAAAGATCGACATAAATGAAATCGCGAACTCTCAGCGCGATCGCCAGCGTCGCTTACAAAGAATTTTTGCACATCTATCGCGATCGCCGCGTGCTCGTGCTGCTCATCATTTTGCCGCCGGTCTTTCTTCTCATTTTTGGCCACGCTTTTGAAACCGGCGACATGACCAATGTTCCCGGCCTCATCATCGATCGCGATGGCTCCCCGCGCGCCGAACGTTTTGTCGATCTTGCCATGACGAACAAGACTTTTCGCTGGCGCAAAGAAATGCCGACGGCTGCTGATCCGACCGATCTGCTTGGCCAGCACGTGCAGGCCGCGCTCGTGATTCCACACGGCTGGAGCGAAAGTCTCACCAACGGAAATCCAAAGCCGCTCGTCTTTTTCCTCGACGGCAGCGACACGAATACCGCCACGCAGTTACAAGGAAGTTTGCAGCAAACGCTCGGCGACTTTCAATTGAAAGAGCGCGATCTCATGATCGACACGCTGCCGTCCGAAGTTTTCGATCTCGCGAAAAATTTGCCGGTCGATGTGCGTAAACAATTTGTGTCGGCGATGGAGCCCTGGTCGATCGACGGCAAGATTCTCTACAATCCCGAGACGCGTTTCATCGATTACGTCGTGCCCGGAATCATCGGGATCATTTTGCAATTGATCACCGTCACGCTCATGGCCTGCACGATTGCGCGCGAACGCGAGTCCGGCACGCTCTATCAACTCATGGTCACATCGTTGCGCCGCGGCGAGATCGTGATCGGAAAAATCCTGCCGTATTTGGTCATCTCGATCTGTCTCATCGTCGTGATCATGACGCTGAGCGCGTTTCATTTTCATGTGCGTTTCTACAATGCACCGATGCTCGCGCTCGTTTGTCTGCTCTTTTTACTTTGCTCGCTCGGGCTCGGCCTGCTCATCTCCGCCATCTCGCGCACGCAAACGCAAGCGATCCAGTTCTCCGTCTTTTTTCTGCTGCCGGTCTTTGTTCTTTCCGGCGCGTTCGCGCCACTCGATCAATTGCCGCGCTTCATTCGTTACGTCTCGGAAATATTTCCGCTCACCCATTTCTGTCGCGCCTTCCGGCTGGTGAACCTCTATCGCGCCGGCCTTTCCTTTTATTATGTCGATCTTGTCGTCCTCTGCGCCGGCGCGCTCATCACTTTCATCGGCGCCGCGTTTCTTTTGAAACGGATTGAAGAATAAGAAATTAATGCCCTTCCACATCGCCGCGAAATAATTTCGCGGTCTGGGCGTCGTCTTTGATCATTTGTTTGCCGGCGAAGATGCGATCGACGTTGCCGATGAATCCGAACGGCGCGGAAACAAAATCGATCTGCCAAACGAGCGTTCCATTCTCAATCGGCGAGAGCTCGTAAAGAACTACTGAAAAGAAATAGGTGTCCGAAGGGAAGTAGGTGCAGTCAGCGATTTGCCATGATGCGGGCATTTTTCGCGCGGAAAGCAATCCGCCGTGCAAACTGGTGTGGCCACGCACGAGCGTCGCTTCCCAATACGGCACGATCTCATCGGGCGGATTGTTCGCGCCGGCAAAAGGCAATCGGCTGAGCAGCGGCGCGAAGTGCGATGCAATGTTCGGCGTGAGCTTCATTAAATTATGAAACTCGACGGCAGCGGAGATGCGTTCCTCGCCGGAGGCAAATGATGGAAGCGCAGCGAGGCCGCCGGCTGCAATCGCATCATTGCGCGCGCGCAAAATCTTGCGCCAAAAGTCATTGATCTTGCCCTCGCGTGGCGCGGTCGGGCCGAGCCCGCGCAGTGAATCGTGAAACTGATTCGCGTCGTTCATAGTGACGTGAAGGTCGGCGACGTGTTTGGGCGACAATTGCGAAGTGCGATCGAGCAACCATTTGTCTTCGGCGCGCGCCGGACTCAGCGCCAACGAATCGAAAACGCCGGGCGGCGCGGGCCAGGAAAACTCGCGCAGCATTTGCACTTCGAGCTCGCGATGCTTCATCGGGTTCCAATGCAAAAGCTTTTCGCCGACGGCGGGCGTGGGTGCGTGAATGAAATAGGCGCTCTCCGCATAAAGGCCGTGCGAAAACGGTCCGAGCGGCCCGCGATTGCTGACGATCTCGCCTTGTTTGAGTCTTTGCAGATCGAGCGCCGGAACTTTCGAAATGGCGCGAAGCTGATCGAGCGGACCCGCGGCGAAAATCGCCGGCGCGATCAGCGCGGACAAGATCGACATAACGAAAACGCGCCGACGCGATCTCATGATGAAAACGAAACTAACGCGCGAACAAGATCCGCGTTTAGAATTTCGCTTTGAATTCCACCCGCAGATACGGCGCGGGATCGGTGCGATAATATTCGCCAGCGCGATGGAAATTGAACGAGCGCTGAATGGCATAGCCGCCGCCAAAATCGACAGTCACGTTATTCGCCACTTCGTAAGTCAATCCGACACCGGCGCGATAATCCGCGTAATCCACTTGTGTCCCGCTCAACTTCGCGACATGCGGTCCGACCAAATGATCGTCGCGATCGGTGCGGAACGCGCCGGCCACAAGTTCGGCCCCGACCCAGACATCGAGCTTGTCGTTAGGCGAATAAACGAGCCGCGGGTCCGGCGGCACCGCCATTAGCTTCAATTGGTCGTTAATGATCCAAACAGCTCCGACGAGGGGAATCACAGGCAGACCGCCTTTTAGAAATGAAGTGTGCACACCCGTGAGAAGATAAAGTTTATCCTGCTGCAATGTCCAAAAGCGCAGGAGGGTAATTGGGCAATCGAAGGAGGCGAGCCCGATATGTTCCTCGGTATAAAAGCCGGGCCGGATTTGCAGCATCGCTCCAATATCCGCGCCGTGCATGTAATCGATGCCGATGACAGCGGCGCCGCGTTGCAAATGCACCGGCACGGGCGCCGCGGTGTTGCCGAAATCGAAGCGGTCGTAACTCACGCCGAGGCGCGCATAAAAATTTTCGTGCAATTGAAAACGGTGTGCGTACTCGAATTCGTTTTGCAGCTCGTCTTGCTTGCCGAAACTGCCGCCGTGGTTGAGATCGCTTTCGAAAACATAACCGGTTTCCATTTCGACGATGTCGATCGGCACCGCTTCCGTTTTCTTTTCGGTCGTCACTTCGGTCGCTCCGCCATCGCCCGCCACTGCGGAGAAAATGGGAAACAGCATCGCGAAAGTAAAAAGAGCGGCGGCAAATTTCTTCATGTCGATCTTGCTTCTAGATCATGCGTGCCCTTTGCACAAATGGATGTTTCGTCGATCAAACTGAAATCGTTTCGCCGACCTGCATGACTCGCAGCTCTGCTTTGATCTCTCGTTGTTTCAATTCGCGCTCGAACATTTCGGGCGTACCGGTCAAAACGTCGAACGTTCCGTAATGCATCGGCACGATTGTGCGCGGGCCGACCAGCTTCACCGCGTCGGCCGCACGTTTCGGCCCCATCGTGAAATGATCGCCGATGCAGACCATCATTATGTCGATCTTGTTGTAGCGCGAGATCAGTTGCATATCGGAAAATAAATCCGTGTCGCCGGTGTGATAAAAAGTGGGGCCGCCGCGAACGGCGACGACAATTCCGCCAGCTTCGCCGGCAAAAACAGGTCGCGAGTCGTCATCTTTTCCCAAGCCGGAAGCATGAACCGCCGGCGTTAACGTAACTGTCACGTCGCCATCAAGCAGCGCGACTTCGCCGCCGAAATGCGGAGTCGTGTCCATCTCCGCCTGCTTGCTCGGAAATCCGAGGTGCGTCTTCATCGCGTTTGCCAGATCGAGTGTGGCCACAAGTTTCGCCCCGGTCTTCTTTGCGATCTCGACCGACTCGCCCACGTGATCGGAATGCCCGTGGGAAAGCAAAATCAGATCGACGCGCTTCAAATCGGCGAGGTCTTTTTTGGCATTGGGATTTTTTGGGTTTGTAATCCAGGGATCGATCAGGAGCACGTTACCCGCAGGCGTAACGATCTTGTAAGCGGATTGCCCGAACCAGGTGAGTTGCGTTTGCGACATGGTGCTCACGAAAGCGAAAAGATCGGCGCGAGCAAAATTTTATTTGCGACGGCCCGCGCGCTGTCCGCTAAGATCGACATATGGCCCACGTCGCCGCACATCGACATCTGGCCGCGAGTGATCCGCGCATCGCGCAATTGATCGCGCGCTCGGTGCGTTACAAAATTACGCCCGGAAAAGTGATGCGGCCATTCGACGCGCTCGCTGAGTCGATTGCTTACCAACAACTCAGCGGCAAAGCGGCCGCGACCATTTGGAAAAGAGTACGCGCG
Organism: Verrucomicrobiota bacterium; assembly: GCA_041167045.1. Classification (GTDB taxonomy): domain Bacteria; phylum Verrucomicrobiota; class Verrucomicrobiia; order Chthoniobacterales; family UBA10450; genus CATPCN01. The sequence goes on from JBEEGW010000009.1 coordinate 475,378, forward strand.
CTTTTCCCGAAGAAAAAATATCTCGATCCGAAACTTGTGCTCAAAATGCCGGACGAACGTTTGCGCGCGGCCGGACTTTCGCGCAGCAAAGTCGCTGCGCTCAAAGATCTGGCCGCGAAAACAATCGACGGCACCGTCCCGTCGGCGCGCGCGCTTGCCAAAATGAGCGATGATGAAATCATCGCGCGACTTATCACCGTGCGCGGCATCGGCCGATGGACGGTGGAAATGCTTTTGCTTTTCGATCTCGGCCGGCCGGACGTCTGGCCGGTGACCGATTACGGAGTGCGCAAAGGTTTCGCGAAGACTTTTGCCAAGCGAATATTGCCGACGCCGAAACAGCTCATGAAGTTCGGCAAAAAATTTCAGCCGTACCGTTCGGCGGCCGCGTGGTATTTCTGGCGCGCGCTCGATGCGCCGGAAAAGACGAATCGATTCGATTAGGCGGTGCGCGAGCGATTGACTTTGCCGCCGCGTGTCATTAAAACGCGAAGATTATGGCAATGATCCATGTCAATCGCGGCAGCACGAGTCTGGGCATATTTTCGGAGGAAGATGTGCACGCCGGACTTAGCTCCGGGCGTTTCGCAGGCACCGATCTGGGATGGCGCGAGGGAATGGCGTCGTGGCTGCCGCTCTCGCAAATGCCTGAATTCGCTGCGCCCGGCGCGCCGACCGGAGCGACCCCAGGTGCAACATCGACAGACCCAAGATCGACAATTACAACATCGACAATGCCGGCGCGCGGAAGGGGACTGCCGTGGGACGAAAGACAAACGCGCGGATTTTTTAATGCGTTCATCGAGACGTTGAAAATGGTCCTGTCGACTCCGTCCGCCGCGTTCACGGCCATGAAACGCGAAGGCGGTTTCGGCAATCCACTCATTTATTCCGTCACCGGCGGCAGCATCGGATTGCTTTTCTATTTCGTTTACAATTTCTTTTTCAGTTCGCTTGGTGCGCTTGGGAATCGTGAAAATCCTCTCACTCATGCCATTGGCACGGGCGTCGGAGCAATCTTGATGATCATCTGCGTTCCGCTTTTTGTCGTGATCGGCGCGTTTCTCGGCTCCGCCATTCTGCACGTCTGTTTGATGATCGTGGGCGGAGCGAAACAATCTTTCGAAACGACATTTCGGGTCGTCTGTTTCACCGGCGGTTCGGTCGGTCCGATCATGATTGTGCCGTTGTGCGGCGGCTTCATCGCCGGTATTTGGAAACTTGTGCTGTATTGCATCGGCCTCTCTCGTGCGCACGAAACCGACATCGGGCGCGCGGTTCTCGCCGTTCTATTGCCGGTCATTGTTTGCTGCGGCGGCGCAATTCTTTTGGGAATTTTCTTCGGCGGACTCGGCATTCTCAGTCAGTTGAAGCATTGAGTTATCGCGATGCAGGTTTCATGGCGTCGCCTCGGGCCGGGCGAAACTGACTTAGAATTGCTCTGGCTGAGCGTTTCGCTCGGCGGATTAGTCGTGGCGGCGGCTTGGATGACGCTGCATTTGCCGTGGCCGCATTGTTTTTTCCTGGCCGTGACCGGTCATCCCTGCGTCGGGTGCGGCGGAACGCGCGCCGCGATTGCGTTTTTTCACGGCGATTTCATCGCGTCATCGAAATGGAATCCGCTCGCGTTCGTTTTTTTGTGCGGCGTGGCGTTGTTCGATGTTTATGCCGCAGTCGTTTTAGTGGCGCGCGTCCCGCGTCTGCGAGTGAAAGTTAGTGGAACAGAAAAAATCTTCGCGCGCAGCTTTGTCATCGCGTTGCTCGCCGCGAACTGGATTTATTTGCTCTCGCGCCCGCCGCAAATTTTTTAATTCGCCGGAAGCGCAGGCCGGCCTACATCGTTTTCGGGCGCGCCGCGGTGTTGTTGAATGAACGCGGTCGGATCGAGCCAGCCGCGCGTGTCTTGGCGATAGCCTGGGCCGATAAATGGCGTGATGAATTCGCGCATCTCGAAATGCAGATGCGCGAAGTATCGGCCGTTAGCCGTGCCAACCGTCGCGATTTGTTGGCCGCGCCGCACGTTGTCGCCGCGCTTTACCAGCATCGTTTGCAGATGCGCGTAATAGGACTGCACGTATTTTCGTTCGCTCTTGTCGATGTACGCGTGCAACACAATGATGACATTTCCCCAACCGGGACCGGCTTCACGCGCGAGGATGACGTGCCCCTCGGCCACCGCGAAAACCGGATCACCCAGATCGCTATTCTCGCCGCCGATACCGTTCAGATCGTCGCCCAGATGTTTGTTCTGCGTGAAAGGTTGCGCGTTGTAAGTCAGCGCGCCGTTCTCGCTGCCGAGCGGAAAATCGAAACGCGTCGCCGTCGGCAAAGCTGCTAGCTCGATCGCCGGTGTAATTTGAAAAGCCGGATCGATTTCTGCCGGTCGCGACAATTCCCCACCGGTCCGCAAAAAAAGCGTTGCCACAAGTGCGATCGCAAAGGCGGCGACGCCGAGCGCGAGGAATCTCTTCATTGATTAACCACGAAGATCCACGAAGCCTTGGCTGGAAAATGCCGACCGAAAGATCCGACGTTCATAAATTTTCTTCGTGCACTTCGTGTCCTTCGTGGTTGAACTTCTGGTCGAAATGCGAATTCTCGTCACGGGCGGCGCTGGTTTCATCGGGTCGCATCTTGTCGAGAGATTACTGGCCGCTGGTCATGAAGTCGCGATCCTGGACGATTTCAACGATTTTTACGACCCGCGAATTAAGCGCGAGAACATCGCGGGCGTTTCGCGCGATGTCGCTATTCATCATGTCGATCTTCGCGACGGGACGGCGGTGCGTGACCTATTTCATCGCGAAAAGTTCGACACCATCGCGCATTTGGCCGCGCGCGCCGGGGTGCGGCCCTCCATCCAACATCCGCAACTTTACTACGATGTGAATGTTGGCGGCACCTTGCATCTGCTCGAAGCCGCGCGACTCACCGGTGTCGAGCGTTTTATCTTTGCATCGAGCTCGTCGGTTTACGGAATCTCGAAAACTGTGCCGTTCTCGGAAGACCTGCATCTCACGCAAACGATCAGCCCCTACGCCGCGACAAAAATTGCTGGCGAATTTCTTTGCTCAACATTTTCGCATCTTTACAAAATCCGTGTGGTCGCGCTGCGTTTCTTCACCGTTTATGGAGCGCGGCAGCGGCCCGATCTCGCCATTCATCAGTTCACGAAGAAGATTCATGCCGGCGAACCGATCCAGCAATTCGGCAACGGCACGACGCGCCGCGATTACACCTACATCGACGATATTATTCAAGGCGTGATGGCTTCGCTCAATTACGACGGTCCGCTCTTCGATATTTTTAATCTCGGTGAAAGTGAAACGATCCAGCTGAGGGATATGATCGTCGCGATCGAGAAAGCGCTCGGAAAAAAAGCGAAGATCGAACAATTGCCCGAACAGCCGGGCGATGTGCCGCTGACTTGCGCCGATATTTCGAAAGCGAAAAAATTGCTCGGCTATAAACCAACAACAAAGCTCAGTGAAGGTTTGCCAAGGTTCGTGGAATGGTTTCGGGCAAACTCCGCGAAATAAAAGATGTCGATCTTGCCGTTCGATCAGCGCGCCTGTTTCATCGCGGGCGCAGCAAAATCGGGGACGACTTTACTCGCTGCGCTACTCGACAATCATCCGCAGCTTCTCGTTTTGCCGGAGGAAACTGCTTACATCCCGACGGCGCTGAATAAGTACGGACGCCGCGGACGTCGCGCGCAGTTCGATTATTTGACGAAACATTCTCGATCCAACGTTTTGTTCGGCGCACCGGCGAAACCGGGGAAGCGCGATTATTCAGATTTGCCGCGCGAAGAATTTTTGCGCGAATTCGAGAAGGCGGCTTTCGCGCCGGACAACGCGCAACGTGATTTGCTCGCGATCATGGCGGAATCGTACGCCGCTCTTCTGGATGTCGATCTTGATCAGGTAAGGCGCTGGATCGAGAAAACGCCGGCCAACCGCACTTATATTCCACTGATTCTCTCGCGCTTTCCGCAAGCGAAGATTTTGATTTGCATGCGCGATCCGCGCGCCATTTTTGCGACGCAGATTGAATTGGAGAAGAAGCGGCAAACTAAAACATTTTCCGCCTACTTTTCCGTGCACCACTGGAGAGAAGCGGCGCAAATCGCGCTGCGCGCTCTCCGAAAAGAAATCCCCGCGCTGGTCATTCCCTACGAGCAGCTCGTTCGAGATCCGAATGATTGGATGCAAAAAGTTTGCGATTATCTCGAGGTCGATTTCCGACCTGAAATAGTTTTGAACCCAACGAAGGCCGGCCAGTTTTGGAGCGGGAACTCCGCGGTGCAACCCGGGTTTTCGCAAATCAGCACCGAGCCGGTCGATCGTTGGCAGCGGCAGCTTTCTGAAGACGAAATCGGCTGGGTGGAATGGCATTGCCGCGATTTGATGGCGCACTTTGGTTATGAGCCGCGGCTTGCGGAGCGTTCATTGCGACACTTTACCAAACCAATCGCGGGCGAGACGCGCGGGAAATATTTTCACTCGCGTGTGTATTCGTTGCGCCAGAGCTGGCTCGGTTTTTAGGAACCAAGATCGACATAGCGTGGGTGAACGGCCCTCCACTTGCCAATCTTCCTCATCGCCACGATAATTCCCACAAGATGTCGGGAATCTTGTTCGATAATCCGGCCGTCCGCTTTCCACGACCGTTCAGAATTTCTGAGACAGTGGCGCGATGCTTCGCGCCGGTTCGTTGGGTGATTGTTGCGGCTTGCCGTCCGAAGTTTTCCCGGCGTGAAGAGGTGGAGTTTCCAGCGGCGGCGCAGATTGCGCTGCAAACCTTTCGAGGTTCGCCGGCCGCGGACCGTGCATCGTCCGATGCGCTCCGCCCACAAAATAATTGGGTAAAAATTAAGGATCAATATGAAGCCTCAATCATCCGGGAGACATTCGCGCCACGCGCGCGGTGGATCTCGACGAAGACGCGGCGGGCGTTCGCGTCAGCAATTCGGGGGCGGTCGACCGCCGGAAAAGAAATCGCTTTGGCAGCGCTTCATCGCGCTTTTTTCAAATGGGAAGCAGGCAAGCTCGCGTCCCGTGCCCGCAGGACGCAATGGTGCGCAACCGGCACAATTTGCGCGGCCCGCGCGTAAACCTGAATCAGTCGAAGTCACTTCGCCGCGGCTTTACGTCGGCAACCTTTCCTTCGACGCGACGGAGAGCGATCTGTTCGAGCTCTTCAACGGCGTCGGCCAGGTGCAGAACGCCGAGGTCGTAACCTACAAACACAACCAGCGATCGAAAGGATTTGCCTTTGTGCAAATGCTCACGATCGACGAAGCCAAGCGCGCCGTCGCAGAATTGCACGATAAGGAATTCCTCGGCCGCAAGCTGGTGGTGAGCGGCGCGAAATCGAGCGAACGCCATTCGGAGCATTAATCGCTGACCAATTCACAAACCGGGAGATGACGCGGAACGCCGCGCGTCTCCCGGTTTTGTTTTTCGTTGATTCGTGAAGGGCGTTTTTTTCATCGTCGGTCCGACCGCCACCGGCAAGTCGGAGCTGGCCGCGGAAGTGGCATGTCGATCTAACGCCGAAATTATCAGCGCTGATGCGTTTCAAATTTATCGCGGGCTCGATTTACTCACTGCGAAACCGGACGCCGCGACGCTCGCGAAAGCACCGCATCATTTGATCGGTGCGCTTGCGCTCACGGAAAACTTAAACGCCGAAAGATTTCGAAAGCTTGCGCTCAATCCGATTCGCGAAATTCGCGCGCGCAGAAAAGCGGCGATCGTCGTCGGCGGCAGTGGACTTTACGTCAAGGCGCTCACGCACGGCCTCTCGCGTTTGCCGGGCGCCGATCCGAAATTACGTGCGGAATTAAATCAACTGAGCTCCGAAGAATTGCGCGAGAAGCTTATTAAGCTCGATCCCGAAGCCGCGCGTAAGATCGACATAAAGAATCCCCGCCGGTTGGTGCGCGCGATTGAAATTGCGTCTGTCATCCCGAGCGAAATCGCAGCTGCCGCTATCCCCAGCAGCAGCGCTCCTGCCGCCGAGATGGCTGCAGCTACAACCGGCGTATTTGTCTTTCGTGATCGCGATGATCTTTACGCGCGCATTAATCGGCGCGTTGTCGAAATGTTCGCCAGCGGCGTCGTCGAAGAAGTGCGCGCAATCCGCGAAGTCGGCGAAACTGCTTCGCAAACACTTGGTCTCGACAAAATTCGCGATCTGATCGCGGGAACAATTTCCAAGCCGGAATGTATCGCAGCAATTCAACAAGCAACCCGTCGTTATGCCAAAAGGCAGTTGACCTGGTTTCGTCGCCAAACTAATTTTGAACCGCTGAATTTATCGTCGCAAGGCCGGGCCGAGGCCATCTCAGGGATTTCGCAGAGAGTCCGCACTCTTTGCGTGAAGGAATGATCGAAACCCGTCCGCAAAAAATCCAGGAGCGCGCGCTTCTGATCGGTCTCGAAAAAGATGGCGTCTCGAAATGGGACCTGCGCGATTCGATGGAGGAATTGCGCGAGCTGGCCAGCTCAGCCGGCGCAGAAGTGGTCGATACGGTCACACAAAAATTGTCAAAGCCGACGGCGCCTTATTACATCGGCAAAGGCAAAGCCGAAGGCCTGAAGATTTCGATACAAGATCGACAAGTCACTTCGGTCATCTTCGACGACGAGCTTTCGCCGGCGCAGGGACGCAACTTGGAAAATTTGCTTTCGCGCAAAGTGCTCGATCGCACGCAGCTCATTCTCGATATTTTCGCGCAGCGCGCGCGCAGCCGCGAAGGCCGTTTGCAGATCGAGCTCGCGCAATTGCAATATCTTCTGCCGCGCCTCACTCGAATGTGGAACCATCTTTCGCGACAGACCGGCGGAATCGGAACGCGCGGTCCCGGTGAAACGCAGCTCGAAGTCGATCGGCGTCGCGTGCAAGAACGGATCGCACGATTGGAGCGCGAATTGGAATCGGTGCGCAAGACGCGCGCGGTCCAGCGGCAGGGCCGCAAGCGTCATCAATGGCCGGTTGCGGCAGTCGTCGGTTACACCAACGCGGGAAAATCGACATTACTTAATTTGCTCACCGGCGCCGATCTGGTCGCGGAGAACAAACTTTTCGCGACGCTCGATCCGACGACGCGCAGTTTCACTTTGCCGAACAAACAACGGCTGCTCCTCACCGATACGGTCGGCTTTTTGCGAAAATTGCCGCACACATTGATCGAATCGTTTAAAGCCACGCTCGAGGAAGTGGTCGAGGCCGATCTGCTCATTCATGTTGTCGATCTTGCGCATCCGCGCGTGGATGAACAAATGGCAGCGGTCGACGCCGTGATCAAAGAGCTCGGCGCTTTTGGCAAGCAAACAGTCATCGTTTTCAACAAGATCGACAAACTGGAAGATGGCGAGATGGCCGCGGTTTACACGAAACGTTTTCCCGGCAGCGTGGCGATTTCCGCGCGCAGAGGTGATGGCGTGGACGATCTGGTGCAGGCGCTTCAACACGCGCTTGGCTCGTGGCGATTGCGTTCGCGTTTTAATATTCCGACGAGCGAGTCCGCACTGATCGCGGAGATTCACCGTGTCGGTCACGTGCTCGAACTAAACTATGAAGGCGATCACGCCGCGATCGTTGCCCACGTGCCGCCGGAGCTTGCGCAAAAGCTGGAGCGTTTTGCGCAAGGTTAATTGTCGATCATTCACCATGACGACGCGAGAACGTGTTGCGCAATTGGTTGAAGCATTCCCTGAAGTTTATCCGGGCGCGCATTGCGAGCTTGATTTCAAGAATCCGCTCGAGCTTCTGGTCGCGACGATTCTCTCGGCGCAATGCACGGACAAACGCGTGAACATGGTAACGCCCGCGCTTTTCAAAAAATACAAGACAGCGGTGGATTATGCGCGCGCTTCGCAAAGTGAGTTGGAAAGCGCGATAAGATCGACAGGTTTTTTTCGGAACAAGGCGAAGAGCATTCGCGCCGCAACATCGACAATCGCGAAAAGGTTCGGAGGCAAAGTTCCATCGACCATGGCGCAGCTGCGCGAGTTGCCGGGCGTCGGGCGAAAAACGGCAAACGTGGTTTTAGGCAACGCCTTTCACAAGGATGAAGGCATCGTCGTCGACACGCATGTCATCCGATTATCGCAGCGATTGCGCCTGACAAAGAATGTCGATCCAGAAAAAATCGAGAGCGATTTGATGAAGCTCGTGCCGCGCGAACATTGGACGATCTGGAGTCACTGGCTCATCTGGCATGGCCGCCGCCGTTGTTTTGCGCGCAAACCAAATTGCGCGCAGTGCGAAGTTTTTCGTCTCTGTCCGAGCGGCAAGATTTTTCTGCGAACGGGTCAGGCGCGGAAGCCTGAGCCGGTTGCCTGATCTGCGCGCAGTTCGGGCGCTTCGCTTGTCGTGCCGTGATTTCCATCGCGTTCGGCCTTTTGGCGGATTCCTTGGAATTGCCTTTCGAGTTTCCTCAACTCTTCGTCGGACAATTCTTCAAGATCGACAAGTTCGTTGCGTGCGTCTTTTACTGCGCGGATGAGTTCATCGAGTTTTAGGTGCACGGCTTTCGCGTCGCGGTTCTGCGTATTTTGAATGAGAAAGACCATGAGAAAGGTGACGATGGTGGTGCCGGTATTGATAATGAGCTGCCAGGTGTCGGAATAATGAAACGTCGGTCCGGTCATTCCCCAGATGACGATGATGAGAATGGCGGCGGCGAAGGCCCAGGCGCTGCCAAGCACCCTGGATGATCGGCGCGCGAAGATTCGGAACGCATCGCTCACGATGCAAAAGAAATCGCGCGAATGGTTTTGTTGCTCGAACGTTTTCTCCTGTGTTTCCATGGTCATGCTATCCTGAATTCGCGCGAGCATCCTGAATTGCGCGCCTGCAAGATCGACAATCCCCATGGCGAGCGAAAGGGAACGTTGATTTTCCCAGTGGCTTAAGGAAAAATAGCAAACCGACTTTATGCAACAGGTCAGCGCTTTTTCGCGTCCGCAGACTGTGCCGGCTGTTCCGGCGGCGGCCCCGCGCAATCTTTGGATCCTGAGCAGCTGGCGCGATTTGATTCTGTATGTCGGCACGCCGGCGCTGTTGGTGCCGGCCTTCGCTTTCGCGCAAGCGCGTTGGAGTCCGCAGGATATTTATCTGTTCGTGGCCGCGTTCGGAGCGATGGGCCATCACTTGCCCGGCATGATTCGCGCCTACGGCGATCGCGCGTTGTTCGACCGTTTCAAATGGCGCTTCATTTTCGCGCCGGTTTTTTTGGTCGCTGTCTGCACGATCTTTTTCTGGTGGGACCTGAAAGGAATCATCCTGGTGGTTTTCTTTTGGGGCGTCTGGCACGGCATGATGCAGACCTACGGCTTTTGCCGCATTTACGATGCGAAGATGGGTTCGTTCGCGGCGCTCACGCGGCGGCTCGACTTCGCCGTGTGCGGAGTTTGGTTCGCGAGCGCGGTCATCCTTTCATCGCAACGCATGACCGATACGCTCGAGAGTTATTATGCGTGCGGCGGTCCATTCATCGCGCCGTGGCTCTTTCGCGCTCTGCAGCGCGGCATGCTTTTCCTTGCCTTCGGTGTGTCCGCGCTTTTTCTGGCGAATTTTTTTTGGATGTGGACGCGCGGGAAACGGCCAAACCCGGTGAAGGTAGCGCTCCTCATCACGAGCATTTCGTTTTGGTGGTACTGCAACAACGTGGTCGTAAACATTCTCGTGGGCATCGCGCTCTTCGAAGTGTTTCACGATGTGCAATACCTTTCGCTCGTTTGGATTTACAATCGCAACCGTGTCGAGAAAGACAGCTCGATCGGCGGGTTCATGCGATTTGTTTTTCGGCGCAGCGGCTCACTCGTCGGTCTGTACATCGGTCTGATCTTCGCCTACGGCTCGCTCGCTTATTTCAACAACCATGTCGGCATCGATACGGTCAAGCGCTTGCTCACCGGCGTGGTGACGGCCTCCGCGCTGCTACATTTTTATTACGACGGATTCATTTGGAAAGTGCGCGAGAAAAGCACTCGCCAATCACTCGGCCTGGCCGGCGGCGCGGCGGAGAAAACCGGCGCTGGACTTTTGCCGAGCTGGGCATCGCATGGATTGAAATGGGTGGCGGTGTTTGTGGTGCCGCTGACCGCGCTTTGGTTTTGGCAGGTGCGGGGGCCGGCGCCCGAATTGACGCGAGCGGCATGGATAGTGGCTGATCTGCCGATCGGCGCGCGACAGCATTATAATTACGGCGCGATTTTACAGAAGGCCGGCCATGCCGACGAGGCCGCGCAGCAGTATGAAATGGCGCTCGCTTCCAACCCAAAATATTCCAGCGCGCATTATAATCTGGGACAGCTTCTGCTCGACGAGTCCAAGATCGACATGTCCTCGCAGCATCTCGAAGAAGCCATTCGGCTCGAGCCGAACAATGGCGATTTTCATTCGGATTACGCGTACTTGCTCGAGCGGCTAGGGCGCAAAAATGAAGCGGCTACAGAATTTGAAACGGCCGCGCGCCTCAGCCCCAAATCGGAGCGAGTGCATTTCAACTACGGAAAATTCCTGGTGCGCACCGGCAAATTAAATGAAGCCATCGCCCAATTTCGGCAAGCGGTCGAAAGCAAGAGTGACGCGGTCGATGCCGAGAACGAGCTGGGGAACGCACTTCTGGCGACCGGCGATCTGGACGGCGCAAAAGTGCATTATGTGGCGACGCTACGGCTCGATCCAAAGCGTGCCGTCGTCTACAACAGCCTTGGAAATATTTATTTTCAACAGGGCCAAATTTCGCAGGCGATCGTCCAATTCAATGAAGCGTTGCGTTTGCAACCCGATTTCGCGGAGGCCGCGGAAAATTTACGACTAGCCCAGGCCGGTGACATGCGTTTCCGGCCGAAGACGGCGCCGCGCTAAAGATTTTGGCGACCGGCCTGCATGTCGATCTTGACGGCGCGTGGAATCAAAGTGCGCTTTCTGTTTCGCGACTCGATGCACGCGAGTGGGGACCGCGCCTGCGTTTTTCCGCGCCGCCGCGTTTAATCGAAAAATTCTATCGCGACATCGGCGGGCAGCTCGCGCCATTTTTGCTTTACGGCTCGGGCGATTTTCATCATCTCACCGCGCTCTGGATTCGTCGCGCGGCCGAGCCGCTTGTCGTCGTTTCATTCGATAATCATCCGGACTGGGATGTGCGTCCGCCGAAGTGGTGTTGCGGAAGCTGGGTCAATCGCGCGCTGGAACTCGCGCACGTGAAAAAGTTGAGCGTTTGGGGCTGCGGAAATTTCGAGTGCTGGTGGCCCGGCCAACTTTTCGGAAATCGCCGAGCGGAACGTGAAGGCCGGCTCGAAGTCCATCCGTGGGCGGACGATCGCCCGGCCAAAGATCGACACCGACGCGGCGCGATCTTACGCGAGAATTGGCGCGAACATTTCGATGATTTTGTCGCCGGTCTTTCGCATTCGAATGTTTATGTAACGATCGATCTCGATTGTCTGCGCGCGGACGACGCGATCACAAATTGGGAAAGTGGCCGCTTCACGATTGTCGATCTTGTGTGGGCGCTGGAAAAATTACGCGAAGGAGCGAACATCGTGGCCGGCGATATCTGCGGCGCGTTTTCCGAACCGGTTTACGCGCGCTGGAAACAGCGTTTCGCTTCCGAAATGGATCATCCGAAACTCTCGCGCCCCGCGCCGGCAAAAATCCGTGAGATCAATCGCGCAGCGTTCACCGCGCTCTGGCCCGCGCTAACTGAGTGAAACGAGCACAATCCCTGCGCTGATTAAAAGCGCGCCGAGCGCGAGTTGCAGCGTCAATTTTTCCTTCAAAAGCACGGCGGCAGTCACGCTGATGATGATCACGCTTAGGCCTTGAAACGGATAAACGTAACTGAGATCGAGATGTTGTAGCAGACCTAGCGTAATAAAAAACGAAACTGTCATTGAAATAATTCCGGGCATGAAGAATTTCGCAAAGCTCCGACCGAATCCGGCGCTCTGCGACATTTCCATGGCGCGTTTGAACCAGAGCTGGCCGGCGACAAACGTGATCAGCGCCGAAAAAATCAGAATGAATGGAAGCGCTTTCATAATTTTTCTTCAATGCGCGCGAATGGTTTCGCCACAATAAAAAGCCCGATGAGAACAAGCGCGATGCCGCCCCAGCGTCGCGTTGAAATTAATTCGCCCAAAAAAATCCAGCAGCTCAGCGGAACCAGAACGTGCACGACGTTGGAAAGCGGAAACGCAATCGAGAGCGGGACATGTCGAAGTACATAAAGCCAGCTGAGAAGACTGAGGATCACGAACACAATCCCAAGCCACGTCCAGGCCGAGGCCAACCCGCTGATTCCGGTCCAGGCCCATCGCTGCGTGAGATGCGCCGTCTCTCGCGCGCCGAGTTTCAGAAAAATTTCCGAAGCCGTCACGATGAGCGCGTTGATTGCGATCTGGAGCCACGGGCTGGCCAGCCGTTTGAAAACGCGTTTCGTAATCGGCGGATCGGTTTCCTCGAGATGTCGCCGCAAGACCGGGTCCGACTTGGCCGGCGCAAAAAAAGGCGCGACCCGTTTGATCAGCGCATTGATGAATCTGGAAACGTGCCGGACGTAAAGATCGACATGAACCAATTGCAGCCGCAGATGCAGCTTCGGATCATAATTAAATGGCGCGCTATGATAGTATTTCAGCTGGTTCGCGAGCGCCCACTCGATCAAATCGCGGAAGGTGACGTAATATAAATTGAGCTCGTGCGCGACGTCGTAGTCGAGGCCGATGTCATTGTCGTAAATCGAATCCTTCCAGATCGTGCAGAAACTGAACGCCACTGCTTTGCCCGCCTGACGCCAGATGAAATAACGATGCCGATCCGGCATGCGCCGTCCCGCTTCGAGAAAATATTCGCGCGTGAAGATTTCAAACTCGACGGGGCTGCGCTCGGCCACGCGCAGATAGAGCGGATAAATTTCGTCGATCACCGCGCTGCAATCGTTCAGCACTTCGAGCGTGATCGGCGGCGATACTTGCTCGGTCTTGCGCAATTTCCGGCGCAATCCTTTGCGCGTCACTTTGCTCAAGCGTGTTTGCATGTACTCATCGAACGACGCGAAGTTCAGATCGAGAACAAGCGATGGGAAACCGGGGAGACGCGTGTAGTCATCCGCCGCCACCGGCTTCAACTCTTCGCGCAACTCGGCCGGAAAATCCTTGAGCGCGATCAGCGAAATCTTTTCGGCTCGCGCGTAGGCGCGTAACGCTTTCGCCAGCATCGCGTTTGCTTCGCTCGGATCGTTAGGCGGAATTACGCCAAGCCGTCCATCGCCGACGAGGCATCCGGCGAGGAGGATTCGTTTGCGCAAAAAGCGCGGCCAGAACGAACGAAGCGCGTTAATCCCACGAGTGATTGTCGATCTTGCCGACACAGCCAAATCCTGGTCGACCAGGATGAGCGGCTGCAGCGCAATCGCGTTTTGGTTCGGGCCGAATAAAACGAGATAACGATAATCAAACTGCGCGGTCATCGTTTCTTCGATCAGCCGGTAATATTCGAAATCTTTATGCGAATCGCCGAAACCGGCGCGCCAGATTTCTGGATCGACGGCGGAGGCGCGCTCGAAAACAGCGACATTGCCGCCGGCGAGCGGGAAAGAATTAAACGGCGATGCGATGACGCGATCCTGTCGGTTAGGCGCGAGCTGCACCATAAAAAATGATGCGCGGATCGCGCTTACAGCTGATCGGCGTTTGGAAAACGTTGCAGCACCGGATCGTGCCGCGTTGGCTCGAGAAACTTGAGCGCACGACGAAAGATCGGATTCAAGAGCGGGGCCGTGTGCATGACGTAAAGATCGAGCGGCAAAAGATCGCAGCCGAGATGCAGCTTCGGATTATAATTCAGCGGACTGCTGCAATAATGGTCGAGACCTTGCTCGAGCGCCCACGTGATGATGTCGCGCAGGGTATAAAAATAAAGATGCAGGTCGAACGCGACCCGGTAATCGAGCCCGAGATAATCGTCGTAAATCGTTCCGTTAAAAACCATGCACAGGCTGAAAGCGATCGCTTTTCCATTTTGTCGCCAGATGAAGAAACGCGTCCGCTCCGGCATGCGCTGGCCGAGGCTGCAAAAATATTCTTTGGTTAGGCGCTCGAACTTTAGCGGCGAGCGTTCGTGCACCTGCAGGTAGAGCGGATAAATTTCTTCGACATACGGCGTGATGTCGTTGACCACTTCCAGCGCGATCGGCGCAGCACTTTCGGTTTTGCGGAATTTTCGGCGCAAATCTTTCCGCGTCGCTTTGCCTAACGTCTTAAAATATTCGTCGAAGTTCGCGTACTTGAGAGCGAGCCGCGTCATCGGCATGCTCGGCACGCGCGCGTAACCGTTCGAAGAAAAGTTGCTGAGCGCGTCGCGATATTTTGCCGGAAAATCTTTCAGCACAACCAGCGAAGCGCGCGAACGGCGCGCATAAATTTTCAGACTGGCATGCAGCGCTTGCGCGACCCACGCTTGATCTTCGGGCAAACTCGCGTCGAGATGACTTTCGCCCGCGGCGCAGCCGACCATGAGTGTGCGCATGGTGAGGAAGCGCGGGAACCGGCGGCGAACAAGATCGACAGTGCGCCGAATATTTCCGGGCACACCTTCGATCAAACTTTGCTGCACGAAAAAGAGCGGCTGAATTGCGCGAACTTTTCCGGCGCGATCTTCCAGCAGCAGATAACGATAATCAAAGTTCGCACCGAGCGTCTGCGCGATGATTTCATAAAAGCGGTGGTCCTTGCACTTGTCGCTGAAAGCGTCGCGCCACGCTTCGCAATGATCGAGCTCAGCGCGCGTGAGAATTCGCGCGACGCCTTGCGGAAACGGAATGGTGCTGCCGGCTTGCATGAAAAGTAAACCTCGCCTGCTGAGCTGAAGTTGCGGGGGAACTAGAAGTAGCAGGAAGCTGAATTTTCTCAAGCTTTCGCTACCGCGCCCAGCGATATGTCGATCTTAGCCGCCGCTTTGCTCCACTTTGAGCACGCCACTGCGAATGTGCAGATCGCGTTGCGGGAACGGCATCGCGATTTCAGCCGCCCGAAATTTTTCTTCGATCGCGAAATTCAAATCGCTCCGAAAACGGCTCGGCCGATAACTCATTTCGCTGCTCCAAACGACGAGCTCGAACTCGATCGCGTTTTCGCCGAACTTCGAAAGAAACACACTCGGCGCCGGATCTTTCAACACATGTGAGTTTTCCGCGCCGACGGCCAGCAGCGCTTCACGCACCTTGTCGATATTACTGCCGTAAGCCACGGCGACCGGCACCCGAAACCGCACACGCGGATCGGCGTAAGTCCAGTTGGTCACCGGCGAATCGATGAATTTCGTGTTCGGCACAATCATCGTGATGTTGTCGTTCGTGCGAATGACCGTGCTGCGCGCGCGAATTTGCATGACTTGTCCGGTCACGCCCGAAACTTCCACGCGGTCGCCGATCGTGATCGGTCGCTCCGCTAAAATGACGAGGCCGCTGATGAAATTGCTCGCGATATTTTGCAAGCCGAAGCCGACGCCGACACCGACCGCGCCGGCGAAAACGGTGAGCGCGCCGAGATGAATGCCGGTGTTTTCCAGCACGATAAAAACGCCGATGACGAGGACGATATTGCTGACGATTTGCGAGATGGCGTACTGCAGCGCGCGATCCAGGCCGCTGTTGACCAGAAAACGATTGAAGAGAAATCGTTTCGTGCGCGACGAAATCCAAAAGACCGCCACGAGCAGCGCGATGAGCAGAAAAATTTGAAACAAACTCAGCGAAACGCCCGGCAGCGGCGCAGTCCATTGCAGTGGAATGCCGGCGGCGTTGACCGCGCTTACGCTGAAGAGCGCCAGAATCGACACGCTCAAAATTGTCGTCACGATCGCGACGAAATTTGCGTCGATTTTAAAACGCGTGAGAAAACGGCGGATGCGATCGCTTTGCAAAGCGCGCGCAATGATCAGGCCCGCGAAGAAAAGCCCGGCGAAAGCGATTAGCCCGAGAAAGGAAACATAATGCCCGCCGACCCAGAAAAGCGGTCGCTCGAGCAACGTGATGTTCATCGATCAGTCTCTACCGATTGAACCGGTCTGCAACCCGCCAACAAAAAAACACGGCCGCAGCCGTGTTTTTTTTATGTCGATCTTGGCGGCGGAAGATTTCCGCCGGAAAATGTTTACTGCTGCTTCGAAGCTTTATCTTCGATGTACTTGATGACGTCGCCTACGGTCTGCAGCTTCTCCGCGTCCTCGTCCGGAACTTCCACGGAAAATTCCTCTTCAAAAGCCATCACCAACTCCACGATATCGAGCGAGTCAGCGCCCAAATCTTCGATGAAAGATGCCGTCGGCGTCACTTGCTCGGGATTAACGCCCAGCTGCTCGACAATGATGTCCTTCACCTTCTCTTCGATTGTTTTATCGGCCATAAATTATTCTTTTTCGGTTTCGGTGCGACGTGAACGAAAGCAGTCCCGCCGCAGGTTGGCAAGTAAATGAATTAGCCAGCTTGTCAATCAATTTCAAATCGAGAAGCCGCACCCGCATCGCGCCTTCCAGCGTTTTACTTCGTGGCCGCTTCGCGTAAAAGAGAAAGCATGGCTTCGCCGCCCACGCCGCCCCCGGATTTGCTCGATTTGAAATTGCTGCCCGCGTGGGTAAAAGAGCCGCCGCAGCCCAATGCCTATGCCGATTTTGCCGGCGAAGAAGAACGCCCGCCGCGAAGACAAGATCGACATGAACGAAGGCCGCCGCGCGGAGCGAAACCGCGCCGGCCTAAAGATCGACATGAACGCAAACCGCCTCGCGATCAACGTCGCGGCGATCATCGTCCCGCGCCAATCGCGCCGCCGCCGCCAGTTGCGGTTCGTTTTCTCGCTTATCCGCCGGCCTTGGAAAATGTCATCGCGCAAATCAAATCAGGCGCGGTCGCGTATTCGGTCTTTGCGCTCGCTCGACTTTTCCTCGAGAAACCGGAGCGCTACGTCGTTCAGCTCACGACCACGGACGATTCGGTGCTTCATCAGATCGGCGAAACGGGAGCGGTCGCCGTGGACAAAAGCATCCTCGAGAACAACGCGTTCGCCGACGCGAAGGACGATTTTTACAAGATCGACATAACGCAGACCGAGCCGATCAAAGGAAATTTCACGAACGTGGCGCGCGACCGTTTGAGCGGCACGCTCCTCGGCCCGACGAACCACCACGGCTATCAACCGCGGCTGCGCAATCTTTACGAGCAACGCTTCAGCCGGCGCATGAGTTTCCCGGAATATCAACGGCAGATCGAAATCGTGAGCGATTCGGAAGTGGTCGAGCGCTGGAAAGAAGAAGCGCGCAACGTCACCACCTTCACCACGAAAAATGGCGAGCCGCCCGTTTCGTTTAATAACGCCGCCGAAGCGGAGCGGCATTTCCGGCAAAATTATTTGCCGGCGCTGTTGCGCAGCGGCAAGGAATTCATCGTCGGTGGAGTGCTTAGTCGTCGATTGCCCGATCGCGCGCTGCGAAGTTTGATTGAAGACGCCTGGTCGCGCGAGACGCGTTCTCCGTCGCAGATGATGCAGGAGCTAGCCACAAATTTTCGTGAGGCCAGCCTGCAAGTTTTTCGTCATCGGCGCGGAATGCTTTTCGTTTCGCCGATCCGGGCGCGTCCGTTTAAGCACGAGCAAACCGGCGTCTCGCCTTCGGTGAACTCGATTCTGGAAACGTTGACGGCGACGCCGCGAATTAATCGGAAAGATCTCGCCGAAAAAGTTATTGCCGATCTTGCGGGCGAAGAAGCGGAAGCGAAGAAGCGTTCGCTCGCTTCCGATCTGCATTGGCTGGTGAGCGAAGGTTACGTGATCGAATTCAACGACGGCTCGCTCGATTTGCCCCGCGTGAAAGTGAAGCCGCCTGATGCGCCGAAAGTTGAAGCGGAAAAGGAAGTAGTCGTCTCGACGGAGTCCGGACCGACCGAAGAAGCAGAACTCGGCGGCAGTTAACTGCCAGTCCGGCTCGGACTAGATCGCGCCGGCTTTTTTCAACGCGCGATACGCGCCGTTCTTATTGATCGTTTTCAGTCCCCGCGCGGTCACGCGCACGCGCACAAACTTCTTCAACTCCGGCACCCAAATGCGATGCTCATGCAGGTTCGGCTGAAAAAAACGCGGCACATTTTTCGTGACGTGCCGGCCGACGCCGCCTTTTTTCTTGGCCATGCCGCGCCGATGAATAATGCTTCCGCGCGTGGGTTTGGAACCGGTTATGCTGCAAACTTTAGACATGGGATGAAAAAGAGTCGCGTAAGCTGGCGCGCTCTCCCATTCTGGTCAAGGGAATCTTGAACGCTGTTCCATCGTGATGGTCAAAGTTAAACTCCCGCTCCAAAAAATTTCATGAATCGAACAACCAATCACAAACTGCGGGTCGGAATCGTCGGTGCGGGAAGCATTGTGCAAACGCGGCACTTGCCCGCCTTGAAAAAAAATCCGGACGTGGAAATCGTCGCGGTTTCAAATTCCACTTACGAAAGCTCGGAGAAATTTTGCCAGGAAAATTTGCCGCACGCGACGCCGATGCAGAACTGGGCCGATCTGCTCGCTTTGCCTGAGCTCGATATTATTTGGATCGGGACACCGCCTTACATGCATTCCGCCGTGACGGTGTCCGCGCTCGAAGCCGGCAAGCATGTTTTTTGTCAGGCGCGCATGTCGATGGACCTGGCCGAAGCGGAAGAAATGCTGGCCGCTTCGAAGACTCATCCCGAGCTGGTCACGATGCTTTGTCCGCCGCCGTACGGCATGCGCGGCGATTTGCTCGTGAAAAAATTGCTCGCCGAGAATCACATCGGCAAACCGCATAACGTGCGATTGCAAAGTTTCACCGGCGCGTATCTCAACCCGGAAGCGCCCGCCCATTGGCGGCAAAAGATCGAGATCAGCGGGCTCAACGTGCTCACGCTCGGAATTTATGTCGAAGTTTTGCAACGCTGGCTCGGCGATATCAGCGGCGTTTTTGCGCGCGGAAAAGTTTTGCGCTCCGATCGCCGCGGCTACGAAGTGATCGTGCCCGACATGCTGAATGTCGTGTGCGCATTTGAAAACGGCGCGGAAGGCGTGCTCGAATTCAGCGGCGTCCATGCCGGCGCGCCCTACGATCGCGTGGAAATTTTCGGCGATCACGGCATGCTCAGTTACGATTTTGGGAGCGACGCGATTCGCACCGCCAAACCGAGCGTGTCCGAGTCGCAGAATGTCGATCTTCCGGCCGAGCTGACGAGTGAATGGCGCGTGGAAGACGATTTCATCGCCGCGGTGAAATCAAAAGGCCGCAATCGTCCGCATCCCGATTTCGAAGATGGCGTGCGTTACATGCGCGTCGTCCAAGCCGTCGCCGATTCGCGCGCGCAAAACGCTTGGATCGACATTAAGAAGTAAGTCCGTTGCCGCGACATATTTCGATGAGATGGATGGATCGAATGACTCGGTCTAAAGTCTGTTAGGCCGCATGCTTCCGCCGAATTCCCTCAACAAATGCCTTGAGGAGCTTGAACACTCGAATTGGGGCGAGCCGAAGTATGACTCCTATCTCGTCACGACCATACATCGCCTCCGTCGAGTTCCCTTGCGTGAGCTTGGCGTTGAAGATTTGCGCATCATGATCGGGCAGAATATCGGATTGCCCTATTTGGTGCCGCTAGCGCTTGAAGAGCTTCGGAAAGTTCCGCTTGCGGAAGGCGACTACTATCCGGGTGATTTGCTCAAGATGGTGCTCAAGGCTGATCGCAATTTCTGGCAGCAGTATCCGGAATGGCGCGCAGAAGTCCGAGAGATTGCGCAGCGCACGCTGGAGCATCTACGCTCAGTCAGTCCAAACCACGTGGACCATTCCGACGTCGTTTTGAGGTCACTCACCGAGGGTTGGGAGTTCTTCGAGTCAGCACCGCATGCAGTCTAACCAAGCACCGAAGCGAATTACAACATTTCCGCGCCGCGCGCGAGAAGAAAACCGAGCAATCCGGTTGCGGGCAGCGTGAAGATCCAGGCCCAGATGATTCGTTCCACGACGGACCAGTGCACGCCGCTGAAACGTTTCGCCGCGCCGACGCCCATGATCGAAGTCGAGATGACGTGGGTGGTGGAAAGCGGGATGCCGTAACTGCTCGCGCTCTGAATAATAATGGCGGCGGTGGTTTCGGCGGCGAAGCCGTGCACCGGCTGAAGCTTCACCATTTTGTGGCCGAGCGTGCGAATGATCCGCCAACCGCCCGCGGCGGTGCCGGCTGCCATGGTGACGGCGCATAAAACTTTCACCCACACCGGAACATTTCCGAAAGCCGGCGTGTGCAAAAATTGCAGCCACGCTGGCAAATGTTCGAAGCTGCCGGCTTTCGTTCCGGTAAAAAGTGCGAGCGTGATGATGCCCATTGTTTTTTGTGCGTCATTCGTGCCGTGACTGTGGGCCATGAAGGCCGCGCTGAGGATTTGCAGTTTTCCAAAAAGCGTTTGCACGAAATGCGGCGTGAAGCGTTGCAGCACGAGAAAAAGGAAATACATCAAGAGCGCGCCGATCACGAAACCGGCTACCGGCGAGGTCATCATGGGCAGAACAACTTTCGGCCAAAGTCCGGCGCTCCATTTCAAGACCGACCAATTTCCGTGCGCGGTCGCGAGCGCGGCGCCGCATAATCCGCCGATGATGGCGTGACTGGAACTCGACGGCAGCCCGAGCCACCACGTCAGCAAATTCCAAAAAATCGCCGCGATCAGCGCGCACAGCACGGTCGTCATCGTGACTACGTTCGTATCGACCAAACCTTTGCCGATTGTCGATGCAACCGCGCCGCCCATGAGCGCGCCGGTGAGATTGAAGAACGCGGCCATAGCGATGGCTTGCCGCGGCGTCAGCACTTTGGTGGAGACGACGGTCGCGATCGCGTTGGCGGCGTCGTGAAAACCATTGCTGTATTCGAAGATGATCGCCGCGAGGACGACAATGAGAAAAGCGAGCATGGCGCTGCGCGATCAGTCGCGTCGGTTCAGGAATGTTTCAGCACGATTTGCAAAATGACGTTGCCGGCGTCGCGGCAGCGATCAATCACTTTTTCGAGCAGCTCGTAAAGATCGCGCAGAAACATCATCTGCTTCGCGTCGTAATTTCCGTGATAAAGTTCGCGCAATAAATCCAGCTCCAATTTATCGGCATCGCCTTCGATCGACTGAAGTTTGTCATTCATTTCGCGCGCCGTCGCGATGTCGGTGCCTTTGCGAAGTTCCTTCACCATGGCGAGGACGGCTTCGGCCGCTTGATCGAGATATTCCACCTGGCGCTCAAAGCTGTGGCCGTGCAGTTCTTGCGGACAAATTAAAATGCGCTCGCCGATTTTCTCGACCGTCTTCGGGATTTTATAAAGCGCGGCCGCCAGCGCCTGGATGTCTTCGCGCTCCAGCGGTGTGATGAAAGTTTTGCAAAGCTGCTCGGTCAACTCCTGCGTGATTTGTTTGTCTTTGCGCCGGCTGTGCACGAACGCCTCCAAACTTTGCGCCGAATCGTCGTGTTCCACTTTCGCGAGCAACGCGACCAGATGATGCACGCTGCTGTCGGCCTGTTGCGCGCTTGCTTCCAGCAAATCGAAAAATTTTTCGTCGTGACCGAAGAATTGTCGGATGGAGATCATGGTGCTTTTCAGTTTAAGCGGGCCTCGTTAGTTCCGGCCAGCGCATTTCTATTTACAACAGCGTGCCGCGCAGAATAAACAACGCGACGTTGAAATAAATCACAAGCCCGGTCACGTCCACCAACGTCGCGACGAATGGCGCCGAGGAAGTTGCCGGGTCAAGTCCGCATCGACGCAGCAAAAACGGAAGCATCGCTCCGCTCACCGTGCCCCACAGAACGACTCCGACGAGCGCCGCACCAACCGTCACAGCAACGAGCCAATGATACTGCCCGTAATTAAAAATGTGCAGATATTGCCAGAGCGAGATTCGGAAAAAGCCGATCGTTCCCAGAACCAGGCCGAGGGAAAGGCCCGAGAGAATTTCTTTGCGCACCACGCGAAACCAATCGCCCAAACGTAATTCGCCCAGCGCCATCGCGCGGATCACGAGCGTGGTGGCTTGCGATCCGGAATTGCCGCCGCTGGAAATAATCAATGGCAAAAACATCGCGAGGATGGCGGCCTTCTCGATCTCGCCGTTGTAACCTTGCATCGCGGTCGCCGTGAGCATTTCGCCGAGGAAGAGAATGATGAGCCAGGTGGCGCGCTTCTTCACCATCCGCATCAGCGGTATCGTTGTGTAGGGCTCGTCTAACGCTTCCATGCCGCCGAGTTTCTGGATGTCTTCGGTCGCTTCTTCTTCCGCGACGTCGAGCATGTCGTCGCTGGTTACAATCCCGACCAGCACTCCGTTCGAGTCGACCACCGGCAGGGCCACGCGGTCGTATCTTCGGAAGGCATTGAGCGCTTCTTCCTGAGAATCGTTCACCTTCAAGGCGACGAAAGCGCGGTCGCGAAAATCGCTCACCTTGGCCTCGAATGGGCGGAGCAGGAACTCCCGCATCCGGAGGTCGTCGATGAGTTTTCCACGCTCGTCGACGACGTAGATCACAT
>JBEEGW010000010.1:0-42310 GCA_041167045.1 Verrucomicrobiota bacterium
ACTGGGTAAATGCTCGGGATGTCCTTTACCGTGATCCGTTTTCGCGGCCGTCGGCTGGCCGGCCGGTCGATTTCTTCAATGCCGCTGTCCAGAGCCGCCGGAATGGCGTCCCAAAAGTGGAGAAAGGCGTTTTTCTCGAAACCGATGTCGACAAACATCGCCTTCAAGCCCATCTCGATGTTCTTGACTTTGCCCTTGTAAACGCTGCCGACGATGTTGCGCGAGCTATTGCGCTCGACGTTATACTCTTCGAGGCGACCGTTCTCGAGTAAGGCAACACGCCGCTCGAGTTTTTCCACGCTGATCACGATTTTGTTGCCGGTCTTGCGTGAAGGAAGACCCAAAATTTTCTTTACCTTGTCTATCATAAAATTGGAGTGCTGAAGCGATCGTGAACGCGAGCCGTGCGGGCTGGAGTATGTCGATCTTGTACAAAATGGTTAGCGGCGGCGCGCTGGAGTAGGCGCTGGTTGCGCTGGGCGGCGAGCGCCAAACAGACGCTCGAAAAAATTAAGGGGGCGTTGCGGAGCGGCTGGAACAGCACGCGCGACTCGCGGTTGCTTCGCGACTTTGCCGCGCGCGTCGGCTTCCGGTTCCACATCGGGGGAAGCATTGTCGCCCGCCATTTGCACGTCCGCGCTTTGGCTTGTGTCGGCGCCTTCTTCGTCCTCGCTGCCGACATTGCTTCCGGCGTAGCTCACTGATTTGATCAATTGAAGTGGATTAGGGTGATGTGCGGGCGCGAGCCAGGCGACCTGCATATCGAAGTTTCCTGCATCCTGCGCGAGGGTGCGTTCGAGAATGCGTGTCGCGATCGGGCCCGCGACTTCGCCGCCGTGCCCAGAGGCGCCTTGCACCATCACTGCGACGACATACTTCGGATTATCAAACGGCGCGAAACAAACAAACCACGCCACGTTTTCTTCGTGGCCACGGTCGGTGGCCTGAGCCGTGCCAGTTTTCCCCGCGACCACCACGTCTTTCAAACGCGCTCTGCCTCCTGTTCCACCGTCTTCATTGACAACTTTCCAGAGCCCTTTGCGGACAAGCTCGATATCTTGAGGTGAAACTTCCCGCCGCAAATCGGAGCGCATACGCGGTTGCGAAACGGCAGGCTTGCCGTGCTCGTCCAGCACGGGCGAGCCATCCTGGTTCAGAACTTTGTCGATCAAGCGGGGATAATAACACGTTCCGCCGTTGGCCGCGGTGGCATAAGCCATCGCCAATTGCAGGGGTGAAACAAGCGTGTAGCCCTGGCCGATCGAAACATTGGCGGTTTGCGCCTGTGACCACCTCTCTTGCGGATGATGAATTTGCATCCACTCCGGGCCGGGCATGTTGCCGGTTTGGTCACCTGAGAGTTGCAGGCCCGATTCTTCGCCGATGCCCAACATCTTGCCAATGGCGTCAATCGACTGAATGCCAGCCGCGTTTCCGTATTGATAGAAAAACGAGTCGCATGAAACCTTGATTGCATCGGCGAGTCCGATTGTTCCGTGGGTGTAATGTTTTTCCGCTACCCAGCATCGGAAAAAGTGATCGCCGTAACTGACGCCGCCGCCGCAATTATATTTCGAGTTCGCGAGGTTTCTTCGCAGACCGGCAAAGGACGTTATCAGCTTGAATGTCGACCCAGGCGGCAGCGCGCTGACGGCGCGGTTGACTAGCGGGTTCGCTTCGTCTTTGCGCAACGCCTGCCAATCCTTCGCCTTGATGCTCGGGATAAATGTATTCGGATCGAACGATGGCACCGAAACCATCGCCAGAATGTTGCCGTTGTTTGGATCGACAACTACGGCTCCGGCCCGGCTCACCGCGCGTAACGCTTCGTCCGCGATCGCTTGAATCCGCGCGTCAATCGTCAGAAAAACATTCGCGCCTTGTTTCGGCGGGTCTTCGCGCAGAACTCCATCGATCGTGCCTTTGGCGTTGCGACGCAGGTAACGAACCCCCGGCTGGCCACGGAGATATTCGTCCATCGCTTTTTCGATGTTCGACTTCCCTTCCACGTCGCCTTGGAAAAACGTGAACTTGCGCGCTTCGTCCTTGTTCGTGTCGTCCGGCGCGCCGACGTAACCGAGAATGTGCGCCGCGAGCGCCCCGTAAATATATGAGCGCACCGGTTTGATCGCGATGTCCACGCCTGGCAGGCCGACGTCATGCTCGGAAAACTTGGCCATCGTCGGAAAATCGATGTCCTTGATGTAGGAGTACGGCACTTCCGTGTTCGTGCGATAATGTTTTTGTAACTGGCCCGCGTTGTAATCGCGCGCCAGATCGAGATCATCCAGCCGCGGCACCACTCCGTCGTTTACGATTTTCACGATGTCCGGCTCTTTCAAATCCTTCTGCATGCCGTGGATCGTGCCGCGATACTCGGTCACGGGCGGCGGCCCGATGCGTTGCCGATAACCTTTCACCATCTCCGGCAAATAAAAATCGACCTCGTAGCTAGCGCGATTTTGCACAAGCGAAAGGCCATTGCGATCTTTGATTTCACCGCGCACCGAAGGAATGCGCACAGTGGCTTCAGAACTACCGCGCACTTGTGAAGTCCACTCAGTACCGCGCGCTACTTGCACCCACCACAGACGCAAACCGAGCGCGCCGAGACCGAGCAGCATGAAAAATCCGACCGCTTGAATGCGCAGACGCGGATTGAGACGGCGACGGTTCATGAGTAATTGTCCCGCTCGGAAAGATACGGATAAGCCGTCATCCGGCCAATCCAATGCAAGAGAAAGAAAACAATCGGCGCGATGAAGAGCGCGATTAAACCCGGACCGCCGATCTGCCACCACGTTTCCGTTGTGAAGATGAGAGAACCGCGACGAAATGTGATCATTAAATATTGCGCCAGAATTATCAGCGACGTGCAGACGCCACTCATAATGCAATGCACTTCCCAGCGGCCGCGGATAAACAAGGGCCTGAAGCCGTGCATAATTAACGCCAGCGTGGCGTAAAGGATGATCGACCATCCCAGCGAAATTTCAACTCGCGCGCCCAACACCTGCACCGTAAGCGCATCCAGCATCGTCCCCGCAAAAAAGGCGAGCAGGAGCATGAGCGGAAACGGCAACGCCATTGCGCCGTAAAAAACAATTACCGGCACGATGTAAACGTGCGCGTGATACATCCATTCGATCGGCGGAATGAAAAATTCCGCGATCTGGGCGATGAACACCAGGATGACCAAAATAATGAAGAAAATCATTTTCTCCCTGTAACGACGAAAACGTCTTCCAAATGCGACATCTCAACCGCGGGCGCCAATCGCGCCTGACCATCCAGCTCGCGCACACGAAAATTTTTCACCGACCCGATGGGCAATCCGCCCGGAAACACGCCGCCCATTCCGGAAGTGGACACTTTTTGGCCGGGCTTCAAGTCCGCTTGCTTCGACAAAAAATTTAACTCGAGCAACGGCGTGACTGAGCCGCTGACGCGCTCGCCGCTCACAATCCCTTGTTCGCGGCTGCCTTCGACACTTGCCGCCACTTTGCAATTTTCATCCGTGATCAGAAGAACGACCGAAATATTTTTGCCCACCGTGGTCGTCTTGCCGACCAATCCCTCATCAGTCACGACCGGCATGTCAGTGTCGATCTTGTCCTCCTTCCCGCGATTGATCGTGACCGTGTGCCACCATGTCGATGAATCACGCGTCACGATTTCCGCCGGTACGAGCCGAAAAATCGAGCGCTGCCGATAATCGAGCGCGTGCCGCAATCGATTCACTTCATGCTCGATGTCGCGCAACGCCTGGTTAGTCGCTTTGAGCGAACGGTTCTCCACGCGCAAGGAAGCGTTGTCGCGTTCCAATTCCTCCAGCGACTTCAAACCGGTGCGCACCGAAGTGATTTGCTTTTCTAAACCGGAGCCGCTGCTCAGAAATGGCGAGATTAATTGATAAAAGCCGGCCTGCAATTTGCGCGTGCTGTCCGCGCCGAAGCTGAGCAAGTAGCCGAGCGCTCCGACGAAAACCAAAAGCGCGATGATGCTCGAGCGATTCATCGATGTGGCGCGCGGTCGATTGTCGATCTTGGGGCCCAGGTGCGCGAGATCACGCGCCCCAATCCGAAATCCAAAATCCGAAATCTAAAATGGTCAACGCCACTGGCGATCTGCCGCGGCCACTTGACGTAAAAATTTAAGTTCATTGAGGCATTTGCCCGTTCCTTCCGCCACCGCGCTGAGCGGATCTTCGGCCACATGGACAGGCAAACCGGTTTCCTCGCTCAAAAGTTTATCAAACCCGCGCAATAACGCGCCGCCGCCCGCCAAGACCAATCCGCGATCGACCAGATCGGCCGATAATTCCGGCGGACAACGCTCCAACGTGATGCGCACAGAATCGACAATCGTCGAAATCGGCTCGAGCAACGCTTCACGCACTTCCTGCGAAGTGATCATGAGCGTCTTCGGCAAACCCGCCACCAGATCGCGGCCCTTCACTTCCACGCTCGTTTCTTTTTCTGTCGGATAAGCCGAACCGATCTTGATCTTAATTTCTTCCGCCGTGCGCTCGCCGATCATCAAATTGTAAGCGCGCTTCATGTATTGCACGATCGCTTCATCGAGCTCGTCACCCGCAACGCGTACGCTGCGACTGAAAACAATTCCGGAAAGCGAAATGAGCGCGACCTCCGTCGTGCCGCCGCCGATGTCGATGATCATGTTGCCGGCCGGGTCTTGCACCGGTAGCCCCACGCCGATCGCCGCTGCCATCGGTTCTTCGATCAAATAAACTTCGCGCGCGCCGGCATGCGTCGCACTTTCGCGTACTGCGCGTTTTTCCACTTCCGTAATTCCAGAGGGCACCGCGATCACAACCCGCGGTTTCACGCGCACACGCCGACCGTGCACTTTTTGAATGAAATGACGCAGCATCGCTTCCGTCACTTCGAAGTCCGCGATCACGCCATCTTTTAATGGGCGCACCGCCACGATGTTTGAAGGCGTGCGGCCGAGCATGCGCTTCGCTTCGTCGCCCACCGCCAGCACCTTGTTCGTGCCCGCTTGCACGGCCACGACCGATGGCTCGCGCAGCACGATGCCCTGGTCCTTTACGTAAACCAGCGTGTTGGCCGTGCCGAGATCGATCCCGATGTCGCTGGATAACCAGCCGAAAAGTCCGTTGAACATGAAATTAAAATTTGGTGCACTTTCAGTCCGTCAGAAGCGCACCGCACTGTCGATCTTCGCAGCAAACCTTGCGCCGCGCGCGCGATTCGGAACCGGCTGAAACGGGGTAACATGAAACAGCGCCTCGTATCGTCAAGCTCATATTATATAGAGCGTTGGCGAATGGAGTGTTGGAGTAGTGGATTCTTGCACATTTCTCCATTACTCCTTTACTCCAATTCTCCATGTCGATCCTGATCGCTCCATCGATTCTCGCCGCCGATTTCTCCAAACTCGCCGACGAAGTCCGCGCCGTGGAAAAAGCAGGCGCCGATTGGATTCACTGCGATGTGATGGATGGACATTTCGTCGATAACATTTCTTTCGGGCCAGCGATTGTCGATGTTGTCCGCCAGCAGACGAAACTCCCGCTCGATGTCCATCTCATGATCGAGCATGCCGATCATTATTTGCCGCGCTTCATCAAAGCGGGTGCAAACTCCGTCACTGTTCATGTCGAAGCCGAATCGAAACACGATGTGCCGAAAACCTTGCAAGCGATTCGCGACGGCGGTTGCCGTGTCGGTTTATGTTTGAATCCCGGCACGGCGTTCGAAGAGGTCGAGCCTTTCCTCGACAAGATCGACATGTTGCTCGTCATGACTGTGCAGCCGGGTTTCGGCGGTCAATCATTTCGCGCGGAAATGATGGATAAAGTAAAGCGCGCCAAAACGTGGAGCGACGCGCGCCACAAGATCGACATAGAAGTAGACGGCGGCATCAACCCCGAGACCGCGCGCATGTCGATCCAAAACGGCGCGAACGTTCTCGTCGCCGGCACATCTGTTTTTCACGCGAAAGATTACGCCGCGGCCATCCGCGAATTGCGCGGAAATTAACCTGGGGAGCGCGCGCCGACCGGCTCGGCGTCTTCCGCCGTCTCGGCCATCACCTCGTCGGTCTGTGTGACGCGCACAACTTCTTCGATCGTGGTGCGACCTTGCGCGACACGACGCCAGCCGTCCTGCCGTAACGTTTCCATGCCTTCAGCAATCGCGCACTGTTTCAACTCGCCGCCGTCGCGCTTTTGCATGATCAATTTCTTGAGCGGCTCGGTCACGACGCAGATTTCATAAATTGCGACGCGCCCTTGGTAACCCGTTTGCCGGCAAGTATCGCAACCGGCTCCGCGCTTAAATTTCGTTCCGAGCTCGGTCGGGAACGCGATCTCATCGAGATATTCTTTCGGATATTCGACGCGCTCACCGCAATCGGGACAGATTGTGCGCACGAGTCGTTGCGCAATGAATGATTTTACGACCGAAGCGAGCAGGAACGGCTCGACGTCCATGTCGAGCAAACGCGTAATGCCGCCGACCGCGTCGTTCGTATGCAGCGTGCTGAAAACAAGGTGCCCGGTCATGGCCGCGCGGATCGAGATGTCCGCCGTTTCAGTGTCGCGAATTTCACCGACCATCACGACGTTCGGGTCCTGCCGCAAAATGTGGCGCAGACCTTTTGCGAATGTGAGATCGATTTCCGGTTTCACGTCGATCTGCGAAACGCCCGGCAACCGATACTCGACCGGCTCTTCAATCGTAATGATGCGCCGCTGCACCGAGTTGATGCTGCTCAAGAAACAATAAAGTGATGTCGATTTTCCGCAGCCGGTCGGGCCGGTCAGCAAAATAATTCCGTTCGGCTGCGCGAGAAGTTTGCGAATGATATTTTCCTGTTTCTTGCTCAGATCGAGGCGCTCGAAACCGAATTGCTGCTCGGTGCGGCTGAGCAAGCGCAAGCTGATCGATTCGCCGTTCACCGTCGGGATTGTCGAAACGCGCACGTCGATGTTTTGATCGGCCGCTTGCAAATTGATGCGGCCGTCCTGCGGCAGACGGCGCTCCGCGATGTCCATGTGCGCCATCACTTTCAAACGCGAGATAATGGCCGATTGCAAGACGCGCAATTGCGGCGGCACCGCCACCTCGTGCAAAATTCCATCGATGCGATAACGAATGCGCAAATCGTTCTCGAGCGGTTCGACGTGAATGTCGGTCGCGCGTTCCACGATCGCTTCGCGAATAATTTGGTTCACGAACTTCACGACCGACGCTTCCGGATCGTCCGCGTTCAGATCGGTGCTCGTCTCGACGTCCTGCAACACTTCGAACGCGCGATTCGTTTTCAGAATCTCGTCGAACGTTTCCGCGCCGACGCCGTACAGCGTTTTCATGGCGCGGAGCAATTGCGCGCGCGGCACCAGCACCCATTCAGCCGGCTTTTTCAAAAGCTGCGACGCGAGCTGACGCCCGACCGAGTTGAACAGATCGTAAGTCGCGAGCACGACCGCTTTTTCTTTTTCTTCAATCGGCAGGATGTGATGTTGAAAAACGAAACGGCTCGGCAAGATCGACAATGTTTTTCGGTCGATGCTCTTTGCCTCGATCGAAAGAACCGGGACGTGAAAAAAATCTCCGACCGCTTCGAGGAATCGATTCTCATCCACGCGACCCGAGTCGAGCATCTGCGTCGTCCAGGAACCGCCGTTTTGATTCGTAGCCAGTTGCGCCGCTTCCTCGCGCGACGACACGCCGCTCGCCATGAGCAGATCGATGAGAGATTGGCTGGCCGCGGAGCTCATGTCGATCTTAGGGCAAATGCAACGCTCGTCGCACCGGCAAATTCAAAGTGCCGGTCACGCGCAGCGAATAATTTTTCTGCAGCCGCGCGATCGCGTCACTCACCTCGTCCGAGTAAATGCCGTCGATCGGGCCACAGTAATAACCAAGCCGAATCAAATCGCGCTGCAACGCGCCCACATACGCCGGATCGGACGTCAAGCTTCGGCTCCATTCGAGATGATAAAATACGCGCAGCGGATATCGCCGATCGAAGTCGGTCGTGTTGAGCGAAGGGCTTTGATGCAACAAACCCCACTCATCGCGCGGCGCGAGCGGATCGGTGCCGAAACGTCCCGCCAATGAACTCGTCGATGCCGCACACACCGCAATCAGAACGAAAATGAAAAAATAAATGCGATGCACTTGTTTACTTACTCTCTTCATTATTTTGCGGCATTAACTGTTTCCCATCGATGCTCGTCGGACAATCGGGACAATCATCCTGCTCGAGTTCGGGTCCGAAATGCGTCCTGTCCTCGGTTTTTCGACGTAGACGATAAAGATCGAGCTTCGTTAACGAAACTTCCGGCCGCATCAAGATGATGAGCTCGGTGCGGTCTTTAATCTTGCTCGTGTTACGAAACAAATATCCAAGCAGCGGGATGCGATCGAGAACCGGAATGCCCGAAGTCGTCTTGTTCTTGCTGTCGGTAATGAGACCGCCGAGGACAATTGTCGATCCATTCGGCGCGGAGACATTCGTTCGAATGTAACGCGTCGCGATGGTGGGAATCGCGTTCCCGTCGATCACCTGACTTCCCGCGAGACTGTCTAGCTTCTGCAAAATATCGAGCGACACTTCGCTTTCCGAGTTGATTAGCGGAACCACTTCGAGCTGCAGCGCGACTTTCTTGAATTGTATGTTGGACTGCTGACCGATGTTCGTGCCAGTGGTGCCGGTATTGTTGACGACGGATGAGAGCGTGCTCACGGGAACAGGAATTTCCGTGCCCGATGCGATAATCGCCTTTTTGTTGTTGCTCGTGAAAACCATCGGCCGCGAAATTACTTTGAAATTTCCGGTGGAGTTGAGCAGATGCACAATCGCTGAAAGATAATTGCCCGCTGCAACATAGACATTGGTCCCGCTAGCAACGTTCTGAATGATGTTGCTGAAGTTGATCAGGCCAGATGGATCGACAATGCCGGGGACGGTTGTCGTGGTAACTGGGCCCGGCGCAACACCCGTCGTAACCGTGATTGGCGATCCCGCCGGAATCGGCACGCTTGTGTTGCGCGAAGTGCTGACCACTTTGTTTTTGTATTTCAAAAAATAATCGACGCCGAATTCTTCGTCGCCATGAAGCGTTAGCTCACCGATCACGGTGCTGAGCGCGACTTGTGGCGCTTTCACATCCATTTCATCGAGGATCTTTCCGACTTTCACGACGACCTCGCGGTTGCCGAGCACGATGATGGTGTTGGCGCGCTGATCGGCGATGATCTTGGCGTTGCCCACCGTGACCGCTTTCGGCGTAGTGTCGACCGGCTGCGTGGAAAGTTCTTCCGAAACATTGAGCGAGCTTTCGCCGCCACCAGTGCTCGTGCTCGTGCTCGTATTAGCTCCGCTGTACGGATTAGCCGTGTTCGATGGCCGTCGCGGCGTCGCCTGCGCCCCGGGCGCGTTTGGATTTCCACCAGGCGCGCCGCCTTCGGTTTGCGTGCCGGGCTCAGTCAACGCTTGCACTAGCACCGGCAAAACATCCGCCGCGGAAATGTAGCGCAGCGGACGGGTGACCGGTTTGGCAAATTCCACATTGGCATCAAATTCCGCGATCAATTTGCGAATGAACGGCATGTTCGTAGGCCGCGTGATTACATGGATGCGGTTGGTGCGAATATCGGCCGCAAGTTTGATCTTGCCGATGATGACCGAGTCTTCCGAAAGCGCGGTAAGCGCGCCGAGATCGTTTTCAATCGGCACATTTTGTTGCACGTTCGGCGGCGGCACCAGCTGGCGCACGCCGCGGGGCGACACCGGCGCGCCGGGCACACCTTGTTGGTTCGTTTTCTTTTCAAAAATGTCCTCGAGCATGTCGACGACCTTCGCCGCATCGGCGCGCTCCAGTTTAATGAACTCGCTCACCACTTCGGCCGGCGGGTTGTCGATTTGCTCGACAATTTTCACAAGCCTTCGCACGATCCCCGCGCTTTGCGTGACGATGAGGCTGCCCGACTTCGGCAAAGCGAGAATCGGCGCGGTATTCGGACCGGCGCCCGCCAAATATTGCACGAGCACTTGTTGCAGCTCGGTCACGTCCGCGTAATGCAACTTGAAAAGATAACTGATCATCTGGTCGCCCGGCGGAATTTCCGATACGTCGGAAATGATGGGGACGGCGGCAGCGCGCGGATTTTTTCCGGTGCCGACGACTTCGATGATGTCGTTGTCCGCCGGCACGAGCGAGAAACCATTGAGGGAAAGATTCATCTCGATGATTTTGATCGCCTCATCCTTTGGCAAATCTTTGCTAATGAAAATGGTGACCTTGCCCTGCACGAAATTATCGATCACCAATTTTTTCCCGGTCCATTGCTCATAAAGGCGGAGAATGTCCAGCACATCGCTGTTCGGATATTGCAGCTTCACCATTTCCGGCGGCGTGGGCGCCGGGGCGGGAACAGGCGTAGCGGCGCGTTGCCCCGCGCGCGGGCCGGGAGCGACCTGCGCCGAAATGGAGACAATCGCGAACAAAATGGCCGCGATGCACGAGAGGCGGAGCACGGTTTTATCTAATGGTTCGCCCTCGCTGGGTCAACTTGCTTCGCCCAGGCGCAACGGCTGCTCGACGCGGCGCGCGCTGTCCGCTAAGCCATGAATTGAAATGAGTGCACGTCATCCGTTCCGAAAGTTTATGTCGATCTTGGGTCTGGTCGGAGCATCGGCCGCGCCATTCGCCGCGCCTTCCCTCGCCCAGGAACAACCGCGACGCGCCCAAATCGTTGCGGAAATTCGCGCCGTGCTCGACGCGCAACAAGCTGCCTGGAACCGCGGCGACATCGACGCGTTCATGAACGGTTACGCGAACACAAGAACGACAATTTTTGTCTCGGAAGACAAGGTCACGCGCGGTTGGCAGACGGTGCGCGATCGCTATCGCAAAAAATATTCCGATCGCGCTAAAATGGGGACGCTCACTTTTTCCGATCTCGAAATCACGCCGCTCGCGGCGGACGCGGCCGTTGCGCTCGGCCGCTGGAAATTAAAGCGCGCCCAAGACGAGCCGCATGGCCGTTTCACGTTGATCTTTCGCAAGACGCCGGAGGGCTGGCGCATCGTGCACGATCACACAAGCGCGGCGGCGAAGTAGCTGCGCTTACTTCTCTGCCTTCCCTTTCAATCGCGCCAGCAGCTTCTCATGAATTCCATCGAACCCGCCGTTGCTGAAAACGACGACGATATCTTTTTTTTGCAGGAGCGGCATGAGCCGGTCGATGATCGCGCCGGCGTTGGCTTCGTAAAAAGCCGGCCGCTTTGATTTAGCGATCGCTGCGACGACAGCTTCCGGATTGAGACGCTCGGCCGCGGGGATTTGCTCGATCTTGGCGACTTGCGAAATAAAAACACCGTCGGCCGATTCAAATGCAGCGGGCAACTCCTTTTGAAAAACCGCGCGGCGCGTCGTGTTCGAGCGCGGCTCGAATATCGCCCACAAATGGTGGTCGGGATAACGATGACGTAGCGCTCCCAAAGTTTGCGCGATCGCGGTGGGATGATGCCCAAAATCGTCGATCACTTTCACGCCACGCGCTTCGCCGCGCACCTCCTGCCGCCGCGCGATTCCTTTAAAACTGGCGAATGCTTTCCGAACGATTGTCGATCTTACGCCGTAAAATTTCGCGGCCGACGCCGCCATGGCGGCGTTGCGCACATTGAATTCGCCGATGAGCGGAACTTCGAATTCATCCTCACCGAGTGTGAAACTGGAACCTTTCGCGGAGTAAGCGACGTCGCGGATTCGTTGCGCGCAATTTTTCGAAAAACCGATCTCGAGAATTTGCGCGAGGCAATCCTTCGCGACGTCCACGCAGTTCGCGTCGTCGCCATTCAGCAGCACCATGCCGTTTTGCGGAACGATGTTGAGCAAACGGCGGAAGCTCAATTTGATTTCGTCGAGATCTCGAAAGATGTCGGCGTGATCGAACTCAATGTTGTTCACGATCACTAGCTCGGGCAGGTAATGAACGAATTTTGAGCGCTTGTCGAAGAACGCGCTGTCGTACTCGTCGCCTTCGATCACGAAATATTTTGAGTCGGTGAAGTGCGCGCCTTGCGCCAGATTTTTCGGGATGCCGCCGATCATGTAACTCGGATCGAGTTTCGCCACGGTCATGATCCAGGCCAGCAATGCGGTGGTAGTGGTTTTGCCGTGCGTGCCGGTGACGACGAGGTTGTGCCGGCCGCGCAGAAAAAATTCCTTTAATACTTCCGGCAGGGACAAATAATAAAGTCGGCGGCGCAGCACTTCTTCCACTTCGGGATTGCCGCGCTTGATCGCGTTACCCACCACAACAAGATCGACATTCGCCGGAAGATTTTCCGCGCGATAGCCTTCCTTGAGCGTGATGCCTTTCTTTTTCAGAAAGATCGACATAGGCGGGTAAATATTTTCGTCGGAGCCGGTGACTTTATAACCGCGATCGCGCAACGCCGCCGCGACCGATCCCATGGCCGTTCCGCAGACGCCGAGAAAGTGGAGGTGCCTCGGCTCTTTTGTCGTCACGCAGATTTCTTTACGCTGCGCTAATGACTTTGGCTACTGAAAGGAAGGAAGCGTCACTTTCTCGTGAAAACTTCCACACCGACCCAGGCTTCATCGGGCGGTTGCGATTCGTAGGCGAGAGCGCGTTCCAGATAAAGTTTCGCCAGGTGATCGTCCGGATAAAATTCGAGAAAACGCGAAAATAAAATCTTCGCCTCCTTAAAATCGCGCGCCTGAAATTTGCGCAGCCCTTCTTCGTACGATTCCAGCCAGCGCAGGAATTCCGGATCGAGCGCTTCAGAACGTGCGCCGAGAAGGTGATAGATTTGCACCGGTTCGCTGCGCCCTTTCACCTGCACGCGCGCGACCGAGCGCACGTAATATTCATCGGCCACTAACTCGCTCGCGCTCGGGCCGAGCAAAATGTCGACATCATACATCCGGGTCAGTCCTTCAATGCGCGACGCCAGATTGACCGCGTCGCCGATGACGGTGAAATCCATTCGCTCTTCCGAGCCAATATTGCCGACGAGCACTTCGCCATGATTAATCCCAATGCCGATCTTCATCGGATTAATTTTTTCTGCGCCCCATTTTTCGTTCAGAGCGCGCAACTCGCGCCGCATCGCGAGGGCGGCGCGCACACAGGATTTTGCGTCGTTGACGAGGCCGCGACTGCGCACATTTCCCCAAACCGCCATGACGGCGTCGCCGATAAATTTGTCGAGCGTGCCGTCGTTTTCGAAAACCGCTTTGGTCATGCGGCTGAGATATTCGTTAAGCTGCCGCACGAGCGCTTCCGGATTTGCCACTTCCGACATGGAGGTGAACCCGAAAATGTCGGAAAACAAAACCACGACTTCGCGGCGCGACCCGCGCAGCGTGTCGAAAAACGTGCTGGGGCTGTCGAGAATTTCCTTCACAAGATTTTTCGAAACGTAACGCTCCAGCGTCCGGCGGGTGCGCAGTTTTTCGAGACGCTCGAGCGTGTATTCAAATCCCAAACCGAAAAGGCCGCTTAGCAAAAATGCGGTCAATGTGGGCACAACCAGAACGAGCAAACCGCTGCGGTCGTACAAAATTCGCGCCACGCCGAGATAAACAGCGCTGATCGCAACCAGCGTCATCAAGCACCAAAGCGGCCGTCGAATAAACGCCGTCAGCACCCATGACAGCGCGCCCGCCGCCAAGATCGACATAAACCCGGTCGAAAGCTTCGCATCGACCAGAAATTCCTGGTCGAGCGCGGCCGCGATCGTTTGCAAATGCAAAGCCGGCCCGAGTGTGTCGGGACTCATTGGCGTGTCCACGACGTCGTGCTGCACCTGCGCGGTGAAGCCGACTAGAACGACTTTGTTTTTGAAAAACGCGCCGTCCGCATAATTCGCGTGCCACATTTTCGGATCGAAAATTTCGTAGACCGAGCGC
Source organism: Verrucomicrobiota bacterium (assembly GCA_041167045.1). GTDB lineage: Bacteria > Verrucomicrobiota > Verrucomicrobiia > Chthoniobacterales > UBA10450 > CATPCN01. Next base: position 13,940 of record JBEEGW010000010.1, read on the forward strand.
GGCTGGTACGCGTCGACCGCGCTGAATCGTATCAAATGCGGGCGCTGATCTCGCGGGACGTTGTCGCCGTGCCCGAGCTTTTCCAGCGCGCGCGTGGCGAACGATTCAAAAACTTCTTCACCAGCGAATGGTTCCAGCCCGGCCAATTGCCGATCGCTTGTAGTGAAATTGGCCGCGCGCACTTTGCGGTCGATCGGTTGCGGCCAGTAATTTACGTACCCGACGCGATCGTCACGGATCGGCGGCGGCGGAATCAACTTTTCGTTTGGACCGATGATCTGGTTTCCGTTACCCGTGTCGATGTTCGCGCCGATGACGACGCGGTCTCGATATTTTTCGAGCGCCTCGTGAAAGGCCACGTCGCCATTGTTAGGCGGATTGAAAATCAAATCGAACATCACCAGGCGCGCGCCCGATGCGAAAAGTCGGTCGAGCAGAAGCGCCCAAGTTTCGCGCGACCACGGATATGGCCGCTCACTCATCAATTGCAATCCGCGGCTGCTCGCCAGCTCTTCCGCAGTCAGCGGCGGCAATTGCAACGACGTTTGATCGATGCCGAGCAGGACAAGTTCCGAATGCGTATTCGTTTTGCGGCCTTCGCGCCGCAGCAAATCCTCGAAACTTTGTTCGCCGCTCCAAATGGCCGAGAGAAACGGAACGCCCGGCGCGTAATGCAAACTTATCACCAACCCCGTCCACAACGCACAAATGGCCGCAAGGATGAGAAACCGGTGCCGGGTCAGCCAGTGCATCTATTAAAATGAGCGCACCCGATGCTAAGGCAAATTTCAAAATCGGTTGTCATTTCCAGACTCTTGCCTAAAGTTTGCGCCCGCGACGCACCCGCGCCGCTTGATCTGCGCACCTGGTTTTGCAAACGCGAAACCAAATCAGCGAATGAGGTCGCGAAGATCGACATACACCGAACAATTCGCTGAAAGAGGAATCCCGTCACCGCGGGATAAAACAAAATGCCAAGAGCTACCAATGCTCCCGCCAGTCGGGAGCGACGCAAACGCGTCGTCAAATCCGCGAAAGGTTTTCGCGGCCGTCGTTCCAAACTTTTTCGTTACGCCAAAGACGCGACGATGAAAGGGAAATATTGGGCCTATCGCGATCGCAAAACGCGCAAACGCACTTTTCGTTATCTCTGGATCCATCGCTTGAACGCGGCCGTGCGCGCGCAAGGTCTTACTTACAGTCGCTTCGCCGAAGGTCTGAAAGCTTCCGGCATCGGTCTTGATCGCAAAATTCTTTCCGACCTCGCCATTACCGACGAGAAGGCGTTCGCCTCGATCGTCGATCAAGTGAAAGACGCGCTCGAGAAGAAATCGAAATCGAAAAAAGCAGCGTAGTCAACCGAGAGCGCGTTACACCTTGAACGTTCAACGTTGAGCGTTCAACGTTCCCGCATGTCTCATCCGCTCGAAGAGCTTCGCGAGTCCGCCCTGCGCGAAATCGATTCCGCGGCCGACGAGCAATCGCTCGAAGCGGCGCGCGTTCGTTATCTCGGTCGCAGCGGCAGCATCTCCGCCTGGAGCGAGCAGATGAAATCGTTGAGCAAAGAAGAGAAACCGATCGTCGGAAAATTGCTAAACGAAGTTCGCAGCGCGGTTACAAATGCAATCGAAGAAAGCGTAAAGATTTTTCGCGCGAAAAAAGAATCAGACGCGCTCGCTAACATCGACATATCGCTTCCCGGAAGCGTCGCCGAACGCGGCGCACTGCATCCGCTCACGCAAATGCTCGATCGTTCCATTACCATTTTCCGTCGCATGGGTTTCGCACTCGCCGACGGGCCGGACGTCGAGGATGAATGGCATTGCTTCGACGCACTCAACACTGCGCCAGATCATCCGGCGCGAAACGAGCAGGACACTTTTTATTTACCGGACGGCCGGCTTTTGCGCACGCACACATCGACCGTGCAAATCCGCACCATGCAATCTGCGCCGCCGCCCATTCGCGTGATCGCACCCGGCGCCGCCTATCGTCGCGATGAAGTGGACGCCACGCACAGCGCGCAGTTTCATCAGATCGAAGGACTTTATGTCGATGAAAACGTTAGCGTCGCGGATTTGAAAGGCACGCTTGAATTTTTCCTGCGCGAACTTTTCGGGAGTGAAACCGCCGTGCGTTTTCGTCCGCATTATTTTCCGTTCACCGAGCCGAGTTTCGAGATCGATGTAAAATCGAAAGCCCTCAAAGGCGGTGAACAATGGATCGAAGTGTGCGGTTGCGGCATGGTCCATCCCGCCGTCTTCGAAGAGGTGAACAAGGCGCGCGGCGATAGCGCTTACGATCCCGAAAAATGGACCGGATTCGCCTTCGGCGCCGGCATGGATCGGCTCGCCATGATCCTGTTCGACATTCCGGACATTCGTCTGTTCGCGCAAAACGATCTCCGCTTTCTCAAACAGTTCGCATGAAATTTTCCCTCAATTGGTTGCGCGAATTTGTCGATCTTCCGGACAAGATCGACAACTTGGCCGAATTGCTCACGCTCGCCGGCGTCGAGATCGAAGGAATCGAAACGCGGGGCGCGAATTTCGACAAAGTTGTGGTCGCGCAGATCACTGCCTCCTCGCGCCATCCCGATGCCGATCGGTTGACCGTTTGCGAAGTCGATGACGGCAGCGGAACGAAACGGCAGATTGTCTGCGGTGCGACCAATTACAAAGTCGGCGACAAAGTGCCGCTCGCTTTGCCCGGCGCGAAATTGCCGAATGGTTTGGAGATTAGGAAAAGCAAACTGCGCGGCGTTGAAAGCGAAGGAATGCTTTGCAGCGGCAAAGAGCTCGGCCTCGGCGAAGATGCGAGCGGGCTTTTGATTTTGTCGCCCGACGCAAAGATCGGCGCGCCGATTGTCGATCTTTTCCCCGCCGACACAATTCTGGACGTAGAAATCACGCCGAACCGCGGCGATCTGCTCAGTCATTATGGATTGGCACGCGAGATCGCGGCGCTCACAGAAAAGAAACTCAAAGCGCTGAAGCTCGACCCTAAGATCGACATAAAAAAATCCGGCGTGGAAATTTCCGCGACGAATGAGTGTCCGTTCTTCTCCGCGCGCAAGATCGACAATGTAAAGGTCGGACCGAGCCCGGATTGGTTGCGCGCAAAAATCGAAGCGGCCGGCATTCGTTCGATCAACAACATCGTGGATATCTCGAACTTTGTGATGCTCGAACTTGGTCAGCCGACGCACGCATTCGACGCGGACAAGTTGAAAGGCGGAATCAACGTGCGGCTCGCGCGCGAGGGCGAAAAGTTTCTCGCGCTCGATAGCAAGACGTACTCGTTAGGCAAAGAAAATCTTGTCATCGCAGACCAGGAACGCGCCATCGGCATCGGTGGCGTGATGGGCGGCGAAGAAACCGGCGTTACCGAATCGACACAAAACGTTTTGCTCGAGGCCGCTTATTTTTTACCGGCGAGCATTCGACGAACCGCGCGAAATTTAAATCTGCCGAGCGACGCGAGTTATCGTTTCGAACGCGGCGTCGATCCGGAAATGATTCTGCGCGCATCGCAGCGGGCGACGGAATTGATTCGCGAGGTCGCCGGCGGAAATCCCGCGAAGGAAATCAACGTCGCTGGCAAACTTCCCGCAAATCCAAACGACGTTTCGTTGAGTTACGAAAAATCTGATCGAACCCTTGGTGTACCGATCAAACCAAAAACGATCGACGAAATTCTCGAACGTTTCGGCCTGGAGAAAAGCAAATCGAGCAAGACAACATCGACATGGAAAATTCCAAGCTACCGCCGCGACTTGCAGCGCGATGTCGATCTTGTCGAGGAGGTCGTGCGCGCGCATGGCGTGGACAAAATTTCGGGCACGGACCGCAGCCGCTTCACGCCGGTGAGTGCGGCGGACGGCTCGCACGATCTCGAATCAGCTTTGCGCCAACGACTCGTTGGCCGCGGATTGTTTGAAGCCCGCACCTCGAAGTTAATTGCGCGCAACGCGCCGGCCTTTAGCGAAAACGCGGTCGCGCTGAAAAATCCGCTGAGCGAAGATCATGTCGCGCTCCGGCCGAGTTTGATTTCCGGTTTGCTCGGTGTTCTGGAACGAAATTTGCGCGCCGGCGCACAAAGCGTCCGGATTTTTGAAATGGGCCGCGCGTTTTTATCGCCGGATGGAAAAGAGGAACGACGATTGGCGTTGCTGCTTTGCGGAAGCGCCACCAGCCATTTGCATTGGCGTTCCGAGAATCGTGCGCTCGATTTTTTTGATTTGAAGGGCGCGCTCGCATCGTTTGGAGATCAATCGCTGACTTTTCGTCGCGGGGAACATGTCGATCTTGCGCTGGCGACGGACGTTGTTGTCGAAAACAAAACAATCGGCCTCGCAGGACAACTTTCATCCGCGCGTGCCGCAGAGTTCGGCGCGAAAAGCGCTGTCTTCATCGCGGAAGTTTCGCTCGATGCAATTTTCTCGGACAAAATTCGCGGCGGCCAGTCATTTCGCGAGCTGGAAAAATTCCCGAGCGTGACGCGCGACATCGCGATGATTGTTCCCGAAACAATGAGCCACGCGGAGATTGTCGCCGTGATCGAGCACGCGAAGGAACCGATGCTCGAACGCGTGGAGCTCTTCGATCTTTTCAGCGGAAAAGACGCGGAACATCTCGGCGCGGCACGCAAGTCGCTCGCTTACACATTGACATATCGCGATAAAAACCGAACACTAACGAACGAGGAAGTGAGTGCGGTGCACGCAAAGATTCGCGAGCGGTTGCAGAGCGAGTTGAGCGTGGAATTGCGCGAGTAGTTCTTTGAAAGCGGAGAGCCGCGCGGTGAGGGTTGTGCAGGAAACCAGTGCTTTTCTCGCAACTCTCTCCCAGCGGCTTTTCAAAAATTTACCCTGCGATGTTCGAGATTACTGGTGTGATCCCCGAACCGATACTTCATAACCAGGAGGCTAGGTCGCAAAGGATGATGGCATGCCTTAATTGGAAGTCAGAATTTTTCGCGGCGGTCGTCCGCCCGTTACCGAAAGGGAACGGGAGATTCACCTAAACGGCACCTGCGGGGTAATAATTTAAGAACGCTCGGATCGACAAACGGTCCGAGCGTTTTTTGTTTCAGGAATGCCGAAGTTCGATTTGAAATTCGAGCAGCAAGATCGACAATCCACGCCGACATGCGCGCGATCCTCGCTCTGGAAGACGGCCGGACTTTCGAGGGCGAATCATTTGGCGCCACCGGCACATGCGTCGGTGAGATTTGTTTCAACACTTCCATGACCGGTTACCAGGAAGTGCTGACCGACCCGTCGTATCGCGGACAAATCGTGGCCATGACGTATCCGCTGATCGGAAATTACGGAACGAACGCGCTCGATCAGGAAAGCCGGTCGCCGCACGTGCGCGGTTTCGTAATCGAAGAATTGAGCGAAGCGCCGAGCAACTGGCGCTCCGAATCGTCGCTCGATGATTATTTGCGGCATTGGAAAATTCCGGGCGTGCAGGGAATCGACACGCGCGCGCTCACGCGGCATCTGCGCGAGCTCGGCGCGATGAAAGCTTGCCTGACGACCGAGCAAATCTCGAAAGAAGAAGCGACGCGGCGCGCGGTCGAAGGCGAAGGAGTGATCGGGATGGATTACGTGCGCGAAGTTTCGACGCCGAAAGCTTACGAATGGGATCCGGATTCGAAACTGAGCGAGCAATGGGGCGTTGCAACGGGCAATGTCGATCTTGCGCCGCGCCAGCGCGCGCTTCCGCCGATTCGTTTTCGCGTCGCGGCTTATGATTACGGCATCAAAGAAAATATTCTGCGCCAACTTCGTCGACATGGTTTCGGCGTGACCGTTGTCCCGGCGGCGACGAGCGCGGCAGATGTGCTCGCGCTAAATCCGGACGGGATTTTTCTTTCGAACGGGCCCGGCGATCCGGCGGCGCTTGGTTACACGCACGAAATTATTCGCGAGCTGATGGGCAAGAAACCGATCTTCGGAATTTGTCTCGGACATCAGGTGCTCGGCTTCGCTTACGGTGGATCGACATTTAAACTGAAGTTCGGGCATCGCGGCGGAAATCAGCCGGTGAAGGATTTAGCCAGCGGCAAAGTCGCGATCACGGCGCAGAACCACGGCTTCGCGGTCGATCCGAAATCATTGCCGAAAGAAATCGAAGTCACGCACATTAATTTGAACGACAACACCGTCGAAGGAATGCGACATCGCGAGCTTCCGATCTTCAGCGTGCAATATCATCCCGAAGCTGCGCCCGGGCCGCACGATGCCTCTTATTTTTTCTCGCAATTTGCCGAGTTGATCGAGGGCGAGAAAGGACGGAAAGTGAAAGATGTTTAACTCTACAACAAATAAGCCCAGCGTTTTGAAAGTAGCGGTGGCGATCAGCTTCACCGCGGCGATGGCTTTCTCACCGCTCGCGTTCGCGCAAGAGCATGAGCATGGCAAAGAAGCCCTCGACTCGTCGGCGAGCAAGGAAGTCACCGGCGAAGTCGTGGACATGATGTGCTACATGGATCACAGCGCGAAAGGCGAGAAGCACGCGGCCTGCGCGGCCAAGTGCATCAAAGGCGGCGGCCCGGTGGGAATTACCGCTGACGGTAAAACCTATCTCGTAGTCGGCGATCATAAACCGATGAACGAGCAGCTGGCCGAGTACGCCGGCAAAACGATCACGTTGAAAGGAAAAGTGGCCGAGAAAGACGGCATCAGCATGATCGAGAATGCTGAGATCGTTAAGAAATAGCGCAGTTTAAGAATTCAAGCCGGCGCGCAAGATCGACATGATTCTGTGCGCCGCTTTGTGTACGGAAAGATCGACAATGCGCTGACGCTACGAAGCCGTGCGCAGCTCGTATACTTCGCCGAGCATGCGCAGGCTATCGCGAACCAAATGGACTTTGCTTCCATCGCGATGGTTCCAGCGCACTGGGATTTCGCGCAGCCGTAATCCAGCGCGCCGCCCAAGGTAAAGCACCTCGACATCAAAACCGAATCCATCGATGCGCGCGCTTTCGATGATCGGACGACAAGTCTCCATCTGAAATGCTTTGAAACCGCATTGCGTGTCCCAAAATGGCAAACTGGTCGACATGCGCACGATGAAATTAAAAATCCGGCCGGCTTGTTCACGGCGCCACGGTTGGCGATCGCCGATCAGACTGCGATCAAGCGCGCGCGAACCGAAGGCGATGTCGAGCTCGCCGTTCGCGATCGGTTCGATCAGCTTCGGCGTTTCCTCGAGCGGCGTGGAAAGATCGGCGTCGGAAAATAATGTGATCGGACGCTTGGCCGCGAGCATTCCAGCGCGACCAGCTGCGCCTTTGCCGCGGTTCGGAAAATTTTCGAGCAATTGCGTGGCGATGCCGGTTGCGGAAAAAATTTCGCGCGCGATTTGTCCGGTCGTATCGGTCGATCCGTCATTGACGAGGATGAGTTCGCTTTGCGGACTTTCGGAAGCGATGTAATCGAGCGCCACTCGCAACGAGCCGGCAATGCGATCAGCCTCGTTGAACGCGGGGAAGACCAAAGAAAAAGCCGGCAGCATGATTTCGCGACGCGGCTACTTGTAAATCTCGACCACGAATTGGCCGCTAAGATCGACATGTCCGCGGTACATGCCGGCGGTGTTGAATGGCAGTGCGATGTTTCCTTCCCGATCAACCGCGATCAATCCGCCTTCACCGCCGAGCTTCTTCACTTTGTCGAGAACGGTTTGGGTAGCTTCCTCTAATTTCATTCCGCGATATTCCATGAGCGCGGAAATATCGTGTCCGACCACGCTGCGAATAAAATATTCGCCGTCGCCCGTGCAGGAAACCGCGCAGGTGGCGTTGTTCGCGTAAGTGCCGCCGCCGATGATGGGCGAATCACCCACGCGGCCGGCGCGTTTATTTGTCGTGCCGCCCGTGGAAGTCGCGGCGGCGAGATCGCCATTCTGATCGAGCGCAACAGCGCCGACCGTTCCATGTCGATCTTGATCTGTGATGATGAATTTCTTTTCGCCGCTCCCGCCACCTTTCTCGGCCGCTTTCAATTTTTGCAAAGCATCCCACCGTTCCTGCGTGAAAAAATATTTTGGATCGACAAGCTCGACCCCATTTTCTTTCGCAAACTTTTCCGCGCCGTCGCCCGTCATCAAAACGTGTTTGGATTTTTCCATGACCATGCGCGCGAGCGAAATCGGATTACGCACATGACGCACGTTGGCCACGGCGCCGGCGGCGAGAGTTTTTCCATTCATGATCGCGGCGTCGAGTTCGTTCGTGCCGGCATCGGTGAAGACGGCGCCTTTACCGGCGTTAAAATGCGGATCGTCTTCCAAAACGCGCACGGCCGCTTCAACCGCGTCGAGACTTGCGCCGCCGTTCTTCAAAACTTCAAAGCCAGCTTTGAGCGCATTCTCCAGCCCGTCACGATGTGCGCGCTCCTGTTCCGGCGTCATTTTGCTGCGCTCGATCGTTCCGGCGCCGCCGTGAATGACGAGCGCGAATTTTTTTGTCGATGTTGTCACGTGATCGGAAAGATTTGACGGCGTGGGAGCCGCGCTAATGGACGCTGGAAGGCCAAAAACTGCGAGCGCAAAAAGAGAAATTATCCATTTCACATGTCGATCTTAGCGAGTTGCGCGAGAGCGTGTCGAACCGCTTTTCGTTCGCACTTTCCGCTTTCGCCTCTCATGAAGTGAGGCACGTTCCATCTCGGCATGGCAAACGCGGAAGGAGAAAACAAATCGTCTGACGACCAGACAGTCACGGCCAATCCGGTCGTGGTTGTCCAGGGAATTGGCCATCTCGGGCGCAGTTTTCTTATCGAAGTAGGCGGGCTCTTTTGGTTCATCGTCAATACATTCGACGAAACGATCGGTCGCATCCGACGCGGCCGCGTGCCCTTTCGCGCCTCGAGTTTTTTCCGGCACACCGAGCGCGCCGGAGTTGATTCGGTGCCGCTGGTCGCGCTCGTTTCGTTTTTTCTCGGTCTGACGATGGCGCTCTTGACCGGATATCAGCTGCAAACTTTCGGCACGGAACGATTGGTGCCGGGGTTGGTCGCGATCGCATTCACGCGCGAGCTCGGGCCGTTGCTCACCGGCATCATGCTGGCGGCGCGCATCGGCGCGGCGTTTACGGCGGAGCTGGGAACGATGGAAGTTTCCGAAGAAGTGGAAGCAATCGAGGCGATGGGGATCGGGCCGCTGCGTTTTCTGGTCGCGCCGCGCATGCTCGCGCTCGTTTTCCTGATGCCCTGTCTCTCCACTGCGTCGAGTATGGCCGCGATTTTTGCGAGCAGCCTCGTGTGCCGCGCCTACTTCAGCATCGCGTTCGTTTATTTCTTCGATCTTGTAAAAGATTCGCTGCTCATTCGCGACATCATCACGGGGGTGCTGAAAAGTTTTATGTTCGGATTGCTCATTAGTGCGATCGCCTGTTATCGAGGCTTGAGCGTGAAAGGCGGCGCGGCCGGCGTCGGGACATCGACAACCTCCAGCGTGGTGACCGCGATCACGGCGGTGATCGGTTTCGATACGATTTACAACGTGATTTACACAATCTTTTTCCCGACATGAGCGCGCCCGAACCGAGTGTGGTGGAATTGCGTGATGTGCGTTTGGCGTTCGAAGAAAAGCAAGTGCTAGACGGCGTGTCGCTCACGGTGGAGCCCCTCGATCGTCTCGTCATCATGGGCCAGAGCGGCAGCGGTAAGAGCACGATCCTGCGTTTGATTCTCGGAATTTTGCAACCGAATGCAGGCTCGATTTTTTTCAAACAATTCGAAGTCACACGGCTAAATCGGCGCAAGCTCCAGCAAATCCGGCGAGAGATCGGGATGGTTTATCAATATTCCGCGCTCCTCAGTTCGCGGACCGTGCGTGAGAATGTGGCGCTGCCTCTCGAAGAGCTGACGACAAAATCGCGCGACGAGATAAATAAAATTGTCGATGAAAAGCTGGAAATGGTCGGAATGCTCGAGACCAAAGACCAGCTGCCTTCGGAGCTGAGCGGTGGAATGCGTAAACGTGTGAGCGTCGCGCGCGCGCTCGTCATGGAGCCGGAACTGATTTTATTCGACGAACCATCGGCGGGTCTCGATCCCGTCATCAGCTCCGTCATCGATGAGCTGATCATCGGGCTGACCGACCGCTCGAAAGTCACCTCCGTGATCGTGACGCACGAAATGGACAGCGCATTTCGCATCGGCACGCGAATGGCTATGCTTTACCAAGGACAAATCATCGAGGATGGTAGCCCCGATCAATTCAAGCAATCAACCAACCCGGTCGTCGCGCAATTCTTGAGCGGCAGCACGGAAGGCCCGATTCTGGAAGGAAGCCAAGATGCAATTGCGACGAAATGAATTAATGACCGGCCTGCTCGTGATCGGCACGATCGCGGTCTTGACCGGCGTTTTGATTTTGCTCGGCGCGCCCGGACTTTTTCGTCCGCTCGTCACCTACAAAATTTACTTCGACAATGCCGCTGGCATTAAACTCGGCGCGCCCGTTTTGCTGGCTGGCCGAAAAATCGGGCAGGTCAATAAATTGTATTCACCGGTTTCGAAAGAAGAAGCCAAGCGCGCGCAAGATGCGGCTGATGCGATTCGTCCGCCCGATCCGCTCGCTACGCCCTCCCCTGAGAACGGCAAACCAAAATTCGAAGTCCGCATCGATGTGCAGGTCGATAAAAGCGCGGTCGTTTACAAGGATGCCAAGCCGCGTCTCATGAATCTTGGTTTGCTTGGTGAAACCGCCATCGACGTGAGCGAAGGCACCGAAGCTTCTGGTCTCGCGCGTGACGGCGAACTTTTTGCGGGCGAACGCGTGCCCGATTTTGGCGAAGCCATGTCGAAAATGCTCGAGATCGTGAAGCCGGTCGCGACTGAAGCGACATCGACAATGAAGGAACTGGAAAGCACCGCGCAAAATCTCAGCCGCATTACCGACGAGAACTCGCAGCTCAACATGGCCATCGCGCAATTTCGCACCTTCGCCGAAAACATTACGAACATGACCGCGCGCGACAGCTCGCTTTCGCTGTCGCTCCAAAACATCGAGAAAATCAGCGATCAGCTCACGAAGAACAACAACATCGAGATGACGCTGGAGAATTTTCGTCAATCATCCGAACAATTAAAAGCAACCATGGCCGATCTCGGACCGACCGGGAAAAACATCAAAGAATTTTCCGAAACGGTGAAGACCCAGCCGTGGCGCTTGATTTTCCCAACGACAAAAAAATATCCGTCTCCTTCACCTTCGCCCGCCGGCGAAACGATCACTGTGCGCAAAAGCACGAAAGCGCAGCGCGCAACGCCCAGCCCGACGCCGCGCATTCGCGGCGACACGATCATTCCGTAAGGGTCAGGTTTTTCTAGCGAGCCGATCGCGCAGAAAACTGAGCACAGCGATTTCGTCAGCGCGAAGATCGACATTTTTTTCGGCAAGCGCTTCCTCGGTTTTTTTGCGCAAACCTTCGATCGATTTTCCATCGAGATAATTCTCAAAAACCGCGGGATGCACATAACACTTCCGGCAGATGGCCGGCGTGTTACCGAGAATCTTTGATACCGCTCCGACCGCATTTTTGATGTTCGACTTCGCTTGTTTCTTGTTTTCGAAAGCGCCAACCGCATTCAATGCCATGGCGGCGAGGACCGTGCCGGCCCACGTCCGAAAATCTTTCGCCGTAAAATCCTGGCCCGTGATTTCGCGCAAGTAATCGTTCACATCCTGCGAAGTGATGTCGCGCCTTTCACCTTCGTCATCGACGAATTGAAAAAGTTCCTGGCCGGGAAGGTCTTGAAGTTTCGCGATGATTTTAGCGATATGTCGATCGGTGATATCGACATCGTGCTGAATGCCGCTCTTGCCGCGAAACCGGAACCGCGTCTTGGTGCCTTTCACGTCGACATGTCGATCTTTCATGGTCGTGAGGCCGAACGATTTGTTTTCGCGCGCATATTCTTCATTGCCCACGCGAATGAAAGTGCGCTCGAGCAGCTGCACGATAGTCGCGAGCACTTTCTCGCGCGGCATTTCAGGCAGCGCCATGTCCTTCTTTACGCGCCGCCGGATTTTGGGAAGCGCTTCGCCGAAAACGACCATGCGATCGTATTTATTTTCGTCACGCACTTCGCGCCAGCGTTCGTGGTAACGATATTGTTTGCGCCGGCGTGCATCGCGCCCGGTCGCCTGGATGTGGCCGTTAGGCGAAGGACAAATCCAAACATCTTTGTAAGCCGGCGGAATGCCGATCCGTTTGATGCGAAGCAGGCGTTGTTCGTCGCGGATTGGTTTTCCGTCGGTGTCGAAATATTCGAAGTCGTCGCCTTTCGCTCTGCGCGTGTAACCCGGCTGATCGTCGCCCACGTAACGAAGGCCCGCGTCTTCCGCCGCCTGCACCGGATCGGCCGCGACCGCAAGATCGACATGTTGCTTTTTGCGCTTTGAACGTTTCTTCGTGACGGCGTGCACTTAATGAATACGCGGCAGCCTGCTGCAGCGGCGGTCTATGATTATCGAGGTAGGGGCGATTGGTAATGTATCAGTTTGAAATCTGTAATTTCTTAACAGGGGCTTGAACCGCCGCGATCTGATCCTTAAGCTTTCCAAATAGCGCCGCCGCTGTCTTGTCGTCCACGGATGCGTTTTGAGGCAGCAACGAAAGCTTAGCTAAGTGTTTCAATGCTTTCGGATCGCGGACGTGAAAATATTCAACCGCCTTTTCTGGCAACCACACGTTAAAAAAATGCAACCTAAAATCTTCCAGCACGGATAGCGGATAAAGTTTCGCATCCACGATTCGGCCATCAGAATAAATATGCCGATACGTGGACAATTTCTTAGTGTCGATGCCTTTCGCATCGCGCAGCCATTTGCAGAACATTCTCCCCTCGGAAATATCGGGCACCAGTTCTTCGGGCAAATGATACCCATTCTGTTCTAATGGCGCGATCAAGTTGAACGTCATTTCATTGAGCATTGACCAATGAGTAATTGGAATGGCTGCACGATTCGCCATGTACCGCTCCAAATGGTACGGAAGTTTTGTCGTGATCGTTCCAGACATCCATTCGCGAACCCATCGAGCCACTGCGACTGCGAATTTAGGCGAGCACCACTGCCCAAGATTTACTGCCACGTCGGGATGAACCCACGTCCCGCGCTCTTCGTTCGGGCCGTGCATCATCGTAAAAACAAGCTGGTCTATGGGAATTCCCATAGACCCCGCCAACTCGCTCAGAAATGCCTCTGTTGAGGAGAGGCGGCGATAATCCGCGAAAAGTTTATTGACCGCCTTGCACATCGCGGTCGCGTTTATGTAACCGTCGTTTGCCCTTTGAGGGATGACGGTGTTTTCAATTTCGTGAGTGATGAGGGCGAGCGCGAGTTGCATATTTTATGGTGCCTTTTTTAGTCGAGTAATTCGACAAGCTCCGTCAGTGACCAAACATGGTCGGTTATGTTTGCTTCCATCGCCGGAGTCACGCGGAGCGTTTGATGAATCCGGCAAAAATTATAATGCATCGCGTAGAGCGCGACTGAGTGTTCCAAATTCTCCAATTTTTTGCTGAACGCATTGGTCAATCTGGTAAAACGGCGATTGGACATTCTGAGATTCAAGTGCTGCCGCTCAACGTATGAGGTGCTGATATGTTTCGGGTCTGGATTGCCGGTGATTACAGCGCGGCGTGACCCCATGCATTGGGCGGGACTGTAGCGTCCAGACGATTTATCCGAACCGTATATCTTTTGAAGCTGAGCGTAATCAGCTTGGCCGAGAAACGCGGAATGAACCGGCTTGAGGTACATGGCGAAACCGTCCGTTGTGATTTGGACATTATGATCGGGAGCTATGCGCTCGCGCAGATCGTACAAAAGATGATAGGCCGATTGAGGAACCCGCGGGCCGATGAACCACGTCGCCAGCAATTTTGTGTCAGCGCAAAGAGCAGTCCATACCCATGCTGAACCCCACCCTTTCGCCTTTTTCTCTTTTGAGCAGTTCAAATCTTTCGCTCCCACAAAACCCCAGATTTCATCGAGTTGGAGTCGCTTGCATGGCAGATTGCGCAGCGCCGCGTCTTGAAATTTCGTGCAAGCTTTTCCCGCTTCGATCAGAAGCTTTACCACCGTATTGATTGAGCAATCCGCTAGGCGAGCAGTTGCTCGGATGCTGTTTCCTTCACAGAGACAGTGAAGAATCTGTGCTCGCTTATCTGTTTTCAGCTTGTTCATACGTTCACCGTATTCAATATGCTTGAGCGGTCAAGCATTATTTAGAGAGAACCTTGGAGCTTGGGCAGTCACACTCCGCCCAAGCTCTTTAGATCGCCGTTACGGCCAGAGCCGCATTTGACATCCGCCATCAAGATGGATGGGGACCACGCGGCCTTTGGCAGTGGGCCGCGGCGGGTTAAGGATAGTTTCCGTCGCCTTGAGAGTGCGGAAAATAATCCGTCCGCCGCAGAAACGGCAGTTGTAGGTTCTCATTTGTAGGGTCTTTCGTAATGAGATTCTGTAACCTTTTTCTTGACAACGAATCGGTTACAGCTACCCTGCCTTATTAACTTTGATGGGGCGGGGTTGCCTAGATTCCGCTGTCTTCTCGGGGCTGGTTACGTTGCCCAGAGAAAAAGTTTAAGGCCGTTTGGAACGCGTCAACGTTTCAGACGGCCTAAATTTTTTAACCAGTGTCCATATCTCCTTGTTTAATTTTCATTGGGGTTTTTCGCTGGCCCCGTTGGTCAGCGCAGTGATTGCTTCTTCGATGGCTTCCAGCTTCGCTTGAGTCGATGTCATCTTCGCTTCGACGCCCTTGTGCTGCGCCTTCAGGCGGTTCAGCGTTGACGATAAACTGTCTCGTTGCTTGGTTAGGTAAGCGAGTGCCGGGTCACCGTTGGTAGTTGTTACTTCTGCCATACAGAGGTAACCTACACGACCCTATCGCCGCTGTCAAACTTTTGGCGACCCTATACCCTGTCGGGGGCTTGACAATAATTGCCACCCCTGTCCGATAGCCCTTTTTACCTAGGAGGGCGCTTTTTCCAACGGGCGCGGGCTGCCTTTTTGGCAATCGTTTTGCGCTCTGCTTTGGAGAGGCTCCTTGCCCGAGCCTTCCCACCTTTCAAGCCGCCGAGCCTGCCTAGGGCAACGGCTGCCGGATTCTTTTCTGGGGTGGTCGCTGAATCCACAATGGCCTTGCCCAGTTGCGCCAGATCGAGCTTCTTACCTTTCAGGTGCGTTTTCAATCCGCCCTAGTATGCTTGAGCGGACAGGGATGCGCAAGCCCCTTAAAACTCAAACTGATACACTACCGGGGCGATTGACCCAATCGCCCGGGCGGTTCGGTGAACCGTCCCTACCTTAAGATCCGTAGCTCTTCGTGAACTTCTTTTTCGATTCGCCTTCGCTCGAAGACGAGGGCGGCGACGCAATCGGTTCGCTTTTCTTTTCTTCGGATGCCGGCGAAGACGCAGGCGGCTCTTCTTTTTTCGCGTCGGCTGGTTCCGCACCGCCTTTGCCGACTTGCTCGGAAACTTCCACGAACGCCATCTGCAAATTCGAAATGGCGTTGCGCAGCACGGTGCCCTCTTCGTTGCTCAGATTGCCGCGCGTTTTTTCCTGAATCATCGAGAGCTGGTCGATGAACATCTTGGCGAGATCGAGATTCACTTCACCTTTGCCGGTCTGCGGATTGGGAATTTGCCCGAGAAAAAGCGCGGCGTTCTGCGCCTGCATCATCACAAATTCGATGAAGCGTTGGGAAAGCTCGCCGAGTTGTTGTGTATCTTTTTGGACTTCAGCCATGTTTTACTTTTGTTTCGAAGCTGTCTGCGTCTGCGGTGGTGCGACTGTCGCAATCACGTACGGTTGATCGAGAAAATATTTTGCGGCCACGCGTTTGGTGTCCTCAAGCGTAATCGCGTTCACGTCGCGCTCGAGCGATTTGTAATGATCGAAACCGAGGCCGTAAAGCTCATCGAGCGCCGTCGCGTAAGCGAAAGAGTCGTTGCTTTGATTGGCGATTTGTTGCGCGCCGATCAATTTCATTTTGGCGCGCGCGAGCTCTTCCGCGGTTAATCCTTGGCTGGCTAATTTGTGAATCTCATCGAGTAACGCGCTTTTCACCTGCTCCATTTTTTGCGGATCGGTCCCGAGATAAAATGCAAAAATTCCCGGCACAAGACCCGGCCCGTTCATCGCGCCGACGTAATAAGCGAGACCCATTTGCTCGCGAATGCGCACAAAAAAACGCGAGCCGAGATCGCTGCTCGCATCGTCAATCAGATCGAGCGCATACCGATCGGGACTAAAAAGATCCTCGCCGCGGTAACCAACCATGATCACGCCTTGCGCTTTCGGTTTTTGACTCGTGACCTCGACCGTTTTGCCGAACGCTTCTGGAATCGGCGCTTTGGTGAGAGCGAGCTCACCTGACTTCATCGTGCCGAGCGTTTTCTCGAAGAGCTCTTTCACTCCCGCCGCTTTCACATTTCCGAAAACGGAGAGCACGCAATTTTTCGCGACAACATGTCGATCCCGAAACTCCAGCAAATCTTTTTGCGTCAGCTTAGCGACGGATTCCGGGGAGCCTTTACCGCGCAGCGCGTACGGATGCTGGCGGAAGAGCGCCTCGCGCAAAATATTTCGCGCCACGGTCGTGAGCTGTTCTTCTTCTTCCTTGATACCCGCGAGCTGAATTTCTTTTTCCCGCGCGACTGCTTTTTCCGGCATGGTCGCGTTCAGCAAAACATCGGCGAGCAATTCGGCGCCAAGTTTCAGATCGGGCTGCGTGACATCGAGCGCGACGGCGAAACTGTTGTTGCCCGCTTCCGTGCTGATGCTGCCGCCGACGGCTTCAATCGTGTCGGCGATTTGTTCCGCGGTGCGCGTTTTGGTTCCTTTCGGCAGCATCTTCGCGGTCAGCGCGGTGATGCCGTTGGTCTGCGGCGTTTCCGCCAAAAGTCCGCCGCGAAAAGTTGCCACCATCGAGACGAGCGGCAGCCGCGCGTCTTCGCGCACCAGAATTCTTAATCCGTTTGAAAGCTCGATCTTTTGAATTTCACCGGCCGTGATCGGCTTGTTCGTTTCGCTTTTGGACGCGAGCGAACCCTTCGGATTCAACGAAATGACGGTCAGGTTATCGTTCACCAAATATTTGCCGGCGACGCGCTTGATGTCGTCGAGCGCCACTTTTTGCACCGCATCGAGGTAGTCGCGGGAGAAATTCAGGTTTCGTGTCAGGAACCAATTCGAGCCGATGTCGGAGGCCTGGCCGCGCATGGTGGTAAGCGCGCCGAGATGATGGCTGAGCATGACCTTTTTCGCTTTCGTCAACTCGGCCGGAGTGATGCCCGCGCTCTTGATTTCGTCGATGATTTTCAAAATGAGCGCTTCGGCCGCGTCGCGTTTCGCAGGATCGACAGTCGCATCGATTCCGAGCATGCCTGGATCGCCTGGCGTGTAAGAAAATGCCGAGACACCAAACGCGAGTCCTGCTTCCTCGCGCACCCGCTGATACAAACGCGAGCTGCGCCCGTCGCCTAGAATTGTCGAAAGCAAATCGAGCGCCGGCACCTCCGGATGCGTGATCTCCGGAATATGCCAGGCGAGAGAGAGCCGCGTCAGCTCGGTCGCAAATTCTTCGTGCGCTTCACGACGGCCGAGTTGCACCGGCTCACTCGGAATGAAAATCGGCTTGAGCGATTGCTCCGGGTAATCTTTGAAATTCGCGGCCAACTGTTCGTGCACTTTTTTTGCATCGACATCGCCCGCCACGATGAAGGTGAGATTGTTCGGAACGTAACGCGATTTGTAATATTCCATCACATCCGCTTGCGTGAGCTGATTATAAACTTCCATCTGACCGATCACCGGCAGCCGGTACGGGTGGCGTTGATACGCCGTCGCAAAAAGAAGCTGCCCCGCCATTCGATCCGGATCGTCGAAGCCCATCGCGAATTCGCGCCGGATCACTTCCTGTTCCTTTTTGTATTCATCCGGCGGCAGCGTCGAATTCATCATCGCGTCCGACAAAATATCGAGCGCCACATTCACGCCCGCCTTCGGCACGTCGATCCAAAAAACGGTGCGATCGAACGAAGTGTAAGCATTGATGTAGCCGCCCACGTCCTGGATCGATTGCGCGATCGCGTTCGCCGGCCGCGTTTTCGTTCCTTTGAAAAGCATGTGCTCGAGAATGTGCGAAAGCCCGGCGCCGAGATGTCGATCTTCCTCGATGCTGCCCGTTCCGCACCACGCCTGCACGCTCGCGACCGGCGCGCTGTGATCCTCCTGCACGATCACGGTCAGTCCATCCGGCAACACGAATTTCTGCGCCGTGTTCGGCGGAAATGTGAGGAGCGGTTTCTGCTCCGGTTGCGACGCGGCTTTTAAAGATGCGGTGCTCAACATAATCGCAGCCAGTAGCGCCGAAGCCGGCGCGAATTGGCTCATAAAGATTTCGGCGTGGGCGCAGGCAAACCGGGCGGAAGCTTTTTCACGAGCGGCTCCGGCGCGGCAAACGGTTTCACAAACGCCTCTTCGAAATCGTAAACGTTCTTGAAATCCTCAATCGAATCTTCCTCAGTTTTTCCAAAAATTCCCGCACCGATCAAATTGAAAACCATGTTCCCGATATCTTCGCAGCATTGAATTCCCCAATAGGAAAAGACAGTCACCACGAGTGGGCCGAATTCTCGCAGGGCATAATTGCGCACGCCTTCTAGCAGCTCAGGGCCGGCAACATGACGCACGGCCGCGCCTTTTGTTTTCTTTTGCTGCTTCGTCGCAAAATCGAGCGCGTCGCGCAAAAAAATGTAGGCATCGCGATGATACCGCGCGTCGTTGCCGACGATCGAATCAAGCGCTTCAGCGAAACCGATTTTTTGCATGGAATGGCGACGCGCGAATCTCCGCGCGCGGCGCTATGATAAGCAGCAAGCGCCGCGCGAGCAACTTCCCCCGCGCAAGATCGACAATCACTCCGTTGGGCCGCGGCCGGCGAATTTAAAATGCTTCCGTCGAAACGAGCCGGCCGCGTTTGAAGTTTGATCCACAGCTATAGATCGAACGCACGGCCGTAATTCCGCGCGGCGTTGCATGAAGTCGGAGAACGATTTCCTCCTCACTGCCGTGATCGCCACATTTGAGCTCCGTTAACGTGACTGCTCCGGAAGAATGCAGCACGCGGTCCCAATCGCCCGCACAGTCGAGCACGAGCGGCTGTTTCGGATGATCGACAGTTCCAAAGACGTGCAACGTGGAATCACTGTGTGAAATGCCGATGAGCACCGTTTGCTGATGGCCGCACGGACTCGCGCCGATCTGGAAAGGAAACTCCGACGCTCGGCCATCGTGATCGTAATCCGCTATCTTCATCACCTCCGCGATCGGCCGTGCCCGCACCGCCGCTGGTAGATCCGGCGACTCCGGCGCTTCGTAGTCCTTTTCCAATACCGGCCAGCGACGCAGGACCGCCACATCCGGAACGTCGGTCGGATGTTCTGTTTCCCGAAACAAAGGCCCTAACGAAAGCCGGTCATCCGTTGCGCCGACGCGCGTCCGTACCAGATCGAGTTTGCCGTACTCGCCAAACGCGAATCCGCTGCAAGGACAGCATTGCCAGCATTCCTCTTCGGGCGAGCAAACTGGTTTCGGCGGAGTCACCCACTCCAGTCGCCAGCGTTCCGGTTTGGAATCGATCGTGACCACGTGTTCTTCTCTCACCGCCGCCGTAGCGTCCGGTTTGATCTCGGGGATCGGCGCCGAAATCGCACTAACGAAACACAACGCCGCACCGCTCGCTGCGAGAAGACCCGCCGCTAAAAATCTCTTCGCGCGCAAGATCGACATCTACTTGTCCGACCAGATGGCAAACTCGCCACCGCCGGGCTCCAGAAAATGAAAACGGCGTCCGCCCGGAAACTCGAAAATTTCTTTTGTAATCTTTCCGCCAAGCTCGATTACTTTTTTGCGGCTCTCTTCCAGATCGGTTTGATGCAGCACGACCAGCGGGGCGCCCTCGGCCGTGGTCGCCGTTCGCTCCGATTTAAAAAAGCCGCCGGCCATGCGGCCGTCATCGAACGCCGCGTAATCCGGTCCGTAATCTTGAAATTTCCAATCGAAGAGAGCGCCGAAAAATTTCTTCGTTCCGCCGAGATCGCGTGATGGCATCTCGATGTAATCGATCGTGTTTTTCAGCGATTCGTGCATGTCGATCTTGTCACTTCTGCGATTGCGTCTCGAGCACGTCGAGATAAACCGAGATGCGATCGTGCCGCCGCGATTCGGCCTGAAGCGAGCGCGCCGCCGCTTTCAAATACTCCGCGAACTCGCCGCTGCGTGTTTTCGATTGCGTGGCTTCGAACCAATTCATGTAATCATTGATCGCGTTCGTTTGGCTCGAAATTTCCCCGCGCGAAGTTTTCAAGCGAGCAAGGCGCGCGGCCACACCATTGCTTTTGCCGAGCGCGAGCAGTGACTCCACTTTCTGATATTCCGCGATGATCGGCCGATAAATCGGATTGGCGCGGCCCGCCAAAATGAGCAGCGCTTGATTTAATTTCGCAAGCGCGGAAGTGCGCGCCGGCAGCTGCAGCCACTGGGAAAAATCTTCCAGGGCAAACGTTTTCGTCACGCGTGAAGCGTCGGAAATGTTTATGTGCAATAGATCATCGAGACGTTGCTCCGTTTCGCTGATGGAGAGCGCGCGAAAACGTTCCGCGGCAGAAGTGCGCGCCACATTCAGCACCCAATTTTTCTGGCCGCTCTCCCCTTTCAACGAAGGAAAATGCGCCTCCAGATCAGCCACCATATCGTTCGATGCACGCGGAAGATCGACAATGTATCGCGCGAGCTGCGCGCGTCCGTCCGGCGCGTCGATCAACATTTGCACAAGCGCAAAGGCGTAAGCGCTGTAAAGCGATCGCGATGGCGAATCGAGCTGCTCCGGACGTTGCCGCAAAAATTCCTGGAGCGAAATAATTTTGCTCGCCCCACCGATCGCCGCCAGCGTCTCGACCAGTGGCGCGGCGTCATGCGCGAACGCCAGAGCGCCATCGAGCAGCCAATCGGACGGCTGCACGTAAGCGGTCCCGGCCGGCAAATCTTGTCGGCCGCGATAAGCAATCTCGATCAAAACGGCCCGCAACAATTCGCGCTCGATCGCGGCGTCGTCCGCATCGGACGCGACTGTGAGGTCCAATTGCAGTTTCAATCCGAAGCCGGTCTGGCTGAAATTCAGCTCGGCAGGGCGCGCTTCCGGCAGATTGGCTTGCGGACGTTGCGCGTTGATGACGACCGGCGTTTTCCAATCGTCCGCCTGTTGCAAAAGCGTGAGCAAACTCTTTTTCGTTTCCTCGCCCAGCTCGCAAATTTTTCCGCGCAGCGCCGCGTCCGAACCGAAGACGATGAATTGCCGGGAAGTGCTTACGCTGCGCGGGAGCGCACCGGCATTGAGTGTCGCCGCGCAAATCACGATCGACAGGAAAAAAAGCGCGCGCAGCGAGGGAACCATGCGGCACAAATTTATTCGAACGGCGCGGCCGGAAGCGAGCCGGAAAGTTGAAAAAGTTTAGGTCGATCTTACGGAACGCGAGTCATTCCGAGCGCAGCGCAGCGGGGTCGAGTGAATCCCGCTGGAAAACTCGCCGGTAGCGCCACGGGATCCCTCGACTTCGCTCGGGATGACCGCGAAATGGGCGCAACTTTCTCGCGAGACTTGTGTTTTAGATTTTGGAATCAGCGGTGGAGGATTCCAAGAGGGTGCCGCAGACAATTGGGTTGGGCGGCGGGTGGGCCCGCGGCGAAAGTCGCAGCCCGCTCGCCGTCAGGGCGCCGGGGTCAGCACGACGCTCTGCGGATGAAATTCGAGCGCCGCCATTTTCGACACGGTTTTTTGTTCGCGGCTGAGCGCCGCCCACAAATCGCCGAAAAGCAAATCGTCGAACTTCATGATTTGCGGATGTACTGGCAGACGGCCGATGCTTCCACCGTAGTTTGAGACGAGCACTTTCCCGTCATGCGGTTCGACGGCGCAAATCGTGGTGGCGTAAAGCGGATAGCCGAAGAACGAGCGTTGCGCGATGATGCGACAGCGGCCTTCGTCGAATCCGACGATCACGCGATCGAAATCAAGCAGCCATTCTTTAAGCGAGCTCTGTTTTCGCTTGGCAAAATTTTCGAGATACGCGTTCACGTCCGCTTCTGTGTAGGTGATCGGCGTGGCGCGGTGATCCATCGCCGCGTTTTCAAGGTCGAGACCGATTTGCGGCGGAAGTGAGACGCTCTTGATCGCGGGTGGAACATCTGGCGGAAGAAGCATCTGCAAAACGGCAGCGGTTAAAAATGCGCCGAGGATAATTTTGCTGGTTTTGAAAAACGCGAGCCGAATTTTGGCTCGTTGCGGATCGAGATAACGCAAGCGCCGGCGCGCGTCTTCCACCTTCTTTTTTGGGTCGGGTTTGGTGACCGCGGAACGGTCCAGACGTGCGCCGCATTCGTGGCAATAAATGCGCTCCGTCTCGTTCTCGTATCGGCACTCCGGACAAATCAATTTCATGTCGATCTTTCCTTCTTCGACGGCTTAGTCGACGCAGGTTTTGGCTGTTGCGCGGCCACCTTCGCAGCACTCGGTTCCGAAGCTCCTGGTGCGCTCGGTTTGTCGCCACCGCCGCTGGTCGCCGGCGCGGGCGCATCTTTTTTCGCCCCTTCCTGGTAAGATTTGCTGCGGTAATCGGTGATGTAAAATCCGGATCCTTTAAAGATCAGGCCCGCGCCCGAGCCGAGCAGGCGCTTCACTTTTCCGTGGCCCCATTTTTTTTGCCGACAGACTTCCTTCGGGCATTCGCGAAAGGGCGGGTCGCGCATCGATTGAGAGACCTCGAAGGTCTTTCCGCATTTCTCGCATGAGTATTCATAAGTAGGCATGATGCGAAAAAAATGAAGCGGCCGCGGACGGTCGCAGTGTGCCGTAAAAAAAGCAGAATTCAAGCCGTGCGCCTGCTTTGCTGAAAGCGAATGCGTACGGCTGCGCGTTTCGGCGCGCCATCTTGACTTTGTACGCCTCGAACCGTAGATGTTCGTTCAATTTTTCCTATGCGTTTTCCATTTGTTCGCACTTTTCCGGCAATCGTTTTCGCGGTTCTCCTCACATTCCTGACCGGCTGCGAGGAAACGACGCCGAACCAGACGCAATATCTCGGCGGAGTTTATGGACCCGGCCCGGTCTCGGCCGGTGCGCCGCAGGACACGGTCTCGTACTGGGACGGGGACCATATTGGCGGAAAACCGTCGATCAAGATCCGGCTTTCAGAACAGCGCGCCTATTTTTATAAGAGCGGGCAGCTCGTGGGTGTCTCGCAATTGTCGACCGGCCGCGAAGGACTCAATACGCCGATGGGAACTTTTTCCATCAGCCAAAAAGATCCGAACCACGTCTCGAGCAAGTACGGCGATTACGTCGATGCCGGTGGCAACGTCATCGTGCCGAACGTCGATGTTGAAAAAGATCCGAAGCCGGCGGGCACGCATTTTAAAGGCGCGCCCATGCCTCATTTTATGCGCATCGTCGGCGGAGTCGGCATGCACGCGGGTTATCTGCCCGGTTATCCGGCGTCGCACGGTTGCATTCGCATGCCGGCGTTCATGGCGGAGAACTTCTTCAAATCCGTTTCAATCGGCACGCCGGTCACGATCAGCCAATAGTCTTCGATCGAAGCGCCGTGGTCGCGGCTTGCACTTGGCGTTTTCCGGCGGCATTCTCGATCTTCGCCGCCTGACCTCATGATCATCATCACGCAACCGAGCGCCACCGAAGAGCAAATCGACGCGATCGTGCAACGCGTGCGCGCGCTCGGCCTCGAAGCGCAGCTCAGCCGCGGCGCATCGCGCGTTATCATCAGTGTGATCGGTCCGGAAGATTTGGCGCGAGAAAAACCGCTCGCCGCCCTCGCCGGCGTCGAAGCGATTGTGCCGGTCCTCAAACCTTACAAACTCGCTTCTTACGAATTGCGCGGCGCCGCTTCCGCTGTCGCGATCGGCAACGTCAAAATCGGCGCGGACGAAAATGTGGCGCTCATCTCCGGGCCGTGCTCGGTCGAAAGTCGCGAGCAAATTATTTCCATTGCGCGCACCGTGAAAAATTCTGGCGCGAGAATTTTGCGCGGCGGCGCATTCAAGCCGCGCACATCGCCGTACAGCTTTCAAGGACTACGCGAAGAAGGTCTGCGTTTTCTCGCCGAAGCGCGCGCTGAGACCGGACTGCCCGTTATCACTGAAATCATGGATGCGCGCGATTTGCCGATCGTGGAGAAATACGCCGATTGCCTGCAAATCGGCGCGCGCAACATGCAAAATTTTTCGTTATTAAAAGAAGTCGGTCGCAGCGCTCTGCCCGTTCTGCTCAAGCGCGGGTTCAGCGCCACCATCAACGACCTGATTCTCAGCGCCGAATACATCCTGAACGAAGGCAACATGAACGTCGCGTTATGTGAGCGCGGTATCCGGACATTCGAGAGCGCCACGCGTTACACACTCGATCTGAACGCCGTGCCGATCTTGAAAGCGAAAACGCATCTGCCCGTCGTTGTCGATCCTACGCACGGCATCGGGCTGCGCGA
The DNA here is from genome assembly GCA_041167045.1 of Verrucomicrobiota bacterium. Taxonomy (GTDB): domain Bacteria; phylum Verrucomicrobiota; class Verrucomicrobiia; order Chthoniobacterales; family UBA10450; genus CATPCN01. Next base: position 38,541 of record JBEEGW010000010.1, read on the forward strand.
TTTCGTTCCCCAAATGGCACTCGCCGCCGTCGCTGCCGGGGCGGACGCCGTCATGATTGAAGTGCACGATTCGCCGGAACTTGCGCGCAGCGATGGACATCAGGCGCTCACGCCGGAGATTTTCGCGGATCTCGTTCCGCGCCTGCGCGCCGTCGCCGCAGCCGTCGGCCGAAAACTTTAGTCCCGCGCGACCAGCGCATTGAACTCTCGGCGCTTTCGGCGAAGGGTGACGCCGTGGACCGAACAAGCCCACTGCTTTTGCGTGTACTGGAAGCGCCGCCAATCGAGCGAAAACTTCGCGAGATCGACCGCGCGAACTGGCCGGTAAAGTTTTCGCATGTCGTTGAAGCGGCGCAGCCGCTCCTCGTCGCGGCGCTCGCGCACAAGATCGACAATACAATTTGGGTCGCCTGTCCAAATGTGCGCGCGCAAGAATTGTTACACGAAAGTTTGATCAACTGGAAACCGGACGCGCTCTTTTTGCCGGAAGCCGAATTCGCCGCCGTTGAAAATATTATACCCGATCCCGAAATCGCGGCCGAGCGGCTCGCGCTCTTTTCGAAAATCGAAAATGAGCGCGGACCGCATCTGATTGTCGCGACGCGCACTGCTCTCGATCAAGCGGCGCCGCGGCGTGACGCGTTGACAAGATCGACAATAAAATTGCGTGCCGGCGCGCCGCAAAAAATGGAGCAGCTCATCGAGGCGCTCGTGACCGGCGGTTACGAGCGTGTCGCGCAGGCCACCACGCGCGGCCAGTTCGCCGTGCGCGGCGGCATTCTCGATCTTTTTTCCTGGCAGGCATCGTTACCGGTGCGCGCCGAATTTTTCGGCGACGAGATCGAATCGCTCCGCGAATTCGATCTCGATACGCAAACATCGATTCGCACTTTGCGGACGGTAGATCTTCTGCTCGGCGGAGCAGAAGATCAGAGCGCGTTCGTGCGCGATTACATCGCGCCCGCTCACATCAAGATCGACATCGAGCCGGACGAAACGTCCGGCGCGCAAATTCAAATCAGCGAAGGCTGGATTGAAGAAGGCCCGGAAGATTTCTCCGGCGCGTTTGAAGATTGCGATGTCGGCGAATTCGCGGTCGGCGATTTCGCCGTGGCTGAAGCAAAGCGCGCCCAGTTTCTCGCGCGTTTGCAAGAGTGGCGCGAAAATAAATCGCGCATCGCGATCTATTTTCAAACCGAAGGCGAGATCGAGCGCTTCCGCGAGATCATCGGCGCGAAAAATGGCGCGCTCGAACATGTCGATCTTGTCGAGGGCACGCTGACCCGCGGATTTTCTTTTCCCGCGGGAAAACTGGTGGTTCTTTCTGCCGCCGAATTGTTCGGCCGCTTTCCCGCACACGGCCGGCGACGATTGCAACGCGCCGAAAAAATCGGCCGCAATCGCGCGCAAATCGATTTCAGCGAACTGAACGAAGGCGATCTCGTCGTCCATCTTGAGCATGGCGTCGGTCGATTTCTCCAGCTCACCCGCATGACCGCGCCGAGCGGCGACGAACAGGAAGTGCTCGTGCTTGAGTTCGCCGATGATGCCAAGCTCTACGTTCCGCTCGAGCAAGCTTATCTCGTCTCGCGTTACGTCGGTGTCGGGAAAAGATCGCCGCATCTCAGTTCACTGGCCGACCCGAAATGGGCGCGCGCCAAAAAAAATGCGGCCGCGTCGATTTTTGATTACGCCGGCAAAATGCTGGCGCTGCAAGCAGAACGCGAAACGCAAGCCGGCCACGCTTTCGGTCCCGACACGAAATGGCAACGCGAATTCGAACATTCGTTTCCGTATCGCGAAACGCCCGACCAATTGAAAGCAATCATCGACACCAAGATCGACATGGAGCAAACGCGCGCGATGGACCGCTTGATTTGCGGCGACGTCGGTTACGGCAAAACGGAAGTCGCGATCCGCGCCGCTTTCAAAGCAGTCATGGAAGGCAAACAAGTGGCGGTGCTCACGCCGACGACGGTGCTGGCGCAGCAGCATTTCGAAACATTCCGCCAACGCACGCTCGATTATCCGGTGCGAATCGAAATGCTGAGCCGCTTTCGTTCGCAAGGTGAACAGAAAAAGATTCTCGATCTCTTGCGCGATGGCGGCGTGGACATCGTTATCGGCACGCATCGGCTGATTTCGGGCGACGTGATTTTCAAAGACCTCGGCCTGGTTGTGATCGACGAAGAGCAGCGCTTCGGCGTTCTGCACAAAGAAAAATTCAAAGAGCTTTTCAAGCTCGTCGATGTCCTCACGCTTTCGGCCACACCCATTCCGCGCACGCTTTATCTTTCGCTCGTCGGCGTGAAAGACATGTCATCGATCGAAACGCCGCCGCTCAATCGTTTGCCGGTCGAAACAATAGTCTGCGGTTATGACGAGCGAATCATTCGCGACGCGATCAAGCGCGAGCTCGAACGGCAGGGCCAGGTTTTCTTTTTGCACAATCGCGTCATGTCGATCGAGCGCGTGCGCGAAAAGATTGTCGATCTTGTCCCGGAAGCGCGCGTCGAAATCGGACACGGCCAGATGGACGCGGACGATCTCGAGGAAGTGATGGCGCGCTTTGTCGCCGGCAAGATCGACGTGCTTGTTTGCACGACGATCATCGAGAGCGGTCTCGATATTCCGAACGCGAACACGATCATCATCGATCGCGCCGATCGTTTCGGCCTGGCGGATTTATACCAACTGCGCGGCCGTGTCGGTCGCGCCGAACATAAAGCGTACGCGTATCTTTTGTTGCCGCGCGAGATGATGACGGTCGGCGCGGCGCGCAAACGCATTAACGCGATCAAGCAATACAGTTCGCTCGGCGCCGGCTTTCGCATCGCGATGCGCGATCTGGAAATCCGCGGCGCGGGCAGCATTCTCGGCACGGCACAGAGCGGCCACATCATGGCGGTCGGTTTCGATTTATATTGCCAGCTTTTGCGACAAGCGGTCGCGCAATTGAAAGGTGGAAAAATCCAGCCGCGACTCGATGTCGATGTACGGCTCGATTTTGTCGCCACTAACGAAGCCGAATTTGTGCGGCTCGGTCCGGAGCCGCGTGTGCCGGCGTTCATTCCCAGCTCGTACATCGCGGACACGATGTTGCGCATTCAAGCGTATCGAAACTTCGCCGAAATCACGACACGCGCGCAATGCGATGCCTTGCGCAAACAGTGGCGCGACCGCTTCGGCGCGTTCCCGCCGGCGGTTGACAATTTGTTCGTTCTCACCGAAATCAAGCTCGCCGCCGCCAAAGCAGGCGTGACGCGCGTGGAAGTGCGCGAAGAAAAGTTGATGCTGACCCGGCGCGGCGATTTTATACTTGTGGGAGGCAAATTCCCTCGCATAAGTACTGATAGAATCGAGCGCCAACTCGGGGAAGTTTTGGAACTAATTAGAAAAATTTAGATCGAATGATTCGACCCTTATTTGCAGCTGTCGCGGCCGCGGTGACCGTCCTCCTCTCGCCGCTCTGCCACGGTGCGCTCGCGGCGGAGAACGATCCGCGCATTATCGATGGCATCGCTGCCATCGTGAATGGCGATATTATTACCTACTCGCAGGTGCGCGGGCTCTCTGCGCCTCGGGAACGCTTGCTCCGGACGCAATATCACGGCGAGGAATTGGACAAGCAAATCCAGGCCGCCCGGAGTGCCGCTCTCCAGGACCTCATCGATCGCCAGCTCATCGTCCAATCTTTCCACAAGGAAAAATTCGAACTTCCGGAGCATTTCGTGGACGAGCGGGTCAACGATATCATTCGCGACGATTTC
>JBEEGW010000011.1:0-59218 GCA_041167045.1 Verrucomicrobiota bacterium
CCCCCATTGAGAAAAATTCTCGACTGCTGCCACCCGTAGGTGTCTGGACCGTGTCTCAGTTCCAGTGTGACTGGTCGTCCTCTCAGACCAGCTACCCGTCATAGCCTTGGTGAGCCGTTACCTCACCAACAAGCTGATAGGCCGCGGGCTCCACAAAAAGCGCCAGGTTGCCCCGGCTTTGATTTCAAGACGATGTCGTCTCTCATCACATGCGGTATTAATTCGGCTTTCGCCGAGCTATCCCCCACTTTAAGGCAGATTGCCCACGTGTTACGCACCCGTTCGCCACTAGACGTCCTTCGGTATTGCTACCAAAGGAAATCCCGTTCGACTTGCATGTCTTATCCACGCCGCCAGCGTTCGTTCTGAGCCAGAATCAAACTCTCCGTAAAAAACGGTGGGGCTTTTAAACCCCAAAGTTTGTGTCGTGCCCCGCTACGGGGCACGACAAAATCTGACCATTCGATAATCTGTCTCCGCTCGTAAGCGGCGACAGGTTCGTCCGATCTTTTCAATTAAGATTCCTTCAGCTCTTGCGAGCCTCCGGAAAATTTTTAATCAAAGAAAATAACGAAATAACGCACAATTCAATTTTCGCTGACTTCACATTTCAAACCCTGTTTGGAATGTGTCGCGCCGTAGTCCCGCGATTTGCGGTGACGTAGGCGGATCACTCCGTCGTGAATCAAGGTTCAAAACCAGACTGTCAAAGATCGACATGTTCTTTTTCCGGTACACGGCAAAATCCGACCCTCGTCAATTTCTGACCAAAGTCGGCTCAGCCCTGAGCCAGGAAGAAGAACATCCCGCATTTGCGGGACCCGCTTATCGCGGGACTCAAAGGATAGACAGCTTTCCGCTGGCGTCAAAAGAAAATCTTGCGAGCGCACCAACCATCAACTGATCGTCGCTGCTCCCGTCACGCTTTCCCACTCCGCCGTCAGGCGCGCAAGATCGTGCGCGACCGCGGCGAGATCGCGATTAATCGCAGTGGCCCGGCCACCCGTTGTGTAAACCGCCGGATCTTCCAACGCCGCCGTCAATTCCTTTTGTTGTCCTTCGAGCGCCGCAATTTTCATCTCCAATTCGTGGACGCGCTTTTCTTTTTCACGCTTCGTCTTGGCGATTGCGTTGCGCGATTCCGCTTCTAGACGCTTCTGCGCTTTTTGCTTTCTTAAACCTCTGACCTCTGACTTCTGACCGTTGACCTCTGGTTCCTCGCGGCCGGCCGTAAGAGCGACCTTGGCCGACGTCGCCTTCGATTTATCTAAATAGTACTGATAATCGCCCGGATAAAACGTCAGTTTACTCCCCGTCCCGTTCGCGCCCGCGGTGATGTGCAGCACGCTCGTCGCAATCGCGCGGATGAAATGAACGTCGTGACTAATAAAGATGAGCGTCCCGTGATATTGCTTGAGCGCGCCGATGAGCGCGTCGATCGAGCCGACATCGAGATGCGTCGTCGGTTCGTCCATGAGCAGAAGATTAGGCGGGTTGAGCAGTAGCCTGACGAGAGCCAGTCGGGATTTTTCGCCACCGCTCAACACGGCCACGGTCTTGAAAACATCGTCACCGCGAAACAAAAACGAACCGAGCACAGTGCGCGCGGTTTGTTCGGACACGGGATTGATCATGTCGCGTGCGCTGTCGAGAACGGTGTGGCGCGCGTTGAGCACGTCGATTCGGTTCTGCGAGAAATAACCTGAGCGCACATTATGTCCGAGCTCGCGCGTGCCGTGTTGCACGGGCAGCACGCCGGCCAGCAATTTGAGCAGCGTCGATTTGCCCGCGCCGTTCGGGCCGACCAGCACCGTGCGTTGACCGCGCTCGGCTTGAAAGTTTAGCCCGCGATAAACGACAAGATCGACATAAGAATGATCGACATCTTTCAACGCGATCACGCGCAGACCGCTGCGCGGCGGCTGCGGGAAATGAAACTTGATCGTTTTGCCGCGCGCGACCGGCGCCGCGATTTTTTCCATGCGATCGATCTGCTTCAGCTTGCTCTGTGCTTGCGACGCTTTGCTCGCCTTGGCGCGAAAGCGATCGGCGAATAATTGCAGCGACGCGATTTCTTTCTGCTGATTCTTGTAAGCGGCCAGTTGCTGCTCTTCGCGCGCGACTTTCTGCTCGACGTAGTTGTCCCAGTTGCCGCGGTAACGAATGAGTTTCGAATGCGCGATCTCGACAATGCTCCCGACCAGCTGATTCAAAAACTCGCGATCGTGCGAGATCATGACAATCGCGCCAGGATAATTCTTTAAATATTCCTGGAACCATTGCAGCGATTCGAGATCGAGATGGTTCGTCGGTTCGTCGAGCAGAAGAAGATCGGGTTGCATCACGAGCAACCGCGCGAGATGCGCGCGCATAATCCAGCCGCCGCTTAAGGCGCGCGCCGGGCGATCGAAATCAGTTTCGCGAAAAGCGAGACCGGCCAGGACCCGTTTCGCTTTTGGCTCCATCTCCCAGCCGCCGTGCTCATCAAAAACATGGAGCGCATCATGATAGGCCGACTCGCTTGATCCCTGCCCGGCCTCGTGGTGCTTGATTACTTTCTGCGCGTGCACAAGCTCGGGCGAAACAGCGAGAGCAAGTTCGAGCACCGTCTCGTCTCCAGCGGCGGCGGTTTCCTGCGGAAGAAATCCGATCGTGGCGTTCTTCTCGATCGTGATGGTTCCTTTGTCGGGCGACGTTTCGCCGAGGATCAACGAGAAGAGCGTCGATTTTCCAGCGCCATTCGGACCGACCAATCCGATCCGATCGCCGCGATTGACCTGGAGCGACACGTCGTCAAAGAGCGCGCGGCCGGCAAAAGATTTTGAGAGTTGGGAAACAGTCAGCATAACGGAAAGCGCGCAGTGTTCCCTCGTTCGACGCCTTGCGCAACTGCGCGTCACACGACTGATGCTAATCTATTTCAGGCTTTTCAGCTTTCAGTGTTTTAGCTTTTTCGGCCGTGAGCCCAGTCGAAAACGCATGTTCAATGTTTTTAGATACAATCCCGTTTTCTCCTCCCATGATCTGATGGCATGTTCCGTCCCGGATCACGGCACAATTTCGCTTCCGCGCCATATGGATCGTTCTACAATCGCCTGTTGCAAAGATTTGATCGAGCAACTACTGACGTTACCGAAGAGCAGTGCGTGACTGTTTTGGTGATCAGGTAGAAAAGATGGCATAGGATCCAAAGACTTTCCCCCTATGAATGGACCAAGGTTTCCGCAGGGATCTCAATGGCGCGTTTGGGATTTGCACATACACACGCCCGAGAGCTTGGTGAACGGATATGGGGGAGATTGGACTGGTTTTATGAGCGAGCTCGAGGCACTCCCGCCGCAATTCAAGGTCCTCGGAATCAATGACTATCTTTTCTTAGATGGCTACCGGCGTCTCGTCAGTGAAAAGAAAGAGAATGGCCGATTAAAAAACATAGACCTGCTTCTTCCGGTAATCGAGTTTCGGATCGCCAAGTTCGCCGGCGTAGAATTTCGAAACACAACGCGAATTAATCTGCACGTTATTTTTTCCGACCTTCTAGGAGCGGACGTAATTCAGGCGCAGTTCTTGAACGCGCTGAGCTCAAGTTACAGCTTAGATTCGGGCGCCACGGGCATTACATGGAGTGGTGTCGTAACAAGAGAGAGTTTGGCAAAACTCGGAGCTGACGTTAAAGCGAGCGTCCCTCCTGAAAAACTACCGGCATTCGGAAGCGATCTTATAGAAGGATTTCGCAATCTAAATATTTCCGAGAGAGAAATCTTCTCATTGCTTGAAAAGAACACATTTCTTCAAGGCAACTGCCTTACGGCGCTCGGAAAGTCCGAATGGGACAAGCTCAATTGGACGGACGGGTCGATTGCCGAGAAGAAAGATATTATTAATGGGGTGAACTTTGTTTTTACCTCTGCAGAGAATGCGGAAAGTTTCACAAGCGGAAAAAAAGCCCTGATCGACCAGAATGTGAATTCTCGATTGCTGGATTGCAGCGATGCCCACTATTTCGCCGATTCTAAAATGAAGGATCGAATCGGAAACTGTCTCACTTGGATCAAGTCCGATCCCACGTTTGACGGCTTGGCTCAAACGCTTACCGAGTTCGAAGAGCGGGTGTTCGTTGGTGAAAAGCCTTCGATATTGGAACGTGTCGCTCAGAATCCGACACGGTTTGCAACCTCAGTTAGGATTGGGCGCACGTCCTCAGCCACAACATCGGAAACATGGTTTCGACAAGAAATCCCCCTCAATCCGGGACTCATTGCTGTAATCGGCCGAAAAGGAAGCGGCAAAAGCGCGTTGGCTGAAATCATCGCCTTGCTCGGGAATACACATAGATATCGTGAGTTTACGTTTTTGGAAAAGGATCGTTTCAGAAACGCGAAGTCGCGTCTCGCAGATCAATTCGAGGGTCAGTTAAACTGGTTTGGTGGACCGCCATCGGGTCCGATGGTGCTTAGTAGCACTCCGGCAACAAGCGATGTTGAGCGTGTAGCTTACCTTCCTCAATTGTTTCTTGAACGCATATGCAACGAGATCGCGGAGGGGGAAAGCGGGCGGTTTTACTCGGAACTTCAAGGCGTCATCTTTTCTCACATTCCGGTTTCCTTACAGTACGGATGCGGAAACTTGTCGGAATTAATAAAGCTCAAGACCGAAGAGCGCGAGAAAGCAATCAACATGCTTAAGGAGAAACTCGCCAAGCTAAACGCTGAATTGTACGACTCCATCGCAAGAAACCATCCGAACAACCGCAACAAAGTTGGGAAGCAGTACGAGACGATCTTAGAGGAGATCAAATCGCTCCGACGATCAGGACGCCCGCCCCATGTCGCAAAGCCCGTCACAAGCGGCGCTCAAAACCCAGCGGCGATTGAAGTAGATAAACTAAAGCAGCGGCGACGGCGATTACTTTTGTTCAGGGACCGTGTTCAAGGTATTCGCGATCGATACTCGCTACGGCTACAGCGAATTGGAAAGTTACGAGCGCGGATCGGTAACCTGCGAGACCAGTTTGATGAGGGGATCTTGGAAGTGGAAGAGATTGCCCTCCAATTAGACTTGAAAGTGTCAGACCTGATCGAGTTGAAGATCAAGACGGAATCTGTCGACGCGTTAGAAGAGAAATCAGCGGATCTTGTGAGGCGATCCGTTACTGTCTTGGAGGCAAGCGGCCCGGATTCATTGATGGAGAAGCTGCGGTCGATCGAAACATCAATATCAACAGAGACGGAGAGATTGACCGGGCCGCAGCGGGAATATCAAAAGTACTTGGAGGAACTCACCAGGTGGCGGCACGCGATCTACTCGTTAATCGGCAACGAGGATCTCCCGAACTCGGCCAGAGGCCTGAAGACTGAACAGGACAACATAGAAACCCTGCCTTCCAGGATTAGCGCGCTTTTATCCGAACGAATCAATGTCAGCGAAGCGATCTTTGCCGAAAAGGTCGCGCTTCAGGAAGCATATCGCGAGCTTCACCGGCCAGTTCAGGATTTTATCGAGACCTCTGCAAACGCAGAAGTCGAAAACCAGCTTTCGTTCTCGGTAGCAATTCAAGAGAGCGGATTTGCCGATCGATTCTTACAATACATACATCAAGGCAGAGTCGGATCGTTCATGGGCCAGTCGGAAGGGAGAGACCGAGTCCAACGGATATTGGACACCACTGATTTCTCCTCCGCAGAAGATGTTAAGGCGTTTCTTGCTGAAGTTAGGCTAAATCTCGAGTCCGACCGGCGGTCGGCCGATCCCCAACCCGTTGAATTTGAACGCCAGCTCGTTGAGGGAGTCACCCCCGCAGACCTGGATAATTTTCTATTCGGATTGGAGTATCTCAAACCCGAGTTCGAACTTGGGTGGGGAGGTAAACATCTAAACCAACTTTCGCCTGGGGAGAAAGGAACTCTTCTTCTCGTTTTTTATCTACTGGTGGACCAACTCAATATTCCGTTCGTGATCGATCAGCCGGAAGAAAACCTCGACAACGAAACCGTATTTCAAACACTTGTACCCTGTGTTCGCAGGGCAAGGAATCGACGACAAGTTATCTTAATAACTCACAATCCTAATCTCGCTGTTGTTTGTGATGCAGATCAAATAATACACGCTGCAATCGACAAAACGACGGGAAATACGGTCTCGTATACCAGCGGATCTATCGAAGATAAGGCGATCAATCAATTACTCGTGGACGTGTTGGAAGGTACTCGCCCCGCATTCGACTCGCGCGAAGCGAAATATGAAATTTCAAAACGATAATTGGGTCGGCAATGTTTTTTAACTCAGCCGGCTTCGCGCGAGGCTACGGCGCGCCAGGACAGCAAAGAAGGTCAAAACGGAGAATTAAGATTAAAAAGGAAGAAGCGACGTCAGCGTGTAGTTTCCGGACATGAGCGCGCTTTCAAACTTCGTTAGCCTTCATCCTTATTTCAAAGTGCATCCCGGGAAACTGGAAACGGTCAAAGCCGGGTTCCCGCAGTTCGTCGAGAAAACTGCGACCGAGAAAAAGAATCTTTTCTACGAGTTCACCGTTAACGGCGACGAAATGTTTTGTCGCGAAGGTTACACGGATGCCGAAGGGGTTCTCGCGCATCTCGACAACATCGGCGCAGAGCTCGCGGAAATGCTTACGATTGTCGATCTAACCCGGTTGGAAGTACATGGCCCGGCGGCGGAATTGGAAAAATTAAAAGGGCCTCTCGCGCATCTCAATCCAGCGTGGTTCGCGGTAGAAAGTAGAAAGTAGAAGGTAGAAAGGCTAAAGTAGAAAGTCAGAGGACAGAGGTCTGAGGCCAGATGCCCATGATGTCGATCTTGCGCGCGGCGCTAAGTTCTCGTTTTCACTTCTGCTGAATTAATCCGATCCTGCGCGCCAGCTCGGTGAAACGCGGATCGGAGCGAAGGTTGTCGAATCTTGGCTCGACCTGGAGGTATACCAGAGCGCTTGGCCGTTCCTCGTAAGCTTTCTCAAGCCAGACGAACGCCTGGTCCTTGTCGCCGAGGCCAGCCTGGACCACAGCGATGTCGAAGGATGAGACGTACTTGCTCTTGGCGTCCTCTTGCAGCTCCGCGATTATTTTTTGCGCTGCCTCCCGGTTGCCCGACATCGCATACGCATGCGCTAGGTTTGCTTTGGTGCTCGAGCTTCCTCCACCCGCCGCTTCCAAATCCTTTTGGAACTGGCCGATAGCCTCGGGATACTTGCGTTGTTGTTCAAGGATTAGCCCATACCACGGCCGCCAAAATTTCTTATCCATCTCCATCGCCTTTCCTACCTGGTCGAAGGCCTGATCGTATTGCCGCGCGTAGAGATAATGCCACGCCATGTGGATGGTCATGAGGACGTCAAAGGGACTCAATTCAAGCGCGCGCTTGCTCTGAGTCAGCGATTCTTCGATCCGCTGCTGCCCCAGTAGATAATGCGAATACCAGTGGTGAGCGTCAGCATTGTTGGGGTTTAGCTCGATTGCTCGCTTGAACTCTCTCTCAGCGGCCGGCCAATCCCAGTCGTAAAAGCATGTCACATAAGCAAGTGACGTGTGCGCCTCGCTTAGCCCATCATCAATCGCGAGCGCATGCAACACCGCCTCCTTCGCCTTCGGCATGGCTTCTCGCGGCGCTAGCGGACCAAGTGTATACGCCTCGGCCAATCCGGCGTAAGCTACAGCGTCATTCGCATCCTTCGCCAGAGCCTCGTGGAAGTAATCGATGGCTTTCTTCACCTCCCTCTTGTTCAGGAAGTATCGCCCTTTCAGATCCAGATCGTGCGCCTCCGTGTTTGGCTGATTACGCAGGGGGAGCGAGACTGCCAGCTTGATCTTGAGCGCGTTTACGATCGCGCGCGTAATTTCATCCTGCACCGAAAACACGCCTTGGAGCTCCCGCTCGTAGGTCTCCGACCAAAGATGAAAGCCATCGTGCGCGTCGATCAATTGCGCAGTGATCCGGATTCGGTTTCCTTCGCGGCGAAGACTGCCTTCCAGCACATTGCGAACGTTTAGCTTTTGCGCGATCTCGTTGACATCGGCGTTCTTGCTCTTGAATGCGAATGAAGATGTGCGCGCGACAACGCGCAGTCCCTCAACCTTTGCCAACGCATCGAGAATTTCTTCGCTGATGCCGTCGCAGAAATATTCCTGATCTTTCGCCTGACTCATATCGACAAATGGGAGCACGGCGATCGATTTGATAGTGGTCGTTTCAGGCGCTGGTTTTGGAGCGGTGAAGCGGCCCAGAAAAAAGAGCGCAACTGAAAGTGTTCCCGCAATGAGCGCGACATAAATCCACGCACGACTCCGTGAAGATGTCGATCTTGCCTCCAACCCCTCGGTCCGTTTCAAGCCTTCGGGTGTCAGCTCGAAGGCCCATGCGATGATCAGCGCGATGGGAAATCCGATGATGATCACGAGCACGACAAGGCGCACCGCCCAATTTGGAATTTCGAAAAACGGAAAAACCTGCGTCGCGATTTGCACCAGCAGCCAGCCGACAATCGCGTACGCGACCGCAACCTTGTAGACGTTCCGCCGCTTCAGCTCGGCGAAGAAATTCTTCAAATTCAAACGGCTCTCTCCGGCAACAGCTTTATCCAAGCCTCTTTGTTTGGAAAGCACCGATCAGATACGCATCAATAAGGGCGTTTCTGCAGAAGTCTTATGTGTGCACCAAAGGCGCTACGGCGCGGCAGGCCTGTGACGAGTGACAGTAGAACCGAAATCAGATATCAGAAGCCAGAAGTCACGGCCTCTTAATCCGATCATTCGCCCTTAGAACGCGCGCGAAGTCACAATCTGCAGTTCGTCCTGGAAAAGCAGGCTGACTTTCTTTTTGTCGGGTTCGATGCGCAATGGACGGCGCGTCTGAAACCATTCCCACTGCGGCTGACCGTCGCGAGCACTGAGCTTGTACAACTTGAACCGGGTCGGAGGTGGTTTGCTCCTGTCGAACACACTGTTCACGAAGTCTTCGGCGTTGCGCGTTTCCAGCGTGACATAGACATTGCCGCCGGAGACAAAGCAGTCTTGGTATTTCTCCACTTTCCACAAAATCTTGCCGCTCGAGGCGTCGACCTTGAACAGGAGCGGCAAACTCGGGCCGGAAGATTGTTGCGAATATTGGAGAGTGTCCGCGCTGCCGTTGGCTGAGGTGACGTAAAGGACAGGGCCGTGGTCGAGTAATCCACCGGAATCGAGCTGGATTTTGCTGATGCCCACGCTCGGAAGACGCCACACCGTCGCTCCGGTATTGCGATCAAACGCGCTGAGAAAGCCTTTGTCGAAAAAGTAGAGACGTTTGTCGTCTTCCAGACATGGCTGTGAAATTGTGCCTGCTGTGCCGCCAGCCGATTCGTCATCGACCAGAAATGGCGCGGGAGCGGGGAAAGCAAGCTTCGATTCCCATAATTTTTTGTTGGTATGATCGAAGGCGATCAATGTTCGACCGGCGACAACCAGATCGAAAGACCCGGTAGAAAAAACATCCGGCCTTCCTTGGACTCTTACTGAGGCCGTATCCGGAATGGTGGGATTGAACGGACGCCGAAGAACCACTTCGTAGGTACTCTCGTCGACAAGCTCCTTCCCGCCGGTCGCCTCACGTTGCGCGTCGTTCGACATCGCCTGCGCGATGACGGCAGCATCGCTGGCCCATCCGCCCTTGGTGTTTTTGTCTGCATTTTCCCACTCGGTGGCCGAGTCGCCTTTCACGGCCTGGCGTTCGGTGATTTTCTTTTCAACCAGGCTGACATCGAGATGCGCCAACTCGGCTCCATTCGCGCTGAATTCAGCGCGTTGCGACTGGACAGTGGGACTCGCGGGCAGGCCAGCGCCTCGCCATTCAAAACGCTGCGCGGCCGCTGCACCGGAAATAGTGATCGCTTTGACAGTGCCATCAGCGGTGGCAACACGCGTCACTTGCTGACCGACACTTTCACCCGCGCCCGCGACATAAAAGCAACCTGCACCATGCATGACTTTTTGAAATTTGCCCGGGAGTCCGATTTCTTTGATCAAGCGTCCGTTCGCTCGATCCAGCATCCGGATTGTGTGACCTTGTACTACCCAGATGGTAGGGCCGGTGCAGAAAACTTCCTGCCGTTCAAATGCAAACGAATGCTCTTCTTGCGACTGCGAATTTGCGGATTCCATCGCGTATCCGAGTGCTGGAGGTGTAACGACGTCAGAGTTCTTTAGAGCCGCGGCTTCCGCTTGCGCCTCAGCCAGCTCCGTCTGGTATTTTGCTTCTTCTTCTTTAAAATTTGCGACCTTTAGTGGGGTGTTGAGTTTGTCGCGCTTGGCGTTTAGCTGGACGGCCCAGGTTTGTAGTTTTGACGTATGCCGATCCAGACGCGCCTGAAGCATCTTGTCCGGCAACTTTCCTCCTGAGGCTGTCGTTTTCGCCGGGGCTGGCGCGGGCGCAATAGTGGCGCGGACCGATGGAGACGGAGCGCTCTTGCCCGATGCGGAATCAGTCGACCATTTTTCCTTTCCTGCAGCCATATCGTAAAGCGTCGCTTTCCCTCCGACGAGGAGAAGAACCTCACCTGGTGCGATCAGGTGTGAGGAGGGCGAGCCGGCTTTTGCAGTGATCTTTGTTGAGACCGTGAGTTTCGGTTTCCTCCCGAGCGTATAGTACCAAAGTCCAACGCCCACGAGCAGCGCGAAAAGAATTAGAAAACCTTTGAACAATATACCGAGCAGTTTTTCTTTCATAGATTAATCAAGATTTGGGATTCAGCAGGACGACGCCGCTTGGAATAACCAGGTCGCGCGTTGCCATCGTGTCGATAGTCTCGACACGTCCGTCTAGAAAAAGGACGTTGCCGCCGTAGCGACGATGATTATTTCCGGGCGCCTTGCCTGTAGTCGAAAACGTGGCGTCACCTTGCCGCTTGGGGTGAACATTCACCTGAGCATCTGAAACAAGCGGTGCATCCGGTGAGTCATTTTGCTTCAACCCCATATAGTATGCGTAACTGATCCGACGGCTGGCGAAGGGCTGCGCGCCGGGAAGTTTGGCGGTGTTGCCGCCCGGGCAAACAAAAATGCTCGTATCCGTAGTGTACTTTGGCACCAGCTCGCTCAATGGAGCCTCAGAACTTGCGGCACCAAGCACCACGGGGAATGTGCCGTCATGCTCAGCGGCGAAAAGTGAAAGCGCCATATGCATTTGAACCAGATTGGTTGCGCACGCGGTTTTCCTTCGCGCCTGTCCGTACTTTGATGCCGGCCCGAACATCATGAAGTACATCAACATGATGATGAGGACGCTGACCAATAGTTCGACCAGGCTAAAACCGCGACAGTGGGACAACACTGCTTCTCGCCTAGCAGCTTCGATGCCTTTAGGCGATCGCGCCTGCGGGTGCGGTCGTCAACGCGCGGATGTGCCGTCGCCACGACGCTCGATCGCCGTGTTTAAGCGGCCACGGACGGCGTCTGCGATTCGTTTCGGCTAACACAAAAAACTGATGGCGCTTCAACTGCGCATCATAAGCGGCTTATGATGTCCGCGTGCGAGGCGCCGATTCGTTGACGCACCGCGCGTTGAACGTAATTTGCATTTGATGAACGAGAAATCTTTCAGCGCGGACCCAAGATCGACATATCCCCGTAACGTGACGCGGCGAAAATTTCTTGGCGCGACTTTAACGGGCGGCGCTATCGTGTTCGCGGGAGGATTTCAAAATCTTGTGAGCGCGGCGATGGCTTCTAAATCGACATTTCAAATTGGCGGGGATCTTTCGGTGAATCGCCTCGGCTTTGGCGCGATGCAAATAACGGGCAAGGGAGTGTGGGGTTGGCCGCCCGATCGCGAGAACGCGAAAAAAGTTTTGAAGCGCGCTGTCGAGCTTGGCGTGAATCTCATCGACACGTCCGACGCATACGGTCCGGAAGTGAGCGAGCTGCTCATTGCGGAAGCGCTTCATCCTTATCCGAAAGGTTTGATCATTGCGACAAAGGGAGGCCTAACGAGACCCGGCCCCGGTCAATGGGTGCCGAACGGTCGGCCGGAATATTTAGCGCAATGCGTCGACAACAGTTTGAAGCGATTGAAGCTCGAGCGGATTGATCTCTGGCAATTGCATCGCATCGATCACAAGGTTCCGGTGGAAGAATCGCTCGGCGCAATTAAAGCGGCACAGGATGCCGGAAAGATTCGGCATGTCGGGTTATCGGAAGTGACGCCGCAGGAAATTGAGCGCGCGCGAAAAGTTTTGCCGATCGTGAGCGTGCAGAACGAATACAACATCGAGGACCGCAAATCGGAAAAGACGCTCGCGTTTTGTGAAAAAGAAAACATTGGATTCATTCCGTGGTTTCCGCTGGGTGGAAGTGGGAGTTCGTTAATCAAACCTGGCGGCCGCCTCGACGCCGAAGCGAAACGTCACAACGTGAGCGCCGCGCAGCTCGCGCTCGCGTGGCTCCTGCAAAAATCGCCGGTCATGTTGCCGATTCCCGGAACGGCGAACCTCGCGCATCTCGAAGACAACGTGGCCGCAGCGAAGATTCAGCTCAGTGCGGACGATTGGAAGGCGGTCGAAGCGGTCGCGGCGCGAATGTAATTGCGGGGAAAAGATTTTCGTCGATAATTCTTAATCATGAGGAGCGCGCTCGCAGGGGTTGCAGTGTCAGTTGGTCTTTGCGTTTCCTCGTTCGCGCAGCATGCCGATCGCGTCACTGGCGGCAGCGCGTTGAATCGTCCGTCTATTCGTTTTCCTTCGCTGAATCTTGCAGAGAACAATTCATTCATTTTTCCCGCGGCGTTCAATCGCATGGAAGCGACGTGGCCTGCTTTTCTTCCGTCAGTCGACATGGCCAACGTGTCGGCAAGATCGACAATCCCCGCGCGTGCTTCGTTCTCCGAAGATTCGTACAAAGAAGTGGTGAGCGTGCGAAAATCATTGCTCGATAACGTTCACGGTGAAGTTGGCTTTTTCTACGGAAGCGGCAGCGGCCGATTCGCTCGCGACGTAGAAGGCGGATATGTCCTCGGCACAGTGGGTGACGAGAGTTTTAGCATCACCGCCGGCGCGTCATACGAACATTCCAGCCGTCGCCGCTAAGAATACTTAGCGGCGATTCTGGCGAATTAACCACGGCGCTGCGCGCCGTGCGCACGTCCCACAGGGACGTGGCTACACCAATTTGTTTATGTCGATCTTGCGGGTAGCCCCGGTTCGGACTTATCCCTGCTTGTCGTAAACGGCCTTGCCGCTGAACTTCTTCCCATCGGCGCCAGTTCCGTTAATCGATACCGTGCGCGATTTACCATCCGCTGAAACTGTGATCCGGCCCGACCAAACCATCTTGCCATCTTTCATCGTGGTGATGTCGTTGGTGCGGTCGTTGACCATTCTGTAGGCGACGGAGTTATAAGGCAGGTTGCCTTTCACTGGGTAAGCTTTGCCATCGAACTTGCCCACCCAAACGCTGTGCGTCGGTTTCCCATCTTTGTCGACGCCCTCGACTGTGACTTTAATTTTGTCCTTCTGCTCCGCGTAAGTAACCATCGTGTTTTTACCCATCCCCGCCGGGATTTTCGATTTCGATTCATTGAGCTTCCATGTGCCCATGTGCGGGTTGGCTGCCAAACAAGCCAGGCTGCCTAACAAGCAAAGCACAAGCGTTAATCCAAAGGTTTTTGTTTTCATGTGCTCATCGAGACAGGATTCGGCGAATGAGTCAAGCGGCGGCGCTTACTCTTGTTCGTAGGCTTGCCGCAAAATGTTTATGTCGATCTTGTCCATCTTCATGAGCGCCTTCATCACATTGCGTGATTTGGCGCCGGCCTTGTCCTGAATCCACGCCCAAAATTCTGTTGGGACAATCTGCCAGGCGAGGCCGTATTTGTCCTTCAGCCAACCGCACTGGATGCGATTCCCGCCACCGGCGACAAGCTTGTCCCAGTAGTAATCAATTTCATCCTGGGTGTCGCAGTTGACGACAAATGAGATCGCCTCCGTGAACTTAAATTCTGGTCCGCCGTTTAACGCGACGAAGTTCTCTCCATTTAATTGGAACGCGACAGTCATGACCGAACCTTTCGGTCCGGGACCTTCCTCGCTGTAATAAGTGGTGGCAATGAGCTTGGAGTCTTTGAAAACGGAAAGATAAAACTTCACCGCTTCTTCGGCTTGGCCATCGAACCACAGGAATGGCGTTATTTTTTGCATCGGGGCTTACTCCTTCATTTTCATTTCTAAAATTACTTCGGCACAGGCGAAGTGAATTGTCGCTCGGGGACAACTTTCTCGGCAAGCGTTTCGAAGCGCGGATCCCCGTGCAACGATTGCAAATAAGGGTCGACACGCATTGTGTTCACATCCGGTTGCCGTTTCTGGTAAGAAGATTCAAGCCATTGCAGCGCCTGATCCTTTTCTCCGAGCGCGAGATGAATGAGCGCAAACGAATAATCGGGAACGTAACGTTGTTTCGCCGTCGTCTCGAGTTGTTTCAAAATCGTGAGCGCGGCTTCGCGTTGACCCGCTTTTGCTTTGGCCGCGGCGAGGAGAGCGAGCGGATAGGGATCGTCGTCTAACTGCGTCGCTTTCTCGTACTCTGCGATGGCAGCCGGCAGATCGCCGCTCGCCTCGAGCGCTTGGCCAAGACCGAAGTGCGCATAGTAAGCTGTCTCGTCCATCGCCAAAGTCTTGCGCGACTGTGCAACTGCTTCCTTGTCACG
The DNA here is from genome assembly GCA_041167045.1 of Verrucomicrobiota bacterium. Taxonomy (GTDB): domain Bacteria; phylum Verrucomicrobiota; class Verrucomicrobiia; order Chthoniobacterales; family UBA10450; genus CATPCN01. The sequence continues at coordinate 14,683 of JBEEGW010000011.1, forward strand.
GCGGGCGTACCAGTAAGTTGTTCCAAGGTCGGAGTTCATGATCACCGAAAGCGGATCCAGTTCGACGGCGCGTTTCATTTCAATGATCGCGCGATCAAGTTGGCCAAGGCTTGTTAAGGTCGACAAACCTAACCAATGATGCGCGGTCACATAATTAGGATCGAGCTCGATCGCGCGTTCCAGTTCGCGAACTGAAGCGGGAAAATCGAAGTCAGAGCTAGCGTGAAGCAAGCCGAGGGTTGCGTGCGGCTCGGGCAGATTTGGATCAAGCGCGAGCGCTTTCATCGCCATCTCCTTCGCTTTCGGAAACAACGCGGCGGGCGCATCGCCGCCATAAAAAGGGAGAAGCACATAAGCGTCGGCCATTCCGGCATAAGCGACCGCATACTTCGGGTCCGCCTTCGCAGCTTGTTCGAAGTAGCTAATCGCTGTCTTGAAATCTTTCATTGTTCGTTTGTTCCAAAAAAATCGGCCTTTGAGATAAAGCTGATGCGCTTCGGCATTTTCAGTAGGCCGCGCCGTGATGGCATGTTGTTCCGGGCCGGTCAGTGTTGCTTGCAAAGAATCTGCGACCTTCTGCGCGATGTCGCTTTCTACGCCGAAAATGTCGGTCATTCTCCGATCGTAACTGTCCGCCCAAAGATGCGCGTCGGTGGAAGCTTTGATCAACTGCACATTGACGCGGACCTGGTCGCCCGCGCGCTGCACACTTCCTTCCAGGATGTGCATGACGCCGAGTTGTCGAGCGATCTGCGGCAAATGCTGGGGCGAGCTTTTGAACTGTTGCGTGGAAGTGCGCGAGATTACTTTGAAGTCGGCTAGCTTCGACAAGCGCGTGAGAATTTCATCCTGAATTCCTTCGGCGAAATAAGCGTTGTCCGGATCGCGGCTAAGGTTATCGAAAGGCAAAACGGCAATCGATTTTGCCGGTACTTCTGGTGATGTCGCGGCATTTCGAAAACCGTAGCGCGCGAGAAAAAACAGGCCTAAGGAAAGCGCGGCGCCGACAATCACGATGTAAATCCAGACGCGCGACTTCGTCTTTTTCCCGACTGGAAGATCGACATCTTCGGTGAGTTTGATTCCCTCCGGCGTCAATTCGAATGCCCAGGCGAGAACGATTGCAATCGGAAAACCGATCACGATCACGAGGACGACCAGGCGCACGGCCCAATTGGGGATTTCAAAAAACGGAAAGACCTGCGTCGCGATTTGCACGATCAGCCAGCCGACAATTGCATAAGCAACCGCGACTTTGTAAACGCTGCGTCGCTTCAGCTCGGAGAAGAAGTTCATTGGCAAGTGAAAGTATCCGGTCCGCGTTCCGGCGTCGGCTGACAGGTGTCGGGCCAACGATTCTGCTTCCAGTAATCAACCAGGCCGATCCGCTTCGCGAAATCTTGGAAGGCCGGATGCTGGCGGGCTTTGCGTGACCAAGCCTCCGGCTGCCAGAGAAAAGTGTAATAAACATCTGACAGTCCGATTCCATTGCGTTCGAAGGAGGCGAAAGACTGTTCGGGTTCGCCTAGCAGGAGCAGCAGCGTACCGGCAAACTGGTCATGCGGATGTGCGGCGATGATAGCAAGGCCTGCTTTTCGCTTGGCCTCATCGCCGTAGCTCCCTCGAAAAATCAGGGCTAACTCCTCCTTGCTGAACCCACTCTTGAATGCACCGAAACCCTGCGAGAATGATTCTGCCCCTGAAGCGGGATCGCCGTCCGCCGCGGCCGAATATCCAAGCACCAATCCGGCAAGCGGGCTGCCGAGCGCCTCCGCTCGTTTTGCGAGTTTGACTGCCATGGCCTGGTCGCTCCGGTTCCAGCGGCTCATTGCCTTGTAGAAAATGACGAGAGCATTGGCCGGGTCCGCGGCGAGCGCACGATCAAGCACTGTTTCCGTTTCCGCGATGCGCCCCATTGCGGCCAGTTGATTTGCCAACCAGAAATTTGCAGTGACATCGTTTGAGTCGATGGCGATCGCGCGTTGCGCGGGCTCGACCATTTCGCGATAGCGGCGTCGGGAAAAATCAATGTAGCCGAGCGCCGCATAAGCTTCAGCACTTTTCGAGTCGAGGGAAATGGCCCGCCGCGCGGCAGGTTCCGCCTCCGCCCAATTGGTTTGCCAATCGGCGGCAGCGTATTGCGGCTCAACCGCGAGCGCGACCGCGAGTTTCGCCCACGCGCGCGCGAAATTGGGATCGAGTCGTGTCGTTTCCTTAAGCAAGGCAATCGCACGAGGCAGACTGTCGCCGACGCGTTGGCTAACAAGAGTCTGCGCTTCGATAAATAATGCGTAAGCCTGCGCATCGTCGGTCGGCTTAGCTACGAGACGACCTTCGGATGGATCAGACAGCGCAACCTTCAGCTCGCCCGCGATGTCGCGCGCGAACGATTCCTGAAGGTCGAAGATGTTGGCGAGTGTTCCGTTGTAATTTTTCGACCAAACTTGCAAACCATCTGCGGCGCGACTCAAGGCCGAGGTAATGCGCACTTGCTCGCCCTGTTTGCGAACCGATCCCTCGAGAACGTTGGCGACGCCGAGCTCGGAACCAATCTGTTTCAAGCTAACGTTTTTTCCTTTGTAATAAAAAGAGGAGGCGCGCCCGACGACCTTCAGATCTTTGATGTGTGCGAGCGCATTGAGGATTTCCTCCGCCATTCCGTCGGAAAATGACTCTTGATCATGGTTAGGCGACAAGTCGCTGAATGGCAGCACCGCAATCGATTTCGCCGGCGGGCCTGATGATTTGGTTTGCTGCGTTGCGGCGCTGTAACGTCCGAGAAAAAATAATCCGATCGAAAAAAGTCCGCCGATAACGACCACATAAATCCACGCATGTTTTTTCTTTCGTGTAGTCGCCGGCATCGCGTCGGCGGTTTCGGTACGCTTAATTCCCTGTGGCGTGAGCTCGAACATCCACGCCAGAACCAGCGCGAGCGGTAGCCCTATTATTATGAGCAGGACAATCAAACGGATCACCCAGTTCGGAATGTCAAAGACCGGAAAGACCTGCGCGATTCCTTGGGAAAGTGCCCAGCCCGCGAAGATGTACGCAACCGCGACTTTGTAAACGTTGCGCCGTTTCAACTCGGCGAAGAAATTGTCGAGCTTCATTTCTTTTCACCGGCGATCTTCTGCACGAGCGCTTCGAAGCGCGGATTGCCGCGCAGATCGTCGAACGATGTATCGACCTTGAGCATGAAGAGATAATTCGTGTCGCCTCGTTGCTTCGCTGTCTCCAATTCAGAGAGCGCCCGGTCTTTATCGCCCAGCCCAAGATACAACAGCGCCCATGCGTATGGCGAGACGTGACGCGACTTCGCTGCCTCGTTTAATCGCGCCAGAATTCTTTGCGCCTCCGCTTTGTTTCCGGCGCGCGCATATGCCTGACCCAGCATGGCGAGCGAATAAAAATCGCCATTGAGATCGAACGCTTGTTGAAATTCCGAAATCGCCTCAGGCAACTGCCCTTTGGCTTGTCGCACGCCGCCAAGATAATAATGCGCCAGGAAAAAGCGCGGATCGATCTCCAGAGTTTTGCGCGCTTGCGCCTCCGCTTCATCGAGCCGGTGCGCGGTCGCATAAGTCCACGCCAAATCGGCATTGATGATGACCGAGAGCGGATCGAGCTCGGCTGCCCGTTTCCCTTCCGCGATCGCTGGGTCGAAATGGCCGAGCGCCAGGTGACCGAGCCCGAGCCAATGATGTCCCGTGGCATAATTAGGCTTCAACTGCACCGCGCGTTCCATGTGCGTGATTGCGCGTTCGAGATGAAGATCGAGCGTGTCCAGCAAACCGAGCGAGGCGTGCGCTTCGGCTAACGAATCGTCGAGCTCAAGCGCGTTAGTGACCGCGGCCCGCGCCGGTGGGATGACATCTGACGTGGCTGCACCACCGTAATTCGGCAGGAGCAAATACGAATCCGCCAGGCCAGCATATGCCAGCGCGTAGTTCGGATCTTTCGCAATCGCCTGATTAAAAAACTCGATTGCTTTGCGAAGATCGACACCCGAGCGCTTGTTCCAAAAAAATCTGCCTTTGAGATAAAGCTCGTACGCTTCCGGATTCACCGTCGGTGTTTTCGCGATCGAATTTTTTTCCGAACCGGTAATCTTCGCCTGCAATGTTTCTGCAATCGTCTTGGCGATCTCGCTCTCGACCGCGAAAATGTCAGTCAGCTTTCGATCGTAAGTGTCGGCCCAAAGATGCGCGTCGCTCTGCGCATTGATCAACTGCACATTTACGCGCACCTGATCGCTCGCCTTTTGCACGCTGCCTTCCAAAATGTGGGCCACGCCAAGTTGGTTCGCGATCTGGGGAAGATTGTCCGGCGTGCTTTTGAAGTGCTGCGTTGATGTGCGCGAAATGACTTTGAGATCGGCGACCTTGGCCAGGCGCGTGAGAATTTCATCCTGAACGCCTTCGCAAAAATAAGCGTTGTCCGGATCGCGACTGAGATTATCGAACGGCAAAACCGCGATCGATTTGTTCGAAATCGTCGTCGCCGCGGTTGAAGATGTCGATCTTGCACGAATCACTTGAAAGACGAACAAACCGGCTGCGATCACCGCCACCGCGATTGTTAACGCAATAAGCTTTCGCCCGGTCCGACGCGCGATGGATTTGTTCGGTTCGATCTCGGATTCGAGTTTGATTCCTTCCGGAGTAATCTCGAACGCCCACGAAAAAATCAGCGCCGCCGGAAAACCGAGCAGGACCGCCATGACCGCGACCTTCATTACCCACGCTGGTGCTTCAAAGGTGGGAAGAAGAATCGACGCCGCCTGAATAATCAGCCACGCGACGACTGCGTACGCGATCGCCACTTTGTAAACATTGCGCCGCTTGAGCTCAGCGAAAAAATTTCGTTCGCTCATTTCAATTGGTCGTCGGCCAGGCCCATCTTGCGCAGGAATGCGCTCCAGCGCGGGTCGGCTCGGAGATTCGGGAGGAACGGATCTTTCCGCAAACCGGCCAGACCTGGGTCGCGTTGCCGCCGCGCACGCTCCAACCATTCGAAGGCCTTATCCCTGTCCCCGCGATACGCGTAGACCTCGGCAATCTGGTATGCCGCCGTTTCTGCAAAACCGTCGATCAACTGTGCAAGCGCCGCGTCTGCCTCCGGGATTTTTTTCTCGCCCCAGCGTGCGCACGCCACAATCAGGAGCCGCGCCCATTCGCCTGCTTCGCCTTCGGTCGCTGCCACAGCCTCTTCAAATTTGCCTTCGAGAAGATAGGAAAGACCGAGACCTGCATGCGCCCAAGGCGCCGCTGGATTCAGCTCTACCACGCGCGGGAATTCGGCGCGCGCTTCGGCGAACCGCTTCGTCGCCGCCAGGTTAAAGGCGAGAAACCCTCGCGCTTGAGGGTTGACCGGGTCTAAGTCGACTGCTTTGCGATAGAGTTCGAGTGCTCGATCCGTGTTTCCGCGTGCTATCTCGAGGTTGCCCGCTGCGATCACAATGTTCGGATCTGCCGGCGCTAGCGCCAATGCCTTGCGCAACGTTTGAGCCGCCCCGTTCCAGTTAAAATCGAAATTCGTCTCGATCGACCCGCGGGCGAGTAATGCCGCCGGCAAGTTAGGCTCAATGGAGAGCGCCCGCGTCACTGCGTCACGCGCACTCGATAAATGCGCGTCGAAAGTCTTTTGTCCGCCCTCGGTCGCAAACGCAGCAAGCCAGCCATTCGTCCCCGCGACTCCGGCCCACGCCAGCGCGAACCCGGGATCCAATTCCGTCGCGTGTTGGTAGCCAGCTAGAGCTTCGCGCGCACTTTTTTCCGAATGGCGATTTTCGTAAAAGCGAGCCTGCAGATACAATTGATGCGCCTCCACATTTTTCGTCCCACCTTTTTCTGCCGCTTGCACCTCCGCTTGAATCGCCGCCTTAGCCGCCGGATCTGCCGTGCCATTTGTGAGCTGACCGCTCAGCTGTCCCACGATGGTTTGGGCAAGCTCGGTTTGGACAGCGAAGACATCCTTTAAATTGCGCGTGTAATTTTCCGACCATTGCTCTTCACCCGTCTTGGCTTGAGTCAGGCGCGCGGCGATGCGGACAACGTCGCCGGCCTTGCGCACACTTCCCTCAACCAAATGCGCAACGCCCAGTTTCTCTCCGATTTCCTGCGCGGTCGCATTCTTGCCTTTGAACGAAAACGCCGAGGTCCGCGCGGCGACATGCAGACCCGGAATTTTTTGCAGCACAGTCAATAGCTCTTCGCTGATGCCGTCTGAAAAATACTCGCTCCCCTTATCGTCGCTCAAGTTGGCGAACGCGAGCACAGCGACCGACTTTTCGTTAGGCACTGACTTGGCATTTGCCGCCGCCACCGGCGACTCTCTGCGCTGACTCAGCACGAACTTATCGAAGGCGAAATATCCTAGTGCCAGGACCAGCACGGCAATGATCGTGCGGTCCATGCGCCGCGCGGTTTGCGGCGCGATTGATTGTTCGGGTGCCACGTCGGCGTCGCGCTTCAAACCCTGCGGCGTCAATTCGAATACCCAGCTGAAAATCAGCGCGGGAAAAAATCCGATTGCGAGCAAAATCACGATGCTGCGCGGCAACCAGTCAGGAGCGCCGAACATCGGCAACACCGTCCCCGCGACCTGCACGAGCAGCCACGCGCCAACCAGATACAATCCCGCGAAACGGAATACGTTTCGTCGTTTTAATTCGGAGAAGAAATTGTCGATCTTCATTTCTTCGAATTCTCGGCGTTCTCTTTCGGCGCGAGCGACGCCACGATTTTTTCGAAGCGCGGATCGCCGCGGAGCGGGTCCCAGACCGGGAACAGTTTTAAGGCGCCGTAGCTCAGCATGAGCGATGCGGTGGGAGCACGCAGTCCAGCTTCCAGTTGCTGCAAGGCAAGCTCCTTCTCGCCCGCCCACGCTGCTGTGATGGCGAAATATTGACGGACGAGGCTGCCGTGGTCGACGTCTTTTTCCAACGGCGTGACCGCGATCGCTCGGCGGCCTTCGTCCAAGGCCAGGTCTTTCCGCCCAAGAGCAGCGTCGATTAAGCCGAGGACGCAGAGCGTGGGTCCGTAGTCCGGTTGCGCCTGCACGATCTTCTCCTGCTGTGTGCGAGCCGCTTCAAACGCAGTGCGCGCTCTTGCCTCATCTTTGGTCATGCGCGCCAGCAGCCCTTCACCAAAACTGCGGCTCAGAATAATCGGGGCTTCGCCCCAGCATGGATTGTCGGCCAGCGCGACGAGTGCTCGTTTGGCCGCAGCCGGATCGCGCTCGGCCAGAGCGCACGCGAACCAGACGTCCGCGGCGGTAGCGATGGCGCCCGGTCCTTGGGCGAGGATTGCATCAATCGTTTGGTGGAGCGGGCGCGTGTCCGCTTTCCAGCAGAGATATTCTAGTTCACGATTGGCCCGCGTTTCGACGTTGTCGGGCACGATCGCTAACGCGCGATCGAGGGCAGCGATGGCGTTGGCATAGCGCCCGAGGCCTTGGTAACTGAGCGCGATTTGTTGCAGAGTAAAAAAGTTGCGCGGATCCAGCTCCACCGCGCGCTCGAGATTGCGCAGACCTTCCTCCTGCTGGCCGCGCCGCCGCAGAATGTAGCCGGTGAGTTCGAAGAGACGCGGATCATTAGGTAACGCTCGCCGCGCGATCTCCAATTCGGCGAGGGCGCCGGCATAGTCGCGCAGCCCGTAGTAGAGATATTGCGCGCGCGCCAAATGCGTTTCGGCAGCATCCGGTCGGAGCCGTGTCGCGGCTTGCAGAGCAGCTTCAGCCAGGGCAAGCCGGGCGGGAGTATGATCAGACCCCCTTGTTCCGTAAAGATTTTCGTGCGCAGAGGCTAGCTGGCAGTAAGCGTCAAAAAATGACGAATCGCGCTTGACCGCTTCATCCAGAAGTTCAATTGCCTTCCGCCGGTCTGGCTCGTTCGTCGCGCTGAAACCTGCCATGAGGAGAAGTGACTTCGCCCGGCTGTAAAGGTCGAATGCCGCCAGGTCAGTGGTGGGCGGCTGCTCGATCGCTTTCTTCTCGTTAGGCGAAAGCTTCGCCTGCAACTGCTCGGCAATGGCCTTGGCGATTTCGCTTTGGATGGCGAACACATCGGCCAGATCGCGATCGTAGGTTTGTGCCCAGAGATGCGCGTCATTGCGGGCATCGATCAATTGCGCGATCACCCGCACTTTGTTGGCCGCGCGTTGCACACTGCCTTCCAATAAATGCGCGACGCCGAGCTGCTGGGCGATCTCGCGCAGATTGCGCGGTGCGCCGCTTTTGTACTGCATCACGCTCGTGCGGCTGATCACTTTCAAGTCGGCAATCATGGCCAGATGGGTCAGGATCTCGTCCTGGACGCCCTCGGTGAAGAAGGCGTTCGCTTTTTCTTCGCTCAGGTTTTCAAAAGGAAGCACCGCGATCGATTTTGTGTCGATGACCAATCTTGACTCGTTAGTCACGGCGTTGGCCACACGCGCAGCCTCGCGTCTGGGCGTGAGCACGAATTTGTCGAAGGCAAAATAGCCAAGCGCCAAGACGAGGACCACGATGATCATGCGGTCCATCCGTCGCCCGGTCTGCGGAGTGATCGATTGCGCAGGCGCCACATCGTCCTCGCGCTTCAGGCCCTGCGGCGTTAATTCGAAAACCCAGCTAAAGATCACTGCGGGAACGAATCCGATCGCTAGCAAAACAACGATCGTGCGGAGAAGCCACTCGGGTGCCCCAAACATCGGCAGCACCGTGCTCGCGACTTGAGTGAGCAGCCACGCGCCAACCAGATACAATCCCGCGAAACGAAATACGTTCCGTCGCTTTAGCTCAGCGAAGAAGTTGTCGATCTTCATTTCTTTTCGCCGACCACTTTTTGCACGAGCGCTTCGAAACGTGGATGGCCGTGCAACGGATCGAGCAGAGGATCAACTTTGATCCAGCAGATATTGGAACCGTCGCGTTCCGCGTAGCCTTGTTCGAGCCAGTGCAGTGCTTCTTCTTTATTGTTCAAGCTGAGATAAAGGAGCGCGCGCAAGTAGCCAACCACTTCGCGTTGCTGACTGATCTTATCGAGTTCGGTCAACATTCGCCGCGCGGCCTCCTTGTCACCAGCCTGCGCTTTAGCCGCCGCGCAAAATGTCGACACAGTCGTGTTGTCGCCTAATTGCCTGGCTTTCTCGTATTCGGCAATTGCACCAGGCAGGTCGCCCTTCGCCTGAAGAGCAATGCCGAGATTGTAGTGCGTGTAGAAAGATGTTGGATCGAGTTCGAGCGTCTTTCGCAATTGCCTAACTGACTCGTCGTAGCGCTTTGCGTAGAAGAAGGTCTCGCCCAAGTCCGCGTTGATGACTATCGACAACGGATCTAATTCAACTGAGCGCTTGCCCTCCGCAATGGCTTCATCGGATCGCCCGAGCGCCGCCAGGCTGTCGTTACTGAACCAATGATGCGCGTCTGCGTCGTTCGGCTTGAGCTCGATCGCTCGTTTGTATTCGCGCATCGCTCCGGCCAAATCGATTTCGCCGAAGAAGAGCACTTTGCCGAGCGCGGCGTGAGCTTCGGCCAAATTGGGATCAAGACGGAGAGCTTTGAGAGCCGCCTCCTTCGCTTTCGAGTTCGCCTCGCGTCGGTCCGCGCCACTGTAAAAAGGGGACAGAATGTGGGCGCTGGCAAGGCCGGCATACGCCAGCGCATAGTTTGGATCGTGCGTGATCGCCTGCTCGTAGAACGCAATCGCTTTCGGAATGTTGTCGCCTTCCCGTTTTCCCCAAAGCGATCTGCCTTTGTGGTAAAGCTCGTAGGCAGTCGTGTCGGTCGTCGCTTGCGCCGCCATCATTTGTTTTTCCGAGCCGGTCAGTTTCGCCTGCAACGTGTCGGCCACCGTTTTGGCAATGTCGCTCTGCACCGCAAAAATATCGCTCAGCTTACGATCATAAATTTCCGCCCACAGATGCGCGTTCGTCATCGCGTTGATCAACTGCACGTTCACCCGCACCTGATCGTTCACTTTCTGCACGCTGCCTTCGAGAATATTGAGCGCGCCCAGTTGCCTCGCGATGTCCGGCAAATTTTCCGGCGAGCTCTTAAATTTCTGCGTCGATGTGCGCGCGATCACCTTTAAGTCGGCCACCTTTGCCAAACGAGTAAGGATTTCGTCCTGCACGCCTTCGGCGAAAAAGGCGTTGTCCGGATCACGACTCAAGTTATCGAACGGCAGGACCGCAATCGATTTGGCTGACAATTCGTTAGGCGCAGCTGCGGTTGTTTTATTTCCGGCGGTGTATCGGCCAACGAAAAACAAAGCGACTGATAGTGCCGCGCCAATGATCACGACAAAAATCCAGGCATGCTTTCGCGGTTCTCGCGCCGAGGCGGCAAGATCGACATCTTCGGTACGCTTGATTCCTTCGGGCGTAACTTCAAAAGCCCACGCGAGCACGAGCGCGATCGGAAAACCGAGCGCCACCAGCAATACGAGTGTCTGCACCACCCACTCGGGCGCATGAAACGTCGGCAGGACGGTGGAACTAATCTGGATTACCAGCCAGCCCACAATCGCGTAGGCAACGGCCACTTTGTAAACATTGCGCCGCTTCAGCTCGGCAAAGAAACTGTCGATCTTCACGGCCCGATGTGCTCCTTCGTGGTGAGTAGCTCTTGGAAACTGGGATGGTCGCGGATCGGATCCCACACTGGGTCAATCTTCAACCGCGCGATCGAAACACTCTCACCGGCAGGCACCGACAAGAGCCGCCGCAGAGTAGCGATCGCCGCCGTGCCTGCGCCGGTGTGGGACTGAATCTCTGCGAGACCACCGAGAGCAGCAGTCCCGAGCAAAGCATCTCTCTCGGGTGGCAGTAATTCGGAGAGCTGCTGAGCAGCGCGGAGGGCATCGGCGTTTCGGCCGAGGGCGACGTAGACCCAGCTTAGCTGGCGAAGCGAGATCAGTTCGGTAGGTCGGTCACGTAGGCGCTTCTCCAGCACCTCCCTCGCTTTGTCACCGTCTGCCTTAGCGCCTGCCGGATCACCTGCGATTACACGAATGGTAGCTCGCGCCGCGAGTCGCGCGCGCTCACTGATCTCGTTTGTCGCTGGAGCGTCCCACACCTTCAAAGCGGCCTCGAAGTCTCGGGCTAAAACAAAGGTGTAGGCGCGTTCGCCCGTAACACCTGCAATCGTCCCGGAGATCGAGGTCGTGACAATCTTTTCGTCAGGCGGAAAGCTGTTGAGTAATTCCAATGCATCAGCAACGCCGCCGCTCGAATTGATCAGAGTTACAAGCAGTGCGCGCATGCCGATCACGTCGTGTGGATCAATTGCGAGAGCATTGCGGCAGCCCCGCTCCGCTGCGCTCCACTGCCGCATGAGGGCATAGGTCTGGCCAAGATTACCAGCCACGTCGGCGTTGCGCGGATCTAGCTCGAGCGCTTTCGTTAGGTGCGCCACGCACACTTTCCAATCGCCAAGCCGCCGATGAACGTAGCCGGAATATTCGATCGCGGATGCGCTATTCGGCTGGAGCTCTAAGGCGCGAGCAAATGCCGCCAGCGCCTGTTGATAGTGGCGAAATCCGAAATAATGATATAACCCAAGAGCGACATGAGCATCGGCCGCGCGTGGCGCGAGACTCACTGCGTGCTCGGCCATGTCTTTGATTTCCGCTAGCTGAGCAGCAGTAAGATTCTCTACAAACCAATGCCGATTGAGCTTGCAGATGACAAGATGAGCGATCGCGATGGCGAAGTTTGGATCGCGCGCAATTGCCTGCTCGTACCACGCCGCCGCCTGGTCATATCTTTCTGGACGAAGCGACGCACTCGCGAAGCGATATTCGAAGTCCCCTTTTAGAAATAGGTCATAAGCGACGGTGTCTTGCGTCGGTGCGGAGGCCACCGTGCTCGCTTCAGCAGGCGAAAGCTTCGCCTGGAGCGAATCGGCGATTTCCTGCGCGACCTCGCTCTCCACGGCGAACACATCTTTCATATCGCGGTCGTACGATTTCGCCCACAAATGCGAATCGACGCGAGCGTCAATTAGCTGCACATTGACGCGCACTTTGTCACCGGCTTTCTGCACACTACCTTCCAGAACGGTCGCAACTCCGAGCTGCTGCGAAACTGTCTTGAGGTCTTCTGGTTTACTTTTGTATTTCGCGGTAGACGTGCGCGAGATCACTTTTAAATCGGCAATGCTCGCGAGCTTCGTCAGGATCTCATCCTGAATGCCGTCCGCGAAATAAGCGGCGTTCTTGTCGTCGCTCAGGTTTTCGAACGGCAGCACCGCGATGCTCTTTTTCGGAATGTTAATAACCGTTGCGTCTGCCTTTGTAATTGAATTGCTAACTGCTTTTGGCCGCAGGAGCTGAAAAACCATCAAACCTGCCGCCAGCACCGCGACGATGACAGTAATTCCCACAATGCGTCGCCCCGTGTGTCGCTTGATCGATTTGTCCGCTTCGATTTCTGATTCGCGCTTGATTCCTTCCGGCGTGATTTCAAACGCCCAGGAAAAGATCAGGACCGGCGGAAACCCGAGAACGATCACCGCAACAAACACCTTCATCACCCATGACGGTGCTTCGAAGGTGGGAAACAGAATCGATGCTGCTTGAATGAGCAGCCAGGACACGATCGCGTACGCGATTGCGACTTTGTAAACGTTGCGCCGCTTCAACTCGGCGAAGAAGTTCTTCGGAAACATCGGATTGAGTTCGCCGATGTTACAGGAAACGCAGCGAGAATCGAGGATTGTCGATCTTGTCGCCGCAAACGGCGCAAATGTTGCTGCTTTTTGAACCGGCTTCTCCGCCATTTGAAATGAATTAATGATTCGGACAGGACTGCGGAGAAAAGGGAAGCATGGCCATGTCGCCTTGCTTGTAACATCGACAATCAACTCGCTGATCGTCGCGAGCGCTGGCGGCGAACGAATTAATCAGGAAGGGCGCATTCTCGGGCCGGCGCCGGTGTCGATAACATCGACATTGTTCAACACGCCGGAAGCCGACGCGATCGTTTCCGCGATGCAAATTTTCCCGGTGACGAATCCGTGGAACGAAGACATCTCCCATCGTCCGCTTCTTGCAAACTCGGCTGCGATGATCGCACAAATCAAGGCCGACTTGTCTTCGACGCGGCAAACATTGCGCGCATTTTACGAAATGAATTTCGTGCTCGTGCCGGATAATCAGCCGCGCATCACGATTCCATTTCTCGATTACCCGGATGAATCCGATCTCGATGGCGGAACATTTCCAAACGGGCGCTATCCGATCCCTTCGAACATGCCGATCGAGACTTGGCCGAAAGACACAAACGGTCTGACGCTTCAGCAATGGCAAATGGACGCGACGAATGTCGGCGGTGATCGTCACGCAATCATCGTCGCGCCGGGTGCCGGTTCAATTTGGGAAATGTGGCAGACGAAGTTGACGCAAAACGGTTGGCAAGCTTCGAACGGCGCGAAGTTCGATTTGAATTCGAACGCATTGCGTCCCGCTGGCTGGACCTCGGGAGACGCTGCGGGGTTGCCGATGTTCCCCGCAGTCGCGCGTTACGACGAGTGCGAGCGCGGCATGGTCGAGCACGCTTTGCGCTTGTGCGTGGCCAAAACGCGCCGCGAATATATTTATCCCGCGAATCATTTCGCCTCCTCGATCCCGGCGACATCGACAAATTATCCTGCGATGGGTCAACGCCTGCGATTGAAAGCCAGCTTCCTGATTCCAAGCGGCTGGACGATTGAAGAAAAAGCAATCTGTCTCGCGCTCAAAAAATACGGCGCCATCGTGGCCGACAACAGTGGCGGATTCTTTTCCATCTCGGTCTCGCCGGACGACCGGTTTGCCGCGAATGCATTCAGTAATCTTTCCACGATCGACGTCAGCAATTTTGAAGTAATTCAAACCACCGGGCCGAATGAAGGTCCGCGTTCGCCCGGCGCGCCGAGCGTTGATGCGGGGGCAGATCAGAATGTCGATGTTCTCAGCACAACGTTGAACGGGACAATTGTCGATCCAAGCGGCAGCGCGGCGATCAAATGGAAACTTTATTCCGGTCCGGCGCCGGTGAATTTTGCGAATGCGAACGCGGCGACAACGATGGTCACGTTCGGGCAATCGGGGTTGTACACATTTGAATTGAGCGCGGATGATCGCGTTCACGCCGTGGCCTACGACGCAGTGGTCGTGAATGTGCAAACAAGTTCGCCGACTCCGACTCCAACACCGACGCCAAGCGCTATACCATCGCCGACAGCGACACCGACTCCAACGCCTACACCGATCCCGACGCCGTCACCCACGCCGACTCCGACACCTTCGCCAACCCCGACAGCTACCCCGACGATCAACGTTTCAGTGGCGCCGACTCAGATCGTGGAAGGAAAGGACGCGACGTTTACGTTCTCCAGTTCCGCCATTCTCTCGCAACCGATCACCATCAATTATTCGATGAGCGGCAAGGCGCAAAACGGTAGCGATTACACATTGAGCGGGTCATTCGGCCGGGTCACGATTGCGGCCGGGCAATCGTCAGCCACGGTATTGCTGCACGCGATCGCCGATCACGTGCGAGAACAAAATGAAAGCGCGACGATGATGTTAGCGAACGGCTCCGGATACGAATTGCCGTGGCGCGCCAACGCAACGATCACAATCGTGAATAGCCCGTAGGTCGATTGTCGATCTTACGTTCAGATCAGCGTGTGAAAGATGGCGAAACTCGCGATGATGGTCTGAACAAAAAACCAAATCGCGTAGACCTGGTGATAACGTTCGTTGCGCGTCAGCGCCGCGATCGCCATGCCAGTAAAGTACATCATCGCGCTAATGATGTAGATCGGCCCGAGCTGCAGGAAATGCGGAATGCCTTTGAGCAGCGAATCGACAATGTCGATCGGCGTAAACAGGGCGAAGAGAATAAAAAAGACGCGGTGATTCGCGTAATAATGCGTTTTGTAATCGATCACTTCGTCGAGCTGAGACTCGGGCGGAAAAAGAATCAGCGACGCCAGATATAAAATGGTGGGGGAGATCAGGACGAAAATAAACAGGAAAAATGTCCACGGTTGCTGGTTGCGCCAGCGATAGAAAATCCACCACGCCACCACCAGATACAAAAATAGGTTCACCACCCAGACGATGTGCACCCAGTAAATGCGGTGACGTGTTCGCGCCTGCAACATTTCGCCCACGCCGGCAAGCACGCGCGTCATCCCTAACGCGAGCACGATCGAGATTAGAACGGAGAGGTAACTGAATGGATCCATCGGTCAGGAATATTATTCGTCTGCAAACAATCCAAAACTCACAAGGATCGAACTTCAATTCTTCGGCGCGAGCGATGCCACGATTTTTTCGAAGCGCGGATCGCCGCGAAGCGGGTCCCAATACGGCATCAGTTTCAGCTGACCATAACTGACCGTCCCGGGGAGTTGAATCGCCTTGCTGAGTTGTTCGCAGGCCAAATTTTTCTCGCCGACCCATGCCGCGATCATCGCGTAGTACTCAATCATGTGCGCCCCGTTGATTGAATCTTTGCTCACTGGAAGAAGATCGACTGCGCGGCGCCCTTCCTGCAATGCTTCCTCCTTTCGACCGAGCCCGGCATCAATTAACCCCAAGATACAGAGCGCCGGAGCCCAATTCGGTTGTTGCTGCACAAGTTTTTCCTGTTTGGCTCGTGCGGCAGTGAACGATTCACGCGCTTTTGTTTCGTTTCTGTTCAAGCGGGCAATGAGACCAGTGGCAAGTTCATGACTGAGATAAACGGCGTCGTTTCCAATATCCGTCTCGCCTAAAGCTAATAAGGCGCGCTCGGCCGCGGCCGGATCGCGCTCTGCCATCGCACAAAGAAACCAGGTGTCGGCCACGTTTTTCATCTCTTCGGAATTCAGCGACTGAAGCATTTGATGCAACGGGCGTGGATTAGCTTTCCAATCGAGATCCACTAATGCGCGAGTGGCGCTGATTTCGACGTCGCCCGGTTTGATGGTCAATCCGCGGTCCAGCATTGCTGCCATTTCGGGATAGCGACGCAGATTTTGATAACTGAGAGCAATCTGCTCGAGGATGAAAAAGTTTCGCGGATCAAGTTCCAGCGCCCGCTGAAGATTTTTGATGGCCTCCTCCTGCTTGCCCTGACGACGAATAATGTAGCCAGTGAGCTCCGGCACACGCGAATCATTCGGCAGAGTTTTGCGCGCGATCTCTAATTCGGCGAGCGCTCCATCAAGATCGAGATAGCCGCGGTAAAGATTTTCCGCACGGGCGAGATGCGCTTCGCCGGCATCGGGACGCAATCGAAAAGCCGATTGGATCGCGGACTCGGCTAAAGCCAGCCGGGCCGGAGTGTGATCGTTTCCGAGGAAATAAAGATTGTCATTCGCGTACGCCAGCTGGCAGTAAGCTTCAAAAAATGACGCGTCGCGCGTGATTGCCTGATTGAGAAGATCGACTGCCTGGAAATAGAGAGACTGGACATTGGCGTTAAAGCTGGTCGTTAAAAGAATATTCTTGGCGCGGTTGTAGAGATCGAACGCGGTCACGTCGGAAGTCGGCTTCTGTTCGATTGCGTTCTTTTCAGTCGGCGAGAGTTTCGCCCGCAACTGATCGGCGATCGCCTTGGCGATCTCACTTTGAATCGCAAACACGTCGGCGATGTCGCGATCGAAATTCTCAGCCCATTGATGCGCATCGGTGCGGGCGTCGATCAGCTGCGCGTTGACGCGCACTTTGCCACCGGCACGTTGCACGCTGCCTTCGAGCAAGTGCGCCACGCCGAGCTGCTGCGCGATTTCCCGCAGATTGCGCTGCACACCGCTCTTGTATTGCATCACGCTCGTGCGGCTGATCACTTTGAGATCGGCGACTTTGGCGAGATCGGTCAGGATTTCATCCTGCACGCCATCGGTGAAAAACGCGTTCTCCGGATCACGGCTCAGATTTTCAAAAGGCAGCACCGCGATCGACTTTTCCGGAATGGCTAATGATGCTGTCGTCGATGTTTGAGCAGCAACCGCAGGCGCCGCGGATTTTTTCCACAAGAATTGGTAAGCGAACAAAGCGCCCGCGATCAGCGCGAGCACAATGGTTATGCCGAGAAGTTTTCGTCCCGTTTTATGTGTGATTGACTGGTTAGGATCGACATCTTCAGCGCGTTTAATTCCCTCCGGCGTAATTTCAAAGGCCCAGGCAAAAATCAGCGCCACTGGAAATCCGAAAATGATCGCGGTCACAAAAACTTTCATCACCCAGGCCGGCGCTTCGAAAGTCGGGAAGAGAATCGAAGCGGCCTGGATGAGTAGCCACGCCACGATCGCGTAGGCGATCGCGACCTTGTAAACATTTCGCCGCTTCAGCTCGCCGAGAAAATTTGCCGGATTCACTTTTTGTCATGTGCCACATTGTTGTGTGAGCGGCAAGAAATCCGTCTGCGGCGAGTGCAAATGAAATCGCTTTACGATGTCGTCATTCTCGGTGCGGGCCACAACGGTCTGGTGGCCGCGAGTTATCTCGGTCGCGCGGGGTTGAGCGTACTCTTATTAGAGAAGAACGATTACATCGGTGGCGCGACGACTTCGCAGAAAGTCTTCCCGGATTATGAGGCGCGGCTCTCGCGTTATTCTTACCTCGTCAGTTTGTTTCCGGAAAAAATTATTCGCGATCTCGGATTGAATCTGGAGCTGCGCCGTCGCGCCACCGGATCGTTCACTCCTTATATTAAGAGCGGTCAACATGAAGGCCTGCTCATCAGCAACGTCGATGATGCGCAAAGCCGGCAGGCGATTGTCGATCTTACGGGCAGCGAGCGCGAGTTTGAGCAAATGCAAAAGTTTTACAATCTCTCGCGCGTGTTTGCCGAGCATTCGTGGGACTCGATGCTCGAGCCGCTCGTCGCGAAAGATGAATTCAAAAAACGTTTCGATCTCGATGATGTCTCGCGCGAAGCGTGGCGCAGTCTTGCCGAAGAACCGCTCGGCCGCGCAATCGAGCGTTATTTGGAAAACGATCTCGTGCGCGGCCTCGTTCTGACCGACGGAAAGATCGGCGTCTTCACACATCCGCACGAGCCATCACTCGTGCAGAACCGCTGTTTTCTTTATCACCTGATCGGCAACAAAACCGGCGAATGGAAAGTGCCGGTCGGCGGCATGGGAGCAGTTGCGGGTGAATTGGAAAACGCGGCGCGAAAAGCGGGCGCGGAATTCTTGACGAATGTTGATCTTGGGTCTGTCGATCTTAGCGGCGAAACAAAAACGATCGCGTTCGAATCGAATGGAAAACGGCAAAGCGTCGAAGCGAAATTTGTTCTGGTTAACTTTGGCCGCAACGTGCTCGCGAAATATGCCGGCGAAACTTATGAGCCCGAGGCGATCGATGAGGGAAGTGTGTTCAAGATCAACATGCTCTTGAAAAAATTGCCGAAGCTGAAAGCGAAAAAGTATTCAGCCACTGAAGCCTGGTGCGGCACGTTTCACAGCGATGAGGGTTACGAACAAATGAATGCCAGCCACGAGCAAGCGGCCAAAGGACACGTGCCGGAGAAAATGCCATGTGAAGTTTATTGTCACACGCTGACCGACGACAGCATTCTCGCGCCGGAATTGCGCGCACAAGGTTTTCATACCATGACGTTGTTTGGGCTCGATGCGCCCTATTCGTTGTTTGCGAAAGACAACGACGCGATGCGAGAACGCGCGCAGAAAAAGTTTCTCGAGAGCATGAACCAGTGGCTGGAAGAACCACTGGAAGATTGTCTCGCCGTCGCACGCGATGGCAGTCCGTGTATCGAAAGCAAAAGCCCGGTCGATATCGAAGAGTCGTTAGGCATGTATCACGGTAACATTTTTCACGATGCGCCGACCTGGCCATTCGCCACCACAAAAGAGCAAGCCAGCACGTGGGGCGTCGAAACCGAATTCGAAAATGTTTTTTTGTGCGGCTCGAGCGCGCAGCGCGGTGGAGCTGTCAGCGGCATTCCCGGGCACAACGCCGCGATGAAAGTGCTGGAAACAAAGTAAGCAGCACGCCGAATCTTACTCATCCATCGCCGTTGGCGAAGGCGAGGGGCGATAGATCTGTGAGTGCGAGCGCGAATGCTTTATGTCGATCTTGGCCGGCAGTTGCGGATGCGCATCGCGATAATGTTTCGCGGCTAGCCCGAGAATGACGGCGCACAAAACAAACACGACCGTCCTTTTCTCCTCGGGCGTCAGAACGAAAACTGCGCGCCGCGGAAGTTTGTGTTCCCGACTCATTGCGCGCGCCGTCGCACATGCACAGAACGATAGACCCCGCGGATATTGTCGTCGTAATTCCGCGCCTTCGAGTCACTCGACATCAGCGCGCGATAAACGGAAGCCGGCACTTCGAGATAGCGATAAATCGCGCCGTTCGTAAATTCGATCTCGAGAATTTGTCGCCGCTTGCTGTAGCCAATCGCAACGATCCCGCGGGAGCTGACGCGTTGTCGCGGAATGTGCGAGACGATTGTTTCATCCGATTCCGTCGCGTTCGATTGCGCGAAGGACGTTTGATCGAAACAAATCGCCATCGCCAAAACGAAAAGAATTCTTCGCAGGGGCATGGCGTTCGTTCGCTGGTTTTAATCAGCGCGAGCGCGTGAGTCGAGAAAGTTTGGACCTTTAGTGACCAAGCGGCGTCGTCACATCAGTGCCGGCCGGCGGCGTAAATTCGAATGTCGATCCTGGAATCGGCGCGCGAGTTTCATTCGTGTAAATCGTCACGATTCGGTCGCCATTTGGCTGAAGCATTTCCGTGCGCTCAACTTGCAGCTGTTCGTTGATCGTGATTTGGAAACGCTGCAGAAGCCTCTTGACCGACGGCGTGCGCGGCACGAGCTCGAGCACATAACCTTTTTCTTTTTTTGTCGCGGTGATGTGATAGGTCGCCTCGATGTTTTGCAAATTGAGCGCAGCCGTGATCGCCGCGATGCCGGCATCGAGCGGCGAACGTTTGCCTAACGAGTAATGCTCGGCCGATTGAAATTTCGGATAATAAATCCAGAGCTGCTGCCCATCGCTCACGGTCACGCTCGGCGAATTGCCTTTCGCTTCGCGTCGAAATTTGTTCGGCGATTGAAACCAAACCTTGCCCGAGCTGGAGATTGGCTTGTTCAGCAAATGAACTTCTTTCTCCTCTTGGAAATCGGCTTGCAGTTGCGGAGCAGCCGCGCGCTTTTCGCGCACTCGCGTGAGCAACGATTTCACATCGGCCGGAGTTAATTGCTGTGCGCTCGCGAGCGAAACGAAAACAAGAAACGTGAATCCCGCAGCTACGATTCCAAATTGCCTCATAACGTTCATGTCGATCTTACATGTTCGGAATTTTGCAAGGACGGAACTTGCGCCGATTCTTCGCGCCATGCCTTCGGTGCAAACGCCGCCGCCGCCGGCAAAGTGAAAAAGACCGTCGCGCCGAGACTCCAGGAAAGACCGAGCGCGCAGGCGATGCCGAGTCCGCTCAGCGTAGGATTATTCGCGATGCCGAGCGAACCGAAACCAGCGATCGCGGTCAAACCTGCGAGCACGACCGGTTTCAGCACGCCGCCCACGTCGTGTTCCAGCTCTCGCGTTTTTTGCCAAACAAGCAGCACGTAAATTCCGTAATCGACGCCGATCGCGAGCACCAGCCGAAACGCGAGCACATTGAGAAGATTCAATGGGATGTTGAGCAGCTTCATCGATGCAATCATGCCGCCGATGGCGAGCGCGAGCGTGATGACTTGAATCAACCACAACCGCGCATTTCGATAAAGGATCGCGAGCAGAGTCGCATCGAAGAGCGCCATCAACGCGCTGATCAGAAGCAATTGTCGGTGCGACCACGGCACGAGATCGGTCAGCGTGAAGCTCCAACCTGAAAGCTTCATCGGCACGCCGGGCGTGGGCATGACGCGTCGCAGCATTTCTCTTTGCGCTTGCGTTTCAACCGGCGCAGTCGTTGTCACAAAACCGGTCGAGAGCAGCGGATCATGCGCGAAATAGCGATCGATCAAAAACCACCAGCTCGATGATGGCGGCAATTGCGCGCGCCAATCGGGCAAAGCAGTCGAAATGTTTGCCGCGCTTTTTAATTGATCGAGCAGTGTGAACGCCGGCGCGAATGTTTCCGGTGTAAATCCTTCCGCTTCGAGTCCGTTCCTGAGTGCATCGCGCGCCGCGACAAGATCGACATGTTGCAACTTTTCTCGGTTCTCCTGCATTCGCCGCGGCGAAAGCGCGAGCGCGGCGGGCGTGGAAAAACCTTTGATCGTTCCCGCTTTTTGCAAGTCGGCCCAGTGCGCCTGCACCGTTTGCCAGTAGTCGTGCAATTGTTGCTGATCGGCCGCATGCACCATGCCGAGCACCGGCTCCCATCGCGCCGGCATGTTTTGCATAATCGTTTTCAGCGCGTCGCCCGCCTGACTATGTTTCGGTTCCATCGCGCGCGTGCTCACGTCGAACGGCAGCGCCGGCCGCGGCGAAATTGCGATCGCGCTTGCGATCAACAGAATCGGCGTCGCGATGGCGAGCATCGGCGTCGGACGGCGAACGCACCAGCGCAGGTATTTTTTCACGAGCGCGAGAATCCAATCGTGACGCCGCGGCGAACTTTTTTGCGGAATGAAAAGAAAGAAGACCGTTGTCATAAAAATGCCGGCGAAAGAAATTCCAATTGCGATCAATACGCCGAGCTGCGTGAATCCGGCCGAGCCGCTCAGCAACAGCGCGAGGAATCCGACCGCGGTTGTGAGCGCGCCGAAAAAAATCGCGCGGCCAAGACTCGCGATCGACACACTGACCGCTTCCTTGTGCGCGACGCCTTCATCGCGCGCTTGCTGGTAGCGCCCGAAAATCAAAATTGCAAAATCGACACCGAGCCCGATCAGAATCGCGCAAAATCCGACCGTTACCATGTTCAGCTCATGAAAAACAAGCAGGCCGGCGGCGAGGGCGACGAGACAACAAAGCAAAAGCGACGCGCCCATTCCGAGCAACGGCAGCCAGCGGCGAAAGCCAATAAAAAAAACCGCGCCGACCAAGAGAACGGAGCCAATGACCGTCGCGATGATGTCGTGGCGCATGCTCAAAGAAATTTCGGCGACGTAAGCCGAGCGTCCGGTCACAAGCACTTGCAGCGGTCCGCCATCCCAGCCTTCATGTGCGCTCGCACGAAATGAATTCACTTGGCGCATCAATCGCTGGCAATCGAACGCGCCGATGCCCGGCTGGTTCGTGACTGCGAGAAAAATTCGCATGGTGCGGTTCGGCGAAGTGAGCGGCTGGTCTTCTTCGATCGCGGCATTTCCGGCGAACGGTTTCAAGGCAGGCGCGACGAGCCCCAGCGGATCGAGCCCCAATTCAATTTCGGGGCGCGGCGACCCGGCCTCGATCTCTTCGTGCAAGCGATGCAGCCGGTCGCGAATTTTCTCCGGACCCAAGATCGACATAGTGTCGTCGAAAGTTTTCGGATCGAGATTCAACAACAGCGGAACAGCGATCCCGTGCAGATCGCGAATTCCCTCCGGCGTTTCAATTGGCGCGCCGGAGAGTACGCGCGCGCACCACGGCTGCGCCTGCAATCTTTGCGCAAATTGCGGCGCGAAATCTTCCAGCTTGTCGACATCTTCCGGCTGGCAAACGAGCGCGAACGTCAGCTCCCGGACTTGCGCAAAATCGCGATTGTAAATCTTCAGGCCTTCGACCGATTCAAATCCGCTCGGCAAAAGATTGAGCACCTCGGTATCAAGCCGCAGCTTGGTTACGAGAACAAAAATGCAGGCGGCGGAAAGAAGAACGACAACGCTCCAGAGAAGCCGGCGCCGTTCCGTGACAAGTCGCGCGATGATCAGATGCAGGGCCATAAGGAAAACGAACCCGAGATTCGCGTCTCAACCTGCGCAGGTCAAAACTGGAAGACGAAAGTTTCGGCGCCTTCCGAGTGCTTCACGCTTGCATCAGATGTATGCATCAACACTTCGCGCAGCGCGAGCCATCCGCGCAATCGCTTCGGTGCATGCGCCACCGGACCAGACCACGTGCCGCGCGCGAGCGGACCCTGCACGCGCGCGAAGTCCGCATTCTGATGGAGCGTGAACAGAGGCACGCCCGGCCCCTTTGTTAACGTCAGCTCGAAGTCGCCCGCTTTGGAATAGCGAACAAGCACTTCGCCGATCAATCTGACTTTCGGTCCGCGATAGAGAAGTTGACCGCTGCGCGCCTGCCAATCGCGCGCCGGCTCGATGAGGTGATAGCGCAGAAGATTTTGGCAACTCGTTAGACCAATCGACAAAAAAAGCCCGAAGGCAATGAGCGCGGTCGCGCGTTTTGCTTGTTGCAAAATCACAATGCAGCGGCTGCGACTGGCTCGCGCGTCGCGGCGCGCGCTTCTTTTTGAGGAACGAGCGACAGCCGCGGCGACAACGCGAGAAAATGCTGTGCGCGCACGAAGAAATAAAACAACCACATGCGCCATTTGATGCTGAAACTTTTCCCTTCATTGCCGGCCAGCACGGCGTTGACGGCGGCGGCGATTTGCATCGTCTCGGTGGGATTGAGAAACACTTCGAGAAATTCTTTCCCGCTGTACCACGAGTTTACGAACGTGAGATACATGTCCATGATGCGGTTGACCGTGCGGGAATATTTTTTGAATAAACGCCGCTTCCGTGAGGGATCGCGCAGCACTTCATCTAATGTGTCCGCTGCTTTTTCCGCCGACATGATCGCCAAAAAAACGCCGCTGCTAAAAACCGGATCGATAAATCCGGCCGCATCTCCCGCAAGCAGCCAGCGATCTCCGCACAGTTTCGCATTGCGATACGAATAGTCGCCGGCCGAATAAATTGGCGAGACGCGTTCGGCATTTTTCATGCGCTCGACCATGAGCGGTTGCTCCTCGATGAATTTTTCCAACGCGACTTCCGGCGAAAGTTTCAAGGCGCGAAACTTCGCCGTGTCCATGACGACGCCAATACTCGTGCGCGTTTGGGTGAGGGGAATCATCCAGAACCAGCGATCGAGCCCGCGCACCATGCGGATGAGGGTCGCGTCGATGCCGGGCAATCGATCGACGTGATCGTAATGCGCGAAGACGGAGAATTTCTGGAGATGATCGTACGTCTTTTTGAGATCGAAAAAATTGCCGAGCACAGTTTGCCGGCCGCTGCAATCGAGCAGATAGCGCGCGGTGATTGTCGATCTTGCGCCCGCGGAAGTCTCTATGTCGATCTTGACGCCGTCGCTCGCGAAATCGATTTGTTTCACTTCGGTTTCTTCGTGGACTTCGGCGCCGTTCTCACGCGAGTGCTCGAGTAAAAGCTGATCGAATTCCGAGCGTGTGACTTGATAAGCGCGGTCGCGCTGCGAGCGAAAGCCGTCCTTGAAATAAAATTTTACGCCGCGTGTTCCGCACGCTGCCATGATTTCCCCGCCGTACTTTGGCAGGAACGCGCGATCGAGTTTCTCGCGCACGCCGAGCCGATCGAACGTCTGCATGCTGAATGGAAGAAGCGATTCGCCGATGTGGAAGCGCGGAAACTTTTCGCGTTCGAGCACGATGACGCGCCGACCCGCGCGCGCGAGCAAGGTCGCAGCCGTGCTTCCGGCCGGTCCGCCGCCGACGATGGCCACATCGTACATGTCGATCTTGTTCATGCGTCGATCAGGTTAGCAAAGTTCCGGTGAAAGCAAAGTTAGCAGCACTTGTCAGCGGCCTCGAATCGAACTAACAAGCAGAACGATGAAGCTGCTCGATCGTTTCGTCAGTCGCGAACTGCTCGTCAACGTGCTCTTCGCGATCGTCGTGTTGAGTCTCGTGCTCGTGGTCGGCAACATCTTTCGCAAGCTTCTTCCGCTGCTCGTGAATCACGATGTGCCGGCCGAATATCTTTTCAGCTTCATCGCTTACGTTTTGCCATTCTCGCTTATTTTCACGATCCCGTGGGGATTGTTGACGGCGGTGCTGCTCGTTTTCGGCAGACTCTCGGCTGATAACGAATTGATCGCGCTCCGCTCAAATGGCGTCAGCATTACGCGGGTTTGCATTCCATTGGCCGCGATCGCCATCATTTGCACGGCGGTTTGTCTATGGCTCAACGTGCAGGTCGCACCCGCCGCTCAGGAAAAATTGCGCAGCACCATCTTCGATCTGGCCACGCGAAATCCGATGGCGCTTTTCGGCAGCGATCAGGTGATCGATCAATTTCCGGGTCGAAAAATTTACGTCGGCAAAAAGGACGGCAACCAGCTCCACAACATTATTGTCTTCGAGATGAACAAGGATTCGGTGCCGATGCGCGTGACCTACGCGCAAAGCGGAATGCTCGAGGCGGATCTCGCGAACAAACGCATCCTCATGCATCTTTATCATGCGCGTTATCAGCAGCGCGATGAGAAGGACCCGTTCGATCTGCGCAAGATCCGCGATGGAATTAACATGGCCGAAGGCACGTTACCGATCAGCCTGGACGAATTGTATGAGAAGGAAAAGAAACAGCCCAGCCGCTCTGCGCTTTCGCTTGAACAATTGCTCGATCAACTGCGCAGCGGTGACAGACGCGCGCGCAGCGCCAGTCGCACCGAAATCAATAAACGTTTTTCGTTTCCGTTTTCCTGTCTCGCCTTTGCCTTGATCGGCGTGCCGCTGGGCGTGACGGCGCACCGGCGCGAAACGTCGATCGGTTTCGCGATGGGGTTGATTGTTGCCATCACTTATTTTCTTTTCGTCATCATCGCAGACACGTTGCGCGGGAATCCGAAATGGCATCCGGAACTTCTCGTCTGGTTTCCGAACGTCCTGTTCCTTGTTCTGGGCGCGTGGTTGTTTCGGCGCTTGAGCAGGCAATAGCGCAGGCTCGTTCGTCACTCTGCTTCCTGCTTCAGCGTCGCGATCTTTTCTTCGGCGCGATGCACGTCCGATTTTCGGCCGACTCCCGCGGCGAGAAGTTTCTGCTGACGTTGGAGATTGAGAACGGCTGCATCCATTTCGGCGCGCTTTAGGGCCGCCGCACTGGTCTCGGCTTTGGCAAGCGGCATGGCGAGCGCCGAAGGAGCAGCGGCAAATTCAAGAAGCGAAATTTCACCGTTTTCAAAGCGAAGACACTGCGCCGCGAATTCCTCCAGCGCGTTTTGCGCACGCGTTATGTCGATCTTGGCCTCGAGTCGCACCACTTTGAGCGCGCGGTCTTCCATGTCGACTTTGGCGATGACGCCGATTCGATAAAGATGCGGACCGGCCGCGGCCGATTTTTGCGCGCGCGCCAGATCCTTCTCGAGCTGCTCGACGCTTGAATCGCGATTCGATTCCGCAGTTGCCGCGGTTTCTGCCGGCGGTGGTTCCGGTAATTCATTGCCGATGAGCAAGGGCGGCTCAATGTCAGACTCGTTAGGCTCTGGCTCTTGCGGCAATTGATCCTGGGCGAAAGCCGCGAGCGAAAGCGCGGAAAAGATCGAGATACCGGCGATCCACTTCACAGCCAGAAAATATCACAGCGGCGCGTCGGTGCACCAGCGGAACGCGCGCCTTAAAATGAGGCGGTTCTACAAATTCGCCGGATGTCGCGCTTCAAAACCGGATGGCGCGCGGAAAGCGACTTGCCAACCGGGAGCGTCGTGCCGCCGGAATGAATTATCGTACGGCGTGGTGTCGAGCCGCAGGCCCGCGATCACGGCAAAGGCATGTCCATTGCGCGCGTAAATCGTGATCCAGCGTCCTCGGCCGCTACTGCCGAAACGGCGAAACTCCGATGAGCTCATGGGCGAGCGCACCAGGCCGGCGCCGGCCAGCGCGTAGGAAATTGTGCCCGAGCAATCGTAACCTTTGTCGTAAAAAGAATGATGGCCGCCACCGTAGCGGTACGGCTTGCCGCGCAATTGGTTTCCCGCCCAAATCGCGCGCTTGACGGAAAGCGGCGCGTCCGCCGGGGCGAAAGCGATCCCGTAGCGAATCCGCCCTTGTGTGCCGGGCACAGTCGGTCCGCTCACCGGAAACGAACCGGCAAAGCTGACTGCTGTAGAAACGGCGAGGAGCGCGGTCGTTGCTGCAATACTTAAATGAGGGGAACGCATCTTGATTACGTAACGCGCCTGTATTGCCCCGAAATCTGAATCCGTAAAGCGAAAAAATTGCGCGCCAATTCGTTTCGGCATCGCGTCGGAGGAATAATTCGTGCTGCGTAAAAACGTTGCGAATGGACCAAACACTTGATAGACGCCACCGCAAAATCATGCCGCAGCTCGATTTTCAGAACGCCTTCACCACGGAAGGATCGACGCGCCCCGGGTATGTCGATCTTACGACGCGCGCGTCCGAATATTCCGCTGCGTTGCAGGATTATCCTTCCCCGGAAAAGCCGCTGGGTGATCACCGCACCGATCGCGTTACGCTTTTACTCGCAGTCTTCACCGCTCTCGGCGGCCTGACCTGCGCAATTTATTTTTTCAACAGCGCGGAGGCGCTTTGGAAGATTTTTTCATCACCGCGTGAATCGTTCTACGGGAAGCCTGCCGACATCGCCGCGCCGCGAAATGCGCAGCTTGGGTTGGCCCAAAAACAAGTCGATCCACGATTCGCTGCGCAATCCACTGGCCAACCGAACGCGTCACCGGCCGGCCTCTCTTCTAACTCCGCAATTCCAAACGGAGCGCCCGGAACTTCCAGCGCTTTGGCGTCGAACCAAAATCCCGCGGCGAACACAAGCATCGCGGGCGTTGCGAAGGCCGCAGCTTTGGTTTCGAGCGTTGGCAGCACGACTAATGGAGTGACTGCCAAAGTTGTATCCAATTTGAATTCTACGAAGACTCGCGTGGCCGCAATTACTCGCAAGAAAGCGCGGGCGGTGAAGAAAGCGGCCGTTCCGGCAACGAAGAATCCCGCGCAATCAACCACGCCGAATTCGTCATCGGCCGCGACTCATGCGACGACGACCATCTCGCTGCGCACTGGATTTGGCTCCGGTCTCGGATCGAGCAGTGGATTCGGAAGCGGAGTAGGCGGAGGAGTGGGTGGCGGCTTGTCCGGCGCAGTCGGCGGCGTGCTTGGCGGTCGTCGTTAGGCGCGGCTCACTTCACTTCATCGGTCACGACGACGAATTTCTTCAGCGTCGCGCTGCCGAAATTCGTGGTGATGGCGACATCCGCCGCGTCGCGGCCCACCGCCATGAGAATGCGGCCGATGCGCGGAACGTTGTGGCGCGCATCGAAGGTGTGCCATTTCCCGCCGAGATAAACTTCGAACCACGCGCTGAAATCCATCGGATTCACATCCGGCGGGACGCCTATGTCACCGAGATAACCGGTGACATAGCGCGCAGGGATGTTCATGCATCGACAAAACGCGATGGCGAGGTGCGTGAAATCGCGGCAAACGCCTTTGCCGTTTTCATAAGCCTCGAACGCCGTCTTAGTGGGATCGGCAAACGGGTAGCCGAAGGTGATGTGATTGTGCACCCAATCGCAGATCGCTTTCACGCGCGGCCAGCCGGGCGCTGTCGATCCAAAAAGTTTCCAGGCGATGTCGCTCAGCTTGTCCACCTCGCAATAACGGCTGGGCAAGAGAAACACCAGCGCGTCGTCTGGCAAATCTTCTACTTTATGCTGCGGCGCATCGGGCACTCGTGCATCGGGCTGTCCGCTATCTTCAATGAGTGCATCGAGCGTGAGCCGCAAAATTCCCGGCGACGCGAGAATCCGTCCGCAGACGTTGCCGAAAAGATCGACATATTTTTTTAGCGGAACGTCCGGCTCGATCACCAATCGTTCTTCGCTGCGAAGATCGACATGCCGCGAAGGATGCACGAAAAGCATCAAGATCATCGGCGTAGCCCGAGGCAGCTCGAATTGAATATCGAAACCGATTTTGATGTTCATTTGAAATTACGCGCGCGAACCGAATCGCGCCTGCACCGAGATTTGGTCGCCTGCCGCGATTTGCACGTCGCGCAATTGCACTTCGCCCATTGGGAGGGCGATGAGCGAAAAGGAACGATTGTTCGCACGCTGCAAGATTGGCGTGAGCACGCCGCAGGCGAGCGACCCGATGGCGCCTTCGCCTTTGCAGGAAAGATTCGAAAGCTTTGCCAGCAGTTGATCGTCGATGTCGAGATGACCTGCGATTTTGATCTTCGCGCTGAAGAAAGCTTTGCGCACCGCCACGTTGACGACCGCGCCAATCGATCGCGGCCCGCGCGTTTCCAGCACAAGATCGACATGTTCGATCGCGACGCCGCGTTTGCTCGCTTCAGCTCTCGCCAGCGCGGTCAGAACATCTTCGAGGTCGCGCTTCGAAATGTTTATGTCGATCTTGCCGTCGGCGGCTCGTTGCAAAACCAGAACAATATCGCCATTCACTTCCCGGCTTTCATGCAGCTCGACATTCGACGCGTCGAAGACAACGTTGAGTTGCGCGCCTTGGATCGACATTTCTTTTCCGGAAAACGCAATGCGATTTGCGTGTAGCGCCGGTGAAGAGGAGCCGACCGGCTTCGGGGGTTTCGGCGGCGGCATGCGCAAGGTCGCGCCGTCGAGCGTGACGCGAATTTCTTCAAGCTCGGGATACGCGCGATCGCTCACGCGCACGAAATTCGCCGACGCTTCGACCACTTCGCGCAGGCTTTTCTCGATCAAATCCGAAAGCTCAGCGGCGGAGGCGGGCAGGGTCTTTGTGCGCAGCGGAAACATGGAAAAGCGTTTGCAATTTAGCCTGTCTTCGCTACTTTGCGCGCTTCCTTATGGCGAAAACCTCCTGGATCAATCGCAACGACCGCAAACGCGCGACGGTGAAGAAATATGCCGCGCTGCGGGCGGAGCTGAAAGCGAAGAAAGATTACGCGGGCCTCTCGCAATTGCCGCGCGATGCCAGTCCCACGCGCGTGGTTAACCGTTGCGAAGTGACCGGCCGCCGCCGCGCTTTTATTCGGCGCTTTAAAATTTCACGGCTCACTTTCCGTGAGCTCGCTTCGGCGGGATTTATTCCCGGCGTGACAAAATCCAGCTGGTAGCAAATTTGTAGCCACGTCGCTGTGCGACGTCGACCGGCCACAGGCCGGTGGCTACACGCATCCGCGTGATGAATATGTCGATCTTCTTTTTTGCGATGACGCCAATCGGCGATGCGCTGATCGTGCAATGGGATTCGCCCGGCTTGCTCTTTGTTAAACTGGCCACCATCGCTGCGCTGGTCGCGTTGAATGGATTTTTCGTGGCGTGTGAATTCGCCATTGTGAAAGTACGCGCCAGCCAGCTCGACGCGCTCGTGGAAGAAGGAAGTGCGCGCGCCGATTTCGTGAAGCACGTGCGCGGGCATCTGGATGCGTATCTGTCTGCGACGCAGCTCGGCGTGACTCTGGCCAGTCTCGCGCTGGGCTGGATCGGCGAACAATTTCTCGCGCAAATGCTCGAGCCATTCTTCGCGCTGGTGAATGTTCACTCGCACGCAATCGTCACGTCCGTTTCCGTTGCGCTCGCTTTTGCCGGCATCACTTTCCTGCACATCGTCTTCGGCGAGCTCGCCCCGAAATACACCGCGATCAACAGCCCGCTCCCGGTGGCGCTTCGTCTCGTCCGACCACTCGGCGCATTTTATTTAGTGTTTCGTCCAATCATTTGGATGCTGCACAAATCCTCCAACTTTCTCTTGAAAGGATTGCTGCGCATCCAGCCGGTTTCGGGCAAGGAGCTGGCGCACAGCGAAGAAGAATTGCGTTTGATCCTCGATCAAAGCGGCGAATCCGAAGAGGTCTCGCCGCTCGGGCGCGATCTATTAATGAATGCGCTCGATCTGCGCCGTCGCGTCGTGCGCGATATCATGACGCCGCGCGGCGACGTGGTGTATGTCGATCTTGAGGAAAGCTTCGAAGAGAACGTGAAGAAGGCGCTCGCTTCACGGCACACGCGGTTTCCACTTTGCCGCGGACATCTCGACAACGCGATCGGCCTCATTCACATCAAAGAGCTCGTGCCGATGATGCGCGATCCGCAGCCCGATTTGTTGCGCATCAAACGCGATTTGATGCCAGTGCCCGAAATGATGTCGCTGGAAAAGCTGCTCAATTTATTCCTGAGCAAGCACGCGCACCTCGCCATCGTGGTGGACGAATACGGCGGCACCGTCGGCATGGTCACGCTCGAAAACGTGCTCGAGGAATTGGTCGGCGACATTCAGGACGAGTTCGACACGGAGAAGGAAGAGTTTCGCACGATCAACGAAAACGAATTTTCGGTGGATGGCGCGCTCGGACTTTACGAGCTGCGCGATCTGGCCGGACTGGAGCTTGAAAGCGCCGATGTCAGCACGATCGGCGGATACGTCACGCATTTGCTCGGGCATCTGCCGAAACAAGGCGAACAGGTCAAGATCGACCATTACCTCGTCACCATTTCGCAAACTGACGGTCGCCGCGTCGGCCAACTGCATTTCAAGAAACTAAGCGACGCGCCCGCTTCCGCCACGGTCGAGGCCGATGGAATGGAACGGTAAAGCTTGGAGCTCATCGTCGAGACCGAGATCGCGTGTCCGCATTGCGGCGAATCATTCCCGCTGCAAGTTGACACATCGCAAAGTAATCAATCGCTCATAGAAGATTGCACAGTTTGCTGCCGTCCGATCGCGATTACGATCCACGCCGAGCCCGGCGCGGTCCTCGCGGTGCAAACGTCGCGCTGAGTAAATTTTCAGCGCAACAATTTCTCGAGCGCGTTTTGGCGTTGCCGGCGTTGTCGATGTTGCGCAGCAAGCGCGCGATCGTGCTGAATTGTTTTTCCTTTTGCGGTTGACGGAAGCGCGCGGCCGAATCGTTCCAGACCGTGCATGGCAGCGCCACGCAAGGAGGCTTCGAGTTCCTCGCAGATCGTGAGATTGCGACCGAGTGCATCGGCCAGCAAACGCAGCGACGCCGGCGAATGCGCTACGCCACCGGAGACGATAATCTCGCGCGCCCGGCCGGCTGTCGTTTCCATCAACTCCAAAATATCCGCCAACCGATAGTAGGTGCTCGTGACGATGGCCCGAAGAATTTGCGGAGCGCGCGCCGCCTGCGTGAGACCGGTAATGACGCCCGGCAAATGTTCCGGCCAAGTCGGCGCGCGTTCGCTCACCCAAAAAGGCAGCACCGTGAGCGGATCAGTGGCCGCGCCCGCACGCGACATGTCGATCTTGTCCACGCGCAGCTCGCGCAGGCCCCAGGCGCGCAAATTTCCCGCGTTACTGATCGCGCCGCCCACGACTTCGCGCGCGTCATCGACCACGTAACGAAACAATCCGAACGGAACATGTCGATTGCCGCGCGGTTTGATCATGCGCACGGCGCCGCTCGTTCCGATATTGATGGCAACGCGATTGCCGCCACTCGCGCCCGAACCAAGATTGCTCGCCGCGCCATCACCGATCGCGGTAAAAATTTGGGCGTCGCGAAATTCTTTTCGAATGCGCGAGCTGGAAACGGAACGATCGGTAATCTCGCTCAAGAGATCCACATCTACGCGGCAGTACTGGCAGAGTTCTTCGTCCCACGTTCGCGTTTTCAAATTATAAAGGCCGGTAGCGCTGGCCATCGATTGGCTGGAACCGGTTGCGCCAAACATTTGCGCGAAGATCCAGTCAGCCGGCGAGGCCCAGCGCGCCACTCGCGAAAACAAGCGCGGCTTTGTGCGCCGCAGCCATACAAGTTTTGCCGGCCAAAACGAAGCGCGCAACATACAACCGGTGCGCGCGTGGATTTTTTGCTCCGAAAATTTCTCGCGCAGTTGATGCGCGTCATCGGCGCAGCGCGCGTCCGCCCAGGTAAAGATCGGCGTGATTGGGCGGCCGCGATTGTCCAAGCCTAACAGGCTGTGCCAAAAACCCGAGCCGCTGATCACCGCGATCGGAACGCGTCGCAACAATGTCGATCTTGTCCGCGCGGCCAGCGTTTGGCGAAGACAAGACTCGGCTGCGCGCCGCAATGTTTCCGGCTTTAATTCCGCGCCGCCATCGACGGTATAACGCGCCGCATATTTCTCGCTCGCGCTCGTCGCCGCGATGCGGTTTCCGCGTTCATCAAACAGTGCGCTCCGGGTCGACGACGTGCCAATGTCCATCGCCAAAACCAAAAACTCTGGAGCACGTTGCGGCATGCGCTGATTTGAAACTGTGACGCGGCGCATGAAAAGCTTTTTGCCTCCCGAAAATCGCGCAATCGTTTTCGCGCTGGCGCGTCCGGCGATTTTTAACGACCGTTCAGCGATGTCCGAGCCCGTCTCCAGCCAAAAGAGCTGGCGAATTTCCGCCGGCGATCCGAGCCTGCGCGAAGTCCATCGCACGATCAACGTCGCGCGTTTTGGATTTTGGCGAAAGCTGCTCGCGTTTTCCGGCCCGGGATATCTCGTCGCGGTCGGTTACATGGATCCGGGAAATTGGGCGACCGATTTGGCCGGCGGTTCGCAATTCGGTTACACGCTTCTCAGCGTCATTCTGCTTGCGAATTTAATGGCGATCCTGTTGCAATCGCTTTGCGCGCGGCTCGGCATCGCCGCGGAGCGCGACCTCGCGCAAGCGTGTCGCGATCATTATTCGCCGGCTGTTTCCATCGCGCTCTGGATGGTTTGTGAGCTGGCAATTTGCGCGTGCGATCTGGCGGAAGTAATCGGATCGGCCATCGCGCTGAATTTGCTTTTCAAAATTCCGCTGCTCATCGGCGTCTGCGTCACCGCGCTCGACGTGCTCGCCGTGATGTATCTGCAGAACAAAGGATTTCGTTACATCGAAGCGTTCGTCATCGTGCTCATCCTTGTTATCGGCGGTTGTTTTTTGTTCGAGATCATTTTCTCGCAACCATCGGTCGTGGCCGTGCTCGGCGGTTTTATTCCGCGGGCCGACATCGTGCGCAAACCGGAAATGCTTTATATCGCGATCGGAATTTTGGGCGCGACCGTTATGCCGCACAATTTGTATCTGCATTCGTCGATCGTGCAGACGCGCAAATACGAGCTCAACTCCGCTGGTAAAAGCGAGGCGATCAAATTTGCCACGATTGATTCCACGGTCGCGCTGATGTTCGCGCTCTTCATCAACGCCGCGATTTTGATCGTGGCGAGCGCGACATTTCATAGACCGGGCCAGCCGGTCGTCGCGGAAATTCAGGACGCGTATAAACTGCTTTCGCCGACGCTCGGTGTGTCGCTCGCCAGCGTTTTGTTTGCGCTCGCGCTGCTCGCTTCCGGGCAAAATTCCACGCTCACCGGGACGCTCGCCGGCCAAATTGTGATGGAAGGTTTTCTCAATATTCGGCTGCGTCCGTGGTTGCGGCGATTGATTACGCGTCTCGTGGCCATCGTGCCGGCTGTCATCGTGACTGCATTTTATGGCTCCAGCGGCACGGCGAAATTGCTCGTGCTCAGCCAGGTCATTTTGAGTTTGCAACTTTCCTTCGCCGTTATTCCGCTCGTTCTTTTCACGGGCGATCGCGCAAAGATGGGCGAGTTTGTCGCGCCGCGCTGGCTGCAATCTCTGGCCTGGCTTACCGCGGCCGTGATCGTTCTGCTGAACGTGAAATATTTGTGTGACTGGGTCGGTCTGACCGCGTGGTTCTCGCGGTTGTTTTGACGTTGTTTATGTATCAAAAAATTCTCGTCGCCCTTGAAAACACGAACGCGGACCAATCGCTTCTGCCGCATGTCGCGCAGCTCGCCAAAATTCACGGCTCGCAATTATTGCTCGTGCATGTGGCCGATGGTTTCGTGGCGCGCAATTACGAACAGCTCAAGCTCGCCGATTCACAGGAAATGAAAGACGATCGCGCCTACCTCGAAAGCGCCGCGAAAACTTTACGTGGCGGCGGCCTGACTGTGGCGACGCACCTGGCGCTGGGCGATCCGTCGGCCGGGATTCTAAAAACCGCGGACGAAGAACATTGCGATCTGATTGCGATGACGACGCATGGCCACCGTCTGCTCGGCGATATTCTTTACGGCAGCACCATCAATGAAGTGCGGCACAAGGCCGAAGTGCCGGTGCTGCTAGTGCGCGCTGCGAAATAATTTCGCGTGAAAGCTCTTTTCCTTACCAACGAATACCCGCCGCACATTTACGGCGGCGCTGGCGTGCACGTCGATTATCTCTCGCGCGAGTTGGCGAAGACGATGCCGGTGGAAGTGCGCTGCTTTGGCGATCAGAAATTCGAGAAAGGAAATCTCAAAGTCACCGGCTTCGAAGTCGACACCAGCGCGTTCACTTGTCCGAAGCCGCTGCAATCTGTCTTCGGCGCGCTATGTCGATGTAACGCTTTCAATTTTACAAATATCGATGCCGACCTGGTGCATTGTCACACCTGGTACAGCCATTTCGGCGGGATCCTCGCGAAATTAAATTACGGAATACCGCTCGTCATCACCACGCATTCGCTCGAACCGCTGCGGCCATGGAAACGCGAACAGCTCGCCGGCGGTTACGATTTCAGTTTGTGGGTGGAAAAGACCGCGCTCGAAATGGCGGACGCCGTCATCGCGGTTTCGGGCGAAACGAAACGCGACATCGAGCGCTTGTTTCATGTCGATCCAAAACGCTTGCATGTGATCTACAACGGCATCGATCTCGATGAATACCGCAAAGTCGAAACGACCGATGCGCTCGCGCGTCACAAGATCGACATAAAGAAACCGTACCTGCTTTTCGTCGGCCGCATCACGCGCCAAAAAGGAATCGTCCATCTCGTCAACGCGATCCAATTCATGGATCCCGGTTTTCAGATCGTGCTTTGCGCCGGTGCGCCCGACACGCCCGAGATCGCGCAGGAAATGAACAAGGCGATCGAGCACGCGAAAACGAAACGCTCCGACATCATTTGGATTCAGGAAATGGTGGACAAACAAACTGCGATCGAAATTTATTCGCACGCCGCTGTTTTCTGTTGCCCGTCGATCTACGAACCGTTCGGTATCATTAATCTCGAAGCGATGGCGTGCGAAACCGCCGTCGTCGCCACGGCCGTTGGCGGAATCAAGGAAGTCGTGGTCGACGGCGAGACCGGGTTTCTTGTTTCGATCGAGCAGACCGATGAGACAACTTTCGCTCCGAAAAATCCGGAAAAGTTTTCACGCGATCTCGCCGCGCGCATCAATCAGCTCATGCAAGATCGACAATTGCGCGAAAGGTTTGGCAAAGCCGGTCGCAAACGCGCTGAAGAGAAATTTAGCTGGAGCTCGATTGCGCAGAAAACGAGAAAACTGTACGAAACTCTTCTGTAGCGGTGCTTTATGAGGGTCGCATTAATCCGAGCGACGGTCGTAGACCGCCGCTACAGTATCTAGGATGTTCGTCGACCGGATCAAAGTTTTTGCGCAAGGGGGAAACGGTGGGCGCGGCTGTGTAAGTTTTCGACGCGAGAAATTTGTCCCGAAAGGCGGACCTGATGGCGGCGATGGGGGCAAAGGCGGCGACGTAATTCTGAGCGCCGATTCGCACACGGATAATCTTACGAATCTTTTCTACGAGTCGCTCATCAAAGCGAAAAATGGCGGGCACGGGATGGGAAAGAAAATGCACGGTCGGGGCGCGGTCCCGAAAGTTGTGAAGGTTCCGGTCGGGACAATGGTTTACGCAGCGCCGCAAGAAGTGAGCAACGCATCGTCCTTGCAACTCATTGTCGATCTTACGAGCGACGGTCAGGAATTTATTCTTTGTGCGGGCGGCAAAGGGGGAAAGGGCAACGTGCATTTCAAAAGTGCGCGCAATCGTGCGCCGGTGCAATACTCCGAAGGCGAAGAAGGCGAGCAGGGACATTTTTTGCTTGAGCTCCACACGATCGCCGATGTTGGGCTGATTGGTTATCCGAACGCGGGCAAGTCCACATTGCTCGGAAAACTTTCCGCAGCGCGACCGAAAGTGGCGGCTTATCCGTTTACGACGCTGCATCCGCACGTCGGTGTGCTCGAATTTTCCGAATATCGGCGCGCGACGGTCGCGGACATTCCCGGGCTGATCGAAGGCGCGCACCGAAATGTCGGGCTCGGCCACGATTTTCTGCGGCACATCACGCGGTGCCGCTTGTTTCTTTTTGTTGTCGATGTTGCGGGAAGCGAAGGCCGCAATCCGATCGAAGATCTGCAAAACTTGCGGCGCGAAATTGATTTATACGACGCAAGGCTTTCGACACGCCCATGGTGCGTGGTGGCGAACAAAATGGATTTGCCGGGCGCGCCGGAAAATCTGGACGCGCTGCGAAAAAGATTTTCGTCCACGGAGATTGTTGATGTTTCCGCGCAGAGTGGCGAGGGGATGCAGCGATTGAAAAAGCGGCTCGAAAATTGGCTCCAGATTCCCGAAGCAAACGCAGCGGAAACAAAACTGGTAGCGTCTCTCGATTAGCGCAGAAATTTTCGGAAAGTCGCTTGTCATCGCGACAAAACGCGCTTTGGTAAGCGCGGCGCAAGCCTTTGTGTTGCGCGCCAAGGTTTTTGCAGCTGGCGCGCCCCCATTGGGAGACATCGGCCGCTGCCTTACACCAACCCGCATGCCTAAACGTTTTCCATTTCGTATGTCGATCTTAGCGCTCGCGCTTTTTGGCAGCGCGATGTTTGCCACGTCGACATTCGCGGCGGAACCGGCCAAGGAGGAAGCGCTCCCGCTAAAACCGGATGTGCTTCTTCACATCGGGAAGTTCGCCGTTACAAATTCCATGCTCGTGACCTGGATCGTAGCCGTTGGAATTATCGTTTTCGCGCAAATCGCGACACGCAAGGTGAAGCCGATCCCGAGCGGTGCGCAAAACTTTTGGGAATGGCTCGTGGAAAGTCTCTACAATTTTCTTGAGAGCATTATCGGCCGCGATTTGGTCAAGAAGACGTTTTGGTTCTTTGCCACGATCTTTATTTTTATTCTGTTCGTGAATTGGTTCGGATTAATTCCGGGCGTCGGCACAATCGGCTGGGGACATCACGACTTCGCCACGAACAAGTTCCATGTCGATCATCCGCTGCTGCGCGGCGGAAATGCCGATCTCAACATGACCTCGGCGATGGCGCTGATATTTTTCGCGCTCTGGATTATCTGGGCGATCCAGGCCAATGGCGTCGGCGGATTTCTATTTCACATTTTTGGCCCGAAAGGGGAGACGTCCGGCGTTTTGAAGATCGCGATGATCGGCATTTTCTTCATGGTCGGCTGGCTGGAAATTGTGTCGATCTTGTTCCGGCCGATTTCGCTGAGCTTCCGCCTTTTCGGAAATATTTACGCGGGCGAGAACATGCTCGAATCGATGTCGAACATTGTGCCGATGCTTTCGTGGCTTATTCCGATTCCGTTTTATTTTATGGAAGTGCTCGTCGGCATCGTGCAGGCATTAGTGTTCATGTTGCTGACGGCGGTCTTCACACTTTTGATCGCGCAACACGAACCGGGACACGAAGCGGCGGCGCACCATTAAAAAATTTCGGCGATCGCAGTGATCGCGAAACCAACCAAAGAAAATATGATACTACCAATACTGGCAGAGATGAGCGGAAACATCCACGTGGGCCTTGCGGCCATGGGCTGCGGCATCGGCGTCGGACTGACTGGCCTCGGCGCGTCGTCAGCGGTCGGGCGCAATCCCGGCGCGGCCACTCCGATTCTAGTGCAGGCGATTCTCGCGATCGCTTTTACGGAAGCGATCGTGTTCTACGCGCTTTTTCTCGTTAAATAGCGGGAAGATTTTCCCGGACCCAAGATCGACATGTACGCTACGATTCTCGCTGCGGGCGGCTTCGCCGATGCGGCCAAGGACACAGCCGAAACTTTCGGTTGGAATCCCTGGCTCTTTCTCTCGCAAGTTATCAGCTTCGTAATCGTCGCGCTTGTTCTGCGCCGCTTCGCTTACAAACCGATCCTGGCCATCCTCGAACAGCGCCGCGAACAAATCGCGCAAGCGCAGTTGAACGCGGAGAAAATCAAGGAGCAACTTGCCGAAGCCGAACAGCGTCACGCGGAAATTCTCGCCAAAGCCAACGCCGAAGCGCAAAAGATGATCGACGCCGCGCGCGAAAGCAGCGCGCATCTCGCAGAGCGCAAACAGCAGGAAGCGATCGTCGCCGCCGAGCAAATCATCACGAAAGCGCGCCAGACCAGTGCGATCGAGCATGAGCGGACGATGTCCGAGTTGAAGCGTGAGCTCGGCCGGCTCGTGGTCGATACCACCGCGAAAGTTACAGGCAAAGTGCTCACGTCGGACGATCAACGCCGATTGCAGGAAGAGGCCAGCCGCCAGCTTGCGTCATGAAGATCAACAAAGAAATTCGTCAGCTCTCGCGTGATTTGTTGCGCGCCAGTTTTACGGACGGCCAGCTTGATCGTGGAAAAATTGCGTCGCTCACCCAATCGCTGATCGAGAAGAAGCCGCGCAACTACATCAAGGTCCTCGAAAACTACAAACGCTTGCTCCGGCTCGAAGTCGAGAAACGTCACGCCACGATCGAGAGCGCGAGCGAGTTGAATGAAAAAACGCGCGAGCAAATTATCTCAAACCTGCAACGCAAATACGGCAACGATCTCAGCACAGAGTTCCTTGTGAACGAAAAATTAATCGGCGGCATGCGCATTCGCGTGGGGAGCGACGTGTGGGACGGGAGCGTGCGCGAGCGTCTGCAACGTTTGCAGCAACAACT
The DNA here is from genome assembly GCA_041167045.1 of Verrucomicrobiota bacterium. GTDB lineage: Bacteria > Verrucomicrobiota > Verrucomicrobiia > Chthoniobacterales > UBA10450 > CATPCN01. The sequence continues at coordinate 54,253 of JBEEGW010000011.1, forward strand.
TTAAGATCGACATAAAACAAGATCGACAATTATGAGCAGCATTCTCGAAGAAATCGAAACACAGATCGCGGGGCTGAAAACCTCGACCACCAAGAGCAACGTCGGCGTCGTGCGTGAAACCGGCGACGGCGTCGCGCGCATCGAAGGCCTCAGCGACGTCATGCTCAATGAGATGATTGAGTTTCCGAACGGTGTGTTCGGACTCGCGCTCAATCTCGAAGAAACCGAAGTCGGCGCGATTATCCTCGGCGATTCGACGAAAATTTCCGAAGGCGACGAAGCCAAGACGACCGGAAGACTTTTGCAAGTGCCGGTCGGGAAAGCATTGCTCGGCCGCGTCGTTAATACGATTGGCCAGCCACTCGACGACAAAGGCCCGATCAAAACCGAAACGTTTTATCCGCTGGAGAAAATTGCGCCCGGCATCATCAAGCGACGCGGCGTGAGTCAACCGGTCCAGACCGGCATCATGGCGATTGACGCTATGATTCCGATCGGCCGCGGCCAACGCGAGTTGATCATCGGCGATCGCGCGACCGGAAAATCGACAATCGCTATCGATACAATCATCAGCCAGGCGCGCTTGAACAAAGCGGCCGAAGAAGGCGGAATGAAAGATTATCGGCCGCTCTATTGCATTTACGTTGCGATCGGTCAGAAGAATTCAAACGTGGCGCGCTCGCTCGCCGTTCTCGAAAAAGCCGGCGCCATGCCTTACACGACGATTGTTTCCGCGCCGGCGTCGGACACGGCCACGAATCAATATCTCGCGCCGTTCGCCGGCGCCGCCATGGGTGAGTGGTTCATGGACAACGGAATGGACGCGCTCATTATATATGACGACTTGTCGAAGCACGCGGTAGCGTATCGGCAGGTTTCGCTCGTGTTGAAACGTCCATCCGGTCGCGAAGCGTATCCGGGCGATGTCTTCTATTTGCATTCGCGTTTGCTCGAACGCGCCGCGCGCGTGTCGGAAGAATTCGGCGGCGGATCGCTCACCGCGCTTCCGATCATCGAGACGCAAGCGGGCGACGTATCGGCCTACATTCCGACGAACGTAATCTCGATCACGGACGGCCAGATTTATTTGGAGACGGATTTATTTTATCAAGGCGTGCGTCCTGCGATCTCGGTCGGTCTTTCTGTGAGTCGCGTCGGATCGGCCGCGCAAATCAAAGCGATCAAACAAGTCGCCGGCAAAGTGAAGCTCGATCTCGCGCAGTTCCGCGAGCTCGCGGCGTTCGCGCAGTTCGGTTCCGATCTGGACGCGGCCACGAAGGCGCGACTCGAGCGCGGTCAACGCATCGTCGAATTGTTCAAGCAGATTCAATACAATCCGATTCCGGTCGAAGAACAGGTCGCCATCATGTGGGCGATGCAAAACGGACATCTCGATGACGTCCCGGTCGACAAGGTGAAGCTCTTCCAAACCAAGCTGCAGGATTATTTGCAAACGCGGAAGGAAGGATTGCTCCGCTCCATTCGCGACAAGAAGCAGCTCGACAAAGATCTCGAGGACCAATTGAAAGCGACGCTGGAAGATTTTAAGAGCACGAAACCAGTCTAAGGGATTACTTAGGCACGTCTAAGACATCAGATGGCAAGCACGCAAGACATTCGGCGCCGGATCAAATCGATTCGTAACATCGGCCAACTGACCAAAGCAATGCAGATGGTCGCCGCCTCTAAAATGCGGAAGGCGCAGCAGCACGCTTTGACCGGCCGCCCCTACGCCAGTTTGATGAACAAGGTTTTGGTTTCATTGCAACGACGCACCGATCCGCAAACACATCCACTGCTCGAAGTTCGCCCATTGAAAAAGGAGCTCGTTCTGGTTATCAGCACGGACAAAGGGCTCGCCGGCTCTTTGAATACGAACTTGTTGCGCGAAGCTGCGCATTTCGAGGCCGACAAAACGACTTACGTGGTGACTGGTCGCAAAGCGAAGCAATTCGTCGTGCGGACGAGACGCGAATTGCTCGCGGATTTTGAATTGAAAGATGCGCCGACATTTGTCGAAACAAAGCCGATCGCGAAATTTTGTACGGAAAAATTCTTAAATCGCGAAGTCGATAAAGTGACGGTGCTCTACACGCAGTTCATCAACACAATGAGTCAACGGCCGCTCGCGCGAACTTTATTGCCGATCAGCAGCTTCGAGCTTCCGAAAAGCGAATCGGCCGAAGGAGAAAATAAAGATGTCGATCCACTGGTCGGCTATCTTTTTGAACCGACTTCCGAAGCCGTGCTCGACGCGGTCTTGCCGTATTACATTCAGTATCAAGTTTACCAAATGATTTTGGACGCGCGCGCTTCCGAGCACAGCGCGCGCATGGTGGCGATGAAAAGCGCGACTGATAACGCGGTGCAGTTCATCAAGGACCTCACTCTTGAGTACAACAAAATGCGACAGGCCAGCATCACCACTGAGCTGCTCGAAATCGCGACCGCGCAAATGGCGGTGGGCGCTTAGATCGACATAAAAAATTTATGAACACAGGAAACATCGTGCAGATCATCGGTCCCGTGGTGGACGTGGAATTTCCGAAGGGAAACGCGTTGCCAAATATTTATAATGCGCTCGAAATCGAATACGAAGTGAGCGGCAACCCGACGAAGCTGACGCTCGAAGTCCAACATCATCTCGGTGAAAATTGGGTGCGCTCGATCGCGATGTCGTCGACCGAAGGTTTGAAGCGTGGCATGACGGTGAGCGACACCGGCGGTCCGATCACGGTGCCAGTCGGCGAGGGGACACTCGGCCGCGTTTTCAACGTGACGGGCGACGCGGTCGACAATCGGGGGCCGGTAAAATTCACAAAGCGCTATCCAATTCATCGACCTGCGCCATCGCTTACCGAGCAGGACACGAAGACGCAAATTCTCGAGACTGGAATCAAGGTGATCGATTTGATTTGTCCGTTCTCAAAGGGCGGCAAGGTCGGCGCGTTCGGCGGCGCTGGCGTTGGTAAAACCGTTGTCATCATGGAATTGATTAACAACATCGCGAAAGGCCACGGCGGCTTTTCCGTTTTCGCCGGCGTGGGTGAGCGCACGCGCGAAGGCAACGATCTCTACACCGAAATGAGCGAAGCGGGCGTGATTGATCAAAAAGATTTGAGCAAATCGAAGGTCGCGCTGGTTTACGGCCAGATGAACGAGCCGCCCGGCGCGCGTTTGCGCGTCGCGCTCTCCGCGCTCGCCATGACGGAATATTTTCGCGACGAGCGCAATCAGGACGTGCTTCTTTTCATCGACAACATTTTCCGGTTCTCGCAAGCCGGCTCCGAAGTTTCAGCATTGTTAGGCCGCACGCCGAGCGCGGTCGGTTATCAACCGACGCTCGCGGCCGAGATGGGCGATTTGCAGGAGCGCATTACTTCGACAAACAAAGGATCGATCACTTCGTTCCAGGCGGTTTACGTTCCGGCGGACGATCTCACCGATCCGGCGCCAGCGAACACGTTCGCGCATCTTGATTCGACGATCGTGCTCGAGCGCTCTATCGCTGAGCTTGGAATTTATCCCGCGGTCGATCCCCTCGCGTCGACATCGAAATCGCTCGCGCCTGAAGTTGTGGGCGAAGAGCATTACGCCGTTGCGCGCGGCGTGCAGAAAGTTTTGCAGCGTTACAAAGATTTGCAGGACATCATCGCGATTCTCGGCATGGATGAATTAAGTCCGGAGGACAAGCTCACCGTCTATCGTGCGCGAAAAATCCAGCGCTTTCTCAGTCAGCCATTTCATGTCGCAGAAGTTTTTACCGGCACAAAAGGCCAGTACGTTTCGACTGCGGACACGGTGCGCGGCTTCAAAGAAATTCTCGATGGCAAACATGACGACGTTCCTGAGACGAACTTCTACATGAAGGGCGGCATCGACATGATCCAGGAAGCAAAGGCGTAGTTCTCTCATGGCTGCCACGCTCAGACTCGAAATCGTTACCCCGGAGGCGACTGCCTATTCGGAAGATGTCGAGATGGTCACGCTTCCCGGAACGGAAGGAGAACTCGGTGTTTATCCGAATCACGTTCCGCTTCTCACAACTTTGAAACCTGGTGAGCTGCGCGTGCTCAAAGGGGGCCGCGAAACCTTCCTCGCCGTCGGCGAAGGCTTCGTCGAAATCAAAGCCGACGCTGTCTCTGTTCTGACCGATCTCGCGCTCGAAGCTGCGGCCATCGATGTCGGCGCGGCCGAAGCTGCCGTCGCTCGCGCGCAAGCGGCGATGAAAGAAGATCACGGCGCGGAAGAAATCGCCGCCATCCAGGCGACGTTGCAAAAGGCGCTCGCCCAGTTGCACGTCAAACGGCGCCGGCATTAACAGGCTTCACGCGCTGCTGCGCGTTCATCACGTGCAAACGCCCGAGGCTCTCGGAATCATCGCGGGAAGCGGCGCCTATCCGCGACTCGTTGTCCGATCGGCGCGCGCCTCCGGGGTGAAGAAAATCGTAGCGGCTGCATTCACTGGCGAAACGGATCCAGACTTGAGCAAGGAAGTCGACGCGATCGAATGGATGCGCGTCGGTCAACTCGGACGGTTGCTCGAGTTTTTTCAGCACGCGGGTGTGAGCCAGGCCATGATGGCCGGGCAGATTGCTCCGAAAAATCTTTTTGATCTGCGGCCGGATTGGAAAGCCCTCCTGCTTCTCGCGCGACTGAAGCGTCGCAACGCCGAGACCATCTTCGGCGGAATCGCGGATGAACTGGCGCGCGCAGGCGTCGAGCTGCTGCCGGCCTTCACCTTCCTCGACGATTGCCTCGCCACTGCCGGCACGATTGCTGGACGTAGCCTAACGAAACGTCAGGACGAGGACGTGATGTTTGGTTTCCAGATCGCGCATGAAACCAGCCGGCTCGATATCGGTCAGACGGTGATTGTGAAAAACGGAACCGTGGTTGCGGTCGAAGCGTTCGAAGGAACCAACGAAGCGATCAGGCGCGGCGGAACGCTGGCGCGCAAAAACGC
>JBEEGW010000012.1:0-12100 GCA_041167045.1 Verrucomicrobiota bacterium
CACCCCGAATTTCTTGCCGACTTCTTCCAGCGTCTTCGGTTTGCCGCCATCCAGACCGAAGCGGGAGAAGATGATTTTCCGTTCGCGATCGTCGAGCACGTCAAGCAAGCCGCCCACCTCGTTCCGCAAATTCTTGTCCCGGAGCAACTCGAAAGGCGTCTGTGCTTCTTCATCGCCGACGATTTCGCCGAACTCGGTCGAATCATCGTCGCTAATCGGCGCATCAAGGGATGCCGGCCGGATCGAGACGGTCTTGAGCTGCGAAACTTTTCCGCTCGCGATGCCGATCTCTTCCCCGAGCTCGTCGTCCGTCGGTTCGCGGCCGAGTTCCTCACTCATTTGCAGCGAAACACGGCGCATCTTCGAAATTTTATCGACCAGATGAACCGGCAGCCGGATCGTCTTGCTCTGATTGGCCAGGGCGCGCTTGATCGATTGCTTGATCCACCATGCGGCGTAGGTGCTCAGCTTGCCGCCTTTGGCGGGATCAAACCGTTCGACGGCCTTCATCAATCCGATGTTTCCCTCGGAGATGAGGTCGAGCAGCGGAAGTCCCAGGTTCGCGTAATCGTGCGCGATCTTCACGACCAGCCGCAGATTGGAGCGGATCATGAGGGCACGAGCTTCCTTGTCGCCTCGCTTGATTTTCGCGGCGAGTGTAATCTCCTGATCTGGCGTCAATAACGGGATTTGCCCGATCTCGCGGAGGTAAATTTTTATTCCAGTATCGCTATCTTCGGCGGCCATATAACTTTTCATGTAGTAGGGATGAGGGGGGAGGAACTCGCGGGCGTCCGGTTGCTACGCGTCCCGGACTCTTGTCGGATGCGAGTTCTACCATTTCAGAAAGTAGTTAACAACGTTAAATATCGGTTAAATGACTACTCTCGGCTGTGCTTTGTTCAAAATGATTTTTCCGCAGGAGCGAACCGCTCGTCCGTCGCCATAGGCCGAAAGTATGGCTTTAATAAGCATCGCGTAGACCGGTACGGAGGTCAGCCGTCCCTGCAGACTGGGTTGCGCGATGAATAGTGACCCTAAACGTCACCGACGGGACGTCCAACCGCAAATGCGCGCGCCGTCGTTTTCTTAAAACGACCAGAATTTCAGCCAGCACGCTGATCGCAATTTCTGCCGGAGAGTCGGTCAGCCGATCGAAGACGCGTCGCACTTTCCTGCGGCTCCCGATCGTCCCGATATGACCGACTCCCTGAATCGCGGCTCACGATCACGAGGGCTTTGTGCAATTGTCGACGTTTGCGGGAAGATCTCTTTTCAATTCACTGCGGTCGTCGGTGACCGAGACGAAGGGCCCGCAGGTGGTGGAAAGTTTCGCGATTGAGTACGAGCAATGTCCGCTGCCTATCAGGAAGATCGCTTCATTCAAATTTTGGTGATTCAATCAAATCCGTGACTTCGCCGCCGCAAATCGCACCGAACGAATCGGTCTCGCCTTCGCGCAATGATTAGGTTTTGAGCAGGGCGTTTTGTCACGCAAAGTGGCGAGCTACCCGGCCAAGGCCTTCCGCATTGTCTATATCGATCTGTTGCTTATTCTGGCTCCCAGCATGAGTGCAGCCTTAAATCCGAAACGGACAGTCGCGGAACTGAAAAAACTCCGGGCTCTAACTAGCGACGAGAATGGCGCCCAGCGGGTCGCCTTTACTCAGACATGGGCACGGGCCCGCGCCTGGCTGCGAAGCAAGCTGGAAGAAATCCCGGCGGAAGTTCACACCGATGAGGCGGGAAACCTTTGGGCAACTCTGCCGGGTGAATCCGAGAAAGCTCTGCTCGTCGGCGGACACATCGATTCGGTGCCGAACGGTGGCTGGCTCGATGGCTGTCTGAACACGCTCGCGGGTGTTGAGATTCTTCGTCGTATTCACGCTCAATTTGGCGGCAAGCCGCCGGTGACCGTTCGCCTGGTGGATTGGGCGGATGAAGAAGGGGCGCGATTTGGAAAGAGCCTTTTCGGTTCTTCGGCGTGCTCTGGAAATCTCGACATGGACGAGGCGCGAAGTCTGAAAGACAAAGCGGGCATCACGCTTCCGGCAGCGTTGAAAGAGCGGGGGATCGATTTCGAAAAGGTGAAGAACTGCGGCAAGGAACTCGCGAACGCCGCCGCATATCTGGAATTGCATATTGAACAGGGACCCGTTCTTCTCGATCTCGATCTGCCGCTCGGGACTGTGCTTGGCACCTTTGGCGTGGAGCGGCATGCGATCAATTTTCGCGGACAGGCCGCGCATTCGGGCAGCACGCCGATGAACCGGCGCAAGGATGCTTTTCTCGCCGCCGCCAAGATGAGTCCGGAGATCTACCACATCACCGAACGGAACGACGGCGTGTGCACGATTGGCTCCTGCCTAACGAAACCGGGCATCGTTACCAGCGTCGTCGAGGAGTGCCGGATCACGCTGGATCAGCGGCATCTTGACGCCCTGTCGCTCGCTCGGATGTTAAAGGAAGCGCAGCAAGCGAGCGAACGCTTCGCAGCCGAAGGGAACGTCGCCGTTTCATGGGATCGGCTTTGGCAGATTGAGCCGGTCCTGTTCAACGACGATCTGATCGCGCTGTGTGACGAAGCTATTTCCGAAACCGGCGCAAAGCCACACCGCATGCCTTCAGGTCCCCTGCACGACGCGGCGGAAGTGGCGCGCGCTGGGATTCCCACGATCATGATGTTCGTGCAGAGTTTGCACGGCATCAGTCACAACAAGATCGAGGACACGAAAGAAGAGCACCTCGAAATGGCCGTAGCCGCCTTCGATAAACTTGCGGACAAAACGATGGCGTGGATCGCGTCTCGTTAGGCGAATTTTTCTATCGAGTTCTGCGGACGACCATCCTACAATCCGCGATCTAGGAGCTGAGTATGTCCACACTTGCCACAACGGTTGACGGATTAAAATTACCGAATCCTTTTGTCATCGGTTCCGGCCCGCCCGGAACGAACCTCAACGTCATCACGCGCGCTTTTCGCGAAGGGTGGGGCGCAGTCATCGCAAAAACGGTCAGCCTTGATTCATCGAAAGTCGTGAACGTCGCGCCGCGTTACGCAAAATTGATCGCGGCCGATGGCAAAGAAGTAGTCGGCTGGGAAAACATCGAGCTGATCAGCGATCGGAAGTTTGAAATCTGGATCGAAGAATTCAAAAAGTGCAAAGACCAATTTCCTGACGGGATTCTGATCGCGTCGATCATGGAAGAATATAATCGCGATGCCTGGACGGAAATTGTGGAGCGCTGTCAGGACGCGGGGGTGGATTCGTTCGAGCTGAATTTTTCGTGCCCACACGGATTGCCCGAACGCAAAATGGGCGCGGCCATGGGCGAGAATCCTGAAATCGTGCAGGAAGTTTGCGGTTGGGTAATGGCCGCGGCGAAGAAACCGGTTTGGGCGAAAATGACGCCGAACGTAACGCGCATCACCGATCCGAGCCGCGCGGCATTTCGCGGCGGATGTCAGGGCGTGAGCGCGATCAATACGATTCGCAGCGTGATGGGAGTAAATCTCGAAACGCTTCGGCCCGAGCCGACGGTGGAAGGATTTACCACGCCGGGCGGCTATTCGTGCAAAGCAGTGCGACCAATCGCGCTGCGCATGTGCATGGAAATTGCCACGCTGATTCGGCGCGAATTTCCGGACCGCAGTTTGTCTGCGATCGGCGGAATCGAAAGTGGCGGCGACGCGGCGCAATTCATTTTGCTCGGCGCCGACACGACGCAAGTTTGCACCGGCGTCATGAAATTCGGTTACGATTGCGTGAAGCGAATGTGCGACGAACTGCTCGCGTTCATGGAGAAACACAAATTCGAAACGATTCGCGATTTCAAAGGCAAGAGTCTCGATTATTTCACGACGCACGCCGAGCTCGTGCGCATGCAAGGCGAGCGCAAAGCGAAAGACAAAGCGGTCGCCGATGCGGCGGCGGCGAAGAAGATGGTTCGTGCCGACGATCAGTGGAGCGGCGACGAGTTCGTCAAACAATCGGATGCGCTCGCGCGCGGTTGACGCGTGAGGACAATTCCGATTTTTGTCGGCGGCGAATGGCGCGAAGTCTCCGATGTGGAGACCTCGCCAGTTTTCAATCCTTCGCGTGGCGAGACGATCGCCCAAGTGCCGATGTGCAGGAAGGAACATGTCGATCTTGCGGTGGAAGCCGCGGCTGACGCGTTTCCGGCGTGGCGCGACACGCCGTCAATCGAGCGCGCGCGTTTATTTTTTCGCTACCGCCAATTGATCGAAGAAAATTTCGATCGGATTTGCGAAAGCGTCACGCGCGAGCATGGCAAAACTTTGGCGGAAGCGCGCGGCAGTGTTTATCGCGGCATCGAGAACGTCGAGTACGCCTGTGGCGTTCCGTCGTTGCTTATGGGCGATACGCTCGAAAACCTTGCGCGCGGCGTCGATTGCGAGACGATGCATCAACCGCTCGGCGTCTGCGTCGGCATCACGCCATTTAATTTTCCCGCGATGGTGCCGATGTGGATGTTTCCACTCGCGCTCGCTTGCGGAAATACTTTTGTGCTCAAACCGAGCGAAAAAGTTCCGCTTACGGTCAACTTGATCATCGAGCTTCTGGAAAAAGCGGGCCTGCCCAAAGGCGTGCTTAACGTCGTGCACGGCGGACGCGACTGCGTCGACGCGCTGCTCACGCATCCAAAAGTGAAAGCGATTTCGTTCGTGGGCTCGTCGCCGGTCGCGAAGCACATTTTTGAAACTGGAACGCGTCATGGCAAACGTGTGCAGGCAAATGGCGGCGCCAAAAATTACATCGTGGTCATGCCGGACGCCGATGTGTCGCGCACGGTCGAAGCGCTTTCGACTGCAGCGTTCGGGTGCGCGGGCGAACGTTGCATGGCCGGATCTACCGCGATCACGGTCGGCAAAGCGAGCGATCGTGTTTTGCCTTCGCTGGTCGAAGCCGCGCGCGCGATGAAAGTCGGCCCAACGGATACAAAGGCGCAGCCGGACATGGGACCGGTCATCACCGCGCAACATCGAGATCGCGTTTTAAGTTTGGTGGCCAGCGGCGAAAAAGAAGGCGCGAAAATTATCGCCGATGGCCGCGGCGTGAAAGTCGCCGATGCACCGAACGGATTTTATATTGCGCCGACGATTGTCGATCTTGTGCAAAACGAAATGACAATCGCGCGCGAAGAAGTTTTCGGTCCCGTGCTCAACGTCATGCGCATGGAAGATCTCGATGACGCGATCGAGATCGCGAATCGCTCGGCCTACGGCAACGGCACGGCCATCTTTACGAATTCAGGAAAAGCGGCGCGCGAGTTTAAGCATCGCGTCAAAGTCGGAATGGTCGGCATCAACGTCGGCGTGCCTGCGACCATGGCGATGTTCCCATTCACCGGTTGGGACGAATCGTTTTACGGCGATCTGCACATCCAAGGCAAAGAAGGAGTCCAGTTTTACACGCAGCAAAAAGTCGTGACCACGCGTTGGTTCGGCGAAGGCGTCGGCGACGTTTGGCAAAAGTAACTCGTTAGGCAATGTCGCTGCTTATTAAAAACGGCGAAATTGTCACCGCTGACGAGCAATACGTCGCCGACATTTTTTGCGAAGACGAAACGATCACGCGCATCGCGCCTAAGATCGACATAAACGCGGACGACGTGATCGATGCGACCGGCAAATATGTTTTCCCCGGTTTCATCGATCCGCATGTACACATTTTTCTCCCGTTCATGGGAACGGCGGCGAAGGACACGCACGAGACGGCGAGTCGCGCCGCGCTCGTGGGTGGAACGACCACCTTTATTGAAATGGTTTGTCCGGCACGCAACGAAAAGCCGCTCGAGGCGTTTGAGCTTTGGCTAAACAAGGCGCGCGGCAACAGCGCGTGCGATTTCACATTTCACATGGGCGTGACGCGTTACGACGAGGAAGCCGAGCGTGATTTCATCGAGATCGTGAAACGCGGTTTGAGTAGCTTCAAAATCTTCCTCGCTTACAAAGGCGCGTTCGGAATCAGCGACGAAGAACTTTATAAGACATTGCAGCTGGCGAAAAAACTCGGCGTCATCGTGACGGCCCATTGCGAGAACGCGGATCTCGTTCTCGAATTGCAGAAAAAATTTTTAAGCGAAGGAAAAACTGGACCGGAATTTCATTACTGGAGCCGGCCGCCGTTGGTGGAAGCGGAAGGTGTGCATCATTTGATGACGTTCGCCGAGATGACCGGCGCGCATGTTTACATTGTGCATACCAGCTGCGAGGAATCGTTGCGCGAAGCGATGGGCGGCGCGGAGCGCGGCGTGAATGTTTGGGTGGAAACGCTCATTCAATATTTGCTGCTCGATCGCACCGATGCGGAGAAGGCGAATTTTGAAGGCGCGAAGAATGTGATGTCGCCCCCGCTGCGCGATAAGAAAAATCAGGACGTGCTCTGGAATGGTTTGCGCAATGGGTCGATTGCCACGCTTGCGACCGACCACGCGCCTTTTGATTTCGCCACGCAGAAACAAATGGGTCGCGATGATTTCACAAAGATTCCGAATGGAATTCCATCCTTGGAAGATCGAGTGAACCTTTATTTCACGCGTGGCGTGAAACAAAACAAGATCGACATAAAACGTTTCGTCGAAACCGCGAGCACGCAAGCGGCGAAGCTTTTCGGATTATTTCCGCGCAAAGGAACGATCGCCGTCGGCAGCGACGCTGATCTCGTTGTCTACGATCCGAATTACCGTGGAAAGATCTCCGCAAAGACTCATCACATGAACGTCGATTACAATTCGTTCGAAGGATTTCAAATCGAAGGCCGACCGCATGTCGTGACCGTTCGGGGCAAGATCGCGGTGCGCGATGGTGAATTCGTCGGCGGCTTCGGGCGCGGCAAATTTCTCGAGCGTGCGCCGACGCATTTTTAAATGAACGCGGTTTCCCCTTCGCTCGCGCCGGACGTGGATGTCGATCTTGCGCAGAGCCATCTTTATAATGTCGATCTTGCGCCGGTGTCGAAGCACGCGCGCAAATGGCGCGTCGGAAGTTACGCCGCGCTTTGGATTTCGATGTCGGCCTGCATTCCGACTTACATGCTGGCTTCGTCGCTCATCGGCGGCGGCATGAATTGGTGGCAGGCCATCATGACGATCTTTCTCGGCAACCTCATCGTGGTAATCCCGATGATTTTAAACGCGCATGCCGGCACAAAGTACGGAATTCCGTTTCCAGTTTTCTGTCGCGCGTCATTCGGAACGCGTGGCGCGAATGTTCCCGCGTTGATGCGCGCGTTCGTGGCGTGCGGCTGGTTCGGCATCCAAACCTGGATCGGCGGAAACGCGATCTACAAAATTATGTCGATCTTTATTCCGTCGTTCGCCGGCGGTTCGACGAATAATTTTCTCGGAATCACGTTCGCGCAGTTTCTCTGCTTCCTCTTTTTTTGGGGCATCAACATGCTCGTGGTTTACATCGGGATCGATTGTATTCGCTGGTTGCTGAACATCAAAGCGCCGCTGCTCATCGTGCTCGGTTTGCTTTTGTTGGGCTGGGCGTATCGCAACGCCGGCGGCTTCGGTCCGATCCTGGCGCAGCCGTCCGCGTTTGATCCGGGCCAACCGAAGAGCGGCCAGTTCTTTTCGTTTTTCGTTCCCGCGCTCACCGGCATGATCGGGTTTTGGGCGACGCTCTCGCTCAACATTCCGGATTTTTCGCGCTACGCAGTTTCACAACGCGATCAGATTGTCGGCCAGGCGCTCGGCCTGCCACTGACGATGGCGCTTTATTCTTTCATCGGCGTGGCCGTCACTTCCGCGACTACGATTATTTATGGATCGACAATCTGGGACCCGGTAGATGTCTTAACGCGCTTCAGTAATCCGGTCCTGCTCGTGATTGCGATGCTGGCGCTTTGCATCGCGACACTCGCGACGAACATCGCGGCGAACGTGGTCAGCCCGGCGAATGATTTCTCGCACGTCGCGCCGCGAAAGATTTCATTCCGGACCGGCGGACTGATCACCGGCGTGATCGGCATTTTGATCATGCCGTGGAAATTGATAGCCGATCCCTCGGGTTACATTTTCACCTGGCTGGTGGGTTACAGCGCGCTGCTTGGTCCGATCGGCGGAATTATGATCGCCGATTATTATGTTTATCGCCGGAAGCAATTAAACGTGCTCGCGCTTTATCGCGCTGACGGCGAATACCGTTTCAGCAACGGTTTCAGTCTGATCGCGATTTTTTCGCTGATCGTCGCGGTGTTACCGAATCTTCCCGGATTTCTCGTCACGGTGAAACTTGTCGATCCAGCAAGCGTGCCGGCATTTCTCGTGAGGCTTTACGATTACGCGTGGTTTGTCGGTTTCGCGATTGCGTTCGTCGTTTATCTCGCGCTGCGGCTGGCCAATCCAGCAAAAGTGAGAGATGCTTCGACTTCGCTCAGCATGACAAAATGAAACTTCCCGAGCTTCCGCCAATTAATCATCAACCGCAGAAGTACAGCGGGCCGTCGGCCGATGAAGTCCTGCGTTTGCGCAAGGAATTTCTGAATCCGGGAATTTTTCTCTACTACAAAAAGCCGATCATGTTTGTGGAAGGCAAGATGCAATATCTGTGGGATGAGCACGGGCGGAGATATCTCGATGCGCTCGGCGGAATTGTGACGGTAAGCGTGGGCCATTGCCATCCGCACGTTGTCGATGTTGCGCGCAAGCAAAATGAAACGCTGCAACATTCCACCACGATTTATTTGCATCCGAACATCGCAGAGTACGCGCAAGCGCTTGCATCTAAGATGCCGGGCGACCTGAAAGTTTGCTACTTCGTCAATTCCGGTTCGGAGGCGAACGATCTCGCGCTCATGATGGCGCGCGCCTACACCGGCAACTACGACGTGATCGCATTGCGCAATGCCTATCATGGCGGGAACGCAAGCACGATGGGGCTGACGGCGCATCGCACATGGAAATTTAATGTGCCACACAGCTTCGGCGTGCATCACGCGGTCGCGCCCGATCCGTATCGCGGGTTGTGGGGACGCAACGATCCTGAAGCGGGAAAAAAATATGCGGCCGATGTGCAGGAGCTTCTGAATTTCGCGACGTCCGGCCAAATCGCGGCCTTCATTGCCGAATCAATTCAGGGAGTCGGCGGCTGCATTGTTTTTCCGGATGACTATTTGAAAAATGTTTACGAACACGTTCGCGGCGCCGGTGGTTTGTGCATCGCTGATGAAGTGCAATCGGGCTTCGGACGGACCGGCACGCATTATTGGGGATTCGAAACGCAAGGCGTGATTCCGGACATTGTGACAATGGCGAAAGGAATTGGGAACGGGTGCCCGCTCGGCGCGGTGGTGACGACGGCGAAAATCGCAGCGGCTCTAGCACAACGGATTCACTTCAACACATTCGGCGGAAACCCGGTGGTGTGCGCACAGGGTAAAGCCGTGCTCGAAATCATCGAACGCGAAAAGCTTCAGGAAAATTCGCTCAAGATTGGGAATCGAATTATCGCCGGACTGAATCGATTGAAAGAAAAGCACAACATCATCGGCGACGTGCGCGGCAAAGGTTTGATGCTCGGCATCGAGCTGGTGAAAGATCGACAATCGAAGGAGCCGGCGCGCGAAGAATGCGCGCAAGTTTTGGAAACAGCGAAAGACCTTGGCCTGCTGCTCGGCAAGGGCGGACTCTGGGGCCAAACCATCCGCTTCTCTCCGCCGATGTGCGTGAATGAAGCCGACGCTGATTTTCTGCTCGAAGTTCTGGATCGCTCGCTGAGCGAAGTGTGACCGTGGAATCGTCGCAGAGCATTGGGTTTGGCAGTACGATTCTTGCTTCAATCAACCGCTGTCGGTGGAATAAGGACTAACGTGGCCAGCTTTTCCAACTCTCAGAACCATCGAAACTTCTGTTGCAAGGTGCCGCTGCGTGTTCCATTTTCACCCCGCTCTCCATAGTTCCAGCGTCACAACTCTTCTAATTCTCGATGAAAAAAACTACGGCACCGCTTCTCGTCGTAAAAGAAAACGGATCGCGTTTCAACGGCAACAATCAGGTTGAGCTAAGAGAACTCCTCACCGCTTTAACCGCTTTCAAGCATGGCGATTTTTCGGCGCGCCTCCCGGCGGACTGGACCGGGATTGTCGGAAAAGTGGCCGACACATTCAACGACGTCATCGCACTCAACCAGCGAATGAGCCGCGAACTCGAGCGCATTGGTCGGGTTGTCGGAAAAGAAGGTCGAATTACGCAACGTGCATCTCTTGGCGGTGTCTCCGAATGCTGGGCCGATTCGATCGGGTCGGTGAACACTTTGATCGGCGACCTCGTTCACCCGACAAGTGAAATGGCGCGCGTGATTGGTGCTGTGGCAAAGGGCGATCTTTCGAAAACAATGGCTACGGAAATCGAAGGACGGCCATTAGAGGGCGAGTTTCTGCGCACTTCGAAAACGGTCAACCGAATGGTCGACCAGCTCGGTGCGTTTGCTTCTGAGGTGACGCGCGTGGCGCGCGAGGTGGGAACGGAAGGCAAACTCGGCGGCCAGGCCAAAGTCAAAGGCGTCGCCGGCACGTGGAAGGATTTGACGGAAAACGTAAACCTGATGGCGGGCAATCTGACGGCGCAGGTTCGCAATATCGCAACCGTCACGACCGCTGTGGCGAACGGCAACCTGACCAAGAAAATCACCGTCGATGTCAAAGGCGAATTCCTCGAGTTGAAAGACACGGTCAACGTCATGGTCGATCAGTTGCGCTCGTTCGCTTCGGAAGTAACGCGTGTAGCGCGCGAAGTAGGTTCGGAAGGAATTTTGGGCGGCCAGGCGCGAGTCGAAGGCGTTTCCGGCACGTGGAAAGATTTGACCGACTCGGTGAATTTCATGGCGCGCAATCTGACCGGTCAGGTGCGCAACATCGCCGAGGTGACGACGGCAGTCGCGACCGGCGATCTATCGAAACAAATTACTGTCGATGTTAAAGGCGAGATTCTTGAGTTGAAAAACACGATCAACACGATGGTGGATCAGCTCAGCTCGTTCGCTTCGGAAGTGACGCGTGTCGCGCGCGAGGTGGGCACGGAAGGAAAACTTGGCGGCCAGGCCGATGTGAAAGGTGTGGCCGGCACGTGGAAAGATTTGACGGACAGCGTGAATTCGATGGCCGGTAATTTGACCGGCCAAGTGCGCAACATTGCCGACGTGACGACCGCGGTCGCGAACGGCGATCTATCCAAGAAAATTACTGTCGATGTTCGGGGCGAGATTCTGGAGTTGAAAGACACGATCAACACCATGGTGGACCAACTGCGGTCGTTCGCTTCCGAAGTGACGCGGGTGGCGCGCGAGGTCGGCACCGAAGGCAAACTCGGCGGTCAGGCAGAAGTGAAGGGTGTCGCCGGCACGTGGAAGGATTTGACCGACAATGTGAACATGATGGCCGGTAATCTGACTGCGCAGGTGCGCAACATCGCCGAAGTCACGACCGCAATCGCGAACGGCAATCTCTCGAGAAAAATCACGGTCGATGTGCAAGGCGAGATCCTGGAGATGAAGGACACGATCAATACGCTGGTTGATCGATTGAGCTCATTCGCATCGGAAGTAACGCGTGTCGCGCGAGAGGTGGGCTCGGAGGGAATTCTTGGAGGCCAGGCGGATGTGCGCGGCGTCGCCGGCACGTGGAAAGACTTGACCGACTCAGTGAATTTCATGGCCGGAAACTTGACCGGCCAAGTGCGCAACATTGCCGAGGTGACGACGGCGGTCGCGAATGGCGATTTGTCGAAAAAAATTACTGTCGATGTTAAGGGCGAAATTTTGGAGCTGAAGAACACGATCAACACCATGGTCGATCAGCTCTCGTCGTTCGCGGCAGAGGTGACGCGCGTGGCTCGCGAGGTCGGCACGGAAGGAAAACTGGGCGGCCAGGCCGATGTGCGCGGTGTCGCCGGCACCTGGAAGGATTTGACCGACTCGGTAAATTTCATGGCCGGTAACCTGACCGGCCAGGTCCGAAACATCGCGGAAGTCGCCACCGCGATCGCGAGCGGGGACCTTTCCCGCAAAATTACCGTGGACGTGCGCGGCGAAATTCTGCAGCTCAAAGAGACCCTGAACACGATGGTGGACCAA
>JBEEGW010000013.1:0-125711 GCA_041167045.1 Verrucomicrobiota bacterium
ACACTCATGACTTCCCCGATGACACGAAACGTTTCTGTGTTCACGAAACGATCGATCAATTGCCTGCTCTCCACGGTGCGATCTTCGTTCAGAATGACTAGCGGCATGTGTTTCACGTCGTTATCGAGCGCGTAGCCGAAAGCAATCATCTCGATGAGCGGCGGGAAGAACATGAAGAACAACGTCATCGGATCCCGCCAGACGATGATGAATTCCTTGAAAAGGATGGCGCCGAGGCCGCGAAAGGGTTTGCGCTTCATCTCGACCTTTTTCTTCGCAGTGTCCTTTTCATCAGGCGGCTTTCTGCTGGTTTCCGGCGTACTTCGCGCTCAAGGTCACGAACACATCCTCGAGCGATGGTCCGATGGGATGAATGTCTGCGTGCGTAATCCCAACCCGACGGAGTCGCGCTTCGATCTCGGTCGAAGCCAGGCTTTCATCGACGAGCAGATGCATCGATTGTCCAAAAACGGTGGCGCTGCGCACACCCGGCGTTTGATGCATGGCCCCGAGCGCGGTCGTGACGTGATCGCATGTGACATCGAGGCGACGCGTTCCTGGTGGGTTCACATCCGGCATCTGCTTGAGATCGTCGGGCTCACCGCACACGATCAACTTCGACATATAAATGTAGCCGACGTGATCGCAGCGTTCCGCTTCGTCCATGTAATGCGTCGTGACAAAAAGCGTCATGCCCTGCCCCGCGAATTCGAAAAGCAAATCCCAAAGCTCGCGGCGCGCGACCGGATCGATGCCGGCGGTCGGTTCGTCGAGAAAAAGCACGGCCGGTTTGTGCATGAGCGAGCAAGCCATGGCCAGACGTTGCCGCCAGCCGCCGGACAGCAAGGCCGCGCGCCTGTCGATGTACGGTTCGAGATGTGTGATCGCGATCAATTCATCGCGCCGCTGATTTAACTCCCGCCCGCTCAGTCCGTAAAGTTTGCCGGAGAAGATCAGGTTTTCGTTCACGGTCAGCTCATCGTAGAGCGAAAACTTTTGCGACATGTAACCGATCATTTCCTTGATCTCGTCGCCTTCGCGCACAACATCGCGGCCGCCGATGCGCGCGCTACCTTCGGTCGGCTCGAGAATTCCGCAGAGCATTCGGATGACGGTCGATTTTCCGGAACCATTCGGCCCGAGGAAACCGAAGATGGAACCTTTGCCAACGGAAAACGAAACGTGATCGACCGCGGTGAAAGCACCGAACCGTTTCGTCAGCCCTTCGCATTCGATCATCGCTTCCATTTATGTCGATCTTGTCAGGGCGTTACCTTTGAGAAATAAACATCGGCCGCCATGCCGGCGCGCAGGCGGTCGTCATTGTTAGGCAAACGCACCTTGACGCCGAAGACCTGGCGAATGCGGTCCTCGACCGTTTGCACATTGCGCGGTGTGAATTCGGCCTGGCGATTGATCTGCTCAACCACGCCGTCAAAATCCTTGTCCGGATAGGAATCGACGCGAGCGCGCACAGGGTCGCCGACTTTGATTCGGCCCAGCCACGGCTCGGGAACATAAACGCGCACCCACAAATGTTGCGGCAGAAGCAGCGTCGCTACTTCACGATTTGCCGGAAGCACGTCGCCCACTTTGACGCTTAAAACTTCTAGGACCGAATCGCTCGGCGCCGTCACCTGCATCTCCGCGATTTGTGCATCGATGTCGCCAAGCTGCGCGCGCGCCTGCACGATGCGCATTTTCGCGGCCTCGAGATTTTTCTCCTGCGCTTTGGCAGCGCTCGTCGCGCGCTCGGCTTCATTTGGCGAAACGGCCTGGCTTTTCATTAAATCCTGCTGTCGCTTCGCATCGGCGCGCGCGAATTCCAATTGCGCCGCCTGCGCATCCGCGTCGCGCATGGCGGTATCGATTTGCGCCAACGCCAAATCGCGCCGCGCCTGCAGTTCGGAAGCTTCGAGTTGCACGATCGGCTGGCCGGCGCGCAAACGCTCGCCTTCCTGCGCAAAAATTTTATCGACCCGCCCGCCGGAGCGCGGGCCGACGTGCACTTCATCCACTTCGATCGTTCCGGAAACCGCGTTGTTGTTTCGATGACATGACGAAAATGAAATCGCCAAGAAGAACAAAACCGCCGCCGGACAAGATCGACATAAAAATTTTCGCGACGACGGCTTGATCGTTTGAATTTGCAAGGCAACGGAAGCTTAGCAAATATCCGATCTAATGAAGAGCCGCTGTTTTGATCACATCGATTTACGCGTGAAAGACCTCGCGGGGGCACGCAAGTTTTACGGGAAGCTTTTGCCCGAGCTCGGATTTACCTGCGACCGTTCCGATGCGGATTGGGGAACGTTTTACGCGGTCGGTAAGGACAAGCTGTCCGAATTTTTCGGATTCACCGAAGATCGACAACATCAACCCAACGGCACGCGAATCGCTTTCTGGGCAGACACGCGTGAAGAAGTGGATCGCATCGCCAAATTTGTTCGCGAGATCGGCGGACGAAATCTGGAAGGGCCGGAAGTTTGTGCCGAATACAGCCCGGGATATTACGGGTTCTTCTTCGAGGATCCGGACGGGAACAAACTCGAGATCTGCTGCCGCGAGCAGCCGATCGTTGCGAACTGACGCTCTTTCGGCGAAGAGTTTCCGATGAGTGAGGCCGTCGCAGTTCCCGTAATGCTGCGCGCGCCGTATCGCGTTCGCTATCTCAAGCTGATCGCGATTTTCAAAATGTTCAAAGGCGCGCTGCTCTTCGCGCTTGGTTTTTCCCTGTTGTTTTTGAACAGCCGGCCGATCTGGCTCGATCAAATTTCAGATTGGGCGGACGACAAGATTCTGTTCGCGCACAGCAAAGCGATTCTGTTCTTGCTGAATAAACTCCAGGACATCCTGGCCGGCGGCCAGCTTCGCGCTACCGGCTTGCTCGCGCTTTTTTATTGCGCGGTTTTGTTCACCGAAGGCATCGGTGTTTATTTGCAAAAACGCTGGGCGGAACTGCTGATGGTCTTCGCGACAGCGGCTTTGATTCCGTTGGAAGTGCGGCACGTCTGGCATCGGCCGAGTCTGGCCGCGTTCGTAATCCTCGGCGCGAATTGTTTCATCGTGTGGTTTTTGTATCGCGTGCTGAAGCGCGAAAAGCATCCGACGCTCGCGCGCATCGAAAAAGAAGTCGCGAAAGTCGGTTAGGCGCGCCCCGGTTTTATTCCGAACTCGCGCAGAACGCGCACGGTTTTTTCAATCGGCAGACCAACCACGTTTGTAAACGAACCGCTGATGCGCTCGATAATTTCCGAGCCGGTGGTTTGCGCGGCGTAAGCGCCCGCTTTATCGAGCGGATTAATTTTCGCGAGGTAATTGTCGATCTTGTCTTCGCTCAACCGGCGAAAGTGAACGCGCGAGATTTCAAAAAAACTTGTCGATCTTGCGCGCGCGAGCTGACAAACAAAAACGGCGGAACAAACTTCGTGCGTGCGCCCGCTCAAGCGGCGCAGTATTTTTTTTGCTTCAGCGAGGTCGCGCGGTTTGCCGATGATTTTGCGATCGAGTGCGACCAGCGTATCAGCCGCGAGGACCACGTTGTCGGGAAACGCGCGCGCGGCGGCCAGGCCTTTGCGAATGGCATTCAGCGCAGTCAATTCGCGCAGCGTAAGATCGACATAAAATTTTTCGTCGATCTTTGGCACGGCAATTTCGAATTGAAATCCGGCGGCGGTGAGCAATTCGCGCCGGCGGGGTGAATTCGAAGCGAGCAGCAGGAGCGGAGAGGCCACCGCTACGGCGTGGGTGAAGATTCGGCCGGCGCTTTTTTCAAATGTTTACCGAGCAACTCGAGGCCGGGCATTTTCATATCGTTGTAATCTTTCGGCGCCTCAAAGTTGGAATCATCGAGCGGATCCTGCTTGATCGAAACAAGCGTGGTAACAACGCGTGAGCTGCCAAGGTTCATTTCACTCTTGATCGGGATGCCAGGAAACTCGCGGTAATCGGGCATCGCCTTGCTCGCGACGCTCCACGCGCCGGGCTGCATCGCTTTCATTTGTTGAAGAATGGCCGCGCCATCGGGATAATTCGGGGCGATCCAATAGGTGATCTTTCCGGCGCTCGTATCGCAGGTGTAAATTTCCGCAGGCGTGCCGTTGATGGTTTCTTTGCGGCCCGTGTTCACCAGCACGGGCTTTTCGCTCTTTTCTTTGTCACCCGCGAATTTATCGACCATTTCGGCAGCGGCATGCGCTTGCTGGCCGGAAATGCGCACGACCTGTTTTTTCCCGTGCATCAACGTGAGCATGTCGCCGGTTTTGCCGTCGATGATGGTGCTGATATCGGGCGTCGCTTCGATGCGAAATTTGTCGCCTTTGATTTTCACGGTGAAATCGCCCTGCCGACTTTCGCCCGTGGCGCCCTCGATCTTCTGCTCAATGGTGAGGTCGGCGCGGGCATTTATTATTGCAAAAATAATCGCGCAAACCGTGAACCAAATGCGTCTCATGGTACGGTTAGCTTGAACGCGCCAAAACAAATAGCAAGCAACCCCAAGTCGCTCCTAGAAGCGCTCGCGCGAAAAAGAACTTGGCAGCGGAGAAGTGTGGCGGCAGTTTTCAAGTCGGCGCGGGCATAGCTTAATGGTAAAGTTCCAGCCTTCCAAGCTGGCCATGCGGGTTCGATTCCCGTTGCCCGCTGACTCTATGTCGATCTTGCCGGTTCGGGCGGGGCGTTCCACCGGCATGGAGATTTCTGTTGACCGAAAGAGCGCCTGCTAGAATACTACTTGTCTCACTGAAAAAAGGGGTTTTATGAAAAAAATGCTTATTCTTGCAAATGCCGCTCATTTGGCTGGTGAAATTCGGAAATCTGCGGCCGCTATCTTGATTGGGACCGCGTTGCTAATTGCGGGATGGGCCGCAACAACGCCGTTGCGCGCGCAAACTCCGTCGCCGACACCGGATTACGAGGGCGCTTCCGATCCGAAGAAGTGCACCATTTGTCACGTTCCGCCGGGCAATCCTCCGAATGCACATACCATCACAGTTGGCTGTTCGGCAGTGCAAGCGCACTTGAAGAACCATCCCGGCGATTGCCTCGGGCCTTGCCCTTGCCAACCGACGCCGGTCACGAATCCCTAACAAAACAATTCTGCTAAAAAGCCGTTGCGGTTTACGATCGCAACGGCTTTTCTTTTGTACGCGCTCGAACCGCGGACGAGACGCCGGCCGTATGTCGATCTAATTTTGTGAAAGCGATGGCTTCACTCAGCCGCGGCACGGAATTCATTTCCGCTTTTCTGCTCGCGGCGGCGCTCGCATTGATTCAGGTGCTTATTGGCGGAACGCGACTGCTTTTCAGTCTTCCGAGCTACGGCTTGCTCGCAGTCATCGCGTTGCTGTCGATTTTTTCTTTGCGCCGCGCGAAACCGCACGCGCCGCAAATTTGTTTGGCGAGCGCCGCGCTGTTTTTCGGCTACGTGCTGGCTAGAGCAATTCTCTCGCCGGTGGATTACATCGCGCGGTCCGATATTTACTCCGTACTGGGCGGGCTGGTCCTTTATTTCTTCGTTGCCTGCATTTTCACACAGGCAAAGCGACGGATGTGGGTGATTTTTTTTCTGCTGACGCTCGCGCTCGTACACGTTTTGATCGGCGCGATTCAATTCCGGAATGGCAACAACTTCATGCTCATTCCATTTTTGCAGCGCTATAACTATGAGCGCAGGGCCAGCGGCTTTTACGTTTGCCCAAATCATTTGGCCGGTTTGCTGGAAGTGCTCGGCATTTTCGCTTTGAGCATGGTGTGTTGGAGCCGATGGCCGACGTGGGCCAAGCTACTCATCGGCTACGCAGCCGGCGTTTGTTATCTGGGCGTGGCGCTCACTGGAAGTCGCGGCGGGTATCTGAGCGCGGCGATGAGTCTGGTGGTTTTTGGTTTATTGAGCCTAATCACTTTGCGCCAGGCGAGCGCGCGGCTTTTCTGGAGCTTCGGCGTTGTTGCACTGATCGCGGCGGTAAGCATCGGCGCGGCTTCCGTATTTCTGATTCACAAGAGTCCTTACTTAACGAACCGAACACAAAACGCTTTCGACACGGCGCCGGTACGCATCGATTTGTGGCGGGCCGCGGTCGAGGAATGGAAGGTGCAGCCCTGGATCGGAACCGGCAGCGGCACTTATTTGTATTACGGGCGCATGTTTCGGACGCCGCGCATGCAACAGGACCCGATAAATGTGCATAATGATTATCTGCATTTGCTCGCGGAATATGGACTGATCGGCGGCGCGCTTTTTGTGCTCTTTCTCGCCGCGCACTTGCATGCCGGATGGAAAAATTTCCAACGCCTCGGCCCGAAACGCGTGGCCGTCGCGCACAATCTCTTGAGCAACGGCCTGGCGCTTTATCTGGGCGCGCTGGCAGCGGTCGCGGCCTACATGGTGCATTCGTTTGTCGATTTTAATTTGCACATTCCGGCGAACGTCCTGCTGCTTGCATTTGTTTTCGGCGTGCTGGCAAATCCGGGAACGCAGCGTGAAATCGAGCCGGCCGTTTCCATGTCGATCTTAGCGTGGCGCGCTTGCCTGCCCGTGATCGGTGCAATCCTGATTGTGCAATGTGTGCGCTTGTTGCCGGGCGAATATTATGCTGAGCGCGCACGCGTGGCGCAGCGTAACAATCATCCCGAGGAAGCGATCGCTTTTGCTACGCGCGGTCTCAGAACCGAGCGCGCGAATCCGAGTTTGTATCAATATCTGGCCAGCGCGGAGTTGACGCAGTGCGATTCACTCGACGCAACAGCGCGGGCCGCTTGTTATGAAAAAGGGATCGAGCTGTTTGAAAAAGCGCGCGAGCTCGCGCCACAGGATCGCACTTTCCTGGTTCCGCTCGCTTTCACTTACGATTTGGTCGGCCGTTTTGCGGAAGCGGAATGGATTTATTACGAAGCGCGGCGCTGGGACCCAAGATCGACATATCTCGACGAGTCTTACAAATATCATTTGATCCAATGGGAAAGAAACGGAGGCGCGATTCCGCCCGCGGCCTCTTCGGAGGAGGCAAAACCGAAGTGAAGTTCGGCACAATAAAAGCTTCGGCGGATGACTTCGCCAAGTTTGCAAAAATATCGCGCCATGCTCTGTTGCTGCTTATTCGTTCGCCTCGTTTTCGCTCAACTCAAAACCGGCGCATTGCAGGGAAACAGCCAGTCTTAGTATGAAATTTCGCGGCCTACCTAAATTCGGAATTCTCGCGGCGCTTTCTCTTTTCTCGCTGTCGCTCCATTTGATAAGGGCGCAAGAGTCTGTTCCGAGCGTGATCGAAAAGCCAGGCGCCGCGCCGGCGCAACCTCCGGTCAACGCAGAAACATCGCCAGCTCCAGAAAGCTCTGTTGAAGCGCCAGCTCCCGCGCCACGGAAAACTTCGACGGTCGAGACGCGCAGCGCTCCCATCGAGAAATCCGAATCGGCTGACGAAGATTTCGGCATCGGCCGGTTCTCGAATTTTCCCGTGCACCTTGCCGCGTTCGTCCAGGCCGGGTTCGACGACAACGTGCTCACCACGAACAACGGGCACGGATCGTCCTTCACGAGCGCAAATGTGGTGCTGACTTATCAATTTGGCAGCCCGCGCACAAAGCTGACTCTGAGCACTGGCGCAGGGTTGACCTATTATTTCGACCGACCCGGAAACTCGAGTTTCGATGAGAATGCTTTCCTCGATTTTACGCTGTCGCAAAAAGCGACGCCGCGACTGACGCTGGGCGCCAATCTTCATCTCGCTTACCAGGTCGAGCCAGATTTCGGTTACAACATCGGACCCGATCGCCGCAGCGGGAATTACTTTTACACTCAAGACAAATTCACCGCTGCGTATCTGTGGACGCCGCGCTTTTCAACCGTGACGAGTTATACCCCCGGCATCGTGCGCTATGATCGCAGCGCGATTGCGGCGTTTGAAGATCGATTCGAGAACACGCTGGGCAATGAATTTCGATTTTTAGTGCAGCCGGCCACCGCGCTCGTCGCGGAATATCGCTACGAAATCATCAGCTACGATAGCGCAGCGCGGGATTCGACTACGCATTTTGTTCTGGGCGGTTTCGATCACAATTTCAATCCGAGGCTTTTGCTAGCGATGCGCGGCGGCGAACAATTTCGCTCATCGGATTTCGGCGGTGATCACACCGATCCCTACTTTGAAGGCAACCTAAGTTACGCGTTCGGCCACAACTCAATCAGCTTTACGAATCGCTACTCGATCGAGGAGCCGAACGTGTCGACAACGGCGATCCGAAATACGTTCCGCACCGGCTTAGTCGGAAAATACGGATTTACGCCGAAGTTCAGCTCGAGCTTCAGCTTTTATTATCAACACAGCGATAACCAGGCATTTAATTCTGGAGGGATCACGAGTCCCGGCTTTCTCGAACAATCTGTCGATCTTGGGTTCGCTTTGCGCTACGCGATAACGCGCGTCTGGAGCGTGCAGGCTGGATACAACCACACCCAAATTATCTCGGACCTGGCCGGGCGGGATTACTCACGCAACCGTTACTTTGCCGGGGCGGGCCTCACATTCTAACCAAACAACCCGGAACAAGGGCCGCCGGTTTACTTAAGGGCAGTTGTTTGGTAGAGTAATTGCTTTCCCGAAGGGATTCTCATGGCGCATACGGAAGAGGTTAAGCTTCATTTTCTAGATTACTGGCGTGTCATCCGCGTGCGGTGGATCCTGATTGTACTCGCATTTCTACTGGTTCTAATTACTGCGGCGGTCGTAACCTATTTTCAACCCCGCGAATACCAATCCTCTGTTTTCATGGAGGTGAAGTCGACCGCAGAAAATCCGCGCATTTTTGGCGGCGGCGATCCAAATCAGCCGGTGCACGATCCTCAGCTGGCTCCCACGGTTTTCCAAATCATTCAGCGCACCGGCATTCTCTACCCGGTCATCGAGGACATGAAGCTGCAGGACAAGTGGACCCGCGACGGCATTCGCCCCTCGCGCGAACAAGCTTATCAAATGCTTCGCAACAAATTGGAAGTCGATGAAGTCCGAAACACCGATCTTCTCCAGATCAGCGTGTTTAGCACCGACCCGCAGGAAGCGGCCGATATCGCGAACAAAATCGTGGCGGTCTACCAGGAGAAGCGCGTCGAAGAAGAGAAGGAAATTCTTAATCGCGCGGTCTCGACGATGAACGAAGAGGTTTCCAAGCAGCAGCGCAAAGTCAACGAAGCATTGACCGATGTCGCGCGCATTCGCGACGAAGAACACATTGTCGATCTTAACCCCGAAGGGACCGAAGACACGCAGGCGCCGGTAAACAACATCGTCGTGAAACAAGAAGGCGAAGTGAACGACGCTGAAACTCAGGTCGCTACGCTCGCTTCAAAGCTCGAGCAAATTGAAAAGCTCAAAGGCGAGGACCTCATGCGCATGATGCCCACGCTCAACATTCAGGATCCGACCATTCAGAAAATACTTCCGAATTATCAGGACGCGGTCGCGCAGGAAGCGCTTCTCCTCAATTCCGGCCTGGGCGAAAATCATCCGAAGGTGAAAGCGCTCCGCGCGCAAAAGCAGGTTTACACCAAGCAGCTCGAAGAACAGGTCACCATTATCCGCAGTGCGCTCGCAAAAAATCTCAAAACTGCGCAAACCACCCGCGGCGAATTGCAGAAGCGGCTCGACGCGATTAACACGCGGCAGCTTAATTCGAAAAACTTAAGCGCCAATTACACGCGGGCGAAGAATGCGTACATCAAGGAAAAACTGTTGCTCGACAGCGTGCGCACGCGCGCGCAGACCCAAACCATGGAAATGGCAATGCCGCGCATTGCCGTGAGCGTTAAACAAGTGGCGGAGCCCCCCAGTTATGCGGCGCGGCCTCGCGTGGGATTGAACCTGACTCTCGGCGCGCTTGTCGGCCTTGTCGTCGGCTTGGGCCTGGCATTTTTCATCGAGTATCTCGACACCAGCGTCAAGACGATGGAGGACGTGGAAAGTCTTCTCGGCGTTCCGGTGCTCGCGATCATTCCGAAGAATATCACGCTCTTGCACAAGGAGGTCGGTGACACGCCGGACGCAGAAGCATATCGCATTTTGCGCACAAACATTGAATTCAATCGCAAAAGCCCGGACGCGAATACGCTCTCGCTCGTAAGCGGCGGCCCGGGTGAAGGCAAATCGACCACCATCGCAAACCTCGCCTACATTTCGGCCCAGGGCGGCTATTCCAGTTTGATTGTCGATGCTGACCTTCGCCGTCCCGTTCAGCACACCATCTTCGATTTAGACAACAGCGTCGGCCTGACAAATTATCTCACTTCCGAGTTGAGCCTCGAGCAGGTAATCGTTCCCACGTCCGTCGAGAACCTATCGCTCCTTCCCAGCGGCGTTCTGCCTTCGGACGCGGTTGGCATTTTAAATTCACAACGCATGTCGGACTTGATCGCGGAGTTGAAAACGCGTTACGACGTCATCTTTTTCGATTCGCCGCCAATGCTCGGCGTAAGCGACGCTTCCGTTTTGGCGAGCGAAGTGGATCAAACAATCATCGTCGTGCAACATCGACGTTTTCCGCGCGCCATGCTCACGCGCGTGAAACAAGCCATCGTCGGCGTGGGCGGAACGGTTCTTGGCGTCGTCTTGAACAATGTCGATCTAAAACACGATCAGAACTACTACTACTACACCAATTACTACGGCTACTATCAGCCGCGTGAAAAAGAGAAGACACGGCGCGGCCGACAAAAAGTTGGCGCCACGGCGGACCACAACGGTGCTTCCGAGCCCGAGGAATATTGATGCGGGCATTTGTTGCGACATCACTTTTCTTTCTCGCACTTACCGCTCCTGCTCTCGCGCAGGCCACCTTGCGTGTGGGCGATCCAGTGGAGCTGAAAATCAGCGGCGTGCCCGCCGAAGAACAGGCTCAAGTCAATAACACCTACACCGTCGATGCAGACGGTTCGGTCAATTTGCCCTACATCAGCCGCCTCAAAGCGGCCGGCCTGACCCCGGCGCAATTGGCCGCTTCCATCGAGAGTAATTATCGCTCCGGCAAAGTTTTCACGCATCCCACCATCACCATCGTGATGGCGCCCACTGCGCGCTTTGTGAATGTCGGCGGCGCCGTGCGCACTCCATCGCGCGTGCCGTTTACCGAAGACATGACGTTGCTCACCGCCATCAATGCCGCCGGTGGCTTCAACGATTTCGCCGATCAAAAGCGAGTGCGCGTGCTCCGCGGAAACAACGCGAAGATATACGATGTGCGCCAATTTCGCCGCGACCCGTCGCAAGACATCAAGCTCCAGCCCGGCGACAAGATCGAGATTCCGCAGAGTTTCTTCTAAACTCTGCGTCGCTTATTGCTCGGTCGCGATGATGTCGCGATGGCGCCACGCGTAACCGAGCCCGGAATAAACTGTCAGCGCCACGACCAGGTACACGAGCAGTCGCCCGCCCTGATGCCACACGCGCAGCCACCAATAAGTATCGGGCGGCACGTAGTGCAGCTCACGCACCGCGAGAAGCAAAAGGAAAAACAGGACGGTCACGATTTGCCATGAAGTCTTATGCTTCCCCAATCGTTCCGCCGGGAGCACCAGGCCCTTCGCGCTTGCCATTAAACGCAAACCGGTGATCAAAAAATCGCGCGCCACCACAATCGTGGCCGCCCATGCGGGCACCGCTTTCAACGGCACCAGCGAAATGAATGCGGCCGCGATCAAGATCTTGTCCACGAGCGGATCCATCAATTTACCGAAACTGGTTTCCGATTCGTAGCGGCGCGCGATTTCGCCGTCCACAAAATCAGTTAAGCCCGCCAGAATAAACACGATCAGCGCGGTGGTGCTGGCGTATCGCCATTGCGAGTTGAGCGCCATCACGAACAGGATAGTCAAGAGCAGCCGGCTCAGCGTTAAGCGATTCGCCCAGTTCATGCGAGTGATTGCGAAGATTCTTTATGTCGATCTAACGACGCGGCCGGCTGCACGAAAATCGGTCGCTTCCAGATGGGCACGCGCCGTTTTAGTTCTTCCACGATCCATTGGCTGGCCGCGAACGCTGCTTTGCGGCGCGCGGCCGCCACACGCAGAAAAAGCGACGGCTCGCCCGCGCGCACAAAACCAATTCGATGGCGAAGGACGACCCGCGTGAGTCCAAAATCTTTCACTGCTTTTTGCGCAATCACTTTCAGCTGATGTTCCGCCATCGCGCCGTGCGCTTCATATTGGAGACCGTCGATCTTATCGCCGTTCTCCTCTTCCCGCACCACGCCCCAAAAATCCACGATCCCGCCTGAGCACGGCTCCCAATTTACGTCCGGCGGGGTGAGCGGCGATTCGCCGATCGAGACCTCGCAAAGGGAAATTGCCATTCGCTTCGTGCCTGCCTAGACTCCGTGCTTCCTAGGAGATACTCAAAATGAGCATGAATCAATGTGATATTGGACTGATCGGCCTCGCGGTCATGGGCGAAAACCTCGTCCTCAACATGGAATCCAAGGGATTCACCGTCGCCGTTTTTAATCGCACCACCGAAGTGACGGACAAATTCGTCAACGGAAAGGCCAAGGGAAAAAACATTCAGGGGACGCGCACGATGGAGGAATTTGTCGGCGCGCTCAAGAAACCGCGCAAAGCCATGATCATGGTGAAAGCAGGCAAACCGGTCGACGCCGTGGTCGATCAGCTCGCGCCACTCTTGGAAAAAGGCGACGTCATCATCGACGGCGGCAATTCCCTTTTTACCGACACGCAGCGCCGCTGCAAAGACATCGAAGCGCGCGGCCTGCATTATGTCGGCTGCGGCGTTTCCGGCGGCGAAGAAGGCGCGCTCAAAGGGCCCTCGCTCATGCCGGGCGGATCGCGTGAATCATTCGAAATCATCGCGCCGATTTATCGCAAGATCGCCGCGCAAGTCGATGGAGAGCCTTGTTGCCGATACATGGGTCCGGACGGCGCCGGCCATTACGTCAAGATGGTGCACAATGGAATCGAGTACGGCGACATGCAGTTGATCTGCGAAGCGTACGCAATTCTAAAAGATGTGCTCGGCCTCGAGGCGCCAAAGTTGGCGGATATTTTTACCGAATGGAACAAAGGCGAGCTAAACAGCTACCTCATCGAAATCACCTCGCAGATTTTTCACAAGGTCGACCCCGACACGAACAAACCACTTGTCGATGTTATCCTCGACAAAGCTGGCCAGAAAGGCACCGGCCTTTGGACGTTGCAATCCGCCATCGCCCAATCGGTCGTCATCTCGACGATCAACGCCGCCGTCGAAGCGCGCGTGATTTCTTCGCGAAAAGAGGAACGCGTAAATGCTTCCAAGATTTTGCCTCAACCAAAGGCCAGCAAATTTAACGGCGACCAAAAGGCCTTAATCGATGCCGTGCGCGACGCGCTTTACGCCTCGAAGATCGTTTCGTATGCGCAAGGCATGGAGCTGCTCGGCGCCGCCAGCCATCAATACAATTGGAACTTAAATTTCGGTGACATCGCGACGATCTGGCGGGGCGGTTGCATCATTCGCGCGAAGTTCCTCAATCGCATTGTCGAAGCGTACAAACGCGATGCCGGGCTGCATAATTTGCTGCTCGATAGCTTCTTCACCGACGTCATCGCGAAAACGCAGAGCAATTGGCGCGTCGCCGTTTCCGCGGGCGTGAATCACGCGGTGGCGTTGCCGGCCTTCGGAGCGTCGCTTTCTTA
Organism: Verrucomicrobiota bacterium; assembly: GCA_041167045.1. GTDB lineage: Bacteria > Verrucomicrobiota > Verrucomicrobiia > Chthoniobacterales > UBA10450 > CATPCN01. The sequence continues at coordinate 13,676 of JBEEGW010000013.1, forward strand.
CTTCGATAGTTATCGCTCGGCGCGTTTGCCATCGAATCTGCTCCAAGCACAGCGCGACTTTTTCGGCGCGCACACTTACGAGCGGATCGACAAGCCGGGCGTCTTTCATACCGAATGGATGGAATCGGACAAAAAGCCAGTCGAGAAAGCGGCCGAGCCGAAGGACGTTTCGCGACGCCACGCCGCCGAATAAATTGAATGTGGGAGGGGCCTCAGTGCCGCGATCCCTATCTCTCTTATCGGGACACTGAGGTCCCTCCCACATTAATGAAAATCGTGCGATTCGCTTCCGATCAGTTCGGAATGTGAGAGCGCTTTAATGTCGCGCGTTTTGATTAAGACTACGTTCTCGGAATTCTGCACTTCGCCTTCGATCAAGAGAAAAGATTCTTCCGTGATCGTTAGGCGAAAACGCTCGAACAAATCAGGATCGACAATCGCATTGGAAACGCCGGTCTCATCTTCCAGGCTGATAAAAACAAAACCTTTCGCCGTTCCAGGTCGCTGACGACAAATCACGTTGCCGGCGATCTGTACGATCGATCCATTTTTCGCCTGCGCGAGATCAATCGCGCGCCAGATGTTCGGCAAACTTTCGCGCAAAAGTTTCATCGGGTGCGGACCGGTCGTTAAGTTCATCACTTCGTAATCCGCCCGCACACGTTCCGGCATCGTCATCTGTTTCAGTGGAGACGAATATGTCGATCTTGTACTCGCCAAATCATCGTGCATCGTTTCTTCCACGCGCCACATCGCGGCGCGACGATGCTCCGCGAAGCAATTGAGCGCACCGAGCTCAGCCAGCGTGCGCAATTCATCTTTCGAAAGCGGCACGCGCCGTTTGAAATCATCGAGCGAATCGAATTGTCGATCTTGGCATTGCCTAACGAGTTCTTCGGCATGCTCCTGACGCAATCCGTTCACCACGCAAAATCCCAAGCGCATTGTGTCATCGGCAATAACCGCGCAATTCCATGTCGATCTTTGCACGCAGACCGGTTGAACTTTCAGTCCGTGCCGATGTCCATCTTTCACAATCGTGGCCGGCGTATAAAAACCCATCGGCTGATTGTTGAGCAGGCTCGCATAAAACTCCGGCGCGCGATGCACTTTCAAAAACGCGCTGCCGTAAGCAAGAATGGCGAAGCTGATGGCGTGCGATTCCGGAAATCCGTAAAGCGCGAACGAGCTGATCGACTGAATAATTTTGTCGATCTTGTCCGGCGGAACATTTTTGCGTTCCATCGCCGCGCGCAATTTCACGCTCACTTTATTCATGCGCTCTTCTGAGCGATGAAAACTTAAGGCGCGCCGCAGCTCCTCTGCTTCATCGCCAGAAAAGTCCGCCATTACCATCGCGATCTTCAGCATTTGCTCCTGAAACAATGGAACGCCGAGTGTGCGTTCGAGCACCGGCTTCAATCGCTCATCAAAATAAGTGACCGGCTCTTTGCCCGCGCGCCGATTGAGATACGGATGAACCATGTCGCCTTGGATCGGGCCCGGCCGAATAATCGCGACTTCAATCACGACATCGTAAAAACATTTCGGCTTCATCCGCGGCAACGTCGCCATTTGTGCGCGGCTCTCGATTTGAAAAACGCCGATCGTGTCGGCGCGCTGCATGATCTCGAAAGTTTTCGCGTCGTCTTTCGGAATGTGGGCGAGGTCGAGAGGTCGGCCGCGTTCGCGGCAAAGTTCGAGCGCGTCCTGCATCACCGACATCATGCCGAGCCCGAGCAGATCGACTTTCACGATGCCGAGATCTTCGCAATCGTCCTTGTCCCATTGCGCCACGACGCGGCCGGGCATCGACGCGTTTTCGAGCGGCACGAACGAGCTGAGCTTGTCCTGACAAATAATCATGCCGCCGGAATGCTGGCCGAGATGCCGCGGCAATCCGTAGATCGCGCGATACAAATTAATAAATGCCGGCATGCGCGGATGCGCTTTCGGCAAACCCGCTTGTTCGATCTGCGATTGCAGCTCGAGGGTGTGCGGGAAATCGCCGCTCGCAAAGAGATGGGAGAAGCGATCGAGAATACTCGGCGAAAAATTCAGCGCCTTGCCAATCTCGCGCGCGGCGCTGCGTCCGCGATATGTGATCACGTTCGCGGTCATGGCCGCGCCGTGTTTGCCGTAGCGCCGATAAACTTCCTGGATCACGCTCTCGCGCCGGTCGCCGCTCGGAAGATCGAGATCGATGTCGGGCCAACCTTTGCGGCTCTCGTTTAAAAAACGTTCGAAGACGAGATGATTGCTCACCGGATCTACCGGCGTGATGCCGAGGCAATAACAAACCGCGCTGTTCGCCGCGCTGCCGCGGCCTTGCACCATCACATTGTGCTCGCGACAAAAATTAACGATGTCCCAGACGATCAAAAAATATCCGGGAAAGCCGAGCTTCGAAATAAGCGCGAGCTCTTCTTCAAGCTGGCGTCGAACTTTCGCGCTGATCGCGGCGTAACGTTGTTGCGCGCCGAACCAAACGATCGTGCGCAAAAACGAATCCATGTTGTGACCACTCGGCACCGGATACGACGGAAATTCGTAGCCGATGTTTTCGAGCGAGAACGTGAGGCGCTCGGCCAAACGCGATGTGTTCTCAATCGCTTCGGGCAAATCTGCGAAAATTTCGCGCATTTCGCGGTCGCTTTTCAGATGGCGCTCGGCATTTTGCGTCAGCAGTTTTCCGGCAGCATCGAGATGCGTGTGCTCGCGAATGCAGGTGAAAACATCGAGCACTTCGCGCCCGTACGGCTTGGCGTACTGCACGCCATTCGTGGCCAGGAACGACAATCGATTGGCGCAGGCAAGATCGACAATCGTTTGGTTGATGCGCTCTTCGCCGCGAATAAAGTGGCGCTGAATTTCGGCGAAAATATTTTCACGAGCGAAGATCGACAATAATTTTTCGATCGCTTCGTTCGAATTCAGTAACGACGCATTGAAAAAAGCGACAAGACCTTCACTAAATTGCGGCAGTTCATCCCAGCGAATCGCACATTTTCCTTTTTCGCTGCGCAAATGCGCCTGAGTCAGCAGTTCGCAAAGGTTTTTGTACCCGGTGCGATTCTCGACCAGCACTGGCAAAATCGCCCCATCCTCCATCGATATTTCGCAGCCGATGAGCGGTCGCACATTGTGCTCGCGCGCGGCGACGGAAAATCGTTGCGCACCGTAAACGCCGTTGAAGTCCAGCAGCGCCAGCGCTGGCATTTCGAGCTCAGCCGCGACTTTGGCCAATTGCTCCGGAAAACTTCCGCCACGCAAAAAATTAAACGCGCTGCAAGCATGTAACTCGACGTAGGACATAACGCGTAGCGCACTTCGCTAATCGTAAATCCCGTCGATCTGCCACGCGCCGTCGCCGCCTTGATAAGATCGACATAAAACATCGCCATCGAGTTGCAGGTCCCATTCGGCGCGGGCCCACGCTTTTTCGTCCCACCAATTTCCCGAAGCGAAGTACGGCCCGCGCTGATCTTGAACTTTGCCGTCGACCTTTGCGCTTTGAATGTGCGCCGGAATTTTCTCGGAAAGAAAAACGGTGGCTGATGAGGCCGGACGAAATTTGCGCAGCGCCATCGACGGCAACGGTTTCGCTTCGATCGCGTCATTTAATTTCCATTCGAACGGCTCTATTCGGAATGAGTCCGGCCGATGCGTTTCTTCCAAGACTGGCGTGCCGACACGCGCGGCGCCGAGCAATCCGACAAGGCGCGCGAGCGTTTCATAAAGTCGGCCCGGATCGCGCAGCGCAGTTTCGAACAAACCAAATTGCTGTGCGGAAGGTTTTATCGGCTCGGCTTCGAGCAAAACCGCGATGATGGGAGAATTGGACTTAAAATTTTCCAGATGCGTGTGCAGCATCCGAAAAAGAATGTCGATCTTGTTGGTCGGCTCCGGGATTTTGAACCGATGTTCGTAAAAATTTTTATCGGCGAAAGTGATTCTTAATCGCAGCTCTTTCGCGACGAGATAAAGCGCGCTCAATCGCAAATCCAGTTGCTGCAAAAAACGACGTAGCATAAACAAGAGCGGCTCGGCTGTTTCAATTTCGTTTTCGAACTCGAACGATTCGTTGAAGGATTCCGGCGGCTGAATTAATTTCAGAAGCCGCGTTGTTTTTCCGTTCGCTCGTTCCCAAAGTCGAACGGCGGCCGGCCCGAGTCGGGCGGCCAGTTCATCTCGATCCAGCGCCGCCAACTGCCTAAGCGTGTCAATTCCCCACTTGCGCAGAATCGCGAGGATGCGTTGAGCTTCGACTTCTCGATCTTTTGCTGCCTTGGAATTCGCGGGAAAAGAGCGCTTCACGCGCTCAATTTAAGCCAAAGATCGTTACATGTTCAAGTGAACAGTAAAGCCATCTAAATAATTTTCACTTCACACTTCGGCAACGCGGCGAGAAACGCGCGCCCGTACGGTTTGGTGATGATGCGGTTGTCGAGAATGACGATTATTCCGCGATCGCTTTTTGTGCGGATCAAACGGCCAACGCCTTGGCGCAACTTCAAGATCGCTTCCGGCAATGAATACTCGGTGAATGGATCGCCACCGCGCGCTTCCACCAGTTCCAGTTTCGCTTCGATGAGTGGATGATCGGGCACGGCAAAGGGTAACCGGGTGATGATGACGTTGGAGAGTGCGTCGCCGGGAACATCCACGCCCATCCAGAAACTGTCGGTGCCGAAAAGAACGCTGCGCGGCGTGGTCTTAAATTGCTCGAGCAATTTACCGCGCGGTGCGCCGGCGCCTTGCACCAGCAGGTTCATTTTGTTTTTCGCGAAAAATTGTTCCATCTCAGCGGCGAGCTGTTGCATGCCGCGATAGCTGGTGAACAAAACGAAGGCGCGCCCGTCCGTTTCTTCGACAAAATGCGCGACCCATGTGGCGAGCGCTTCGTGATATTTCGCATCGCGCGGGTCGGGCATTTTTTTCACGACGAAAAGCTTCATCTGCTTCTGAAAATCGAAGGGGCTGCCGAGCAAAACAGGATCGACATCGTCCGCGCCGATGCGTTTGCGAAAATAAGCGAGATCGCGCCGGCCGACGGAAAGCGTGGCGCTGGTCATGACGCAACAGCGATCGTCGCGGAAAAGCATGCGATGCAAAACCGGCGCAATGTCGATCGGCGCGGCGTTGAGCGTGAGAAATTGCGCGGTCTTACCGGTCTGCTCGACCCAGTAAACATGTTCGCGCGCGCTTTGATCGAGAAAGGTGGCGATACCGGCGCGCGATTCGTGCAGGCGGCGGCCGAGTTCTTGCAGCTCGGCTTTAATAAATTCGTCATCGGATTTTTTCACGACGTTCGAGATGCGCGCCTGCAAGGCGACCAGCTGCGCGCTAATTGTGTCGGGAATAATTTCCGCGTCGCGCACGCGGAACTCGCGGCCTTTTCGAAAGTCGCAGCGCTCGGCGACGCTCTTAAAAAATATGTCGATCTTGTCGATGAGATCCGCTGCGATGCGGACGCCATCGGGATCGCGCGTGACGGTGAAAAGCCCTTTGCGAGTGCGCGCGTTATAGAGCCGCTGCACTGTCGATCTTAGTCCGTATTGCGAGACGCCGATCCCGATCTGCCGCGACGCGACTTGCTCGACGGTGTGAGCTTCATCGAAAATGATGAAGTCGTTCGGAAAAAGAAATCCGCCACTCTCGCGGTCTTCCTGTTCTTGGAGGCCGCCGAGCAACATGAAAAGCAGCGTGTGATTGAGCACAATGATGTCGGCGGCGAGCAATCGTTTGCGTGCTTGTTGGAAAAAGCAGTTCGTGTTCTGCCCGCAAGTCTTGCCCGTGCAGATGTGCGGCTCGCTGCAAACTTGCGCCCAAACTTTCGGGTCCGGTTCAATCGACATATCGCTGATCGAGCCGTCGCGTGTCGCGCGTGCCCAATCGACAATGCGTTGCAGCTCCGCCTGTTCGGACGTCGTAAAAAGTTCCGCAGACTGCTGCAGAGCGCGTTCGAGCCGCCGCGGGCAGAGATAATTCTGGCGGCCTTTCATGAGTGCGGCTTCGAACTCGACCGGCAGCACCTTTTTCAGAATCGGGATATCCTTGTAAAGCAGTTGCTCCTGCAGATTGATCGTGTGCGTGGAGATGATCGCTTTTTTCTTTTGCTCTAGCGCGTGCAAGATCGACGGTGCGAGATAAGCGAGCGATTTGCCGATGCCAGTGCCGGCTTCGATAACGAGATGGCGCTCCTCTTCGAGCGCTTGCGCGACGGCCACCGCCATCCCTTGTTGCTCAGGCCGGTATTCAAAATTTTTCGCTTTCGCGAGCCGCCCGTCCTCGGAAAAGATCGCGCGAATTCGTTCGACAAATTCAGTGCCAAGAGAATCTTTCAACGCGATCATCGAAACTGGTCTTTAACTTAACTTACTTCGTGAGATTGCTCGACCGCTACGTCATTCGCAATTTTTTGCAGGCGTATATTTATTGCATTGCCGGTTTTATTTCGATTTGGGTGATCTTCGACGTCAGCGATAACATCTCGAGTTTTCTCGACGCCCATCTGCCGCTGTATCGTGTCGCGCAATATTATCTCACGCAGCTTCCGCAAGTGCTCGTCATCTTGCTGCCGGTCTCTTTGCTGCTCGCATTGCTTTTTTGCCTCGGCCGAATGTCGCGCGCCAATGAGATCGTCTCGATGCTCACGGCCGGCGTAAGTATTCCGCGCGTGCTTCTTCCGCTATTTGGCATGGGCGTTTTGACGACGGCGGCCAGCTTCGGTTTGAATTATTCGCTCGGGCCGCATGCCGATCTTGCGCGCAAAAGTTTTTTTGAAGGGGCGCGCGAACATCGCGAGATGCGAATCGAAGGCCAAATTTTTCGCAACCGAACGGACAATCGCACCTGGTTTATCCAACACTTTCGCCGTGGCAGTAACGAATTCACGACCGTGCAAATTCTGCAGCAGAATCCGCACGACGATATCGTGACGAATTACATGGCGACACGCGCGTTTTACCGGCCGGAGACGAAGACGTGGGAACTCCAGGAGGTTAAAGTCGTCCATTACGACGCCGCAGGTAATATCATCGCCGAACAAAATCTTCCTTCGCTTGTCCTGGCGCGTTGGAGTGAAACGCCGTTTCGTCTAAGCAGCGCAAATTTCCGCGCCGAATATCTGAGCATTCCCGAGCTTCGCGATTATTTGCGATTCAACGATGATTTTCCAGAGCTGTTGCTCGCGCCGTTTTCCACCCATTTGCAATATCGTCTCGCGCTGCCTTGGACTTGTCTGGTGGTTGTCTTCATCGCTGCGCCGCTCGGGATTGGTTATTCGCGTCGCGGGATTCTCTCCAGCGTTGCCGCATCGATCATTCTTGTTTTCGCCATGAATTTTCTCACGCACCTGTTTCTCGCCCTCGGCGAAGGCTATCGGATTCCGGCGTGGACGGCCGCCTGGACGCCGAACTTAGTTTTTGCCGCGATTGGTCTCTACCTGCTCTATTTGCGCTCCACCAATCGGAGTGCGCCGTCATTTCAATCTTTGGTCGGTCGTCGTATATTGTCGCGTGAATCCGCTCGAGCCTGAATGGCCCATCAAACATCGCGCCGACGCCTGCGCCGTCACGCACCGTCCCTTTGCGGCGGGTGAATCTTTTTTCACATTGCTCTTTCGAGATGGTGAAGGTTTTCGGCGCGAAGATTTGAGCGAAGAAGCCTGGGCGCAGCGCAACGAAAATATTCATCCGTTTTCATTTTGGAAATCGCGCTTTGAGCTGCCGCCGCCCACCCCGCCCGAACCGCTCGCGAAGGAAAACGCGGAGGCGCTGCTGCGGCGATTGCTTTCCGAAAATGCGCAGTCAAACGCATGTTACGTTCTCGCGGTGATGCTCGAGCGAAAACGAACACTGAAACAGATTAAAAGCGAGCAAACCGAGCAGGGCCGGGTCCTCATTTACGAGCATGCGAAAAATGGCGACGTCTTCGTTATTCGCGATCCGCAATTACGTCTCGATGAAATCGAAAGCGTGCAAAACGAGGTGACCCACTTGCTCCAAACCGCCGTTCCGAACTGAAAGATCGACATGTCTCCCCTGCCCTGGTTTGCCGACAGCTTCCCGCTTTACCTCGCGCCGATGGCCGGCGTTTCCGACAAAATCTTTCGCCAATTGTGCAAAGAACGCGGCGCCGATGTGCTCGTGACGGAATTTGTTTCGGCCGAAGGCGTGTTTCGTCGGAACGAGCGCACGCGCGAATATCTCGACTTCGACGAATGCGAGCGCCCGATCGGGGTGCAACTTTTCGGTGGCGACGCTGCGCACATGGCCGAGGCGGCGCGGCACGTTGTCGACTGGGTCCGGCCGGATTTTGTCGATCTTAACTTTGGTTGTCCGGTCAACAAAGTCGTCTCAAAGAACGGCGGTTCTGCGCTCTTAAAAGATTGTCCGACGCTTGCAGCGGTTGCGAGCGCAGTCGCGCGCGCGGTCGCACCGCTTCCGGTCACCGCAAAAATCCGCATTGGATGGGACGCGAATTCCATCAACGCGCCGCGTGTTGCGAAAATTCTGGAAGAGATCGGGATCGCTGCGCTCGCCGTGCACGGTCGCACGCGCGCCCAGGGTTATTCCGGCGATGCGGATTGGAACGTGATCGGCGAAGTGGCGAATGCAGTTTCCATTCCGGTGATCGGCAACGGCGATCTGGCTAGCGCGGCCGACGTGGCCAAAAGGCGCGAGCACACGAAAATTTCCGGCGCAATGATCGGGCGCGCAGCCATGAGCTCGCCCTGGATTTTTGCGCAGACAAAACATTACCTGGCGACCGGCGAACTTCTACCGCCGCCGAATTTGACGGAGCGATGGTCGCTGATCGATCGGCACTGTCAGCTCGCGGTTGAAGAATGGGGCGTGGAGGATCAAGCCATTCGCTCGATGCGCGCGCGTCTCATGGCGTATTCAAAAGGATTCCCCAGCAGCAAAATGCTCCGCGAAAAATTTCAGCATGTTTCGACACTGCGAGAGCTTCGCGAGATCGCTCATGCGCATTTATCCGCGACAGAGAGCGCAGCCCAACCTTTGACTGTCTTAGATCGACAATAACTTTTTACAATGCCCGAGCCTGCCACACCACCGAGCGCGCCAAACATCAAGATCGGCAATGAGCGTCTGATCAAGGTGACGGAAAACGCGTCGCGCAAATTGCTTTCGCTTCTCGAGAAACAAGGCCGCGCACACGGCGCCTTGCGCGTGGCGGTCATCGGCGGCGGTTGTTCCGGCTTGCAGTACAAAATGGACCTGGTCGATGGGCCGGCCAATCGCGACATCATGGTGGAATCTTCGAACGTGCGCGTCGTCGTCGATCCAAAGAGCGCGCTCTTTGTCAGCGGATCACTTCTCGATTTCAGCGATGACTTGCAAAAAGGCGGCTTCAAAGTCACCAATCCGAACGCGGTCGCGCATTGTTCCTGTGGCGAGAGTTTCGCTGCATGATCGATTACTTCGCGCTTCTCGAGCAACCGCGCCGGCCCTGGCTAGATGAAGCCGCGCTCAAAGAAAAATTCCATCAACTCGCGCGCACCTCTCATCCCGATACGCAGTCGGCAAGATCGACAATAACGAGCCGCGACTTTGCGCAGCTGAGCGAAGCCTTTCGCGTTTTGAGTGATCCGAAGCTGCGATTGAAACATTTGCTTCAACTCGAAAGAAACACACCAGCTTCAGGTGAAAATGTTCTGCCGAAAGATTTGGAAGCGTTGTTTCCAATGATGAACGCAGTCATGCAAGTCGCGGACGACTTTCAGAAAAAGAAAACTGCGACGACATCAAATGCGCTGACCCGCTCGCTTCTCAAAACGGAATTATTGCACCTGCAAAGACAGATCGAGGAACTGCGGGAGAAATTGTCGACGCTGCACGACCAAACCATCTGCGAATTGCGTAAGATCGACAATATGTGGGAGACAGAGCGGTCGACAAATCTTTCGCAGCTAAGCGACATTTACGTAAGAATCACCTATCTGAGTCGTTGGATTGCGCAGCTCGAAGAAAAGAAGCTGCGGCTCTCGTTTTCCTAGTCAATCGCGTCATGTTCATTTGAACTTGAACGTGGAATTTTTTGAGCGAAATTAAAACGTGTTAACTGACCGACAGAGAGATGTGCTCGAGCACATCCAGAACGAGCAACGCGAGAAAGGCGTGACGCCGAGCACGCGCGAGATCCAGCAACATTTCGGATTCGCGAGCCAGACTTCGGTCATGCAATATCTCGACGCACTCGAGCGCAAAGGTTTCTTAGATCGACATGCGCGCAAGGCCCGCGCGCTCATTACGCCGGTGCAAAAAGTGCGCATCACCGACATTCCAATTTACGGACAAATCCCGGCGGGTATGGCGACGCTGACCGAGCAAACGATCGAGGGCCACGTTTCCCTCGATATGCGCTCGGTGAATGCATCGCGGAACGGGCGAACGTTTGCGCTGCGCGTGCGGGGTGATTCGATGATCGACGCGCACATTCTCGATGGGGACATCGTTATTCTGGAAGATCGCAAAGATGTCCGGAACGGCGACATCGTGGCCGCTTTGATTGATGGGGAAACAACTTTGAAGCAGTATGTGGTGGAACATGGCCGGCCCTATTTGAAGGCAGAAAATTCGCTTTATCCAAATCTAACTCCGGCGCGCGAGCTTCGGATTCAAGGAGTATTGATTTCGTTGTTACGAAAGCAGCCGGCTGGGGCGCGTCGAAAACGGGGGTAGCCGCGTTAATGTTCACTTGAACATAGCCAAGGCAGTGCCATATTCCAGATATGGCGATGCAGAGCAAGCTTGTCGATCTTCGCAACCTTCTCGCTGAGCGTTTTCCGCAATCGGTTCTTTCATCGGCTAGTTTTCTTACGACTGGTTTACGTCCGCTCGATCAAGTAACTGGTGGCGGCCTGCCTAAAGGCGCAATTACCGAACTGATCAGTCCGCATCCAAGCGCGGGAACCGGGCTCCTCATTTATTCGCTTTTGGAAACTGCGCAGCGCAATCGATTTTTTCTCGCGTTGATTGATGGGCGCGATTCGTTTGACCCGGGAGGGCCGGGCCAAGTGCGCCTGCGCCATCTTCTTTGGGTGCGTTGCCGACAAGCGCTCGAAGCAGTTAAGGCCGCGGATTTACTTTTGCGCGATGGGAATTTTCCGCTCGTCATTCTCGATCTTGTTCTGAATGGAATGAATGAGCTGCGCAAAATTCCGCAGACGACCTGGTATCGCTTGCAACGTCTGGTGGAATCGGCGCCAAGTGCGTTTTTGGTTTTGGCCCGCCACAGTGTCGTGAGCAGCGCTCAAATAAAACTCGTTCTCGAAAATCGATGGGCGCTGCCTGACCTGGAACAAGATCGACATACTCCGCGCCTGACGTTTCGCGTGCAGCGCGTGCAGGGTGCTCGACAACAATTAGAAAGCGCGGGCTGATGTTTGCGACCATTTATTTGCCGAACTTTTATTTCCAAGCGTCCTTGCGCCATCAGCCCGACCTGCGAGAGAAACCGGTGGCGCTGCTCGACGATCGCCAGCCCAAAAGCGTCATCATGCAACTCAATGAAGCAGCGGAACAAGCCGGGGTGCACACCGGCATGACGGCCAGCCAGGGTTTGGCGCGCAGCTTAAACCTTGTTCTGAAAACCCGGTGTGCGTCGCAGGAAAAACAAATCGAAGAGATCGTGCTTCATTTCGCATTCACGCTTGCGCCCTATGTCGAAGCAACCGGTCCCGGGCTTTGCACCATTCAATTTACGACACGAAAAAATCTTTCGCGCAATGTCCGGCGCGTCACGGAAGTGCTCGCGGAACTAGAACTGTCCGCTCAAGCCGGCATCGCGGAAACACCGGACACGAGCTTACTCGCGGCTTACCTGGCAAAACCGGTATTGGAAATCAAAGACACCAAGGATTTTCTCGCGTCGCTCCCGATCGAAACCCTCGCAATTCCAGGCCGAAACTAAACCGGGGCGGCCGCCGGAGGTGTTCGCTCGATAAAAATGCGATAAACAAAACCGCCGAGCGCTCCGCCTACAAGCGGCCCGATCCAATAAACATAATGCGCTTTCCAAAAACCGACGGCGAGCGCGGGACCAAAAACGCGCGCTGGGTTCATGGCTGCGCCGGTGAGCGGGCCGCCAAAAAGAATGTCGAGCGTAATGGTTGCTCCGATGGCGAAGCCGGCAAGGGAGCGGCCGCGGCCACGTTCATCAACAGCCGTGGCGTGCACGACGAAGACGAGGAAGAAGGTGAGGAGCGCTTCGACTAAAATTCCCTGCGCCGGCGTCAGATCGATGGCGAGCTGCGGAGTGCCGGTGACGACGACATCGTGATTGAACAAACTGAGGCAAACCAGAGCTGCGGCGAACCCACCGAGCAGTTGGCTGATCCAATAACGAATGGCATCTGCGATTGTCATGTGCCCGCCACAAACCAGACCGAATGTGACAGCGGGATTAAGTTGTCCGCCGGAGATATGCATCGTGGCGGTGGCGAATGCACCAATGGTGAGACCATGGGCAAGTGCTACCGCGACGATGTCGTGGCCGGCCGTCTTAATCGCGCCGATCCCGACGAAAACCAGCGCAAATGTTCCAATAAATTCTGCGATGCAGGGACGAAGCTTTTGCATCAGAGAATCAAATCAAAACACCGCCGCGGTGACAATCGCGTTCTTGCGATTCGCGAATTTATCCGCCGACGTAGCCGGGATATTTGTCGTGCAACTGCTTGGCCAGACGCTCCGCTTCCGCTTTGTTGCCCGCCTTGGTAAAGGCGAACGCTGCTTTTTCCAGAGCGCGCGGCGTAATCGTCGGATCATCGTAGAGGAGTGCGACACCAAGAAAGGCTTTGCCCGCCTCCTCGAAATGCGCGCGCTCCAGCTGCACGTCGCCGGCGAGCAATCGCGCCTCACCGTTCACACGACCTTCCGGCTGCAAGGTCATGATCTCCTCCGCAATTTTCTGCGCGTCATCCGGTTTGTGCGCGTTGATTTTTGTCGATCCAAGAGCAAGCAAAGCCCTCGCCTTTGCCGCCGGATCGGTTGCGACCTGCACATACTTTTCCAGCGCCGCTTCGGCGGCGGCAAAGTTCTTTAGCTTCGATTCGGCATCGCCGAGATAAAACCAGAAATCCGGTTTTACGCTTCCAAGATTGTCGCTCCGGCCAAGCGTACTGAGATATTTTTCGGCGGCGGCGTAGTTTTTTTCGTTGTAAAAACCGAGGCCGAGCGATTCCAAAATCTCAGGCGGCACTTTCGCCGCAGGGCCACTGGCGATAAAACTATCGATCTCTTTGGTAAGTGCGACACGATCGTTCAGATAAAAAAATGAAAACAAAATCCCGACGGTGGCCGCGTTGTAATATTGCTCCTTGTTGAGCTTTCGCGCCGCGTCCCAGGCCGGCAGCGCCGCCTTGTAATCTTTCCCTTCGAAGGCCGCTTTCCCGATGAAGTAATTCGCGTCGGCGGCCGATTGGCTCTTCGGAAATTCTCTGAGCAACTGTCGAAAAGCATCGATCATTCCTCGTCCATCGTTCTGCTGACCAAGAATAAGACCCTTTTGGTTCAGGGCCGTTTCGCGCTCCCGCACGCGCGGACAGTTCGCCAGCAACCAGTTCAAGTCCGTAAGTGCTGCATCGTAATTTTTCATCCCCTGATAACAGAGCGAGCGCTGAATGAGAGCCGCCGGCACCTGCGCGTTATCGGGAAACGTTTTCAGGAAAAAACTGAACGCTTCGATCGCGCCCTCGACATTTTTTGTCTGCACATTGCACCAACCGAGTTTGAACGCCGATTCCGCGCGCAGCTTCACAGAAAGCTGCGAGGCACGGAGCTCCATATAAATGGGCGCAGCTTCGCCAAATTTTTGCGCCTTGTAATAAGATTCCGCTTTGAGAAATCGAGCCTGGTCGGCCCGTTCACCGGTTGGGTTGGCGGTGACGAACTGATCGACTTCGCTAAGCAAGGCTGGCGAATTGGAAGTATAAAGATTGATCAGGCGCTGATACTGCGCCTCCTTCGCTTCTTCGCGGCGCGGATATTTCTCGATCACCTGCAAATAAATTTTTTCCGCTTCGTCGACATGGCCGAGGGCACGCTGGCTGTTTGCGGCCGACAACATGATTTCCGGCCGCATTTCCTCCGGAAGCTGATCGAGCGTGCGTTTGTAATCTGCGAGAAGTTGCGCGTACTGACCGGACTGATATTCCAAGCGCAGCAAGCCGGCTTGCGCGATTGCACGCCAACGCCCCGCCTCGGGCAGGTTGCGTCCTTTCTGTAGCAGGCTCGCCGCTTTCTCCGTCATCGTATTGTCGATCTTGCCTTTTTCCGGCTGTTGCAGATCCATCGCGATGAGACCAGCGCGCACGGTCGCTTCCGCTTTCAGCGGCGCTTTCTGTGTTTCGTTAACGAGCGCTTCATATTGCTTGAGCGCGTCCGCTTTCCGACCGCTCGCCAGCAACATTGCCGCGACCGTGGTACGGCAGTCTTCCCGGAATGGGTTCGGGTTCTTCGCTTCGATCACCTGCAAATAAAGGTCGCGCGCTTCATCCTTGCGATTGAGCGCTTCCAGGCAGCGCGCTTCGAAATATCGCGCGGAAAGGACGAGCGCGGGTTCTTTCAATTTGGCCGCGGCGCGATGAAAGAGCGGCAGAGCAGCGCCGTATTCTTTCTGCGTGAAATGATTTTCCGCGATCAGAAACGCAGCGCCTCCTGCAAATTCGCTCTCGCCAAACTTGTCGAGCACGATCTGAAAATTTGTGCGGGCAAGTTTTTCCTTGTTGAGCGCGCGATAACATTCGCCCAAACGGAAATAAGCATTGGCGCGCCCGACGCCGTTTGAAAATTGATCGAGATATTTTTGGTACTCAGGGACGGCGAGGTCGTAAAGTTTTCGCGCGAAAAGACCGTTCGCGTAATCGAGTTGCCGTTGCGCGGGCGATTCTCCCTCCGCCGACGAAGCTTCCGGCGCATTCTCATTAGTCAACCGCGGCGTCGATTCGACGGACGGGTCTTCGACCGGTTGGGCGCGGCGCACTTCAGGCGTGTGCTGCGCAAAAATACATTGCCAGGCAGACAGCGTGCCGATCAAACAAACGAGGCAAACCGCGCCTCGCGAAATATTCATTTTGCCGTGGCGAAGGCGACGTTCGTTATTCCCGCCTCGCTGCAAATATTCAACACGCCCACCACATTTTTATAAGCGCCGGCTTCATCGCCGCGAATCACGACCGCTTGGTCGGCGTTTAGTTGCACCAAACCCTTAAGCAGGTCGGTCAGCTCAGCGCTCGATAATGTACGGCGATTAACGATCACGTTGCCGTCCGCTTTCACGTTGACGATCACGTCGCCGATTGGAGCGGTCTTTTCCTTGGCCGAGCTCGCTTTCGGAACCTTCACGTCGAGCTCGTTCTCGTTCCGCGCTGCATTCCACGTCATGAGAAAGAAAATCAGCAACAGCAGCAAAACATCGACAAGTGGCGCGAGCTGAATGCCCGGATGTTGCAGGTGGACGCGGCCGCGCAAGTTCATATGAACAAAAAGCGAAACGGATTCGAAATTTTAGACTAGCGCTGCGCCTTAAAATTCATCTTCGAGCAGGATTGGAGCGCGCTCGGTTCTCTTGTAGTAAAGCGAAAGCAAAGCGAGCACATGCGTCACCCCGGATTCCAATTCTGAAATCAGCTTCTGCGCACGGCCACGAAAGAATGCATAAAAAATCATGGCCGGAATTCCAATGGCGAGACCGGCTGACGTGTTGATTAGTGCTTCGCTAATGCCTTTGGAAAGCTGGACGTAGCGAGCAGAGCCAAGGTCAGCACCGAGCGCACCGAACGATCGAATGATGCCGATAACGGTGCCGAGCAGACCAAGCATCGGCGCAATCATGCCGATGTCGGCGAGGTAGGTGACGCGATTGTTCAGGCTCGCGGCGGCGCGCGTTCCTTCCGTCTCGGCAATTTCACGCACCTGCTGGAAATCGGCGTTCGGATTTTTGGTTGTGAAATCGAGCATCTTTTGCACGACGCGCGCGAGCGCTTCGCCGTGACGATTTGAGACGGCGAGCAATCCAAGCTGATCGCGCTTACGCAACAACGCGTCAGCCGTTGCCATGTACCCGCTCGAGGCGACGGCGCCGCGGCGAATGGTCAACAAATACACGATGACGAGCATGACGGAAAAGATCGACAATGCGAAGAGCGGCACCATCACGGGGCCGGCTTGGATCATCGCATCCAGAATGGAGCGCGAGCGCGGCATATCTGGCAAAATTCCGGGCGTGGCGGTTTGTGCCAGAAGCGGGGTCGCTTTCGCCAGAAGGGCCAAAGCCAGAAGGTGAATTTTCATGCCGAAATTTCAAATATCATAGGCGGCGGACGCGACTGATGCAAACGTGCCGCGCGTCAGGCAAATTTGTCGCCCGCCACCCAGCGACGGACGCGGAAAATGTGCGCGGGTTGTTGTTGCGGATCGAGCTCGACGTAATTCTGGCGCCCACGCCAAATGTAACGAGCATCGGTCAGCAGATCGTGCACTTCATACGCGTCGGTTTCCATCGCGCCAAAAGTTTCGAACGGAACGTAAACATAGGAGTTGTGCGCCTGATGTGGATCGAGATTGAGCACAACGAGAATGATATTGTCCCGAGCAGGAGTCATTTTCCCGTAGAAAAGGATGGCGTCGTTGTCGGCGTCGAAGAACTGGAGGTTATCGTAAAATTGGAGCGCCCGGTTTTCTTTGCGAATGCGATTCAGACGCGCGATCCAATCCTTGATGTTGCCAGGCGCATCCCAATCGCGCTCTTTCCACTGATACTTTTCCGAATCGAGATACTCCTCGCGACCGGGGAGCGCCGCGTTTTCGCATAGCTCGAATCCGCTGTAGATGCCGTAAAGACTCGAAAGTGTCGCTGCGAGCACGGCACGAATAATGAACGCCGGTCGGCCGCCGTTTTGCAGGAACAATGGAAGAATGTCCGGCGTGTTCGGCCAAAGATTCCCGCGAAAATATTCCCGCATTTCGGTCTGCGTCAGCTCGGTGAAATACTCGACCAATTCGCGCTTGTAATTCCGCCACGTGAAATAGGTGTAGCTTTGCGTGAACCCGGCTTTGCCCAGCACTTTCATCATCTTCGGTCGCGTGAAGGCTTCCGAAAGAAAGATCACGTCGGGATATTGTTCGCGCACGCCTGCGATCAAGTATTCCCAAAACGGAACCGGCTTTGTGTGCGGGTTGTCGACCCGGAAAATTCGCACACCGCGTTCGGCCCAAAAGAGAATGATGCTTTTCATCTCCTCCCAGAGCTCTGGCCAATTCGCGCAACGAAAGTTTAACGGAAAAATGTCCTCGTATTTTTTTGGTGGATTCTCAGCGAATTTGATCGTTCCATCTGGACGTTTGTAAAACCACTCCGGGTGTTCACGCACATACGGATGATCTGGTGAGCAGTTGATCGCAAAATCGAGCGCCACTTCCATGCCGCGATTTCGAATTTCGCTTTCGAGCCATTCGAAATCCTCCAGGGTCCCGAGAGCAGGCTCGACGGCTTTATGACCGCCCGCTTCGCTGCCAATCGCATAGGGCACACCGGGCTCACTCGGTTGACTAATTACAGAATTATTCCGGCCTTTTCGATTCGTGTAACCAATCGGATGAATGGGTGGAAAATAGATGATGTCGAATCCCAGCGCTTTCGCGTAATCCACACGCGGCAGACAATCGCGGAATGTTGATCCACGATCGCCGCGACCGTCTGCGGAGCGCGGAAAAAATTCATACCACGCGGCGGTCCGCGCACCTGGCCGATCCACCACGACGCGCGGAGGAGGAGCGTACTGCGTCGCACCGGAATGCTCTGCGTAAGTCGCCATCAGGACTTCGAGCTCGCCCGATGCCGCGATGGTGTTGACGTGTTCATTTTCGCTCCGGCGCATTTTTTCGGCGAGCTCCTGGAGCCGGCTCGCATCGTCGATCTTCGCCGCGCGGGCCGCGGCTGCTTCAAGCAACGCAGCGCCTTCCACTATTTCGACCTGCAAGTTCGGAATGCCGGCTTCAAATTTCGCGGCAAATTCATGTTGCCAGCCGCGGAAAGTATCGGTCCAGGCTTCGACCGTGTATTCGTAAGTCGCGTTTTCGTAGAGCGAACAAATCCCGCGCCAGCGATCGTTGTCGATGTGTTGCATGGCTGTCTCTTGCCAACGTGTTTCGCCCAAGCGCCGCCATTTCAAATTCGCGGCCACCACGTCATGGCCGTCTTTAAAAACATCCGCTTCGACCGCGAGGTCTTCGCCCATCACGCGCTTGACCGGAAAACGGCCGCCATCGATCAGCGGTTGCAGGTTTTCGATAATCGCGCTCGGAAACGCCCGTGCCATGGGCATGAATCAACTGAGATTCGAGCGGCGCGAAAGTAAAAATCTATTCGCCCGTGCGATACGAGCGATTCAAAGCGAAAAGTAAAAGACACATTCGTACAAGCCGGATGTGCGCGATTGTTCGCGGCGAACCTTGGTGCCGAGAACAGTTTCGAAAAGGTCCTGCTCGAGCCGCTCGATGATCGGATATTGATCGATCAAGTTCATCAGAGGCGAATGACACTCGAGGATTTGCGGGCCGCCCTCCTTTTCGTCCGTGATAAATTGCGACATGTAACCTTCGCGGTCACGCTCCCGCGCCAGCCATTTTGCCCGATCGGCCACCGTCGCGCCCTTTGCCCGGCTTTTCAGTTCTGCCCCTTTGCGTTCGTAAATGCTGTAAAGCAATTTCTCGGGCGCATTCGGTCCATAAATTTCGTGGACTGATTTCAAAAGCTGGAGCGTGAACTGATTGCTGTCTGTAGGGAAAAGATCGTGCGTGCGCCGGGTCAGGCGATAGACCATTTCCGGCCGGCCCATTTTTTGTGGCCGCCGCCAGGTGTCGAGATAACCGTCCCTCTCGAGCGTGAGGCAATGCTGCTTGATGCCCATGTAGCTCATCTTCATTTTATCGACCAGCTCGTTCACGGACATTCCCTTGGTTCGTTTGAGTGTATTAAGAATGGCGAGCCGCTGGGTGCGGCCGATTTCGGATAAAAGTTGCTGATTCACTTTACAAAGTTTGCGCTGTTCGCCGAAACACTACGCGCCAGATTCTTAAAAGAACAACCGAAAATCACGGAATTAGGCCGTTTTACCAGAAAAATCTAGATAAAAGGAAGCGCAACGACTTCCACGGGAATGGCCCCGGCTTTCTCGAAGCTTGAAGATCGACATGCGTGGAGTTTCGTGCCGGCGTCATTATGTCCGCGTTTCACAAAGCCGAGCGCAATCTCTTTTTGTAATCGCTTGCTCCTCGTCGCGCTGCTGATCCAGCCGGCATCCTTTTCCGTGCCGGGGAGAACTAATCTCATTCCCGCGGCCAGGGGCTCGTCGGCGATACTCACGATCCCGCACAAACGTTTGTTGGTTTGGCCGGACATTTTCATTCGAGAAATGACTTCCTGGCCGATGTAACAGCCTTTTTCGTAATCGATCGCGCGCGTTTCGAGGTTCGCTTCGATCGGAATGATCTCCTCGCCCAACTCGAAGCCCCAACGTGGAACGCCCATCTCGATCCGCAATGTTTCCCCAGCGGTGCCCGTCAAAGTCGGAAGCAAAGTGGACGACTCTTTCAGAGCGACATCGTGCTGCGTCATGTCGATCCAAAAATCCCATCCTGTTACGCCCAACCGCCAAGCCCGGACCGCGCGCCACTCGTTAGGCAAAGCAGAACGTGTTTCGTCAAGAAGATGAAACAGCGCGAATCTTTCCGTTACATCCTCCACCTGCACATCGTCGGCAATGATATAGCGGTCCAACCGCGCCGGAAGAATTTCGCGCAACGCCGGTTCCCCATCGAGGAAAAATCCGCCGTCTGCTTCCGAAATAAAAACATGCGCATCGATTTTCCCCTTTGCGTTCAAGACACATGCTTCGATGGCGACGCCGCTGCTCGCCTTTCTGAGATCATTCGTGATCTGGCCGTTGAGAAAACGAAAGCTGTCCGGGCCGGCAACTCGAAACTTTGCCCGCGTCGAAAGATCGACAATCCCCCTCGTTTGCCGCTGAACAATCGCCGTCATTCATGACGACGATGCCGATAATCTAATCGCGGCGCAACAGACGGCGCAGAAATCCCCCGCGCTCTTCCGAATCTTCCTCTTCTTCTTCTTCGTGCGAATCGTCGTTGGAATTTTCTTCGTCCGCTTGCTCTGGCGCGTCCATAACGGCTGCAACCGGCTCCTGCGGCGCTGCCGCTGGAAGCGCCGCAAACAAGGCTGCTACGTCGATCTGCGCACCGACCAAGATCGGGCCCGGCTCCGGAGCCTCTACTGTCGATCTTTCCGGCTCGTGATTCGGAGCCATCTCGAATAATTCCGGCGCGGAACCATTTTGCGCTTCGCGTTCCGGGAAAAACTTCCGCACCGTCGATATGTAATCGGCGTCTTCATGGCCTTTGCGAATTTCTTCGAGCAAGCCGTCGCGCGCCGCGCCGGTCACGCCAAACTCGAAATCGTGCGATCGGCCGAGACGATAGGCAAGCTGCATGTCTTTAAACATGTGCTTCACCGAAAACTGAGGCGCGAAATCGCCCGCAATCATTTTCGGAAGTTTAAATGCGAGCGTGCCCGAAAAGCTGGCGTTGTTGCGCAATGCGGTCATCAGTTTCTCCGGTTCCAGCCCGGAATTCTGAACGAGCGCCAGCGCCTCAGCGGCTGCTTGCACACTCGCTGCCGTGATCATGTTCGTCGCAATTTTTATCGTGGTCGCCTGGCCGATTTCGCCGATCTCGATGATTTCCTTGCTGCTGGCCGCGAGAACGTGGCGCGCATCGCGCAGCGCGACGTCATCGCCGCCCACATAATAAATCAGTTCGCCGGTTTCAGCGGCCGGTTTGCTGCCCGTGAAGGGCGCGTCAAGAAAACGCGCGCCGCGTCGCTGCACAATCTCGGCCGCCGTTCGCATCGTCTCTGGCGCAACCGTGCAATGTGCCATCACGATATGGTGGGCGGTCAGCGCCGGCGTTAATTGCTGTACGGTTTGCAGAAGCGCTTCATCGTCCGAAACAAAAATCTGGATCAAATCACAAAGTTCGGCGACTTCCGCGCGCGATCCCACAAAGTTCGGAACGGCACGCGGCGTCCGGTTCCAAACGTAGACGTGAAATCCGCGCCGGCGCAGCCGGTCAGCCACGCGCTGCCCGATAATTCCCAGCCCGATTACCCCAACGTTTTTCCGTGTACGACGCGACATTTTCTTCCCAGATGCGGCGCTCCCTCATGGCAGGCGCCGGATGTTTAGACTGAAAGGAAATTGCGCCGGACGCAATCCTGAAATCCGCAACTATTGCGAAATTTGCCCGGGCGAACGGCGATATTCGGCCATTTTCAAGCCGTCGGCCAGCCGTTCTACCGCAGCCCGCCGCTTCTCGGCCTCGAGGGTTTCGGCAATTTCGGCACGCGATTCGTCAAACGTCAGCTCACGCGACGGCTTCATGTCCGTAAGTCGAATAATATGAAAACCGAGATGCGAGCGAAAAGGCGGGCTCGCTTCCCCCACGCGGAGTTTGGCCACTTCGCTGAAAAACTCCGGCGGCATGCGCGCCGCCGAGAAGTAACCTAGATCGCCGCCGTTTGATTTGGTCGCTTCGTCTTCGGAAAATTGCGCTGCCAATCCGGCAAGATCGACATGTTCCTCGATTTGCTTTGCAAAAGAATCAATCAACTGCTGCTTCGCCTCGACCACGTCGGCGTCTGTTTCGGCGGGCGCGGCCAGAAAAATGTGACTGGCCCGATAGCGCACCGGTTGCATAAATGCGCCCCGATGCGTTTCGTAATATTGTCGGCATTCTGCTTCAGAAGTTTTTATTTGCGACGCGATCTGATTGCCGATCCAACGCTCGGCGCGCAAATGTGCGGCGATCGTCGCGCGTAAACATCGAGAAAAAATCCAGTTCGCTCGCAGCGCCACCGCGAATGTTTTTTCATCGCCGAATTGAAATTCGAGGAGTTCGTATTCGCGAGCCGTCGACTTGGCTGCAACCGGTTCGTGTCGCGCAAGCCATCGAATGTTTTCCGCCACGATGAGATCGTCAGTCCCCGCGCCATTGTTAAGATCTGCCTGGTAAATTCCCCGGCCATGCACAAGCGCGATCAAATCGCCGCGGCCAAATATTTTTCCGAGTGCATCCCGACAAACGGGAGACCTGATCGCAAATTCTGCGGCGATAATCCCGGCGATACAGGCGGCGGTCACGAGAGCAGCGAGCTTCAACGTGCGCATCATTTCAAAGCGAATTCCGAAAGGAAATAAGCAGCGACCGATCCTACTTTCTGCAAACTGTCGGCGCTGATCTTGTCCATCGTGTCTTCGGCCGTGTGCCAGTAAGCGAATTCGAAATCGATAAGATCGACAGTAGGAATGCCGGCGGCGTTTAGCGGCGTATGATCGTCGGTCACGTCGCGATCGAAATACGTGAAATACTCGCGCAGCTTTAATGCGTCAGCTGACGCAAAAATCTGCCGTGTGAGGTCCGCCGGTGAATCGGGCGGTAACGTAATGGTGAGTGCGCGGTCGCCGATCATGTCGAACAAGATTCCGCCACGAAATTGCTTCGTTTGTTTTGTCGCAATGAGATCGGCGGCAAAATGCCGACTGCCGTAAATGCCGTCTGTTTCGGAAAAGTTTTCTACTGCTTCTTCGCCATCGAAAAACACTATCTCGATCCTGGCGGCGAGTTCTGGGTGGCGGCCGAGCACGCGCGCCATTTCGAGGAGCGCGCCGGTGCTGGAGCCACCGTCATTCGCTCCCACAAACCGAAATGTGTCGAAGACTTTCGTGTCGTAATGGGAACAAAGCAGGAAGAGCGAATTTGATTTTGCATCCGCGTTCGCAAAACGCGCGATCAAATTCACGAAATTGATTTTCCCGCGCGGCGTCTTCTCGGTGAATTGCTGCCGCGTGACTTTCCAGCCGGCGCTCGCGAGCTGCGCGCTGATGTACTGGCGCGATTTTTCGAGCGCATCGGAGCCGGCCGGCCGGGGCCCAAGATCGACAAGATGCTGCGCGTGCGCGAGCGCGTTCTCGCCGGAAAATTCTTCCCACGGTTTCGTTGCAGCCCTGCCGCTGACCGCGGCGACAAACAGAAAAAAGAAAGCGATTTTTTTCATTTCTACCGGCGCTGTGCGGCGGTCGTTTATTCGCTTGCGAACAAACCCATCGCGGCGAGGACGCGCTGGAGATCGTCCCGGCCGTAATATTCTATCTCGATCTTGCCGCGTTTATCGGCGTGATGCAGCGCGACGCGCGTGCCGAGATGTTTTTGGAGCCGGTCCTGCAAATCCTCGATGGTCGCCTCACTGACAATGGTTCCAGTTTCGCGATGCTTTCGGCGTGGCCGCGCCGTCCCGAGCTGACGCGCCACCAGTCGTTCGGCCGCGCGCACGGTCGCGCTGCGGCGCAAAACGGTTTCAGCCACAAGCAATTGTTCCTCCACTGCCTTCAGACCGAGCAACACCTTGGCATGACCAACGGAAAGCAAACCTTGCATCACCCAGGTTTGAATTTGCGGATGCAGATCGAGCAGACGCATCGAGTTTGCGACGGCCGCGCGGCTCCGGCCGACTTTGTGCCCGATCTCTTCCTGGCGCATTCCAAATTCGTCGGCAAGCCGGGCATAGGCTTGCGCTTCTTCGATTGGATTAAGATCTTCGCGCTGCAAATTTTCGATCAACGAAAGCTCGAGCACTTCCAAATCGCTGGCCGTGCGAATGATCACGGGCACTTCGGCAAGACCGATTTCCTGCGCGGCGCGCCAACGGCGTTCGCCGGCGATCAGCTCGAGCCTGCCATCGATGCGCCGGACTATGAGCGGTTGAATGATTCCCTGCTGGCGAATTGATTCGACGAGCTCGGCCAATGTTTCGCGCTCGAAAGCCTTGCGCGGTTGCAGCGGGCTCGGCGCGATCTCGGCGAGATGAATGCGATGAACTTTTTCGCCGCCCGAATCCAAAACGGAGGGCACCGCGCCAGGACGAGCGCCAATGAGCGCGCCCAAGCCTTTGCCGAGAGCCGATTTCGCCATGTGTCTTGAGGTTATCGGCACAGATCGATCAACGCAAACGGCAATGACAACGCATTGCGCGCATCGTTCGCTCCAATTAGCATCGGAACATGTCGCACGATGGCGTTTTTACACTCGGGCATTCGCCTGATCCGGATGACGCGTTCATGTTTTACGCGATGGCCGCGCACAAGATCGACATGCGCGGGTACCAGTTCGAGCATCGGCTCGAAGACATTCAGACGCTGAACGAGCGCGCCATGCGCGGCGAGCTGCACATTTCCGCGGTTTCGATCCACGCCTACGCCTATGTGAGCGATCGATACGCCCTGCTGCCTTGCGGCGCGAGTATGGGAGATGGTTACGGCCCTTTGGTGATTCGAAAAAGTTCCGGAGAGAAGCCGGTCGAAAATGATTTGGAACGGCGGGAACTCCTCGATGACAAGACGATCGCCGTCCCCGGAAAAATGACGAGCGCATTTCTGGCATTGCAACTTTTTCTCGAACGCAGCTTCAAACATATCGTCGTGCCGTTCGATCAGATTTTCGAGGCGGTGAAGGACGGCCGCGCCGATGCCGGCCTGATCATTCACGAAGGCCAGCTGACTTACGCGCACTCCGGTTTTGAAAAAATTGTCGATCTTGGGGAGTGGTGGAAGAACGAAACGGGATTGCCTCTTCCCTTGGGCGGAAATGTTTTGCGCAAAGACATCGCGCCGGCCGTGCGCCGCGATTTATTGGAAATCATGCGCGAAAGCATCGACTTCGGATTGAAACATCGCGCCGAGGCGGTGCAACATTCGATGCCGTACGCGCGCGACATGAACGAAGCAATGGCCTCGAAATTTATCGGGATGTACGTGAACGATTACACGCGCGATTATGGCGAAAATGGGCGCTCCGCCATTCGAAAATTTCTCGGCCAGGCGCACGAGCGCGGCTATCTCGATCAAACGCCGCAGATCGAATTCGTCGAATAAACCGCCGCAGAAATGCCGCGATTATTTTTTAGCTTTGTCGGCAGGCTTCTCGACGGCCTTCTGCGTGAATGCTTTCACGCGCGCGAATTCCTTTTGAAATCCGCCCATGAAGTCGTGCGTCCCGTATTCAAACAGAACCACAAAACAAAACGTAAAGAACACAAACAGAACGAGCCAAAAGAGCCCGCGAATAATCGACATGCCGGGATAGTAAGCGACTGCGCGCGACAGGTCAACGCGCTCTGTCGAAGGGAAACTTTCGCGTTTGATCGCGAGAGGGAAGCTGCCATTCTTGCCATCGATGAAAGTGCCGCTTCTCGATCTGAGCGAGCAATATCGAACCCTCGCCGGCCCAATCCGCACAGCCATTGATGAGGTGTTAGGCGCGCAAAGTTTCATCCTCGGCCCGAAAGTGGAAGCGTTCGAGAAAGCGATTTGCGCTTATTGCGCAGCCCCTGCCGCGGTGGGCGTTTCTTCCGGCACCGACGCCTTGCTCGCGATTTTGATGACGCTAAAAATCGGAGCGGCCGATGCGGTCCTAACAAGCGCGTTTACCTTTTTCGCAACCGCTGGATGTGTCGCACGGGTTGGCGCGACGCCCATTTTTGTCGATATCAATCCGGCAACGTTCAATATTTCGGCGGCGGCGTTGGAAAACTATCTGGCCAAAAATTGCCGAAGAAATGCCAGTAACGAGCTGGTTGATCGGAACGGCAAAATCGTGCGCGCAATCGTGCCCGTGCACTTGTTCGGTTTGTGCTGTGAGATGGATGCTATCTACGAAATCTCGGAACGATATCAGCTCGAGGTGATCGAGGACGCGGCCCAGGCGATCGGCGCTGAGTATTTGTATCGCGGACATGCCAAGAAGGCAGGCACAATGGGTGAGGTAGGGTTTTTCAGCTTTTATCCATCGAAAAATCTCGGCGCCGCAGGCGATGCCGGCATGGTCGTCTGTCGGGATGTCGATCTTGCCAAGCGGCTGCGCGCCTGTCGGCAGCACGGAATGGAGCGCCGCTATTATCATCAATTTATCGGCGGAAATTTTCGGCTCGATGAAATTCAGGCCGCCATTCTCGATGTAAAATTGCCGTTTCTCGATGGCTGGTCAGCGGGTCGCCGCGCGGCCGCGGAATTTTACCGCGCGGAATTCGTCCGGCGCGGCCTAACGAGTGACGTGACACTGCCGGCCGAACCGTATCGCGACCGTGGTCTGACTAATCATCACATCTATCATCAATTCGTTATTCGCACCGAAAAACGGGATGCGCTGCGCGAACATTTGTCGAAAAAAGAAATCGGCACGGCGATTTATTATCCGCTCGGCCTGCATCAGCAGGAGTGTTTTTCCTATCTTGGTTATCACGAAGGCGATCTTCCGGAAACGGAGCGGGCGGCGCGCGAAACGTTAGCGCTTCCCATGTTCCCAGAGATTACGCGCGAGGCGCAGAGTTATGTCGTGAATGCGGTCGCGGAATTTTTCGACAAAACAAGCTAACTTGCGGGCGCGCGCGGCCGAGCCTATATCAACGCTCGCGGCGGGTAGGTACCGAAGTGGCCAAACGGGGCGGACTGTAAATCCGCTGGCTTACGCCTTCGCTGGTTCGAATCCAGCCCTGCCCATTCTTATTGTCGATCTTGCGCTCGCCTTGTGCGCGCGAAAATAAAAATTCCGGCGCCGAGAATATTCGCGCCAACAATGACGGCGCTGATTTTGAGTGTGAACGAGAGCGAGCTTTTCACATCGATAATCGGAAAAATCGAAAGCGTGACGAACAGCATCGTCATGAGAAATCCCGAAATGGCGGCGATGCGCAGCCAAAGCGGAGGACGCGGGCGCAAGGCGCGGAGGCCGACGATTGGAATCGCGAACATGAAGAGATAGGTCAACGCGTAGAAAATTGCGCCGGCATTGAAGAGCAATTGAAATGACTCTTGGTGGCCTACGCCGATCAAGCTGAGCAAGCCAAACCCGAGTGTCATGCCCCCGACGAGCAGGATCGAGTTGACCGGAGTCTTGAAGCGCGGATGCAATTTCGTGAACCATTGCGGCATGAGACGGTCCCAACCGGCGACCATGGGCAGACGCGATAGCCCTGTGAAATTGACGCTCGCTTGCGCGATCCGCAGCACGATCAAAAGCATGAGCGCGACAGGCACAACCATCGCCGCTATTCCAAACGGACGAAATCCGAGGCTTAAGACCTGCGGAATTGGAGCGATAAGATCGACATGCGATGGATCTACAAATGCGAGCACCGAACTTGTGCCGAAGATAAACATGAGCGCAATGAGCGGAGCGGCGACGACAACCGAACGCCCAATTATGCGCGCGGGATTGCGACACTCGCCGGCCAGGATGGCGACATATTCAAAACCGCCGAGCGCGCCAAAACCGAGCTTGCCGAGAATGTTTAAACTAAACAGCGAGACGACGGGCATCGCGGTCGCGAGCGGATGAAATTCGTGCAACTCACCGTGCGCGACGTTAAGAAACGGAAGTGCGATCAGCGCCGCGAAAATCGCAAGCATGATGATTCCACCAGCGTTGTGCACCCACTTGCCGACGCTCAAGCCGACGGTGGAAACGAAAACGAGCAACGCGATGACAAGAAAGCTTGTGAGCGTGATCAGCCATTTATTGGAGGCAATCCATGATGCCTGCGGCCCGAGTGCATAGGAAAGGTTCGTCGTCAAAAGGATCCCCGCTTCGGACGTGTTCACGATCACATAGAGCCACAAATTCCACGCGACCATAAACCCGGCCGCTTCGTTGAATCCTAGTTTCGCCCATTGATAAAGCCCGCCTTCCAGCGGCATCAAACGGTTGAGATAAATAACGACGACCGCGGACGGCACGTAGAACAAAGTGATCGCCAACAACCAGAAAATGACGTGCGACGGGCCGAGCTTCGCGGCGTTGCCCACCCAAGTGAGGCCGATGATGAAAAGAATCTGCGTGAGCGCGAGATCGGTGAGGCCGAGCTCTTTTTTGAACTCGGCACTGCGCGCGATGACTGCGGACTCGCCGCGGCGTAGATCTCCCGCATCAGGCCCAAGCGCTGCGCTCATCTAGCAGCGCATCATGACAGGCGACAAATTCGCCCGACAAGAGCGAATGCCAATTAGCGGCGTTTTTTGCCGCGCTTGCTTTTGCGCGAAGATGTCGATCTTGCCGGCCGGCGCCGCGATTTGGCGGAACGAGCGGTGCGTTTTGAAGCTTTGGCGCGGCCGGCTGGCTTGCGCTTTTTCGCAGGCGCGGTTTTTTTCCGCGCTTTCGTGCGAGTTTTCTTGGCGGATCGAGATTTGCCGACAGTTTTGCGGGCAGTTTCTTTCGCCGCTTTTTTGGTCGTCTTTTTTATTTCCGGCAGAATCGGGCGACCTTTGGCCACCGCGCGTCCCGCCATCGCTCCGATCGCTCCACCGACAACTGCGCCGACCGGCCCCGCTACGCTGCCAACCAATGCGCCGGCGGCGAGCCCCGCGGTCTGTTTCGAGATGGGCGGAATTTCGATGTTTTCAGAGGACTGCGATGTATCTTTTTTCGTTTCGTCAGATTCGTCGGGCATAATGGCGGAGCTCCTTCCAGATTGTTAAATTGTATCCCTACTTCGGATTACGAGGCCGTGGCAGCCGTGGCTGAAACTCCTTTTCTGCTCGAAAGATCGACATAAAAAAGACGCCCGGCTTGCGACCGGGCGTCTTTTCTTGTGAAAAATTGCTGCGGTTTAATGACCGCGGCGTCCGCCGCCATCGCGACGTCCACCACCGCCTCCGCCGCCCCCATAGCCACCGCCCCCGCCGCCGCCGCCACCGCCATAACCGCGGCCGCCTCCACCGCCGCCCGGTGGGCGAGCTTCGCGAGGTCTGGCTTCGTTCACGGTAAGCGGACGACCTTCCACGGTCTTGCCGTTAAATTCCGCGATTGCTTTTTGCGCATCGGCATCGGTCGTCATCGTAACGAAAGCAAAGCCGCGCGATTTACCGGTGAACTTGTCCTGCATGAGCGTGACTTCCTGCACAGGGCCCGCTTGGGCGAAAAGATCCTGCAGATCTGTCTCGGTCGTGTTGAAGGAAAGATTTCCTACGTATAATTTAGTACCCATCTGAGTTTATTGTGGAAAACGCTGCCAGGTCACTGTTCCCGCTTATCGGATTTCAAATCGCCACTGAATAAACTCAACTGACAATTCACCAACTCCCAAGCTTCCGTTTCCTTTATTCGGCTGATTAGTAAGGTGCTTTGCCGGAGAAAGCAACTGGAATCGAAAGCCCTCAGCTCCTAGCGAAAATGACCAAAAAAAGTGCCAAAAACGGGCGACCCAAACCGGCGCGCGTCGCGGTGGTGGCCGCCGGCGTGGTGAGCCCTTTGGGCTTCGGACTGGGGGAAACGGAGCGGGCATTGCGCGAGTCACGCGACTGCATTTCGCCAGTTAACCAATTTTCCGTCGAGCAATGTCGATGCAAAACGGCCGGCCAGGTTTCTGATGAGCGCCTTGTAAAAATTGCCGGGCGCGCCCAACGCCCGGGCCGTCTGCATCGCTCGGCGTGGATGATCATGAGTGCGCTAGAACAGGCCCTCGCGCACGAACCGGATTTTCGACCGGAACTTGCGGTCATCGGCACCACCAGCGGTGGAATGACTTTCGGCGAACAATATTATCGCGCCGTGCATAGCGGTCGCGGAGTTTCATCCACGCCGCGGTTGATCGCGAACTATCCGCCGCAAAAACCGATGGTCGACGCGCTGGAAGCGTTCGGCATATCGATCCCCTGCCAAATAATCGCGAATGCATGCGCCTCCGGCACGAACGCAATTGGTCATGCCTTTCAATGCATTCGCTCGGGCAGGCATGAGCGTGTTCTGACCGGAGGCTACGATGCGCTCTCCGAGCTCGTGTTTGTTGGCTTCGATTCACTTCAAGCGGCGACTCCGGAAAAATGCCGGCCCTTCGATCGCGAACGAACCGGCATGGTGCTGGGTGAAGGCGCCGCCATGCTTTTGCTCGAAAATCTCGATCTTGCCCAAAAACGCGGCGCACTAATCCTGGCAGAGATTGTCGGATACGGAATTTCGACGGACAATCATCATCTCACGCAACCGAATCCATCCGGTAGCGGGCCGAGGCAAGCGATGCAAGGCGCCTTGGAAGACGCGCAGCTTTCACCCGACGCGATCGATTACATCAATGCCCACGGCACGGCGACCCCGTTCAACGACGCGGCGGAAGGAAAAGCGATCGCCGAACTTTTTGACGGTGTTGCCGTCAGCTCGACCAAAGGAATGATGGGCCATTCGTTAGGCGCGGCCGGCGCGATCGAGGCCGTCTTTACCATGCTCGCGTTGCAACACCAGTTTTTGCCGGCAAACATCAACTTTCGAAATCCAGATCCGAATCTCGATCTAAATATCGTCGCGAATGACGCGCGCCCGGCAAAAGTGCAGTCGGCCCTCTCAAACTCTTTCGGATTCGGCGGCACCAACGCCTCGCTAATTTTGCAGCGCGCCGCATGAGCCTAGCGATCGCGGGCATCGGCTGGGTCACGCCACTCGGAAGCGAGGTCACAACCGTTTGGAAACGATTGCTCGCCGGCGAAGAAGCAATCGCAGAAACAATTTCGACGCGGCTGAATTCGCAGGCTTACCCGGTCTTTCGCGTGCCGAGCAACGCTTTGCCAAGTCTTCCCGCACATCCACGATTGCGGCGGGTGAGTGCGATTTCGCGTTTCGCGGCGGGCGCGGCGCTCGCCGCCTTGCACGACGCGAAAGTGAATGTCGATCTTACGGTCGCGCCGCGCACTGCCGTGATTTTCGCGACCGCAAACGGCGGAGTGAATTATACGACCCGCTTTTATCACGACGTAATCGAATCCGGTGCGCAGAGGGCGAGTCCGCTGCTTTTTCCGGAAACGGTTTTTAACGCGCCGTCCAGTCATTTGGCGGCGATCCTTGGGATAACCGGCGCGAGTTATACACTGGTGGGCGACGGCGCGGTCGGCGTTCTCGCCCTGAAAATGGCGCAAGACTTGATGGAAGAGGAACGGCTCGATTATTGCATCGTGGTCTGCGCGGAGGAAGCCGATTGGATCCTTTGCGACGCGTATCGAAAATGGCGGTTGCAGCGCAGCGCTGCGCCGATTGAACTATTTCGCGAGCCTCCGCGCGGAATGATCTTGAGCGAAGGCGCAGGCGCAGTCGTTTTGACGCGTGAAGGAAAAATTCGCGTGGAAAAGATCAGCGCCGGCGGCAATTTTTCCCGACAGACAGAGGCGAGCGATTGGATCGACAAGGTGTATGTCGATCTTGCCGGCGGAAAAATCGATTTGGTGGTCGGGAGCGCAAATGGGACTTTTATTGACGCGGCCGAACATCAAGCGTGGCAGCGGCATTGTGCGGGAGCGCTTTTTTACAGTCCAAAACCTGCGCTGGGCGAAGCGGTTTCCGCCGGCGGATTTTGGCAATTAATCAGTGCGGTGCAGGCGCTGCGAAGCCAACAGGTTCCGCCGCTTCTGCGGGCGCCCGCGTCCATGACTTCGGAACCGAAGACAAGATTTCAGCGCGCGCTCGTCTCGGTTTGCGGATTAAATCAGCAGGTAGGCGGGTTGCTCGTAACCCAACCCTTTTAAACTTTGCAAGAACCCCGCGCTCCGGTACCTTCGGCGTCCGCCATGCGTAAGCCGTTCCTGCTGATCCTGCTCCTCTTTTCGGCGATCGGTTTGGCAAAAGCGGAGAGACCGGGTCTGGGCGATCTGCCGGTCGAGATCACGGCCAGTGGCGAAACCAATTATCAGAACGGCATCGCGACCGCGCACGATCATGTGGCGATTCACGTGGGTGACACCGATATCTATGCCGATGCTGCGCAGTACAACCAGCGCACGCGCGAGATTGCGGTCGATGGGAACGTGCGCATTTATCGCGACATCAATCTCTATGTAGGCGAGCACGCGATTTATAATCTCGATTCGAAACAAATTCGCGCGACGAACATGCGCACCGAGCATAGTCCGTATCTCGTATCGGGCGAAGACATGACGACGCTTTCAGCGACTGAAGCGCTGGTGCACGACGGCACTTTCACGACTGACGATACATCGGACCCGAGCTTTCGATTGCACGCAAAAACCGTGCGCATTTATGAAAAGGACCGCGTCGTTTTTCAAAACGTCACGCTTTATGTCGGCAAAGTGCCGGTGTTTTGGTGGCCCTATCTTTATCAATCGCTCGACGATGCATTCAGCTTTGTGGTCTCGCCGGCTTACCTGAGTTCGTGGGGACCTTCGCTGCTGACGCAGGTCACCTTTCCGATCACGGACAAGATTAAGGGGCGCATCCGGCTCGATTATCGCGGACGGCGGGGGCCGGCCATTGGCTTCGAATCGGAAGCGACTTACGGGAAAGACGACAGAAGCTCGGCGAAGTTGCGCACTTATCTTCTGGACGATTTCAACCCGCAGGTGAATCGCACGGCATTGCCCCGTGGAGAAATTCCCAGCACGCGCTATCGCGTCTCCTTCGAAGATCGCACTTATTTTACGGACGACATTTACGCCACCGTCAACATTACAAAACTCAGCGACGCATTTGTGATGCAGGATTTTTATCAGAGCGAGTTTCGGATCGATCCGCAGCCGGACAACGTGATTGCCGTAACAAAATCCGATCCGTTTTACACCGTGACCGCGATCGGGCGCTTTCAAGCGAACAGTTTTTTCGAGCAAACCGAACGGCTTCCCGAAGTCGTTCTCGATGTAAAACGCCATGCACTTTTTGGCGGGCCGATTTTTTATGAGGGCGAAACGGGCATCGCTGAGCTCAATCGCAATTTCGCGCGCGCCTCCGGCTTCGAAGATTACAGCGTGCTTCGCCTCGATACGTTCCACCAGCTTTTATATCCGAATACTTATTTCGGCTGGCTCTCGTTCGTACCACGCATCGGGTTTCGCGAAACTTACTACACCGATTCGCGCGACCTCGGCCAAACCCTGTTCTCGCCGAGCTCTAATCCGCTCGTGCCGGAATTTCTTCTGCCCGATCCGACACTGGGCGAACCGTTCGCCTCCGGCGGCGATCAATTTCGAACAGTCTTTAACACGGGCGCGGAAGCTTCCTTCAAAGTTTCGCGGGAATGGGAAGACGCGCAGAGCCGTGCACTCGGCCTGGACGGCTTGCGCCACGTCATCCAGCCGTTCACGAATTTCTCCTACGTGCTCAACACCGGCGCGGACCCGGCCACGATTCTCCAGTTCGATCGCTTCCAGCCTTCCACCCAATTGCGCCCGATCGACTTCCCGCAATTCACTTCGATTGATTCGATCGATCAATGGACTGTCTGGCGGCTCGGCGTGCGCAATCGTTTGGAAACGCGCCGCGACGATCTCACGGTCAGCTGGCTCGAGCTCGAAAGTTATGTCGATGTAAACTTCAACAACCCCTATGACCGCACGCCGTACTCGAACTTGTATAACAAGCTGCGCATTACCCCGCTGCCGTGGGCGAGCCTCGTCATCAACTCGCAGCTCCCGGCCTTCGACAAAGGCTTTACCGAAGTGAACACAAACCTAACCGTCCAGCCCGTTTCAAATCTTCAGGTCAACATTGGGCATCGTTATCTGAATCAGAACCCGTTTTTCCAAAACAGCAGCCTCTTTCTCGTGGGCGGTTTTTATCGGCTCGATGACAATTGGGGAATCGGCGTCGAAGAACAATACGAAGGAGTCACCCACACTTTCGAGCAGCAGCGTTATGCGATTTATCGCGATCTGACCAGCTGGGTCGCCTCTTTCGGCGCCATCATTCGCGACAATGGTGGGGTAAGAGAATACGGAGTGCTTCTCACTTTCACGCTCAAAGCCTTTCCTAAATTTAGTTTCGACCTGAACTTCGATCCGGGCGGCGCCGGTCAAAATCCTTGAGCGGCACATAATCTCGATTGCATTTTTCGCGGCTTGCCGCTTCGTTCTGGCAGCGCGCGTAAATCGCAGCGTCCAGAAATCTCATGGATCTTTCCATCATTGGTTCGGGTTACGTCGGTCTCGTCACTGGGGCGTGTTTTGCCGACGTCGGCCACAGCGTCATCTGCGTCGATAACGACCCGCGCAAAGTCGAATCGCTCAAGGCCGGCAAGGTCCCCATCTACGAGCCCGGTCTCGAAGAAGTCATTCACCGAAACGTATCGGCAAATCGGCTGCGTTTCAGCGGCAGCATCAAAGAGGGCGTGGACAATTCACAAATTGTTTTTATCGCTGTCCCGACGCCGCAGCAACCTGATGGCAGTGTCGATCTAAGTTTCATCGAGAAAGTTGCGCGAGAGATCGCCAGCGTCTTGAGCGATTACCGCGTGATCGTGGATAAAAGCACCGTGCCGGTGAAGACGGGCGAGAAAGTGGCCGAATCGATCAAGCGCTACAATAAACACGGCGCCAAATTC
Organism: Verrucomicrobiota bacterium; assembly: GCA_041167045.1. Lineage (GTDB taxonomy): Bacteria > Verrucomicrobiota > Verrucomicrobiia > Chthoniobacterales > UBA10450 > CATPCN01. The sequence continues at coordinate 48,140 of JBEEGW010000013.1, forward strand.
GATGTCGTGAGCAATCCGGAATTTTTGCGCGAAGGCTGCGCCGTGGCCGATCTCATGCATCCGGACCGCATCGTCATCGGTGCACAGAGCGAACACGCCATCGATCTGATGAAAAAGGTCTATGAACCATTCATGGCGCCCATTCTCGTCACCGACATCAACAGCGCGGAGTTGATCAAACACGCCGCCAATTCTTTTCTCGCGTTGAAAATTTCCTACATCAACGCCGTCTCAGCTATTTGCGAAGCAAGCGGCGCTGATGTGGAAAAAGTCGCGGATGGGATTGGAATGGACCGGCGAATCGGTCGGAATTTTCTGAATGCGGGCATCGGCTACGGCGGCTCGTGTTTTCCCAAAGACATCGCCGCCTTTATCACCATCAGTGAACACTTGGGCGTTCCGTTTCACTTGCTCAAGGAAGTGCAAAGAATCAACGCCTCGCAACGCGAGCGTTTTCTGAAAACCGTGCGCACGACGCTCTGGGTTTTACGTGAGAAAAAAATCGCAGTTTGGGGTCTCACTTTTAAGCCTGATACAGACGACATCCGGTCCGCGGTCGCAATCGAGCTCGTAGCTGACATGTTGCGCGAAGGCGCGCATGTCACGGCGTACGATCCGAAGGGTATGGACAAAGCGCGGGAAGTGAAAGCAATCGATTCTGCGAAATTCGCAAACTCTGCGCTCGAGGCCGTGGAAGGGGCCGAAGCACTCGTCATCGCGACGGAGTGGGCCGAGTTTGCTAATGTCGATCTTGCCGTCGTGAAAGAGAAAATGACCACGCCGATCATCTTTGACGGGCGAAACCTGTTCGACCCGGAAACGATGGCGAAGCTGGGTTTCCATTACTTTTCCATCGGCCGCGCCGCCACCGCGCCGCGCTGATCCGGCTTTCGCGTGGATTCGTCCGCACGCAAAATTGCGCTGACGGCTTTGCGCGAATGGCGCACACGAAATCAATTTGCCGACACGATTTTGCGGCGATCCCTCGAGGTCAGCGTGCTCTCGACACAAGATCGCGCCTTTAGTACCGAACTTTTTTACGGCGCGCTGCGCAATCTGACTCTACTCGATTTCTGGATCGCCCAACTGCGTGACGGCAAGATCGACAATGACGCGCGAGATTTGCTTCGATTCGGAATCTATCAATTGCTCCTCCTACGCGTACCCGAACACGCTGCGGTTTACGAAACCGTTGCGCTGGCTGCTCCGCGCATCCGCGGTTTTGTAAATGGAATTCTGCGCGAAACGGCGCGCCGCTCCGAGGAATTGCGCGCGCAAGCAAATGCTGAGTCTCTCGCAGTCCGCCAGTCGCACCCACAGTTTTTGATCGAGCGCTGGAACAAGACTTTCGGCGAGGAAGCAACTGCGGTACTTTGCGAATGGAACAACCAGCCCGCGCCCATTTACGCGCGGATCAATTTGCTTCGCATCTCGCGGGACGAGTTCGCGCAAAAGTATCCGGACGGACGCGCTCTCAGTGAGGATCCGGAGTTTATCCATTTCGAACGTGTACCAATTGACGCGCTGGCCCGCGGAGATTGTTATGTGCAAGATCCGAGCACAGCTGTTGCGTGCCGATTGCTCGATCCAAAACCGGGAGAGAAAATCCTCGATGCCTGCGCGGCGCCGGGTGGAAAGACTTCCTACATCACGCAGCTTGCTTCGAACGAAGCAATAATCGTGGCGTGTGATCGGGAAGCGAAGCGCATCGCGCAGTTGCGTGAAAATTTGCAGCGACTTCAGGTGAATGGCGCTCTGGTGATCGAGCACGATTGGGAAAGCAACACGTCGACGCGGGCCGTGAGCACACACGGCCCATTCGATCGCATCATTTTGGATGCGCCGTGCAGCAACACCGGCGTCATGCGACGACGCGTGGATGTGCGTTGGCGTGTGACGCCCGAGGATTTTGCGCGCATGTCGCAAAGGCAATTGTCGATCTTCTCCCGGGTGGCAGCCTTGCTCAAACCGGGAGGAACTCTCGTTTACAGCACGTGCAGCCTTGAGGCGGAAGAAAACGAGCAGCTTGTCGCACGCGCTGTGCACGAAGTTCCCGATTTGCGATTGTTCGAAACGAAATCCGTTCTCCCCTTTCGCGATCGTTTTGATGGCGCGTTCGCGGCCCGGCTTATTCGCGCGGCCTGATTGAAAATGCTCAACGGCGGTTGCATCCCGCAATGGCGGTGGAATCATTAACGCCTATGCAGGACGCCCGCTACGATAAACTTGCCACGCTTCTGGTCGAATATTCCACGCGCTTGAAACGCGGCGAAATGGTGTTGATCGAATCGTTCGATATCCCCGACGAAATGACAATTGCGTTGGTGAGGGCAGCGCGCAAAGCGGGCGCGATCCCGTTCACGCAGATACAGCACGCGCGCATCAGCCGCGAAGTGGCGCGCAAAGCGACGGAACGGCAGTTGAATCTGATGGCGAGCCACGAACTCGCGCGCATGAAAAAAATGGACGCTTACATCGGAATGCGCGGCAGCAACAACATCACCGAGTTATCGGACGTGCCGGCGGAGCAGATGAAGATGATCGCGAAAAAAATGCGACCGGTGCAGGACCAGCGAGTTCAAAAAACGAAGTGGGTGGTGCTGCGCTGGCCCACGCCCTCCATGGCGCAGCTGGCCGGCATGAGCACAGAAGCGTTTGAAGATTTTTATTTCGATGTTTGCACGCTCGATTACCGGAAATTGCAGACCGGAATGAAAGCGCTCAAGGCGCTCATGGAAAGAACGAACCGGGTGGAAATCAAGGGGCCGGGCACTGATCTGCGCTTCAGCATGAAAGGCATCAGTGCGGTGATTTGCGGGGGCGACCGAAATATTCCGGACGGTGAAGTGTTTAGCTGCCCGGTGAGGGACTCCGTGCAAGGACATGTCACATTTAATGCGCCGACGATTTATCAGAGCATCGGGTTCGACGGAATTCGGCTCGAATTTCGCGATGGAAAAATTGTCGATGCCACGAGCAATCAAACCGAAAAGCTAAACAAGATTCTCGATTCGGACCCGGGCGCGCGTTATATCGGCGAGTTTTCACTGGGATTTAACCCGTACGTTCTTCAACCGATGCGTGACATTTTGTTCGACGAAAAAATCGCCGGCTCGTTTCATTTTACACCCGGCCAAGCGTACGAAGAAGCGGACAACGGCAACCGCAGCCAGGTGCACTGGGACATGGTTTGCATTCAACGTCCCGACTACGGCGGCGGAGAGATTTATTTTGACGGAAAGTTAATTCGTCGTGACGGCGAATTTTTACCGAAGCAGTTACGATCGCTCAATCGCGGGCGCTTCGCGAAGCGATAGTCGCTGCGCCGAACGTACAACAAAACACCGCGGAAAGCTCCGCGGTGTTTCGAAAGAACAAGATCGACTTCTCAGGCGCGGCGCGAGCCGGCCAGAGCGAGTTGCATCAACCCGATCTCGCCACTGGCGGAGAGCTGGATGTTCGCAATCTCAAAATTCGGTGCGCCATCCAGGGTCGGTGCGCCAGGCAATTGCACTGCGACGTTTCTGGAAGTGGAATTGAGAACGATGGATGCGATTTCAAATGAGGGCGAAAATTCGACCGTCGCGATTTGGAAACCAGCGGCCACGTTCACGGAAGTTTGGCCTTGGGAAGGAGTCAATTGCAAGGGAGCGGCTTCTGATCCGGCAACCAGCTGCATACCCGCCACGGTGAACGAGGAGGAGCTGCGCCCGGCTGGCCGTTGCTGCTGCGATGGAGTGAGCCGGACGGTGCCGAGAGTTCCGCCTGCTAACTGCACTCCCGAAATCTCAAACGTGACTTGCAAATTCATGGCCGGCTGCGGCTGCTGAGAGCCGGCGAGGCGCATGGTGACAATCTTCGAAGTCGGGCGCAGTTGCAGCGCACCCATTTTGAAGCTGGGAGTCAGTTGCAACGATGCGATTTCGAAGGAGAACATCAGTTGCACGGCGGTATGCATTGCGCCGGAAGGTTGAGGTTGAGTTTGCGGAGCGGCGCCGGAAGGAGCAGCAGTTCGAATGACAGGTGACGGTTGTTGGGTCGGTTGAGGCATGGTGGTTGTTGGCTGCGGAGCTGAAGGCTCGGTGGAAACGACTTTAGGTGCAAACGATGGAGATTCAACTGAGGATCGCAGCGCGCCGAGTTCCGCGACTGCGGGCGCAGCTTCCGAGAAATTGGTGAAGGCCGGTTCGGGCTCAGGTTTTGTAAGCTCCGGCATGAAAGGCTCCGAGGGAAAAGCCGGCATTTGATGCGGAACAGGTTGACCCTGACCGACCGGTTCTTCTTCGCTTGCCATGGAGGCCGTGACGGGCTCGGGGAAAGTTTGGTCCGCTTGAATTTCGTTGAACGTCGGGGCTTCCGGCTCAGTTACGACCGGCGCCTCGGAAACGAACGCGGGTGAAATTTCTGGCGCGGCAAAAGATTCTTCCATTTGCGGGATTGCCGGCGCGGTTTCGGCGAAAACAGGTTCACCGACCTGCTCGTCTGGGATTTCCACGGCATGGCTAAATTCCATCGCCGGCTCTTGGATCATTTCGGGCTCGGCAACCGCTTCAGGCTCCAAACTAAATCCTCCGTTAGCGGCTACTTCTTCAACGGGTGTTTCCACCGCCGCTGTCTCGGCGCCGAATAGGCGGCCTTGAGATTTGCCCACCGGCAAAACGCTGCGGCGCAAAGAAGGCTCCGACGCTTTGAGCTGCAATGAAATTTGTGGGGGACCGCCGGCAAAATGCGCGCGAGGCACAAGGCGCGAACCGTTCCCGTTACTTGCTTTTTTGGCTGATCCAAAACCATTGCGCGCTCCGTTTGTTGGCCCGCGCAATGTCGATGTTTTCATCATGCGACGGCGGATCTCAGGGATTGCTACCCAACCCAGGATTGCGGCGGCTCCAACCAGCAATCCACCCACCAGGAGTGTCTGCGGGTTCGCCCAACGCTCGATCTTTTCTCCAAAGCTGGGCTGAGTTCCTTCACGAACTTGCGCAGGTGCAAGGACTGTCGCGGGAGTAGAACTGCTGGCCGCAACAGGAGGCGCGCTCGCAGCTGGCCGAGAAGTTTCTGGCGCCGGACGCTCTTCCGCGATGGTTGCCGGTTCCACTGGCAAAGTGGCGCGAGCCGCTTGCGTCGCCGCGGGCGAAGAGCTCGATGCGACAGGCATTTCTACACTCGGCGAATTTGCGACCGTCGGGACGGATGCACTTTCTTGTGCACCAGAAGTTTGCGCGATAGAGGCCGGTGATTCGCTCGCTGTTGCTGGCGCGGTCTCGGTGGCGGTTTTCGCGGCAGCTGCGCCTTTGCTTGTTTTGTTCTGTGCGGTTCTCGCACCAGGAATTGGACTGGGCTCGATCGGGGGCGCGGTTTCTGTGCTCGACGCTTCCGCTACGACTGGCGCGGCCTTGGTTGCGGCGACTGCCGGATTTTCCACCCATCCCAAATCGTAAAACGATTCCGCGAAATCGCGGTTGAGCGGGGCCGAATAAATTTTCCGGGCCGAAACGATCCAATCATTGGCCTTGGTCGGATTGTTGTGTTTGAACTCCCAGGCGGCCTGCGCGTAATAAAGCGCCGGTGTGTCGCCTGTGAATTGAAATTGCTCCATCAATTTCTGCGCGCGCGCGTCCTTGCCTTCGAGCAGAAGGGTCAGATAAACCTTGAACTTGATGCGTTGCGCATCCTGATTTTTATCGCCGCCCGGAATCGCGGCGAGCAAGGCTTCGAAACGATCGCGCGCTTTGGTGTAGTCCTTTTTCTTGAACGGGATCTGCCCAAGATTGTACTGCGCTTCACGCGATTTCGGATCGGCTTTCAGCGCATTTTTGAACGACGTTTCGGCGCCATCGAAATCCTTTTGTTCCAGCAAAATCTGCCCGTGCAAATTTAGAATCGACGCTTGATTCGGGGTGGCGGCGTTCGCCTCTTCAACCAATTTGCGCGCGGCGGTCAGGTCGCGTTGTTGCAACGCTTGCTGCGCTTCGTCGAGCTTCGATTTGGCAAACGCTTTTGCCTTTGCCGAGCGCTCGGCCGCGGAAGTGAGCTCGAGCGCGGCGCGCGCTTCCCCAACCGGCTTCTGCATCCAGCCCACTTCGTAAAGCGATTCCGCGAAAAGTTTGTTCAATTGCGGCGAGAAATTTTTCTCGGCGGCAGTGAGCCAATCTTTTGCTTCTTTTTCATTCTTGCGATTGAGCGCGATGGCGGCGTTCGCGTAGTGGACCGCAGGTGTATCGGGCGACAGTTCAAACTTCGCCAGGATCGAATCCACCATGTTCTCTTTGCCCTCGAGCAAATAGGTCAGCAAAATCTTGTATTGAATCAACTGCGATGCTTCGCCTTGCAGCTCGGAAGCATTGCCGGTGAGCAGCGCTTGAAAACGGTCGCGCGCTTCCGCCCAATTCTTTTGCAAAAATGGGATTTCGGCCAGATTGAAACGCGCGTTCCAGAATTTCGGGTCGATCCTGAGCGCTTCGTGCAAAGCCGCTTCCGCTTTATCGTAAATCCCCTGCCGCATTAAAATCACGCCACGCAGATTTTGCGATTCAGCCAAATCCGGCTGGCGCGCATCGATCGCGTCGAGTTCCTTCAACGCCTGGTCGAAATTGTTCGTGTCGAACTGGCGAAAGGCGCGGTCGTACATCGCTTCCAATTCCGATTTGGAAGGCGCGACGGTGTTTGCCGCGAACGAACTGAGCACCAAAACGGTAATAGCGGCGAACTTCCGGAACTTCATGGCTGGGGAGACATAAAACCCCTCCGCGCGACGAATGACAAGCTAAAATTTGCCGGCGTTGAGACGACTCTAATGCCCGGTTTCTTGCAGCAGGAATTACGCCCGAGCGTGAGCTCTGCGACCCGCGGTTTTCGTAGCTAAACTTCGCGCGTTCTTTAAGTTTCGATTGGCCGCGATCCGCAGCCCTTCCAGCGTAAGATTAGCGTGCACCGCCTCGATCTCTGGCAGACGCCTGGCAATCAATTCCGCGTAACCGCCCGTCGCCACGATTCTCACTTTTCGCCGCGGAAAAACTTGCCGCGTAATTTGCGCCAGGATTTCGCGCACGAGCCCGCGATAACCCAGCACCGCGCCCGAAATCATCGCGCCGCGCGTACTTTTTCCAAGCGCTGACCGCGGCTCGCTCAATATGAGTTTGGGCAGGAGCGCAGTGCGTTGATAAAGGAAACTCGTCATCGCTTCCAAACCCGGCGCAATCACTCCGCCGATGTACGCGCCGCGTCCCGAAACAACGTCGAACGTCACAGCCGTGCCGAAATCGACCACGATCGCCGGGCAACCATACAATTGCCGGACCGCAACTGCGTTCGCCAAACGGTCGGCGCCGATCGAACGCGGCGATGGATAATCAATCGCGACGCCTAGATCGACATACCCGTTCACAAACAAAACGCGCAAACCTTTCGCCGCTTTTCTGATTACCGCATTTTTTTTTGGAACGACCGAGCTCACTACGATCGCGCTGACTGAGCGCGCGCCCAGGAAATCTTTCAGCGCGCGAACGTTTAATTTCTTCGTCGGCAGACGGGAAGCTCGCTGCACGCGCTTCGTCGTGGCAAAAGCAAGTTTGGTGAACGAATTGCTAATGTCGATTAACAGATAATCGATCGCCGTTTTTCGGAGCGGACGCTTCACTTTTCAACAATGCAGCCGGAACGCTCCGTCGCGTCAAGCGAGCTTGCGACGTTCACGCGCAACGATTAACCTCGGCGCTGTGAGAAACCTGGTTCATCGGCCGCGCCGTTTGCGGCAGTCTCCTGCGTTGCGCAATCTCGTGCGCGAAACAAAACTGACCGCGCACGATTTCGTTCTGCCGCTTTTCATCAGCGAAAAAATAGAAGAGCGCCACGCCATCGCCAGCATGCCGGGCGTATTTCAACTCACGGTGCGCGATGCGGTGCAGGAAGCGAAAACAGCACGCGACCTCGGTTTGCAAGCGATCCTGCTTTTCGGCATTCCGGCAGAAAAGGACGAACAAGCGAGCGGCGCGTACGCAAAAGACGGCATCGTTCAACAAGCGTTGCGCGAAATAAAATCGACATGTCCCGAGCTCGTCGTCATCACCGACGTTTGCCTTTGCGAATACATGAGCCACGGACATTGCGGCGTGACGCGCATGGACGGCGACCATTTTCATGTGCTCAATGATGAGACTGTCGATCTTTTGGTCCAGACCGCGCTCTCTCACGCCGCCGCCGGCGCCGATCTCGTTGCGCCCAGCGATATGATGGATGGTCGCATCGGCGCCATTCGCAAAGCGCTCGATGCATCTGGCTTTGAAAACACCGGCATCATGAGTTACGCCGCGAAATTCGCGTCCGTTTTTTATGGCCCGTTTCGCGAAGCTGCCGAAAGTCCGCCTCAGTTTGGCGATCGGCGCACCTACCAAATGGATTGCGCGAATGCGGATGAAGCGCTGCGCGAAGTAGCTCTCGATGTCGAGGAAGGCGCCGACATTTTGCTCATCAAACCGGCGCTGCCTTATCTCGATCTTGTCTGGCGCGTGCGCGAGCGTTTTGCAAAGCCGACCGCGGTGTATCACGTGAGCGGCGAATTCGCGATGGTCAAAGCGGCCGCAGAGAAAGGCTGTTTCGAAGAGCGCGCGGCGGTTCTCGAATTGATGACCTCGATGAAGCGCGCGGGCGCGGACGTGATCATTACATATTGGGCGAAGGAGCTCGCGCAATGGACTCGGGACTAAAAGAGCGCCGCGGCGAAACGGCCGCGCATCGCCGCTTAAAACGTCTCGCGCTCATTTGGGCACAAGCGCAAGGCTATGCCGCGTGCGCGATGGAAGTGAGCTTGCCGCGCTGCCGCTATCGCGCTGATGTCGCAGCCTTTCGCGCCGAAAAAAATAATCTTGGATCGACAATCATCTTCGAATGCAAACAGGCGCTCGCGGATTTACGCCGCGACAATTGCTGCAGCGATGTGACGCGCGCTCGCCTCGCCTCGATCCAAAAACGCCGTGAAGTTCTCGAGAAACATTTGCGCGTGCATTATCCAAATTTGCGCAACGGCGACTCGCTTTTCCCCGAGTTCGCCTCGCACGACTTTATGTCGATCCAACACCGCGGTTATGCGCGCGTGCTGCGCGAGCTCGGCGCGCTGCAAAACAAACTCTTTGGATCGACAAAGTTCGAACAGCTACTGCGTTATCGTTGCGCCGATTTGTTTTATCTCGTTTTGCCTAACGAACTGGTTTGCGAGTCAGAATTGCCTCTCCACTGGGGCGTGCTCGTTGAAAAAAATGACGGCTTGGAAGTTTTGCGAAAACCGGTTCGGCAGCAAACGACTTCGCAGCAGCAACTTCATTTCCTGCAACGAATCGCTCGCGCCGGCACGCGAAACTTGAATCGCGCGCTCGAAATCACGTTTGAAGAAGTCGCTGCCCTGCGGCAGCGCCAATCTCCGCTCGCTAATCTTTAAGAAGCAGATTTTTTCCCGTCATTTCCGGCGGTTGCGCGAGCCCGAGTAAAAACAAAATGGTCGGCGCAACATCAGCGAGGATGCCGTCGCGGCAGCGAAATTGTTTCGCGTCGTCCGCCACATAAATGAAGTGAACGAGATTGGTGGTGTGCGCGGTGTTCGGACTCCCGTCCGCGTTGCGCATCTGTTCGCAGTTCCCATGATCGGCCGTGATCAAGCATTTGCCCCCAAGATCGACAATCCCCGGAACAATCCGCGCGACACATTGATCGACTGTCTCAACGGCTTTGATTCCCGCTTCGAGCACGCCGGTGTGACCGACCATGTCCGCATTGGCAAAGTTCAAGATGATCAAATCGTAGTCTGCCATGCGCGCGATCACTTCGTCGGTGACTTGTTGCGCGCTCATTTCCGGCTGGAGATCGTACGTCGCGACTTTTGGTGACGGAACGATTTTTCGATCTTCACCCGGATAAGCGCGCTCCACTCCGCCATTAAAGAAGTAGGTGACGTGCGGATATTTTTCAGTCTCGGCGATGCGCAGTTGCGTTTTGCCGGCGGCGCTGACGACGTCGCTCAAAATGTGGACAAGATTTTCGGGCGCAAAAACAAATGGCGATGGATAAGTGACATCGTATTGCGTGAGAGTGATGTAATTTATCTGCGGCGAGACTTCTCGATCAAAGCTGTCGAAATCCGGAAACAGAAAAGCCTGCGACAATTGGCGCGCTCGATCGGCGCGGAAGTTAAAAAAGAAAACTGTGTCGCCATCGCGAATGCGTTGTTCGTTCGGGTGCGAAAAAATCAACGGCGGCATGAACTCATCGGTTTTGCCGGCTTTATAATGTCGATCTAAGGCCGCGGCCGGCGATGAATCGCAAACTTCACCACGACCGAGGACAACGGCGTCCCACGCTTTTTTTGTGCGATCCCAGCGTCGATCGCGGTCCATCGCAAAATAACGGCCGACCACCGTGACGAGTTGGGCGCCGCTTTCTTTTAGTTTCGACGCACATTCTTTTAAGTATTCAGCGCCGCCGGTGGGCGACGCATCGCGACCATCGGTGAAGGCGTGCACGAAAATTTCCTTCACACCAGCTTTCCGGGCGGCGTTTGCGAGCGCGATCAGGTGCAAGTAATGGCTGTGCACGCCGCCATCGGAAACGAGACCGAGCAGATGCAAACGATGATCGCGCGCGCCGCGAAAGGCTTTTTGCAATGCCGCATTGCGATCGAGCTCGCCGTCAGCAATCGCTTTATTAATGCGGGTGAGATCCTGATAAACAATTCGCCCCGCGCCCAGATTAAGATGGCCTACCTCTGAGTTGCCCATCTGTCCGGCGGGCAAACCAACCACTTCGCTGCTCGCGTTTAATTTGCTGCCAGGAAATTCGCGATAAAGCTTTTCATGAAATGGCGTGCGCGCGAGCAGCGTGGCGTCGCCGTTGGCTTCGCGTTTTGCTTTGCCATCGGGATTAATTCCCCATCCGTCGCGAATGATGAGTATGACCGGCGCGGACATTGCGGTGAACTTGTCGATGTTTGCCAGGATCGACAAGCGGTTTCACCCGCTGCGGGATTGACAAGGCAAAGCGCGGGCTTCTACATCGGCTGATGAAGTGGCGCAACCAACTGCTCGCGCTGTTTTGTCTATTGGTTTTCGCCGCGTTCGGCGTGGTTTATTTCCAGCAATGGGTCCTGCAGAAGCCGTTCGGCATCGTTTTGTTTATCGGCGAAGGCCTCGCACCCGGCCGGCTGGCGGTGACGCGCGTTTACGCCGGGGGCGCTGATTCTCGTCTCGCGATGGACACGCTGGAGCATCTGGCACTTCTCAGGAATTATTCGAACAATTTTGCGACGCCCGATTCCGCCGCAGCCGCCACCGCAATCGCCACAGGCGTGAAGGTGAACAATCACGCGATCGGAATTAATGGCGAAGGGAAACCGCTGACCAACATTTTGGAGCTGGCGCGCGAGCGTGGACGCGCGACCGGGTTGATTACGAATACGAATTTGACGGACGCGACGGCGGCGGCGTTTTATGCGCGTACGCCGGACGAAAACCATCGCGAAGAGATCGCCCAAGCGCTCGGCGAAAACAGTAAGATCGACATAGTGCTCGGCGGCGGCGGCGCGGATTTTCTGCCGAAAACCAAAGGGGGAAGCCGAAGTGATCAACGCGATCTCATTTTGGAAATGCAGCGCAATGGCTGTGAGCTGGTGAGGACGAAAGCCGAGCTGGAAGCCGTGCCGCGTTGGCGGCGGCCGAAACTACTTGGGATTTTCAGCAACGCAGAGATGTCGTTCAGCGATCAAGTGGAAGCGCGCGGCGAGCAACCCAGCCTGGCCGACATGGTGCGACGCGCGATCGAGCTGTTGCAGTTTAATCCGGGCGGTTACGTGCTGGTGGTAGACAACGGGTTGATGCGGAAAGCGGCGCAGGAAAATAATGGCGAGCGCGCGCTGGCGGAAACGATCGAGCTGGATCGTGCAGTGGCGACGGCGCAACGATATGTCGGCGATAAATCGACTGTGATCGTGGCCGGTGACACAGCAATAGGCGGGATGAACTTGAACGGGTTCCCGTTTCGAAAAGATACCGGCGTGGCCCTGCTGGGATTAAACTCGGCGGGCGACCCGTGGTTGACGTGGGCGACCGGACCGAACGGGAAGAGATCTTACGGCGCGGCAAAACTGGCGAACGAGAGTGTGCCGAGCGCGTCTCCCAATTTACCGACCCAGCCAACACAAGGAGAAACGCAAGAGCCGGCCGCGTTTTTCACGGCGAGCGGCGAGAACACCGTCGATGACATGATCGCGCTCGGAAGCGGTCGAGGCACAGAGGCCCTCCAAGGCTCCATCGACAGCACAAAGCTTTTCGAAATCCTGAAAAACGATTTGTAGTTCTTCGCGCGGGCCGGCAGGCGAGGCGGCGGTGGTAAAAAAGAAAACCCGTCGATCGACTTCAGCCGATGACGGGTTTTCTGAAAGAAGTTCGCTTTATGGACTCGTGGGCAGGACCTCGGGAATCAAGACAAACGGAGGCGGCTGCGGCAAACCCGGCGGAGGACCTTCAGCTGGCGCGGCCGGGCCTTCGGCTGGCATATCTTTGTCCTTGGAATCCATCCGATCCTTTGCGTCGACCATGTCTTTACCATCAGTCGAGATTTCTGAAGAAGGGCCGCGGCCTACGTTCGCAGCGAGCAAAGTAGACTGTTTGGAGTCTCCAAATGCCGCAACCTCGGCCACTGAAAACGAGGTTTCGCCCTTCTCGGCGGGATTCCATTTCACCATGACGTAGCGACCAGAAGTGGAAGGAAAATCAACGGAGGCACGGCCCTCACTGCCTTCCGTCATTACCATTCCGACCGGTTTCATTTGGGCGAGCGCGTCATCGTGGATGGCGAGCGATTCAGGAAGAACCTCCGGCGCGGCCTTTTTGCCCGCGGCAGTTCCGGCGTTAACTCGCACGCGATTGTCGGACCCCATGCCAGGGAGAGACTGGAGCACGTAGAAATGGATGCTGCCTCTGCGCGGCGAGAAAATGGCGGAAAGGCGACGCAGCGTGCAAACCTTTCCAAGATCGACAATCGCGGTAGGCGCGCCGTCGTTCGCGGCGAATGCGTAGGCCGTGCCGGTTTGATCATCGATCATATTGTTTGCGGCTTTGAGATCACTGCCCGAGCTCACATATAAAGCACGCGCCTTCGCATGGAGATCGGTAAAGTTGTAAGAGATCAAAGCAAAAGTTTCAGAGCGGTCTTGCGAGCTTACTTTGCGCTGACGCGGCATGGTGAAATCAGAAACCGCCGGCGTTGAATAGACGCCGAAGCCAGCGATTCGGCCGGGCTCGGTAACGTTGAAGCTGAGCCTCACGTACTTCGCTTCGCTCGGGCCGATCTTCGCTTTTACTGAATCAGCGCTGAGCTCTTGCTGCGTGACGTTATGCCATTGCGGACTGTCGGCCGAAAGTTTTGCGCTGGAAATGGCGATGCTCATGTCGCCTCTCGTTCCGTCATTCAAAAACGCGATGTTGTCGATGTTTTCGATCTTGGGAAGAGTGATCAGAATCGTGGAAGCGCCGGATGGCAACGCGTAGCCAACAGTCGGGTCATCGCACAGGAGCGCAGAAACCGCGGCGTTATGATCTTCCGATTTCGTGCTCAGCTGCAAATGTGCAAGCGGAGTGTTTTGTGGCGCTGTTTCTACTTGCGCGCCGAGGTGATAACGCGCCAGATTTTCCGGATAGGCCGGTGCTCGTTCCACGGTAAGTGGAGGAACTTTTTGCAGGACGACGTCAGCGGCGAAAACTCCGGGAGCAATCGCGAGCAGAATTACGGTGGTGAAAGCCTTGCGGGACAAGAAGAGTGCGCTCATAATTTCCATATCTACAAAAACGATGATAGGACGCGCGCTTTCTTTTGGCAATACAAATTTTTGCCCCGCTGCAACATTTTTTCGTCCCGAAGTTCGGCGACGCGAATCCGTGCAACGCGGACGTGAAATTCAGCCGAAATTCCCCTCGGGCCCAAGTAATCTGATACCCAGCAGCTCGATTTCGGCGCGGCGCTCCGCAATTAGTTCTTTGCGTAAAGAGTCGTAGTTCCAGCCGCGCGATATTTGCGGCTACCGGAATATGCGTAAAGGGGAATGTAGGCATGCTTGCCGACCTGCTCTGTTCGGTAAGCGGCCCAGTTAATTGTTGGATCCAAAACGAAAGTCCCGTTGTTCGTTTCCCAAACTAACCAAGCGTGCGTCTGGCGACTTGTCGAAGTGCGTTTTCCAATCACGAGTTGAACTTTGCCCGCTCCGCAGTCTTCCATTCGTTTATAGAGGGCCACGGCTTTACCCTTGCAATCGGCTACGCGGCCAGATTCTACTTCTTGCGGTGTTTTCCACTCTTGGGAGAAGCCGTATGGAATCCCGCGCAAATCTTCGATCCAGTGGTTTACGAGAGCGAGCGAGAGGTCGTGGCTGCCTGGCTTGCTTTTCGCGGAAAGCAACACGGGGCGAATCCGTCCCATTTGACGATCGTACGGGGTCGAATCGACGTTTAAGAAAACCGATTCGGCGAAGCAGGATGCCGTCAGGAGGCAAACGATGGCTGCGATGAGAAGAGAAACTCTTTTGAAGGCGAACGGCTGAAGACTTATGAAAACCATAGTAATTATGGTTCCTATAGCAACGTGCGTGCCAAGCTCGTCGGCTATCTGCGCGGAGGTTTCTTCGCATTGGCCGGCCTTAGTGAGAGCGCTTCTCTCCCTCAGGCCACGCTGCACACCGGTTTAAGTTCCTCACCGGCGAAACGCCTGCCTTTTCGGCCTCTAGGATTTGGTCGACGCCGATCAAAAGATCGACATAATCGCGGACACCGTTTTGAGGGTTATGGGCAAGAACACCCGCGGGACTCCGCACGTGAATGGAACGCAACGGCAATAAAAAACCGGCCAAGCCGTTGGGGTTGTCATCCCCACGCTCCCACGCGCCGGCAGTTTTCCATTTTTCCTTTTTGTTGCTGACGGGCGTCTGTCTTCTGCTCGTGGGACTCGTGATCTTCCGGGACTTTGTCCTGAATGACAAAACGCTCCTTTATAAGGATATGGGAAGCGATTCGGTGAACGACACCTACCCGTATTTCGTTCACCTTTCTGATTACATTCGAAGCGAAGGTTTTCCCTCCTGGTCGTTTTATATAGGAATGGGGCAAAATCTCGCCTATCGAGCGGGCGATTTGCTTTGGCAACCGGTTGTCTGGCTATCCCGCGGGTCCATAGCCCAGGCCCTTGTCTTCCAGCATCTCTTAAAGACTCTCGTTGCTGGTTTGCTTTTCTTTCGGTTCCTGCAGCTCCGCGGCCTCGAGTACTGCGCGGCATTGATGGGCTCGCTCTTGCTGCCTTTTTCCGCCTACATGTGCATGGGCAGTTGTTGGAATATTAATGCGGATGAAGTGGTCTGTTTCACGTTCGTTCTGTTCGCGGTCGAACAAGCGATGTGCACGGGCCGCTGGATCTATATCGCAGGCGCGGTGGCGTTGGTCGGTCTCGTCACAGTGTTTCATCTCTATCTCGCTGCAGTTTTGCTATGCATTTACGTTCCAGCTCGACTAGTTGAAATTTATGGTTGGAAACCGGTGGTGCTCTGGCGATTTTCTGCGCGGCTGGCGGCGGTCGCTTTGCTCGGGGCGGGTCTCGCGACTTTTGTATGGCTGCAAAATGCCAATGCGGTTCTGAACAGCCCGCGCGGATCGGGTTCAATTGCTAACAGCTGGGCGACCCCACGATTTCTACAATTCGAGCCGCCTCTCCATTATACCACCGTCGCGTTGAGGGCGTTTTCAAACGATCTCATGGGCACCGGAGATGACTTCCGGGGCTGGGCAAACTACTTCGAAGCGCCGACGAACTATTGCGGTCTGTTCTGTCTTCTGATTTTTCCGCAAGTGTTTACCGGGGCGAAGCGCCGCCCACGCTTGCTCTATTGCTTTTTCATTAGTCTGATTTTGCTCCCTGTGATGATTCCCTGGTTCAGGCACCTCTTTTGGCTTTTCCACGGCGGTTACTATCGATCCGTTTCACTCTTCCCGATCTTCGCAATCATCACGCTCAGTATGAAAGCCTTTCTCAATTACACCAATGCCGGCCGCCTCAATCTTCCAATCTTGGTCGGAACATTATTTGTATTACTGGCCGTGCTGTTCTGGCCGGTGGGGGAAATGCAGGCCCTCATTAATCCCACGCTGCAGCGAACAACAGCAATTCTCCTGGCACTGTACGCCATCGTCCTCGTTGCAGGCCAATTGTTAAAGCGACAAAGGCAATTTGGATGGGCCCTCGTAGTTTTAACCGCGCTCGAGCTTATTTATTTCGATCGCAAAACTGTCAATCGTCCCACCGTGACAAAGCAAGAGTTGAAGGAGCCAGTGGGCTACAATGATGAGACCGTCGGTGCAGTGCAGGAAATAACAGCTCGCGACAAAAGTTTCTTTCGCATCACAAAGACCTGGCCTTCTGGACCTGCCATCTACCCTAGCTTTAACGATGCAATGATCTTCCGGTACTTTGGCACGTCCTCGTATAGCTCTTTCAATAACCTTAACTACATTCAATTCTTAGTGGCGTCGGACGTCATTTCCGACGCATCTCTCGTTACAGATGCACAATGGTGTCCAGGGTTGGTCGGACACCCTTTGCTATCAACCTTCGCTTGCGAAAAATACGTACTCTCCAGAAGTCCGTTACCGCTGCAGGCCGCTGATCTTTACGAACTTATAAAGCGTTACGAGAACAGTTACCTTTTCCGGAATAAGCTATTTCTCCCACTCGGCCTGACTTTCACTGATTACATCTCGGAAGACGTCTTCCAACAGCTATCAAGCGCCGAAAAATCAGAGGCGTTGTTTCATGTAGTCGTCCTTTCCAGCACAAGCGCCGTTAATAAGTCTGAGCTTGGACAGCTGACCTTGGATGAATTGCACAGCCGCTTACATGACAGCCCTCTTCCAGACATTCTAGCACGACGCCGAGCCACGGCCCTTAACCTTCTCTCATTCGGCCAAACGCACATCGCCGGAACGCTTCGCCTCGCTAAAAAAAGCATTCTTGTTCTCCAAATGCCTTTCGATCGGGGCTGGCACGCGCGAATGGATAATCAAGCGGCTCCCCTTCTGAAGGTAGACGCGGGCCTTCTTGGAGTTCTCCTCGATGGCGGCGAACACTCAGTCGAGCTGCAGTATCGGCCTCCACTTTTGTTTCTCGGCGGAGCTATTTCAATCATGTCGGTCGCAATCCTTGTTGTAAGTGCATGGCGGTGGCCACGACTTCAATTACCGCAGCGAGAAATCTGAGCTAGTTTCAATTTCAACGGCTAGCTCCCTGCACTGGTAAATGAAGAGTCAGGCATTGAACTTCGCAGAATGGATTACGGCGATTTTGCTTACAGTCGTCGTTATTGTCCTTCTATTTGTTCGCGCTGAATACGCGGGCGGATTATGGCGGGACGAATGTGCCTCCGTTCAGTTAGCTGAGATGCCGAGGATCGCTGACGTATTCCAAAACTTCCAGCGCGAATCTTTTCCGGCGCCTTTTCCGCTTATCATTCGCGCTTACGGGGCCATGTTTGGAACGAGCGATGCTGCTCTGCGCGCCTTTGGTTTTACTGTCGGCCTATTACTACTGGCCGCTGTCTGGACGAACGCTTTACTTGTCACAGGCCCGCCTCCGCTTTTGGCCCTCGCGTTGTTAGGGCTGAATACCACTTTTCTCATCTCGGGAACTACTATGCGCGGATATGGGATAGGAAGTGTCACCATTCTCCTCGTCTTTGGACTCGTTGGAAGGATGCTGCGGCACTTGACGCTCTCGGGAGTATTGGCTGCTTTCTGTGCTTCTCTCCTTAGCGTGCAGCTTCTTCTCTACAACTCAGTCCTTCTAGCGGCAATCGCGCTAGCGGCGATTATAGTTTCGGTGATGCATCGTCAGCTGCGGGCTGCATTAACCATCGCAGCGATTTCCCTTGTTTGTGCTATGTCGATCTTACCTTACCTCTCGCCCTTTTGGAATGAGAGTAAGTCAACCATAGTGTTGCGAAGCCAGGTAACCCTGGGATGGTTCTGGCGACCTCTCGGCATGGCTTTCGGCCATCCGATCCAGTTCACGCTCGCGCTTTGGGGGGCACTTCTTATGACGATTCTCGCGGCCATTATCGCGCGGTCGTTTATCATCCGCCCCGAGAAACCCGCGGCGCCGTGGGATAACCTGTTGTTCGCGTCCCTCGTCGTCGTTATCTCGGTAATCTTCTATTTCGCTTTTCTCAAAATCATCGGCTACCTCACACGTGAGTGGCATTACCTCGCCTTGCTTTCGGTACTTGCCGGTTCCGTCGACCTTCTGGCGGCGAGTCTTTGTTCGATCAACCTGGTCCGAACGGTGCGTCTCTCGCTGGTTATCGCGGCGCTGATCGTTATGCCAATTGCGAATTGGCCGAAACTGAAGCAGCGCCAAACTAACGTCGACCTGGTTGCCCAAAAACTGGAACATCTCGCGCAACCCTCCGACCTCATCGTGGTAAATCCATGGACCATCGGGGTTACTTTCAATCGGTATTATCATGGTGGGACCCGATGGGTCACCGTTCCGACAATGTCCGACCATCGAGTTCATCGTTTCGATCTACTCAAAGAGAAGATGATGTCGCCTTATCCGTTGGCGGACCTTGGCGACATCGTAGGATCCACTCTTCGCGCGGGTCACCGCGTTTGGCTTGTCGGTGGCATCACCCTGTCTCAACCACACGAAACGACGGTCCCGTTGGCGCCCGCGCCTAACTCCGCCTTCGGTTGGAATTGTGATGCCTATGCGACAGTGTGGTCGAGCCAGCTGGGCGATTTTATTCAAGCCCACGCAGCGCGCGGCGAACCCATTCCAGTGACGACTAACATGGTAGTGAACGAAGTTGAGGATGAGCCACTCGTAGCTGTGGAAGGTTGGCGCCAATGAAGCGCGCGGCCGTTTGCTTTGTTCTGGCAGCTATCACTTGGACTGTTTTTGGGCAAACGATCGGCTACGACTTTATCAATTACGACGATAACTCAGCCGTTTACGAAAATGTCGAAGTAACAAAAGGCCTGAGCTTGCAGGGAATCGGCTGGGCGCTCACTCACAGCGATGCAGAGTTGTGGAACCCTCTTAGCACCATCTCGCACATGCTCGACTGCCAGCTCTTCGGACTAAAACCAGCTGGCCATCACTCTGTTAACGTCCTCTTGCACTCTCTTACCGCGCTGGGTTTGTTTCTAGTTCTAGAGCAAATGACGGGCGCGTTCTGGCGGAGCGCATTTGTCGCCGCCGCCTTCGCCGTCCATCCCTTGCGCGTCGAGTCGGTTGCTTGGGTAGTAGAAAGAAAAGACGTGCTAAGCGGGCTCTTCTTTGTGCTTACTTTAGCCGCGTATTGCTTCTATGTCCGGAAGCAAACCGCTACTCGTTACCTTCTCGTTGCGTTTCTATTTCTTTTGGGCCTGATGTCAAAGGCAGTGTTAGTTACTTTGCCATTTGTTCTTCTCCTTCTGGACTATTGGCCACTCGCCCGCTTCGATAACGAAAATACACGAAGATCGACAACTAGCTTTTGGCGGATGCGAATATCAGGCCCGGGGCGTCTCTTTGTAGAAAAAATTCCGTTACTCCTACTCTCTCTTGGCGCGTCCGTTGCCACGTTGCTCTCCCAGAAACATGCGATTGGATCATTGCAGCAAATACCCGTATCCGCGCGGATAGGAAACGCGCTCGCGACCGTTATCACTTATTTAGGTCAGACCTTTTGGCCCGCTCACCTGGCGATCTACTATCCTTATCCCGGCGATATCCCTCCACTTTGGAAGATTCTTTTGCTCGTTACGGTTCTCGTCGTCGTTACTGCCAGTCTTTTAAACGCTCGCCGAAAGTATCCTTATCTTGTGACCGGGTGGCTATGGTTCCTAGGGATGCTCGTCCCAAACATAGGCATAATCCAGGCTGGCTCACAGGCTCACGCCGACCGCTTCACCTACCTGCCACACGTTGGTCTGTTGGTACTTTTCGCCTGGGCCGTTACAGATATATTTGCCTCATGGCGTCGCCGCCACGTGATCCTAGGAGTCTGCGGCGCAGCGACGATCCTTGCGCTAATGTTCCGCGCTAACGATCAAACCAAATTCTGGCGAGATAGTGAATCGGTATGGGTCCACGCCCTGGCCGTCACGCCGGACAATCCCGTCGCCGAAGGAACCCTCGGTTCCGCATTCATGACCGAGGGAAAAATTGATGACGCGATTGCACACTTTCAAAAGGGCCTGGCAATTTGGCCGGCGGACGCCGGCGCTCAGAACAATTTCGGAAATGCGCTCCTGGAAAAAGGAGAGTTCGACCAAGCAATTGCTCATTACCGAAAAGCACTCGAGCTTCGACCAAATTACGCGATGGCCTGCTACAACCTTGGGGTGACTTATTTTCGAATGGGAAACCTGGATGAGGCGATAGCTCACTACAAAAGGGCGCTTGAGATCCAACCGGATTATCCGGACGGATATGAGCAATTAGGAAATACCCTGTTGCGAAAGGGCGAAACGCCTGCGGCGATTGCTTGCTGGGAAAAAAGTCTTACGAAACACCCAGCCAACGTCGCTACTCGCAACAATCTCGCGATGGTTCTGATGCAGCGCGGACGTCTTCGCGAGGCAATGAGTCATTGGCAAAAAGTTCTCGATGTCGATCCAGCAAATGTCGACGCTCAGAACGATCTCGCGTGGATCTTCGCGACGAGCCCGGAAGATTCAATCCGAAACGGTCCCCGCGCCGTCAGCCTGGCCAATGGTGCGGTTCGATCTTCGGCCGGCAAGAATGCAATTACTCTTCGCACCCTGGCCGCAGCCTATGCCGAAAGCGGAAAGTTTCAGGAGGCGGTCAATGCCGCCGAACAAGCCCTGCAAATGGCCAAAGCCGAACATAACTTTGATTTGTCTAGTCATATTGAAAATGAAATTCAGCTTTACCGCTCGCACGTGCCGCTGCGCGATCATGCTCTCGTGGATGTTCAACGACCTCCGGGCTAGCGATAACGAAAACGCCTTTTGGAAAAGGTATGATCTTTCACGATAAAGCGCGATTCACGTCGCTTTCGGTTGTTATCGGCATTTGTCTTGTTCTAAGCGCCATTACCTGGGTGGTGTTCGCCCCGACACTTCATGCCGACTTTATTAACTACGACGACCCGACCTACGTCTATCAAGAGCCTAGGGTAACAAGCGGCCTCAGTGTTCAAGGAATAACCTGGGCTTTCACGCATTTTCATTCCGAGAACTGGCATCCGCTCACAACGATCTCGCACATGCTCGATTGCCAGATATATGGACTCAATCCTGCCGGGCATCATTTGACTAATGTTCTCCTTCACACGGCGGCGGTGGTCCTCTTGTTTTTGGTTCTGCGGCAAATGACCGGCGCAATTTGGCGAAGCGCATTCGTAGCAGCAGTTTTTGCTATTCATCCTCTCCGCGTTGAGTCGGTCGCCTGGATTTCGGAGCGCAAGGACGTGCTAAGCGCAGTTTTCTTTATGTCGATCTTGGGTATTTACACTCGCTATGTGCGAGAGCCATCCCCGAAGCGATACCTCCTGGTCGCTCTTCTGTTTGCTTTCGGGCTGATGTCGAAACCGATGTTGGTAACCGTTCCGTTTATCTTGTTGTTACTCGATTATTGGCCTTTGCAACGGATTGTCGATCTTGCGGCATTGCGGAAATGTCTACGGGAAAAAATTCCACTGCTAGGAGTGTCTGTAGCCTCTTGCATCGTTACAATTTTTGCTCAAAAAGGAACCGTCAGTCCTCTTGAAAAGCTGCCTCTTTTGTGGCGACTCGAGAATGCCTGCGCCACTTACCTCATTTACGTTTGGCAGATGATCTGGCCGGTTCGGCTCTTGCCGTTCTATTTTCACCCGGGAAGCCACTTGTCCGCTTGGAGCATCGCTGTTTCAGTCGCATTTGTGGTCGGCATGACTGCGCTAGCGTTCATTGCGCGCCGCCGATGGCCCTACTTGTTTACAGGTTGGCTCTGGTACGTCGGAATGCTTGTTCCAGTGATCGGGATTGTTCAAGTAAGTATGCAGGCTCGAGCCGATCGCTACACCTACTTGCCGCAGATTGGATTGTACCTGCTCGTTACATGGGGCGTGGTCGACCTACTGTCAGGTTGGCGTAATCGTCGCTTCATTCTAGCCGTTTGTGCCACTCTCGTAATAGGCGCTTTGCTACCGGTGGCTCGCGCGCAGGTTTTCTACTGGCGCAACAGCGAATCCTTATGGACGCACGCGATAGCCTTAAATCCCCGTGATGGCTTGGCTGAGTTTAGTTTGGGCGATTTTTTCCTGGCCCATGATCGCGTGGAGGAGGCGGTTGGCCACTTGGAAAAGGCGATCTCGATCCTGCCGAACTATGCTCCCGCCCATTTCCAACTCGCTGTCGCTCTCGGTGGCGAAGGAAAAGTCGTTACCGCCATCGGTGAATATCGCAAGGTGCTTTCCCTGGGATCCGACACGTTGGCGGTCCACTACAATCTTGCTAATGCTCTTTTACAGCAAGCAGAGGTGGACGAAGCAATTAGTCATTATAAGGCGGCGTTGAAGATTTATCCCGATTATGGGGACGCCGAAACCAACTTAGCTAATGCATTACTGCAGAAAGGCGAGATCTCCGAAGCGACGAGTCATTACGAAAATGCATTGAAACTTCAGCCGCAAAAGGCAGAGGCTCACTACAATCTGGCGGTGGCTTTTCATCATCAGGGCCGCCTGCCGGAAGCTATCGCTCATTACCGAAAAACTCTCGCCATCGATCCGGCTTATCCCGACATTCATTACTACCTGGGTCAGGCACTCTCCCAAAATGGACAGCCCGCCGAAGCAGCGCGGGAGTTTGAGCTCCAGCGAACTAGCCCGAAGTGAGTAAAATGATGGACGTGAATTCGCGATTGAAGCTTGTTGCTGCCTATGCATTTCTCGCCGCCCTTACTTGGTCGGTATTCGGCCAGACCATCACCCACGATTTCATAAACTACGATGACCCGAACTACGTTTATGAGAATCCTCACGTGCGTGCCGGCCTCACGACTCAAAGTGTAGCGTGGGCCTTTACCCACACTCATGGACAAAACTGGCATCCATTAACTTCGATCTCGCACATGCTCGATTGTCAGTTCTACGGGCTGAATCCCGGCGGGCATCATTTCTCGAACGTGTTTCTGCACAGCATCGCTGTGGTTCTACTTTTTGCGGCCTTGCGCGAACTGACACGAACGTATTGGCAAAGCCTATTTGTCGCGGCGGTTTTTGCAGTGCATCCGTTGCGCGTTGAGTCAGTCGCCTGGATCGCGGAGCGCAAAGACGTTCTAAGTGGCGCCTTTTTTATGCTGACTTTGTGGACTTACGCGCGCTATGCGCAAAATCCCAGCGGGCGCCGATACCTCTCCATGTCGATCTTGTTCGCGCTCGGTTTATTGTCGAAGCCAATGCTAGTGACAGTTCCCTTCGTTCTCTTGCTGCTTGATTACTGGCCGCTGCGAAGGTTTAGCGAGTCACCGTCAATAAAATCGAACGGTAGTTTCTTCCGTTGGCTAAATCGACAGTCAACGGCGCGGCGTTTGATTATCGAAAAGATTCCTCTGTTTGCTCTTTCCGCCGTTTCATGCGCAGTAACCCTACTCGTGCAGCATGAGCTCATTGGTTCGACTGAAGCGCTGCCTCTTGTGTCCCGAGTCAACAATGCCGCGATGACTTATGCGTTATATGTCCGGGACATGTTTTGGCCGGTAAGGCTGGCTCCATTTTATCCTCATCCAGAGAGTCAATTGCAGGTGTGGCAAATCGCGTTAGCCGCAGTCGCACTATGCGCACTCACCATGGGTTTTTTTGTCTGGCGCAAGGAACGGCCCTATCTCCTAACCGGGTGGCTGTGGTACTTGGGAATGCTTGTGCCGGTAATCGGCCTCATCCAGGTAGGCTGGCAAGCCCGCGCCGATCGCTACACCTACTTGCCACAAATCGGCCTGTACATCGCGGTCACTTGGGGGATTGTCGATCTTTCGGCCTTGTGGCGACAAAGCAGGAAGCTCATAGGCCCGCTCGCCGTGGGAAGCATCGCAGTCCTGGCTTGTTCCGCATGGGTTCAGACCTCCTATTGGAAAGATAACGAGAAGCTCTGGACTCATACTCTTGCTGTCACCGAAAGAAACGATGTTGCGCTTAATAACCTTGGAATCGTGTTCCTGGCGCGAGGTCTTCCCGACCAGGCGCTCGCGAAATTTCAAGAGGCGGCCCTTCTTCGTCCGGAAAACGCGCCCGCTCAGGGAAATCTCGGCAAGGCCTTTTTGCAAAAAGGAAAGATCGACGAAGCGATGGTACACTATCACCGGTTGCTAGAACTCGAGCCCGATAACCTAGAAGCGCGTAACATTTTAGGCACCTCCCTTTTTCAACAAGGGAAGGTTCGCGAGGCGATAGCAGAATGGCAGAAAATTCTGGCGATCGAGTCCGATAACGGGAATGCCTTGAGCAATCTGGCGTGGGTCCTGGCTACCTATCCGGATGCGTCCATTCGGAATGGGGCGCAGGCAGTAGATTTTGCGCGACGAGCGGCTTCGCTCTCCCATCAGCGCAGTCCAATTATCTTGCGCACACTAGCTGCGGCCTACGCGGAGGACAAACGCTTCGACGAAGCAATCGCGACTGCGCAAGAAGCAAAGATGCGGGCGCAAAGCGAGGCCCAACAAGCGCTGGCGCATGAGCTTGAAATGCAAATTGATCTTTATCGTCGCAACATTCCTCTGCGCGACACTTCTCCTTCGCGGCAGTAGAACTTTCGGTTGCCGCTCCTACGGACTTCACTAAAAGCGAAGCGGCCGGACCTGTCTCCAAGTCCGGCCGCCTCTTGATCTACTTCGTGCTTCGCTAACTTTAGAAGCGTTTCTTGAGTTCTACGTACCAGAATCGGCCTCTCGTATCGGCAGCTGATTCGTCGTAGCCGTTCTCGAATGCGTTGGCGACAAACGGTGGAGGCTGGTCGATGGCGTTGTCCATGCCAAGCGTGATGGTAACGCCGTTGAGCCACGCCCGGGCGCCACAAGGATTGTATTCCGCCGTGGAAACCGGCGCTACGTTCTTGTCTTTGCCATCCTTCATCTTCACGTTCTTGCCGCCGTCTTTGGCGTAACCGGCCACTTCAGTTTGCGCAGCGGGGGCCGGCAAATTGAAGGTATAGGATGCGAGAAGATCCAGCGTAACCCACTCACGGATCTTGCGATCCTGGTTCGTGGTTATGAACTGGCAGGGCGGCAGCGCGCCCACCGGAACCGCACCTACGAAGCAATTAGGTGCGCCACTGAATTGGGTTCGTGGCGGTTGGTGAAGATCTGCCCCGTTTCCCGTATATGGGCCACCGCGCCTACTGCCGCTGTCGTTATATTGGCCGATGTAATGCACGGAAGCGCCTACGGTGAATCCGCCGATGTCATAATATTCGCTGACGTAGAATCGGTTCTGTGGCGTCGAACCGAAGTCGGCGAACTCGCCTGTTTCGTCGAGTCTCTTACCACCTGGCTGGGCGGCAAATACATATCTCGCGAGGTAGGTGCCATTGACGGTGGTCGTGAATTTGCCCCAATCACCGTGACCGAGTCGGTTAGTCTCGAATTCATAAGCCATCAGGTAATCAAGACCTTCAATACGCAGAGCGCCAAGGTTAAACAAGCTGTTGTCCACTTGGACAAGCTCGCCAGTCTGGCCGTCCGGAGCCGTCGGCCCCGGGGTGCCGTCACGTGTGACTTTACCTGGGAACAGGTTGGCGTGCGAAATGATGAAGCTTGTACTGAACGGAGAAACGGCTTCTCGCATGTCGATGTGCCAAAAGTCGGCGCTCACTGTCAGGCCTGTCAGCCAGCTTAGCCATTTACCCGGGGTAATGACTGTGCCGTAACTCCACTCGTAGGCTATTTCCGGCTTTAGGTTGGGATTGCCTCCTACCACCGTGCGAATCTGCGGCGTGGCAGACGTGCCTGCTGGGTGATATGGATCAAGCACGACCGGGAACGATTCCGCGAGCGCCGGGGTCAGTTCATTCAGGAACGGCTCGTGAAACGCTTCGTTATAGCTGGCACGAATGGTCCATGCCGTGTCCAAAGGTTGATAGCGCACCGAAAACTTCGGTCTTTCAGCCGGGCTATGAAAATCGCTGAAGTAGGCATAGCGTTCCGCCAGGTCGAACTCCAAGCTATAGATGCCGGGGAAGTTCCACGTCGGGCTGGTTACCGGAATGCGTACCTCACCATAGGTCGACCAAATGTCTCGGTTGCCTCTGGAAGCTTGCAAGTCAGTTGAGCCGATCGTGCTAAAGGTCGTATTCAGCGAGTCCGGGTTATTTTTGTAACGCTGCGTTTCGTGCTCTTCACCCAAGGCAAAGCCGACAGAGCCGGCCGGCAGGCTGAAGAGGTCACCGTCGATCTTCGCATATTCGAGGGTCATGCTGGTGACCGACGTGTTATGCAAGGTAACAAAGACGCGGTCGATTGCGGCCGCTGTATTCGTGCCTCGCGTGAAAGGGTTGAAGGCCGTGGCCGGGTTTGTATCGGCCAATGCTTCGCGCAAACCAGGTTTGCTGACGGCGTTGCCGAAAACGGAGGATTCCTGGATTTCGTTATACCGGAATCCGGCTTCCCAATTCCACGTCTTAAAGTAGTCGCCGAATTCGCCCATCTCGCCGCGGAGACCTGCGTCATAGACGTAATCGTTTGACGTAACCTTGTTCGTCCGGTTGCCGGCCTGTGGGTCAGTGCCGCGGAATTTGACGCCGGTGTATAAGGGCAAACCGAAAAACGTCGTGGTGGTGTTTGAAACCGTGAACGGGTTAAACGGATTCTGCAACGGTACGCTGATACCCGCCGGAGCATTCGGGAGACCCGCCGCGGTGTTGAATGGATCGGGCGTGAAAGGTGTAGGCGCGAATGCCGAATCAAAGAACGTGCGCGAATATTTAAAGTCTGAGAAGACAGTTAGATATTTATCGCAAAGATCTCGCTGAAATGATCCGTAAAGGTATTCGCGATCGGCTGGTGGAATCGCCGGAGTCAAATCGGCGAAGTTAAATAATTGGTCCTCCGCCTTAAAATTGCTCCGGCGCGTGTATTGCGCAGAGGTGGTCACGTTTGCCGCCGATTTTGGCGTGGGTGTGATCAGGCCAGGGGCTAAAATAAAGCCGGTACCCGCACCGCTGCCAATCGAGCCCGCAAAGTTACTGCTGCGCGCGTCGACTCCGCCGAAGTTCCGATAATTCGGATCGCTGGTAATAAACGTGTCGCGGCTGAAGATCGCGGCGCGATTATACAATTCGGCAAACACCACGATGTCGGTCTTGTCATCACCCGTGCCGGCAAGCATGTAGGCTTTCTCTTCAGCGGCGTCATTGGCAAAACCCATGTTCGTGTTGCCGTATCTGGCGCCGACTTCAAGGCCGCGGAATTTGTGGATGAGATAAATGTTAAACACACCCGCAACCGCATCAGAACCGTAAATGGCCGAGGCGCCATCTTTCAGAATATCGATGTGATCGACGAGCTCGAACGGAAAGAAGTTCAAGTTCACCGACTGCGAACCCAAAGCCGCTCCGTTCAAATCCGCCGCCAAACGCTTGCCGTCCATCAACACGAGCGTCTCTTTCGGGAAAATACCGCGGATGTTAATTTCCACACGGCCGTCGCCGCCGTTCGCGATATTTTCGTTAATCGCGAAACCAGACGCCGCGGGCAATTTCTGCGTGAGATCGGTCATCGTGCCGATACCCAGCTTCTTGATGTCTTCCGGACGATAGGTGTCCACCGGATTCGGGCCGGTCTCTTCCGCCGTCGGAATGTTCGATCCCGTAACGACGACGCGTTCCGCAGTCGCTTCCGGAGCCGCGCCACCGGCGCCGCCCGCTGCGCCCGCTTGCACTGGTGTGGCATTTGGCTCTTGCGCCAGAGCGCTCGAGACAAAAATTAAAGGAAGTCCAGCGCCGATTGCGAGTGCGAGGCGAATAGACCCAAGCTTATTAAGCACGTTTCTGATCATTAGTTTCTCCATGGGTTTGGTTAGGTTTGGGGTAGGGATTAGTGAAGAATCTGCACGGTGACAAGGTTTTTTTTCACTTTTTTGAAAGTTTTTTGAACGGGGCATGCGTAGCAATTGTCGCGCCGCAACTCTGTTCCCGGTCGTTCTATCGAATTTCACAGGCGCTGCCTAGAAAAAAATTCAACAATTTTTGCCTACCGAAATGCCTGCTTTCCTGCGCGCAAAACTGACGCGCGCCTAAGATCGACATAAACTTTTTATCGCGCTCGCTTGATCTCTTCGCAGAGAGAAATGCGGTGGCGGTTTTTCATAAATTGAACCCGCGCTGTTCTTCATCGTTTACGACTTCTGATTGCGCGGCTAAAATCGAATCGATGTTCACCGGCCTGATCGAAGAGATCGCAACTGTTCTTTGGATTCGCGCGACGGAACGCGGCACGCAATTGCAAATCGCCGCGCCGCGCATTGCGGAGGAAGTTCACAAGGGCGACAGCATTTCGATCAATGGCTGCTGCCTCACGGTCAGGGCGCATCGCAAAGAACAGATCACATTTGATCTGCTCGAAGAAACGCTCGACCGCACGAATTTGAAAACGCTACGGCCGGATAGTCGCGTCAATCTCGAGCGCGCGCTCGCGGCGGACGGGCGAATTGGCGGACATTTCGTGCAAGGCCACATCGATTGCGCGACACGCATCCTCGCGCTGGAAGAGGCCGACGCTGATTTTCGCATGGAAGTGGAGCTGCCGCCCGATTACGCACATTACGTCGCTTACAAAGGCTCTGTCGCAATTAATGGCATCAGCCTCACCGTCGCGGAAATTTTACCCGAGAGTTTCGCTGTGTTCATCATTCCGCATACCAAGCGATCCACCAATCTCGATCTTGCCAAGCCAGGCGACTTGGTGAACCTCGAATTTGATATTCTCGCCAAGTACGTCGAGCGAATGCTCGCTCGCTACGCGCCGCAGGAATAATCCCTCATATATATAAGAGAGATTGGGCGACATCATTTTGCCCCCAAACCGAAAAGCACTGCGGGGATCGTTCGCATCAAAATCTTAAAATCGAGCCCGAGCGACCAGCGATCGATATAATCGAGATCGAGCTTCACCCAGTCGCTGAAATCCTGCACCTGATTGCGGCCGCTGATTTGCCACAGGCAAGTAATCCCCGGCTTCACGCTCAAGCGACGTCGCTGCGCCGTGTCTTCAAACTTCTCCACTTCATAAATGGGCAGCGGTCGCGGTCCCACCAAACTCATGTCGCCCATCAGCACATTCAAAAGTTGCGGCAGCTCATCCACACTCGCGCGCCGCAACCACCGCCCGAAAGGCGTGATCCGCGGATCGTCTTCCACTTTAAAAACCGGCCCCTGCATCTGGTTGAACGGCTCAAGCTCGGCCTGCCGCATCTCTGCATCCGTCGCCATCGACCGAAATTTATACATCGTGAATGCCTTGCCGTGTTTGCCGGCGCGTTGTTGCCGAAAGATAACCGGGCCCGGCGACGTCAGCCGAATCCCCAGTGCCACGAACGCCATCGGAACCGCCAACACGATCAAGCCAATCAATGCGCTTACTCGATCAAAGATTTCTTTTATGAGCAGCGCCCAGGAAACTTCTGGGGTTGATCGAAAGACGAGCATGGGGCGGCCCGCAAACGCATCGAAGTCCGGCTGCGCGATCGATGTTTGAATAAAATCCGCCACCAACCACGCCGGCACACCTTCCACTTCGCACGCGCCAATCGCTTGCTCGATCCGGTTGAGCTGGCTATGACCCGCCGCGAAAACTACTCGCGCCACCGCGTGCCGATGCATCGCTTCCACCAGATCGGAGATCGGCTGTTTTTCTATGTCGATCCTGGCGGCAATCTGCATCAACATTTTTTGATCGGGCGTGAACGATTGCTCGAGCGCCGCGATGTCTTCGGGAATTCCAGCGAGTAGGACGCGTTCGCGCAACTCACCTCGCGCCGCCCGCTGCCGAATGATCGCGATCGCGATCCGCTCTTTCAGCAACAGCACCAGCGTCGCAATCAAAATAAACAAAAGCGGCACGGAACGATTCGGCAACGGCAAGCGCAAAAAAATCACGCACACGCTCACCGCGATGCTCAGATAAATCATGGCGCGCACGATTTGCACAAACGACTTCCAGGTCGTCTTCGTCAGCGGCGTTTGATAAAACGCCTGCAGATCGAGCAGGATCGGGCCGAACGGCATCACCACCACGAGCAACCATTGATAATTCGTGAAAGGATCAATCGTCCGCGTGAGATTGAACCACGATGTCGCGTAAGAACGCAGGACGTACCCGGCCAGCAGCGAGATCGCGAGCAAAAACGAATCGATCAGCTGTTGCAGCTGCGTGTTTAATTCCTGTTTGCGAGCGAGCATGATAGGAGAAGCTTGCCGTCCGCCTCAGGGTAGTAGCAAGAGGCGAACCATTAAGATATGACAGCGCGCAGATCGGTCAAAACGCCGTTCAAAATCGTCGGTGTCATCGCTTCGTCCGCCGACCTCTCGTTGGCCTTACGACTGCGCCAGCCGCCCGACTTTTTCGAGCTGCGTCTCGACCTCCTTTTCGATCTTCTCGACGAAGTGGAAAAGGCCATTCCGAAATTGAAAGCGCCGCTCATCGTCACCGCGCGACATCCGCTCGAAGGCGGCGCGAATAATTTGTCGATACAAAAACGTCGCGCGCTGCTGCTCCGATTTTTGCCGCGCGCGCGATATGTCGATCTTGAGTTGCGGTCCGTTCGCGCGCTCAAGAACATTGTCGATCTTGTCCGCGAGAAACAAATCGGGCTGATCGTTTCGTTCCACGATTTGAAAACAACGCCGCCCGTTTGGCGGCTGCGCGAGAAAGCGCGGGCCGCACAAAAATCAGGCGCAGATATTTTCAAAATCGCCACGCGCACCGACAATCGCGCGCAGTTGCAGCGCCTTCTTGATTTTCAAAACATGTCGATCTCGCCGACCGCGGCGATGGGAATCGGCCGGCTCGGGCGCCAAGCGCGGCTTGAACTCATGCGACGCGGTTCGGTTTTGAACTACGTGTCGCTCAGCAAAGCGCGCGTCGCCGGCCAACTTTCCTTGCGCGAGGCGCAACGGCAGTGCTCGCTTTGATCGATTGTCGCTGCAAGCCGACTTTATGTCGATCTTGCGCTGGGCGTGCCGCGTATATCTTTAGAGAATGACGCAACCGATAAAGCTGCCGGCCCAGGTCCCGGTCATGCCGCTGCCGGGCACATCGCTTTTTCCGCATGCGCTTCTTCCGTTGCACATATTTGAGCCGCGCTACCGGGAGATGCTCAAGCACGCGCTCACCCAGCACCGCATGTTCTGCGTCGCACTCATCAAGCCGGACCGCGCCGAATGGAAAAAGAGCGATGACTTCTTCGACATCGCCGGGATCGGTTTGATTCGCGCTTGTGTCGAAAGCAACGACGGCACGTCCAATCTTATCCTGCAAGGTTTGCAGCGCGTGCGCTTCACTGATTTCAAACAGATCGCGCCATTCCCCATCGCCGAAATTGAGCCCCTCGAATCGGAAGAGGAAACCTCCGTTAAAATCGACGCGCTCGGCGAAAAAGTGCTGGAGCTTTACGCGAAAATGAAAGGCAACGGACGCACGCTTCCGGCAAAAGTGGACCGCTATCTTTCCGATCTGAGCGACCCGGCGATGCTGGCCGATCTCATGGCCGCGACATTCATCACCGACCCGCTGCGCCGCCAACACGTGCTCGAAGAACTCGCGCTCAGCCAGCGCCTGCGATTAGTGATCAAATATCTGCGCGAAGAAACCGGCAGCGCCGCGGCGTAAGTTCATGTCGATCTTTATTGCGGCGTCGGCGTCCCGATAATGCGCGCGTGCTCTTCCAGCAAATAACGATCGGTCATGCCGGCGATGTAATCGCAAACCGTGCGGTACAATCCTTCCGCTTCAATCCGTTTCGCGGCCACGGCACCGAGCCGCTCCGGTTCGCGCACGTAGGTTTCGAAAACTTTTCGCAACATCTCGCATGCGCGCTCATTCACCTCCGCCACCCGCGGATGATAATAAACGTTCGCGTAAAGAAATTTCCGCAGAGCGCGATTGGCTCGCAGCAGTTCGTCGCTGTAACGAATGAGCGGCTTTTCTTGTTTTCGCACCTCATCCGCACTTTGCACGTCAAGATCGACAATCGACTTCGCGCTCGACGTCACGACGTCCTGCACTTGCACGTCGATGATGTCGCGAATGATTAGTTTGTGCAGCTCGGGCTCGCGCACCTCCGGATACCGGGCCGTGACGGAATCGTAACTTCGGCGCCAGACTTCGTTTTCCGCGAGCTGTTTTGCATCGAGAATTTCGAAATCGACCGCGTCATCTAGATCGTGGCTGTAATAAGTGATCTCGTCGGCCAGATTCGCGATCTGCGCTTCGAGCGAGGGACATTTGTATTTTTCGTCGCCCGGATTCGGCGTTTCATAAAACGCCTGATGTTTTTGCAAACCTTCTCGCACTTCGAACGTGAGATTGAGCCCCGGAAATTTCGGATAGGCGTTCTCGAGCAACTCGACCACGCGCAAACTTTGCCGATTGTGCTCGAACCCACCGTGTTCGCGCATGCATTCGGCCAGCATTTCTTCGCCGGAATGTCCGAACGGCGTGTGCCCGAGATCGTGCGCAAGTGCGATCGCTTCGGCCAAATCTTCATTCAACGATAAGGCGCGCGCGATCGTGCGGCTGATCGAGGCGACTTCGATCGAATGCGTCAAGCGTGTGCGCAGATGATCGCCGGTTCCATTCAGGAAAACCTGCGTCTTGTATTCGAGGCGGCGAAATGCGCGTGAATGAATGATGCGCGCGCGGTCGCGCTGAAATTCCGTGCGATATGCGTGACTCGGCTCCGAGAATTTCCGGCCGCGCGAATCGCCCGACTTTTGTGCGAAGGGCGCGAGCGTTCCGCGCTCGGTCGCTTCCATTTCTTCTCGCGTTTTCCAGCCGTTGCTCACGTCGCGATTATTGGTCAATTGTCGATCTTGACGAGTCTGCAGTTGGCCGTTTCGAAAATCTTGCGGCCAGCTAATCAAATGGCAACGGCTTTCCATTCACAGCCGCATCGACCGCCTTGCGCACGCCGTCTGGATTCAGAGCACTCCGTCCCAGTGCCCAGTAATTGATCAGAATCCACGGCGTCGTCTCCACATGAGATGCCACGGCCAGCGCCAAATCGTCTGCAATTCGCTCGGCACATTTTTCACCAGCCACGTCTTTTTTGAAACGATCGACATCGAGCCCAAGCTTTGCGGCATAGCCATTGAAGAGCGACCGCACGTCGTCCGCTTTGCTCCATGTCGCTTGCTCTCGATAAAGCAAATCATGCATCGCCCAAAAGCGGCCCTGCATACTCGCCGCCTCCGCCGCCAGGGCTGCTTCCTTTGCGTGTGGATGAATGTCCGAGGGAGCCTGATGAAAAATCACGCGCAACTTCGGCCGATAATCGCGCTCCAGCTGATTGATTGGCTCAGAAAGAACGCCACACGAGACACATTCGAAGTCGCCAAATTCCTCCAGCGTGATTGGCGCATTCGGATTTCCAAGCACATGCAGTTTCTCGTCGGCCCCGCTTTCTTCGGCCAAATTTTTGGTCGACATCGTCACGGCAGGCCTCCGCTTCGCGCGATAAAACAACACCGCGCCGCCGAACGCAAGCAGGGCGACCACTCCAAGAATAACGAAAGGAAGATATCGCTTCATGCAAACGGGCAATGGCGCGCATTATGAGCGGACATTTCTTGTTGTGCAACCGGCGCGCGTTTTTGGTCGGTCGGCGTGATCGCGCTTACTCGTCGTTCGGCAAAATTGACGAAGCCGAAGCGGTTGTTCGTGGTAATTCCTCGCGCAGAGTTTTCTCGGCAGTACGCTTCTGCAATCGCAGCATCAGGAGATCGAAAACCGCGAGTAACGCCGCCAGGATGGTGATCCACGCGCACACGAACCAGAAAGCAATGAACCAACCCCGGTGCTCGCGCGGATTTAGCAACGGCTGCAAAATTGTCGATCCAGCAACCGACAAAATCAGTGCGACCAGCACCGTGGCCAGCATCATTTTGCGCCGCACCTTTTGATCGCGAATCACGCCGCGCGTCGCGTGCACGACGAACGAAACCGGCTTCAACGGTTTTTCTTCTGAAGCATTTTCCATTAAACGAGGAGCAGCGCCGGATTTTCGAGAAGGTGGCGCAGCTCTTTCAAATATTCCGCGCCGAGCGCGCCGTCGATCACGCGATGATCGCAGCTCATCCAGATCGACATGCGATGGCCGACGACGATTTGCTCGCTGTCGTCGACGACGGGAACCTTGTCGATCTTGCCGATGGCGAGAATGAATCCTTGCGGCGGATTGATGATCGCACTGAATGAATCGATCCCCATGCCGCCGAGATTTGAGACCGTGAAGTTTCCGCCTTGAAATTCTTCCGGCTTCATCCGTTTGTTGCGCGCGCGATGCGCGAGGTCTTTCGCCGCCTCGCTGATTTCGCGCAGCGATTTATTCTGCGCAGCGCGAATCACTGGTGTGAGCAATCCATCCTCGATCGCGACGGCGATGCCAAGATCGACATCGGAATATTGAATGATCGCGTCGCCGTCGAATGACGCATTCGCTTTCGGAACCTTGGCCGCGGCCATGACGGCGGCTTTCAAAACAAAATCGTTCACCGTGATCTTCGCCGTGTCGGAACCTTCGCCCGCAGTTTTTAATTCGGCGCGCGCCGCCATGAGCGGACCGGCGTCTATGTCGATGTTGAGATAAAAATGGGGAACGGGCGCTTTGCTTTCGACCAAGCGTTCCGCAATGACTTTGCGCATCCCGGAAAGTTGAATGCGCGCACCTTCGCCGGATTTAGTTTTCGGCGCGGCGGTTTTTGGCTGGGCCGTTCCTTTTGATTTGGCCAACGCGCGCACATCGGTTTCGGTGACACGACCATCAGGTCCGGTGCCTTTCACGCTCTCAAGATCGATGCCGAGCTCAGCCGCAACGCGCCGCGCAACCGGTGAAGCTTTCACGCGCGCTTCTTCCGTACTTGTCGGTCTTGTTTCTTTCGGTTTTTCCTTCGCAGGTTCGGCGCGCTTTGCGCTTTTTTGATCTTCTTGCGGCGGCGCGGTTTCTTTTTCTTTCTTCGCGGCCGGCGCAGGCTTCTCCGTTTCTTTCTGCTCTTTTTTCGGCGCTTCTTTTTTAGCAGCCGGTTTCTCTTCTTTCTTTTCCTCCGCGGGTTTCTCCTCTTTTTTCTCGGCCTCTTTTTTCTTTTCTTCCTTCGGCGCTTCCTCGCCTTCGCCGCCGATGAACGCGATCTTGTCGCCAACGTTTACCTTGCCGCCTTCTTCGACATAAATTTCCGTGAGCGTTCCGTCCTCAGGCGATTCCCATTCCATCGTCGCCTTGTCCGTTTCGATTTCGGCGATCACGTCACCGGCCGAAACCTTGTCGCCTTTCTTTTTCTTCCACGCGACCAGAGTTCCCTCCGTCATCGTGTCACTCAATTTGGGCATCGTGATTTCAGGCATGACTCGTCAGGCGTAACAAACTTTCTTCACCGCGGCGATCAACTTGTCGATGTTAGGCAAGACGGCCTTTTCCAATTTCTCGTTATAAGGCATTGGCACATCTTCCTGCGCGACGCGCGCGATCGGCGCGTCCAGTTCATCGAAAATATTTTTCTGAATTCGGTAGGAAACCTCCGCGCCAACTCCGCAAAATGGGCGGCCTTGCTCAACAATCACGACGCGATGCGTTTTTGCGACCGAATCGAAAATCGATTTTTCGTCGAGCGGCTTGATCGAGCGAAGATCGACAATTTCCGCGGAGATATCTTCGTCTTCCAACTTTTCCGCGGCGGCGAGAGCGAGTGGAACAGTTTGCGCGTAGCAAATGATCGTGACGTCGCTCCCTTCCCGTTTTATTTCCGCCTGGCCAAGCGGAATGACAAGATCGACATCCGCCGGCTCGACCAAACCTTTCGAGCTGTAAAGAAGCTCGGCTTCGAGCACGAGCACCGGATTATTGTCGCGCACGGCGGCTTTGAGCAAACCTTTCGCGTCGCGCGGCGTGGCCGGCGTGCAAATTTTCAGACCCGGAACATTTGCGTACAAACATTCCGTCGCGTGCGAATGCGTCGCGCCCAATTGATGAGCAGGACCGTTGGGTCCGCGAAACGTGATTGGAATGTTAAATTGCCCGCCGGACATCGTGAGCATGTTCGGCGCGTTGTTCACCACCTGATCGAATGCCACGAGCGAAAAACTGAATGTCATGAACTCGATGATCGGCCGTAGCCCGACCATGGCCGCGCCGACGCCCATGCCGGCAAAACCGTTTTCGCTGATCGGCGTGTCGATGATGCGATTCGGCCCGAAGCGTTCGAGCAAACCTTGCGAAACTTTGTAGGCGCCGTTGTATTCGGCGACTTCTTCGCCCATCAAAAAAACATTCGGGTCGCGCGCCAATTCCTCGGCGAGCGCTTCGTTCAACGCCTGGCGATAAGTGATTTCGCGCATCTCACTGCTCATGGGACGAATGTGTAATCGTAAAGTTTTTCGAGCGGCGGCTCTTCACTTTTTTCGGCGAACTTCACGCTCGCCATCGCCGTTTCTTTCGCGTCCTTGTCGATCTTGTCGAATTGTTCGTGCGTCAGTTTTCCTTCGCGCGTGAGCTGCGCGCGCAAACGCGTGATCGGATCGTCGAGCCGATATTGTTCGAGCTCGGCTTTGGTTCGATAGCTCGCCGGATCGGACATGGAATGGCCGCGATAACGATACGTGCGCACTTCGATGAACGCCGGATGCGGGTCTTTACGAATCGATTCGACGACCTCGCCAAGCTTGTCGCGCACTTCGCGAAAATTCATGCCGTCGATTATTTCGCCGGGAATATCGTAACCCTCCGCGCGATCGACGATTTGCTTGAGCGATGTCGATCTTTTCACCGACGTGCCCATGGCGAAGAGATTATTTTCGCAAATGAAAACGATCGGCAATTTGTAAAGCGCGGCCAGATTGAGCGCTTCGTGAAAAGAACCCTGGTTGATCGCGCCGTCGCCGAAAAAGCAAAGCGTGACGCGATCTTCGGCGCGATATTTGCAAGCGAACGCCATTCCGACTGCGAGCGGCACATGCGCTGCCACGATGGCGTGCCCGCCGTACATGTGGTTCGCCTTGTCAAAAAAATGCATGGAACCGCCGAGACCTTTCGAGCAACCGGTCGCTTTACCGAAAAGTTCGGCCATGCACGCGTCTGCGCTCGTGCCGCGGGCGAGCGCGTGGGCGTGATC
The DNA here is from genome assembly GCA_041167045.1 of Verrucomicrobiota bacterium. Classification (GTDB taxonomy): domain Bacteria; phylum Verrucomicrobiota; class Verrucomicrobiia; order Chthoniobacterales; family UBA10450; genus CATPCN01. Next base: position 85,513 of record JBEEGW010000013.1, read on the forward strand.
GCGATAGGCCGTGATGATGTAATCGTCGGGCCGCACAGCCGCGACCGCTCCGACCACGACCGCTTCCTGCCCGATGTAAAGATGGCAGAAGCCACCAATTTTCTGCGCTTGATATTGTTGACTGGCGCGCTCTTCGAAACGCCGGATCAACAACATCAGCGAGAGCATTTCGACTTCGTCGCGTTGCTCCAGCCGCTGCATGGAGTTTTATGCGGGACGCGGAATGGCCCGCGAAGTTTCAGTGCTTCGACTGAAGTGGACGCAGGCGACGAAAAGCAACGTGAAGAAAAGATCGCTCAAAAGTGTGTTCCGAAAAAACATCCAGGTCGGCGTCGCGCTGTATTGCGGAAGACCGACGGTCAGCGCCTGAATGAGTGCGCCAAAAGTTTTGGCATAGCCCGGATCGCTCAACCACGAGAACGTGTTCGTGATTACGTAGAAAATTGTCGATCCAGCGATGGAAGCAGGCAGCAAAGTTTTGAGCGACGCGCGATTTTGCAAAGCCAAGCCGATGCAACCGACAATCGCGAACGCGAGATAACGGGAGAGAATTTGCGGATCGAGTAACGATGCGCCGTAATGCAAGTTAAGCGCCACGTCGGAAAGGAGCAGCGCGATTATCGGCACGCTGAATTTATATTTGCGCGGAAAGTAAACCGCGCCGCAGAGCGCGATGGCGGCGAGCGGCTGAAAATTCGAAAGCCAGGTTGTGCCGGAATGGATAAGCAGCCCGGCCGCGACGCGATAGGCGACGACAAACAAAATCAAAATGAACGCGGGAATCATCGGAATGAATTTTAACCGTCCTGCACGATATGCAACATTGTCCAAAAGACGCGAGCGATGCCACAACTAAAACAAGGCGCTAAGAAAAAGGGATGCTGCGCGCCCGCTCGCGATGGGAACGGGCGTTCGCCGCACGAAGTACAAGATCGACAATCCCCCGTCGAATCGAAGGGGAGCGGTTCCGTTGAAGGCATGCGGCTGATCACCGGCCAGGAATTTTTAATGGGCAGCGCAATCGAAGCGCCCATTCACAAAGTTAAGATCGACAGTTTTTACATCGACATAACCTGCGTGACGAATGAGCAGTTCAATGAATTCGTTAACGCGACGCGATACAAAACCGAAGCCGAGCGTTTCGGCTGGACCTTTGTTTTCTTCGGACATCTGACCGCAGAGCAACAGGCCAACAGCGTTCGACTGCGCGTGCTCGGCAGCGAATGGTGGTGTCGCGTCGACGGCGCAACCTGGCGTCATCCCGAAGGTCCCGGCTCAAATATCAAGAAGCGCTGGCAACATCCGGTCGTGCACGTTTCCTGGAACGACGCGAACGCGTTTGCGGCGTGGGCGGGCAAACGTTTGCCGACCGAGGCGGAATGGGAATTCGCGGCGCGCGGCGGCCTTGTGCAAAAACCATTTCCGTGGGGCGACGAGCTTGAGCCCGGCGGCAAACATATGATGAATGTGTGGCAGGGAACTTTTCCGACGCAAAATACCCAAGCCGACGGTTTTTACGGACCGGCGCCGGCGAAAACTTTCAAACCAAACGGATACGGCCTCTACAATATAACCGGAAATGTGTGGGAATGGTGCGCCGATTGGCTCGACATGGATTACTACCGCAATTCGCCTTCAGAAAACCCGCGCGGTCCGGCGGGCGGCGAGCAGCGTGTCATGCGCGGCGGTTCGTATTTGTGTCACCACTCGTATTGCAATCGCTACCGAACTGACGCGCGTTACGGCAACACGCCCGACAGCTCGACAAGCAATTGCGGATTTCGCTGCGTGAGATCGGCTTGATTAGATCGATAGCTTAACGGTGTCTCGCGCGCTTTCCTGCCACTTGTGAATCTCGGCAGTTAAACGCGACTGCATTTCTCTCGCGTCGGCGTGATCGAAAAGATTTCGCACTTCCCCGGGATCCGCGTTCAAATTATAAAGCTCATTCTTGTCGGCATCGCGCAGGCAAAGTTTCCAGCCATCGGGCGAAATTGCGCATCGGCTCGATTCGTTGACGGCCCGCTGAATTTCTTCCGGCGTAGCGAGCTTCGTGCCCTCGACAACTTTTGCTTTGTCGGCCGGCGCCCACTCTACAAAAACTGTTTCGGGCGGCATCGCTTCTCCGCGAAGCAAAGGTGCGCGACTTTTGCCGACGCATTGTTGGTGGGACGGACGGCCGAGAAGATCGACAATCGTGGGAGCGAAGTCGATGTGACTAATCGGTTGCGAAATGGAAACCGATCGCTGCTGATTCGGCATTCGAACGATGTACGGCACGCGCGCCGATTCTCGAAAGAAGACCTCCTTCTGAATGAGATGATGCGCGCCCATCATCTCGCCGTGATCGCTTGTGTGCATGACGATCGTGTTTTCGGCGAGCCCGAGATTTTCGAGTTTTGCAAGCACTGCGCCGACGCTGCGGTCCATCTCCGTGACAAGGCCGAGATATTTTTGTTTCAATTTCAACAAATCATCGCGCGAGCTTCCGTACAATTTCATGTCGAACTCCTGGCGGAGCCGATAACGCAGCGGCATATCGTCTCCGAACATGTATTCCCAAGTTGGATCGAGCTCGATTTGATCGAGGGGATGTTCGTTGTTTAGCGGACCGTTGAAGGGCGGATGCGGCTCAAGAAAAGCAACGAACAAAACGAACGGCTCGTTTTTATGTCGATCTAAGAACTCGCACGCTTTCGTTTCCAGAAATTTCGCCTTGGAAACTTCTAGCGGAAGCCGCGAAGCAAACTCATCCGTGAAATATGATTTGTTGTCCGGCTTGTAACCTTTCGAGCTGAGAAATTTTCCGTAATCGCTCTCGTCCTTGTTATCGATTGAAACCCAATCGCTGAATCCGTGCTGCGCCTGGCGCTCATTCGCCAAATGCCATTTGCCCATGTAAGCGAAGCGATAATCGCGATCGCCGACAAGCTCGGGCAAACATCGAAACTGCGGCGCGAGCCTGATGCCGTTGCGCGTGCAACCGTTCTGGTGCGGCCAGGTGCCGGTCATGAGTGACGAACGCGACGGCACGCAGAGCGGCTGCGTGACGTAGGCCTGTTGAAAGACGACCGATTGCGCGGCGAACTTGTCGAGGTTCGGCGCGTAAACACGGTTCGCTCCGTAACAAGCGAGCGTGTCGTTGCGATGCTGATCCGGAAGGAAGACGACCAGATTTGGTTTGCGCGGAAGCTTGGCCGGTTGCGCTTTGCTTTTTAACGCGAGAGCAACCGACCCGAGCGCGGTCGTGCGAACAAACGATCGCCGGGACAAGATCTGCATAACGCTAAACTTTCACGCTGTCTTTCACGCTCGCCTGCCAGCGATGGATCTCTTCGGTCAACTTTGCGATCACATCTTTTTGTTCGCTGCGCCCAAAAAGATTTTGTTCTTCGCGCCGGTCCGCCTGCAAACTGTAAAGCTCGCTCTTGTCGTTATCGCGCAGACAGAGCTTCCAACCATCCGGCGAAATTGCCGTGCGAGTTGATTCACTGAGCGCGTGTTTGATTTCGTCCGGTTTTCCTAATTTCGTGTGCTTGTCGACCTTCGGTTTCTTTCCCGGCGCCCATTCCATAAAAATAGTCTCGGGCGGCATCGCTTCGCCGCGAATCAATGGCGCGCGACTTTTGCCGGCGCATTGTTCGTGCGGCGGTTTGCCCAAAAGATCGACAATCGTGGGAGCAAAATCGATGTGGCTGATCGGTTGCGGAACCGAAAATGAACGGCGCTGATTAGGCAGACGCACCAAATAAGGAACGCGCGTCGCTTCCTGGAACATCACTTCTTTGCCAACAAGACCGTGCGCCGTCATCATGTCGCCATGATCGCTCGTGTGAACTACGATCGTGCTGTCAGCCAAGCTGAGCGCTTCCAGTTTCGTTAAAATCGCGCCGATGCTTTGATCCATTTCCGTAACGAGCCCGAGATATTTCTGCTTCGTTTTGCGATACTTCTCGGGCGGCGTACCGAATTTTTTTCGATCGCTTTCCTGCCGTAGCCGATAACGCAATGGCATTTCCGCGCCGAAAGTTTGACCGGCGTCGGTTGCAACGCTGATCTGATCGAGCGGATGTTCGTTGTTGAGCGGACCGTTATACGGCGGGTGCGGCTCGAGAAAAGCGATGAACAAAACGAACGGCTCGTTCTTATGTCGATCTAGAAACTCGCACGCTTTCGTTTCTAAAAACTTCGGCTTGGAAAGATCGAGAGAGAGCGTGGTAGCAAAGCGACTGTCGAAATAATCCTGCCCGTTGTTCGGCTTGAGACCTTTTGCGAAAAGAAATTTGCTGTAATCGCTGATCGTTTTCGGATCGCGACCTGGACTGAAGTCCGCGCGAAACGGCGGGCCATCCTCGATTGAAACCCATTCTTCAAATCCGTGTTGCGCGAACGGTTCATCGCCAAGATGCCATTTGCCCATCCAGCCGCAGCGATAATCGGCGTCGCTAATCAGCTCGGGCAAACAACGAAAGCGCGGATCGAGTCGCATGAAATTGTGCGTGCAACCGTTGGTGTGCGGCCAGGTGCCGGTCATGAGCGAGGAACGCGACGGCGTGCAAACCGGATGCGTGACGTAAGCCTGCTCGAAGATTACCGATTGCGCGGCGAACTTGTTGAGGTTCGGCGCGTGCACGTTGGCACTGCCATAACAAGCGAGCGTGTCAGCGCGTTGCTGATCGGGCAGAAAAACGAGCAAGTTTGGTTTGCGCGGAAGCTTAGCCGGTTGCGAATAAATTTTCGGCGCAAGCGCGAGTCCGGCAGAACCGAGCGCAGCCGTGCGGACAAACGATCGGCGGCTCAGACGTCGTGCCATGACTTTCAACGGAACATGATCATGCTCCGAAAGTCTAGCGAGCCGGCGCGCTTCGAGTGGCGCGAAAAATTATTTCGCGGAGGCTTTTGCGCCCGCGGCCAAGGCGCGATTCAATCGCGCTTTGCGACGGCGAGCGGCGTTGCGGTGAATGATGCCGCGCTTGGCCGCTTTATCGAGCGCCGAAATCAAGGCGGGCAGTTTGTCTTTTCCGCCGGTTGCGGTCATTCGTTTTTGAAAAGTGCGCAGCTGCGTCAAAACGCGGCGATTGCGCATGGTGCGTCCGGCGCTTTGGCGCGCACGTTTGGCGGCAGATTTGGTGTTAGCCATGGAAAATTTTTATGTCGATCTTGGGTATGTCGATCTTGTCGCTTGGAACTGCCGCGCGATTTATGCGCCGCGGCCTCCCGATGCAACCAGCATTGCGGGCTGATGTGCCGGAGCGGGTTTGGCGGAGTCCGCCGTCATCGCCGCCGCGGACGCTTTCGGCGCGTTCGGCAATCTGTCCTGACGAATTTCGACCGTCGCGCCGAGCGGCAATTGATTATAAAGCGCGGCGACATCGCTCGATTTCATGCGGATGCAGCCGTAACTGGCGGGGCGGCCGATCGTTTTTTCTTCGGGCGTGCCGTGAATGTAAATGCAGCGGCGAAAAGCGTGCGCGTTCCCCGCTTCCAAACCGCGCAGCCACAAAATTCGCGTGATGACGGGATCGCGGCCGGGCGCATTTGGCCGAAGCACTTCACCGGTAAAACGGCGATTGTGAAAAACGGCGCCGAGCGGGGCGCGATCGCCGATTTTTTGCGCGACCTGAAGAGTTCCCAAAGGCGTGGCGAGGCTGCCCCAGCGATCGCCGAGGCCAAACTTGGAAGTGGAGACGGGATACGTGGCAACCTTCGCGTTGCCTTGCAAGAGCATTAACTTTTGATCGCGCACGCTGATGACGACGCGATTTGGAGTTTGCAACTCAACTGCAGCGCGCAGGGAGGGCGTGAGCAAAATGACGGCGAAGACTGCAGCGAGGGGGCGAAGCATCGTGTCTTTTACGCGAGATTTGCTCTTTGTCACGCAGGAATTGGAGCTTCCGCGCGGGCATTGCCAAAATTAAAGCGCGGCCACCATTGCGCGAGCGAGCAGATGGAAACGTAAAGAAAGCCGGCTTGAAACATGATGAGGAAAGGCAGCGAAAGAAACTGGCCGTGCTGGAGGGCAAACCAAACGAAGTAGCTGAAATAAATGGCGAAGCCCATTTCGGCTATAGGCAACAGCGATTTCAGCGGCATGTATTTGCACGACCGCCACGATTGCGATTTGCGCTCGATCCCGTACTTGGGCGTGCGCGCGAAATCGGATTTGTGATTGAAGACGGCCTCGAGGACGGCGCGCGCGTTATTTAAAGAAAGGCCGACGCCGAGCGCGAGCAGGCAGGGCAGCAAAAGAATTTCTTTCATCCAAGTGCGCGGATGCAGCTCGCGTTGCGCGCAAATGTAAAAGATCGCGACGGAGACGGAGGCAGTCAGGAAAATGGGTATGTCGATCAAGAAAGTGCGAACCCAGCCTGATTGCGGACCGCCGATGGACGGATGAAGCAGCACGCATAAACAGGCGAGAAGGAGATAAGCGAAGTTCGACATTAAATGTCCGGTGGCTTCGATCTTGATCGTGAAAGGCAAATTGCTGCGCCAGATCGTCGGCAAAAGTTTCTTGCAAGTCTGGATCGAGCCTTTCGTCCAGCGATGCTGCTGCGATTTGAAACCATTCATGTCGACTGGAAGCTCGGCGGGCGTGACGACGTCCGGCAGAAAAATAAATTTCCAGCCGACGAGCTGCGCGCGGTAACTAAGATCGAGATCTTCTGTGAGCGTGTCGTGTTGCCAGCCGCCCGCCTCTTCGATGCAGGAGCGGCGCCAAAGCCCAGCGGTTCCGTTAAAATTAAAAAAGCGTCCGCTGCGGCTGCGGGCGGTTTGTTCGAGCAAGAGGTGCCCGTCCAAAAACATTGCCTGCACCCGCGTGAGCAGGGAGTAGCATCTGTTCAAATGGCCCCAGCGCGTTTGAATCATTCCCACTTTCGGATCGGTGAAAAAATGAACGGTGCGCTGGAGCAAATCCGGCTGCGGAACAAAATCCGCGTCGAGAATACAAATGAAATCGCCGGTGGCCGAAGCCAGGCCCGCTTCGAGCGCGCCAGCCTTGAAGCCCACCCGATCCACGCGATGAATCAGCTCGACCTCGAAGCCGCGGCTGCGCAATTCGTCGGCGCAAGCGGTGGTGACCTCGCGCGTGTCGTCGTTCGAATCGTCGAGCACCTGGATTTGCAACAGGTTCCTCGGATAATCGAGCTCGCTCACCGATTTGAGCAGCCGTTCCACCACATAAAATTCATTGAAAATGGGCAGCTGCATCGTCACCCTCGGCAGGGAATCGAAATGGCCGAGCGGCTGCATCGCGCGCTTCCTATTTTTCAGGAATAAGTAAATGATGAAATAACGGTGGATGCCGTAGGCAGAAAGCCCAAACAAGACCGCGAGGTAACACACGGTCCAGATGAGATATCCAACGCTTCCTTGCATAACGTTTATAGAAAGTGCCGCCGATTCGCGCGACAGAGGCGACATGATGCCGCTTCCGAGGCGTCCGTCAAATCAAAAATGCCGGTTTTACCTATGAAAAGCTGCGCTGTTAGAGGTCGTCGCGCTGCTAAGATCGACATATACTCGAGTGGGCTATTTTTCCTGGCAGTGACCTTTCTGTTCACAATTGGCGCGACTGCGCAGGAGCCGGGCGAAGAAGACCACGTGCGCGAAGAGCTCGGCGTGAATCATTACACCACGCCATCGATCGCGAACATTTTTCATCAGCTCGATGAACTGAAGCCGCTTCCTTTTGAGCAATTGCAGCGGCCTTTTCCGACGCCCGGCCATGCCGGTCGCGAACAAATGGGAGTGATCTTTGGCGGATTAGTCGCCGACGGTTTCCTAATCGTTGCGTGCGAGCGCAAAAATCTGGTCGACGATTTAGGCCGCGTCTTATTAAGAGAAGCGCGCAGTCTCGGGGTTGAGGACCGTGTCATGCGTCACAGCGCCAGCCTCACCGAGCTGGCGAAGAGTGGCGATTGGGCAACAGTGCGCGAGGAATTGACCGCCACCCAGAACGACGTCGAACAGGCGATGATCGGATTGCGCGATGAAAAAATGGCGCACCTCATCAGTCTTGGAGGCTGGCTGCGCGGCTTGGAAATCGCGGCGGGTGCCGTTGAGACGAAGTACACTCCGCTGCGGGCGAAGGTCTTGCTGCAACCGGAACTGGCGAATTATTTCGCCGAGGAAATGAAAACGCTGCCCCCGGCCGTGGCGCACGTTCCTCTTTTCGAAAAGTTGCGCGCCGGAATTGAAGCGTTGCGCGCTAAGATCGACAATCCCCCGGCCAAAGGCTTCGGCTTGGCCGAGGCGAAGGCGATTCGTGCGCAAACGCGCGAGCTAAATCTGTCTCTGCGAGCGACAGAATAGCCCAAAAAAATTGTCGATTTAATCGCCTTGCCGCGTCACAGGGAAAAAGCGAAGTTTTACCATGGCCGGGGCCGGGCATAGAGCACTGCGATTCTTTTCTCGATTTAAAAGGCGAGACCCCAGTCGCTTTGAGCGCTTCAACATCGTCGTCGCCATTTTGCTGGCCGGCTGGGTGCCGTCGATTTTGATGCTGGTGGTTTCGTACACGATCCTCACCAACACGCTCGAATCGAAAATCCTGCGCGACCGGCAAACCTTTGTGCAATTGATCGCGCATTTAGTGAGCGACGATTTTAGCCGCACCGGCGGAATTATCGAATATTACCAAACGCAGCCGGACGTCGCGAAGATCGTAACTTCTCCACAAGGCGAAGCGGCCGCGCGTTCATGGTTGAGCCAAACCTTCTACGCTCATCCGCGCATCGACGGCATGTTTGTGGCCGCGCGCGACGGAAGATTGATCGCGTCGCTTCCGGCGCTTCCTCCCGACGTAATGCAGAAATTTGACGCCAGCGCGTGGCGCGAACCGGCCATGAGTTCGCCCGATATTTACGTTTCGCCGGTGCAAGCGCGCCTGGCCGATAAACGCCCGGCCGCGGATATTGTCGGCGCGATCCGCACTCCGGATGGGAACGTGGTGGGATTCCTCGGTGTGCAAGTGCTCGTGGAAAGAATGGGAAAACGTCTCGCTTCGATTGAATTTGCCGACCAGGCCAGCTGCCAGGTTATCGATCAAAGAGGCAATGCACTTTTCAAAAGCAATTTTGCTCCCAACTCCGGCCCGATCCCACCGGAAGGAAGCGGGATTTTGCAGGAGATTCACAACAAAAAGAATGGATCGATCGATCGGAACGAGACTCTTTATTCCTTCGCCACGGTGGAACCCGCCGGCTGGGTGACGGTCGTCGGGCAACCCAAAGCCGTCGCATACAAACCAGTCCACGATCTATTGGGCAAGACCACTGTGCTAGTGGGATGGCTCATCGCCGGAACGGCCATCGCGGCCGCGTTAGCCGGCAGATTTTATCGTCGCCAAACCGAAGCGGCCCGCCGCATCGAGCGCGAAGTTGTGTTCAACGAAAAAATCCTAGCCAACATGCCCAGCGGCATTGCCCTGATCGATCCGGTCTCGCGCCGCTTTCTTCAAGCGAATGACGCCTTTGCGCGCATGGCCGTGCGCTTCGGCCAATTGCCGGAAAATCGCAGTGTGCACGAAGCCACTTATGATGAAGTAAAAATCGCGCCGCCGGACGCGATTGAAAAGGTGCTCGCTTTCGGCACGCCCTTTCAGCTTACCGAGGAACCATTCAGCGACGCAACCGGCCGTAAACACTTTGTCGATGTAAACCTGTTGCGCTTACAAGGCGCCGATCAACGAATCCAGGGCGTTCTCTATCTCGTGGAAGACAAAACGCGCGACATGATCTTGCGCCAGGAATTGATCGGCGCGAACGCGGCCAAGGACCAGTTCCTCGCGTTGCTCTCACACGAATTGCGAAATCCCCTTTCGCCTGTCATCGCCATGGTTGGTGAGCTCGAAGCCGGCGCTTCCAATTCGGGCGATACGAAACGCGCGCTTGAAGTCATCCGGCGCAACGTCGAGCTGGAAGCGCGTTTGATTGACGATCTGCTCGATGTCACGCGCATCTCGAAAGGAAAATTAAAACTCACTCTCGAAACGGTGAGCGTGCACCAAATCTTGCAGCGCGCGTACGAGATTTGTCGCGGAGACGTTCTCGCTAAAAATCTCGGCGTAGAATTTCGGTTGCGGGCCCAGAGCGATTACGTGGACGGCGATCCGGCGCGATTGCAGCAGGTCTTTTGGAACCTGATCAAAAACAGCGTCAAGTTCACGCCGGAAAAAGGGCGGATCATTATCGAAACGCTGAATCCCACGCCGAACAAGATCGAGATTCGCACTACCGACACCGGCATTGGAATCGATCCGGAGCAGCTCGACCGGATTTTTAATGCGTTTGAACAAGGCCAAAGCTCTATCACAAGACGCTTCGGTGGATTGGGACTCGGCCTCGCAATCTCGAAGGCGATGGTCACCGCGCACGGCGGGCGCATCAGCGCGGAAAGCGCCGGGAAAGATAAAGGAGCGACATTTATCGTGCGCCTGCAAACCGTGCCCGCGCCTGTGACCGATGGCAAAGAAGCACCGCCGACCCCGCGCACCGACGGCCAGAAAATTCGCAGCGATTCACGCGCTCCGCACATTCTGGTGGTGGACGATCATTACGACACCTGTATCGGAATGAAGATGATGCTGGAACGGCGCGGTTATCAGATCACGCTCGCTCATTCCGCCGGCCAGGCGGTGGAAAAAGCGCGCAAAGAAAATTTCGACATGGTGATTAGCGACATAGGTTTGCCGGACCGCTCCGGTTATGAACTGATGCAGGAATTGCATGCTGCAAATGGTCTGCACGGAATTGCTTTGAGCGGGTTCGGCATGGAGAACGACGTCAGCCGCGCGCACGCCGCCGGTTTCTCAGAGCATCTGACCAAGCCGATTAATTTCGAGCGTCTCGAAGAAGCGATCCAGAGTTTGCTTCAGCTGCAGCCGAAGTAAAAATTTCCAGCTGCACTCGGTAATTGTCGATCTTACGGACTGTTGCTGCTGAGCGCTTCGCCGGCCGCTTTTTTCTCGGCCGCTTCCTTCAGCTCTCGCGAAAGCTTTTCCACGCGTTGGCGCATGATTTTGCCCGCTTTGAACTTCACGGTGGCGCGCGATGGAATCACAAAACTGCTGCCCGGCTCGTTTGGATTGCGTCCGACGCGCGGTTTCGTTAGCCGCGGCTGAAAAACGCCGAAGTTGCGCAGCTCGACCGCCACATTATTGGCGAGACTGTTCGTGATGTGGTCGAGCGTGCGCTGCACCACGTCAAAAACCTGGTGCTGCACCATTCCGGTTTGGTTGCTGATTGCGACAACGATGTCGCGCTTGGTAAGCTTCCCCATACCTTAAATTCGATTTCCACGACGGTCACGCGCCTACCAATCGCGTAAAAAAAGAAATCTTACGCCGAACGCGTTAATGGAAAAATGCAAGCGCCAACACCAGCGCGACCGTTGACGCTTAGTGACTTAGCGCCGGTCGGCGAAAAAGTTTCGCTGCATAAAAGGCAAGGACATTTTGTCCCGCCAATGTTTTGCGTCGCGACTTCAATTGGCCCTGAATAACGCCGAGCTTGGTGAAAACGCCGTTCCATTCACTTTCCAAACGTCGCACTTCCTCGTTCGACAATTCGCGCACGCCCCGCACGGAAACGCTGCGCTGCAAAACGTTCATCGCGCGTCCGGAAAGCTCCGACAAAATTCCAAGCTCGCGGAAAACGTGCTCGGTCTCCTGCAAAAGGTTCGACCGAATCTCGGTGAACTGCCTTTCGTAATCGGCCGAAATGATTGGCCGGGCTTTATCGAGGCCGTACGTGATTAAATCGTGCAGCTTTTTCCAGCTATCGAGCTGCAAAGTGAGCAGGCGCAATTGCGTCTCGAGGACTTTGTCTCTCATCGCCGCAGATTAACCGCTCACCAGCTCGAGCGTCTCGTCGAGCTTCTGCAAATTGTCGATCAAAAGATGCGCCCATGGCCGGTCCACCGTTTGCACCTGGCTGATGATCCCTTCTTCAAAATAAAATCGGCCCTGCCGCCAGCGGAAAATTTCCGCCACCGCCGCTTCGCCTTCGAGCGTTCCAAAAATCGCGTGCCGAACTGCCCCAAGTTGCAGATAAATCTCGCTGTTTCCACGCGCCGACTTAAACGTAAAACGCCCGCTGCGTTGGCTCAGGCAACTCATTTGCAAAATCTCGGCCGCCGAAAATAGGTTCAGATTTCCGATCAGCGAATGACAGGGGTCGACGCCTTCCGACGGCGCGCCGTCACGGATTTCGAGCGAGCGGATGAATTCGCTCAGACGTTTGCGCAAATAGCCTTCGCTTCGCTCGCTCTGAATGCGCCCGATCTTCTGCTGCCCGGCGGAACGCTCGAAATCGGAGTCCGCCGCGCCCGAGATCAGGCAAACAATTTGCAGCGAGGGAAAATGTTGCCGCACATGCGTCGCTTGCTCCAGCGCAATCGGCGGTTCGCCTTCTACCAGAAACCCGTCGAAATTTTCCGCTAACAAACTGGAAATAGCTTCGGACAACGTCCGCACCACACGCACTTCCACCTCGGCAAAGGTGTCGAAAAGCGCGAGCGCGCGATCTTGAAAGACCGGGTCGGCGTTTAGAATGAGCAGTCTGGTTTCCACAAAGGCAAGAAGTCCCACGCTACCAAAGCAGGAACCTTGCCCGATTTACGCTGAAAAACTGCCCGCCCGGCCGGCTAATTACTTGCGCCATTCCCGCCGCGGCGGCGGCGCCGGAAACGCATCGGGCGCAACCTCATGTGCAGTCCGAAAATGCACCTTTGCCACCTCCGGCAGGATCTCTGCGCCTTTCGTTTTCACCAGTTCGCGCGCGGTTTCTTTCACGTCCTCGGAAACGCCGCGCTTCAGGCGCTTCCCAAGTTCCTTGCCCCGTCGTTCCAACCAGCCAATGAACGCTTCCCGCGCCAGGATCGATGCCGCCGCCACCGCGACATCGGACTCGGCTTTGGTCCGTTGCTGTATGTCGATCTTGCGGCCGTGTCGCAAGAGCGACTGCTCGATCACTCGCGCATCGGCAAATTGGTCCGACAACGCGCGCGGACATTCCGGCTTTTTCGCCAGCAAATTTTCAATCACGCGCGCGTGCCCCCACCCGAGCAAACTGTTCAGGTTACCAAACTTTTTGTAGAGCTCGTTGTATTTCGCCGGCCCAATCAGCACCAGATCGAACAATCCGACCGAATCTTTGCGAATCGAATCCGCCAGCGACCGAATCCGCGCGTCCGACCCGATGCGTTTACTGTCCTGCACACCAGCATCGAGAAATTTGCGCGCGATCCCAGGATCGACATACACGCCCGCAATCACGAGCGGCCCGAAGAAATCGCCCTTGCCGCTTTCGTCAATTCCGAAGTGCGGCGCGAACATTTCCGGCGAATGAATTTCTTCGTAACCCAATTTCGCTTCGCCCAAAATTTTCGGCTCCAGCTCGAACTGCACAAATTCCTCAATCCCCTTCCCCTGCAACAGAACTTTCGGCCCCTTCTCATAAACCGCGACGCTCAGCTTGTTTTTTTGCGCGAAGAAAAGTGTGTAAGGCTTGCTCGAAAATTCGAACCCCAGCTCTTCGACCAGGGCACGGAGCTGGCGCGCCTGTTCGTCATTGAGCGGTGCGGTGAAAGAGTTCACGTTCTCACTATTAGATCGTGATCCCGACAAGATCGACAATGGATGTTGTTCAATTTCGTTCCGCGCTTCTACGTTGGTACCGCAAGAATGGGCGCGACTTGCCCTGGCGCCGCACGCGGGATCCGTACGCGATTCTCGTTTCCGAAATCATGTTGCAACAAACCCAGGTCGCGACTGTGCTTCCTTTTTACGACGCGTGGCTGCGTCGATTTCCGAATTTTGAATCGCTCGCCCGCGCATCGCAATCGAATGTTCTTCACGCCTGGCAGGGGCTCGGTTACTACGCGCGTGCGCGCAATTTGCATGCTGCCGCAAAAATCATTGCGCGAGATCACGCCGGGAACTTTCCGCGGGACATCGCACAGAGCCAAGAGCTTCCAGGCATCGGCCGCTACACCGCGAACGCCGTCGCGACGTTTGCTTTCGATCAATCTGCTCCGCTTGTGGAAGCGAACACCGCACGTGTCCTCGCGCGTATTTTCAACATGCGCCGCTCAATTGACTCTTCGATTGGTCGGGAAAAACTTTGGCGTCATGCGACCGAGCTTTTGCCGAGACGCGCCGCCGCTTTGTTTAATTCCGCACTCATGGATGTCGGCGCGCTCATCTGCACAGCGCGCGCGCCGAAATGTCGATCTTGTCCCGTGCAAAAATTTTGTCGCGCCAAAGATCCGCTATCGCTCCCGCGCAAGAAATCGCGGCCAAAGGTCCTGCGGCATACTGAGCGCCACGCATTCATTTTTCGCCGCGACCAAATTCTGCTGGAGAAATCGAGCGAGCGCTGGCGCAACATGTGGATCTTACCGCCGCTAAACGCAACAAGATCGACATACCGAGCGCTACACATCGCGCAGTTTCCATTCACCAATCATCGCATCACGCTCGCCGTTTTTCCCGCTGCGATTCGCCAACGAAAGGCAAATGAAGATTGGTTTTCAATTCGGGCGCTCGACTCGATTCCTATTCCTTCGCCGCATCGTCGCGCCATTGTCGATCTTGTTGCGCTTTGAACGTTGATCGTTTTCTGCTGAATTAGATCATGTCAGCAGCCGAATCACTGCCGGACGCACACGGCCACTTCGGTCCCTACGGCGGAATGTTTGTCCCCGAAACACTCATGTCCGCGCTGCACGAGCTCGCGGCCGAATACGAGCGCGCAAAAATGGATACCGCGTTTCAGAAGGAATTGTCGATCTTGCTGCGCGATTTTGCCGGACGGCCAACGCCGCTTTATTTCGCTGATCGACTAACCAACAAACTCGGCGCCGCTAAAATTTATCTCAAGCGCGAAGACTTGCTCCACACGGGCGCGCATAAAATTAATAACGCCCTCGGTCAAATTCTTCTCGCGCGACGCATGGGAAAAAAACGCATCATCGCCGAGACCGGCGCCGGTCAGCACGGAGTCGCCACGGCGACGGTCGCCGCGCGATTCGGTCTCGAATGCAAGATTTACATGGGCAAGATCGACATGCAGCGGCAGGCGCTGAATGTCGCGCGCATGAAGTTTCTCGGCGCCGAAGTCAGCGAAGTCACCGCCGGCCAGGCCACGCTCAAGGAAGCGATCAACGAAGCGATGCGCGATTGGGTCACCAACGTGCGCACTACTCATTATATATTAGGCAGCGCGCTTGGTTCGCATCCTTACCCTATGATGGTGCGCGATTTCCAGCGCGTGATCGGCTTGGAAGCGCGCGCGCAGATTTTAGAAAAGGAAAAACGGCTGCCCGATTTGCTGATCGCATGTGTGGGCGGCGGGAGCAACGCGATCGGATTGTTCCATCCGTTCCTGCAAGATCGACAAGTACGAATGATCGGCGTGGAGGCCGGCGGCGAAGGCATTCGTCCCGGAAAACACGCGGCGCGTTTTCAAGGCGGCAAACTCGGCGTGCTGCAAGGCACCAAGACCTTCATCCTCACCAATGCCGATGGACAAATCGAGCTGACGCATTCTGTTTCCGCCGGTCTCGATTACGCCGCGATTGGGCCGGAGCACAGTTATTTGCGCGACGCCGGCCGGATTGAATACACTTTCGCGACGGACGATGAAGCGCTCGCCGCCTTTCGCGATCTCGCCAAAACCGAAGGCATCATCCCTGCGCTCGAGACCGCGCACGCCATCGCGCAGGTGATAAAGATCGCGCCGGAAATGTCGCCTAACGAGTTAGTGATTGTGAATTGCTCCGGCCGCGGCGATAAAGATGCGGACCATTTTGGATTTTAAATGCGCAGCATGACAGGATATGGCCGTGGCGAAATCGACCACGGCGGCGCGAAGTTCAGCGTCGAACTACACTCCGTGAATCGCAAACAAAGCGATCTCATTGTCAATCTTCCGCGCGAGCTGGCCGAGCTCGAGCCGCGCATTCGCCAAACGATCAACGAAAAAATCTCACGTGGCCGCACCAATGTCGTCGTCGCATATCACTACGGCGCGAATGGCGCGCGCAAGCTGGCGCTCGATACTGCGCTCGCGCGTTCCTATCACGAAGCGATGCGCGCGCTGCAGGAGGAATTGGGCGCGCCGGGAGAAATCACCATCGGCACCATTCTGCAGGCGCCGGGCGTCATGCGAATCTCGGAAGAAAGTGTCGATGTCGATGAAGCGTGGCAGGCGATTGCGCGTGCGCTGGCCGCGGCGCTGGCCGAGCTGGTGAAAATGCGCGAGCGCGAAGGAAAACATCTGGCCAAGGATTTGATTCATCGGCTGAAATTGATTCGCAAGGAAATCAAACAAATCCGCGCGCTCTTTCCCGATGTGGTGAAAAAATATCGCGCCACTCTTCTTGATCGCATTCAAAAAGCCGGCCTCGAAATTTCCGCGAGCGACGAGCGCCTGGTCAAAGAAGTGACGTTCTTTGCCGATCGCGCCGACATCTCGGAAGAACTAACGCGCCTGGAAAGTCATCTCGCGCAATTTGCGCATCATCTGCGTCGGAACGAACCGGTCGGTCGCAAACTTGAATTCATTACGCAGGAAATTTTTCGCGAGCTCAACACGCTCGGCGCGAAATCGAACGACGCCGCCATTTCACAGCACGCTGTCGCCAGCAAAGCGGAGCTGGAAAAAATTCGGGAGCAAATTCAAAACCTTGAATAGCAAATTCAGCCGCCGCGGAATCTTGTTCGTGGTCTCGGCGCCATCCGGCGCGGGAAAGACGACGCTGGTGGACGCGCTGCGCGAGACGCCCGAGCTGGTCTATTCCGTTTCCTGCACGACGCGGCCAGCACGCGGCGGCGAGATTGAGGCGGAGGATTATCATTTCATTTCCGAAAAAGATTTTCTCGCGCGCATCGAGCAAAACGAATTCCTCGAGCACGCCAAAGTGCACGGGCATTATTACGGAACGTTGCGCGCGCCCATCGTGTCACACTTAAAAAATGGCGCAGACGTTTTGATCGACATCGACATACAAGGCGCGGCCGCCATTCGTCAAAACGACGACCCATTTATTCGTCAGGCCTTGAGTGATATCTTTATCATGCCGCCCGATCTGGATGAGTTGCGGCGCCGTTTGACAAAACGCGGCACCGAAACGGCCGAACAAATCGAGCTGCGTCTCGTCAACGCCGCGCGCGAGATGGAACTTTGGCGCGATTACCGCTACACCATTATCAGCCAATCGATGGAAGAAGATCTGCTAAAGTTTCGGCGTATCATTAGCGCGGAACGCTATTTGAGCCGGCGATTAATTTTGGCAGATTGAAAGATCGACAATCGCAATGCCGAAAAATTCAAAACCGAAAATCCAACATCTAAAAATGCCGCAATGCATCGTTCTCGGCGTGACCGGCTCGATCGCCGCTTATAAGTCGGCCGAGCTTGCCAGCTTGCTCGTCAAACAAAACCACGACGTTTTCGTCGTCATGACGAAAGACGCGACTGAATTCATCATGCCGCTCACGTTGCAAACACTTTCCAAAAATCCGGTCACGACCAGTTTCTTCGACGAAAAGGAAAATTGGCGACCCGGACATATCGAGCTGGCGGATCGCGCGAGTCTTGTCCTGATCGCGCCCGCCACCGCGAATATCATCGCCGAGCTCGCGCACGGGCTGGCCGGACATCCGCTGGCCGCGATCGCGCTCGCCACGCGCGCGCCGCTTTTGATCGCCCCGGCTATGAACGGAAAAATGTGGGAGCATCCCGCCACAAAAGAAAACGTCGAGAAACTCAAATCGCGCGGCGTTGAATTCATCGGACCGGAAGCGGGCATGCTCGCGTGCGGTTACGAAGGGCTCGGCCGTTTGTGGAAAGTGGATGAAATTGCCTTTCGCGCGGAGTTCTTGCTCGCGCGCCAGGAAAAATTAATTGCGTGAAGTTTCTCATCACGGCCGGCCCGACACGTGAGCCGCTCGATCCGGTGCGTTATTTGAGCAATCGCTCTTCCGGAAAAATGGGATATGCGATTGCGGATGCGGCCATCGCGGAAGGGCACGATGTGGTTTTAATTTCCGGACCGGTGAATCTCGACCCGCCGCGCGCCGCCAAGTTTATGTCGATCTTGACCGCCGATGAAATGTTCGACGCCGTCCATCGACATATCGCGGCCTGCGACGTTCTCGTGATGTGCGCGGCCGTCGCTGATTACAAAGCCGCTAAGATTTCGCCGCACAAATTAAAAAAGAACGACGCGCCGATTTCGCTCGAGCTCGCGCCCACCCGCGACATTTTGGGTTCGCTCGGAAAACAAGATCGACAATTCCTTGTCGTCGGCTTCGCGGCGGAGACGCGCGACCTGGAAACGAATGCACAAAAAAAATTGCGCGAAAAAAATTGCGACATGATCGTGGGGAACGATGTGAGCAGCGCCGATCTCGGAATGGAAAGCGATGAAAACGCGGTCACAATTTTCTTCCGAAATGGCGAATCGAAGAAGATTTCGCGCACTTTCAAAAAAAATATCGCGCGCGAGCTCATAAAAATAATTTCAAATGTGCGAGAAAAACGTTTGACAAAAAAATCATGATGCTTACTGAAACGTGTAAGTGAAGTTATCAAACCTCTTCACACACCCAACCGCATCTGCGGATTGAAAGGGGGGAATGTCGATGCCAGCAAAAAGAAAGAAAAAAGCTGCTAAGAAAAAATCAGCCAAGAGAAAAAGGCACTAACTCTTAGCGCTAGTCACGGCTCCGAGTGCTTTTCGGGGCCACAACCCCTAAACTCAACCCGGGAGGAGGATTCATTTTCTCCTCCCGATTTTTTTCGTCGATGCGAGTTTTCCCTCGAGAAATCGACAATAAAAAAATCTGGCAGCGCGAATGCACAAAGCGATTAGGCTCTGATTTATGAAGCATTATCTCGACGCGGCAGTCGGCGCCGCGCGCGCCGCGGGCGATTTGCTTCGCGAAAATTTTAAGCGGCCGCAACGCGTTAATTCATCGGAAGCGCACGACATCAAACTCGAGATCGATGTGCAAACGCAGGACCTGATCACGAATCTGCTTCTAAAAACTTTTCCGGATCACGCGCTTTACGGCGAAGAAGGAATCGTTGGTGATCAGACGAGCGAACATCAATGGGTGGTCGATCCGCTCGACGGCACGGTGAATTATTTTTACGGCATTCCGCATTTTTGTGTTTCGATCGCGTTGCGATTCAAAGGCGAAATCATCGTTGGAGTAATCTTCGATCCGATGCGCGACGAGCTTTGGTCCGCGCAAAAAGGCGAGCAGCCAACGTTGAACGGAAAAGAGTTTCGCGTGAGCGAACGCGCCGATCTGGCTGAAGCGGTCATTTCGGTTGGTCTTTCCAAAACCGGCGTCACGATTGCCGCCGGCCTGCCGCTGTTGCAACAAATGATTCATCGCGCGCGCAAATGCCGGCTGCTTGGTAGCGCCGCGCTCGATATGGCTTACGTCGCGTGTGGCCGCTTCGATGCTTACATCGAGCAAGGCATCAGTCTGTGGGATATCGCGGCCGGATGGATTTTGGTTGAGACGGCCGGCGGCACTGTCGATCTTCGTCCGCGCACCGACATGAAAGAAAAATACAGCGTGATCGCGACGAACGGCGTGATCGATTTGAAACTCTGATGTCGATCTTTCGCAGCGGCATTGGTTACGACGCGCATCGCCTGGTCGAAGGGCGAAAGCTGATCCTCGGCGGCGTCGAAATTCCACACGCGATGGGGCTGGACGGACATTCCGATGCGGACGTGCTTTCCCACGCAATCGCGGATGCGTTGCTCGGGGCTATCGGGGAAGGCGACATCGGTCATCATTTTCCGAACAACGACGAAACGATTCGCGGAATCAGCAGCTTGGAAATTTTGCAGCGCGTCAGCGTATTGCTCCGTCAAAAAAAAGCGCGCGCAGTGAACGTTGATGTAACGCTGATTGCGGAGGCGCCCAAAATTGCGCCGCATATTTCGGCGATGCGCGAGAAGATCGCGGCCGCGCTGCATGTCGATCTTGCGCGCGTCAGCATCAAAGCGACTACGAATGAAGGACTCGGCGCGCTCGGTCGCGGTGAAGGGATGGCGGCGATGGCGATCGCGACCGTCGAACAAGATTGATGGCGTTGCGTTTTTTCAACTCCTACTCGCGGGCGCTCGAAGAATTTCAGCCGCTCGATTCCAGCAATCGCGCCGTCAAAATGTACACGTGCGGTCCGACCGTTTACAGCAACGCGCACATCGGAAACTTTCGCGCTTACATTTTCGAAGACTTGCTGCAACGCCATCTCGAGCTGCGCGGCTACAAAGTTCATCGCGCCATGAACATCACGGATGTGGACGACAAAACGATCCGCGGCTCGCGTGATGCCGGCGTTGCGCTCGCAAAATTTACCGAGCCTTTCAAGAACGCCTTCTTTGAAGACCTGGAAACGCTGCGGATCAAGCGCGCGGACGATTTTCCGGAAGCAACCGACCAACGCTACATCGACATAATGATTGGGATGATCGGCGAGTTGATCGCCCGGGATCTCGCTTATCAAGCGGAAGACCAGTCGGTTTATTTTCGGATCAACAAATTCCCGAACTACGGACATCTCGCGCATTTCGATCTCGATCAATTGCAATCGACCGGACGTGTGAAAGCGGATGACTACGACAAAGAGCACGCGGGCGATTTTGCGCTTTGGAAAGCGTGGGATGAAGACGACGGCGACGTCGGTTGGGAAAGTCCGTGGGGCCGGGGCCGCCCGGGCTGGCACATCGAGTGCAGCGCGATGGCCACGGAAATTTTCGGACCGCAGCTCGACATTCATTGCGGCGGCGTGGACAACATTTTTCCGCATCACGAGGCGGAGATCGCGCAAAGCGAAGGCGTGACCGGTAAAAAGTTTGTGCGGTACTGGCTGCATTGCGCGCACCTTCTTGTGGAAGGGCAGAAGATGTCGAAGTCATTAGGCAACTTTTACACGGTGCGCGATGTGCAGGCGAAAGGTTACAGCGGTCGCGAGATTCGATATGCGCTCATGCGCGTGCATTACCGCGCGCCGCTTAATTTTACCTGGGACGGAATGAAGGAAGCGCGCGAATCGTTAGGCCGGATTGACGATTGGCTGGCGCGTTTGCGCGAAACCGCGACCGACAAGATCGACAATCAGAAGATCGACATAAAAATCGGTTCGCAATTTGAAGAAGCGCTCGACGACGACCTGAACATCTCGGCGGCGCTAGGCTTTTTGTTCGAGACGATTCGCGAAACCAACCGCGCGCTGGATCGAAAGGAATTGGATCGAGATCAAACGCAGAGTTGGCTGCAATGGTGGGAGCGAATCGATTCGGTGCTGTCGATTTCCGGCGGCGGCGACGAAGTGCCAGCAGAAATTGCGAAGCTGGCGGACGCGCGCACGCAGGCCAGACTTGCAAAAGATTGGCGGAAAAGTGATGAATTGCGCGACGAACTGAGCGCGCGCGGCTGGGAAATTCGCGACACGAAGGACGGCCAGAAAATTACGCGACGCGCCGGCGTTTGAAATTAAATGTTTGCTCCGGAACAAATTCTCGCGCTCGATCACACTGCGCACCCAAAATTATTTGAGAACACGAAGAACGTTTGGGACGCACTCAAGCAGATCGCGAGTTATTTGCAGTTTCGGCTCAAACCGGCCGTTCTCGGCGAGCTACTCGGCAAACCTTTCATCAGTAATTCGGTTTTCATTGGTCGCGGCACGATTGTCGAACAAGGCGCGGTCTTGAAAGGGCCGGCGTGGATCGGTGAAAACTGCCGCATTCGGAGCGGATGTTACGTGCGCGAAAATGTGATCGTGGGCGACGGCGCGGTCATGGGCAATTCGTGCGAGTTCAAAAACTGCATTCTCTTCGACGAAGCGCAGGTGCCGCACTTTAATTACGTGGGCGATTCGATCCTCGGCTTTCACGCGCACCTCGGCGCGGGCGTGATCTTATCGAACGTAAAACTCGATCACGGCGAAATTCATGTCACGACTGAGGAAGGCGATGTCGCGACGGGTCTCACAAAATTCGGCGCGATCGTCGGCGACCGCACCGAGATCGGTTGCAATTCGGTGATCAATCCCGGCTCGATAATCGGACGCGATTGCATTATTTATCCCGGCGCAAATTTTCGCGGCGTCTTGCCGGATGCGAGTATTTTAAAAATTCGCCAGCAAACGCAGGTGCTCAGTCGAAAGAAATAGCCTGGCGGATGGGCGGGGATTATCCAAAGCTTCGCTTTGGCTCCGGCAAGAGAGCTTCGCTTATAACCCTGGCGCGTAACGCGCCCCACCGGTCGAACGGCGTTCGAATCTCCTAACGCGAACGATCCGGATCAAGCCACAGGTCACATTGAGCTTGGTTTGGTAACGTGGCGGATGGGCGGGGATTCGAACCCCGGGTGCCTTTCGGCACACACGCTTTCCAGGCGTGCACAATAGACCGCTCTGTCACCCATCCCCTAAGATCGACAATCGCAAGATCGACAATCAAAGCTGCAGCCGCCGGAAAAGTTCGTCGAGCGGCAGTTGCAGGCCGATGTAAAACTCGCCGAAGTCCGCGTAGTGCGCACTGACCGCGTCGAAACGCATTTGGTAAACGATCGATTTGATCTGAAAAGTGTCGCACGCGAAAAGCGTTACACCCCACTCGGCGTCGTCGAGTCCGGTCGATCCGGTAATGAGCTGTTTCACTTTGCCGGCATATTGTCGGCCGATGGCACCGTGACCGAGCATCAGCCGACGGCGTTCATCGGCGGGCAGCGCGTACCAGTTCTGTTCCGGGCTTCGGCGCTTGCTCATATTATAAAAGCAAACCACCGGCCAATCCGGCAGCGTCGGATAAACGCGGTCGAGACGATATTTCGCCATGCGCTCGCGAAACGCAGTCATCGCTTGCTCGAATTCAGTCGAGCCGGCCTTGATTTTTTGTTCGTTCACAAGCGTGCGCGCGTAATCTTCGTCGCTCGTGGTGTATTCGCTCTCTTCAGTGAGTGAGAGGTAACTGTAAACGGGCGTAAGCACATCCGCGCCTAACGACAGGCTGAGGCGTTTCTCGATCCGATTGGCCGCATGCAGATCGGGCGTGATCAACATGAACCCGAGATCAGCTTTCGGCGTCACCATGCTGAGCGTGAGCAGTTGCGTCGATTCCAGCGCGCGAACTTCCTGCACGAGCGTGCTTAGATTTGTTTTCGCGGCATTTTGCTCGCCACGGTTGAGCAATTGCCATTGGCCGTGCGCGATCTCGTAAAAGAGATGGAGGCAATGCCAGCCCTGCTCGGGAATCAATGTCGCGTTTTTATC
Organism: Verrucomicrobiota bacterium; assembly: GCA_041167045.1. Taxonomy (GTDB): domain Bacteria; phylum Verrucomicrobiota; class Verrucomicrobiia; order Chthoniobacterales; family UBA10450; genus CATPCN01. The sequence continues at coordinate 108,828 of JBEEGW010000013.1, forward strand.
GGCCATCGCGCTAGTTTCATCCGTCGCGCCCGATGGTCAAGACGGATGCGATTGTCGATCTTACGGAGGGGTGGCGGTTGGGGTTTTCGGCAAATGTTCCATGCAGTAATCTTTCCCGTCACGGCCGACGCGAAAATCGAGATTCGGATCGCTCAGTTCAGTCGCGCCGCAAACTGCGCAGCGATGCAATGGCTCGGTTTCGTCGCGCGATTTAATCTCGAAACGACGGCGACGATCGGCGACGCCGCGGCGCTGACGCGCCTCCCGATAAATTTCCGGCGCGAAAAAGATCAAATAATTCGCGAACGCTGCGATTAAGGCCATGCGGTATGAATTTGAGGCGGCGACAAAACCGTAGAGGAGAAACGCGGCCGAGGCCCACGCCACCCATTTGATCTTCAAAGGCAGAACAAAAAAAACGTAAATGATCTCGTCCGGGTAAAACCTCGCGAAAGCGTAAAACAGTGAAGCGCTCAGCATCGCGTTGGAGGAGCCACTGCCGAAAAAGAATGCGGCCGCCGTTGTTCCGAGCATGCCGACAAAAAAATAGAGTGTGAGGCGAAAAGGGCCCCACGCGCGCTCCAGCCCATCACCGATGAACCAAAGGAACCAGAGAACGAAGATGACCCACAAATAGCTGAAGGTTTGCGGAACAAAAATGTAAGTGACCAGCCGCCAAACTTCGCCCTGGCGGATGCGCGCGGGATCGAGTTGCAGGACTGATTGGAAATCGGGATTGAGCCTGACGAGAATGAAAACGAGCGCGTTGAATATGACGACGACCCTGATCAGGCCGGGGATAGCGAGAAAACCGAAGCGCTTCTCGAGTTTATCCAGCCAGCTCATCTGTTCGGCATGTTAGAGGAACATTTTATGCGTTCAACTGCGCTCCATCTTTACGTTCGCAAGATCGACAGTTAGGCTGCGCGTGATGAGCGACGAGGCGGTGACGAAAAAAACTGTGCTCTACGACGAGCATGTGCGCCTCGGCGCGAAAATCATTCCGTTCGGTGGCTGGCTCATGCCAGTGCAATACACGAGCATTGTCCACGAACATCAGGCCGTGCGAAAAAATCTCGGCATGTTCGACATTTCGCACATGGGACAATTTATTGTCGATGGAACGAGCGGCGGCAGCTGGCTGAATACGATGCTGACGAACAACATCGAGAAGCTCGCGGTCGGCCAGGGACAATACACTTTTCTACTCAACGAAGCCGGTGGAATCATCGACGATCTGATCGCTTACCGCATTGGCCCGCAGAAATTTTTGCTCGTCGTCAACGCCGCGTGTGCCGAAGAAGATTTCGACTGGTTAGATCGACATTGCCCGGACGATCTTCGCCTCGGCGATCGCAGCAAATATTTCGGCGGCGTCGCGATCCAGGGTCCGCGCGTGACCGAGCTTTTTGTCGATCTTCCGGCGCGCAATCACATTGTCGATGTTGAGCTGGACGGCATGGCAGTCTCGCTCGCGCGCACCGGTTACACCGGCGAAGACGGCGTAGAAGTTTTCTTCGGCGCGGGCGATGCGGTGAAGTTCTGGAACACGGTTTTGGAATTAGGCGAGAAATACGAAATCAAGCCGTGCGGACTCGGTGCGCGCGACACATTGCGTTTGGAAATGTGTTATCCGCTCAACGGTTCCGATCTTTCGCCGGAGCGCAATCCAATCGAAGCCGGCCTCGGATTTTTTGTTGATCTTACGAAGACGAAATTCACCGGCCGCGATGCGCTTGTGCAGGCAAAGGAAAAAGGAACGCCACAGCGCTTGATCGCATTTCGCATGCAAGGAAAAGGCCCGCCGCCGCGTCCGCATTATTCCGTTTGGAACGGTGAAGAGCGAATCGGCGAAGTGACGAGCGGGACGTCGTCGCCGAGCTTGAATTACGGGATTGGCATGGCATACGTCTCGACGCCGCACGCGAAAGTGGGCACAAACATCGACATAGAAATTCGCGGGCAAAAATTTCTAGCAACCATCGAGAAGAAACCGCTCTACAAGAAACCATCATGAATGTTCCCGACGATTTGCTCTACACCGAGTCTCACGAATGGATTAAACGCGAAGGCGACAACGTGCGCATCGGCATTACCGATCATGCTCAAGCGGAATTGACCGACGTCGTTTACGTCGAGATCCCGAAATTAGATCGACAAGTGAACGCTCGGGAAGCGACCGCGGTGGTGGAATCGGTCAAAGCGGCGAGCGACATCTACGCGCCGGTGAAAGGGACAGTTGTCGACGCAAACAAGGAACTAGAAGCGAACCCCGCGCTCATCAACACCGATCCATTCGGCAAAGGCTGGATCTTCGTTCTCAAGATCGACAATGCCGATGATCTGAAGAATCTGAAAGACGCAGCGGCGTATAAAAAGCAGATCGGGTAAGAAGATGCGTTTCTGCTTGGCGGCAATCTTAACGATTTTTTGCTCAGCATTTGCCTGCGCTACGCCGCCAGTTCCAAACACTGGTGCCGTAGACGTGAACGGGATGCGACATCTTGGGAACAAGAACGATCACCATAAACCTCCGTGGGTGGTTGATGCGGTGAAGCTGGTTGGGCCCGATTATCCGCTCGCTGAACGTAGGAACCACCATGTAGGCAGCGGACTTTTCCGCCTTCTGATTGATCCAAACAGCGGGAAAGTGCGGAAGGTAGAGATTATGAAATCGATTGGTTTCGCGACGCTTGATAATTGCGCTGTTCAAGCATTCGCGCAATGTCGCTGGAAGCCGCACACGTGGATCGAAGTGGTCATGCCCATTACTTACGAAATGGCCGCCGGCCCACGACCCTTACCGAAAGGAGCAATCCGATTGCGGCAGCTTGGGCGATCACCCTGAGCTTATGCCCGTTTCAACTCTTTGGCCGATGAACGATTTCGGCGCGGTAATCCGCGTTCGATTTTCAGTCTTCGCCGAAGAGCAGCTGATCGATCGCGCGCAGACAATCTTCCAGGCGAATGGGCGCGGCGAAAAAACTGTAGCCGGACAGGATTCCACCGGAAACCATCTGGCTTTCCGGGCGCAGATCGCTCAAGCAAAGCAGCGGCGTGTCTTTCAATCCGCTGTCTTTTTGGATTTGTTGCGTGATGAGCGCGCTCTCGACATCGGCCGTCATGGTGTCGACGAGAATGAGATCGGGATGAAAGGAACGCGCCGCGCGGACGGCCTCGGCGTCGTCGTGTTCCTCTTTAATGATGTACTTGCCCGCTTTTTCTAAAGCGCGCCGGACAAGTCGGGTCACACCGGGCTCGTGATCGATCAACAGGATTTTTTTTTGAAGCATGGCCACAGACAGTTGCTTCGAGTATCGAGCAATGGCCGTGCCACACGAGCGTTAGAGCAAAGTAGTAACGGTATTGATCATGAGCGCGAGAATCACCGTGTTGAATGCGAAGGCAAGCATGCCGTGCAAAAGAACAAGATGCCGGAACTCGCGCGCCGTGATGACCACATCGGAAACTTGAAAAGTCATCCCGATGACAAAAGAGAAGTAGGCAAAGTCGAGATAGTCCGGCATGCGATCGCCGGGGAACCTGAGTCCACCGGCATGGTCTCTCGCTTCGGGATCGTCGCTATCGCCATAAAACGTGTGCGCGTAACGCAAACCAAAAACAGTGTGCACGAGCATCCACGATGAGATAACGGCGAGCAGACTAAGCCCAAGATGCGCGCTGAAATGGCTGCGCACGATCACACCTTTGTTCGTGTAAAAAAGGAAACCGACGGCAAAAAGCCCGGCGCACGCCGCAAAAATAACGAAAACAAAAATGACCATGTGACTGAGATCCTGCATTTGCGCGCGCGTGCGAAGTTTCGCCGGCGGCGTGGTGCTGATGGTAAGCCAGGCAAGCGCGAGCGTGCACAAGGCGAAGGTGTCCCACGCGGCGATCGATGCCGTCGTCAAACGAACATGATGGCGCAGTCCGAACCAAACGGTTCCTCCCGCAATGAGCGCGATGGCGAAACGATGCCGGGCGTCTTGTCGGGAAATCCATTTGAGCGGGCGTGCCATAAACTTGGAGCGAATTAAAGCGCGCATCCGCGACACCGTCGAGCGAACATTCCTCTCCACGGCGAAGTCGTCGCTTTTTTCTGCGGCAGCGATATGCTTAATTGCGTTCCATTTTTATGTCGATCCAGGCAAAGAAAACCGCTCCTGAAGCCAACTTTGAGAACGCGATGGAGCGGCTCGAGACGATTGTCGAGCAAATGGAGTCGGGCAAAATGTCGCTCGACGATTTGATTGTTCGTTACGAAGAGGGAATGAAGCTGGTGAAAATTTGTCAGGAAAAACTTGCCAGCGCCGAACAAAGAATCGAAATGATCACAAGGAACCACGCCGGGAAGCCGAGTGTGAAGGAATTCGAGCCCGCGGCCGAGGCCCCACCTCCCGCGCGAGCGCCAGACAAGGAAGAAAAAAATAATGACGACGTCCGACTCTTCTAAACCCGGCACGGAAACGATCGCTGCTCCGTCCGAGGAAAAAAATGTGCGTTTCCTCGACGGCATTCGTTCGCCCGCGGACGTAAAGGCGCTGGCTGAACAGGATCTGCCGCAGCTCGCGCAGGAAGTTCGCGATGAATTAATCAAAGTGCTTTCGCAAACTGGCGGCCATCTCGGGCCGAACCTCGGCGTAGTCGAGCTGACGATTGCGTTGCATCGCGTTTTTGAAACACCGCACGACCGATTTGTTTTCGATGTGAGCCATCAGGGCTACGTGCACAAAATGTTTACCGGTCGGCTCGATCGCATTTCGACCATGCGGCAATACCAGGGCCTGAATGGATTCTTGCTGCGCAGCGAAAGCGAGCATGATTGTTATGGTGCCGGACACGCTGGCACGGCCTTGTCCGCCGGGTTGGGCATGGCGGTCGGTCGCGATTTGCGCGGCGGCGATGAGCACGTGGTGGTAGTGGCGGGCGACGCGGCTTTCACCTGCGGCATTAGCTATGAGGCTTTGAACAACGCCAAGTCGCAGACGAAACGTTTCATCGTGGTGTTGAACGACAATGAATGGTCGATCGCGAAAAATGTCGGAGCGATCGCTTCTTATTTAAACAACATCGCAACTAATCCGACCTACGGCTATCTGCACGACAAGGCGCGCGATTTCATCGAGATGATCGCGGGTAAGTCCGCCGTGAAGTTCGCGCACAAAGTGGAGGAAGGCGTGAAGAACCTTCTCGTGCCGAGCGTGATCTTCGAAGAACTCGGCCTGCGTTATTACGGGCCAATCGATGGCCACGATATTCCGCTGCTCGTGCGCACATTTGAATTTCTAAAAACGCAGGACGATCCGGTGCTGCTCCACATACTCACCAAAAAAGGAAAAGGTTACGATCCCGCGATCGCGAAGCCGGATAAATTTCATGGCCTCGGAAAATACAAGATCGAGAGCGGCGAAACCGCACCGGCCCCGACGCCCACTTATTCCGAAATCCTCGGCAAAACGCTCGCGAAATTCGCCGACACCAACCAGAAGATCGTCGCCATCACGGCGGCGATGCCGAGCGGCACCGGACTCGGATTTTTTCAAGCGAAACATCCCACGCGTTATTTTGACGTCGGAATCGCGGAAGAACACGCTGCGCTCTTCTCCTGCGGTCTGGCTACGCAAGGCCTGAAACCGTTTCTCACGATTTATTCGACGTTCTTCCAGCGCGCCTACGACATGGCGATTCACGATATCGCCCTGCAAAATTTAAATGTCGCACTTTGCATGGACCGCGCCGGTTTGAGCGGCGATGACGGCCCGACGCACCACGGTTTGTTCGACATCGGATATTTGCGGCACGTCCCGAATTGGGTCCACATGCAACCGAAGGACGAAGATGAATTCGCCGACATGCTTTGGACGATGGCAAATTACGAATCGGGACCGATCGCAATTCGTTATCCACGCGGCGCTGGCACCGGTGCGAAGCTAAAGGAATCGCCGAAGCTTCTCGAGATCGGCAAAGCCGAAGTGGTGCAACACGGCCGCGACGTCGCGATCTTCGGACTCGGCAACATGTTCGAAGTAGCGGAAGAAGCCGCGCGCAAACTCGAAGAGAAAGGAATATCGGTCGCGCTCATTAATCCACGCTGGATCAAACCGCTTGATACCGGGACGCTCGAATTTTTCGCGCGCAGCGTCGAAGTCATTTGCACGATTGAAGATCACGTCCTGCATAACGGTTTCGGTTGCGCCGTCATGGAGCATCTCCATTCCAACATGATCAACACCCCGGTCGTGCGCATCGGTTGGCCCGATCAATTTATCGAACACGGCACCATTCCAATTTTGCGCAAGAAACACGGCATCACCGCGGACGCACTCGTCGAAAAAACGCTGCCTCTTCTGCGCAAGAAGAGCACGCCGCATCATTCCGCGGCCTGAGTGACAGATTACTCGCTCGAGTAATTGTCGATCTTAGCCATGAGTGCGATCGAAGCGCGCGAACTCACAAAAGTTTACCGCACATATAAAAAAGAGCGCGGGCTTTGGGGATCGGTCAAGGGACTCGTTAGGCGACATCACGACGAAACGCGCGCCGCGGACGCCGTTTCATTCCAAATCGAAGAAGGCGAGTTCGTCGGCTTTCTCGGACCGAATGGCGCGGGCAAGACGACCGTGCTCAAAATGCTTTCCGGCCTTCTAAATCCTACCTCTGGCGACGCGCGCGTGCTTGGCTTTGTACCATGGGAACGGCGCAACGAAATGAAACGGCAATTCAGTCTGCTCATGGGGCAAAAAAATGCGCTTTGGTGGGACTTGCCCGCCCAGGAATCGCTTGAGCTCAATCGCGCGATCTACGGGATCGATCGTGAACGGTTCCGGAAAGTGGTCGGCGGCTTGAGCGAACTCCTGGAAGTGCAGGACAAAATGAATGTGATGGTGCGCGAGCTTTCCTTAGGCGAGCGCATGAAGATGGAATTGATCTCCGCCCTCATTCACGAACCGCGCGTGCTTTTTCTCGATGAACCCACGATCGGTCTCGATGTCGTCAGTCAAAAGCGGGTGCGCGAATTTCTCCGGCTCTACAACTCCGAGCATCGCATCGTGACGATGATGACGAGCCATTACATGCAGGACATCGAGGAGTTGTGTCATCGCGTCATCATCATCGATCACGGCAAGATTTTCTTCGACGGCCCGCTCAATTCGATCATCGATCGTTTTTCCGGATACAAGATTATCAGCCTGACTTTCGACAGCGAGGCAACGCGCGATTTTGGCGCCTTTGGCGAAGTCATTCAGCAAACGCCCGTTTCGGTTCAGTTAAAAGTGCCGCGCAACAAAGTAACGGAAATCAGCCGCGAACTTCTCGAGGCCTGTTCGGTCAGCGACATTAACATCCAGGAAATGCCGATCGAAGATGTGATCCGCCAGCTTTTTGGCGAGCAACGCGACAAAAACAATGTCGATCTTGGAGGCGCGGCGCGCGCCTGATTTTCAGCGGCGCAGAATCGCTTGCTTCAACTGATGGGAGTAAGCTGGATTGATTTCGAAAGCGAACGTGGGCATTTCGGCCAGCTGCACCATCTCGGAGAACGGAACGCTCTCCACCAGCCCCGCTGAGATCAAGCTGTTGAGCGTGTCGGTCACATCTTCCAATTCCATGCGCGTGTAGTCCTGAATTTCTGCGCCCATCATAGACTCGCTGAAACCGATCGCGCGCACGACCGAAGCTTCGCGCCCAGTGAGCTTGATATTGCGCATGACAATGATTGAGCAGCTTCCATACCGATAAACACGAGGCGCTTTGGCCGGCTGCCCTGGCGATTTCAGGCGCCGAATCGTTCGTAGCTCGGCAAAACGCTTTCCGCCATTCCGCTTTCGAAAGTCGGATAACGCGGCTCCCAACCGAGTGCGCGCAACTTCGCGTTGCTCACTCGCTTGTTGCTAACCCCGCGTTTGCGCGCAGAAGTCACAGCCGCACCAACAACCGGCGGACGCTGCCGGTTTTTGGCGAGCCACTCGTAACAGTCGCTTTCCGAGATCGGCTGATTGTCGGTTACGTTGAAAATGGCGCGCCCGGCCCTTGACGGCGTTTGCGATCCAATACTGCGATTCACCAGGAGGAAAAGCGCGCTCGCAATGTCGTCGCGGTGCGCCTGGTTGATGTAGCGAGCGTCGGCCGCGTCGGTCCGCATTTCGCTCGCGAGAAATTTGCGCAAGAGCGCGGAACGTCCCGGCCCGTAAATCCCGGCCAGCCGCGCCACGATTCCTCCGTGTTGCAAGACAAGCTCTTCGGCTTCACGCAAAATTTTTCCGGTTTCGTGTCGCGGGTCGGCCGCGCTTTCTTCCGTCACCCATTCGCCGTTTTGCTGCGCATACACGCTCGTGCTGCTCGTAAACAAATATGTCGATCTTGTAAACCTGGCGATCAGATTGCGCGCGCCTTCCAGATACACGCGCCGATAAAGATCGACATTCCCTCCGCGCGTGCTGGCACACTGGAGCACCGCATCGAAATTATCAGGTGCAGCGCTCACCTCAGCGCGACCAGAAATATCGACCGCGCGAACCGGAAAAGATTTAGCGGATAATTTTTCCGCGGAATCTTTCGAGCCGACCCAACCTTGCACATCCCACCCGGCCGCATGAAAAAGATCGGCGGTCGCTTCTCCGACGTAACCGCAGCCGGCGATCAAGATTCGCGGCATGAGCGCAATTTATCTTGCGACCGGCGCGAGCTCGATGTCATCGAACGTGCTCGCCTGCATCGCGCGGACTTGTTTGAGCCTGATCAGCTCAAGCAGCGCGAGAAACGTGACCACGATTTCAACGCGCGACGCGATGGCGCCGAATAGCTCCGAAAAAAGGACCGGCGTACCTTCGGAAAGTCGACTCAGGATCATGTCGATCTTGTCAGAGACGGTAAAATGCTCACCGAACATTTCGCGCAAATCTTCGCGCGCTTCCACGCGCTTGATTACGATTTGGAAAGCGTGGATCAATTGAAAAATTCCGACTTCGCCCAGCGGAAGTGGCGCGCTTTCGATTGCCATCGGCCCGCTGCCAGTTCGGCCGAAAATTTTCTCCTGCTCGAGCTCGCGCACATGCAATTGCGAAGCGGCGTCCTTGAACTTTTTGTATTCGATGAGCTGTCGAATCAAATCCCAACGCGGATCGTCTTCTTCGGCCTCTTCATCGGGCGGCTGCTGGTCGGCCGGCAGCAGGCTGCGACTCTTCATGTAAATGAGGTTCGCGGCCATGACGACGAACTCGCCGGCGATGTCGATGTTCAGCTCCTTGAAAGCTTGGAGATATTCGAGGTATTGGCTGGTGATTCGCTCGATCGAGATTTCGTAAATATCGAGCTCGTCGCGTTTGACCAGGTAAAGCAAAAGATCGAGAGGCCCCTCAAAAATCTCCAGCTTGACCTTGTAATCGGTTTCCATGCGCGCGCGGCGACTTTAGTTTCGCGACGACCGAAAGTAAACCGAGTCGCATCAGCGCGCGGGGACTCTGCGATGCACCCACACGCTGTTCACGATGCCGAGACCGAACATGATCATGAGCACGAAAGAACCGCTGTAGCTGATGAGCGGCAACGGCACGCCCGTGATGGGCAGAAGCGAAATCGTCATGCCGACGTTTTGAAAGATGTGGGTGAAAATGAGCGCGCAAATTCCGATCGAGAGCAGCATGCCGAATTGATCCCCGGCAAAGTAGGCCACGAAGAGACAGGTGAGCAGAAGCAAGGCAAACGCGCCGACCAAAAATATTCCGCCGACAAAACCCCATTGCTCGCCGATCGCGGAAAAGATGTAATCGTTATGCACGGCGGTCGCGGGCAGAAATCCCAGCTCGATCTGCGTGTTCGGCGCTTTGAATCCCTTGCCCGACCAACCGCCGGAACCGATCGCGATAAGCGATTGATTGATCGCCCAGGCCGCGCCCTGCCGGTCGATATCGGGATTGATGAACGCGGTGATCCGCTCCTGTTGATAAGGTTTCAGCCCCAAATTCACGGCGATGGGGATAAACGCGATCACGATTAGCAAAATGCAGATCAAATAGCGCAATGGAATTCCACCGACGAAAAGCAAAGCGAGCAGAACCGGCCCCCAGATAATCACTTCGCCCAAGTCCGGTTGCATCAAGATCAATAAACAAGGCGCGCCGACGATCGCGCCGCACAACAAAAGCCGGAGCATCGGATGCATCTGGCGGAATTGGCTGAGGAACAAAGCGAGCACCATGATTCCCGCCACGACCGCGAGCTGCGCCGGTTGAAAATTAATCGGGCCGAGATGAAGCCAGCTGCGCGCGCCGTAAACTTTTGATCCCATGAATTTCGTCAGCACCAAAAAGAAAAGACCGGCGAAATACATCGGCAGCGCGCCCCAGCGGATCCAGCGGTAATCGATCAAGCTCGTGAACATGAAGGCGAAGAAACCGACCGCGACCCAGTTCGCTTGCTTGCGCCAGAATTCCGAGGCGACCGGGTCCTCGCGCATGTAAGTGGCGCTGTAAATCGCGATCACGCCGAAGACCGCCAGCGCCATCATGTTGATGAGAAGCAGCCAATTTAACCCAAGGAGCTTTCGCAGAAATGGAGTCATGTTTACTGATCAAATCCCGAGCATCAGCGCTGACTATATTCACGCTTCAACGTTCGTAAATGGCTGGCCAAATTTGGGGCGCAGTATGTCGATCTTGGGTCCGACAAAATGAAATAAGCTGCGTAAAGAGGAGCCCTTCAATCCTTTAAGCCGTCAATATTCTCAAGATGGATAGGTTAAACGTGTAAGTGCTTTACGAACAGACTCTTACATTCCGAGAAATAAATAATTAAGCGGCTTTTCTTGTCAGCCCGTCAAAGAAGATTAAACTGTTTGTCTCTTATAACTTCAACCGGAGGGGTGCGGATCATGGCTAGAAAAACAAAACGGAAATTGGCGCACCCGAGCCTGCCGATGCAGCGGCAGCTGAACCTTCGGGAGGAAGGAAAACATTTCGACCTGCGCGCGATTTTTGATCGACTGAATGCGCGCTATTTTCGCGGCCGCCTGCGCGGCTACAAAGTGGTGTGGGGCCGCCGGCGGAAACATCGGCCCAAGGAATATTTTATTTTCGGGACGATCCAGGAAGAAGATCGCGTCATCCGCATCAATCCGTGGCTCGATCAAGCGTGGGTACCGCTTTGGTTTTTGCAGTACGTGCTCTATCACGAAATGCTGCATTCAATTGTGCCAGATGAAACGACGCGCGGGCGCCGCCGCATTCACACCGAAGAATTCAATCGACGTGAACGGCAGTTCCCAAGTTATCGGCGCGCGCGCCGTTGGGAGGAAGAAAACCTCGCGCGCTTTTTGCGTTAGCAATAGCTAACGCCGCTCCGCTGGCACGTCTTCGCTGCGCGACTCAGACGGCGAGGGAGTCGTTGCTACGTTCTTTTTGATGAGATACCAGAGGGTTGTCGCGAGCAGGAGCGAGATCAACTTCGCTGGCCAGTTCTTCAGAATCAGGCTCTTCATAAGTTCCGTGGAGTAAAATCTCGCCGATGCGCTGACGAAATGTCTCCGGAGTGAAATTGCGCTCAATCCGGCGCCGATGACAAATAGAAATTCCGCCCGTCTCTTCCGAAACCACAATCGCGACTGCGTCTGATTCTTCCGTCAAGCCCAACCCGGCGCGATGCCGCAGGCCGAGACTGCGATCGAGCGTCTCGCGTTGGCTCACCGGAAAAATGCAGGCCGCCGCAGCGATTCGACCATTGCGAATGATCACTCCGCCGTCGTGCAACGCGGCTTTCGGATGAAACAACGTCAGCATCAGCTCGACCGAAAGCGTCGCGTCAATTATCACGCCAGTCTCTTCGTAGACGCGGATCGAGGTGTCGCGCTCAATCGCGATGAGCGCGCCGAATTGTTTGTTCGCCAGCTGCGTGACCGCTTCCACGATGTCGTGCACTGTTTCGCGCTTCTCGCTCGTCAGCGAAAAAATCGGATGCCCGCCGAGCGCGGCCAGACCGCGTCGCAATTCCGGTTGAAAGATCACAACCAACGCAACCGCCAGGAAAACGGAGAAGCTGCGCACGATCCATCCGATCACGACGAGATTCAGCAATTGCGAGATTAACGTCAGCGTGAGAAAGACGATCGCCAGACCGGTCAGCACTTTCGCGCCGCGCGTACCGCGAAAATAAAGATAACCGTAATAAAGCGCCACGCTCAGCAACACGATCTCGAAGGCGCTGCGCCATCGTTCGAGACAAATTTGCCAGAGGTGTTGAAGAATCATGTCGATCTTTCGAGAACTGCTTCGCTCGCGCGCAGCGCTGCTACGTTCGGTTTAACATCGTGCACACGCAAGATGTTCGCGCCGCGCTCGCGCAAAAGCGCCGTCAACGCCACCGTGGCTGCATTTCGATCTTCCATTTCTGTCGATCCTGCGATCTTGCCGAGGAACGCTTTGCGCGAAACGCCGACGGCGAGCGGCCGTTCCTGAATCCGAAGCTGAGAAAAATTCGCGAGCAGATCGAGATTATGCGCGAGCGTTTTACCGAAACCAATTCCGGGATCAAACGCGATGGCCATGGGATCGATTCCGCACTCTATGGCGCGTGCATATTGTTGTCGAAAAAAATCAGCCACTTCGCCCACAACATCGACATAACGCGGATCGACCTGCATCGTGCGCGGATTCCCCTGCATGTGCATGATGATGAGCGCGGCTTTGCGTTTCGCTGCCAGCGGCATCATCGCTTTATCATTCCGGCCACCGCTCACGTCATTAATAATAGATGCGCCCGCATCGAGCGCGGCTTCGGCCACTTTCGCTTTGGAAGTGTCGATTGAAATAAATATGTCGATCTTGTCCCGCAATTGCTCGATCACCGAAATCACGCGGCGCAGTTCTTCATCAATAGAAACAGGCTCCGCACCCGGCCGTGTCGATTCTCCGCCAACGTCTATGATTTGCGCGCCCTCTTCCGCCATTCGTAATCCGTGCTCGACCGCTTTCTCACTCGAAAAAAACTCGCCGCCATCGGAAAATGAATCCGGCGTGACATTGAGCACGCCCATGATCATGGCGCGGCGCGCAAGATCGACAGTACGCTCGCCGATTTTCCAAAGCGTCTCACCCATCGTGGATGAGACTAACACACGCGATGCTTTATTCGACGGCCTAACGACCGCGCGCGTAACGACCCATCAGTTGGCCTTGAGCGATGACATGACCACGCATGGCGCGATCGACTTCGGCGCGCTTTGCGCCAGTTTTGAGATCGAGTGTCTGGTCGAGCGCGAACACTTTGAAGAAATAACGGTGCGTGCCTGAAGGAGGACAAGGGCCGCCGTATCCTGGTTTTCCGAAACCCGTTTCGCCTTGCACAGTGGCCGCGGGCGCAGTGCCCTCCGGAATTATTTTGATTTGCGGATCGATGTTCCAAACAAGCCAGTGCGTAAATAAACCGCCCGGCGCATCCGGATCGTCCACGATCAGGACGAGGCTCTTCGCGTCCGTTGGCGTTTGTTCAATGTGCAATGCCGGATTAAGGTTCGCTCCGTTGCAGGTGAACTTGGCTGGAATATTTCCGCCTTCTTCAAATGCCGGGCTCGTGATCCTGATTGCTTTTCCCTCCCGGGGAGCTTGAGTTTCGCAACTCCCGATACGCGCTGCGCAAATTGCCAGCAATTGCAACCCAACCACGAAAGCGATCCGATAATTTTTCATCGAAACGATAAATTTCGCGTCGCTCCTTTGGCGGTCAAGTAAAACTCAATGGCATGAAGCCTGACGAAGCACTCAAACAAAAAATTGTCGATCTTTTGCGCGCACCGAATTACCGGCCGCTCAACAAAATCGAGCTGGCCAAATTACTCGGCCGCAAAAGCGGCGTACGCATGGGATTGAACGCGGTCCTGCGCGAGCTCGAGCGCTCCGGCGCGATTGCGCGCATTCGCAAAAATCGCTACGTGCTGCCTTCCGAAGCGGACCTGGTGACCGGAACGCTGCAAGTGCATCAGGCCGGTTTCGCTTTTCTCTCACACGAAAAACCGGGCGAGCCCGACATTTTTATCGCCGCAGAAAACACCGGCACGGCCATGAACGGGGATCGTGTGGTGGCGCGCATCACGCGGGACCGCGAGTATGCGCAAGCGCGCGGCAAGGGCAAAGGCCCGGAAGGCCGCGTCATCCGCATTCTTCAACGCGCACACGACACGCTGGTCGGAACGCTGCAACATTCGCGCAATTTTTTCCACGTCGTGCCGGACGATCCGCGCGTGGTGCACAACATCTACGTCCAGCCGGCAAAAGATCGACAATCCCCCGCCGCGGCCGTTGGCGACAAGGTCGTGGTGCGGCTCGAGCCGTGGGAATCCCGCCACGTTAATCCGGAAGGCGAAATCATCGAGGTCCTCGGCCCCGCTTCGCAACCGGGCGTGGACATGCTCTCGCTCATCCGGAAATATCATTTGCCGACGGAATTTCCGAAGAACGTGCTCGCGGAAACGGAGCGGATTCCGGAAAAGGTCGAAGCGCAAATGCTCGACGGTCGCGAAGATTTGCGATCGCGCTTCATCGTCACGATTGATCCGGACGATGCGCGCGATTTCGATGACGCGATCCACGTGGACAAGATCGACAATCAGGGTTGGTCGCTCGGCGTGCATATCGCGGACGTTTCCGCTTACGTGAAACCGGGCAGCGCTTTGGATCGCGAAGCGCTGCGGCGCGGCAACAGCGTGTATTTGCCGGACCGCGTCATCCCGATGCTGCCGGAAAGGCTAAGCAACGGCGTTTGCAGTTTAAATCCCGATGTCGATCGGCTCACGCAATCGGTTTTCATTCAGTTTGGCAAAGATGGTCGCGCGAAAAGCGCGCGCTTTGCGCGAACGGTCATTCGTAGCGCGCGGCGTCTCACCTACAAGGAAGCATTCGCGATTTTAAAATCGCCAGCGCGCGATCAGCTGAGTGAGCGTCTGCATGTCGCCTGGGAGCTGGCGTCGATCTTGCGACGCAATCGTTTCGCACAAGGCTCGCTCGATCTCGATTTCCCGGAGGTCAAAGTGCGGCTCGACGACAAAGGCAAACCAATTCGGCTCGAGCGGATCGAGAACGACGAGTCGCATCAACTGGTGGAAGAATTCATGCTCGCGGCCAACGAAGCGGTCGCGCGCGAATTAAAAAACCGCTCGATCCCGACGATTTATCGCGTGCACGAAAATCCCGATCCGGAAAAGCTGGCCGAGTTCCGCGAATTCGTGCTCAGCTTCAATTACAAAGCGGGCGATCTTACGCAACGCCGCGAGCTTCAACGCTTGCTCGCTTCGCTTCGAGGCAAGCCGGAGGAGCAAGCGCTAAAGATCGGTCTGCTCAAAAGCTTGAAGCGCGCGCGTTATTCCGCGCAGCCACTGGGGCATTACGGGCTCGCCAAAACGAACTACACACATTTCACCAGCCCGATCCGGCGTTATGCCGATCTGGTTGTGCATCGCGCTCTGGCGGAACGCGACGACCGGCGTAAAGCGCGCTCCGATATCGGGCAAATCGTGTCGACGGCCGAACATATTTCGATCACGGAGCGCGTCGCCGCGGAAGCAGAGATGGACGGCGCAAAAATGAAGAAGCTCGAATTTTTTCAACGCCAGCTCGACACGCGCGATCCGCAAGTTTTTCGCGCCGCGATTATCGACGTGCGCAATTATGGTCTGCTCGTTGAGTTGCCCGACGCCTTGATCACCGGCCTTGTTCACGTTTCTTCGCTGACCGACGACTTTTATACATTTCAGCCGACACAACGCCGGCTGCTCGGCCGGCAATCGCGCAAAGGATTCTCAATTGGAGATCAGGTTCGCGTCTTCGTGGCTCGCGTCGATGTTTTCAAGCGGCAGGTGGACTTTGCCATCGCGAACGATTCTTCCAAGCGTCAAAAAACAGGGCGCCCGCGCCGGTAATTCGCGTTTTTTTCCGGCTCTCCGCAGGGCCCGAATTCTCGTCCAGAATTTTCTTCCCTTTTTGAAGGCGCGGACGCTAGACTGCGCGGTTCGAAAATGGACAGCATTATCGAGACGCGGGAAGTACAGATCGAGCGCAAGGTCTTTCACGTCGAATTCCGTGAAAACGATCGTGGGAAATTTCTGCGCATCACCGAAGACGCGCACGGCCGCCGCAACACGATCATCGTTCCGAGCACCGGCGTGGAAGATTTCACAGCCGCGATCAGCGAAGTAGTCGTTCCCAACGACCGCGTGTCGCCAACGGCCTAGGGCCGGGCGAATAGCCGCGGTCAGTTTCGTTCCGATAACTCCCCTTCGTTGACACGTCGAGGAGCGGAATTAGCTTTGCGCTTCCGTTTTCCAGCATTTTTCTTCACCTCGTCATGATCAAGAACTCTTCGCGCCCGGACCGAAAAAAGGCGCGCGCGACAAGATCGACAGGTAAAAAGCCGGAGCGTTACGTTTACTATTTCGGAGACGGCCAGGCCGACGGTTCCGGAAAGATGAAGCCGCTGCTCGGCGGCAAAGGCGCGAACCTGGCGGAAATGAGCCGCATCGGCCTGCCCGTGCCGCCCGGGTTCACGATCACGACGGAGGTCTGCACGTACTATTACGACAACAAGCGCACTTACCCCAAGGCGCTCGAGGCGCAAGCCAAAGCCGGCATCGCTTTCATCGAGAAAATCATGGGCACAAAATTTGGCGATAAAAGCGCCATGCCCTTGCTCGTATCGGTTCGGTCCGGCGCTCGTGATTCCATGCCCGGCATGATGGACACAATCCTGAACCTGGGGTTGAACGATCAAACGGTGGAAGCTCTCGTTGCCGCCACCGGCAATGAGCGGTTCGCCTGGGATTGTTACCGGCGTTTCATTCAAATGTATGGTGACGTCGTCATGGGCGTCCAGAAAAGCCCGAGCGAAGATCACGAGCCG
>JBEEGW010000014.1:0-99921 GCA_041167045.1 Verrucomicrobiota bacterium
GTTTCTGAGTTATGAAATCAAGTTCGACAGCGAGTACGAGCTGAGTATCAACTTCGGCCGCGGATCCTTCGGAATCTTGTCACTCGTCACTTCGTCACTTGTCACTTCCCTTGATCCACTTCATCGCTTTATCTGCCAGTTTGTCGAAAGCCGTCACGCACATCTCGAGATGCTCTTCCTTTGTGTCTTCGATCTTGTTGTGACTGATGCCGTGCAGGCTTTGCACAAACATCATGATGGTCGGAACGCCGGCGCGCGCGACTTCGGCCGCGTCGTGCAACGGGCCTGATGGCAGGCGATGCGGCTTCGCACCGGTTTCGGCTATCGCTTCGTCACAAAACTCAATCAGCTCATTATTAAATAGGATCGGCTCGATGTTCCAAATTCGTTCCCAGGCAAGATCGACATTTCCTTCGGCGGCGAACTTTTCGCTCGCGCTTTTCGCTTCGCGCAACATTTGCGCGAGCTTGGCCGCATCGAGATGTCGTTGGTCGAGCGTGATCCGGCATTCTTCCACGACGCTCGTTACGATGCCCGGCTTCGTCGTGCACGAACCGATCGTGCAAACGCCTTGTCCGCTTCGTTTCGCGATCTCATAAATCTCCGCGCTCATTTTTGCGGCGGCGAGAAATGCGTCGCGACGACGATTCATCGGCGTGCTGCCGGAATGGGCAGCTTGCCCGCGAAAAGTGATGGCGTGACGCTCGACGCCGAAAGTTCCGAGAACCGTGCCAAGCGGAAGATCGAGATCGAGAAGCACGGGGCCTTGCTCGATGTGCAACTCCTGATATGCGGCCGCGTCTTTTAATTCTTGCCCGCAATCTTTCACGCGCTCGAATTCGATTCCGAATTTTTTGAGCGCATCAATCAATGCAATACCATCTTTGTCTTTCAGGACGCGCGTTTCGTTCATGTCGATCTTGCCGGAGCACGCGGACGAGCCGAACAAACTTTTTCCGAACCGCGCGCCTTCTTCATCCGCCCAATCCACGAGGCGCACAGTCACCGGCGGTTTGCCATCGAATTGGGAGTGAATGCGGCGCAGAATCTCGACACCAGCGAGCGTGTTCAGGCAACCATCGAGCCAACCGCCGTTCGGCACGGAGTCGATGTGGCCGCCGATAAGAAGCGCCTTCTCTGATTTGCAGCGCAACGTCGCCCAGAAATTTCCGGCCGCATCATTGTGAACTTCGACGCCGGAAATTTTCTCGATCTTGTCGCGCAACCATTTTCGCGCTGTCGCCCAAGTCTCGGTGAAGGCGACGCGTTGCGCGCCGTTTTCGTCGCCGGTCAGCGCGCGGAGTTCTTTTAATTCGGCAACCGTTCGTTTCGGATCAAGCAGCGATTTCAAACATGTCGATCTTTTCCAGACCGCACGGATATGTCGATCTTGAAGTCGACGCTACAACTGCTTCAACAATGTCTTCCAACGCGTCCACGCTTCGTCGCGCGCTTTCTTGTCGCCTTCGCGAACATTCGGGTTGTTCGGCTCACCTGAACGCATGAAGCCGTGGCCGGCGCCTTTGTAAATTACCGGCTCATATTTTTTGCCGGCAGATTTCATTAGCTCTTCTGCTTTCGGAATAGTCGCGTCGACGCGCGCGTCGTTCTCTCCGTAAAATCCGTAGACCGGGCATACAATTTTCTTCGCGTCGTCAGCGTTATCGACTGCGACCCCGTAAAAAGAATAGGCGGCTTTCAATTTCGGATTGATGTGCGCGTAGTTGAACGCCCATCCTCCGCCCCAGCAGAATCCACAAACCGCGAGCGTCCCATTGGCCGCGGGAATTTTCGTCAGCGCGTAATTGGCCGCGGCGTCGAGGTCGGATTGCACTTGTTCTTTCGGCAGCGCGTAGGTTGCTTTGCCAGCAGCGTCACCGTCTTCGTATTTTTGGCCGCTGAGCAGATCGGGCGCGATGGCAATGACGCCGTTCTCGGCCAGCTCGTCGCAAAGACTGCGCAGCCAATCCGTCAGTCCAAAAATCTCCTGAACGACAAGAACAACCGGCGCCTTGTCTTTGCGCTCCGGATAAACGACGAACGCTTTGATCGTGCGCTCGCCGGATTTGATCTCGACCCATTCGCCATGTCGCGGCGAAGTGTTGAGTCGATCCCTGCCGAAATCTTTGAACTCTTCGGCCGGCAGCGGATGAACGAAGAGAAGAACGGCGAGCCCTACAATCGCGCGTTTCATAAAAACTATTATGTCGATCTTACGCCGCGCCGACCGTGGTCGTGGTGGCGCCGGCGCGCGAGCGCGCGATCAACGCATCGATGCTCAAGCGTCCCGCGCCGTAAAAGAAAATGAAAAGGAAAACCCAGCAGTAGATCACAGCCGGCTCGCCATGATTGAGAATGGGAAAAAATTTCGCCATCGGTTCCGGCGCACCGCCTATGTGCATCATACAATACGCGACCGCCATTTCGCCGCTGCAAATGAGAGCAGCGACGCGTGTGAGCAGACCGAACGCGATCATAAATCCGCCTACTAATTCAATCCAAGCGCCCACCAGCATTATCCCCTGGCCCGCTCCGTGACCGCCGGGCGGAAAGCCAAGAAGTTTTTGACCTCCGTGGCAGGCAAAAAGGAGACCGACGATCAGTCGCATCAGACAAAAAACCGTATCCGCGTAGCGATTGAGAGAGTTCATGGTCGCGAGGTTGAGTATGTCGATCTTGCAAGTCAAGCCAATCGGCGGAGCGGCTGCGATGTAGAAGTGTGAAAGCGCATATTGGATGCTCGGGCTGGTTTTATTGGCATTGGCGCGGCATTTTTTATCCGGACACAAAACGCACGGACACTTGGTTCAAGCATTACACCGCGAACTTCGCGACGGTGGAATTGAACGCGCCGTTCTATTCGTGGCCCAAAGACGCCACCGTGAAAGCGTGGCGACGCAATGCGCCGGAACATTTTCGCTACTCGGTGAAAGTGAATTCGCTCATCACGCACGAGAAACGATTGCGCGGGACAAGATCGACAATCAGAAAATTTTATTCGATCGCCGATATTCTGGGTGAAAAACTCGGCTGCTTTCTCTTTCAATTTCCGCCGAGCTACAAATACACGCCGTCGCGTTTGAAGAGCATCGTCACGCAGCTCGATCCGAAATTTCGCAACGCGGTCGAGTTCCGTCACAAAAGCTGGTGGCGCAAATCGGTTTATCGGGCGCTGGAAAAACGCGGATTGATTTTCTGCTCGGTCAGTGCGCCGCGTTTGCCGGATGAGCTGATCAAAACTTCGGATGTGATTTACGTCCGGTTGCACGGCCGGAGCCGTTGGTACCGGCACGATTACAGCGAAGACGAATTGCGCGACTGGGCGCACAAGATCGACATGAGCGGAGCGCGCGAAGCGTGGATTTATTTCGACAACGATCGCGAAGGTTTCGCGATCAAGAACGCGCGACAACTAATCGCGCTGCTGGAGAATCGCTAAGCCGCTTTCTTGTGTCGCGCGGGCTTCTCGCGTTTGCTGTTTTTCTTACCGCCGGAACTTTGGGCAAGACTTTGTTGCAAGACTGCCACGAGGTCGATCACCTTTGTCGGCTTCGGCGCTTTCTTCGGTTTCTCTTCGATGTCTTCGCCGCCGTGCTCGACTTTTTCCTCGATCACTTTCATGACGGCCTCGCGGTAATCATCGTGATATTTTTCCGGATCCCATTTCGCGCTCATGCTGTTGATGAGCGCCTTGGCCATGTCCATTTCCTTTTTGTGCGGCTCGAGTTTTTTCGGAACGTTCAACTTTTCCGCGTCGGCTAATTCCTCGGCGAAATGCATGAGCTCGAGAATGAGGACGCCATCCTCCGCTTTAACCCCGGCGAGATATTGCCGCGTTTTGATCACGACTTTGGCGATGCCGACCTTGTTGCTGTCCTTGAGTGCGTCGCGCAAAAGCACGTAAGCTTTGTCGCCGCCTTTTTGCGGCTCTAAATAGTAGGGCTTGTAAAAATACATCGGGTCGATCTCTTCCACGTCGACGAAATCCTGGATGTCGACGGTCTGCGTGGCCTCAAGATCGACACGCTGAAAATCTTCATCTTTCAGAATGATGTATTTGCCTTTTTCGTATTCGTAACCTTTCACGATCTCTTCCCACGGCACTTCCTTGCCGTCTTTTTCGGCAACGCGTTTGTAATTGATCGGGCTGAGGTCTTTTTTTCTCAGCATGCGAAACTTTAGGTCTTCTTTCCGCGTCGCTGGATACAAGGCGATAGGAATATTGACGAGACCGAAGCTGATACTGCCCTTCCAAATTGCGCGCATAACCTTATTTCGCTTCTCGCGCGGGAAATGCGCGGCAGGATTATGTCGATCTTAGGCGGCGGCTTCGAGTTGTGGCGCGGAGATTCCGCGCAGTTCGAAAAGACGGATGAGCGTTTCCTCGATCAAGTTATTCGGGCAAGAAGCGCCGGCCGTGATTCCGACGACGACCGGCCCGGGCCGCAACCAATTCTCTGCGATAACTTCGCTCTTGGCATGAATGTCGTAATGCTTGATTCGGTCGGCGGAGAGCAGGCGCGACGCATTGAGCACAAAGTAAGTGGGCAATTTTTCCTCGCCCATTTCGGCGAGATGCGAAGTGTTCGAGCTATTGTAGCCGCCCACGACGAGCAGCAAATCCATTTTGACATTTAGTAATTCTTTGAGCGCGTCCTGGCGTTCCTGAGTTGCGCCGCAAATCGTGTCAAAGAAGCGGAAATTCGTCGCGCCCAGCGCAGGGCCATCTCGATCCACGATCGCTTGACGAATGCGACGCTGCACTTCCTCAGTTTCGCCGCGCAGCATCGTCGTTTGATTTGCGACGCCGATCGTTTTCAAATGCACGTCGGGATCAAAGCCGGGCGAATATGCGCCGCGAAATTTATCGAGGAACGCCTGCTTATCGCCGCCGTGCCGGATGTAATCGCAAACGTAATCGGTGTCGGCGAGCGTGAGCACGACGAGATAATGCCCTTTGCCATCGCCGAGCGCGCGCGAGCTGGTCGCTTTCGTTTCTTCATGTTCGGCTTTGCCGTGAATGATCGAGGTCGCCGACTCGCTCGCGTATTTGCGCACGCGTTTCCAAACACTCATCACGTCGCCGCACGTCGTGTCGACGATCTGGCAGCCGCGTTCTTTGATTTGTTGTTGGATCGACAATTCCGTTCCGAACGCCGGCACGATCACGACATCTTCCGGGCCGAGATCGGAGATGTCCGCCTTCCGATCTTTGCCCATCAAATTTTTAATGCCTAACGACGAAATCTGCTCGTTCACTTCCGGGTTGTGAATAATCTCGCCGATGATGAAGAGCCGGCGATCTTTGAAAACTTTGCGCGCGGCATAAGCGAGATCGATCGCGCGCTCGACGCCGTAGCAAAATCCAAATTGCTTCGCCAATCGCACGGTCAGGTCGCCCACGGAAATGATGCCGCCTTTGCGCCGCACTTTGTCGACGATGTCGCTGCGATAATGCGACTCGACCTGTTCCTGCACGGCCGCCATCACGTCGGGCGTGCGCAAGTTTACTTTCTCACGCGCGCTCGTGCCGCTGGAGATAAGGTTCGTGCTCACAGAGGTGAACTTAGCAGGCACTTGGCCTGCGTTCCACTATTCGAGCAAGGGGCCGCTCGGCTTCTGAAAAGCGGCCGAGGAGATCATCACTTGTGGAGGCGGATCCGGCGTCTTGGAATCATCCACGCGCACCACTTTCGGCCCGATTGTTTCATCTTCAGGCTGCGTCGTGGCGATATTTACCGGCGTGCCGATTCTGACCAGCGCGTAAAATTTCGCAGCGGCTTCGCCGTGCAATCGAATGCAGCCGTGCGTGCGTGGCACGCGA
The DNA here is from genome assembly GCA_041167045.1 of Verrucomicrobiota bacterium. Classification (GTDB taxonomy): domain Bacteria; phylum Verrucomicrobiota; class Verrucomicrobiia; order Chthoniobacterales; family UBA10450; genus CATPCN01. The sequence continues at coordinate 5,825 of JBEEGW010000014.1, forward strand.
TGAACGAAGCCCTGATGAAATCCGTAAGCCGGCGCAAACTCACACCAGAAGCCCATCGGATAACCGACGTAACGTCCCGGCCCTCCGCCAGTCGATGGAACCACGCGATCGCCTTGCACGCTGAATCCATAGGAGCCGGAGCGCTTGTGTTCCTCTTTCGCGTAAATGTTGAAACTGCCGCGCGGAGTCGGCTTCGCCGGAATGCCGACCGAGCACGCCACCGCCATCAAACAACGATCGCCTTCCATTACGTAAACATTTTGTTTCGAAAGCGAAACGCGCACGCGCACTTTCTCCGGATCGTTCGGCCGATAGGCGGTGACATGGTAATTGGCCGACGACATGCGCCCGCTTTCGCAGCCGGTCAGGAAAAGAACGAGGACGAACGCAGAAAATAAAACGGAGGGATATTTGAATCGCATACGCCTTATTGCAGAGCGCATGACGCGGGTTTTGTCAATTACGAGGCCGCGCCGCTTCGATGTTTATTCTTCCGCGACGCTCGCCGAATTTTCGCCGCCGGATTGAATGAGCGCCTGGAAGTCCTGCGAGAATTGCGAATAAAACGGATACGCGCGCGGCGTGGCCGCCGGACGGTAGCGCCAATGTTTGTAACTCCAAAGCCAGGCCGACGGGTTTTCGCGAATGATCGGCTCGAAGCGGTCCCAACACGCTTGCGCGACCTGCTGATTGGTCGCATTCGGCGCAACTTCCAGCTTCGATTGAATGAAGACGCGACAACGACCATCGGGCTGCGACTCGGCGTAAATTGGAATGATGGGCGAGCCGGTTCGCTCATGCAGCCAGGCGTGCGCGAAAGTTGTCGATGTTTTCAGACCGAAAAGATCGATCACCACGGCCGTCCGCTCCGCCACCAAACTCAAATCTATTAAGAGCGCGATGCGGCCTTTCCGTTTCAGGTCTTTGAATAACCGCAACATCGCGCCTTCGCGCGGCACGATGTGATGACCGGAAACTGTTCGCAGCGAATTGAAGATCGGATCGATCCGCGAATTTTTAAATTCTTGCGCCGTGATGCCGGAAGGAAATCCCGCGAAACCCATGCCGAGACTGACCCATTCGAAATTGCCGTAGTGCAAGCAGGCGAAGATGCACGAACCGCTCGGCGCGATTTCTTTTTTAAAACGCTCCAAATCTTCTATGTCGATGTAACGAAGAAAATTTTCGCGCGTCAGACGCGGCGCCCAAAAAAGATCGAGCATGGTGCGCGCGAAGTTCTGGTACGACTCCCGCACGATTGTCGATCTTTGCGTCGGAGAAAAACGGTCGCCGAATGCGGCTTCGAGATTGCTCAACGCCACGCGCCGGCCATGGCGATCGAAAGTCGCGGCCAGTGCGCCGAAAATTCGAGCGCAGCGTGCGCAGGCCTTGCGCGAAAGCAGCGGAATTAATTTCGCCAGCGCGGCGAGCGCCAGCCATTCAAAGCGGTAGCGAAATTTTTTCCAAGGCGAAGGCACGGCGCGACTTTAGCAATTCTTTGCGCGCCCGCGAATGCGCGCTCGCGTTATCGCGGAATGTTTACGCCGATTTGCGCAAGCAATTGCGGCAGCTCGTTCGCCGGCGCTTGCACGAGAAGCGGCTGCTTCGCCGGATCGAGCCAGCGCAACAAGATCGACATATCCGTTTTCGACATCGCGGTGCAACCGACCGTTGGTTTGTCCGGTCCGTTCCAGACATGCAAAAAAATCGCGCTGCCTCTGCCTTTCATTACCGGCGACATGTTGTGATGGACGACCACGCCTAATTCATAAACGCCGTCCGGCCATCTCATGCGCTCGGCCGAGCGAAACAGTTTGTGCGGATCCTCGTTGTTCTTCAAACGCAGCCAGCGATTGTAACTGGCCGACTCGGGATCATCGACGAAGTAATCGTTTTCCGTCGCCTGCCGGTACGGAAACAGACTTCCGCTCGGTGGCTGCGCATCGTAGCCAAAGGCCGGGCCGAGCCAAAAAATTCCAGCCGGTGCGCGTTTGTCGCCTTCCATTTTCTGCGGACCGGTTTTGGAATGTCGATCCAAGCCGACGCCCCAAGCCAAGCCGCTTCCGAACACGACCGGAATTGGCACTCCAACCGCAATCCATTTGCCGGAAGATTTTGAAAATCTCTGCAACGTGCCGGACTCGCTCGACCAATCGCGCGCTGTGGCGACGAGCAGTTGCTCCGTTTTGATTTCGGCAAACGAAACCGACGCGAGCGCAAGATCGACAATCCCCAAGATCGACATAACGAAGGTGCGATTCATCGCCGGCGATGCTGCCACAGCGGGCGCGCTTCACTCAAGTGCGCGCGTTGACTTGATTTTGTTCGAACTTACTTTGCCGATGCGCACCTTCACGGCGCGCGCTCATCGTGAAACGAATTCTTTTTGTCTGCACGGGAAACATCTGCCGCAGTCCCATGGCGGAAGGCTTGTTCCGTCGCATGCTCGGCAATCGCAAGGACATGGAAGTTTTTTCCGCGGGCGTGCATGCGGTGCGCGGCCAGCCGCCGAGTTTGTATGCGATCGAAGTGCTGGAACGCGAAGGCGTGGACATTAGCCAACTGCGCAGCGAACCGCTCACCGCCACACTGGTCGATCGCGCCACGCACATTTTCGCCATGACGGGCGCGCATCTCGAAACGATCCACATGCTCTTTCCGCACGGCGCCGAGAAATCTTTTCTGCTGCGCGAATTTGAAGAGCCGGGCGCAACCGTCTGGCGCGATGTGCCCGACCCGATTGGTCTCGGCCTCGACGTTTACGAAGAATGCGCGAGCACCATTAAAAACGCGCTGCCGAGCGTCCTCGCCTTTGTCGAACAAAGCGAAGTCGCGGTTCCGACTGGCGCGCGCGGCGGCGGCGGTTCATCGTATCGCATGAGCGATTCGTCGCCGCCTGTCCATTCCGCCGAGACAAGATCGACAATTTCCGGCGGCGGAAGTTTGCGCAATGTCGATCCGGAAATCTTTGATGCGATCGCGGCGGAAGAGAAACGTCAGCGCGAAAATATCGAGCTGATCGCTTCCGAAAATTTCACCAGTCGCGCCGTCATGGAAGCACAAGGCAGCGTGCTCACGAACAAATACGCCGAAGGTTATCCGAAGAAACGTTGGTACGGCGGCTGCGAGAATGTCGATACCGCTGAACAGCTCGCGATCGATCGCGCGAAACGTTTATTCAATTGCGAACACGTCAACGTGCAGCCGCACTCCGGCGCGCAGGCGAACATGGCCGTTTATTTTTCGGTGCTGAAACCGGGCGACAAAATTCTGGCGATGAACCTTGCGCACGGCGGCCATCTCACGCACGGACATCCGGCGAATTTTTCCGGCAAATTCTACAACGTCTCGCAATACGGCGTGTCGGAAAAAACCGAGACGATCGATTACGACGCGCTGCAAAAACAAGCCGAGGAAGTGAAGCCGGCGATGATCACTGCCGGCGCGTCGGCTTATCCGCGTATCATCGATTTCCCGCGCATGCGCAAAATCGCAGATTCGGTCGGCGCGCTGCTTTTCATCGACATGGCGCACATCGCCGGTCTCGTCGCCGGCGGACAACATCCGAGCCCGATTCCGCACGCGCATTTCGTCACTACGACGACGCACAAAAGTTTGCGCGGCCCGCGCGGCGGCATCGTGATGTGCAAAGCGGATTTCGCAAAACAAATCGACGCGACGGTTTTTCCCGGCGTGCAAGGCGGCCCGCTGATGCACGTCATCGCGGCGAAAGCGGTTTGTTTTCACGAAGCGTTGCAACCGCAATTCCGCGATTATCAGCGCCAGGTCGTGGTCAACGCCAAAGCGCTCGCCGCCGGCCTAACGAAACACGGTTACCGCATCACCAGCGGCGGCACCGACAATCATTTGATGCTTGTCGATCTTCGCCCGAAGGATTTGAACGGCAAAGAAGCGCAGGAAATTCTCGATCGCGCCGGCATCACCGTGAACAAGAACGCCATCCCATTCGACACCAGCTCGCCCTTCAAACCCGGCGGCATCCGCGTCGGCACACCGGCCGTGACTACGCGCGGCATGCGCGAAGAAGAAATGCTCGAGATTTCGGATCTCATGGCCGAAGCCCTAACGAATCGCACCGACGAAGCGGCTTTGAATCGCGTCCGCGACAAAGTGCGCGAGATGACGCGGAGATTTCCGCTGCCGAGTTAATTCCCACGCGAGAGCATCATGCACGTTCCATGGATACGTGTCACAGGCAGCCCGACCCATAAGCGCATACTCGAGGAATGGCGTGCTCTCCTGCTAGACGAGACAAAAAGCGAAGAAGCGTATCAGCGATTTGTCCACGAACACGCGGCGTTTTGTCTTTCGACTCCGTTCTCTCGGGAAGAACTAGTATTTTCAAAGCTCAGACTTGGTGCCGATCACGCGATCGATTTTGGCATCGCATCGAGTCAAAGGAGCTATGGCTTCGTTTACACATTTATCGAAATCGAGACCCCGCACGAGCCGGCGTTCACAGCAGGTGGCAACCCGAGCGCACGGCTAACGCACGCGATGCAACAGATTCGTGACTGGAAAGCTTGGCTCGCTGAGAATCCGGCAGAGACGAAACGACTCTTTCCGTCCAAGCATCATCGCATGACCGGCGAACATCATTTTGAGTTCCAAATTTTGATGGGCCGTCGCAATGACGCAGCGGCTAAGTTCGCAGATAAGCGCAATCAATTGGCTGACGATAATCGCGTTGCAATTAGATCTTTCGACTGGGTAACGGACAACATCGAAAACGCGCGCACTCGTTCCTTCATGGCTTTTTCAACAGACTTGCCCGGAATGAACATTGACGACGACAACCAATTCTCGAACCCTTTTTACATCGCATTCTCCGACCCGGAATGGCGTAGCTTTGTCGATGACAAGGATCTGCGAATTAGTCACATGATTGGACACAATATCGCAATTTTGCGTCGCCTACGTCAGTACAACCAGCCCCGCGTCGACAACTTTGTTGCTCATATCGCAGCACTCCCGGAAAAAGACAGAACACCTCCTGATTTTGAATACGAAATGAGAAAACTAATTGCTCATTAGTTACGCAGCTGAATTCCTTTGTTGAACAAAAGAAATCCCTTACTGACGCTAGAGTGCTCGGATGAGCTTTTTTATGACTGACGTCGATGAGCAGGCATTAGAATGGTGCCGCGCCTTCAACAAAGAGCACAGCCTAAGTTGGGTCGAACCTCCGGATGACAAACAGCGGGCATCGCTAGAGCGATTCTGCGAGCTCGTCGAAGAACTTCAAGACTACGCAATATTCAAAAACCTGCTCCACAGGAGTCAAATAGAGTGGAATGTACGAACAGAAAATAAGGAAGTGGTTGCCGCCGCAATTAGGGGATTGGACGAAGAGCATTTGCGCTCATTTTTGCTTACGCTACGAATGCTTTATCATGGAAGAGAGCGATGCTCGGTTCGAGAAATTGCGAAAATTTTCGAGGAGCGAGTAGGTGTCCGAAACCCGCTTTGGTGGAATGGCTTTAACGCCTACCGACTCGGGCTCAATTCGTTTTTCGATCAGACAAGTCTGCCAAACTCCGGCGAAACAAATCGCGAAATATTCGAAACGTTTCTGTGGGGCAAATATGCGCATCGAGATAATCCCGAGGCCGTCGCGCGCTACAAAGACTGGGAAGGGAACAGAACGAAATTCGTTGAGTTCAAAGGAACCTTCCTTCTGATTACGGCGACCTTCTTTTCGCATCTGCAAAGCTTACTGCCGTTTGTGAACGAGTTGCTTGCGGTCAAAGAGCCTCGACCGTAATGCGACGGCCTTAGGTGCAAACGATTGCCAAAATTTCCAAAACGTCACTGAGTAGGTAGTCGGATTTCTCTTCGTATTCATGTGGATCGACAAAGCGGCGATCAGGAATGGCGGCGACGCGCATTCCGGCGGCTTTGCCGGCAGCGACACCTGAAAGTGAATCTTCGATGACGAGACATTCGTTAGGCGCGACGCCGAGTTTTTCGGCAGCGCGGAGGTAGATAGCCGGATGCGGTTTGCCGCGTTCGATTTCGTCGCCGGTGATGATGACTTCGAAGAACGACGTGAGTAGATGTCGATCTAAGAACGGTCGCGCGGATGCGCCGACGGAGCTCGTCGCGACCGCGAGCTTCAATTCCATCTGCCGCAATTCTTCCAAGACTTCTTTCACTTGCGGAAACAAACCGATGCGATTTGCGAAGAACTCGGTCGCGATTTCGCCACGGCGTTTCATCATTTCTTCCGTCGGCGCGTTGATATCGAACGTCTTTTTGAAAAACTCGACCGAGGCCCGGTAACTCACGCCGAGGACTTCGCGGTGATATTCGCCACGATATTTTACTCCATATTCGCCTAACAATTGTGCGTCGATCTCGTCCCAAGTCGGCTCGGAATCGGCGAGGACGCCGTCGAGATCGAAAATGACTGCGTGGATTGGTGGCGACATAGTTGAATATTGCGGCGGTCGCAGACGGCCGCTACAAAAGATCGGCATGGCATGCCCGCGATATATGGTCGTTGTGAAAAGATTCGGCTTACCTAACGCGGGCGACTCTGTGTAATCTGCGGGTAATTCATGAGTCGCTTACCTGATCAACAGCAAACCAATCCGTTACGCGAAGGATTATCGACGCGCGCGGTGCCGCAGGCTTGCAGCGTCGTGATTTTCGGCGCGACCGGCGATTTGACGCACCGGAAATTAATTCCGGCTCTTTATAATCTGGCGCACGACGGCGACCTGCCGCCGGCCGTGGCTGTGATCGGTTTCGCGCGTCGCGAAAAGAGCGACGAGGATTTTCGCAAAGAGATGGAAGAAGCAACGCTAAAATTTTCGCGGCAAGCGGTGCGCGACGAAATTTGGAAAGGGTTTGGCGAATCGCTTTACTATCATCAAAGCGAATTCGGCGATGAGAAGGGTTACAAGAAGCTCGCCGAACGACTGGACAAGATCGACAAGGAGCGCGGCACGCGCGGCAATCGTCTTTTTTATCTGGCGGTCGCGCCCGATCAATTCGAGCCGATCATCAAGAACCTGAAAGCGGCCGGTCTGAACGAAGCGCGCGAAGGAAGTTGGGCGCGCGCCATTGTCGAAAAACCGTTCGGGACCGATCTCGCGACGGCGCGTGAGCTTAACCGCGTGGTGAGCCATTCGTTTGCCGAGGACCAAACTTATCGGATCGATCATTTTCTCGGAAAAGAAACGGCGCAAAACATTCTGGTGCTGCGTTTCGCGAACGCGATCTTCGAGCCGCTTTGGAACACCCGTTACATCGATCATGTGCAGATCACGGCGGCGGAAACGCTCGGCGTGGAAGGGCGCGCCGGATATTACGAAGGCGCGGGCGCGTTGCGCGACATGGTGCAGAATCATTTGCTGCAATTGCTCTGTCTCGTCGCAATGGAAGCGCCGACCGATCTGCGCGCCGACAGCGTGCGCGATGAAAAAGTAAAAGTGGTGCGCTCGCTCCGGCGCTACTCGGGCAAAGATGTCGCGACCGAAGTTATTCGCGGTCAGTACGCCGAAGGCGCGATCGCGGGCAAATCGGTCCTTGGTTATCGGCAGGAAAAAAATGTCGATCCAAAATCGATGACCGAAACTTTTGTTGCGCTGCGCTTAAACATCGACAACTGGCGCTGGGCTGATGTGCCGATTTACATGCGCGTCGGCAAACGCTTGCCGAAGTCGGGCACGGAGATGTCGATCCACTTCAAAAAGGCGCCGGCTGTTTTGTTCAACAAGGAAATGACCGCGCTCGATGAAAACGTGCTCGTCATCCGCATTCAGCCGGATGAAGGCATTTCGTTGCGCATGCAGGCGAAAATGCCCGGCACAACTTTCCGGATCGAGCCGGTGAAAATGGATTTTCATTATGGGACGTCATTCGGCAAAGCGAGTCCGGAAGCGTACGAGCGGTTGCTGCTCGATGCGATGAGCGGCGACGCCACGCTTTTCGCGCGGCGCGATGAAGTGGAGCAAGCCTGGATGTTCATCGACGCGATCGAAGAAGCGTGGCATGCGAAAAAAGATCAGCCGGGATTGTTTTTCTATCCGGCGGGCTCGTGGGGACCGGATGAAGCGGATGCGCTGCTGGCGCGCGATGGCCGGACGTGGCGGCGATTTTGAAGGGGCCCAATCCCTAATATGCCGGCTCCAACTGAAAACCAATCGCCGGGATTGCCGGTGGAAATCGGCAAGATCGACAAGGAGCTTAAAAGGCTCTGGCAAGAGAGCGGCGACGCGAAAACACGCGCGTCGTTAATCAACCTGGCGGTTTACAGCGAAGCGCCCGATTCACTTTCGAAAAACACGGAGATTGTTTCGCAAGTCGCTCAAAGCCATGCGTGTCGCGCATTGGTGATTTCCGGGAACCCGAGCGCAAAGGAAAACAACGTGCAAGCCTGGATCGGTGCGAATTGCCACGTCAGCCGCGCGGGCACCAAGCAAATTTGTTCGGAGCAGCTTTCCTTTTCGCTGGAAGGTCCGTGCACGACTTTGCTGCCGAACATCGTCTTTTCGCATCTCGATTCGGATCTCCCATTTTATCTTTGGTGGCAGGATCAATTTCGCGGGCCGATGGACCCGCAACTTTGGGCCTGGGTCGATCGCGTGATCTACGACAGCCAGACGTGGAGCGATTTTGATGCGCAGATGCGGCTGATCGAATCCGCGCAAGCCGAAGCGAAGCAGCGCATCGTGCTGTGCGATTTGAATTGGACGCGCCTTGTGCAAATGCGCCTCGCGGTCGCGCAATTTTTCGATCATCCCAGCTCGCATCATCATTTCGGCAAGATCGACAATGCCGAAATCGATTACGCGCCGGGTTATCGCTCGACTGCGATGTTGCTCGCGGGCTGGCTGGCAGCGCAGTTGAATTGGAAAACGGAACAGAAAAATGCGAACGGCAAGATTCAATTCCAGCGCACGGAAAAAACGCCGATCAATTTTGTTTTCAAGGAAAAAGCCGGCGAACCGATCAGCCGCTGCCTGTTGAGCGACAGTGAACGCGAATTTCTCGTGAAACACGAACACGGCTCCGATCTACTCGATGTGACGCTTGCCACCGCCGGCAAGGAATGCATGCGTCAGCGGCTGCCTGCGGCGCGGAACGATCCAGTAGATTTGGTCGGCGAAGAGCTCATGCGCGGCGGGCCGCATCGGATTTATTTGCGCGCCGTGAATTGCGTACGCGGTCTCTTGTGATTCGAGGACGCGTGAGGTCGCGTCCCATTTTTAAAAGCGCCGACGCGCGCGGCCGGCTTTTCCGTAACAACGGTGCGCCTCCCGCACGACTCTTGCTGTTAACGAACTGCTTCTCACCCCACATCCAAGTGAACACTCTTCTAAGATCACGATTCCTCGTGTGCGTATTGCTGCTGAGTTTGACCGGCTGCTCCATGCTGACGGCGCGCGGCCGCGAACAGCGGCGTTATCAAAACTACGTCCGCAAATCGAGCATCACACGCCGTCCCAGCACGCGGATCGCGCAAAAAGGACCTTCCATCCCGGTAACTCAACAAGTCCCAAGCCAGCCAACCGAAAGGACGACCACTTCAGAAGGGCCGCAATCAGTCACCTCGGACTCAAGCGCGACGCCTTAAAGGCACCGGCCGCCGCAAGGGGCGCCGGCAGGAAATACCTTGCAAGTTGCCCAATCGGTCTCATGTTCGATCCCAGTCTATGAGCTTTCTCATCGCCAGTTTCATGAACTTGGCCGGGCCGGATTTGATCATCATTCTGTTGATCATCCTTGTTTTGTTCGGTGCCAAGAAATTGCCCGAGCTTGCGCGCGGTATGGGCCAGGCAATCAAGGAATTTCAGAAGGCGAAGGACGAATTTAGCGACGAGTTGCACAAGGCCGATAAGCCCGGCACTCCCGCCGCGACTGCGGACGTGCGTCCGGCACAAGCGACCGTTCCCCGGATCGAGAACGAGCCAACGCCCACCGAGGCTCGGCCTGATCCTAATCAGAACGTCGCCCCTGGCAGCAAGGCCGATCAGGTCTAATTGTCGATCTTACGCGATTGACGCGGAGCCTCGACTAAGACAACTTCGGCACCGCGTTTATGGCCGAAGCCGATTTGCACATGCGCATCAAAGAGATGCTCGTAAAAAATTTGATGCTACAAACCACTCCCGACAAGATCGACAATGACCTTTCGCTCTTTGGTCCCGAAGGCCTGGGGCTGGATTCCATTGATGCGCTGGAGCTGGCCGTGAGCATGGAAAAAACCTTCGGCGTGAGCGTGCCGAATTCGGAGGTAGCCGGGCGCGCCCTGCGCAACGTCAATTCTATCCACGATTATATTCTCGAAAAACGCGGAGAAGTCAGTCAAGCTTAGCGAAACGTCATCGTGAACTTACTTCATCTCGAGAGCAGCGGCAGTTGGGGCGGACAGGAATTTCGCACGTGCCTGGAAATTAATTGGCTGAACGAACACGGCCATCAGGCCTGGTTGATTTGCGATCCGGAGAGCGAAGTTTTTTCAAAAGCGAAGGAGCTCGGCACGCGCGTGGTCGCGATGCCCTTGCGCCAGCGCATCGATCCGATCGTCTCATTTCGCATCTGGTGGTTTTGCCGCCGGCATCAGATCCAGCTGATCAAAACCTACAGCTCGAAAGATCATTGGCTTTGTTTCCCGCTTTATCTTTGCGGCATGCCCGTGACGCGCGCGCGCTGCATCACGAATCCGCTCGGGAAAAAGAACCGCGCATTCATTTATAAATACGGCTGCGCAAAAATTGTGGCCGATGCGCAGGTGATCAAGCAACAACTCATCGAGCAGGACGGCGTGGCCGCGGAGAAAATCGAAGTCATCGGGTCGGGTGTCGATCTTTCGAAGTTCAATCCGTCGCGCAGCGGGATGAAGTTCCGACAGGAAATGGGTCTGGCCGCGAACACGCCGCTCATCGCCAACATCGGCATGATTCGCTCGGACAAAGGACAATTGACGCTCGTCAAAGCCGCGCAGCTTGTTTTGCAGCAATGTCCGGACGCGCATTTTATTTTCGTCGGCAAAGGCACCAAGAACGGGCGCGGCGAACAGAAACTGCGGCAGGCGATTTACGACGGCGGCCTGGAGCCAAAAATCGTCATGCTCGGTTATCGCTGGGACACGCCGGAAATTCTGGCCGCCGCAAACATCGTCGTGATCGCATCGCGCTGCACAGAGGCGTCGCCGATCGTGTTGCGCGAAGCGCTCGCCAGCGGCCGGCCGCTCGTTGCCACGAAGGTGGGCGACATTCCCGAAGTCATTCAGGACGGTGAAAATGGGTTGCTCGTGGAGCGCGGCGACTCCCGCGAAATGGCGGCCGCCATTCTGCGCTTTATTTCGGATGAACAACTCGCCGCCCGTTGCGCAGCCAACGGTCTCGCGCTCGCGCGCAAATGCTTCTCTTTCGATCGCATGATGCAGGCAAAAATGCGTGTCGATGCGGCCTTGATCGACGAACACGAAGATGTCGATCTTGTCACGAGCCCGACGCCGGCCCTCGTTCAGGAGAGCGAAGAAGTCGTAAGCGGCTTCTGAGCGGCCACGATCAGCGTTCGGCCGAGCAAAATATCCAGGCTGCTCATCGCGCGCACGAGCGGTTGGTTTTGCGCATTGATGGTGCGCATGCGATGAAGCTCGCGGTAGGCGGAAATCGCGCTTCCTAAACGAATCGGCAAATAAAAAAATGGCAGCGCAAAGATCGAGCGCCGCTGATAACGATCGACGCTCAATTGCAAACGATCGAAACCGATCGTGAGCAAAGCGTGCGCAAGATAAAACCATCCAATCGGACTGATGTGACCATAAGTATTGTGGATTTTTTCTTCGCCGACCGCCAATGGCCCGAACAAATTGTGAAAACCAAACGTGAGATAGCGCAAACGTGAGCGCAGATTAAGAATGTTCGGCGTCGTGACGATGACCCATCCACCCGGCCGCAAGACGCGATAGATCTCGCGCAGCACCGCCCGAAAATTGTCCAGGTGCTCGATTGTCTCCGCGCAGGTGGCGAGCGCAAATTGATTGTCGGGATACGGAAGCGCTTGCCGGTTAAGATCGACAATCTCCACGCGCTGACCGGGCACTCTCATCAGGCGCTCCGTGTAATCGCAAGCGAACGCTCGCAGCTTATATCGCTCGACAATTGGTTGAAGCAGCCGGCCTTCGCCGCTGCCGACATCGAGATAATCGCCTTCGAATTCTTCGCCGATTTTTCCAAGCGCATTCAGCACGGCGCGATGGATCGCCGGCGTGCTCAAGAGCGACGTGGGATTTTTTTTCGTACCGGGCGCTCGGCGCATGAATGTCGATCTTATCCAGCCAGATTGATCGCGTCGATGAGCTGACGAAAGCGGCCGAAAGCGCGACGGTGCGGTGTTAAGACCAGGCGCGGTAAATTCCAGATGTCCGGCTCGTTCTTTTCCTGGCGAAGCGCGCCCGTTTGCACAATCGCGCCGGCGCGCACGAGATCGCTGAACTTGTCGTTAAGATCGACAATCGCCTCAGGCGAAAGCGCGCGCGAAAGGCGAATGGACAGTTGTTCCCCCACCCAGCGCGCAGAGTGATATATCTTATAGAATTGCAAAATCTCCGCGATCGCTTCGTCGACATTGTGCGCGATCTTGAACAGATAAAAATCTTCTGCCGAGATGAAGCCGAGCTTGAACAAATGCTCGGTCAAAAATTTCATCCACGTCTCCCAGTAAGTTCCGTCCGGCCTGTCGAGCAGGACTACGGGAAGCACGCGCGCTTTCCCCGTTTGCATGAGCGTAAGCACTTCGAAAGTTTCATCCATCGTGCCGAACCCGCCGGGAAAAAGAGCAAAGGCGTGCGTCTCTTTCACGAAATTTAATTTGCGCGTGAAAAAGTAATTGAAGTTGATCAGCTTCGCGTCACCCAAAATTGTTTCGTTGGCTTGTTGCTCGAAAGGCAATCGAATGTTCAGCCCGAAACTGTGCTCGCGTCCGGCGCCGCGTTGCGCCGCGCCCATCACGCCTTCGCCGCCGCCCGTCACCACCATGTAATCGTGGGCGACAATCTTGCGCGCGAATTCTTCCGCCACCTGAAACTCCGCTTGACCCGGCGGAATGCGCGCCGAACCGAACACAACCACTTTGCGGATGTTCGTGTAGGGCGCGAAGACCTTGGCCGCGTAACGCATTTCCTTGAGCGTGCGATTCATCAGCTTGAGATCAGCCACGCTCATTTTGTCGCGCGCCATTTTTAGCGCGGTCACGATCATTTCCTCGATCAGCGCCGGCGATTTGTCCGCGCCCCAATCGGCCACGAGCTCGCGCACACGCGCATCGAATTGCGCATCGCCGAGCGTAGTTTGACGGCGCGACGGCTGGCTATGCGTCGTGCCCGCGGTAAAATCTTCCACTGTTCAGTTTGCCCCGCCTTTCACCGAACGCAAAAGTTATGCCGCGGAAGTGGCCAGAAGATCGACAAGAATTTCGCGCATGTTCCGGATGGGAAGCGAATAATGGCCGGCATTTTCGATCAAACGCAGTTGGCAGTTCGGAAGGCGCGCCGCTATTTCCTCGGCCAGCCGAAATGAAAATGCGCGATCGATTTTTCCATGCCACAAACGAACGGGGACACGCACTTCATCCAACGAGAAACCCCACGGTCGCGCATAAATCTCGGCGTCAGCCATTACGCCATGCACCGATGCACGCCACGCCTGCCGTTGGCTTTCGAAGCAAGCTTCAAAAGCTGCGGCATCGCGGAGCACATCCGCATCCGACGGCGGAAGCAATTTCAAAAGCATCGGCCGAATGCGAATCGGCGGCCGTACCGATGCAAACGGGCGCACCAAATGAAAGAGTGTTCGCAATAAACGCGGCCGCTTCCCATAAAGTGCGAGCATCCAGCGATAAAGCGTGAGCAAACCTTCCTGCTCTTGCAGTTCGCTGATCGGCGGCGCGCCGCTCACCACTGCGATCGCGTCCACTTTTTCCGGCATGGCCCACGCGGTGACGAACGCGTAAGGCGCGCCACCTGAGATGGCGAGCATGCGGAATTTTTCTAACTCGAGCTGGCGCGCGATCTCGCCCATCACCGGCGGCCAGTCCAGCAGCCGGCGATTTGGATGGAACGAGGAATCGCGAATCCCCGGCCGGTCCGGCGAAATAATTCTCGCGCCCACTTCGCGCGCGGCCTGGTCGGTCAATGCCGCCATCGTGCGAGAGCTCGGCCAGCCGTGGCAAAAAATCACCGGCGCGCCGTGTGGATCACCATATTCTTGAACAGCGATCCGTCCGCCCTTCTCCAGCGGGATTATTTTTGGTGCGCTCATTTTTATGTCGATCTTGGGGCCCAGTACTGGACGCTTGCGTTGCGCGCGCGCAATCTGTACTGCAAAGGTTGATGCGCACATTTGGGCGCCTCAGTTCGTATTATTAAGTATGAACGATTACTCACAACCGGGAGCGGGAAAAATTTCGGTGCACGGCAACGGAGTCGGCGTGCCTTCGCCCGAAACAGTGGAGAAACGCGCACGCGAAATCGCCATGATCGACGAACGCGATCCGAACGAATTTACCGATGCCGATTGGGAACAGGCGCGGCAGGAGCTGCTCGGCGCGAGCGTGCCCATGCCGCCCGAGGAAACTAAAGAGAATGTGAATTTGCGGGATGAATGGGAAATCGTCGCCGAAGACACCGGACATCGCGCGCCGCGCACACGCGAGGATGAAGATGAAACGCTGGGCGAACAGCTGGTCACCGGAGGCAACGAAGAAGCAGTCCACGATCAAATGCTCGAAGCGCGCAAGGAAGAACTCGAAGAGGAAGGCGGAATCACTTGAGTTCAACTGCGGCCGCAAGAGTGGATCGACCGCCGGCCGCAGCTCCGCGACCGCCACGCGCCACCTCGCGTGCGGAAAATCTGCTCGCCCGCTTTCACGAAGTCCGAAATTTTTCCGCGCGATTGGGCAAAGGCCTCGCTCCGGAAGATTGCGTCGTGCAATCGATGCCCGACGTCAGCCCGACCAAATGGCATCTCGCCCACACCACCTGGTTTTTCGAAACCTTCATTCTGAAAAAATGGATCACCGGTTACCGGCCGGAAGTTCCGCAGTACGCCTTTCTTTTTAATTCTTACTACAACGCCGCCGGCGACATGCATCGGCGCGATCTGCGCGGCCTGATCTCGCGTCCGACCGTCGACGAAACTTATCGCTATCGATCGTCAATCGATGCGCACATTGCCGATCTGCTTTTAAGCGCGGATGAAAAATCGCTCGATGAGATCGAGCCGCTCATAACGCTCGGACTTAATCACGAGCAGCAACATCAGGAGTTGCTCATCACCGACATCAAACATGTTTTCGCGCAAAATCCCCTTTACCCGATTTTTCGCGAACACAAGATCGACAATAAAAAGATCGACATTGCGTCTTTGAAATTCCTCGATTTTGAGGAAACAATTCTCGAAATCGGTCACGACGGTCGCGGATTTTCTTATGATAACGAAGGGCCGCGTCATCGCGCGCTCGTCCCGGCCTTTTCGCTTGCCTCGCGCCCGATCACGAACGGCGAATACATCGCCTTCATGGAAGATAACGGTTACGCCCGCTCCGAATTTTGGCTCTCGTTAGGCTGGATGACGGTGAACGAGCAACGCTGGCAGGCGCCGCTTTATTGGGAAAAGCGTGATGGCGAATGGTGGAACTTCACGTTGTCAGGTTTTCGACGCATCGAAGAATCTGAGCCGGTCACGCACGTCAGCTATTTTGAAGCCGACGCTTTTGCTAACTGGAGCGGCACACGTTTGCCCACAGAATTCGAATGGGAGCGCGTCGCGGCGGATTGTCCGATCGACGGAAATTTCGTGGAAAACGAAACATTTCATCCGCAGCAATGTCCATCTTCCGGACAAGATCGACATCTTCAACTTCAACAAATGTTCGGCGACGTTTGGGAATGGACGCGCAGCTCCTACTCGCCTTATCCCGGTTATCGCGCGGAAGCGGGCGCCCTCGGCGAATACAACGGCAAGTTCATGTGCAACCAATACGTTTTGCGCGGCGGCTCCTGCGCGACGTCCCGCACGCACATTCGTCGCACCTATCGAAATTTCTTTCAGCCGGAAAAACGCTGGCAGTTCACCGGAATTCGGCTCGCGCGCGATCCAAAATGAATCATTCAGCCGCAGCCGTGCTCGATCTCGAGCCGGCGCAATCGGATTTTCTCGAGGAAGTGCTTCGCGGCCTGTCGCAACGGCCACGCACTTTGCCGTGCAAATTTTTCTACGATGCGCGCGGCGCAGCTTTGTTCCAAAAGATTTGTGAGCTGCCGGAATATTATATCACGCGCACTGAGACCGCGATCCTGCGGCTCCATGCTCACGAAATGGCGCAGTGCTTCGGCGCGCGCTGCGAACTGCTCGGCCTCGGCACGGGCGCGGGAACCAAGACGCGCATTCTGCTGGAAGAATTGCGCGAGCCGTCCGTTTACATCCCAATCGATATTTCAGTCAAACAACTGGAAAAGTCTGCTGCACTTTTTCGGCGCACCTTTCCGCATTTGGAAATTTTGCCGGTGTGCGCGGACTATTTGCAACCGTTCGAGCTCCCCAAGTCTCGCAGTGAGCCCGCGCGCAAAATTGTCTACTTCCCGGGATCGACCATTGGCAATTTCGAGCCGCAGCAGGCCGGCGAATTTCTGCGACGCATTGTCGATCTTAGCGGCACGGGGGGCGGACTATTGATCGGCGTCGATCTGAAAAAAGACCCGGAAATAATCGAGCGCGCTTATAACGACCGCACCGGCATCACGGCCGAGTTTAATTTAAACCTGCTCGTGCGCGCCGACCGCGAGCTCGGCGCAAACTTCGACATCGCGCAGTGGCGGCACAACGCGATTTATAATTCCGAAGAAGGCCGCATCGAGATGTATCTCGTTAGCGAAATCGATCAGACCGTCGCGATACAAGATCGACATTTTCATTTCGATGCCGGCGAAAAAATTCTCACCGAATATTCCTACAAACATTCGCGGGAAGGTTTCATCGCGCTCGCCAAGTCGGTCGGCTTCTCTTTCGAGCATCTCTGGACGGATGACGCGCAGTTGTTTGGCCTTTTTTATTTCAGCGTGGCAAGATAGCGAGCGTGAGCGCGCTCGTTGAACTGGCCGGCGTCAGCAAAACATTTGGTGGCGCCACCGCGCTTTCTCCTCTCGACTTTAGCGCGGAACGACAGAAAACAACGGTTCTCATCGGTCCGAGCGGCTGCGGGAAATCGACATTGCTTCGCCTCATCATTCGCCTGCTCGATCCCGATTCCGGCACAATCAAGATCGACAATGTTTCCGTGACCGACGCGAACGTTCAACAAATGCGTCGGCGAATCGGCTACGTCATCCAGGACGGCGGACTTTTTCCTCATCTCACCGCGCGCTACAACGTTTTGCTTTTGCCGCGGCATCTCGGCAAAAGCGAAGACGAAATGTCTTCTCGCCTGTCGGAATTGTGCGCGCTGACAAGATTCCCGGAAAGTTTGCTCTCGCGTTATCCGTTAGAACTTTCCGGCGGCCAACGTCAGCGCGTCAGCTTGATGCGCGCGCTCATTCTTTCGCCCGAATTGCTTTTGCTCGACGAACCGCTCGGCGCGCTCGACCCGCTCGTGCGCGCCGCGTTACAAAAAGATCTGAAGGAGATTTTCGCGCGTCTCCAGCAGACCGCGATTCTGGTCACGCACGATTTGGCCGAGGCCGCTTATCTAGGGGACGAGATTGTCCTGATGAACGAAGGCCGCATCGTGCAGCGCGGCTCGATTGTCGATCTTCGCGAAAGACCAGCGAACAATTTCGTTTCCGATTTCATCAACGCGCAACGGAGCGTTGCACTCTTATGAACTTAGTGCACCACGAAGGACACGAAGTTCACGAAGAATCTTTACGTCTTCCTTTCGTGTTCTTCGTGCTCTTCGTGGTGACATTTTTCTCTGCACCAGCAGAAGCAGCGCCGAACGTCATCGTCGGATCAAAAAAATTTACCGAGTCGTACGTGCTGGGCGAAATTGCGCAGCGCTCTCTCGAAAACGCGCACATCGCCGTGGAACATCGACAGGGAATGGGCGGCACAATTATTGTGTGGCAAGCGCTGCGCGGCGGACAGATCGATATTTATCCGGAATACACCGGCACAATCGCGCAGGAAATTCTGAAGACGGACGAGCGATTGTCGATTCAGCAGGTGCGCGAAGCGCTGCAAACATTTGGCGTCGGCATGACCGACCCAATCGGATTCAACAACACTTATGCGCTCGTTATGCGCCGTGATCGCGCCCAGAAACTCGGCGTTCGCAAAATCAGCGATCTGCAAAATCATCTCGATCTTAAGATCGGCCTGACGCACGAGTTTTTAGATCGACATGATGGCTGGCAGCCGCTGACTGCGCATTATCAATTGCATCCCACGAATGTGATCGGAATCGATCACGCCATTGGTTACGCCGCGCTCAAAAGCGGTTCGATCGACGTGAAAGACGCGTATTCGACCGATGCAAAAATCGCGGAGTTCGACCTTGTCACGCTCGAGGATGATCGACAATTTTTTCCGCGCTACGACGCCGTCTTTTTATTTCGATCTTCGCTTTCCGCGGAGGCGGTTGCGGCGCTGCGCAAACTGGAAGGCGCGATTGATGAGCAAAAGATGATTACACTCAATGCCGAAGCTGAACGCACAAAAAATTATTCTGCAGCGGCGAATTCATTTTTCGGAACAAGATCGACATATAATTCTGGTGAGACTTTCTCGCACAAACTCTGGCGCTGGACTTCTCGTCATCTCGAGCTCGCCGGATTTTCATTGCTCCTCGCGATTGTGTTCGGCGTGCCGTTTGGCATTATCGCGAGTCGCGGCGGCGTAATCGGTCACGTGATTCTTGGATTCGCCGGGGTTGTGCAAACGATTCCGTCCCTCGCGCTGCTTGCGCTGCTCGTGCCGCTTCCATTTTTCGGAATCAGCCCGCGCACCGCCATAGCCGCATTGTTTCTTTACGGGCTTCTCCCGATCGTACGGAACACTGCGACGGGTCTTCAAGAAATTTCAGTGCCGCTGCGTGAATCCGCGACTGCGTTGGGTCTTGAGCCGTTCGCGCGTTTGCGCAAAATTTATTTGCCGATCGCGGCGCGCACGATTCTCGCCGGAATCAAAACGAGCGCGGTCATTAATGTCGGCACGGCCACGCTCGCGGCGCTCATCGGCGCAGGCGGACTGGGCGAACCGATTTTGAGCGGACTGAATCTGAACGATCACGCCACGATTTTGCAGGGCGCGGTTCCGGCCGCAGTCCTCGCGTTGCTCGTGCAATGGATGTTCGATTTGCTCGATCGCGTTTTGATTCCCAAAGGTCTGCGTTTATAAGATCGACAATGGCAATCGCGTCGATCAATCCCGCCACCGGCGAAACGCTGAAACAATTCGATGCGCTGAATGAAGCGCAGATCGAGAAAAAAATTGCGGCGGCTACGCGCGCGTTTCAGGAACATCGCGGGACGCCGTTTGCCAAACGTGCGCAGCTGATGATGACGGCCGCTTCGCTGCTCGAGCAGGAAAAAGAAAAACTCGCGCACATCATCACCATGGAGATGGGAAAACTTTTGCGCGGATCGATCGACGAGATCGAAAAATGCGCGCGCGCCTGTCGATTTTATGCGGAGAACACAGAGCGATTTCTCGAAGATCAGCCAGCGCAGACCGATGCGGCCCGCAGCTATGTTCGTTATCAACCGCTCGGCGCCGTACTTGCAATCATGCCGTGGAATTTTCCGTTTTGGCAGGTATTTCGTTTTGCCACGCCGGCGTTGATGGCCGGGAATGTCGCGCTTTTAAAACACGCTGCGAACGTTCCGCAATGCGCGCTCGCTATCGAAGATGTTTTTCGGCGGGCCGGTTTCGACGAAGGAATTTTTCAAACACTGCTGATTGAATCCGAGCAGGTCGAAAAAATTATTGTCGATCCTCGCGTCAAAGCGGTCACGCTCACGGGAAGCGATCGGGCCGGCAGCGCCGTGGCGAGCGTTGCGGCGCGCGAGATTAAAAAAGCGGTTCTCGAACTCGGCGGCAGCGACGCGTTCATCGTCATGCCGAGTGCCGATCTCGAAACTGCGCTTAGCACCGGCGTGAAAGCGCGCACGATCAACACGGGTCAATCGTGCATCGCGGCGAAGCGCTTCATCGTCGCAGAGAAAATCTACGACGATTTCCTGCAGAAATTTGTCGAACGAATGCGCGCGCTCAAAATTGGCGACCCGCTCGACGAAACCACGGAAATCGGCCCGCTCGCCACTGAATCGATTTTGCGTGGGGTTGATGAGCAGGTGCAGAAATCAATCGCAGCCGGCGCGAAATGTTTGACCGGCGGGAATCGGATTAACGGCCCAGGCTTTTTTTATGAGCCGACGGTACTTGTCGATCTTCCGAAAAACGCGCCAGCTTATCATGAAGAAGTCTTCGGGCCGGTCGCCTCCTTTTTCAAAGTGCGCGATGAAGGAGAAGCCATCGAGATCGCGAATGATAATGTTTTCGGCCTTGGTGCGAGCGCATGGACGAGCGATAAAAATCAGCAGGAACTTTTCGCGAGCGAACTCGAAGCCGGAATGGTATTCATCAACGGCATGGTCGCATCCGATCCGCGCATTCCGTTCGGCGGCGTGAAACGTTCCGGTTACGGGCGCGAGCTCGGCGCGGAAGGCATCCGCGAGTTCACGAATATAAAGACGGTTTGGATTAGCTGAGTTACTTACTCGTCGAAAATTGGTCGGCTTTGTCCTTGAAGAGGACGTTGAACGTCGTGAGCGAGCCGTAGCAACGCGTAATGTATTGCTGGATGTCGAACTTGTCGGCGTCGCTCAGCTTATCGCTCGCATTTATTTTCTGCTCAAGCACGCGCAGATTGTTCCGGATCATCACGATTTTGTGGAAGAAGGTTTCGAGCGGCACTTCCTTCGGTTGCAGCGACGTATCGGCCGATTGCAGGATGAGGTTTCCCTTTTGCCAGCGATTCGCCAGTCCCTCAATAATGACGTCTTTTTTTTCCAATCCCAACGCTTCCACCACGGCGTCCGCCGTATCGCGGATCAGGTTCGCGAGCGGGACTTGCAGCTCACTCAATGTCGCGGTCGCTTCGGCCGAACTGAGCTCAGCGGAAGCCGGATCAAGTGTGCGCGGCGCGTCATCAAAAGAAATATCGGCGGTGTGTTGGGTGAGCGCTTTCACCGCGCCGACGCCGTACCGCGGATGACTGACTTTCATTCCAATGTGCAGGTTCTGGATATTCAGACTCATATGTCGATCTTGCACACGGTCTGAGATGTTGGCCAAAGCTCAACACCGTTTTTAGTTGTCTCTCTCCGGCATGGCCAAGCATTCTTACCGTCTTTGGCCATGACAGCAATTAAAGCGATTAAACATCCGCCCGGTTTTCGCGCGCGCCGCGGACTCAACTGGACGTTCATCGGCCTGCTCTACACGTCGTTCTACATGTGCCGCTACAACCTGTCGCTGAGCAATCGCGCCATCAGCACGGAGTTCGGATTTTCCAAAGCGCAAATGGGCGAGATCATTACGACTGCGCTGCTCGCCTACGCCTGCGGACAAATCATCAATGGATTGCTCGCCGATCGTCTCGGCGGCAAGCGCGCCATGCTCATTGGCGCGGCCGGCACAATCGTGATGAACATTTTGTTCGGCGTCGCCTCGTTCTGGGGATTGCTCTGGTTGTTTGTGCTGATTCGCGGCATCGACGGTTACATGCAGGCGTTCGGTGCGCCCGGCATGGTGAAAATAAACGCTGCGTGGTTTCGTCCCACCGAGCGCGGAGGCTTCGCCGGCATTTTCGGTTTCATGATTAATCTCGGACGGCTCGGTATTTTCAAACTCGGCCCGGCATTACTCGCGGGATTTGTGTTTCTAGGCCTGTGGCAAATTCCACCGCTACATTGGCGCTGGCTATTTTGGATTCCGGCGGGAATCGCGACGCTCGTCGCAATCTGCATGTCGATCTTCGTTAAGGACACACCGGAGGAGACGGGATTTCCATCGGTGAATCCGGATGAAGAAGTGGGCGGCGAAGTTCGCGCGCGTGTAAGCGATGTCTTGCGCACGATCGTTTCAAATCCGGTCGTTTGGATCATTGCGGCGGCCTACGCTTGCACGGGCGCGGTCCGTCAGGGAATCGATCAATGGTTCCCGCGTTTCATGCTGGAGGTGCATCATGTCGATTACCAGTCGGCTCAATTTCAACTCGTCGCCTTCTCGATTCCCTTTGTCGCTTCGGCCGGTTCGCTTCTTTCCGGATTTGTTTCCGACAAGGTTTTCAACGGTCGCCGTGCACCGGTCGCAGGAGCCTTGTACTTTCTCGAGACAATTATTATCCTGGCTGCGGCGCAATTTCATTCGGCGAACGCTGCGGTGTTATTTCTCGTTCTCATTTCTTTTACCGCTAACGCCACCCATTCGATTCTCGGGACGGCCGCCGCCATGGACATCGGCGGCGCGAAAATGGCCGGCTTCGCTTCCGGTGTGATCGATTCTTTTCAATACTTCGGTGGAAGTCTCGCCGGATATTTTCTCGGCATGCTGCTCGACCGCAGCTGGGGCAGTTATTTTTATTTCATGGCGCCGTTCGGAGTCGTCGGCGGCCTGCTCATGATGTCGATCTTGGGACGAGTGACGCTGGCAAAACCTAGAGCAACTTCAGCTGTTCGTTAGGCCGGCGGAACGCCGCCGTCGAGAGTTTCGGACGCTCGCCGAATTTGGCGCGCCGGGAGGCGACTTCGAACATGTTCTCGATCTGTTGCGCAAAAATTCCTTCGCCCGTCTGCCGTTTGCGCCAACGTGAATCGTAAAGTCGATCGCCGCCGCGCGTATTTCGAATCCGATCGAGCACTTTCGCTTTCCGCTCTGGAAAATGCTCATCCAGCCACCGCTCGAATAACGGCGCGACTGCCCATGGCAAGCGCAGCAAAACGTAGCCGGCGAATTGCGCGCCAGCTTTCGCGCACGCGGCGACAATCGCCGGGATTTCGTGATCGTTAATTCCGGGAATCACCGGCGCCACCATTACGCCGACTGGAATATGAGCCGCGCGCAATTGCGCGACCGCCGCAAGCCGCGCGGCAGGCGGCGATGTTCGCGGTTCAAGGATTCGTTGGAGTTTTGCGTCCAACGTCGTTACCGAAAGATTCACCGCGACTGCGTTGTGCCGCGCGAGTTCAGACAAAAGATCGATATCGCGCGTCACCAATCTGTTCTTCGTCAGAATGCCGACTGGATTTCGAAATGTTGCGAGCACTTCGAGACATTGTCTGGTTATCCGCAACTTTCGTTCGACCGGCTGATAACAATCGGTCACACCGCTCATCATGAGCAATTGCGGTTTCCATTTCGACGACGATAACTCGGCTTCGAGCAAGCGCGGCGCGTTGCTCTTCACCATGATGCGCGATTCAAAATCGAGACCCGCGGAAAAGCCTAGGTACTCATGCGTAGGCCGCGCGAAACAATAAATGCAACCATGCTCGCAACCGCGATACGGATTGATGCTCGTTTCAAATCCGACATCGGGACTTTGATTGCGCGCGATGATCGTTTTGGTCGCGTCGCGGAAAAATTGCGTCGCGCGCGCTGGTCGATCTTCGGCGTGAGGGTCGACATCGACAACATCGACATCGCTAAGATCGACATGAAGCTTTTCGAAACGATTCGCCGGATTGCCGGTGGCGCCGCGCCCGCGTGTTACGCTTTCGTCGGGACGCGGTTTTTCGTCGCGATATTCGCGATAAAGCTCTTCGCGCGTCTTAAAATCGTGCTCGGGCACGCGATAAGTTCATCTGAACATATCGCGTTGTCGAGCGAAATTCTCGCGGGGCCCGCGCGCAAAAAGATGTCGATCTTGCCGTGAGCCGCGTCGGTGGCACAATTATCGCGCACCAAAACTTGGAGGGGTGGTCGAGTGGTTGATGGCTCCGGTCTTGAAAACCGGCAGGGCGCAAGCCCTCGTGGGTTCGAATCCCACCCCCTCCGCCGACTCATTTTTCCTTGCGCAAAACTCGGCGCCGATTACGGCGAGCGCATTGAGCAGCGGAGATTCGAACGCCGTTCGACTGGTGGGGCGCGTTACGCGCCTGGGTACAATCCCGCCACAGCGGGATCTAACTCCAGAGCCAAAGCGCAGCTTTGGATAATCCCACCCCCTCCGCCGATCCATTTTAGATTTTGGATTTTGGATTTCGGATTTGTTGCAAAAGAAAAGTTGCGACCACCGCGGCCGATAATATTCCGACAAGGATGCCGCCGACGACATCGGAAAGATAATGCGCGGCCACGTACATTCGCGAAACACCGATCAAAAGAGGAATGGGCGAGCAAGCCAGCGCGAGTCGCCAGCTCACAAAAAATAAAATGCCAAAGAACGCACTCGAGGCGGCGGTGTGCCCGGACGGAAACGCATGAAAGCGCGAGCTTAATTGCGGGCCGTTCCAAACCGTTTCGCTGTGAACAGAAGGTCGCGCGCGCCCGGTTGCGATTTTTGCGACGCGCGCAATCGCCCCGGCCAAGGCGAGCGCAATCAACATCGACAGGAAAATGCGCTGCCATTTTTTGTTCCCGCGCCACCACGCCATTCCCAAAAGCAACAGGCCAAGCGCGGCGTGCTCCGGCCAATCGCCAAATCGACTGACCGCGTGCATAAAACCTTTCGCGCTGCGATTTGGATGCGCCGTAATCCAGTTCTGCACGCCAAGATCGAGATAAAACGCAAACGCTGGGATGACCGCCGCGGCGAAAAGAAAAATGAACCACCAGCGCAGCCAATTCGTTCTCACAAAATTTTCACGTTTGTATTTAGAGCGCCGCTATCTTTGAATCTCCCTTCTGCAATCTGCAATCCGTAAATTCTCGCTCCTCTTCTTCGGCGCGCTGCTTTTTCATCTCGCTGGCACCTGGAGCTTGCCACTGATCGATCGCGACGAGCCGCGCTTCGCGGAGGCGTCACGCGAAATGCTACAGCGCGTCGATTACACCGTTCCGTTTTTCAACAATCAATTCCGCTTCGACAAACCGCCGCTGACGTATTGGTTTCAGAGCGCCAGCTATCGCATTTTCGGTGACAACGATTTTGGCGCGCGTTTTCCGTCCGCAATTGCGGCTGCGTTCGTCGCAATTCTTCTTCTCGAGTCTGGGCGGCGCATTGAAAACGAACGCGTTGGCTGGTGGGCAGCGATTATTTTCACGCTTTGCCTGCAAACTTTTCTGCACGCCAAAGCCGCCGTCGCTGACGTGTGGCTGGTGCTTTTTATGACGACGGCGCACTGGGCCGGCTTTGAATTGTTGGTCATTTCACGAGCGCAAGATCGACAGTCGACAAGATCGACATATTTCTGGTGGATCTTTTATCTCTCGCTCGCGCTCGGATTTCTGGCCAAAGGTCCGATCGCTTTCACGCCGCTGCTAACCGTTGCATCGATAAAACTTTTCGATCGACAACTGCTGCTGGCTCGAACTTTCAAATTCGTCCGCGGACTCTTTCTCACGCTCGGCCTCATTTCGCTCTGGGGAATTCCAGCGCTGACCCGGACAAACGGCGATTTTTTCCGCGTCGGCATCATGCATCACGTCGTGGCGCGGTCGTTTTTCGCGATGGAAGGTCACGGCAGCAACTCGTTAGGCGTTTATCTCGCGCTGATTCCGTTTTATTTTCTCTCGATCTTCGCCAGCTTTTTTCCGTGGTCGATCAAGCTGCCTTGGCTGGCGCGAAAACTTTGGCGCGAACGGGACAAGATCGACAATTACCTTATCGCTGGCGCGGCGATCATACTTCTAATTTTCACTTTCGTGAAAACCAAACTCCCGCATTACACGCTGCCGGCTTTGCCGCTGCTTGCGCTCTTGCTCGGGCGACATTTGAATTTTTCAGCGAAAACATTTGCGCGGATCGCGACGGGGGCAGCTTTTCTTTTATTCGCGATCGCTCTGATCGCGCCGCCGTTTATCGCGAAACAATTTTCGAGCGCGCAATTGTTCGGGCAATCGCGGGATTCGCTCACGCGCGAGATGGAATTTGGCGCGGTCGATTATAACGAGCCGAGCCTCGTCTGGTATTTTCGCAGCCGCGTCGATGGATTCATGATGCCGCTTAGCGCGAACAACGCTGCGCAGTTCATGCAAAAAACGGGACCGCGCTTCGTGATCTTGCCGACCGCATCAGTAGAAAAAGTTTTCTCTGCTCCGCCCGATAATTGGAAGATGTTTTCCGCGCACGGTTTCAACATCGCAAAAGGAAAACATGTCGATCTTACGCTTGTTTTGAAGCCGGATTGAGGAAGCGTTGCTTCGCATGATCACGTCTTTGAGCGGCAAACTGGTGGGCGCGCTGCCGACGCAGGCAATCGTCGATGTGAACGGCGTCGGCTACGAAGTTTTTATTCCGCTTTCAAGTTACGACAAACTGCCCGCCGTCGGTCAGTCGGTGCAAATTCTCACGCATCTGCATGTGCGCGAAGATGCACAATTGCTCTACGGTTTCATGACGGCAGCGGAGCGCGATCTTTTTCGTTTGCTCGTCAATCACGTGAGCGGCATCGGCCCCAAGCTCGGTCTGGCGGTGTTGAGCGGAATGAGCGTGACCAGTTTCAAAAGCGCCGTCGTGAACTCGGACGTGACTGCGCTTTCAAGAATCAGCGGACTCGGCAAAAAAACGGCGGAGCGAATTGTGCTCGAGTTGAAGGACAAGGTCGGAATCGCGGCGACATGGGAAGCGGCCAGCGCGGCGCATGCGCCGACGCCCGAACAGGAACAGGCGAACGAAGCGGTGCTCGCGTTGATCGCGCTCGGTTACAAACAGATTGATGCGCACAAAGCGGTGCGCGATTTGCAGGAAAAAGGCGAAGTGAAAGAAGCGGAGGATCTGGTGAAGCTCGCGCTCAAGAAAATGGCGGCTGGAAGATGATTGCCGCGGCGGACGAAAAGTTGCGCGCGATCCGCGCAGCGATTCCAGCGGAAGGACTATTCGCCGACAAGGATTGGCTGATTTCGCCCGATCCATTTCCGATCGATAAAAGATTCGCGCGCGAACTCGAACAACTCGGTCATCAACTGTTTGTTTTTCAGCGCGCCTGCAATCAGCTTTATCAGCTCAGCATCAAAGGCAAGCAGCCGGATTGGATCGCGAAATATCTCGATGCAGGAAAACCAGCGGAGCTGATTGAGTTTTCACGACGCAAAGAGTTTCGCGAAGATTTGCCGCGCGTCATCCGGCCCGATCTGATTTTGACCGACGACGGTTACATCATCGCGGAGATCGATTCGGTACCGGGCGGAATCGGACTCACCGCGTGGCTGAATCAAACCTATGCGTCGTTAGGCGCGGGTGTGATCGGCGGCGCAGAGGGAATGATCGAAGGTTTCCGCAGCGTGTTGCCGAACGGCGGCGACATCGTCATTTCGCAGGAAGCGGCCACTTATCGGCCGGAAATGGAATGGATCGCCACGCGATTACAAGATCGACATAAAGATTTCGAATGGCGGGTGTGCGATGCCGAAAATTATCAACCGCAAGCCAGGCGCGATGTTTATCGCTTTTTCGAATTATTTGATCTGCCGAACATTCCCAAGATCGACAAGACGCTAAGCGCGGTTGCGGCGGGTGAAATAAAAATCACGCCGCCGATCAAGCCGTACCTCGAAGAAAAAATGTGGTTCGCGCTTTTTTGGATGCAGCCGCTGCACGAATTCTGGCGGCGCGAACTCGGTGAAAAATATTTTCTGCAATTGCGAAAAGTTATCCCCTACTCCTGGATTCTCGATCCAATGCCGCTGCCGCAGCACGCCGTCATTCCGCGTTTGGAAATTCACGATTGGCGCGAAGCGGGAAAATTCAGCCAGAAGGATCGTGATCTTCTTTTGAAGGTGAGCGGATTTTCGCCGCTAGGTTGGGGCAGCCGCGGCGTCTCGCTTGGCTCTGATCTCGCGCATTCCGAATGGGAACGCAGGATCGACAATGCGCTCGCCACATTCGAAACGTCGCCCACCATCCTGCAACGTTTTCATAAAGGCCGGCTCGTCGAACATCGACATTGGCAAAACGAAGAGATCACGACGATGAAAGGCCGCGTTCGTCTTTGTCCGTATTATTTCGTAGAGAAAGAGAAAGTCACTTTACGCGGTGCACTCACCACGATTGTGCCCGCGGATAAAAAATTCATTCACGGAATGCGCGACGGGATTCTGGCGCCGTCGCAAGTCGTCGAAAAATCTTAGCGACAAGATCGACATATGGCCGTCGGCGAATGGATCGAGTCGTATGTCCCGGCGCGGCTCGATCGCATGCCGTGGAGTCGCTGGCATTGGCTGATTGTTGTTTCGCTCGGCGTGACCTGGATTCTCGACGGCCTCGAAGTCACGCTCGCTGGTTCGTTAGGCGGAATTTTAACGCGCAGCGAAACGCTCGGCTTGAGCGATGCGCAAGTGGGCGCAAGCGCGACTTGTTATCTATCCGGCGCGGTACTCGGTGCATTGTTGTTCGGCTACGGAACTGATCGGCTTGGCCGAAAGAAATTATTTTTCATCACGGTGGCCGTTTATCTGATTGCGACAGGATTAACGGCGTTCTCATGGAGCTTCGCGAGTTATGCATTTTTTCGTGCGTTGACCGGCGCGGGAATTGGCGGCGAGTACGCGGCGATCAATTCCGCGATCGACGAATTGATTCCGGCGCGCGTGCGCGGCCGCGTCGATTTGATAATCAACGGTTCGTATTGGGTCGGCGCGGCGCTGGGATCGGGCGCGACAATTTTTCTGCTCGATCCGAATCGATTTCCGATTTGGCTAGGCTGGCGTTTTGCCTTCGGCATCGGCGCGATGCTCGGATTGATCGTGATTTTCTTTCGGCGCTGGATTCCGGAAAGTCCACGCTGGCTCATGATTCACGGACGCGAAATTGAAGCAGAAAAAATTGTCGACCTTGTCGAGGCGAATATTTCGTCGGAACAACTTCTGCCGCACGACACTCCGCCGACGCGGATTCGCACGCGCACACATACGCCGTGGCGCGAAATTTGGCATGCGATCGCACACGAACATCGACGGCGCTCGTTCCTCGGGTTCGTTCTCATGCTGACGCAGGCATTTTTTTACAACGCGATCTTCTTCACCTACGCGCTGGTTCTGATGCGCTTTTACAACGTGCCGGCTGGAAATGTCGGCGGCAACTTATGGCGTTGCCGGAATCTTATTAGCTCTCAGCGGTTGGCTTTTTCACGCCGGCCTGTTGACCGCGCAAACGCAGACGCTCGCCTGGACACTAATTTTCTTCGTCGCTTCGGCGGCAGCGAGCTCGGCATACCTGACGGTCAGCGAAATCTTTCCGCTC
The DNA here is from genome assembly GCA_041167045.1 of Verrucomicrobiota bacterium. Classification (GTDB taxonomy): domain Bacteria; phylum Verrucomicrobiota; class Verrucomicrobiia; order Chthoniobacterales; family UBA10450; genus CATPCN01. The sequence continues at coordinate 35,201 of JBEEGW010000014.1, forward strand.
GAAATTCGCGCGCTCGCTATCGCAATTTTTTATGCGATCGGAACGCTGGCCGGCGGCGTGGGCGCGCCGATTTTGTTCGGCTGGATCATCGGCACAGGATCGAGAGACGCGTTGTTCGCCGGTTATCTCGTCGGCGCCGCGCTTATGATTATTGGAGCGTTGACGGAGCTTTGGCTCGGCGTTGCGGCGGAACGGCGGTCACTCGAGCATATCGCCGCGCCGTTATCGAGTCGTTAGGCGCGAACAATCAATTCCGGCGTGTGAACTGATCCTTCGGGTTTCAATTCACTTGAATAAAGCGTGAACGATTCGACACGAATCATTCCCGCATCAAGATCGACATTCTTTTTCAAAAACGGCGCGGCCGATTCGCGCGAGACATTTCGGCAACGCGCCAGCGTGATGTGCGGATGAAATGGCCGCAGCTCCGGCTCGAGACCGGCCGCCAGCGCTGCTTCAGTTACGCGTTTGTGAATTTGAACAAGATGCGGATGCCCCGCGCCGACGCCGATCCAAATGATTTTAGGCGGACCGTGAGGTGGAAATGTTCCGACACCGGTGATCGGCAGAAAAAATGCGCTGAATTGAATCGCGCCAAGCTTTTCGCGAAATGCAAGATCGACATCTTCCCCAACGTCGCCAAAGAAACCGAGCGTCAGGTGCATTTGCGCGGCATCGATCCAGCGCACGCCGCGAATTTTCGGGTCAAGATCGACAAGAAATTTTTGTGTCGCTTTCGGCAGATCGATCGCAACGAAAAGCCGTTTCGTTTTCACTCACGACGCTTCGTTGTGTTCCGCTACCGCGCGATTGCCGCGCTCCTTCAACCATTGCGGAACACGCGCGCGCGAACGGAGTTCAGTGCCGGACCGCAATTCTTTTCCGTCCGCTGGCCCAGCCGAAGGAAAAAGCGAATTCGCAAAATTTAAAACGCGCGCGGTGAGATTCGGAAAAATCGCGTTCGCGATCATGAACAAGCGCGTCGGGACCGGCATCATGAGAAAGGGTTTGCCGCGAGAACAGGCGCGAACAATTTTTGCCGCCGCGCGCTCCGCACTGATCGATGCGAGTGGCAACGCGGATGCCGACGCGAACCAAGCGTATTCGCTTTCGTGATCGCCTTTGAATTTCGCCTGCACATGCGAACCGGTGCGCATCATTCCGGGCGCAACCGTCGTGACTAAAATATTTTCGGCGGCGAGCTCGGCGCGAATCGAATCGGAAAATCCGGTGAGCGCGAACTTGCTCGCGCAATACGGCGCCATGTGCGGCACAGCGACTTTGCCGCCGACGGAAGAAATGTTGACGATGCGCCCGCCGCCGGCTTTTCGCATTTCAGGAAGCACGCGCATGATCAATTCGTACGGCGCCCAAAAATGCAGCGCCATCGAGCGCTCGAAATCTTCGCGCGTCATATGACTGAGCGGGCCGACTTCGATGATGCCCGCGTTGTTAACAAGAATGTCGATCTTGCCGAAATGTTCGATGGTGTAGCGGACTGCGCTTTCGATGTGCGAATGATGCAGGAGATCGCATTGGATCGCGATGACGTCGGCGCCGCGCCGAATCAAGCCGTCGCGCGCGCGCGTAAGTTCGTTTTCATCCCGCGCAAGAATAGCGACGCGCGCGCCTTGGCTGCAAAATTTTCTGGCGAGCGTCAAACCCAATCCGCGGGAACCGCCGGTGATGAATACCACTTTGCCGGGGAATGAAAACTTGGACATGTCGATCTTGTTAAGTTTGCGACGGTCATAGACCGCCGCTACAGAAGAATTATTAGCCGTGTTTGCGATTGAAGCGCGCGACCTCGCGGGCGGTTTCGCGATCGGTCGCGCGTTTTTTCAGATCGGCGCGTTTGTCGCGCGCGACTTTTCCCGTCGCGACACCGAGTTCGGTTTTCAGTTTCCCGTTTTTCCAATAAAGCTTGAGCACGACGAGCGCGCGGCCGGCGACTTGCGTTTCGCCGTAGAGTTTGTCGATCTCCTGCCGGTGCAAAAGCAAGCGGCGCACGCGTTTGGGCGGCGGAATTTCAATGCTCGCTTGCGCGTAAGGTTGGATATCGGCGTTGTACATAAACGCCTGGCCGTTCTCGATACGCGCGAATGCGTCGCTGATGTTGGCTTTGCCAGCGCGGATCGATTTGACCTCGCTGCCTTTTAATTCCACGCCGGCTTCGTAGCGCTCGAGAATGTGAAAATCGCGTAGCGCCTTGCGATTCAGGATCGTCTCAGCGGCCATAGTCGCGCGACCAGACGCGACGCAGGATCACGCAGCGCCGTCGGGAGAATTTTTGATTTCTTCGAAGGTGAGCTTACCAGCGATGATTTCCTTGAGCGCGATATCGGTGAGGGACGAGCGTGGAGTGGCTTCGACGAGCGGGCGATGGCCGAGGCCAAGTTGGCGCACGCGTTTCGAGACAACGTTAATCAGCAATTGCTGGTTTGGGATCACTTTGGCTGCTTCCTGCAAGAGTTGAGTCGTCATATTGCGCAAGGAACGGACAGCGTGGATCGCCGCCGTCGGGAACTGAAGAATGGTGGGAGGATCGCCAGCGAACGCGGAAGGAATAAATCGAGAGGCAATCATCGCACGGAAAAGGAATGGTGACTTTGCGGGGCGCGCGCCGGGTTGTCAACCGGTTTGTGCGAATGCAGCGCCGCCGCTGCGCGGCCAAGATCGACAATCCCCGAAGCTGGGCTGACGCCTAACGAATGTCTTCGACGTAACTAGCGACGCGATAATCGACCGCGTCCCCTTCGCTGTTCAGTTCGCGATCGTAATGCCAGCTCGTATTTCCATTTCCGTAAAAGCTTTTGCAAACAATGGCGCCGATGATGTCCGGATTTCCGTTCATGGTAAAGTCAGCACTCGGCGCGTAAATGGTGGCAGCAAAATCTCCGGGCGGAGAAAGATTTATCGTCTGCGTGACATTGGGATCGGTGGGGCTAATGGCGTAGTACTGGAGGTTAGCGGCAATGTTGCTCTCGTTGACAATGTCGCGAGCCTTCAGGTTCATGTTGCCGTCGAAGAAAACCTTCAGGTGCACCTGCGGTTTTATGTCAATCTGCGCGGTGATGTCATTGGTCACGTGGATGGCGACGTAGGTCGGCGCGTTGCCAAAGGCATTGATGGTGAGTTTGCCGCTGAGCGAAGAAAGGAGGTAATAAGTCGGCGCTTGGGGCGTTCCGTTGGCGGGCGGAGTGAGTGTTTGTGTGTTCGTCACGCTCACAGGCGATGGCTGAGGCGCGGGAAGATTGGTCGGCATCTTAAACGGAGGAATGGTAAACGGCACGTTGTTGTCGATCGTGCCGGTGATTTGGTTAGAGCGAACAATCGTGCCGCCATTTGTGGCTACGTCGCCGTAAAGCATACCGCGAATTGTTGCCACTGAGGTCCCGATTTCGACCGAACCGCTGCGCGCATCGTTGTAATGCGGATCGTTGGGATTGTTTGCGCAGAAGTAATAGGCGCCATTATTTGAATTGTAGCTGTCGATTTGAGCGGCATCACCCAGCCCGTAAAATGTGCCGCTGCACTTGATGGCCGCTTCGAACGGAGTGATCGGCGCAGTAATTAGCTCAATCCGTCGCGAAACTTGAGGGCGTGATACTCCCACGACAGCCTTGTTTGTTCCGTCGCCGTTTGGGCCATAGGTCGCGATAAAATGATCGTAGTTCAAATCGATCTTGCGCAGCAAACTGTCGCCGCGCGTCCCCACGCCCATGCGATCGTCCATTCCCGCTCGTTTTACTCCAGTGATCGGAGCGGTTCCTTTTGCGCGGATTCGATACCACGGATTGCCGGATGCATCGTAATAAAACGCGTCGGCCGTGCCGCTCGTGGTCAAGTTCGCCTGACCGAATGTGACCGGCGCGTTGCTGTACACGCCGGCGGAATTCGTCCAGCCGCTGAAGGCGTGGGAGGGATCGAGAACCGTTTTGCGCACCTCCGCATAGACGATGTCTCCACCGGCTTCTGCCGCGGAAAGCGATTCCTTCCAACCGCGCACCTGGCTCGATGCCGCATTTAAGCGGGTAACACAGTTAAGCAGAATGTTCCCGCCGATGACCGACACGACCAAAATCGTGCAGAGCACGCAAAGCATGACATTAGCCGCCTCGCCTCTGGTTTTCGAGATTCGCATTGGATCGTCCCGTCGATTAACCGCGGCGTTTGTTCCGCAAATAGGCGGTGGCGTAGACGCTGGTTCCGCTCTGCTCGGCCGAATTTGCCGCGATAGTGAAGATGGGCTTAAAGGTGACCGACGTATTCGCGAACTCGGTGTTGGCAAGCTCGACGTCAGTCGATAGCGGCACCAATTGATCGGTGCTCGCCGCGATCGTCGTCACGACGCCGTTTTCAGTGCGCAAGATCGACATGTTGCTGATCGAATAAACGACCGTGCTGGTGGAGGGGCTGTAGTTCACTTGCGGGCCACTCGACGTGTAAGCAATCGTCGGCGTGCGCGGCGTACCTACAAGTGAGGCATGGCCCTGCGCTTCGGGATCGCCCGCTTGAATAAGGTAATTGGGCACCGTCACGGTCACGCTTTGCCGGTCTACGGACGTCGTTACGACGAGACCGCGTTTCACATCACGACTCAAATAATCGATGATGCGGATCTGCTGCATGTGGGTGGCAAAGTAGTTGTCCACCGCGCTGAAACTGCGTTGCAAGGTCACGCCCGTCGTAACGGCCGCTGCCAGGACAATGGAGCTGAGCGCGAGACCCACCATCGTTTCGCTGAGAGTGAAGCCGGCAATTTTGTGTGAGGATTTGAGTTTCATTTTTTCGATCCGTTTGAAATGACGGTGCTTGTTAGTTCAGAACGTGCGCCCCCGCCTAGCGTCATGTTCCAGGAAGTCAAAATGTCTACTTGCACGAGCGAGTTGCCGAGATCGGCCGCCGTGGAATCAGTCGTGACCGTGCCGGCTGCCGAGCGTGTAAATTGGGTCACGCCGTTGGCTACCGGGTACGCGCTAATCTTGACGATCTCGGTGGATTTCTTGCAAAAGTCCGAGCTATTGGGCGCGGTCGCGAGAAGAGATTGAACGTAGCTCGTGCTTGTCAGATCGGTGAAAGCAAGATTGCGTAAAACTTCGCAGCGATCGTGCACGCTTTGGAGAGCGGCAAAAGATTCCTTGCTCGTGTCAATGTAACGCAGGCAAACGGCGTTAAGCTCGAAGATGGAAGCGCAAAAAGTGGCCAGCAACAAAACCGAGATCAGAACCTCGGGCAAGGTCATCGCTCTTTCGATTTGGTGGCTTCGCAGTTTCATCGGTTTGATTGTTTATGGAAATTAGCACTAAGTGTGCCTTTTTCTCGTCTCTGGGGACCGTTTTGCCAAAAATGAGAAAATTTCGACCTTTTCGCATCGGTGAGAGTTTTTCCAACCAAAAACTCCCTTCCGGTTCATGCGTCAACGCGATTTGTGCCGCTAGGATCGGCTTAGCTTTCCCAAGTGCGCGAGCGCGGACGTTTCCAAAACAACTTGCCCCGCACATCGAAATATACGAAGAGTGGCCCACTGTAATTGTCGATCTACGCGACAAAGAGTTCGGGCTGTGGCTCAGCTTGGTAGAGCGCCTGCCTCGGGTGCAGGAGGCCGCGGGTTCGAATCCCGCCAGCCCGATTTCTTCGCCCAATGACGCCCGCTCTGATGACGGCTTCCGATTCCGTAAAGGGATGAACGTCAGAATCAAACTTTTCTTAGCGATATATTTCGCGTCCACAGTTGCATTCGTCCCCCTTTGTCGCGCATGGGAAAATGAAATTCCAAGTGCATTAAAAAACGTCTGCATTTATGCGCCAGAACCCGACTATCCGCCTGCTGTCTATCGCCGGGGAATTTCTGGGAAAGGCATTTTCCGCGTGACAGTGGATGCAAAAACTGGCCGCGTGAGCGAAGTCAAAGTAGTTCGCACCACCGGTTATCAAATACTGAATGAACTGGCGGCGAAGGCATTCCTACAGTGGCGTTTTAAGCCCGGGCTAGGCGGTAGCTTTCAAATCTCCTACGATTTCCACGTCTTAGGCGGCGTGCGCGAGCTCCATTAGCTCGACGAACAGAATCGCGGCTCGCTTTTTCAGCGCGTTCTGAAAAAGAATCCGGGCGCGCGAAATGAACCAAGCCGTTTTAACCACCATTGCGATCACCGGCTTCGGGATCGCGTTTTTTCACGCGGCCATTCCCACGCATTGGCTTCCCTTTGTGCTAACGGCGCGCGTGCAACGCTGGAGCCATGCGAAAACGCTCGCCATCACAGCACTCGCTGGCGGCGGGCATGTGATTTTTACCGCGTTGCTCGGGCTGCTTCTCACATTTTTCGGCGTCGCCTTAAGCGATCGCATTGGCAACTGGCTGCCGCGCATCGCCGGCGGCGCGCTTTTGTTATTCGGCATTTTTTTTATCTACCGCCAAAAGGCCGGCGGCGGTCATCCACACACTCATCTCATCGGTGGTCATCCGCACGCCGAAGCGGAACACGATCACGGCCATCCCCATTCACACGAACATGAACATGTCGATCTTGCCGAACAAAGACTCCCCGCTCCGACATCTGACCGCGTGGCCATCGGGAGTCTGCTCGCGCTCCTCACGTTTTCCCCCTGTGAAGGTTTTCTACCGATCTACGTCTCCGGAATTCGTTACGGCTGGCTCGGGTTCGCCTTGCTCACCGGAATTCTCTCTCTCGCCACCGTCGCCGGCATGATCGTCTTCACGTGGCTCACGTTGACCGGAATGAAGCGAATCAACTTACGCCAACTCGAACGTTACGAGCTCGGCCTGATGGGAGTGTTGCTCTGCGCCGTCGGCGTTTTGATCATCTTGTTCGAGAAATAAGAGTTTTCCTCAGCCGAAATTTACATCGACATTGCGCTTCGCCGATGCGCGCGCGAGGACCTGATCGATGATCATCATTCTAAAATCCGGCAGCACCCAGACTGAAGCGCAGGACATTCTCGATCATATCGAAGGGCTGGGATTGCGTCCGCTTTACATGCCCGGCACCGAGCGCATTGTCATCGGCGCGATCGGTGATGAGCGTGTGCTCGAATCCCTTCATCTGGAAAATTATCCGCAGGTTGAGCGCGTCACGCCGATTCTCGCGCCTTACAAATTAGTCAGTCGCGAAATTCATCCGCACGACACGATTGTCCGGCTTGGTAAAGGAAGCGTCGGCGGCGACCAATTCGCCGTCATTGCCGGTCCGTGCGCGGTGGAAAGTTACGAGCAGATGCGTGAAACGGCTGAAGCCGTGAAGAGCGCGGGAGCTACCGCGCTGCGCGGCGGCGCCTTTAAACCGCGCACCAGTCCGTACAGTTTTCAAGGTTTAGGCGCGGAAGGATTGAAGATTTTGGAAACGATCGGCCGCGAATTACAAATCGAGGTCGTCACCGAAGTGGTGGATATCGCCGATGTCGAAGCAGTCGCGCAACACGCGGACGCTTTGCAAGTGGGCGCACGCAACATGCAAAACTTTCGTTTGCTCCAAGCCGTCGCAAAATGCGGCAAACCGGTCGTGCTAAAACGCGGCATCGCGGCAACCATTCAAGATCTCCTTCTCGCCGCCGAATACATTCTCGATGGCGGCAACGCCGACGTCATTCTTTGCGAGCGCGGAATAAAAACTTTCGAAACGGCCACGCGAAATACCCTCGATCTCAATGCCGTCCCCTACATTAAGCAGCGCAGTCATCTTCCCGTGATTGTCGATCCTTCGCACGGCAGCGGCCTGCGCGATCTGGTCGCGCCGATGTCACGCGCGGCCGTCGCTTGCGGAGCGGATGGAATCATGGTCGAAGTCCATCGCGATCCGGCGCACGCTCTTTCTGACGGACAACAATCACTTTATCCGGCGGAATTTGCCAAACTGATGCGCGAGCTTCGTCCGTTCGTGGAAGCGAGCGGCAAATCGTTGTGAGCGTCGCTCACCTTGCGCCCGGCAGCGTTCTGCCGCTGGTTCGTTCGATTTCCGGAGCGCCCGATCCGCTCGATCTGTTCGTGAAAACTTGCGATGGCGGAATGAAATTGGACACGCTTCTGCTTGAATCCGGCGACACGGCGGACCGGCGCAGCGAAAAAAGTTTGATCGTCGTCGGCAGCGCCTTGCGCATCAGTTGTCACAGTCGTGTCGTCGAAGTGAACGCGCTCAACGCAAACGGGAAAAGCATTCTCCCGTGGCTCGCAAACAAACTGGGCTCGGTCGCTAAGATCGACATATCCCCGAGCGCAATCGTTGCACATTTCGCGCCGCCAATCATCGGCGATGAAGAATCGCGTTTGAAAGCCGCGTCGCCCGTCGACGTTTTACGCAGTATCATGCAGATGACCGCTGCTTCGTCGACGAGCGCACATCTGCCGCTCGTGGCCGGCGTTTTCAGTTACGATTTTCTCGACACCTACGAATCGCTGCCGCCACCCGCCGCCGATGATTTGCACTGGCCCGATTTCGAATTTTGGCTGCCGGACCGGATGATTTGGATACAACATCGACATAACTCCGCGGCCGTTGTCGCGCATGTTTTCGGCGGCGAATTTAGCGACCAATCTTATCACGACGCGATGAATGCGGTGGCCGAGCTGTCGTCGATTTGCTCGACAATTCCGCCGTCGGGTTCGAGCAACGAATCATTTTCAGCGAACGAACTCGCGCTCGAAGCGGAGGTGGACATCAGCGACGACGAGTACATGCAGCTCGTCGAGCAGTTAAAGAAACATGTCGATCTTGGCGACGTGTTTCAGATTGTTCCTTCGCGAACTTTTCGTTTGGCGTGCAGCGATCCGGTGATGAGCTATCGCAAACTTCGCACGATCAATCCGAGCCCGTACATGTTTTTCGTCAACGGCACGCGCGGCATTCTTTTTGGTTCGTCGCCGGAAACTTCTGTGAAAGTGGACGGCACGCCGCATCGCGTCGAAATCCGGCCGATTGCGGGAACGCGACGCCGCGCGCGCACCGAGAGCGGCGAGATCGACAAAGATCTCGACAGCAAACTCGAAGCGGACCTGCGCCTCGATGAGAAGGAAATCGCCGAGCACATGATGCTCGTCGATCTTGCGCGCAACGACGTCGCGCGCGTGAGCGAGCCCGGCACGCGCACCGTGGACAAACTGCTCGCGGTCGAGCGCTACTCGCACGTCATGCATCTCGTCTCGCAAATCAGCGGGCGACTGCGTTCCGATCTCGATGCTTTGCATGCATACGTCGCCGCCATGAACATGGGCACGCTCGTCGGTGCGCCGAAATTGAAAGCGGCCGAGCTGCTTCGTTTGCATGAAAAAAAGGCGCGCGGCCCGTACGGCGGCGCGGTCGGATATTTCACGGCGGACGGCCGCATGGACACGAGCATCGTCATTCGTTCGGCGGTGGTCGCAAATGGCATCGCGAATATCAGAGCAGGCGCGGGCGTCGTCGCTGATTCCGTTCCGGAAATGGAAATGGTCGAGACGCGTCGAAAAGCGGAAGCGGTCCTGCGCGCAATCGCCGCCGCGCCGGAGAAAATTCCCGCGCAAACAAGATGAACGTTCTCTTCATCGATAATTTCGATTCGTTCACTTATAACTTAGTAGACGAATTTCGGAAACGCGGCGCCGATGTGCGCGTGTGGCGAAACACTGTCGCCGCAGAAGATGCGCTCGCGGGGATTGTCGATCTTGCGCCGCCGCGATTGATTGTTCTTTCGCCCGGGCCGTCCACTCCGATGGAAGCAGGTTGTTGCATCGATCTCGTGCGCCTGGCCGCGGAAAAAAAAATTCCGCTGTTTGGCGTTTGTTTAGGTCATCAGGCGATCGTCGAAGCATTTGGCGGAACAGTCGGCCGCGCCGAGCGCGTCATGCACGGAAAAACAAGCATGATCGAGCACAACGGCACGACGCTCTTTCGCGATCTTCCATCGCCCATGCGCGTCGGGCGTTATCACTCATTAGTTGCGGGGAGACTTCCGGCGCCACTTCGCGAAACGGCGCGCAGCGGAAATTATGTGATGGCGATTGAACATGAAGCGCTCCCGGTCATCGGCGTGCAGTTTCATCCGGAATCGATTTTGACTCCGGACGGCGGCGCGATTCTCGATCGGGTGGTCGATTGGGCGGCCAAGATCGACATATAACCGGCCGCACGTTAGCCGAAAAGATTTGCCAAGATCGTTTCGCGATTTACTCTCGGGCTCGCAGAAAACTCCGTTATGGGTTCCCTAAAAAAACGCCGCAAAGCGAAAATCTCCAAGCACAAGCGCCGCAAGCGCATGAAGGAGAATCGTCACAAGAAGCGTTTGCGCTATAAATCGTAAGCGCGGCCGGTAGCGGCGCATTCGTTAGGCATCGCCGGACTAAGTTTGCGCAGCGCAACGCGCCCCACTACATTCGAAAACATGATGCTGGCGAAGACCTGGATTTTTTTCCGGGCTCTTTTTCTGATCGCCATCTTTTTCTGCGCCAGCGATGCGACTTGGGCGCGACCGCGGCAAAGAGCAGCGGCTCCAGGATTGCCGTCCGTGCCGACGATCCAAAAAGTTGACGATTCGCTTCTCGTAAAACCAGCAAAGGATCTTTCCCTCCAACCGGAAAACCAACGCAAGGCCGATGCGCTCGCGCAGTTTGTGGAAGGAACACGTCTCGAGGAAAACGGCGAGATGGAGCAGGCACTGGCCGCTTACGAAAAAGTTCTCGATGTCGATCCTGGCCAGGCTGAGCTGGCCACGCGCGTGGCTGCTTTGCTCGCCCGGCAAAATGATTTTCCCCGCGCGATCGATGTTTTGAAAGATGCGATCAAGGCGCAGCCGAAGGAAGCGGGGCCTTATCTCCAGCTCGCATTTATTTACTCAAAGTATCTGCAAAAGCCCGACCAGGCGCTGAAGTTTGCCAACCAAGCGATCGCGCTCGATCCGAAAAACATCGAGACCTACGAGCGCGCGTTCGAAATCGAAATGAGCGCCGGCGGGCGCGACAAGGCCCTGCAAGTGCTCGAGCGCGCGTCGAAAGCTGGCAGCACTGAGGCGGAGTTCTGGACGCAGCTTGGAAAACTTTATGCCGCGGTCGTTTTCAAAAGCGATCAGCCGGACAGCGTCGATGTAACGCCCAAGCCGGAGGAAGTCCGTCGCGTGAACTCGTTTTTCAAAAAAGCTGTCGATCTTGCGAAAGAAGATCCGGTCGTCTTAAAAGATGCGGCCGATTATTTCGCAGCCTCGCAGCAAATTCAGGAAGCGATCCCGCTGTATTTGAAAGTGCTCGAGCTCCAGCCGGACGACGCAAACGCGCGCGAAAAGCTCGCGACCGGTTTCGTGCTTACGAATCAGCGCGCCAAAGCCGTCGAAATGCTCGAGCAGATCATCAAGACGAATCCGGAAAAGTTTCAGCCCTACGATTTGCTCGCGCAGTTGCTCGATGAAGACGCACGTTCCTTGCAACGCGCCAACCAGGCCGAGCGCGCCAAAGCCGAATTTGCGAAGGCGGCCGCAAGTTATGAGCAGAGCCTCTTGATTGATCCGACGCATTCGAACACTTATGTGCGGCTGGCTGAATTGCTCATCGGCCCGCTGAAAGAAAGCGAGCGCGCCGTAAAGATTTTGACCGAAGCGCGCCGACGTTTTCCAGACGCGCCGGCTTTCTCATATTATCTCGCGCTCGCGCAACGCGAAGCGAAACAACCGAAGCAAGCCATCATCACTTTCGAGGAAGCTTTGCATGAAGCGGAACTTTCCGGCAGCGAAGTCGCGAACGCGCGATTCTATTTCGATTACGGGGCGGCCGCCGATCAAGCGGGCCTCTATGACAAGGCGGCCGATCTTTTCAGAAAATCGATCGCACTCGATCCGCAGAACGCGGCCGAGGCCTACAATTACCTGGGTTTTATGTGGGCCGAGCACAACATGCACCTTGAGGAAGCGGCCGAGATGATTAAGCGCGCGCTGCAGATCGATCCGAACAACGGCGCGTATCGCGACAGCCTCGGCTGGCTTTATTTCCGCGAGAGCAAATTCGATCAAGCCTTGAGCGAGCTGCTGCGCGCCGCGCAAACTATTTCGCATCCGGACCCGGTGGTGTTCGATCACATCGGCGACACCTACTCGAAATTAAACAAAACGCCGCAGGCGCTCGAATATTGGCAGAAGGCGATCGCGCTCGATCCGGGTAACAAGATTGTGGCGGACAAGATCGACAATACGAAAACGAAAATGAGCAAAGGCAATCCGCTCAAGAATCTTGTCCCGTGAAAAGCATTCTGTGCGCATGAAGAAATATCCATCGCAATGGCAGCGCCAGACCATGTGGGCGGCGTTGACCGCGCTGTTCGTCGTGTTGCTCGTGACGATTGCGTGCTCGGCCATCTGGATGTTTGCCAATGTCATCGGTTTTCTTCAACCGATCCTGATTCCTTTCGCCATCGCCGTGATCCTGACCTATTTGCTCGATCCGTTGGTCACGAGATTGAGCGAAGGCAAATTCGGCCGCACCAAATCGATCGTGCTGCTTTTTATTGTCGCTGGGCTCGCCATCGTGGCGTTGTTCGTGTGGCTGGCCCCGGTCGTGTCGATGCAAAGCACCGCGCTTGCTCGTCAATTGCCCGAATACACCAGCCGCGCGCGCGACCGTGTTGTCGATCTTATTTATCGCTACGATCACACGTTCGGCACCACTGATACGCGCGGAAGGTCGGCGTCGGCTACGACGAGTTTCGTGAATTGGTTGCTCGGCTCCCCCACTCCGTCTCCGCGAAAGGCAAACTCTCCGTCACCAAATCCGAGCCCAGAGGCTAGCGTCGCCGAAGCGACAATCACACCGACGGCGTCGCCGACTCCGGAATCTCCACCGCGCGAAACGATCGAGCCCGCGCCGTCGAAACTAACTTCCGCGGAACGGCAGCGCATTCAAGCTTGGGTGCAAAAGCAAATCCCGAATCTCGAACGGCAGCTGCCGAGCTTGACGCAAAAATTCCTCAGCATCCTGAAAAAAAGTATCGGCGGATTTTTGGGCGCGACTGGATTCCTGCTCAGTCTGATAATGGTGCCGATCTATTTATTTTTTCTGCTCAAGCAGCGGCCCGCCATCGCGCAACGTTGGAAGGAATATATTCCCCTTCGCAATTCCCCGCTCAAAAACGAAGTGGCCGCGGTTCTTTTGCAGATCAATAGCTACGTAATCGCGTATTTTCGCGGGCAACTGCTGGTTTGCCTGGTCGATGGTTTGCTCATCGGCAGCGCGCTCATGGTTCTCGGCTTAAACTTCGCGCCGCTCATCGGCTTGCTCGTCGTGGTGCTGACGATGATTCCGTATCTGGGCATCATTGTTTGCTGGATTCCGGCCGTCATCATCGCGGCGGCGCAATGGGGTGATTGGACGCATCCGCTCATCGTCACAGGCATTTTTATCGTCATTCAAAATCTCGAGGGATTATTTTACGCGCCGCGCATCGTCGGGAATTCCGTGGGCCTTCATCCCATGACGGTGATCGTGTCGATCTTTGTCTGGGGTCTGCTCATTGGCGGTTTACTCGGGCCAATTCTGGCCGTGCCGCTGACCGCGACCGTGAAAGTCCTGCTGGCGCGTTATGTTTGGGGTCGACGATTGCGCGACGAAGTCAGCGAGCAAATCGAAAACGTTCCGGTCGTGCGCGAAAGCGAGGAGGCGGATACTTAAGGTTCGCGTTTCCTTTTGGAGAATTGCTCAGCGCAGTTGCATTCCTCGCCCCCGCCAGCATAGAACGGAACAATGGCGCGACATGTCAGGTATGTGCGTAGAAAACGCAAAGTCAGCACGCCGCAAGGCCGCGAACAAATTTTGCCTGCTCTGCCGCCTTTGCTTCTCGTCGCGGTGGTTTTCGGCGGACTTCTCCTCAGTTTTCTCGCGCTGAATTACGGGCCGCGCGCTTATCGCGGCTGGCGCGAATCCCGACTCCTAAGCCGCGCGCACACCATGCTCGCGCAACAGCACTTCGATCAAGCGATCAAAGCCGCGCAACAAGCTTTGCAAGTGCGCCCCAATTCCATCATCGCCTTCCGAATTCTGGCGGAGGCAACTGAAAAACAAAATCGCGCCGACACAGTCGCCTGGCGCGCGCAAATCGCGCGGCTGAGCCCGCGCGATCTCGATGCGCAGCTTAATCTCGCCTCGGCCGCGCTTCGTTTCGGCCAGCTCGATATCGCGCGGCGCGCACTCGAAAATGTTGCGCCGGAAGATCGAGATAGAGCGGCCTTTCACGTGGTCGCCGGCTGGCTCGCGCACGCGCAGGGAAACGAAGTGGAAGTCGAGCAGCACTTCGCCGCTGCCGTGAAGCGCGAGCCTAACAACGATCTTTACCAATTTAATCTCGCCGTCCTCCAGATTCGTTCCGACGACATGCAAAAAAGTACAACCGCCCGGAGCACTCTGGAACGTCTTGTGAAAGTCGCGGGCTTTCGCACCGCCGCCTTGCGCGCATTGCTTAACGACGCTGTGCAACAACGCGATTTTGAGCGGGCCGGTGGTTTTGCTCAGGACCTGCAAATGAGCCAGCACGTTACTTTCGCCGATTATCTGCTCTGCCTCGACTTTTATCGCAAACTCGATGAGAAAAAATTCGCAGCCCTGCTCGAAAAAGTGAAACCGGTGGCTGCGCGCAATCCCGGCGATCTCGCTTTGCTCCTCGATTGGATGAACAAAAACGGACTCGCCGCCGACACGCTCAAGTGGATTGAGAAGCTCGCGCCCGAGCTCACCGCCAATCCTCCACCCGCCATTTCCATCGCGGAAGCTTTTACCGAAATGAAAAATTGGTCCCGCTTGAAACGTTGGACGCGCGGCGGTTCGTGGGATGAAGCCGATTATCTGCGCCTCGCTTACCAAGCTTACGCCGCGCGACAATCACGGCTCTCCGCCGCCGATGCAGAATTCGATTCGATCTGGCATTCCGCTGAGCGCGCCGCATTCGACCGGCCGGAACGCGAACTCGATCTGGCGCGTCTCGCCACAAAATGGAACCTCACCACCGAGGCCGAGCAAATCTGGCAACGCCTCGCCAAAGATACGCCGCACCGGCGCGAAGCGCTCGAATCGCTCTTTGCCATTTATCGCGCCAGCAACAATTTGAAAAATCTTTTTCTGACCGCGCGCAGTCTGCACGAAATGTCGCCTAACGAGTCGATGCTCACCGCGAACTACGCGCGCCTCGGTTTGATCCTCGAACAAAACACCGAAGAATTTCGCCGCCTCGCCAAGGATGCGTATGACAAGGCACCGAACGACACCAATTGCGCGGTCACGTTTGCATTTTCCCTCTACACCATCGGCCGCACCGCCGAAGGCATCGAAGTCCTGAAGAAAATTCCGTCCGAAAATCTACACGACCCGCACGCCGCCGTTTACACCGCCGTTCTGCTTATCGACGAAAATCAAAACGATCTCGCGAAAGAATATGTCGATGTTGCGCAGCGCGGCCCGATTTACAGTGAGGAAAAGAAATTGCTCGAAGAAGCTCTTGCCAAACTCCGCGCCGAATCGCCGAAGCCCGCGCCAACCCCGTCGCCTTCAGCGACAGGTTCGCCAAAAGCGGCACCCTCGATTCAACCGTCGCCTTCGGTCACTCCCGCGCCGACACCTTAGATCGAGGTTTACTTTTCGGCTGCTGCGATCGCTTCTTCGACAAGTTGCGCCGCGAGTCTCTCAGTCGCTTTGTCGAGCGCAGAGTTGGCCGTTTGCAACAATCGCGCGTCGCACCTTTCCATGGCCGCGCGTACTTCACTGGCGCATTTCTCAATCGAGATTCGATCTTCTGATTCGATCCGATCGCCCAAGAGTTGGAATGCTTTTTCCAGTGCCCCGAGCATTTCCTCTGCTTTCAATTTCGCTTCCGTCCACGCCCGCTCATTCACATCCTCGAATGCGTGATCGAGCGATTCCGCGATCATCGCCTCGACCGCTTCATCGGAAACATCGACCGCGCTTTTGATTTCGACGATCTTTTCCGCGCCACTTTTCGTGTCGCGCGCGAGCACATGCAGAATGCCGTTCGCGTCGATCTCGAATTGCACGCCCACGCGCGGAACGCCTTTCAGTGCCGGCTCGAACTCAATCGCGAACTGCCCGAGCGGCCAATTGTCGCGCGCCATTTCGCGTTCGCCTTGCAAAACTTTGATCGACATAGCGCGCTGATTATTCACTGCGGTCGTAAACAGCTCTCCGGCTTTCGTCGGAATCGTAGAATTGCGCGGAATGATCACGTTCATCAATCCGCCGAACGTTTCGATGCCGAGCGAAAGCGGCGTGACGTCGAGAAGCACAACGTCGCGCACCGCGCCGGACAAAATGCCGGCTTGAATGGTCGCGCCGATCGCAACCGCTTCGTCCGGATTTTGGGAAATGTTCGGTTCGCGTTCGAAAAGTTCGGCCACAAATTGCCTGACCAACGGCATGCGCGTGACACCGCCGACCAAAATAATTTCATCGAGATCTTTCGGCGAAACTTTCGCGTCCGCCATCGCGCGCAGACAATGGTTGCGCGTTCGCTCGACAATCGGCCGCGCAATTTCTTCCAGCTCCCCGCGCGTAAGATCGACATGAAAATTCTGCGCGCCCTCAAAAAACGGAATGTCGATCTTAACTTCGGTTTCAACCGAAAGCCGGTGCTTCGCTTCGGTCGCCGCTTCGCGAAGCTTTGCCAGTCTTTCCGGTTTCTCGTCTCCGGTTTCCGCAATCCGATGAAGCAACGCGCGATCGATATCGTCGCCGCCGAGCCGCGTGTTTCCATTCGTCGCCCGCACTTCAAAGACGCCTCGATTCAATTCCAAGATCGAGATGTCGAATGTGCCCCCGCCAAAATCATAGACTGCGATCCGCGAACGATCGGAAAGTTTATCGAGACCGTAAGCCAGCGCTGCGGCGGTCGGCTCATTCACGATCCGCTCGACTGTGAATCCGGCGAGCTCGCCGGCGCGTTTCGTCGCGTTGCGTTGCGCGTCGTTAAAATAAGCGGGCACGGTAATGACCGCGCGCGAAACCGATCGATCCAGCGCGCGTTCGGCATCGCGCTTCAATTTCTGCAAAATCAGCGCGGAGATTTCTTCCGGGGAAAATTCGCGATTGTCGATCTTGACGCGCAGTGGCTGATTTTTTTTGCGCGACAGGTGATAAGCCAACCCTTCATCGAGCAATTCATCGCTGCGCAATCCCATCAACCGTTTGATCGACGAAACTGTGCGGTCCGGCTTGAGAGCGCGCATTCGCGCAGCCGGTGCGCCGACCAGCGGCTCGCCCTCTTCCGGAAAATACACAACCGAAGGCGTGAGGCGCGCGCCATTTTTATCGGCGAGCAAAATCGGAAAACCGGCGTCCATGATTCCGATCAAGGAATTGGTCGTGCCAAGATCGATGCCGACGATGTCGTTCATTTAATCCTTGTACGGGTCGACAATGTCGCGGCCGGCCATGGCGACGCCGAGCGGACGCAACGTGTGCAGAACGCGAATTGTTCCGGCATGTGCGGCGAGCACATCTGGCAAACGCCGGTACGCTTGCGGCGCTTCATCGAGATCGCCGCCGCGCAAAACGATATGTCGATCTTGCAGCCAGCGCATCATGTCATCGTGCCTAACAAGTCCTTCCTGCCGGATTCGTTTTTTTTCCACGCGCACAAATTTTCCTTTGGCCTGAGTGCGCGACATGATTCGGCCGGCGCCGTGAACAGTTGAGAACAACGCTTCGCGCGAATCCGGCGAATCCATTCCTTCGATGATAACCGCATCGTCGCCCATGCTGCCGCCGACAAATCCTTTTTGCCCGGGAAAGGCCGGCGTCGCTCCCTTGCGCACGACCCAACATTCTTCGCCGTCGTGTCTTTCGCGCCAGGCAAAGTTGTGATGATTGTGTACTTCTTCGACACCGCTCGCGCGTAAAATTCCGCGCACGACATGCCGCGCGACGGCTTCGCGGCCGGCATAAGCGTAACGTCCGGCCAAATGCATCCCGGCCAGATAATCGCGGCCGATTTCCGATTTTTCGTCGACCACCGTGGGCGGAACGTCCATTCCATCTTTTCCACCGGCGGCTTTTAGAAAATGCGTGGCGGTTTTATGCCCGAGCCCGCGCGAACCAAAATGCACGCCCACCCAAATGCCCTCCTGCTCATCGGCGAAAAGATCGACATAATGATTTCCGCCGCCGACGGTGCCGAGCTGTTCCGCAGCCGTCGATTTTAAATCGCGCATCGGTTTTAATTCCCAGGCCGGATCGTCGAAGAGTTCGTGATCGATGCGCACTTTGCTTTTTTGGCCGATGCCAAACGAGATATCGCGCACGATGTCGTCCATGATTTGTGCGATCGACGATCGGATTTGCGAAAGCGTCGCGTCGGTGCGGATGGCAAGATTGCCGCAAGCGATGTCGAAGCCGACGCCGCTGAGCGAGATTTTGTCTTTGTAGGCGACGACGCCACCGATCGGCTGCGCGTAACCTTTGTGACCGTCCGCGCAAAGCACGGCGCGCTCGCCACCGGCTGCGACGCATGCTTCGATTTGTTTGATCGTCGCGTCGTCGTGTTGACCAAAAATCTTTGTCTTCATCGGCACACTCAGCTTAGCCGGAATTCGCACGCCGTGCTATGATGCGCGGATGTTGACGAACGTGCTCGGGACGGAATTGAAATGCTGCTGCCGCGATCCGCGCACGGGATTTTATCGCGACGGTTATTGTCGCACCGGCCCGGACGACATCGGTCAACACACCGTTTGCGTAAAAGTGACGCGCGAGTTTCTCGATTTTTCTGTGCTGGATGGAAACGATTTGGTCACGCCGCATCCAGAATGGGGCTTCCCCGGGCTCGAGCCCGGCGATCGCTGGTGCGTTTGCGTGACGCGCTGGAAAGAGGCGCTTGAACACGACGCCGCTGCGCCTGTCGATCTTGCAGCGACGCATTCTTCCGCGCTCGAATTCGTGACATTGGAAGATTTGCAAGCGCACGCGTTGAAAGATTGAGCCTGCTTTGAAACTGCCGTTCAGTTTTTTCCTCGCGCTGCGATATTTGAAACCGAAGCGAACCTTCGTTTCGATCATCACGCTCATTTCGGTGCTGGGCGTGACGCTCGGCGTGACCGTTCTCATTCTCGTCATCGCGGTCATGACCGGATTTGATCGCGAGCTGCGCCAGAAAGTAATCGATTTCGATGCGCACATTCTCGTCACAACGCGTGACATCTTGCGCGATTGGCGGCCGCTCGAAAGCAAGATCGACAGTACGCCGGGCGTTGTCGCGACCGCGCCTTATATTCAAGGACCGGTGATCGTGGAATTTCAAAACCACCGGCTCGCGCCGATGATGCGCGCGATCGATCCAGCGCAGGAAGAAAAAGTAATTCCGCTGCGCAAGTTCATCAAAAAAGGCACGCTCGATCTGGAGGGCGAATCGACTGTGCTCGGCGTCGAGCTGGCGCGGCAATTACAGATCGACGTGGGCGACAAGTTGACGGTTTATTCGCCGGGAAATCTTGGCGAGATTCTCGATGAAATTAAAAAACTCGAAAACGCGAAGGGACCGGACGAACAAAAAGCGATCGCGAAATTGCGCGAAGTGGTTTTGCCGAAAGAGCTAACTGTCACCGGCATTTTCGAGACCGGCCATTTTATTCACGATTCGGAATTTTTGCTCGTTCCGATTTACATTGGCCAGGAGCTTTACGGTCTCGGCGATTCGCTTCATGGAATTACCGTCAAGACGAACGATCCGTACGCGGCGCCAAGAGTGAAAGAAGCGATCGACGATTTTCTCGAGCCGCCGCAGTACGCGCAAACCTGGATCGAGATGAACAATCAATTCTTCGAAGCGGTGCGGCTGGAAAAGAGCGTGATGTTTTTCATTCTCTTTTTCATCGTGGTGGTCGCGGCCTTCGGCATCATGAGCACGCTCATCACCGTTACGGTGCAGAAGCGGCGCGAGATCGGGATCATGAAAGCGATCGGCGCAAAAATTTCGCAGATCGTCTGGGTTTTTCTCGGCCAGGGCATCGTAGTGGGATTGTTCGGCACGCTCATCGGCCTCGGCCTTGGAATGACGCTGATTCGTTATCGAAACGAGTTCAGTCAATGGCTTGCATCGACATTGCACATCGAAATTTTTCCGCGCGAGATCTATCAATTTTCCTCAATCCCGGCGGAAGTAATTCCGATGGATGTGGCAAAGATTTGCATCGCCGCATTTGTGATTTGTTCGATCGCCGCGCTCATTCCCGCGTACTTTGCGGCGCGGCTCGATCCGGTTAAAGCTCTGCGTTACGAATAAAAAACGCGCGGCGACAAGATCGACATATAAAATTATCTGCGCCGGAAAATGATCGCGCCGCGTTCGCCGGGATTGAGCGGATCGCCACCGAGATGCGCGGCCTGATTGTAATTGTCATCCACCCAGCGCAAAAGAAGCGCGCCTTTGCCCGGGGCTTCGCCATAACGCTGGATGCGATATTCGCGCAAGTCGCGACTCACAATCACGACCAGATCGGGCGGACGTCGATCTAACGCGCGAATAATTTTTTCCTCACCGCCGGCGTTGGTCGCGGCCGAGAAAAAAATAAATGGCGTTACCGTGCTGGGAAGACGCGCGAGATAATTAATCATCACGCCTTCGGGCAAAACCAGCAGCGTTTCGCCGGAAGCTTCTTTGCGAAGCGCGTCGCTGATCACGCTGACCATTTTTCCGGTCGGCTCGACCTGCTCGGAAAAAGCATAAAAACGATCTACACCGTCGCCGAGGGCGAGGGTTTTCATTTGCAATTGCCGAATCGATTGACGCGTCAAAATGATGACGCCAGGCAAAAGTAACGCGCACAGCCCAATGGAAAAAATTACGCGACCTTTGCGCTGAAAACCAACCCGATGCGGCAGCTCGCCAATCAGAATCGCCGGAATTGTAACCGCGGCCAAGGCCGCTTGATAAAATCCGAATTGATAAATTCGGCCGTTCAGAATCATGCGCGCCATCATGGCGGCGGCCAGAACGGCGACAATCGCTCCCGTAAGATCGACATAATTTTTCCGGAACACCACGCGAACGGGGAGATACAGCAAAACAAGTCCGAGCAAACAACGGCCGATCTCATTCCAGCTCACGACAAAGTACGCGAGCGAAGCCATTCCGACGGCGAGCGCCGCGCCGAGCAAGATCGACAACCAATTTTTCCGAGTCTTTTCGCCTAACCACGCGGCGCTGGCTAACAACGCGATGACGACGCAGGCAAGAAATGTCGCGAGGGCGTGCTGCTCGAAATGTTTCCACGGTTGATCGAAACCGAGAAAGCCCATCTGAACATTGTCGCCGATGAATCTTGTCGTTTGCACGGCCGCAAGCCATCCGCGACAAGCGAGTGAAAGCGCTTCGTGAAACGGAAAGAAGGTTGTGAAGTAAAAAACAAATGCCGTCGTCGGAAGCAGCGCTCCTATTCCCCACATCGCAAATGCGCGAGGGGACGGCGGAGCGAAAGATCGACATCGTGCAAATGCCGCGGCAATTGTGACAGCCGCGGCCGCAAACAGAATTTCCGGCTTCAACAACGCGGCCAAACCGAGCAGCAAACCCGCGAGGAAACTGCGCGTAGCCGTAGCGTTGTCGATCCAGCGCAAAAGGACGAAGGCGAGCAGCAAACAAATCAGCAAACCGTGTGTGACTTCGTGGCAATAGGGGGCGGCGTAATTGTAATTACCGATGCTGACGAATTGCGAAAACCCGAACAACGTCACGAACAACGCGCTCGAAATAAGAGCGGCCAGCGCTCCCCACGCCCGGCGGCACAACAAATAGATCAGCGCGACAATCGCGGCGAAGATGAAGAGATTCGCCGTGGCTAACACCATCAAGCCTGGCTTGAAGATCGCGAAGAGCGCGGCGTTAAAGTATTTCGAAAGTGGTCCGTAGAAGCAATCGACGTCCCGATACAAGACGGCGCCGTTCGCCAGGCGCCATGGTGTGTAAAGCTCCGTCCCGAAATCGATCAGCGGGTCGGGCCATTTGCGCCAGGAAAATTTCAGGAACAACACGATCAGTCCGACGAGCGCGACGAGCCCGATGATTTGCGGCCAATGCAAACCAGCGCGCGTTTTCGTGGCGTTTGATTGTCGCTCGGTCATGTGTTCGCTTCCGATTCGGTTGTGATCGAGCGAGATCTTAACATGAGTAGCCAGCCCGCCAGCGTCACGCGCGCGAAAACAAGATCGACATTCAGCCGGAGAGATTGGCTTTTTGCGCTCGCTCTTCTGGCTGCTGCGTTAATCGCGTACTCACGGGCGTGGAATGGTAAACCGATCTGGGACGACGACGAGCACCTGACGAAACCGGAATTGCGTTCGCTCGCCGGACTCGGGCAAATCTGGACGCATGTTGGGACCACGCATCAATATTATCCGCTCGTTCACACCGTTTTTTGGATCGAGCACCGCGTTTGGGACGACGCTTACGCGTGTTATCACCTCGTCAACATTCTGCTGCACGTCGGTTCTGCGCTCTTGCTCGCTAAGATTCTGCGAGAACTGGAAGTGCGCGGCGCGTGGCTGGCGGGAGCAATCTTTGCGCTGCATCCGTTGCAAGTCGAATCGGTCGCGTGGATGTCGGAGCTCAAGAACGTGCTCTCGGGGATTTTCTTTTTCTCGGCAGCGTGGTGCTATTTGAGATTCGATCGCGAACGAGATCGCTCCACGTATTTTAGCGCGCTCGTTTTACTCTTGCTTGGGCTTCTTTGCAAAACGGTGATCGCCGTTTTCCCGGCGGCGATGCTCATCGCGTTTTGGTGGCAGCGCGGAAAAATTTCCTGGCGACGCGATACCGTTCCGCTCATTCCATTTTTCGTGCTCGGCGCGAGCGCGGGCCTTTTCACGGCGTGGGTGGAACATAACGTGGTCGGCGCGGAGGGTGCGGCCTTTCAATTGTCGATCTTGCAACGCGTCCTGCTCGCGGGCCGCGCATTCTGGTTTTATATCGCGAAACTTTTTTGGCCGGCGAAGCTGACATTCATTTATCCGCGCTGGACGATCGATTCAGCAGTTGTGTGGCAATATGCGTTTCCCGTTGCGGCGCTGTTATTATTCGTCGCGCTGGCAATTCTGGCCAGAAAATGGCGCGGGCCGTTGGCCGCATTCCTGTTTTTTGTCGCGGCGCTTTTCCCGGCGCTTGGTTTTCTAAATGTTTTTCCGTTCGTTTACTCCTTCACCGCGGACCATTTTCAATATCTCGCCTGCGTGGGCGTGATCGTGCTGACCAGCGCCAGCTTGAAGAATTATGTCGATCTTGCGCCACGGCTTCGCCACATGGGTCCCGTGGTGTGCGCAGTCTTGCTCTTGACGCTGACGTTTCTCACCTGGCGCCAGGCACACATGTATCGCGATGAAGAGACGCTTTGGCGCACGACTCTTTTGCGAAATCCAAATTCATGGATGGCGCACAACAATCTCGCCACCGGCCTTGCCAAGAACGGCCAATTCGATGAAGCGATCGATCATTATGAGCAAACGCTCACGACGCGTCCCGACCCTGAAAAAGGACATTACAATCTTGCAGCAGTGTTAGTGAAGGCGGGCAAGATCGACAAGGCGATCGCGCATTATCGAATGGCGATTGCGCGCCGGCCCGATTACGCGGATGCGCATTATAATCTCGGCCGCGTGCTGCTGGACAAAGGCAACGTCGATGGAGCGATCGCGGAGTACGAGCTAACGCTGCGGTTTCGGCCTAACGACGCCGATGCGCATAATAATCTGGGTGGCGCACTCATGCGGGAAAACCGCGTGACCGAAGCCATCGAGCATTACCAATCGGCCGCGGCCCTGCGCGAGAACAATGCGGACTTCCACTACAATCTTGCAAACGCGCTCGCCAAAAGTGGGGCGCTCGACAAAGCGCGCGCTCATTATGAAAAAGCGCTCAGTATCCGCCCCGATCATTTGGAAGCGCGTTATGAGCTGGGCAGCGTGCTCATGCAAAATGGCGACACCGATCGCGCGATCGCGGCGTACGACGAAGTGCTCAAGCGCAATCCGAACTTCGTCAAAGCGCATATCAATCTCGGGAATCTTCTTTTGCAAAAAGGTGAAGCGGCGCAGGCAATTGAGCATTATGAAAAAGGGTTGGCGATCGAGTCGAACGATGCGGCGGCGGAAATAAATTTGGCGTGGCTGCTCGCGACTTCCACCGATTCGTCGTTGCGCAATGGAGCGAAAGCGCTCGAACTCGCGCGGCGCGCCAGTCAGACTTTGGGTGGAAAAAATCCTCTGGCGCTGCGCTCGCTCGCGGCGGCCTACGCCGAGAACGGCGAATATTCTAACGCGGCCGATACTGCGCAGGCCGCCTTCCAGCTGGCCTCGGAAAGCAACAACCGCGGACTGATGCGCGCGCTTTTGAACGAGATAGAAACTTATAAGGCGAACTTGCCTTATCGAAAAAAGTGAATGTCGATCTTGATAATCGTGATGACGACTTCCCGCCAGGGCGGGACTCGGAATGAAAGCAGCAACGAAACATTGTCATGCTTATTGACCTCCGTTTATTTCCAGCCCACCCTGCCCCATGAAGAATTTCGTTCGTATTTTTCTCTGTCTTTCGCTCGTTAGTTTTGCCGTCGCGCGCGCCGTTACGCCGAACAAGGCAATGGCAGCCACTGCCAGGACGACGCAGAAAAAGCCAACCGGCAAAAAGGCAAACGCCAAAACTTTGCTGGCCGATGCGAAGAAGGCGCTCGCGGCGATGATCAAGGACGCGCGCGCTGATAAAGCCCTCGATCCGAAAACACCGAAGAACAAACCTTTCTGGAAATCGACTCATCTCATCGCCAAAAATCTGAAGGCGGCCGAGAAAGGCCTCACGGCCAAGAGCAACGACTTCTTTAAGGGAATCGCCGATGCACGCGAGGCCGAAGAGCAGATGAAAGTCGATTGGCAGCTCACCGATTCGAAAAACAAAGGCGTGATCGAGAACGGCAAAAAACTCGGCCATGCCCTCGCGCTTCTGCGCACCGATTTCTCGAAGGAAGCGGCGCGGAAAAAGCAAGGCGGCGAGCTGACCGCGCAGGAAAAGGCCGGGTTTGAAAAAATCAAAGCGCAACAAAAACAGTTGCTCGCTCAAATTAAGAAACTCGAAAAGGAAGCGCAAAAGGACAAGGCGTTGGAAAAAGGTCTGCGTAAAATCCAGAAGCAGGCCAACCACATCCTGAAGGAGCCGGCCTCAGTGGACGCTTATATCGCCACCCTTTATCTGCTCGATGAACAGATTGGGCTTGTCCGCGGTTACGAATACTACGTCGACAAGAGTTGGCGCGCTGATTACCTCACGCTCGTAAACCTCGAGACCAGTTACGAGACGAGTTATTCGGAATGGGAAACATCCGCTTCATACGAATGGGCCTCGGTCGAGACCAGCGTCGATATTTACGAGGGCGAAGATGTCGATGTTTCCGAATCTGTCTCCGACGAAGAGATCAACAGCGAAGAGAGTTACGCCGAGAACGAATCCTTCGATATGTCCGAGGCAGAAGAAGAAGAAGTTGCGGAGGAGGAAGACACTGATGAAGCAGTCGATTCAGATGAGACGGCCGATGACGATAGCATGGACGACGCGTCCGATGATGAGGGTGACGACATGAGTGATGACGGAGGCGGCGATGACGATGGTGGTGACGACGGCGGCGGGGATGACGGGGGCGGCGACGAGGGTTAGCCGACTAACTTTCTTCTCGCGGAACGCGCGCTATCATCATTCATGCGCGCGATCAAATTTTTCAGTGTTGGGTTTCTCGCACTCGTAATTGTCGATCTTCCGGTCGAAGCGCAGATCGATCGCATGACCGGAAAAAACTTTGCGACACGCTCGGAAGTTCTGGCGCAACACGGAATGGTTTGCACAAGTGTGCCAGCGGCGACGCAGGTCGGTCTCGATATTTTGAAACGCGGCGGCAGCGCGGTCGACGCCGCGATTGCGGCAAACGCGACGCTTGGTTTGATGGAGCCGGTCTCGAACGGGGTTGGCGGCGATCTGTTCGCGATCGTTTACAGCGCGAAAGAAAACAAACTCTACGGGCTCAATGGCAGCGGACGTTCGCCGGTCGGTTTGAGTTACGACCAGATGAAAGCCGAGCTCGAGAAGTTGAATCGCAAAACGATTCCGCCTCAGGGAATGCTGCCGATCAGTGTGCCGGGCTGCGTCGATGCGTGGGCCGAGCTGCACAAAAAATTCGGCAAACTAAAACTGAGTGATGATCTCGCGCCGGCGATCCGTTATGCCGAAGAAGGTTTCCCGGTAACGGAGTTGATCGCGTATTACTGGGGGTTTGGTCCACGCATTTACAAAGATTTGCCCGGCGCGTTTCTGGAAACTTACACGCTCGACGGCAAAGGCCGCACGCCGGCGAAAGGTGACATTTTCAAAAATCCGGCGCTCGCGAAAACGCTGCGCTTGATCGGCGAGAAAGGGCGCGACGCTTTTTATAAAGGCGAGATCGCGGACAAGATCGACATGTTCATGCAGCAGAACGGCGGCTTTCTGCGCAAGATCGATTTCGAAAAACATACCTCGACGTGGGTCGATCCCGTTTCAGTCGAGTACCGCGGCTTCGATGTTTTCGAGCTGCCGCCGAACGGACAAGGCATCGCCACTCTCCAAATGCTGAACATTCTCGAGCAATTCAACCTGCGCTCCATGGGTCGCAATTCGCCGGACACACTCCACGCGATGATCGAGACGAAGAAAATCGCGTGGGCCGATCGCGCGAAATATTACGCCGACCCGACGTTCGCAAAAATTCCGCTGACGACTCTGCTTTCAAAAGACTACGCCATTGAGCGGCGAAAGTTGATCGACATGAGTCACGCCGGGAAAAGTGTTGCCGCCGGCAAGATCGACAATGGCGACACGATTTACATGTGCACGGCAGACGATGAAGGCAACATGGTTTCGCTCATTCAAAGCAATTATCGCGGTATGGGCAGCGGCATCGTCGTGCCCGGACTTGGATTCATGTTTCAAGATCGTGGCGAACTTTTTTCGATGGAGCCGGGTCACGCGAACGTTTACGCGCCGGGCAAACGTCCGTTCCACACCATCATTCCCGGTTTTGTTATGAAAGACGGAAAACCATGGGAAGCATTCGGCGTGATGGGTGGCGGCATGCAACCGCAAGGTCATGTCCAGGTGCTCACGAACCAAATCGACTTCGGTTTGAACGTGCAGGAAGCGGGGGACGCATCGCGCTGGCAACACGAGGGCGACAACGAACCGACCGGCGAAAAAATGGAGAACGGGGGATATGTCGATCTTGAGTCGGGCATTCCGGCGGAAACGCAGCGTGAATTAAAGAAACGCGGCCACGATGTGCGGGTTGATGTCGGCGGTTACGGCGGCTATCAAGCGATCAAAGTCGAAATCCATGATGGGCAACGCGTGTACATCGGCGCGAGCGAATCTCGCAAAGACGGGCAAGCAGCGGGGTATTAATTCTTATGTCGATCTTGCGATCGGAACATTACTCTTCGCCGTCAAAGTAATCGGTTTCTTTGCCTTTCACGACCACGCGGTCGGACGATGACGACTTGTTGACCTTCCACTTCCCGCTGTCGGGATAGTAGCCCGATTCACCGATTGGATTATCGGCGATCACATAGTAGGTGAAATCTTCGCTGCCAGCATTGCTGAGCTGATGCGGTTCGTTCGGTCCGAAAATAAATGCATCACCCGCGATTACTTCAGTCGTCCCTTTTGCATGGCGCACGTTGCCTTTGCCGCTAATGACGAAATAAAGCTCCCACTGCGCGGAATGCGCGTGATACGGAAAGTTGCATTTGCCCGGACGGATTGTCGTCATTTCCACATCGAAGGGATGACGCTTCCGCAAATCGAGCGAAGTAGGATCGCGCCCGAGCGCTTCGGAGATTCCGGTAAAGGTGGCAGCATACTTTCCGCCGGGCGATTGCCACGGGTCCTGCTTGATTTCGCGGATGTTCACTTTGCGCATTTGAGCAATTACTCTTCGCCCTCGAAGTAATCAGTTTCCTTTCCTTTCACGATCACTTCTTTCGCTTCTTCTTTTTGCACGGCCCACTTGCCGCTGTCGGGATAAAAACAGGAATCGCCGATCGGATTATCGGCGATGACATAGTAAACGAAATCTTCTTCGCCCACGTTGGTGAGCTGATGCGCTTCGCCCGGCCCGAAGAAAAATGCGTCACCCGCCCCGACAATTGTCGATCCGTCCTTATCGCGCACGCTGCCTTGGCCGGAAATGACCAGATAAAATTCCGATTCGCATGAGTGGGAATGATACGGGCAATACGATTTGCCTTTCGGAATGCGCACCCAGCCGAAATCGAACGGATGGCGCTTCGCCAGATCGAGTGAATCGCGTTCGCGACCAAGTGCAATCGAAATGTCCTTTACGAATTTATGAAACTTGCCGGTGGGCGATCGTTTTTCCTGTTCGGAAATTTCCTTCAGATTGACTTTGCGCATAAACAATAGGCCGTCAGGGGAGTTCGTAAGTCGTGATCTCGAGGTGGTGACCATCGGGATCATAAAAATAAATCGAGTGCGAGATTTCGTGGTCCTCAAATTCGAATTCGATGCCGCGCTGCTTTAGCTCGTGCTGGGCAGCAAGAAAATTTTTGCGGTTCGCCCGCATGGCGAAGTGGAGCATTCTGATGGGTCGCCGGTCAGTTTGCGCGCTGCCGTTTTTCTCGCGCAGCGGAAAAAAAGCGATGCCAGTTGTTCTTTTGCCGACAAAGGTCGGGACGCCATTCCACATCCCTTCGTGGCGTCGTTCGAATCCCAGTACATCGACATACCACTTCACTGAGCGCTCGACGTCGCGCACCGCCAGCGCGATGTGATCGATTCCTTCCAGCTCGAACATAAAAAGTTTGTCTGCGCCCGGCGCTCGCCTCAGAATAAATAACGCGAAGCGAAATAATTGCACGCCCGTTTGCAAAGATGACGCCCGAAAATTTCTGGAGCCGGCGCGATTTTCTGCGCGTCGCGGGATCGGCCGGATTGCTGGGCGCGCTTCCCAATTTCTCGCGCGCAGCTGAAATCTTCGGCCGCGACAGCGTCACCATCTCGATCTTACACACGACCGATCTGCACGGGCACATTTTGCCGACGGAAGATTATGCAGGTCGAAAGAATCTTGGCGGTTTGGCGCGATGCGTCACCCAGATTCGCCAATGGCGTGAGGAAAATCCGAATTCAATCCTGATCGACGTAGGCGACGTTTATCAAGGCACCGATGTGGCGCTGCGCAGCAAAGGCGAACTGATGATCGATCTTTTCAATCTCGCGAAATACGACGCTTGGATTGTGGGCAATCATGAATTCGATTGGGGCATCGAGCCGTTTCTGCACGCGACACAAAGATCGACAATGCCCGTGCTCGCCGCGAACACGATGCTCGAAGGGAAACCCGCGGGCGACTTTGCCGATGCAACGCATCCGTTCGCCAAAATCCGGCCATATCTGTTGAAAGAAATCGCCGGCATTAAGATCGCCATCATCGGAATCACGACACCGGGAATGCCATTCTGGTTTCGGCCTGACTTCATTAATGGAATCGAATTTCAATTTCCGGTGGAACCTGTGCGCGCCGCGATTGCGAAAGCGAGAAGCGAGGGCGCCAACGCGATCGTGCTCGCCGGACACATGGGCTTGAAAGAGCGAAGCGGCGGTGACGATTTTGCGAACACCGTCATGTCGCTTACGTCAGAATTTCCGGAAGCGGCTGTGTTCATCGCGGGCCACACGCATCAAGCCGTTCGCAGCCGCATGACCAACGGCGTCCTTTTCACACAGGCGGACCATTTCGGAATCTACATGGGCCGTGTCGATCTTGTTTTCGATCGCGCGACAAAGAAGCTGCTGCGTCAAAGCGCGCGCTGCGAATTAATGGACGATCGTTTCCATCTCGATCCTGCGATTATTTCCCGATCGCAATCGGCGCTGCGCGCCTCCGAGCAGGCGCTGGCGCAGCCGGTCGGTGAGCTGGCGGAGACTTTGACTGTGCGCGGTCAACCCGGTGCGCCGAGCGACGTCGAGATGTTGATCGGAACAGCGATTAGTGAAGCGCTGGCACGCGTAAGCGTGACGATTGACGGCGTGTTGCACGGCGTATTCGATGAGGAAAATAATTTTCGCGCTGGCCGCAAAACCGTGGGCGACATCTGGAACGTGCTTCCCTACGAAAATTTTGTCGTCACGGCCGAGCTTGCACCGGAGGAAATTCGCGCGGTCATGGAAGAAGTTTTTCTCAGTCACGAAGATCGGAATCTGATGGGATTTCAAATTCGCACCGAAGGCCGCGGCGCGGAACGGCGAATAAAGAGCATCGCGCTGGACGGAGGCCGGCCGCTCGAACGCGCGCATCGGTATCGAATCGCGTTCAATACTTTTGATTCACGCAGTGGCGGCCATCACTTCATGAAATTGCGCGAGCTGCTCGAAAACGCGGCGACGCATTGCACATTGCATCCACTGCAAACACGAGACGCGTTGATCGAGTATTTTCTGCATCACAAAACCGTGCACAAAATCGCCGGCGATTGGGCGGCCGCGGCGTGATCTTCGTAAGAAATTGCCCCTTGCAAAAGCGAACCCTTCCGCTTGCGTATCTGCCCATGCGAACGCCGGCCATTTTTTTTGTCGCATCGTTTTTTATTGTCGATCTTGTCAGCGCGCAGACCACTGAGCTGCCGATGTACCGGCCGGCGCTCGTGGGCAACGCGCCGAGCGCATTGATCAATCGCATCAACACGCAAGAGCTGCTGAAGAACGGACAAAAAGATGGCGCGCTTATGTTTTGCTGCATGGTGGGCAAGAACGGCGATATCGGATGGAGCGGGACCTATCGCGCAACCGCGAATTCGCAATTGCTCGAACAAGAAGTGCAAAAAAAACTGGCGCCGGCCGCAGGCGTCAAATTCGTTCCGGCAATTTATCATCATCAGCCGGCGGATGTGCTCTTTTACGGCACGGTCGTGTTTAAGATCGCTGATGGAAAACCGCGGTTGCGTATTTTTTCGAATCAAGAAACGGACGAACTGAAAAATGAAGCGGATTTTATTTCGCCGCAGCTTTTGTTCGGCGGCGAATCAAAATTCCACGGGTTTCGTTATCCTATGCAGGAATCGCGGCTGCCGGTGACCGGTGGAGCGGCTGTGCTGCTGCGGATCGACGCCGACGGAAATTTGCAACAGGCTACGCTCGTTTCGGAGGAGCCGCCCTTCCTCGGATTCGGCGAGGCTGCGCTGGCCGATTTCAAAGATGCGAAATACACGCCGGCATTTCGCAACGGCAAACCGGTCGCATGCGAGGTGACGCTGCCCGCCTTTTTCAAACCGACGCAATAACGGCTTTTGCGCACTGATTCCGACGGCCGCATCATTCCCGCCGTATTTTTTCGGCGCGATCCCGTAATCTGCGCGCGCGAGCTCATCGGCGTGCATCTCAATTGGGATCAGTGTTCGGGAATCGTCGTGGAGACCGAAGCCTATTTCGCGGAAAACGACGAAGCGTGCCACACCTTCAATCGCCCGAGCGCGCGCCACTTCATCGAGCGCAACAAAGCTGGCGCGGCCTACGTTTATTTTACTTACGGCGCGCATTGGATGTTGAACGCGCTCGTGAAAGGAAAAGAGAACGGTTTTGTTTTGATCCGAGCGCTCGAGCCGCTGCGCGGGATTGCGCTCATGAAAAAGCGGCGCGGCGTGAATGAGGAGGGTCAGCTCTGTTCCGGCCCGGGAAAATTAACGCAAGCGCTCGGCATCACGTCGCAGCACCACGAAATCGATTTGTGCTCCGATCCGCGCCATCATTTTTCTGCGCAGCCAAAAGTTTATGTCGATGTTGTGGCCGATGCGCGCATCGGAATTACCCGCTCCATGCATCATCCATGGCGATTTACTTTGCGCGACAGTCGTTTTGTAAGCAGACGAGCAAGACCAGTTGACCCGTCTTAAGAACTCGGTGAGTTACTTGTCGATGAATTCGGGAAAACAGCGCGTTCTGCTCGGAATGAGCGGCGGAGTAGATTCGAGCGTCGCCGGATTTTTGCTGCGCGAGCACGGCTACGACGTCGTCGGCGTGACGATGAAGGTCTGGCCGCAGGACTGCATTTCGCGCGCAGAGGACAAATGTTGCGGGCCGCAAGCGGTAGCCGATGCGCGCAATGTCGCGCACTCGTTAGGCATTCCGCATTACGTGGTGGATGAAGCCGATCAGTTCGAGCGGCTGGTGATCGATTATTTTTCGAGCGAATATCAAGCCGGCCGCACGCCGAACCCATGCGTGATGTGCAATGAGAAAGTGAAGTTCGGAAATTTGTGGAGCAAAGCCGAAGCGCTCGGCTGCGATTACATCGCGACCGGTCATTATGCGATCATCGAACATCACGCGGATCAGGCCGTCCTGCGCAAAGGCGCTGATCCGCGAAAAGATCAATCGTATTTTTTGTTCAGCTTGCGGCAGCCACAATTGCGACGCGCGCTCACGCCGCTCGGGGCGATGGCAAAGAGCGACATTCGCGAAATTGCGCGCTCGTTAGGCTTGAAAGTGGCGGACAAGATCGACAGTCAGGAAATTTGTTTCGTTCCGGGCAATGATTACAAAGCGTTCTTGCGTTCGCATCTCGGCGAAAAAGAATTTCATCGCGGCGAGATTTACGATCTCGAGGGGAATTTTCTAGGAGAGCACGAAGGCATTGAAATGTTTACCATCGGCCAGCGCAAAGGACTTCCCGGCGGTTCGGCGCGGCCGCGCTACGTCGTCGATCTCGATCCGGAAAATAATCGCGTCATCGTCGGCGAAGCGGAAGATTTGGTTTCGGACGAATTTGAAATCGATCGCGTCAATTGGGTGAGCCGCGGCAAGATCGACAATCCCCGCGAAGTCACGGTGAAAATTCGCTATAGCCACCCTGGCACGCGCGCCACGCTCACGCCGCTCGAGGATGATCGCGCGCAAATTCAGTTGCACGAGCCACAGAAAGCGGTCACGCCCGGACAAGCAGCAGTTTTTTATGATGGCGATGTGGTGTTGGGCGGCGGTTGGATTTGCCGACGCGAAGCGCCGGTGCCGGCCTAACGGATGGGCGACGAAAAAATTCTGCTCGCACTGAGCACGTTTCCGGACCGCGAAACTGCGCGCCGGATTGCGCAGGAGCTAGTGACCGCGCATCTGGTCGCCTGCGCAAACATCGTTTCACAAATCGAGTCGCTTTATTTTTGGAAAGGTAAACTGGAGACGAGCGAGGAATGTCTCGCGATTTTTAAGCTGAGCGCGGCGGTTTATGAAAACTTTCAAGCGAGGCTGCGCGCGCTGCATCCGTATGACGTTCCGGAAATCATTTGCTTCCCACTGAGCGATGGTCTGCCGGAATATTTGCGCTGGGTGCGCGAGAGCTGCGGAGAGAACGCCGGGCGTTAGATCGACATTAACTTTTGTGTTCGACCTTCGGCGGCGGCTCGTTCCGGAATTCGCGGTGCCGAATTTTTCCACCGGCGTAAGCGATATAACCGCCGAGGCCGAGATCAACCGTTGCCAGAATCAAACTGGCGACGGTCAAAAATGTCGCTGACTTCGGCCATTTCAGCGGCGCCACAATGGCGGCAGCGCTTAGCAGAGCGAGCGCGTAGAAAAAATAAATGCAATCTTCAGCGCGATCTTTGTGCGCAGCGAGCCAGGCTTGACCATCGGCGTCGGCCAGCGATTCCACGCGATCTTCGGCTTGCTCGCCGTATTCGAAAACCGGCCAGGCCGCGGCCGAGCTGGCGAAAACGATGGCGAGCGTGGCGATTTGCGCGGGGCGACTTTTCAGAAAAAGCGCAACGACCAATCCGATCCACGCGACGGCGAGTCCGTAGATCGGCAGCGGATTGATGAGCACATGAATGTATTCCGGCTGGCGAAGATCTCGCAGAATGGTTTCAATCACTTGCGTAATTTTTGCGCGGAGTTTTCCGCTTTCGCATTTGGCTGAGAAAATTCTCCGGGACCCGATGGTTCGTTTTTCAGAACGAGGTTTCGAATGGGGCCATATTTCTGCCAATCTTGCGCGGTGAAATGCCACCACTCGACACGCAAACCGTAGAAACCCGCGAAAGCCATGGCGCGCTGAAGCAGCGTGAGATGCGCGCGCACCATCGGATCTTTTCCTCCGTAACGCAGCATTGCCGCCGGCGTAAATTCGTCAAAACCAGTCGGCATCGAAACCTCTTGGCCGGTCGCATCGACGAGCGTTGCGTCTACCGACACACCCCAACTGTGGGTCGAGCCCATGCCGTTGGGATTGGCGACGTAATCTTCTTTTTGCGCGAGCTGCCAAAGTTTCATCTGCGCGTCAGGCGGACGGTACGCGTCCCATATTTTCAAGCCAAATTGATATCGTCGCAAAATGCCCTGCGCGACGGCGAGACGCTGGGCCACACTGGGGCGAATGAGCGCGGGCATGTCGCGCGGATAAAGGGCGTGATGGGTGATGTTGTTTTCGGTCGCATAACGCAAATCGATCACAATGGTAGGATCGACACTCTTAATGTTTACGAGAACGAGCTCACCGGGCGCATCAGCCGCGTGCAAACGAATCGGACCAAGCGCGATTGCCGCGAGCGCAAAAAAAATCCGCAACGTCGTTTTCCACATGGTGTTGTCGTTATGTCGATCTTGCAAAAGAAGCGCCTCCGCTTTCAACGCCCGACCACGCCGGCGGGCGAGTCTGTTTTGGCGATGCGCTGCAGGAGAAGTCGCGCGCTGTTTTCCGGAACGTTAAAGCGAAGCTCGAGGTTCGCGCCTTGTCGATCGATGGCCGGCGTTTCGCTATAGAGGAGCAAATCTGAATCCTGCAAATGCAGCCAGCGTTGCGGTTCATTGGTGAGTTCTCTTTGCATCATCGACGCGCTTTCGGGCGACTTTAATTTAAGCAATAAGCGCGCCTTCACCGGGTTTTGCAATGTCACCGCCAGCCCGAGCAATTGCGTGGAATCGAGAAGCTCGCGCGTGAAAATGGGATGGAAGAGACGCGCCAGGCCCGGAGGATCGCACGAAATCAGGCGGAGCGCGCTCTCTTGATCGAGCGCTTGGAACCGATCGAAGAGCTGGCCGGTGATCTTTAAATCGGCGTCGATCCCGAGGCGGACGCGCACCAGCTTTTCCACCTCCGCCATGTTTCCAACCGCGAGAGTGCTCGCACCAACGCGCGCCACCGCAAAATCGGGCCGTTCCCAGAGCCAAAGGCCGCTGATATTATTTTTAGCGAAGCTCTCGTCGTGCGTGACCGTGCGGATGACCGGCGAAATATCGCCGTGCGCTTCCACCAGAACGAACTCGCGCGTCACGCCGGAATCGTTCGTGGCCATGGCGCGAGTGACTCGCGTCGCGTCGCGCGGTAAATCAAGCGTGGGGGTGCGCACGGCCGCTCCGGCCAGGCCAGCCCAGGTATTTCGCCAGTCTTGAGCCTGATCTTTTTGCCAGCGCTTGGTCAATTCGTCGCGCTCAATTTGGGCAGCGTTCAGCGAAAGGATCGTTTCGGTTTCCTGCGGCAACCATTCGCGTTTCGGTGGCGATTGAAAAACGAGCGGCAAAATAATTGCGAGCAAGATAACGACGGAAACGATGCTGAAATAAAATTTCCGCAGTTCCTGCTTGTCGATCTTGCTGGAAAGCAGCGCCAACTCAGAGCGATGACTTCTATGTCGATCTACCGCCTCGCGGTGACGACGGACTTCCTTCAGTAAGTGCGGCGAATTCGGCGGCGCAATCCCGCTTGTGGCGAGGTGTCGGCCGATGTTGAGGTAGGCAGGATTTTTTCGCTCCTCGACGGTTTGATGCTGCGCGCGCGCGGAGCGTGCCGCATCCTGTTGCGCGCGGCTGTTCTCGTTCAGAGCGCGATCGCGCGCCTCGAATTCGCCGCGGACGCGCGCTATGCTTTTGTCGATTTCATTCAGATCGGCCTCAGCCGCGACGAGTTTTTCCTTCGCCATGCGACAAGCGTCGCTACTCCCTAATCGCGCACGCACCAGCTCGGCGCGTTCTTCCGGTAAACGAATGCGGCGCGCACTGAGCGCAGCGGTTTGCTTTTCCAGATCGGATGGCGGCGGCGTCTGCGCTTGCAGCGCGGATAAAGTTCGCAAGAGCTCGTGATCCGCCGCGTCATTCTCCTGGATCCTGCGCTCGACGCCGGCCAGCTCGCGATCGCAAACGTCCGCGGCGGCTTTCGCTTCATTTCGTCGCTGCAAAATGGGCTTCTTTTCCTGCTCGAGTTTGCCGATCGCCTCGTTTTGCTCCTTGGCCGCTTGCTGGCGCTGCAACTCGATCTGTTTGATTCCTTCTTCGATCTGCGCAATGCGAAGCGCGACTTCCTTTTGTTCTTGCTCGAGTTTTTTGAGCGCGACAATTTCGCTGCGCACCTCCGGAAAATTGACCGCTTGGGCGACGCCTTCGCGGCCGAGGTTGACCTCGCTCTTTTGCAGCACCCGCTTTTCGTGGCGCAAGGCCATGCGCGTGCGCTGCCGGCGCACCTTCAGGCCGAGCTCGCGTAATCCTGTGCGAATGAAACTCACGAGATAAGGCTATCTCAATTGTAGCAGCGGTCTATGACCGCCGCACTTTTTGATCACTCTTCTTCGCTCAACTTCGACAGCACGCTGAAGTCTTCCAGCGTGGTTGTGTCGCCGGTCACCGTTTTGCCGCTGGCGATTTCCTTCAAAAGGCGGCGCATAATTTTTCCGCTGCGCGTCTTTGGCAATGCTTCCGCGAAACGGATTTCGTCCGGCTTGGCGATCGCGCCGATGTGCGTGCCGACATGATTGCGCAATTCGTTTTTCAACGCGGATGTCGGATCGACATTCGACTTTAACGTGACAAATGCGACCACCCCCTGCCCTTTCAATTCATCAGGACGTCCGACGACCGCCGCTTCCGCGACGCGTGCGTGACTGACGAGCGCGCTCTCAATCTCCGAGGTGCCGAGACGATGTCCGGCGACGTTGAGCACATCGTCGATCCGGCCGACGATCCAAAAATATCCGTCCGCGTCGCGGCGCGCGCCATCGCCTGTCAGATAATTTCCCTTAAACTCGCTCCAATATTGTTTCTGATATCGATCTTTGTCGCCGTAAATTGTTCGCAGCATCGAGGGCCACGGTCGCCGCACGATTAATTTGCCTCCGACGTTCGGACCCACTTCTTTTCCCTTTTCGTCGACGATCGCCGCATCGACGCCGAAGAACGGCAGCGTCGCGCTCCCCGGTTTCGTCGGAATTGCGCCCGGCAATGGTGTAATCATGATCGCGCCGGTTTCGGTTTGCCACCAGGTATCAACGATCGGGCAACGGCCGCCGCCGATCGTTTTCTGATACCACATCCACGCTTCCGGATTGATCGGCTCGCCCACCGAACCGAGCAAACGCAGCGACGAAAGATCGTGCTTCTTCACCCATTGATCGCCCCAGCGAATGAACGCGCGAATCGCCGTCGGCGCGGTGTAGAGAATGTTGACGCGATGTTCTTCGATGATTTTCCAAAAGCGGTCCGGCTCCGGCCAATTCGGCGCGCCTTCGTACATCAATGTGGTCGCACCGCATGAAAGCGGACCGTAAACGACATAGCTGTGGCCCGTGACCCAACCGACATCCGCTGTGCACCAAAAAATATCTTCGTCGCGAATGTCGAAGACGTATTTTGTTGTCGAATAAATGCCGACGAGATAACCGCCGGTCGTGTGCAGAATGCCTTTCGGTTTTCCGGTCGAGCCGCTCGTGTAAAGAATGTAAAGCGGATGCTCGCTATCCAGCGCGACCGGCGGGCAATCAAGATCGACATATTCCAATTCGCGGTGCCACCACACATCGCGACCTTCCTCCATATGAATGTCGGTGCCGGTGCGTCGAAAAACGATGACACACTTGATCGATGTCCCGCCGCGTAACGCGTCATCGACATTTTTTTTCAGCGGAACAACTCCACCACGACGATAACTTCCGTCCGCCGTGATCACCGCGGTCGCACCGCTGTCTGCGATCCGATCGCGAATGGAATCCGCGCTAAATCCTCCGAACACGACCGAATGCACCGCACCGATGCGCGCGCATGATAACATGGCGATGGCGGCTTCCGGAATCGTCGGCATGTAAATGATGACGCGATCGCCTTTGCCAAGCTTGTTTCGCTTCAACACGTTCGCGAAACGGCAAACTTCGCTGTGCAATTGCTGATAAGTGAGCGTGCGCTTCTCGCCCGGCTCGCCTTCCCAAATGATGGCCGCCTTATTCCGACGATGGGTGAGAAGATGTCGATCCAGGCAATTTTCCGAAATGTTGAGCTTGCCGCCGACAAACCATTTCGCGAAGGGCGCCTTCCATTGCACAACTTTTTTCCACGGCGCGCGCCAGGTCAGCTCCTTCGCTTCACGCGTCCAAAATTTCTCCGGTTGCTTGATCGACTCGCGATACATGCGCTGGTACTGCGCAAGATTTTTAATGCGCGCCTTCTGCGCAAAAGCCTTCGCCGGCTTGAAGACGCGCTTCTCGATTAGATGTGATTCGATGTTCTGCATGTCGATCTTGTCTACACGGTAGGCAGCGGCGTTATACGCTCAAGAATCTCTTTGCCTTGGCGTTGGCAAAGCGTAGACATGAAGCATGAGCGATCATGTTTACAAAAAAATCGAGCTGGTCGGTTCGTCACCAAATGGAATCGAGGACGCGGTCAAGAATGCTATCACGCGCGCCGAGAAAACGATTCGCAACATGCGCTGGTTTGAAGTGACGGAGACGCGCGGTCACGTCGAGAATGGAAAAGTGGATCACTGGCAGGTGACGGTGAAGGTCGGATTTACGCTCGATAAGTAGAGCGGCCGCGCCTCACCACTCGTCCTGCTGCGCGGCTTGATAAAGCTTCGTCGCGCCATAAACGAGGATCGCCGGCTTAAAAGCCACGAAAGCCAAGCGCAAAACGCCGCCCACAATTCGCCCGATGGGTAGCCGATTGATAATAAAGCCCGCGGCCAACGCATAGAGCACCGATTGGGTCGGGTTTTCGCGCACATAATCTTCGGTTTGTTCGAGCACCTGCCCGAGTTGTTCCTTCGTGTAGCGCAGCCCGCGCGCGGCCATGTCTTCCGGGGATTCTGAGAGATCTTTGTCCATGTTGTTAACTAAGTTTCGGATGTTGAGGGTTCTTTGCGTGTTTTAAAAATCGTTAACGCAATGTCAGCCAGATCGCGCTGGCCGCCACTCCCGCCGGAAAATCGGCCAGCGGCGGCTCGCGATGAAACGTGCCCGCGCGTCGCGCCGCTTTCAAACAAAAACGCGCCATCAGTTCGAGAAGCTTCTCATTTAAACTCGCGCAATTGGTCGAAAGCAAAATCCTGGCGTCGCGCTCCGCCACTTCCAGCGCCGCGACGAAAAGACCTTCGAAATCGCGCTCGACTTGAAAGGCTTTGTTGCCCGAGCGCGAAAATGTCGGCGGATCCAGCATGATGGCGTCGAATTTTTCGCCTTTGCGCGCGAGCCCCGGGAGCACATCGAGCACGTCGTCCGCGATAAAACGGTGATCGTTGGTCGGCAGACTGTTCAGCGCAAAATTCTCGCGGCCGCGCGCCAGCGATTTCTTTGAAAGATCGACATTCACCGAGCGCGCGCCGACCGTCGCTGCCGCCACTGAGAATGAGCAGGTGTAAGCGAAACAATTCAAAATCGTCTTCGGCCGAATGCGGCGAAGAAAACTTCGGTTCTCGCGTTGATCGATGAAAAGCCCGACCGAGTAGCCTGCTCCGAAGTCGATCCCATATTTCAGCATTCTCTCCGTCGCCACCGATTGCGGGTTCGTGTTTGCATCGCCTAGGGCAAGCTGCGGCGCCACGCGTTCGGCGTTTTGCTTCGGAAGAAACCGTCCAAAAATGCGCACGAATTTGAATCCTGCCCCGAGTGTCCAAAGATAAAGCTCCGTCGTGAGGCGTTCGCGCGCCACCTCGCTCTTATAAGAGATAAGGACATCCGGCCCGAAACGCTCGACCCAACCATCGGGACAGGTGCAAAGCCGGTGCGCGTCCGTTTGTTCCGCTTCGAAAGCGCGGAACAGCTCCGGCTCGATCCATTCCGACATCTTCGCAGGCATTGCCGAAGTTTGGGGCGCTCTCTTGTCTGCGTCGAGTCGCACGTTACAATTGCCGCGCTCGCCGCGTCGGCCGGACGCGATTATTCTCTCGATCATGGAAGCCGTCACCGTCCGCGTGCCCGC
Organism: Verrucomicrobiota bacterium; assembly: GCA_041167045.1. Taxonomy (GTDB): domain Bacteria; phylum Verrucomicrobiota; class Verrucomicrobiia; order Chthoniobacterales; family UBA10450; genus CATPCN01. The sequence goes on from JBEEGW010000014.1 coordinate 75,412, forward strand.
GAGCACCTCGAATCTCGGCCCCGGCTTCGATTGCCTCGGAATCGCGCTCCGACTTTATAATCATGTGACGCTCACGCGAAAGGGCACGCACCATCTCGACCCAATGGTGAGCGCTGCGGCCAAAAGTTTTTTTGCGGCGACGAAGCGAAAACGTTTCGGATTTGATTGCGCGATCAAAGGAAATGTTCCACCCGCGCGCGGACTCGGCGCGAGCGTGACTGTGCGTCTCGGTGTGCTGCATGGTCTAAACGAATTGTGCGGCCGCCCGTTAGATCGACATAAACTTTTCGAGCTTTGCGCGAAACTGGAGGGACACCCGGATAACGCCGCTCCTGCCGAGTTTGGCGGCTTCAATGTTATGCGCGACGGGGTTCGTCAAAAGTTTAAGGTCAACTCTTCGCTGCAATTTATCCTGCTCATTCCGGAATTTGAAATCGCCACCGCCTCGGCCCGAAAAATCCTGCCCACCAAAATCGATCGCATAAATGCGGTCCAAAGTTGCGCAAACGCGTGCGCGATTACGGCCGCGTTTGTTTCACGCGATTACGAAAAATTGCGCGGCGGGTTCGGCGACTTTTTACATCAACCATTTCGCAAGAAGCTCATTCCATTTTTCGACAAGGTTGTCGCCGCGGCCGAAAAAGCCGGCGCGCTCGGCGCGTTCCTCAGCGGCAGCGGATCGACAATCGCCGCGCTCGCCTTGCAAGATCGACATAAAATTGCGAAAGCGATGCTGGCTGCGTGCAAAACAAAAGCGCGCGTCCTCATCACAACCGCCGATAATCACGGCACGCAAATAAAATGAGCAGGTTCGAAAACCTCGAACAGTTCGCGATCGACGTCATCCTCGAACGTCGTCACGGATTTCGTGAGTCGATTTTGCGCGGGCTGCTTTACGCGCTCTCATTTATTTACGAACGCATCGTGCAGCTCCGTTTGTTTCTTTATCGGAAACGTTTGCTGCGGGAGCGCACGCTCGGTTGTCTCGTCATTAGCATCGGGAATCTCACCGTCGGCGGCACCGGCAAGACGCCGATCGTGGAAAAATTTGCGCGCGCTTTGCAGACCGGCGGGCGACGCGTCGCCATCTTGACGCGCGGTTACAAAAGTGTGCCGCGCCGGACGAAACGCACGTGGTTAGACAAGTTGACCAACAAACATGTCGATCCTCCGCGCATTGTCTCTGACGGAAAAAATCTTTTTCTCGATTCGCTCGAAGCCGGCGACGAGCCGTACATGCTCGCGAAGAATCTGAAGGACGTCGTTGTCCTTGTGGACAAGGACCGCGTGAAGAGCGGCCTCTTCGCCATCGGCGAAATGAAAGCGGACACGCTGCTGCTCGATGACGGCCTGCAATACCTGCATCTAAAACATCGGCTCGACATCGTGCTGGTGGATCGACAAGCACCGTTTGGAAACGAATATCTTTTGCCGCGCGGGACCTTGCGCGAACCGCCGCGAAATCTGCGCCGCGCCAGTTATGTTTTCATCACGAAAAGCCGCACCGGCGCATCCAACGCCGCGCTGATCGAGCGCATTCGCCGTTACAATCGCACCGCCGAGATCATCGAGTGCGGACACAAACCGCTTCATCTGGAAAACGTGGTCACGGGCGAACACTTGCCGCTGGAAAAATTGCGCGACACTTATATCGCCTCGCTCTGCGGAATCGCCGCACCGGAAAGTTTTGAGAAAGGATTGAAGAAACTCGGTGCACGCATCGAGCTGGCTAAACGTTACATCGATCACCATCGCTACACTGAAGCCGAGCTCGAAAGTTTCATGAATCGCTGCATCCGGCGCGATCTCGAGATGATCGTGACGACGGAAAAAGACGCCGTTCGGTTTCCGCCGCTGAACAAGATCGACATAAAAGTGCCGATTTATTTTTTGCGCGTCGAAATCGAAATCCTGAGCGGCCACGAAAGCTGGGAACATTGCGTCGCGCGCATTTGCCAGCCGCAGCCCGTCCTTTCGCCCGAGCGATTTTTCGCCTGAGCGCAGATCACGACTCAGCGACGATTTAATTTTAGTCATGTCGAACAAAGCCGAACTCATCGTCGAAGGTCGCAAGCTCGGCGTCTCGAACTTGAACAAGGTGCTTTATCCGAAAGTCGGGTTCACCAAAGGTCAGGTGATCGATTATTACATTCGCATCGCGCCGGCGCTGCTCCCGCATTTGAAAGATCGGCCGCTCACCATGAAGCGTTATCCGAACGGCGTGGACGCGGAATTTTTTTACGAAAAGAATTGCCCGTCGCATCGGCCGAAGTGGGTGAGGACGGCGAAAGTTTGGAGCGAAGGCAACAATCGCATCATGGATTATTGCCTGGCGCAGGATTTGCCGACGCTGGTGTGGGCGGCGAACCTGGCCGATCTCGAGCTGCACACTTCGCTCGCGCGCAAGAAGGACGTGGCGCGGCCGACCGTGATGGTGTTCGATCTCGATCCGGGCGCGCCGGCCGACATCGTGCAGTGTTGTCAGGTCGGACTTTGGCTGCGCGACTTGTTAGGCAAAATGAAATTAAAATCGTTTGCCAAGACGAGCGGCTCGAAAGGTCTGCAAGTTTACGTGCCGCTCAACACGCCGGCCACGTTCGATCAAACGAAAAACTTGTCGCGCGCGCTCGCCGAGCATCTCGAGCGGGAACATGTCGATCTTGTCATTTCGAAAATGGCGAAAGCGTTGCGCAAAGGAAAAGTGTTTGTCGATTGGAGCCAGAACGACGAACACAAAACGACCGTCTGCGTCTATTCGCTGCGCGCCAAGGAAGAGCCGACCGTTTCCACTCCCGTCACCTGGGACGAAGTCGCCAACTGTTTGAAAAAGAAAAACGCGAACCTGCTCAAATTCCGTTCCGATAAAACGGTCGCCCGCTTCGAAAAATTCGGCGACCTCTTCGCGCCGGTCGAGAAACTGAAACAAAAACTTCCGAAGAAGTGGAAGCTGTGAGCTTTGGCTGATACTTAGATTCTGTGCGTCGCTCACGGCTTGGTTGGTTGTTGCTCGCGACTGGAATATTTATTCCAATCGTGACAGTGCCATTCGGTGAAGGATACCGGCATGCGGCTGGATTGATCGAGAACATCCAGTCGATGACCGTGCCTATCGTGCCGGACAGATACGAACCTCTTTTTCGAGAAGTCAAAGTCTCGAAATCTTCCGATCTCCTAAAATTAGGTCAGTATGTCGATATAAACTCGACTGGCGAGCTATCGCCAAGTGCGACAGCAGCGCCAGATCTTGCCGACGCGCTTTTCGGGCCGGATCCGGGAAGAATCCGTTTATTCACAAACGGGCACCCTGCGGACGATGTAAGGAGAGCTTTGAAAGCCGGCAAACTTCAGCTTGAAACGTCGAAGCCCAATTACCTTGCGTACAACGGATGGAGAGTTTCACGCAAAGCGGTACGTTTGCCATTCTCTTTGATTGTAGCAAGCTCGGTCCTCATCGCGTTTATTGGTGTGGTGTTGCTTATTTTTACACAAAAGCGGACTAACTAACGTGTTCTGCTTCGTAATACGAAAGACGGCCTAACCCCCGAGGATGCAGCGTGTGTGAAGCTAGGTTTGCGTTGAATCGAGGACTCCGATCTAAATCTCGTTAGGCCACAATCTCCTTTCCGCCATGCAAGACCTGCTGCATCAAATTCGCACGGCTAGAGATGCCGGACTGTATTATATAAGTTTGATGTCTGCCTTAGCGCTGCCGGATATCTGTGGCGCACTTGAAGCTGCGGACGGCTTCGCGAGCGGCGCACGATATGAGGCGTGGTTCGATAAACACGTCGGACCAAAATACAATGGTTTTTTCGCCGGAGCTGACTGCTATTTGTTTCGCTGCTCATTTCTCCACCAAGGCAGAACTCAACATCCGAGAGGCAAATACTCTCGCATCCTATTTCTAGAGCCAGCTGCTTCCGGTGTTGTTATGCACAACAACATTCTCAATGGCGCGCTAAACATTGATGTTCGCATTTTCTGTGAAGATCTTGTTTCTGCTGTCGAAGTATGGCTTCCGGAGGCCAAGAAGTTGCCGCATTTCGCTAACAACCTTTCTCAGTTTGTAACGCGACACCCTAATGGCTTGGCGCCGTATATTGTCGGTTTGCCAGTCATCGGGTGAGGATCTTATCAATCACTGCAACGAACGAGACTTTCGGAGTAACAAGCTTGTTCTCGTTAGGCCGTTCGTCCGCAGCAGTTCTTGTATTTTTTCCCGCTGCCGCAGGGACACGGTTCGTTACGGCCGACTTTGGGCAAAGATCGACGAACAGGTAGGTCGAGTTTCATTTCGCCGGCGCCGTCCCCGTTCTCCGCGGTGACACCCGCCATCGCGCCGACCGGTTGCGGCTGACGCGCGCGCGCTGGGGCGTTGGCGGTCGGCGCAGTGGGAGCGTGTTCGCGCATTAAAAATTGCGGGAGCGTCGCCAAGAAATTTTCGAACGCCTGTAGGTTCGATGTGCTGCGGAAAAGATTGTGCAGCACTTCGTTCTTAATGTTCGCCATCAGCTCGACGAACATGTCGTAGGCTTCGGTCTTGTATTCGACGAGCGGATCTTTCTGCGCGTAACCGCGGAGATAAACGCCTTCCCGCAACGCGTCCATGGCATAAAGATGTTCCTGCCAGAGCCGGTCGATCGCGTTGAGAATGATGTAACGCTCGAGACTTTTCACCGCGGTCGGTTCTTCGTGCGATGATTTGCGCTCGTATGCGTCCTTGATTTTCTCGATCAGGAATTTGCCGTTCTCTTCCGGCGAGCGCGTTTCGAATTGCGCTTTCTCTTTCGTTAGGCCGAGCGGGATGGTCGTGTTCACCCAATGGAGCAGGCCTGCGTAGTTCGGCTCGTCGGAAGGGGCGCCGCTGCCGAGATATTCTTTCACTTTCCCCGGAACCGCTTCGTCGATCACTTCGTAAATGAGCGGACGCGGCTCTTCCGTTTCGATCACTTCATTGCGATAGCCGTAAACGACTTCGCGCTGATTGTTCATGACGTCGTCGAAATCGAGCGTGCGTTTGCGCGCGAGATAATTGCGCTGCTCCACGCGTTTCTGCGCGGTCTCGACCGATTTGTTGAGCCACGGATGCTCGAGCTCCTGGCCTTCTTCGAGGCCGAAGCGCTCCATGATTTTCGTCATGCGATCGGCCGCGCCGAAATTGCGCATGAGATCGTCTTCGAAGCTGACATAAAATCGCGAACCGCCCGGATCGCCCTGGCGCGCGCAACGGCCCCGTAATTGTCGATCTATGCGACGCGATTCATGGCGCTCGGTGCCGATCACGAACAGTCCGCCGGCATTTGCGACGCCTTCGCCGAGCTTAATGTCGGTGCCGCGGCCCGCCATATTCGTCGAGATCGTGACCGTTCCGGCCTGACCGGCGCGCTGCACGATCTCGGCTTCCTGCATGTGAAATTTAGCATTGAGAACATTGTGCGGAACTTTCTCGCGCTTCAGCATTCGGCTGAGCAACTCGGAAGCTTCCACGCTCACTGTGCCGACCAGGACCGGCTGCTGTTTATTATGCCGTTCTTTGATCTCGTTGATGACCGCGTTGTATTTTTCGCGCCGCGTTTTGTAGATGCGATCGTTCGCGTCTTTGCGCGCGACCGGCCGGTTCGTCGGAACGACCGCGACATCGAGTTTGTAAATATCGTGGAACTCGTTCGCTTCCGTCTCAGCGGTGCCGGTCATGCCGGCGAGTTTGTGATAGAGCCGGAAATAATTTTGGATTGTGATCGTGGCCAGCGTTTGCGTTTCGCGATCGATCTGCACGCCTTCCTTTGCCTCGACCGCTTGGTGCAAACCGTCGCTCCAACGGCGCCCCGGCATTTTGCGGCCGGTGTATTCGTCGACGATCACCACTTTGTTGTCCTCGATCACATACGCGACATCTTTTTCGAAGAGGCAATACGCGCGCAGCAGCTGCGAAATGTTGTGCATGCGTTCGCCCTGCGAATCGCAATGTTCCTGGCGCTCCTTCTTTTTGCGCTCCTTTTCTTCATCCGAAAGCGTTTGATCGAGATCGATCTCGGTGAATTCGCTGATCAAATCCGGCAGCACGAACGAATTCGGATCATCCGGATTCAAAAACGTGCGGCCCTGCTCGGAGAGATCGGCTTCGTGCGCTTTTTCGTCGATCGTGTAGAAGAGTTCCTCCTTCAGCTCAAAGAGCGCTTCCTTTTGCGAATCCTTGTAAAATGAAAGCTCGGCCTGGTCCATCGCCCTGCGCTTTTCCGGATCTTCCATCATGCGCAGCAGCGGCTTGTTGAGCGGCTGCCCCAGTTTCACTTTGAACATGAGCAGGCCGCCAAGATCGACATCTCCTTTTTCGAACGCTTCCTTCGCTTCGCTCGCCATGCGATTGCTAAGCATGTTCTGTTTGCGCACGAGCTGTTCGACGAGCGGTTTCCATTTGTCGTATTGATGCGTCGACACGGTGGCCGGTCCGCTGATGATGAGTGGCGTGCGCGCTTCGTCGATCAGGATGGAATCGACTTCATCGACGATCGCGTAATTGTAACCGCGCTGCACCTGCTGCTCGCGCGTTGTGGCCATGCCGTTGTCGCGCAAATAATCAAAACCGAATTCGCTGTTCGTGCCGTAAGTGATGTCGCACGCGTACTGCGCGCGGCGTTCGTCCGGCGGCTGGTCGTGTTGAATGCAACCGACGGTGAGTCCGAGAAATTTGTAAAGCTCACCCATCCATTCCGCGTCGCGACGCGCGAGATAATCGTTCACCGTCACGAGATGCGCGCCGCGGCCGGTGAGCGCGTTGAGATAAAGCGGAAGCGTCGCGACCAGCGTCTTGCCTTCGCCGGTCGCCATTTCCGCGATCTTGCCGCGATGCAAAACAATTCCGCCCACGAGTTGCACGTCGAAGTGCACCATGTTCCACGTCATCGGTTGATCGCAGACCGTGAACGTGTGCTGCCGTTCCGTTAAACGGCGCGCCGCATTTTTCACGAGAGCGAAAGCTGCCGGCAAAATTTCGTCGAGCTTGTTCCATTGCTCGACCAGGTCGGGAATCGCGGCGAGCTGCGTTTTCCATTCCGCGGTCTTGGCGCGCAGCGCGTCGTCCGAGAGCGACTTAAACTGCTCGTCCAACTCGTTAATCTGATGCGCAATCGGCATCATGCGCTTGATCTGGCGCTGATTTTTCGAGCCGAGTATTTTCTTTAAAATCCAACCAACCATGGGACTGCTAATATTGACGAGATTCGGCCACTTGTCATTCCGAGCGAAGCCGAGGAATCCCGTCGTGAGACCTTTAAGCTAGCGGCACGGGATCCTTCGACTTCGTTCAGGATGACACCGTTGTTTTGTTTTGTGTTCTTTGTGTGTGCTGAATTTGCAGCTAGAATCGAGCGCATGAAGAAAATTATCTCAACGAGCGACGCGCCGGCTGCGCTCGGGCCCTACTCGCAGGCCGTGCGCGTTGGATCGACAATTTATTGCGCCGGACAAGTCCCGCTCGATCCAAAATCGGGCCAGATCGTTTCCGGCGGCATCGATGCGCAAACGCGCCGCGTCCTGGAAAACATCACCGCTGTTCTCAAAGCGGAAGGCCTCACGTTCGCGAACATCGTGAAGACCACGATTTTTCTGACCGACCTCGCCGATTTCCAAACCATGAACGAAATCTACGGCTCCTATTTTCAACAACAGCCGCCCGCGCGCTCAACCGTGCAGGTCTCGGCCCTGCCCAAAGGCGCGAAGATCGAGATCGAAGTCATCGCCGTGGCCGACGAGGACGATCGCTCCGGCGGGAAAACCGCGTCCGATACCTCCGGCTAAGATCGACATACCGCAAGATCGATTCATGGCCGAAGACCTTCTCGCGCTTTTTCGAAAAACCGGCGCGTTGCTCGACGGCCATTTCGTTCTCCGTTCCGGCTTGCACAGCCGCGAGTATTTTCAGTGCGCGATTTTGCTTCAGCACACTGAAATCGCGGCGCGCGTTTGCGGGGAGCTCGCAAATAAATTGCGCGCGTTCGATTGCGACTCGGTCATTTCCCCCGCGCTCGGCGGAATCATCGTTGGCCAGGAAGTCGGCCGCTCGTTAGGCAAGCGCCACATCTTTGTCGAAAAAGAAGAAGGCAAACTGGTTTTGCGCCGCGGGTTCAAGATCGACAAGAACGAGCGCTTCATCGTGGCGGAAGACGTCGTCACGCGCGGTGGCCGCGTCCAGGAAACGATCGACATCGTGCGCGAGCATGGCGGAATTGTTTCCGCGGTCGGCGTGATCGTCGATCGAAGCTGCAAAAATAAGCCGGACTTCGGTTGTCCGTTTGTCAGCTTGATCGAGATGAACGTTGAAACATTTGAAGCGGACAAGTTACCTGTCGATCTTGCCGCGCTGCCGGCGATTAAGCCCGGCAGCAAATAAATCGCGAAAATGATTTCCGCTTTTTGTCATTCGTCCGTCGGGAAAAAATTCATCGTCGCACTCACGGGAATCGTTTTGATCCTATTCGTTATCGGACATTTGCTCGGCAATCTGCAGATCTTCCTCGGCCCGGCCTGGATCAACGGTTACTCCGAACATCTGCGCGAGCTCGGCCCATTACTCTGGGTCGTGCGCGGATTTCTTTTCATCACCGTCATCGTGCACATCGTTTTCACAATTTTGTTGGCCATCGAAAATCGGCGCGCGCGGCCCGATCGTTACATCGACAGGAGTTACGCAAAAGCCACGTTCGCCTCGCGCCACATGGTCATGAGTGGACTGATCGTTCTCGCTTTCATCATTTATCACATCGCGCATTTCACCGTGCGCGTGACCGATCCGCGCTTTCTTCTTTTGCAAAACGATCCGCTCAATCATTACGACGTTTATTCGATGATGGTTTACGGCTTTCAAAACCGTCTCGTCTCCGGCTTTTACATCTTCGCGATGTTTCTGCTTTTTCTGCATCTGAGCCACGGCTCTTCCAGCTTTTTTCAATCGCTCGGATTCAATAATCAAAAGCTCGCGCCGCGGCTCGCGCTCGCCGGCCGCATCTTCGCCTGGCTCATTTTCGCGGGATACACCTCAATCCCATTGTCGATCTTGTTCGACCTCATCAAACCGGCGCAGCCGTTATGATTGGCTCGTTCGACTCAAAAATTCCGGGCGGCCCGCTCGTCAACAAATGGCGCGCTCATCGCGACCATTCGCGGCTCGTTAGTCCAAACAACCGCCGCAAATTCGAAATCATTATTGTCGGCAGCGGCCTGGCCGGCGGTTCGGCGGCGGCGACGCTCGGCGAACTTGGCTACCGCGTGAAATGTTTTTGTTACCAGGATTCACCGCGCCGCGCGCATTCCATCGCCGCGCAGGGGGGCATCAACGCGGCGAAAAATTATCAGAACGACGGCGATAGCGTCTTCCGGCTTTTTTACGACACGATCAAGGGCGGCGATTTTCGTTCGCGCGAAGCGAATGTTTATCGGCTCGCCGAAGTGAGCGGGAACATCATCGATCAATGCGTCGAGCAAGGCGTGCCGTTTGCGCGCGAGTACGGCGGCTTGCTCGCAAATCGCTCATTCGGCGGCGCGCAAGTTTCGCGAACTTTTTATGCGCGCGGTCAAACCGGCCAGCAACTTTTACTCGGTTGTTATCAGGCGCTCTGCCGCCAAATCGCCACCGGCAACGTGCAAATGTTTCCGCAAACTGAAATGCTCGACCTGGTCATTGTCGATGGACATGCCAAGGGGATCATCACGCGCAGCCTGACGACTGGTAAGATCGACATGCACGCAGCCGATGCCGTCGTTCTCGCGACCGGCGGTTACGGAAATGTTTTTTATCTTTCTACGAACGCGCGCGGCTGCAACGTGACCGCAACGTATCGCGCTTACAAACGCGGCGCGCTTTTTGCCAATCCTTGTTTCACGCAGATTCATCCCACCTGCATTCCGCAGACTGGCGATTATCAATCGAAGCTCACTCTCATGTCCGAATCGCTGCGCAACGACGGACGCGTTTGGGTTCCGAAGCAAATCGAAGATTGCGCGAAGGCGCCCGATGAAATCCCGGAAAGCGGCCGCGATTATTATCTCGAGCGAAAATATCCGAGCTACGGCAATCTCGCGCCGCGCGATATTTCATCGCGCGCGGCCAAGGAAGTTTGCGACGAAGGCCGCGGCGTCGGACCGGGCGGGCGCGGCGTTTATCTCGATTTTGCGGACGCGATCGCGCGGTCGGGCGAAGAGACGATTCGCGAGCGTTATGGAAACTTGTTTGAGGTTTACGAAAAAATCACGGGCGAAAATGCCTACGAAGTGCCGATGCGGATTTATCCGGCGGTACATTACACGATGGGCGGCTTGTGGGTGGATTACAATTTGATGAGCAACATTCCCGGGCTGCATGTCATTGGCGAAGCGAATTTTTCCGATCACGGCGCGAACCGCCTCGGCGCCAGCGCGCTCATGCAGGGACTGGCCGATGGATATTTTGTTTTGCCGGCGACGTTGCCAAATTATCTGGCGGGACAAATGGGCAAGCGTCCATCCACCGATCACCCTGCGTTCCAGGAAACGGCGCGCGAAGTCCGCGAGCGCGTCCGGCGAATGCTCGAAGTGAACGGAACGCGCTCGCTCGATTCGATCCATCGCGAACTCGGGTTGCTGCTTTGGGACAAATGCGGAATGGCGCGGAACGCTGCCGGTTTGCGCGAAGCGCTCGAAAAAATCCCACAGCTGCGCGACGAATTTTGGAAAAACGTGCGCGTTCCCGGCCGCGGCGAAGATTTTAATCAATCGCTCGAACGCGCCGGACGTGTGGCCGATTTTCTCGAATTCGCCGAGCTCATGTGCCTCGATGCACTTGAACGCGACGAATCGTGCGGCGCGCATTTTCGCGAAGAACATCAAACGGCCGAAGGCGAAGCGTTGCGCGATGACGATAAGTTCACCGACGTTTTCGCGTGGGAATTCCGCGGCAACGGCACGATTGACGCGCCGAAATTGCATCGCGAGCCGCTCCAGTTTGAAACGGTTCATTTAACTCAGAGGAGCTATAAGTGAACTTCCTCTTAAGAATCTGGCGTCAGCAAAATCGACATTTGAAAGGTGAGCTCGTCGATTATGAAGTGACCGAAATTTCTCCCGACGCGTCGTTTCTCGAAATGCTCGACATCGTGAACGAGCGGCTGCTCGATCACGGCGAAGAACCAATCGCGTTCGATTCGGATTGTCGCGAAGGAATTTGCGGCACCTGTTGCCTAACGATCAACGGTGAAGCGCACGGCCCCGATCATCCCGGGGCCGCTTGCGAACTTTACATGCGCATGTTCAACGACGGCGCGACGATTTATGTGGAACCGTTTCGCGCCAAGCCATTCCCGGTCATTAAAGATTTGGTGATCGATCGCAGCGCGCTCGATCGCATCGTGCAAGCAGGCGGTTTTATCTCCGCGCGCACCGGCTCGGCGCCGGAAGCAAATTCAATTCCGATTGCAAAACATGACGCCGATCTCGCGATGGAAGCAGCGGCCTGCATCGGTTGCGGCGCGTGCGCGGCCGCATGCCCGAATGCGTCGGCCATGCTTTTCACCGCGGCGAAAGTTTCTCATCTCGCGCTGCTCCCGCAGGGCCAGGCCGAGCGCAGCGAGCGCGCTTTGAAAATGGTGAAGGCGATGGACGCGGAGGGTTTCGGCAGTTGCACAAACACCTACGAATGCGAAGCGGTTTGTCCGGCCGAGATCAGCGCCAGCTTCATCGCAAAACTAAATCGCGAATATGCGCGCGCCAGTTTGAAGGCGAGCCTGGGCGAATGATCCATTAACGCGTTTCGCACGCGCAGGTCCACAACTCCGGATCGATCTCGGCTTTCGCGCGCTCGGCCACAAGATCGACATGTTCCTTTTCGCGCAGCACGGCAAACATCGTCGAGCCCGATCCGGACATTAACGCGACGCCGACTTCCGGCTGTTTGAGCAACCAAGTTTTCAATCGCGCGAGGAAAACGAACTTCGCAAAAACCGGCCGCTCGAGATCGTTAACGAATCGCACGCCATCAAGATCTTGCGGCGCGTACGATATTCCGGGCAACTCTTTTGAGTCCTCCCAATGCGAATAAGCAAAAGAAGTGGCGACGCCGAAACCCGGCTTCAAGAGCAAGATCGACAGTTTTTTTGCAAGCTTCGTCGGCGACACAACTTCGCCGCGACCGCGACATATGGCCGCCGATTCGAAAATAAAGTACGAAACGTCCGATCCAATTTTCGCGGCCATCTCCCCCAAATTTTCGCGCGACAATTTTGTTTCGAAGAGTTGATTGAGTCCGAGCAGCGTCGATGCCGCGTCACTGCTGCCACCGCCAAGACCCGCGGCATGCGGAATTTTCTTTCGCAGCTCGATTGAAACCGCCGGGCTCAGCTTCGTCGTCTTGAAAAAAAGATTCGCGGCGCGAACGACAAGATTGTCTTCGCCTTGCGGAACGGCCGCGTCGTCGCAACGAAAATTGGTCCCCTGCCCACCTGCTTTCTTGTCGATCTTGATTTCGTCGCGCAACGAGATCGGCGCGATCAGAGTTTCGATTTCGTGAAAACCATCGGGACGACGCGCAAGAACTTTCAGCGAGAGATTAATCTTGGCTGGAGCGAGAACTTGCATTGCGCTCATTTCAATTGTCATGTCGAGCGGAGTCGAGACATCTCTAAATATTTCCGGAACGGGTCAGAGATTCCTCGACTTCGCTCGGAATGACAAAAATAGACAACAAGATCATCGTCGCGCTCGACGTGCCGGAAAAAAAATCGGCAGTCGATCTGGTCGTTCAACTGCGCGACCAGATTTCATTTTTCAAAATCGGCTTGCAACTTTACACGGCGGAAGGGCCGGCGCTCGTCCGGGAAATTGTCGCGAGCGGCGTGAAAGTCTTTCTCGATCTTAAGCTGCACGACATTCCGAACACGGTCGCGCGCGCCGTCGAATCCGCGTCTGAGCTCGGCGTGCAAATGTTGACGATTCATCTGAGTGGCGGCTCGGAAATGATTCGCGCCGCGTCGACGGCGCGGAAAAATATGTCGATCCTGGGGGTGACTTTGCTGACAAGCGCAACAGAAGAGACGCTGCGTGAAATCGGCATCAAGGAGAAGATCGACAATCACGTTTTGCGCCTGGCGGAACTGGGACTGGCAAATGAAATCAACGGCATCGTGGCGAGTCCGCACGAACTACCGTTGCTACGCCGCGAATTGGGCGACGCGGTAAAAATTGTTGTGCCGGGAATTCGGCCGAGCTGGTCGGAGCCGGGCGATCAAAAACGATTTATGACACCGCGCGAAGCGATCGACGCGGGCGCTGATTACATAGTGATCGGGCGACCAATCACAGCGCACCCAGATCCGGGCGAAGCCGTCGCAAAGATTCTCGAAGAGATTTCAGCCTAACAAGCTCGCGTCATGAGCTTGTTCGATAAGTTGATTGTCTATTACGATGTCGAGTCGCGTTCGGCCGCGATGCACATGGCAATCGATGAAGCGTTGCTAAGATCGACATGTACGCCGGTCATCCGATTTTATCGCTGGGCGCGCCCATCACTGTCCTTCGGTTATTTTGGAAATTTTTCCGAGGTCGCGCCGCACCAGCCAAAGCGTGAGATCGTTCGACGTTGGACCGGCGGCGGAATCGTTTTTCACGGCGACGATTTGACCTATTCGATCGTCATCCCGCACGATGACGCTGCTTTCGCGGAATCGTCGATGTCAATCTACGAAGAGACGCATCGCGCGATTCAAAATGCGCTCGGTCATCACGCCAGCCTGGCGACAAGTGCGTCGCCAAAAATTTCGGATTCATGTTTCGCGAATCCGGTTCGCGCGGATGTGATGGTCAATGGAAACAAAATCGCGGGCGCGGCCCAGCGGAAAACTCGTTCCGGACTCTTACAGCAGGGCAGCATTCAACATGTCGATCTTGCGAACGATTTCGAAGAGAGATTCGCGCGCGCGCTTTGCATCAAGCCGATGCAACAAGAGCTGGAAGGCTCTATTTTAGATCAAGCTCAGGAACTTGCTTCGCAAAAGTACGGGACGGCGGCCTGGTTGGAACGTCGGTGACTGTCGCCCAAATAAAGTTCGCTCGCCATGTGGTGCGGCTTTGACATGGCGGGGCGTCTCCTTTTATTCTGCGCAGGTGGAAGTTTTTGCACGCTCGCCGGCGGGCTCCAAGCCGGCACTCGGACCGCTGGTGCAAGTGGTGCAACGCCATCTCGATGAGGTGGACGCGCGCATCATCGAGCAGGCGAATGCATTTGATCCGGCAATCGAAGGTTATGTCACGTATGCAATCGGCGGCCGCGGCAAACGTTTGCGGCCAGTCGTCGCATTGCTGAGCGGCGGCGCGACCGGCCCGATCACTTCGCAACATGTCGATCTTGCCGTGATCGTGGAATTAATTCATCTCGCCACGCTCGTGCACGACGACATCATGGACGAAGCGGAACGTCGCCGCGCGCAGCCGACAGTGAATGCGCGCTGGGGCAATTCGTTGAGCGTGCTGCTGGGCGATTGTCTTTTTGCGCACGCACTCAATTTATCGGCCGATTTCGAGAACGCGGAGATCAGCCGCGCCATTGCGCGGACGGCGCGCGAAGTTTGTTCCGGCGAAATGATCCAAACGCAACGCCGTTTCGATCTCCATCTCGGGATCGACGATTATTTGCGCATCGTGGAAATGAAAACGGGATCGCTCTTCGCCGCGGCAGCGGCGCTCGGCGCGACGATCAGTGGCGCGGATAAAGACAAGATCGACATGTTGCGCCGGTACGGAATGAGCATCGGCACGGCCTATCAAATTTACGATGACTGTCTCGATCTCGCCGGCACCGAAGCAAAGACCGGCAAAACGCTCGGGACCGATCTGCGCAAAGGCAAGTTCACGCTGCCGGTGCTGAATTTTCTCAAAGGCGCGACTGAGTTCGAGCGCGAGCGTTGTTCGGAATGGATTTTGGAAGGCCGCACGGCCGAGGTCGCGGAACTATTGCGCAACGGCGCGAGCAATGGCTCGCTCAACGCATCGATCACGACCGGGGTGGAGATGATTCGAGCAGCGCAGCCGACGCTCCAAATTCTTTCGACGAACGAGCACGCCGCGGCGTTGAACGAATTGGGTGAAGCGCTGGTCGAGATGCTCGAACAGCTGCGCATGTAAATGGCGCAGCTGAAAATCCGCGAGATGCCGCAGGACGAGCGGCCGCGTGAAAAACTTGCCGCGCACGGCGCAAGTGCGCTGACTGATCCTGAGTTGCTCGCGATTTTGCTGCGCACCGGCGTGACTGGCAGCAACGTTGTCGATGTTGCGCGCGAGCTTCTCAAAAAATACGGATCGCTCGGCGGCTTGAGTCGCTGTTCGGTCGATGAGTTGTCGGCCATACGCGGCATCGGTTTTGCCAAAGCGGTGCAGTTGGTCGCGGCCTTCGGATTGGGCCAGCGCCTCGCGCGCGAAACTTTGTCGAAACAAAAACTGGATTCGCCGGAGCTCGTGCATGAGTTGCTCGGCGCGGAATTGCGTACGCTGCGTAAGGAATCGCTCCGCGTGGTCTTGCTCGACACGCGCTACCATTTGATCCGGATTGAAGAAATTTCGCTCGGGAGCATCAATGAAAGCATTGCGCATCCGCGCGACGTCTTTCGGCCGGCGCTCATCGCATCGGCTTACGCGGTCATCGTCGTGCACAATCATCCTTCGGGCGACGCGTCGCCGAGCCAGACCGATCACAGTTTGACGCGACGCTTGGCGGAGGCGGCCGAGCTGCTCCAAATCAAATTGCTTGATCACATCATCATCGGCGCGCCGAGCGAGCAAAGCCCGGGCTACTTCAGTTTCAAAGAGGCGGGCGTACTGTGAAGATTCATCCCACCGCGCTTGTCGATCCTGGCGCGCAAATTGGAAATGAAGTGGAGATCGGGCCTTACTCGATTATCGGCGCCGAAGCCATCATCGGCGAAAGATCGACAATTCAATCGCACGTTGTCATCGAAGGCGCAGTGCGGATTGGAAGCGGGAATTTCGTCGGGCACGGCGCAATCATCGGCGCGACGCCGCAGGACCTCAGCTTCAATCCGCAAACAAAAAGCTCGGTCGAGATCGGCGATGGAAACGTGCTGCGCGAATATTGCACGGTTCATCGCGGCACCACCGAGAACAGCGCAACCAAAATCGGTCGCGGAAATTATTTGATGGTCGGCACGCACGTCGGACATAACTGCTCGGTCGGCAACAACGCGATTATCGCGAACAATTGTTTGCTCGGCGGTTATGTCGAGATCGATGATGGCGCGTTTCTCGGCGGTGGCTGCGTTTTTCATCAACACGTCCGCGTGGGACGGCTCGCGATCACACAGGGCGGGTCCGCATTCAGCAAAGACGTTCCGCCATTCATGATTGCGGCTGGACTCAATACCGTTTTCGGAATTAACACGGTCGGTTTGCGACGCGCCAGCTTAAGCAGCCAAGATCGAGACGAAATCAAGGCCGCCTTCAAATTACTTTATACGAGTGGGCTCAACACTTCGCAGGCGATCGAGAAGGCCGCGACGATGAAATTCGGTTCCGCGGCGCGCGGATTTTTCGAATTCGTCTCAAGCGCGAAGAAGCGCGGGTTTTGTGCGTATCGCGGCAACGCCGACGAGAATATGTCGATCTAGGCGAGCGCGAGTAGCGAAAGCATGCGACCAGTGCGCGCTTTTTCGGCGCGATAGGAATAGTAAAGATCGAGATGACAGGCGGTGCAGACGCCGCTGTCGTGAACTTGTTGCACGCCGCAAGATCGACATTGCGCAATGATCTCGGCGGCGAAATCGATTTCGTAATGCGGCGAACGAATGCAGGGACTGAGTTGCACGATCAAATCTTGCGCGACCGAACCGAATCGTTGCGTCATCAGATCTATCGCGCGCGAAACAATTTTCAGCTGAGTGCCCTTCTTGCCGGAATGCACGAGGCCGATCGCCGGTGTTTTTGGATCGACAATAAAAATGGCGCAGCAATCAGCGACATAAATGCCGAGACAAACTTTCCTCTGATTGGTGATGAGTCCGTCGCAGCCGGCGAAGCAATTGCCGGAAGCGATCGGTCGATCAACGACCGCTATTTCATTCCCGTGAATTTGTTCGGCCGTGAGAAAGGGAAATGTTTCGAGCTGGAACGCTTGTTTGATCTCGCGATGAACGGCGTCGAGTCGCGCGAGCGCTTCCGCTTTGTCACGCGAGACTTCAATCCCGGGAATGCGCCGGATGAATGCGTGCCGGCAAATGGAATCGAGCGTCGGAAATTTTTCGACGACGTTATGTCGATCTTGCAAACCGGAAACTTTGGAAGTTCTAGCGCGACTCGTCCGGTGGCGGGGCGTGACGGCCGGTCAAAGTCAGGGGCGTCGGCTTGGGTGCGGGCGTGGGCTTTTTGTCAGTCTTGAGTTTGCGCCGCGTGGCCGGTTCGTCGAGCTCGCTCGAATATTTGATTTCTGTCGCGGTCACGCGATCGAATTCCGCGACCGCCGTATTGTACGTGTAGAGCGCCTGCAGCTGCGTCGAGCGCGCCGTTGTAAGCTGAACACGCGCATCGAGAACTTCCAACTGCGTGCCCGCGCCTGCGCTCAACCGCGCTGTGGCCAGACGCAACGCTTCGTTAGCTTGTTCGACATTTTTTGTCTGGCTTTGGATGAGCTCGCGGCCTTGCAGGAGATTCGAGAAGGCTTGTTGCACTTCGAGTTCCACTTGCCGGCCCGAGTCATCAAGCGTGATTTTTGATTCCTCAAGAACCGCGCGCGCTTGCTTCCATCTCCCGTAGGTCTCGCCCCAATCCCAAATCGCCCAGGAGCCAGTGCCGCCGAAAACATATCCTTCGCGTACCTTGCGAATGTTGTCGGTCAAAGGCGAGCTGCGGAAATCGTAACCGCCGGTCGCGTTGAGCTGCGGAAAAAATCCGGCGCGCGCGACGTCGGCCTGCCCCGCGTTGCTGAGCACGATGGCCTTTTGTTGTTTCAAAAACGGCCGATTCCGTTTGGCTACTTCAATCGCTTGCAGCAGCGGCATGTTTCGCGGCTGGAATGTCATCTCGCCGACGGCGTCGATCGGCGCTTTCTCGCCGCGCAGCGGGTTAAAATCGAGGCCGAGTGTTTTGGCCAGTTGAATTTGCGCGATGCGATAATTGTTTCGCGCGCTGATCAACTGCGGCAATTGGTTTGAGAGCGCGACCTGCGCCTGGAGAACGTTGAAGCGCGGGACGGTGCCGGCTTCGAAACGATTCTCCTGGTCCTTCAACTGTGTTTCGAGCAAGCGCACCGATTCTTCCTGCACGCCGATAAGCGCGCGATCGAGCACGACGAGATAAAACTGCTGCTTCACAGTGGAAATCACCTGATCGACGGCATTGCGAAATGCGTAGTAACTGGTGTCGCGTTGAAAGTCCGCGACCTTGATCTGTGAAACGATGCGGCCACCCGCAAAGACAACCTGGCTCGCCTGGATATTCAAACTGTATGTCCGCTCGGCACCACCGGAGAAGGAAAAACCGCCGCCACCCGCACTGGTGAGATGCGGATCGGTGTCCTGAAAAGTTGCGTTCGCATCGAGACGTGGCAGCGCTTGCGCACGAAATTCGAGATAAACGCCTTTCGTGCGCTCGATTTCCTGCCGCGCTCGCAAAATGTCGGGATTCTGTTGCAGCGCCGTGAGAATGGCTTCCTCCAAGGTATAACGCGGCGTTTCGAGGCTCGTTCGCGAGTCGATCGAAGAAGTTCTGGTAGTGACCGTTTCGCGCGTTGAACGCGTAGCCGCGGCGCGGTCTTCGCCGGCTGAAGCACTCCACATGCATGCCAACATCCCGCAGGCGAACCCGAGCAGTGGCGGTGTTTTGCGCATGAGAAAAATAGGGCCTCGAGAATTAGATGCGGGAAACTCGCGCGTGGATTCAGCCAGCGCGCTTTTTCTCGTTGCCTGATAACACCGCCTGTGAATGAAAGAAATTCATTTCGATTGGCAGTAATCGTAAATCTTTTCGTAAATTTGGAGCCAGGCTTTTTGTTCCGACGGTGTGAGATGCTCCATGATTTTCATGATGTTGCCCACCATCTCCTCGCGAATGCGGCGCACCAGCGCAGACCCTTTCGGCGTAATGCAAACCATCACTTTACGTCGATCTTCGCGAACGCTGGAGCGCGTCACGAACTCCAGATTTTCCAAGCGCGCCACCAAACCGCTCGCCGCCGCGGTGGTGTGCCCCATCTTCTGCGCGATGGCCGACATCGTCGCCACTTCCTTTTGATCGAGAAACGCGAGCAGGAAAAATTGCGGGAAGGAAACATTGCCCGGCGCGAGTTCCTTGCACAAATGCAAAACAAAACAGCGCTGCAGTTCCAAGATCATGTGCGAGAGATGCTCGGCGTCCGTGCGAAATTGCTCCGCTTCGCTCGTTCTCGTTGCAATGGCTGCGCCCGTATTCAACGCGCTTAAGCTAAAATGCGGGCGAAGAGTGTCAACACGTGCACGCGAAAATTGCGCGCGCTCAATCCCAAATCAGCACGGTGACGCGCTCGCCGCGGGAAAACTTTTCGCCCGGCGCGAGAGAGAATAATGCGTTCGATTGGCTCAGACCAAAGAGCGCGTGCGATTCCTGTCGGCCGATCGGCGTGAAATTTCCATCGACAAGTTTCCCACGCAAATAATGAACACGGTCGCCCTCGTTGCGTAGATCGAGATCCAATTCGACGGGAACTTTTCGAAGCCCAATTTCCGAATTCGCGGCGCCCATCATTTTCAAAAGCGCGGGGCGCACCAGCACCAAAAAAGTCACGAATGCCGAGACCGGATTGCCCGGCAGCCCGAAGACCGCGCACGAACCGGCGCGTCCGAAAAGAAACGGTTTGCCCGGCTTTATCGCCACGCGCCAAAAATCGATCTCGCCGCCAATATTTTGCAGCGCTGACTTCACGTAATCGCGCGCGCCCACCGAAACACCGCCGCTGATTATCAGCGCATCCGCTTTTGCGCCTTCACGAAGCGCTATCTCGATCTTGCCCGCGTTATCAGCGCAGTGCCGCGTAGAAATAACGGACGCGCCGCATTTTTCGAGAAGCGCTCGCAAAAGCAGCGAGTTGCTTTCGTAAAGTTGCCCGGCTTGCAACGCTTCGCCCGGCGCAATCAGCTCGTCGCCAGTCGAAACGATCGCAACGCGCAGCTCGCCGCCGACTGCAAGATCGACAATCCCCTGCGAAGCCAGCAGCGCGATGGCCTGCGGACGAATTCGCTCGCCTTGCGCCAAAATCTTTTGGCCCTCGCTCAAATCACAGCCGCGACGCCGAATGAATTCGCCAGCTTCAACTTTTTCGCGCAGCACAATCTCGCCGCCCTCGAGCGAAACCTCTTCCTGTATCACGACGGCATCTGCGCCATTCGGAATCGGCGCTCCCGTAAAAATGCGGACCGCTTCGCCGGCGTTGACTTGCAATTGTCTATCTAATCCGGCGGGCTGTTCACCAATTACTCGAAGTCTTGTTCCGATCTTGCACGAGCTCGCTAGGACCGCGTAACCATCCATCGCCGAGTTATCGAAGATCGGCAGCGAAATTTTCGCAAAGAGATCGTGCTGCGAAAAACAATCGAGCGCATTCGCCAGCGAAAGCGTGCGCGCCGGGAGCGGTTTTATCGCGGCGAGAATTTTTGCGAGCGCCTCTTCTTCGCGGAGCATCACCTCCATTTGGATTGGCAATCAACAATTGGCAACTCCGATAAAATCGCGAGCACGCGACGGAGGTCGGTGTTGGCAATCGCCAATTCCTCGCCATATTCTCGCGACCTAGTGCCAGTCCGGCTCGGACTTTTGGTGAGGTGGCTGAGTGGTCGAAAGCAGCGCTTTGCTAAAGCGCCGTACCCCAAAAGGGTACCGAGGGTTCGAATCCCTCCCTCACCGTGGCTTATTTTCCGCGAAAGTGCACTAACGCGAGGACAGAAGGTGTTACGACGCTCCGATCTGAAATGTCGACAATCGCGAGAGCGGGGTTTCACCGAAACGATTCTGTCACGCTTTGTCACGCTATAAGACACACGCGAGTGTGATCGCGAAAAGTGATTGTCGGGAGATGCCGACATTGGCAGCAAGAGATGTGCGCCGGATTGACTTTTCCGAGGGCTTTTTCGATAACTGGTAGGCGGTCCATATGGAATGGATTCTCTTCTGGGTGGGCGTCAATTTCTTGATCGGCTATTTGATCGGAAAGCCGAAGGACCAAGCCTTTGCCAGTGCGTTGATTTGCGTGCTCCTCGGGCCCATCGGCTGGATCATCGCACTTTGTTCATCCGGTTTGACGCGACGCTGCCCGCATTGTGCCGAGGTAGTTAAGCTCGACGCGAAAGTTTGTAGATACTGCGGCAGAGACCTCGCTGTGGTCGCCCCGAAAGGAATCGCACCGCCGCAACTGTCGGAAAAATATAATCTTCCGCAGACTAAACCGACCTCAAGTTTGGGAATTTTCCTTGCCATCGTGGCGGCAATTCTCGTCGCGGCCATTATTATCGGCGTTTTTGGCTCGATCAAAAACGCAGCGGACCGAGCCGCAAAACTCCGAGACGATATCGATCGGTTAACTCGGAACAGCCGGTCAAGCTATGATCCCGACCTTTTTCATATTCATGGCGCTAGCCCCAAGCCGGAGCCGCTTCCGTTTTCAGAAGCCATCCCATCTCCGAACGCTCCGCCTGTCCCAACCGCGAACGCGAAAATAGCAAGGTCATCTCCTCCGTCGCCGGAATATGTGTTCACAAAACGCGAGGTAACAATCGCACATGGAGTTTCGAAGATCACCGTTCCGAAGGGAACGAAACTTCAAGTGATTAGCCGCGGATCCGGTGGAGTCGTTCAGGTTAGAATAGGAAAGTATTCCGAGATTCTTTCTTCCGAGGACTTTCAATAAGGCGGGCGCCGTTATTTGCGATTCGGCGGGCATCGCCAGCGGCCTTGCACGTCAGTACAAGAGCGACGAAAGCACGACCAGCTTTTGTCGCCGAACTTATTAACGCCGCGCCGGACTAGGATCTCTGTTCAGAACATCCATTTGCGCAGCCCAAAGATTTTGGTCGGATTCGTCATGCTGCGGCTCTGCGCTCTGCTCCTTGAGCGCGGCGAGACGTTTTGCTTCCTGATTTCCCACGCCCGTCGTCTCGGTGGTTTCGCAGCTGACAATAAACGCGGCACAAGCGATCAGACCTATGAGTTGAAGGTGCTTCATATTTACCTGAGTATACCTCGATACCTGCCACTCGTCACTCGCCAGTTCCTTTCCCGTGCGCACAGAACCATTCCAGATTCAGAACTTCATCAACGGCCAATTTGTCGAGCCGGTCAGCGGCAAGTATCTCGACAACATTGAGCCCGCGACGGGCAAACCGTATTCACAGGTTGCCGACAGCGGAAAAGAAGATGTCGATCTTGCCGTCGCGGCGGCTGAGAAAGCTTTCGCGGATTGGTCGCGCACCTCGGCGACGGAACGCTCGCGCATTCTTTTGCGCATCGCCGACCTAATCGAGCACGATCTGGAAAAGCTGGCACGCGCCGAATCAGTCGACACCGGCAAACCGATCTCGCTCGCGCGATCGCTCGACATTCCGCGCGCAGCCAGCAATTTCCGTTTCTTCGCGACGGCGATCCTGCATACCGAAAATGAAGCGCACGTCACCGACGGCGTGGCGTTCAACTACACCTTGCGCCAGCCCCGCGGCATCGCCGGATTAATTTCGCCGTGGAATCTCCCCCTCTATTTATTGAGCTGGAAAATCGCGCCCGCTCTCGCGGTCGGCAACACCGCCATCGCCAAACCGAGCGAGCTCACGCCGATGACTGCGCTTCTACTCTGCGAGATTTGCGTTGAAGCCGGATTGCCGAACGGCGTACTCAATGTTGTGCACGGCACCGGACCAAATGTCGGCGCCGCGATCACGGCGCATCCGAAGATCGGCACGATCTCGTTTACCGGCGGCACGGTGACCGGTCGCAAGGTTGCGGAGACGTGCGCGCCGATGTTCAAGAAAGTTTCGCTCGAGCTTGGCGGAAAAAATCCAAACATCATCTTCGCCGACGCGGATCTCGACACCGCCGTTGCGGGCAGCGTCCGCTCGTCGTTTGCAAACCAGGGCCAGATTTGTTTGTGCGGGTCGCGTGTGTTTGTCGAGCGTTCCGCTTACAAGGATTTCGTCGATCGTTTCATCGACAAGGCATCGCAATTGAAAATTGGCGATCCGCTCGACGAGAAAACTGAGCAAGGCGCGATCGTGAACAAAGCGCAGCTCGATAAAGTAAAATTCTATGTCGATCTTGCGCAAAAAGAAGGCGGCAAGATCGCGCTCGGCGGCAAAGCGCCCGATTCGATTAACGATCGCACCCGCGAAGGTTATTTCTTTTCGCCAACTGTAATCGTCGATCTTCCGGTCGCGTGTCGCACCAACCGCGAAGAAATTTTTGGCCCGGTCGTCACGATCACGCCTTTCGACAACGAAGAAGAAGTGATCGGTTACGCGAACGACACCGATTACGGCCTGGCTTCAAGCGTCTGGACACAGAACCTGAACCGCGCGCATCGTGTCGCGGAAAAAATCCACACCGGCACTGTCTGGGTAAACTGCTGGCTTGTGCGCGATCTGCGCGTCCCGTTCGGCGGAATGAAAGCCAGCGGCGTCGGCCGCGAAGGCGGCGAAGAAGCTCTTCGCTTCTTCACCGAACCGAAAAATATCTGCATCGCAAAGTAGGCGGGATTTGTGTTCAGCAATCTTCTGTTGCCGTTCCTCATTCTTGGAGTTCTCGTCGTCGCTCCAATCGGCGTGTTTGTGTTCACACGACGACGAATCAAAACGGGCTCGCCTGTAGTAAAGACCCTGTGCTGGACCTTGCAGGTCATCTCATTACTTCCATGGCTTTGTATTCTTTTTTTCGTCGGCTGGTTCGCCGTCGATAATTTTCCATTCACGTCAGGTATCATTGCCCACGACTCCGCGCCCACGGGCGAAGAAATATATATTGTTCAAACGTTCAAAGGAGCGGAGCCGTACCAAGTAAGTCTTTATGCTCGTCGGCCCGGGCAGCCATGGGTTTGGCATTATCTAGCCCATCAAGATGCTCGCTGGCGTGATTGTCATGTTGAATTTGAAGGAGACACGTTGCGCGTCTCTACTGGTTCGACGCTTCGTAAAACTTTCTCACTCGCTGCAATTACAGTTCCTTCTGAGAACCTTCGCGATCAACTACCTGCGACTTTTACGCCTCGGCAGATCTTGGATGATCACAACAAACATTTTTGAGACAAACTGAGTGTTGGGCTCAAAGAAAATCCGTTTTCATCCGCGTAATCCGCGGTTAAAGATTCTTCATGTGCCGAGCCATCAAAACACTTCATAACTTCAGTCCGCCGGCGACGGAGGATGAAATCCGTGCGTCGTCGCTTCAATTCGTCCGAAAGCTGTCCGGGTTCACCAAGCCCACACAGGCAAACGAAGCCGCATTCAATCGCGCCGTGGATGAAATCGCGCACGT
>JBEEGW010000015.1:0-303228 GCA_041167045.1 Verrucomicrobiota bacterium
AACCGTGTCGCACTTTCCCTTTCACGCAACCGGTTTGCAAAATCCGCTTGCAACGGCCGCCCCCGTCGGTATTCGGTTGGCAATCAAAGGGAGACAAGAAAACGTGGCCAGAAAATCCAAGATCGAACAGCCGAAAGAAACCAACGCGACCTCCGCAGTGCCGGAATCCCCCGCTCGCATAAGCAATGGTATGGTAGCGCCGAAAGCGAAGGCCAAACCCACTTCCGCTGGGTCGAAAAAGAAAAAGACCACGCCTAAAAAAGAGAAGGCTCATTCGCCCGTAAAGCCCGCTGCCACGAAAAAAACGGCACCGGCCAAAACCGCCGGACCATCTGATGAACAGATCCGGATTCGCGCTTATTTCATCGCGGAAGGCCGCCACCGGCTGGCCATTGCAGGCGACTCCGCGCACGATTGGATCGAAGCGAAGCGCCAGCTCATCGAGGAATCCGGCCCCGCCAGTTCCTAGGCTAAGGCCCGCCGGCGACCGCTTCGATTCCCGGCAAACATTCCCGCACCTTTTCCAGCAGCCGATTGATCGCGAACGGTTTCGCGACCAGGCCGCGCACGCCGGCTTCCTTCAGAAGTTCCTGCGCCCGTTTCTCGTCCCCCTTGCCCGTTACCAGTAAAAGGGGGGGGACGATGCGCGGCGGAGTGGAGTGGTTGTAGACCTTGCCGATGAGAAAATACAACATCGCACCGTCGATCATCGGCATCGAAAAATCGAAGATCAGCAGGTCGTAGTTTTTCTTCAGCGCGAGCTCGAAAGCGTATTCAGGATTCGGCGAAGTATCCACCTCACAGCGTAGGAACGCGGTCAGGGCTTCACGTGTCACGCGCATCAATCCCACGTCATCATCCACCACCAGGATTTTTTTTATCCGGTTCTCGGCCATGAATGGACGCTTGCGCTAAAGCCCTGGGCGTTTCAAGCTTTTCCGATGCAAAAAGATCTGGGCGATCTCGTCGCGACCTTGCGCGAGCGCATGGCCATCATTGGCGATGAAGAAAGCCGCCGCGATCCCACGGCGCACATGGAACGACTGAGGGAAGTGTCCGAACGCCTCGAGAAAATTGAGCACGGCCTGCCGCCAACGATCGATGCACAGTTGCGGCACTTCCTTCAGCGCCGCAGCTACAGTAAAGCGCTCGAACTGCTTTCGACTTAGCGGGAATACAACTCGACGATCAACTGCTCGTTGACCATCGGCTGCATTTCTTCGCGCACGGGAATGCGCGCCACTTTTCCGCTGAATGCGTCGCGATTCGCGGTCAACCAATCTGGAACCGGTGCGATTTGGGTGAGCTCGAGATTGCGCAGCGCAAGCTGGCGCGACTTCGGTTTGTCTTTGATTATAATTTCGTCGCCCGCTTTTACATTATAAGAAGCGATATTGACGTTGCGGCCGTTGACTTGGACGTGGCCATGTGAAACGAGCTGCCGCGCAGCGCTGCGAGTGTTAGCGAGGCCAAGGCGAAAAACTACGTTGTCGAGGCGCGTCTCGAGAAGTTGCAGCAATGTTTCACCGGTAACGCCGCGTTTGCGCAACGCCATCTCGAAAATGCGGCGAAATTGCTTTTCGAGCAGACCGTATTGGTAACGAAGCTTTTGTTTTTCACCGAGCGCAATCGCGTATTCCGATTGTTTCCGGCGCGAACCCTTCGGCCCGTGCATGCCGGGCGGATAATTCTTTCGCTCGAGAGATTTCGATGGTCCAAAAAGTGGCACGCCATAGCGGCGGCTGACTTTTGTTTTCGGTCCGGTGTATCTGCCCATAAAAATTTATGTCGATCTTAAACGCGGCGTTGTTTCGGGGGCCGGCAACCGTTGTGCGGCACGGGCGTGACATCGCGAATGACGGTGAGATCGAGCCCGATCGCTTGCAATGCGCGCACGGCTGATTCTCGTCCCGCGCCCGGACCTCGCACGAGTACTTCGACTTCTTTCAGCCCGTGACCCATCGCTTGACGCGACGCGTCCTGCGCAACCATTTGCGCTGCGTAAGCCGTGCTTTTGCGCGAGCCTTTGAAGCCCACTTTGCCGGCGCTCGACCAGCCGATCACGTTGCCATTCAGATCAGTGATCGTGACGATAGTGTTGTTAAAGGTCGAAAGAACATGCGCAATCCCGGTGTGAACGTTCTTGCTCCCTTTCGCCTTGATGATTTTCGGCTTCTCGACGTCATCGGGATTAAGCGAAAGATTTTCCTTGGGGGCTTCGGCAACGACCGGCTCCGCTTTTTTGGCCGCCGCCTTTTTCGCGGGCGCTTTGGGTGACTCCGTACTGGCCGGCGTTTCTGCAACAACCGCTGGCTTAGCCTCTCCTTCGGCCGCTTTCGTTGCGTGCGGCTCAGGCGTTTTCGCTTTCGCGCTTTTCGCCTTTGGCTTTTCGGCGCTCGCCGCTTTGGCCGGTTTTTTGTCTTTGGAATCTGCCATGAGTCTTGAAATTAAAGATTAAACTTTCCCGGCCTTCGCATCTTTATTGCGAATCACGCCGACGGTTTTGCGCGGTCCTTTGCGCGTGCGCGCGTTTGTCGACGTCCGCTGGCCGCGCACCGGCAAGCCGCGCCGATGACGAATGCCGCGGTAACAATTGATCGCCTGCAGCCGCTTGAGATTGCCCTGCACTTCGCGCCGCAGATCGCCTTCGATTGCGATTTTGTTGTTGGTGATTGCGTGAATGATGTCGTTGATCTGTTGCGGGCTCAGGCTTTTCGCGCGCACATTCGGATCGATGTTCGTTTGCTCGAGAATGCGTTTCGCCATGCTCGGCCCGATGCCGTAAATATAAGCGAGCGACGCTTCGATGCGTTTCTCCGCCGGGATCTCAACTCCAAGTAATCTGGGCATAAATTCTTATGTCGATCTTAGCGCGCGCTTTATCCCTGCCGTTGCTTGTGGCGAGGATTCTTGCAAATCACGCGCACCACGTTCTTGCGCTTCACGATCTTGCACGCTTCACAAAGTCTTTTCACTGATGGCCGCACTTTCATAAAAAATAATGTCGATCTAACCGAAAAATAGAAACGATCCGCAGGTCATTTCTGGCGGAAAGTGATCCGCCCCTTCGACAAATCGTAGGGTGAAACTTCTAGCATAACTTTGTCCCCTGGCAAGATGCGAATGAAGTGTAATCTCATTTTTCCAGAGATGTGGGCGAGGACGCGATGGCCGTTGGGCAACTCGACCCGAAACATCGTATTGGGCAGGAGCTCGACGACTTTGCCTTCTACTTCAATTGCGTCTTTCCGCGCCATGTTAGAATTTCCGGTCCGCCGTTGGTAATAAGAACCGTGTGCTCAAAATGCGCCGAGGGCATGCGGTCAGCCGTGCAGGCCGTCCAGCCGTCATCGAGCAATCGCACCGCCGCGGTGCCCATGTTGATCATCGGCTCGATCGCGAGCGTCATGCCGGCTTTTAATTTCGGGCCCGCGCCGCGTTTTCCATAGTTTGGGATTTGCGGTTCTTCGTGAAGTTTTTGTCCGACGCCGTGACCGACAAATTCGCGCACCACATTGAAATGGCTGCGTCTGGCTTCTTCTTCAATCACCGCGCTGATGTCGCCGATGCGGCCGCCTTCGTGGGCGGCGTCAATCGCGCGCTGCAGCGCGTTCTCGGTCACGCGCAGCAATTTTTCCGTGCGCTCATCGATCATTCCCACCGCGACCGTCGAAGCGGTGTCGCCGACCCAGCCGTTCTCAATCACGCCGACGTCGAGCTTTACGATGTCGCCGTATTGAATCCGGCGTTGGCTGGCGATGCCGTGAATAATTTCTTCGTTCAACGAAATGCAAATATTGCCCGGAAAAACGCGATGGCCGAGTCGATAACCGAGAAACGCGCTCTTCACTCTCGCTTCCTGCATCAAATCGGCCGCTGCTTCGTCCACTTCCTTCGTCGAAATTCCAGGGCGAACCAGTTCGGTAATACGCTCTAAAATCTCGCTGGCTGTGCGGCAAGCCTGCCGCATCTTGTCGATCTCCTTCGCGCTTTTGATTGGAATCATGTCGATCTTTCCTCGATCAGGCCGGAGATTTCTTTGAAGACTGCGTCGCGATCGCGATTGCCGTCGACTTTGCGAAGCATGTTGCTCTTTTCGTAAAACGCCGCGAGCGGCTGCGTCTTCGTGTTAAATTCGGTGAGTCGATTGCGCAAGACGGTCGCGTCATCATCGGTGCGTCTGATCAGTGGCCCGTCACAGTACGGACAAATGGGGCGCTCAGCGAATTTTGCGCTGGTGATACTGGTGGTGAACCCGCAGCCCTGACATTGCAGCCGGCTGGCAATGCGATCGCGCACCGTCTCTTCCGAAACATCGAGCCAGATGGCGAGATCGAGCGCCGTGCGCAGCCGCGTCAAGATCGACAATAAACTTTCGGCCTGCGGAACGGTTCGCGGAAAGCCGTCGAAAACAAAACCGTAACTTCCGTGCAAGCGCAGCCAGTCTTCAATCAGTTGAACAATAATTTTATCCGAGACCAAGCCGCCATGCTGCGTCGTTTCCGCTGTCTCCAAACCAAGCGGCGTACCGAGATCTTTCTCGCGGCGCAGAATCGCGCCCGGCGAAGTGACTGGAATGCCAAACTGCCGCGTGATCATTTCGGCCTGCGTTCCTTTGCCGGAACCGGGCGCTCCGAGAAGAACGAGATGTCTTTTCACCTAGCGGCCGTAAAGAAAAATTGCCACGCCCGCGATGACGATCGCAGCGATGCCGACGTAAAGCCACATGAGCGTCCCCTGCTGCACCGCCTCGCCACGATTGTAGGACGCGCGATCGAACGAGCGGCCGCGCAGCCTGCCTTTGCGCAAAAAGCCGTCGTAATGTCGCTGGATCAAATGCGTTTCTACTTGCCGCATCGTGTCGAGCATGACGCCGACGATAATGAGCAAACTGGTGCCACCGAAAAATTGCGCGGTGATCTGCGGCACATTCAAACTTTGACTGAGCAAGCTCGGCAAAATCGCGATTAGGGTGAGAAAAATTGCACCGGCAAATGTGAGCCGCGTCATCGTAAAATCGAGAAAATCCGCGGTCGGTTTCCCGGGGCGCACCCCAGGAATATATCCACCGTATTTTTTTAAATCGTCGGCGATCTGGGCCGGCTGAAATTGCGTGGCCACCCAGAAATAACTGAAGAAGAAAATCATTGCGGCAAGAACGGCGTAATGCGGCCAGCCGGTGTTGAGCGCGCTCGCGATCTTCGCGGCGGTCGGGCTGTTCTTAAATGCCATGCCCACGATCGTCGTTGGGAAAAGCAGCAACGCCCACGCGAAGATGATTGGCATGACGCCGGCGTAATTGACTTTCAGGGGCATGTATTGCGTTTGGCCGCCGTACATTTTGCGGCCGACCACGCGCTTCGCGTACTGCACGGTGATTTTGCGAACGCCTTGCGTGACTGCGATCACGGCAGCGATGACGAAGAACAAAACCAACACCAGGATCACCAAAATCATAGGATTCACCTGGCTCGCTCCGGTGGCGGCGGAAGGCACAAATGTTTTCCAAGCTTGCGCGAGCGCCGCGGGGAGACGGGCGACGATGCCCACCGTGATGATGAGCGAAATGCCGTTGCCAATTCCGCGCTCGGTAATTCGGTCGCCTAACCACATCAAAAAAAGCGTGCCGGTTGTCAACGAGATCACCGTCACGACGCGAAACACCCATCCCGTATCATCGACAAGTGGGATGCCGAGCCTCGCGATCGTCTCGGTAATTCCGGGAAGCATCGTGTGATATGACTCCGGATGTTGAAATGAAATCGCCAAGAGGTAGCCCTGGAAAATGCAAAGCAGCACGGTCGCGTAGCGCGTGTACTGCATGATTTTCTGCCGGCCGCCATCTTCGCGTGCCAATCGTCCGAGCTGCGGAATGACCGCGGTCAAAAGTTGAAGCATGATCGATGCGCTGATGTAGGGCATGATGCCAAGCGAAAAGATCGCGCAATTTTCAAGCGCGCCGCCGCTGAATAAATTAAAGAGCGCGGCTACGCTGCCGCCCGATTTCTCGGAGAGCGATGTGCGAAACCATTCTTGCAAAACGGATTGGTTGACGCCCGGCGTGGTGATGGCCGCGCCCAATCGCACGATCACAATCACGGCGAGCGTGAACAAAATGCGGCGCCGCAGCTCCGGAATTTTGACCGTGTTGAGAAACGCCGAAACCATCGGAGCTAAGTCTTGCTCAGAAAATGCAGAGCGCTAGCGCTTGCGCGCGGTTTTTTTCTTCGATGCCGCTTTTGTTTTCGCGGCTGGTTTCTTCTTCGCCGCGACTTTTTCTTCCGCAGGCGATTCAGACGCCTCGACTTCCTCGGCCGCTTCCGGCACACGCGCCGTTTGCGGTTTGCGGCCTTCGCGCAACGTAATCGTGCCACCGGCTTTCTCGATCTTTTCCCGGGCCGACGCGCTTACTTTGTCAGCTTCAATTTTCAGTCCGTGCTTCAATTCTCCGCCGCCGAGAATTTTTAATCCGGCGACATGCCCGCGGACAAGATCGACATGACGCAGTGATTCTTCGTTCACCACGCTGCCGGCTTTGAAACGATTCAAATCTTCCAGATTCACGATCGCGTAATTTTTGTGGAAGGCGGCGTTGTTAAATCCGCGTTTCGGCAAACGCCGGATGAGCGGCATCTGGCCGCCTTCAAATCCGAGGCGCAGACTTCCGCCGCTGCGCGCTTTCTGGCCTTTGTGACCCTTGCCACTCGTTTTTCCGTGGCCGGAACTTTCGCCGCAGCCCAATCGCTTCACGCGATGACGCGAGCCGGGGCGCGGACGCAAATTGTGCAGCCGAATCATGATTGCTGCTCCACCTTCCCGTCATTCCCGCGAATGCCGCGCAATTTAAAAATCTCATCGCGACGACGTAAGCCTCGCAACGCTTCAATGGTCGCTTTCACCACATTGGCGTGATTGCTCGAGCCGAGCGATTTCGCGAGCACGTCTTTAATTCCGGCTGCTTCGACAACCGCGCGCACACCTCCGCCGGCAATGACACCGGTACCGGGCGATGCCGGTCGCAACAGAACGCGGCCGCCGCCAAATTCGCCGATCGTTTCGTGCGGGATGGTGTTTTCGCGCAGCGAAACTTTCTCCATCGATTTGCGGGCTGCGTCCGAAGCTTTGCGGATCGCTTCCGAAACTTCGTTCGCTTTGCCGAAGCCGCAGCCGACTTTTCCATCATGGTCGCCGGCTACGATCAACGCGCTAAAACTGAAACGACGCCCGCCTTTGACCACTTTGGCGCAACGATTGATGAAGACGACTTTCTCGGTCGTCTCACCGCGCGCTGGCGGAGTTTTGTCCGTCGTGCGCGAATCGCTGCGTCTACCTGTATTTTGTTGCGCCATGAAATTTAAAACTTAAGTCCGCCTTCGCGCGCCGCGTCGGCCAGCGCTTTCACTTTTCCGTGATACAAAAATCCGCCGCGATCGAACACCACCTTGTCGATCTTCTTCCCGAGCGCGCGCTCCGCGATTGTCTTGCCGACAACTTCAGCGCTGGCGCGATTCGCTCCGCCTTTATTTTTCGCGAGCACTGCTTTCTCCGTGGTGGCGGCGGCCGCTAAAGTTTTTCCCGCGTCGTCATCGACCACCTGTGCGTAAACATGTTTGCCCGAAAAATGCACGCAAAGTCGCGGACGTTCCGCTGTGCCCGAAACTTTCTTTCGGATCCGTTGATGCATGCGCAGGCGCGCTGCTGTTCGATTCGTCGCCATAATTATTGGACCGTCTTGCCTTCCTTGCGCCGAATTTGTTCGCCGGCATACCGAACACCTTTGCCTTTGTACGGCTCGGGCGGATAGAAGCGGCGAATGTCGGCCGCGACCTGCCCGACCAATTTCTTGTCGATCCCGGCAATGTTGATCTTGGTGTTTTCCGTGACCGTGATTTTGATTTCTTTCGGAATCGGAAACAGAATCGGGTGCGAAAAGCCAAGGCTAAGGTTGAGGTTCGCGCCTTGCACGGCCGCCTTGAAACCGACGCCTTCGATCTCGAGCTGCTTGCTGAAACCTTCACTCACCCCTTGCACCATGTTGTGCACGAGCGCGCGCGACAGGCCGTGCAACGCTTTCACACTGCGCGTTTCCACTTCGCGCACGACTGAAACGCGATTGTCTTTTACGCTCGCTTTGATTTGACGCGGCAATGTCCAGTTCAGTTTCCCTTTCGGTCCTTCGACCACGACGGCGCCGTTATTGTCGATGTTGACCTTCACCTTGTCGGGAATCTCGACCGCTTTGTTTCCAATTCGTGACATAAAATCTTTACCAAACGTAAGCCAGCAGCTCGCCACCAACGTTTTGTTTTTTTGCTTCGCGTCCTGACAACACGCCGCGCGGTGTGGAAAGAATCGCCACGCCCATCCCGCCGAGCACGCGCGGAATTTCCTGCGCACCGACGTAGCGTCGCAATCCCGGACGGCTCACTCGTTTCAAACCAGTGATCGGGGTCGAGCGATTCACCAGTTTATTCGTGATCTTGATTCGCGGATGCGCCGCTTTTGTGTCGACCTCGTAATCAGTGATGTAGCCTTCGTCTTTCAAAATGCGAATGACCTCGCTCTTGATCTTCGAGTACGGAACAAACAGCTCCGGCTTCTGCGCAGCGGCGGCGTTGCGCACGCGTGCGAGCAAGTCGGCAATAGGATCGGTAACAGTGCTCATGACATTTAGGCGATCTGCGCGGCGGGTCCGCCGTTGGACGAAGTCGCCGGGGCGACCTTCTTCGCCCGATCGGTGAACGGCATTCCCATTTCGCTCAGGAGCGATTTGGCTTCCTCGTTCGTCTTCGCAGAAGTGACGATTGTAACATCAAAACCGATGTTGCGCTTGATTTTATCGAGCTCGACCTCGGGAAAAATGGATTGGTCCGAAACGCCGAGCGTGTAATTGCCGTGCCCGTCGAAACCGCGTGGCGGCACACCGCGAAAATCGCGAATGCGCGGGAGCGAGGCCTTGATCAAGCGTTCCAGAAATTCATACATGCGCGCGCCACGCAACGTCACTTTCGCGCCGATCGCCTGGTCTTTGCGCAACTTGAAGTTCGAGATGCTCTTCTTGCCGCGCGTTTCAGCCGCGCGCTGCCCAGTGATGAGCGCCAGCTCGGTCTTCGCGTCTTCCAAGGCCTGCTTCACATCCGATTGCGAGCCGACCGATGTGTTGATCACGACCTTCTCCACTTTCGGAACCTGATGCGGATTTTTGTAACCGTGCTGTTTCTGCAACGCCGGCATGACGCGCTCTTTATAGTCCTTGTAAAATTCGTTTTCCATCACGCTGCCTTTTTCTCCGCTTTCTTCTCGGGCTTCGCTTTCGCCTTCTTGTCGATCTTCTTCTCGCGCTCGATCACTTTCACATTTGAAATATGAATTGGGCCTTCGCGCTCCGCGATCTTGCCGCTCGGGTTGTCTTGCGATTTGCGCAGATGCTTTTTAATAATGCGCACGCCTTCGATCAGCACGCGCTGTTTGCGCGGCAGGACATCGAGAATTTTTCCGGTCGAACCTTTAAAGTTCCCCGAAATCACTTCGACGTGATCGCCTTTCTTTACGTGCAGCTTAATTCGATTCATAAAACTTCGGGAGCGAGCGAAACGATTTTCATGAAATTGCGCTCGCGCAATTCGCGCGCGACCGGGCCGAAGATTCGGGTGCCGCGCGGATTCAAATCTTTGTCGATGATCACGATCGCGTTGTTGTCGAAGCGAAGAAGCGAACCATCATCGCGCCGGATCGGCTGCTTAGTGCGCACCAAAACCGCGCGCACGACTTCGCCTTTCTTGACCGTGCCGGTCGCGCTCGCTTCCTTCACGTTGGCTGTAATCACGTCACCGATTGCGGCCGATTGCGCGGTCCCCTTGCCGATCACGCCGATCATCGTCGCCATGCGAGCGCCGCTGTTGTCTGCCACGTCTAATCTCGATCTTAGGTAAACCATATTTGTCTCCCCGGCGCTTTACTTCTGCACCACTTCAACTAACCGCCAGCGTTTCAATTTGCTCAGCGGTCGCGTTTCCATGATGCGAACCGTGTCGCCGGTCTTCGCTTTGTTTTCCTCGTCGTGCGCATAAAACTTTTTCATCTGCTTCACGATCTTGCCGAACTTCGCGTGCGGCACGCGCGTGACCGTGCGCACAACGATCGTCTTGTTCATGGCACTGGAAATGACTTCGCCCGTCCGCGTTTTGCGCGATGAGCGCGCTACTTCACGCTTCACATCAGGTGGAAGTGGCGGTGGTGTTGCGATTTGTTCGGCCATAAAAATTATTTCGTTTTCTCTTTCGTCACGCGTTGCGTCAGCACGGTTTCCACCCGCGCAATATCGCGCCGGATCAATCTGAGCCGGCTCGGCTGCTCGAGTTGGCCGCTCTGTTGCTGCAAGCGCAGATGCAAACTTTCTTGACGCAGATCGCGCTTCTTGGTCGCGAGTTCGTCTGTCGTCATCTCGACTATTTCTTTAAATTTCATGGTCGTTAGGCAGCGGCGATGTGGTGTCGGCTGAGGAATTTCGTGCGCACCGGCAATTTGTCGGCTGCGAGCCGAAGCGATTCGCGCGCGACTGATTCCGTCACGCCATCCAGCTCAAACAAAATGTTGCCCGGCCGAACCGTCGCCACCCAATACTCCGGCTGACCTTTACCTTTGCCCATGCGCGTTTCCGGCGGTCGACCCGTCACCGATTTGTCGGGAAAAATGCGGATCCAAAGTTTGCCTTTGCGTTTCATGTTGCGCGTTAGCGCGACACGGGCCGCTTCGATTTGCGTGTTTGTGATCCAGGCACGCTCGAGCGTTTGCAGACCGAATTCGCCGAAATCGATTCGCAAATTGCGCGAGGCAGTTCCCTTGCGGCTTCCCCGCTGGGACTTTCGATACTTCACGCGTTTGGGCATCAATGGCATGGCAAAACTCCTTAAACTGCGGCCGGCTCAGGCGGCGGCGGTGGAGGAAGCGGAGCCGGGGCTTCCGGCGCGACTTCTTCCTTTTTACAAATCCAGCATTTCACGCCGATCTTTCCGTAAACGGTGTTCGCTTCTGCAAATCCGTAATCGATCGGAGTGCGCAAAGTGTGCAGTGGCACTTTTCCTTCGCGATACCATTCCGAGCGCGAAATTTCTGCGCCGTTCAATCGGCCGGAGCTGCGCAAACGAATTCCTTGCGCGCCAAAATCCATCGCCACCTGCACCGCTTTTTTCATGGCGCGGCGATAAGCGATGCGGCGTTCGATTTGCAACGCCACGTTTTCGGCAACGAGCTGCGCGTCCAGTTCGGGCGTTTTGATTTCCTGTATGTCGATCTTGATTTGCTTGCCCTGCGCCATCTTCGAAATCTCTTCGGTCATCTTCTCGATCTCGGCGCCTTTGCGACCGATCACGATGCCCGGTCGCGCCGTATAAATAGTGACGCGGATACTGTTCCAGGCACGTTCGATCACGATTTTCGACACGGCCGCGAACTGCAATTTCTTCTTCACGTAACCGCGAATCTCGAGATCGCCGTGCAGAAATGCCGGCAGCTCCTGCGGCGACGCGTACCAGCGCGAGCGCCAGTCGCGATTCACGCCGAGGCGAAATCCAATTGGATTAACTTTCTGTCCCATAAATTACTTTTTCGCTTTCGCTTGCTTCTTCGCTTGAGATTTTTTCTTGCCCGCGGGCTTTTCCGCGCCTTCGCCAGCTTTCGCCGCTTTCTCTTCCGCTTTCCGTTTCGCTTTGCGCGTCTCGCGCGTTTCAATTTGAATCTCGTCCGTCAAGACAATGCGAATGTGACTGCTGCGTTTTAAGATTCGACTGCCACTTCCGCGCGCACGGGCCATCATTCGCTTCATTGTCGGGCCTTCGCCAACGATCGCTTCTTTCACGACAAGTCCGTCCACGCGCAATTGCGCGTTGTTTTCCGCGTTTGCCACTGCGCTCTTGAGCGTTTTGCTCACCATCGCCGCCGCCTTCTTCGGGCTGAACGCGACAAGATCGAGCGCGGCCGAAACCGGCAGCCCCTGGATGGCGCGAGTGACTTCGCGCGCCTTGAACGGTGAAATCTTCGCGTACCTATATGTCGATCTTACTTCCATTTATTTTAAACTCACATTTTGCCGGGCATCCACCTGGAGGCGGTCGCCAACTTTTATTTTGTCCGAAATCCGTTCTTGAACCACTGCGCCGCAAATTTTCTGGCGCACATCCACCACTCGCAGCGTCGCGATCAATTTGTCGCCGCGCATCACGCGCAACGGCATTCCCATTTTCACCCCCTGCAATTCCCCGAGATTACCGACCACGAGCGACCATTCCTCTTTCACACTGATCACGCTGCCGTCCATCAATGTCGGCCGCTCCACACTCGATGCTGTCGCCTCGGCCGAAGATTTCGCGAGCAGCTCGTTCGTGCTGCGCAATTGCGCTTCCACTTCCATTCGCGCCTGCGCATCGCCGCCTTGCGATGTCTTGAGCAAATGTAACATCGCCTCGGTTAAGCGCACGATCTGATCGCGATATTGTTCGCGCTCTTTTTCGAAAAGCTGGAGATCGCTCACTGCATTCAAGAGGCGCTGTTCGAGTTTTGCTCGATCTTTATCCGCCGATTCGAGGCCGAGCGCTTCCATGCGCAATTCCAAATCGGAATATTTCCGGCGAAATAATTCCGCCTCGACATTCGATTCGGCCAGACCTTCGGTCAGCGTTTTGACCGTCTCGCGCTCGAGCGAAAGCTGCTTGCGCAGCTCCTCGTTTTGCGAGAACAACATTTCCGCCGTGACCCGCGCTTGCGCGGATTCAAGTTTTGTTTCTGACAAAGAACTATTTCCCTCTGCCGCCAGCATTCGCGCCAGCGTCACGCACCCCAAAATTACAAAAATTTTTTTCAATTATTTCGTCACCTTCGCGGTGTGCGAACCGTGTTTCTTAAACACGCGCGTCGCCGAAAATTCGCCGAGTTTGTGCCCCACCATGTTCTCGGTCACAAACACGGAAATAAATATCTTTCCGTTGTGCACCAGAAACGTGTGGCCAACAAAGTCCGGCGTCACCATCGAGCGGCGCGACCAGGTTTTGATCGGCTTTTTCGCAGCCGAGTCATTCATCTTGTCGATCTTCTCGAGAAGATGCGATTCGACGAAGGGTCCTTTTTTCAACGATCTGGCCATAAAATCAAATTAGTTTTTCTTTTTGCGCCGCTCCATGATGAAGCGATCGCTCGTCTTATGTTTGCTGCGCGTTTTGAAACCTTTCGAAAGCTGGCCCCACGGGCTCACCGGATGATGACGGCCACCGCCGCCTTTTGATTTTCCCTGCCCGCCGCCCATCGGGTGATCTATCGGATTCATCGCCATGCCGCGAACATGCGAGCGTCGACCTTTCCATCGGGTGCGACCGGCCTTGCCGCTTGAGACATTCATATGATCGACATTTCCCACCTGGCCGATCGTCGCGTAACAGGTGTCGTGAATCCGGCGAATTTCTCCGGAGGGAAGTTTCACGAGGGCATAACCGGCTTCGCGGTTGCTCAACGTCGCTTGCTGGCCGGCGCTGCGCGCAATCTGGCCGCCGCGTCCCGGCGCAATCTCGATGTTGTGAATATTCGCGCCGAGCGGAATGGCACTGAGCGGAAGCGCGTTTCCCAAATCTGGAGGAGCGTCTCCGCCCGATACGACCTTCGCGCCGACTGACAGTCCATCGGGCG
The DNA here is from genome assembly GCA_041167045.1 of Verrucomicrobiota bacterium. Taxonomy (GTDB): domain Bacteria; phylum Verrucomicrobiota; class Verrucomicrobiia; order Chthoniobacterales; family UBA10450; genus CATPCN01. The sequence goes on from JBEEGW010000015.1 coordinate 13,675, forward strand.
CCAAAATGTAATTCATCTCGCCGTCCGCATATTTAATAAGAGCGATGCGCGCGGAGCGGTTCGGATCGTACTCGATTGCGGTGACCTCGGCTGTCACGCCGTGCTTGCGCCGTTTGAAATCCACTTTGCGATATTTCTGTTTGTGCCCGCCGCCGATGTGACGCGACGTGAGTCGGCCGCGGTTGTTGCGTCCGCCGGTCCTCTTCTTGACCTCGACCAAACTTTTGTGCGGCTTCGACTTAGTGATCTCATCGAAAGTCGGGAGCGTCTTGAACCGCAACGTCGGCGTGAGTGGGCGATAACTTCGGAGTGCCATATTAAACCAGGTCGATCTTCTCGCCTTCCTTCAATGTCACGATCGCTTTTTTCCAATGCGCTTTGCGCCCGAAATTCGCGCTGCGTTCCCGCTTCTTTTTGCCGGCGTAATTGCAGGTGTTCACATCGACCACTTTTTTTTGAAACAAGCGCTCGACTGCTTGCTTAATCTGCAACTTGTTCGCGCGCGGATTCACACGGAAGACGTACTTGTTGAGCTTCTCGCTCAGCAGCGTCGATTTTTCCGTCAACGATGCAGTCTGAATAATCTCGTAGCTCTCGTTCATTTCGACGTCCTCTCGGCCAGATGTTCGAGCGCTTTGTGAGTCACCAAAATCTTCTCGAAGGCGAGCAATTGTTCCGCGTTCACTTCGTTCGCCGTCGTGAGGCGCACCGGTTTTACATTGCGCGCCGATTTAAAAGTTTTCTCGTCGAACGAATCGGAGATCAGCAAAACTTTTTTAGCGTCGGTCGCCTTTTTTAAGATCGACATAAACGATTTCGTTTTGATTTCGGTGACCGCGAACTTGTCGATCGTCAAAACGTCGCCGGCTTTGATCCGTTCCGTCAGCGCTTTTTGAAAAGCGAGGCGTCGCGTGCTCTTCGAAACTTTCTTCGTGTAATCGCGCGGCTTCGGTCCAAACACGACGCCACCTTTTCGCCAAAGCGGCGAAGAAGCGTAACCCGCGCGAGCGCGGCCGGTGCCCTTTTGCCGCCACGGTTTCGCGCCCGACAAATCGACTTCCGCTTTCGTTTTCGTGTTCGCACTTCCTGAACGGCGCGCCGCGCGCATGGCCACGACCGCTTCGTGCAACGCTTGTGTCCCCCGGCCGCCTTCGATCATGTCGATCTTGGCTTCCTTCGCTGCGGTTGCTGTTAAAACTTTCGCACTCATTTTTTCTCAGGCGCGGCTTCTTTCGCCGGCTCCGCTTTCTTTTCAGGTTCCGGTTTCGCCGTAGCGGCCGCAGCCTTCTTCGCGCCAGCCTGATCTTTCTTCGCGTGTGCTTGGTGTAATTTTATTTGTGCGGCCGGATTTTTAATTGCCGGCCTGACGACGACGTAACTGCCGTTCGCGCCCGGCACCGCGCCGCTGATCAAAATCACTTTTTCATTTTCGCGCACTTGCATGACTTGAAGATTTTGCACCGTCACGCGCTCGTCGCCCATGTGGCCGGGCATGCCCATGTTTTTCCAAATGCGACCGGGTGTGGAACGATAACCGACCGCGCCATTGCGACGATGCGTCTTGGAACCGTGCGCCGCGCCTTGTCCGTGAAAGTTGTGCTTCTTCATCACGCCCTGAAAACCTTTGCCCTTCGAGCGGCCGATAACATCGACATAATCGCCGGGCTGAAATTGGGTGATGCTCAGATTGATTTCGCCTTCGCCCGAATCGCTCGTTAGGCGAAATTCGCGCACGAGTTTTTTTGGCTCACTGCCGGCCTTTTTAAACACGCCGAGCTCGGCCTTGTTCACGCGCGATTCTTTTTGCACGTCGAAACCCACTTGCACGGCGGAATAGCCGTCGTTCTCCGACGTGATCCGGCGCAGCAGCACGTTATCGCCCGCTGCGATCACGGTCACTGGACGCATCTTGCCATTGGCGTCGTAGACGCTGGTCATGCCTATTTTTTGTCCAAGTAACCCGATGCTCATGTTTCAATTTGTCATCCCGAGCGAAGTCGAGGGATCCCGTTGCGTTAGCTTTAAGGGAACTCCACGGGATTCTTCGACTCCGCTTCGCTTCGCTCAGAATGACAGTGTTAATTTAAATTTTAATCGTGATGTCCACGCCCGCGGGCAGGTTGAGTTTCTTCAGTTCATCTACCGTCTTGGCCGTCGGCTCGATAATATCGAGGAGGCGTTTGTGCGTGCGAATTTCAAATTGATCCATCGATTTTTTATCGACGTGTGGCGAGCGATTCACGGTGAACTTCTCGATCAAAGTCGGCAGAGGAATCGGCCCGGCTACGCGCGCGCCGGTGCGCTTCGCCGTCTCCACAATTTCGATGGCAGATTGATCGAGCATGCGATGATCGAACGCTTTCAAGCGAATGCGAATACGCTGGCCGTTCGTCATTTCGTCTCCTTTTGGTCGAGAATCGCCGAGACTAAATTCTGCGGCACCTGTTCGAAATGGGACGGCTCCATCGAATAGCTCGAGCGGCCTTTCGAAAGCGAACGAATCGCCGTCGCGTACCCGAACAATTCCGCGAGCGGAACATTCGCGTGAATGATCGTAAGATTTCCGCGCGTCTCGATGCTTTCGATGCTCCCGCGCCGCCGGCTCAAGTCACCGCAGATGTCGCCTTGATATTCGTCCGGCGTGATATTTTCCACTTTCATGATCGGCTCGAGCAAGATCGGCTTGCCCTGTTTGAAACCGTCTTTCATCGCAAAGATTGCAGCGAGCTTAAACGCGAGCTCGTTCGAATCGACTTCGTGGAAACTTCCGTAAACAATGTCCACTTCAACGTCGACCACCGGATAACCGCCGAGCACACCATTGAGCACTGCTTCGTCGATGCCTTTCTTGACCGCCGGAATGTATTCGCGCGGAATAGTTCCACCGACAATTTTGTTGTCGACAACCAAGCCGGTGCTGCGCGCGCCCGGACGCACATCCACTTCGACATGTCCGTACTGACCGCGGCCGCCTGATTGCTTGATCAATTTGCCAACACCGTGCGCGCCCGTCGTGATTGTTTCGCGATAGGCGATCTGCGGTTTGCCCGCGTTCGCGTCCACTTTGAATTCGCGGAACATGCGGTCGCGAATAATTTCGAGATGCAGTTCGCCCATTCCCGCGATGATCGTCTGGCCGGTGTCTTCGTGCGTAAAAACCTTGAATGTCGGATCTTCTTCAGACAACCGCTGCAGGGCGATGCCCATTTTTTCCTGATCCAATTTCGTCTTCGGCTCGATCGCCATTGAGATGACGGGATCAGGAAACGTCGGCGGCTCGAGCAGGATCGGATGATCTTCATCGCACAACGTGTCCCCCGTCGTGATGTTTTTGATTCCGACGATGGCCGCGATGTCGCCGGAGTAACATGTGTCGATGTCCGCGCGTTTGTCGGCCTGGATTTGAATTAAGCGCGAAATGCGTTCGCGTTTGTTCGTGCGCGGATTGTAAACCGTGTCGCCTTTCGAAAGCGTGCCGGAATAAACGCGGAAGAAAACGAGTTTGCCGACGAATGGATCGCTCCACAATTTGAACGCGAGCGAGCAGAAGGTGCCGTTGTCGTCCGTCGGCGCTTCCATCGGCTCGTGCGTATCGGGTTCCATGCCTTTGGCTGGCGGAATGTCGAGCGGGCTCGGCAGGTAATCGACGACGGCATCGACCAGATATTGAACGCCGATGTTCTTCAACGCCGAACCTCCAATCACCGGCACAAATTTATTCGCGATCGTCTGGCGGCGAATGCCGGCTTTCAGCAATTCCGGCGTAACCGGCTTTTCTTCGAGAACAACGTGCGCAACGTCGTCGTCGAGGTTGGAAATTTGTTCGACCAAATCATTGTAGGCCTTGTCGACAAGATCGACATATTCTTTTGGAATGTCGGTGACTTCGTATGTCGATCCAAGCTGGTCGCTGTCCGAATAAAGAATCGCCTTCTTATTAATGACGTCGAGCTGGCCGCGCAGTTGGTCTTCCCGGCCGAGCGGCAACAAAACCGGCCACGCGTTCGCGCCGAGTTTCTTGTGAATGCTATCGACCGACATCGCAAAATCCGCGCCGACGCGGTCCATCTTATTAATGAATGCGAGACGCGGGACGTTATATTTCGTCGCCTGGCGCCAGACGGTTTCCGATTGCGGCTGCACACCGGCCACGCCGTCGAAAACCGCGATCGCGCCGTCGAGCACGCGCAACGAACGTTCCACTTCCGCGGTAAAATCGACATGCCCAGGCGTGTCGATAATGTTGATCCGCATCTTGATTCCTTCGAAAATCTTGTAAACGGCTTCTTCTTTTTTCTGCGCCCAACTGCAGGTCGTTGCCGCCGAAGTAATCGTGATCCCGCGCTCGCGTTCCTGCTCCATCCAATCGGTCACGGTCGTGCCTTCATGCACTTCGCCCATTTTGTGGATCATGCCGGTGTAAAACAAAACGCGCTCGGTGATCGTCGTTTTGCCGGCGTCGATGTGCGCTGCGATGCCGATGTTGCGCGTGCGCTCTAGCGGGAAATTGCGATCCGGCGAATTCGGATTCTTCGCGCCAGCAGATTTTTTCTCGATCGTCGCGGTCGCCATAAACTTACCAGCGGAAATGCGCAAACGCGCGGTTTGCTTGCGCCATTTTATGAGTGTCGTCGCGTTTCTTGATCGCGTTGCCCTGACCGGCGGCGGCGTCCTTGAGTTCTTGCGCGAGCGCGGCCGCCATCGGCATACCGCGACGATTGTCCGCGTATTGCACGATCCAACGCATCGCCAGCGAAACCTGACGCGCGGGCGTCACTTCCATCGGCACTTGATAGGTGGCACCGCCGACGCGGCGTGATTTTACTTCGAGACGCGGCCGGACATTTTCCAGCGCCTTATTAACAATTTCGAGCGGATCGACCGAGTCCGATCCTTCGCGCGATTTATCAATCGCGGTGTAAACGATGCGCTCAGCCAGCGATTTCTTGCCGCGCTTCATCACGGTGGAAATAAGACGCGCGACTGCCGGACTCCCATATCGGGAATCGACACGCTCCTCTTTTTTGTAAACTTTCCGCCGCCGTGACATTGTCGATCTTTCGTTTCAAAAATTATTTCTTTTCCGCTGCGCCTTCCTTTGTGGCAGCGGCCCCTTTCGCTTCCTTCGCGCCACCACCGCCGCCGCCTGCGCCCGCTTTCGGTCGCTTCGCTCCATATTTGGAACGACTGCGCCTGCGTCCATCTACGCCTAACGAGTCGAGCGTGCCGCGCACAATGTGGTAGCGCACGCCCGGCAAATCTTTCACCCTTCCGCCGCGCACGAGCACGATGGAGTGCTCCTGCAAATTGTGCCCTTCGCCCGGAATGTAGGCAATCACTTCCTGGCCGTTCGTCAACCGCACTTTCGCCACTTTGCGCAGCGCAGAATTCGGCTTCTTCGGAGTGCGCGTCATCACTTGCACGCACACACCGCGGCGCTGCGGACAATTGGTCAGCGCCGGTGATTTGGATTTCACCGACACTTTGCGTCGTCCTTTGCGAATAAGTTGATTGATCGTTGGCATTTTCTCTAAACAAAGCGCCGCCCGATGTCGTAATTCGGGCGACAAAAAACCCGCTCAGGCCACGTAATAAACTATCACGCGCCTGTGCGGTGAATGCGAAACATAGAGGGAAACCCGAATGCTGCAAAGAATATTTTGCGCGTTTTGTCCTCCTTCATTGTTATTCGGAATGAAGTCGATAAATCTGTACTTTCCATGCTGAAAATGTTTGAGCTGCTCGCGCAAGATCGACATACCAAAGCGCGTCGGGGTCGGCTGACGACTGCGCACGGCACGATCGACACGCCGGCATTCATGCCGGTGGGAACACAAGGCAGTGTGAAGGCGGTAAGTCCGCGTGAGCTGCGCGAGTTAAATGCGCAGATCATTCTCGGGAATACGTATCACTTGTTCGTCAGACCGGGACTGGATGTGATCAAACATTTCGGCGGATTGCACAAGTTCATGAATTGGGACGGACCGATTCTGACCGACAGCGGCGGCTACCAAATTTTTTCGCTGGCGAAATTGCGCAAGATTTCTGAGGAAGGCGTGCATTTTCAAAATCATGTCGATGGAACGCCGGCCTTCATTTCGCCGGAGATCGCGATGGAAATCCAGGCGACGCTCGGCAGCGACATCGCGATGGTGCTCGATGAATGTCCGCCGTGGCCTTGCGAACGCGATTACGCCGCGCGCAGTTTGGAAATGACGACGCGCTGGGCGAAGCGATGCAAGGACGCGCCACGACAAGATCGACAATTACTCTTCGGCATCGTGCAGGGCGCGACGTTTGATGATCTGCGCAAAGCGAGCGCGCAGGCAGTTGTCGATCTTGGTTTCGATGGCTACGCAATTGGCGGCGTGAGCGTGGGTGAGCCGCAAGAGGAAATGATGCGCGCGGTCGAATCGAGCGAGCCGTTTTTGCCTAACGACAAGCCGCGTTACGCGATGGGACTCGGCACGCCGCCGCAATTGCTCGAAATGATCGCGCGCGGGATCGACATGTTCGATTGCGTGCTGCCGACGCGACTGGCGCGCAACGGAACGGCGTTTACATCGACGGGAACGCTCAATTTAAAAAATGCCGAGTTCGCGATGGACAAGAACCCGATCGAAGAAGGCTGCGAATGTCCGGCCTGTGCCGAATTCGCCCGCGGCTACATTCGGCATCTCGTGAAAGCGGAAGAAATTCTCGGGCTGCGTCTCATCACACTGCACAACCTCCATTTTTATGTCGATCTTATGCGCCAGGCGCGCGATGCGATTGAGAACGGAACGTTTGAGAAGCTTCGAAAAAACTTTGTCGCAGGATATCGTGTGCGATCGATTGAGACGGCGCTAAGCGATTAAAGAATTGCAGCAAACGCTTTCGCGTTTAAGGTGCGCTCGCTAAATTTTCCCCATGCTCAACTTTCTCGCTCAAGCTCAAGCCGCAGCGCCCAGCGCCGCCGGCGGCGGCATCGCCACGTTCGTGCCGTTCATTTTCATTTTCATCATTATGTACTTCGTGCTGTTCCGGCCGCAGATGCGGCGACAGAAGGAACAGCAGCGCCTGGTCTCTTCGCTGAAGACGGGTGATCACGTGGTCACGTCGGCCGGGATTCACGGGCTGATTTCCAACGTGAAGGAAACGACCGTGATCGTAAAAGTGGCGGACAACGTAAAGATCGAGATGGAAAAATCGGCGATCACGAGCGTGGCGAAAGGCAGCGAGGGCTAGCGCGATTTCATGACTCCGGCGCTCACATTTTTCATCGGGCTATGCATGCTGATCTTGTTCGGCTGGTATTTCGCGACCGATTTCGGGCTGCGAAAACGTCTGCTGGCGACGACGCTGATGGTGCTCCTGGTCGCGTTTAGCGTCCTCACGATTTATCCGCCGCAGAAAAAGATTCAGCTCGGCCTCGATATTCAGGGCGGCACTTCATTTTTGATTCGGTTGGTGAAAGGCGACAAGGAAGTCACCAAAGCGATGCTCGACCAGGCGGTCGAAGTCATTCGCAAACGCGTCGATTATTTCGGCGGCGGCGAACCGGTAATCAGTCCGGTCGGCAGTGATCGGATTCTTGTCCAAATCCCGGGTCTCGGGACAGAGAAGATTCAAGAAGCGCGCGACCAACTTTCGCGCGTGGCGAAACTCGAATTTCGTCTCGTTTATCCGGATAACGGCGAACGACTGCGCGACATCGACAGTGGCAAGGCCGTGATTCCGCCGGAATTTCGGATTGAGACTTACAAAATCGCGGAGCGCGAAGGAGAAAAGCCGCATGAGGAACGGTTGCTCGTCAAAAAGAAAGCGGACCTGGGCGGCGACCGCGTAACCGAATCGCACGCCTACTTCGGTAACGACGGCTGGACCGTGCAACTGCGGTTCGACAGCGAAGGCGGCAAAATTTTTGGCAAAATCACCGAAGCGAATGTCGGCCATCGGTTCGCGATCGTGCTCGATGGAACCATTCAATCGGCACCGCGCATCAACGCTGCGATTTACGGCGGTGACGCGGTCATCACCGGAAAGTTTGACGAAAAAGAAGCGCGCGGTCTGTCGAGCGTCTTGGAAAATCCGTTGCAAACGCCGGTCAGCATCGAAGAAGAGCGGAGCGTTTCGCCGACGCTTGGCCTCGACTCGATTCGCGCAAGCATCATCGCGGGATTGATCGGTCTCGCCATCACGCTGCTCTGCGTGATGATTTATTACAAATTCGCGGGACTGATCGCGAATCTCGCGCTGCTCATCAATCTGGTGCTCCTGATCGGCGCGCTGACGATGTTTCGCTTCGTGCTGACGCTGCCCGGCATCGCGGGCATTATTCTTACGATCGGCATGGCAGTGGACGCGAGCGTTCTAATTTACGAAAGATTGCGCGAAGAAATGGCGACCGGGAAATCGCTCAAGGTCGCGGTGCAGGCGGCTTACGAGAAAGCATTCAGCTCGATCTTTGACGCGAATGTCACGACGCTCATCACGGCGGCCGTTTTGTTCTGGCGCGCGAGCGGGCCGGTCAAAGGCTTCGCCATTTCGCTCACGCTCGGCATCCTCGCGTCGTTGTTTACCGCGCTGATTGTCGGCCGGAATTGCCTGAGTTGGTTTGTCGATACCGGACGGATCAAGCGTATCTCGATGTTGCACCTGATCTCGTCGAAGAATTTCAATTTCCTCGGCAAAGGTTTTCTCGCATGCATGTGTTCGCTCGCGCTGATCATCGCAGGCGCGACGGCGTTTTACGTGCGAGGCGACAAGAATTTCGGCGTCGATTTTCGCGGCGGTGATTTGCTGACGTTGAGCACGACGCAGAACACTTCCGTGGGCGAAGTGCGCGATACGCTCAAGCCGATTCATCTCGACGACTCGCCCATTCAGCAATCGAAACAAGGCGACAAAAATTACATCACGATCCGCAGCCCGATTAATACGAGCGGCCAGATCCAGCAGCAGGTGACGAAAGCGCTTCCGCAAGCCGATTTCAAAGTAGATCGCTCGGAACGCGTCGGCGCGCTAGTGGGCGGCGAGCTGGCGAAAAATTCGCTCTGGGCGCTTACGCTCGGAATTATCGGCATCCTGCTTTATGTGACCTTGCGCTTCGAATTGTCGTTCGCCGTGGGCGCCATCGTTGCCTTGTTGCACGACGTCCTCATTACCGTCGGCGTATTTTCTCTGCTCGGTCGCGAGCTGACCCTGACCATGGTCGGCGCGGTGCTGACGATCGCCGGCTATTCTATTAATGACACGATCGTCGTGTACGACCGAATCCGGGAGGGTTTGGCGAGCGGCCGCCGGGGCTCGATCGAGCAAATAATGAACGAGAGCATCAATCAAACGCTGAGCCGGACGATTTTGACCAGCGGCGTCACCTTGATCCCGATCGTGTGCCTCTTTTTGCTCGGCGGCGCTATCTTGCGCGATTTCTCGCTGGCCATCATAATTGGCGTCGTCGTAGGTACTTACTCGTCGATCTTTATCGCTTCGCCGATCGTTTTGTGGTGGAACCGGGCGCGACATGGCCCTGGCGGCGGCGCGAGTTCGTTACGCAAAGAGGTCACTCAAAAGAAGACGGCGGTCACCCCGTAAACGAAAGTTATTCACAAAAGTTGACGCCGTGAATCGGCGGCCTTAGGCTCGGCGCTACTTAAGGGAGTTGATGATTCATGCCAGAAGTGATTGTTCGCAAAGGTGAGCCGGTTGATCGCGCGCTAAAGCGCTTGAAAAACAAGCTCGACGCGGAAGGCATTCTCGATGAAGTGCGCCGGTTGCGCGCCTTTGAGACGCCGAACCAAAAGAGCCGGCGCAAAGCCAAAGCGAACGCAAAGCGCGGCCGCACAAAGTTCCGCTTCAATCCGTCCTAACGGATCGGCATTTTACTCCGCTTCGCACACGATCCGAAAGCCGAGATCGTTGCATGAATAATTCGGCGCGTTAGATCCGCGCGTGGTCGTGCGCAAACTGTTGAAACGCGATTTCCAACTGCCGCCGCGATACACGCGCTTCGCGCCGCTGGTTGGTCCGCGCGGATTTACTTTGGGCGTGCCGCGATACGGTTCGTAATAATCAAGGCACCATTCCCAAACGTTGCCCGCCATGTCTTCGAGGCCGAAAGGACTCGCTCCCCGCGGAAAGGCGCCCACGGGCGAACTTTCCGGATACCCGTCGTCAATCTCGCGGTCGCTCCAGGCGAAGACCGTATTTTTATCGGCAAAGTTTGCGAGGTCGCCGCGGTGCTCAAAATCGCCCCATGGAAACTTTCGAGTGTCTTTCGCGCCACGTGCCGCGTATTCCCATTCCGCTTCGGTCGGCAGCCGGAATTTTTTTCGTTCTCGCGCAGAAAGCCACTGGCAGAATTTAATCGCTTCGAGGCTGCTCACGTAAACCACCGGATGCCGTTCACCCGCGCCGGGGGCGCGCTTTCGCGCATGGCTCGGATCAAATTGCTCGTATTCGCCGTTTGTGACTGGAAATCGCGACATGAAAAATCGGCTGAGCGTAATTTTCGTGAGCGGGCGCTCGTTCGGCGGCGCATCCACCGTTTCGTTGCCCATGATGAATTCGCCTGCAGGCACAAAAAGCATTTCGCCGCCGGCTGAATTCCGGAAATTGTCGATCTTAGCCGGGGCATCGAAGATAGGGTGTTGCACCGGCGAGGCGACAGAAACGGCCGCAACGGCAGGAGCTGCGAAGGGACGCGCTGGCGCGCTGCCATTTTTCGCGGCCTTGGTGAATGTGGGCGCTTCTTGCGGAGCGGCGTCGGGATCGGCCAGCCTTTCCGCTTCCTCGAGATAAAAATCGACAAGTTCTTCGGCGTCCCCCGCGTCGATGCCGAGATTTTCGGCGACGTTGATGAAAGCATCGCGCTGGTCGTCCGTCATCGCATCGGAATCGAGGCCACTCAAACGCAAGATGCGCAGGAAATCTTCCTTCGGATCGAGCGATCTTTCCCGGCGGCGGCGGGTGGCGCCGTTTTCCGTCGGGTGAGACAGGACCGCGCGTTTTGCGCCGGTGTCTTTCAGCTCCGCTTCGATGTGTGAAGTGATTTCCTCGGGCGACAAACCCTGCGCCGCACCGAAACTTTGCAGCCTTTTTTCTTCTTCCGCGCTGAGAGTCCCGTCAGCGAGAGCGAAAGCGATGTACTTGTGCAGCTCGACGATCGCTTCTTCGTGCGCATGCGCGGCCAGCTCGCCATCCATTTGCTGACGCCGCTTCGGATCGAGAAGCTCGACGCGCGCTTCGGTCAAATAACGCGACGATTCCTCCAGCCCCGAGCGCAACAATTGCGCGATCGGGTTGCTCGGCTGATTTTTGAGCGGCAATTTTTTTTGCCACCAGCGCATCAGTTCGCGGCAATGTTCTTCGATCAGGTCGTTGCTGGGGTTGGCCTGCGGATCAAGGCAGAGCCGCTCGTAAAAGTTGGACGATTTGTACTTATTCCAGCCGTCCCATTTGCGTGGATCGTCCGGCAACGGGATTGGAAAATCGACGTCGCACTTGATCATCTCAGGAGACCACGAGGGCTTCTAAACCGGCGGCAGCCTGGTCGATTTGTTCCGGCGCGAGGCCGGTGTTCCTCTCGATCTTGACCTTGGCTTGCTTGCCGCAGGCGTTGACCGCGATTTCGAGCACCTGATTGTCGTTGTATTCGTAGGTCAATTCGACCGGTGAGCCCTTCGGCAAAAACGGCGGCAGCTCTACATCGCAAGTGCCCAGTGGCGTGCATTCGGCCGGCAGCGTGCTTTCGCCTTCGACCACGCGAACGATCACGCGTGGCATGTTTGCGGTGGCCGTTCCAAAAGAATTTCGCGCCGTCGCCGGAATGGCGCTCATTTTTCTGATCATCGGAAAAACGTAGGTTTCGAGCTGCGCTTCATCCCACAGAATCACGCCGAGTGTGTGCGAAGTTATGTTGGTCACTTCGATGAGCCCGCCTTCGCGCGATGAGAACTGCTGACGCGTGTCTTCCGGCAAAATTTTTCCGCCGGAAATATCTTCCTCGCGCAACATCGACAGGACACCCTGGATGGCGGCGCCCACTGCGACCGCTTCGTCCGGATTCACATCTTCGGTCAACGGCGCGGAAGAAAGTCGGCTGATCATTTCACGCACCATCGGCATCCGCGTCATACCGCCGACGAGCAGAATTTTGTCGAGCTGCTCCCACTTCATCTCGGCTTCCTGCATCACCATTTCGCAAATCGTTTTGCACTTTTCCACCAGGTGCCGGCTCATCTGCTCGAATTGTTCAAGCGTCAGCTCCACTTTGATGCTGCGGCCATCGTGATTGTGCACAATCGCGGTGCGCGGCCGTTTGGAGAGCTGCACCTTCGCTGCGATCGCCCGGCTTTGCAGGTCCTGGTAGCTTTGCAAATCAAGCAGCGGATTGCTGCCATGCTCTTTGGCAAATTCTTCCGCCACGTGATTGACGATTACGTCGTCCCAATCTTTTCCGCCGAGGCGATGATCACCATTCGTCGCGAGCATGTCGATCTTGTGGCCTTCGATCCGCATGATTGTGACGTCGAAAGTGCCACCGCCCAAATCGAACACGAAGACGGTCTGATCTTCTTCCAACTTATCGAGCCCGTAAGCAAGCGCCGCGGCGGTCGGCTCGTTAATAATTTGCAAAACGTTGAAGCCGGCCAGCTGCCCGGCCGTGATGGTGGCCGTGCGTTCCGCGTCGTTGAAGTAGGCGGGCACCGTGATGACGGCGTCGGTGATCTCTTGCTTGAGATATTTTTCCGCGTCCCGTTTCAATTTCATGAGGATGAGCGCGGAAAGTTCTTCGGCTGAATAATGTTTGCCATTGAACTCGCGCTGAAATTGTTCCTTCGGCTTGCCCATCTCGCGCTTCACAAAATCGACAATCCGCTCCGGTTCGGCCACGGCATTGTTGCGCGCCGTCGTGCCCACAATCACGCTCTCGTCCTCAAACAGAATTACCGATGGCGTGATGCGCTCGCTTTCGGCATTGGGAATGACCTGCGGTTTGCCGTAATCGTCGATGTGCGCGATGGCGCAAAAGGTCGTACCGAGATCAATGCCGACTGCTTTGCGGTTAGCCATAGAGAAGGAGTGGTGGTTGGGTTACCACCCTGCACAAGTGCAGTTTCCATGCCGCATCCCAGAGGGAAATTCCGGCCGTTGCCGCGGTAAAAACGGTGCGCGAAACGCCGGCTAATCGCAGCGCTTCGCGATCACTTCTTCCGGGCGCAAAAGCTGATCGCGCCAGAAGAAACCGCGTTTCATGCGCATCACGATGCAGCCATCGTCCTGCCGGAATTCCGCTGGCTCGGAGCTGACCACTTTGTGCACCGCCAAGTCTACTTTGTCTCTCGGCTCAACTTCCCGCACCTCGAGCCGGTGCAACACTTCCAGCAATGAATGCACCGTGTTCTCGAGGTTATCGTGCCATTGCGCGACGGGCGGACGCCCATCGGGCGCGTTGGGCGACGACATTTGCGACAAGATCCCGGTGAGATCGTCGTAAAGCAGAAGCAAATCGCGAATAAAAGGTTTCTGCAGCGATTCGTGGAGGAAATTGTCGCGGTAATTGATCAGCTCCTCATGCAGCGAATCGAAGAGCCGCTGGTTCACCGTTTCGGTGCTACGAATCGCAGCGAGCTGCTCGTCGAGCTTGCGAAATTGTTCCGTGTAATCGTTCGGCTTCGCCGCCAACGTCACCTCCAGCCTTTTCGCTAACGCCATGTCGATCTTGTCCAGCCGGCTGTGCAATGAGCGCACCTCCTCGGTCAGTTGGCTGAGATGTTCCGGCACATCCACCTCATCGTGGTGAGCGATCTTTTTTTCGTGAGTCAAAACTTTGCCCGCCTCCGCGCTCAACTGCTGCATGGCCGATGCAAATTCGTCTTCCACTTTTGCCGCTTTGCTCATGCTTCAGCCTTTGCTTTCGTAAAAATTGCGGATCACTTCGATCAATCCGGGAATGTCGTGCCGCTGCGCTTCCACATTCACTTTCAATCCGTGATCGCGCGCGGTTTTCGATGTGATCGGTCCGATGCTCGCAATCTTCATTTCTTTCGGCCAGGGCAATCCGAGCGCGAGAAAATTTTCCACCGTGGACGAGCTCGTGAACGTGATCATGTCCGCGCCTTCTTCCAATAGACGGCGGCGCGCGCCGGTGTCGTCGCGCGTTTCCGGCAGCGTGCGATAAGCCAATCCTTCGTCCACAATTGCTCCCAGTCTCGAGAGCTCTTTCGGGAGCACGTCCCGCGCCTTTTCCGCGCGCGCCAGCAGAATTCGCAGGTTTTCCACGCCGCCTTCTTTTTGAAACTCGCGCACGATCGCTTCGGCCACGAATTCCTCCGGCTGAAGATCGACATGCAGATGAAAATCGCGCACGCGTTGCGCCGTGGCCGGCCCGATCGCGGCGATCCGCGCCGGACCGAGCTCGCGGCCGTCGTCGTAGAGTTTGAAAAACATTTCGAAGAACGCGGTCACGCCGTTTGGACTTGTGAAAACGATCCAGTCGTACGCGTGCGCATCCTGCACCAACTCGGCGAAACCGCGCAGATCGCTTGGCGGCTCGATCCGAATCGTTGGCAGCTCGATCACATCGGCGCCGAGCGCGCGCAGTTGTTCACTCAACGCGCCGGCATGCCGCCGCGTGCGCGTCACAACGATGCGTTTGCCCGAAAGCGCACGGTCTTCGAACCATTTTAACTTTTCGCGCAACGAAACGACTTCTCCGAAAACCGCGACGGCCGGCGGTTTGAAATCTAGATCGACAACTTTTTGCGCGATGTTCCCGAGATTCCCGACCAACGTTTCCTGCCGCCCAGTCGTGGCCCAGCGAATCAACGCGACCGGCAATTCCGGCTTCGCTCCGCTGGCCAGCATTTTTTTTGCGATCATGTCGATCTTGTCCACGCCCATCAGCATCACTTGCGTTCCGCCGAGTTTCGCCAGAGCCGCGAAATCGATTGCACTGTCGGATTTTTCCGGGTCTTCGTGTCCGGTAAAAAAAGTAACGTGCGAATTCGATTCTCGATGCGTCACAGGAATTCCGGCGTACGCCGGGCCCGCAATCGCCGACGTAACGCCGGGAACAACTTCAAAATCCAAACTGGAATCCGCGAGCGCTTCCGCTTCTTCCGCGCCGCGTCCAAATAAAAATGGATCGCCGCCTTTCAGCCTAACGACTTGTTTCCCTTCGCTCGTTTTCTTGACGAGCAGTTCGTTAATCTCTGGTTGCGCGAGTGTGTGCGCGCCCGCTTTTTTCCCCGCGAAAATAATTTCCGCGTCGTCGCGCGCCCACTTCAGCATTTCGGGATTGCAAAGATAATCGTAAACCAAAACATCCGCGCGCTCGATGCACGCTTTCGCGCGCAACGTCACCAACCCGAGATCCCCCGGCCCGGCGCCGACGAGAAAACATTTCCCGTTTCCACTCTTGCTCTTGGTCGTGCTCTTACTCTCCATCGATTTGTTTAAATAAGCGCGCCGCGAGCTGCTCCGCATCTTGCAGCGGACCTTCGATCGTTCCCTCGGCCGGCGCGGTTGCGCTCACCTTAAAAACTTGGGCGCGGATTATCATCGTGCCTTCGTTGATCGTCGCCAAAACTCCCACGGGCTGATTGCAATCGCCGTGCAACAATCGCAGAAACTCGCGCTCCGCGCGCAAACACAACCGCGCCGCAAAATCATTCAAAGGATCGACGAGCTCCCGCGTCCGATTATCTCCACTCCGTATTTGCATCGCGATGATCCCCTGCCCTCCGGCCGGCAGAAAAATTTCTTCTGGAAGCACCGCGACCGAAAATTTTGTCGACTCAAACTCGAGGTGGCCATCGCTTATGGGTAGCCCCAAACGATTCAACCCGGCTTGCGCCAGAATCGCGGCGTGCCATTCGCTTTTCGCCAGTTTGCGCAGGCGCGTCGGCACATTGCCCCTAAGATCGACAATCGCAAGGTCGGCCCGCTTCCAGCGCAGTTGATGCATCCGCCGCACGCTTCCCGTCGCGACAATTCCATCGATCGGCAACGACATGAGGTCGCACGGAACTGTTGCGACCAACAGATCGTGCACCGCCCCGCGCGCGAGGACCGCCGGGATTTCCGTGCCGCTGCTCAGCTCGCTCGGCAAATCTTTAGCGCTGTGCACGGCAAGATCGACATCACGCGCGATCAAGGCCTTCTCGATTTCGGCTGTGAATAATCCTTTGCGGCCCGCGCGCAAATCCGGCGGTGCAATTTTCCCACGATTTTCGTCGCCGGAAGTGCGAATGATTTTCGTTTCGATCTTCAGGTCCGCCCAACGCGCGCGCAATCCATCGGCCACCATGCGCGCCTGTGCGCGAGCGAGCTGGCTGCCGCGCGTGCCGATGACGATTTTGTTTTCTGCACGCATGCCGATCAAACAGCCGGTGCGAAGTCAGGACTCGGAAATTTGCAAAGGTGCATCGCCGATCGCGCGCGCGGCGCCGCCGGAATGCTCGGCCCGCTCCAACCATTCGCGAAATTGATCGGCGTGCTGCGAAATAATTTCTTCGGCGGCCGCCGTCTGCTGGCGACGAAGCTGGAGCGATTGCGCGGCGATGGATTGCAATGAATCGATATCATAAAGATAAACGCCCTCCATTTCGTTCACATCCGGTTCGACATCGCGCGGCACCGCGATGTCGATGATGAACAGTGGCCGGTCGAGGCGCTCGCTTAACATCGGCGCAAGTTTTTCGCGCGTGAGCAAAAACGTTTCCGACGATGTCGATGTAATCAAAATGTCGATCTCGCGGCATTGTTCCGGCCATTGCTCGAACGAAATGGCGCGGCCCGATACGAGCGCGGCCAATTCTTGCGCGCGCTCGATCGAGCGATTGCTTACGCGCAAATCGCTCACGCCGCGCGAAACGAGCGCGCGCGCGGTGCGCTCGCTTGTTTCACCCGCGCCGAGCACGAGAACTTTGCGTTGCGACAGATCTCCGAAAATTCTTTGCGCAAGATCCACCGCCACCGAACCGACCGAAACCGCGCCGCGTGTGATCTCAGTGTGCGTTCGCACTTGTTTGGCCACACGAAATGCGCGCTGAAACAAGCGGTGCAAATACGGGCCGGCCGAGCCCGATGCGCGCGCCGCTTCGTAAGTTTTTTTTGCCTGGCCGAGGATTTCCGTTTCGCCCACGACCATCGAATCGAGCCCGGACGCGACACGGAAAAGATGTTTCACGCATTCGCTTTCCTCGTAGCGATAAAAGGCGGGCGCTTCTTCCGGCGATTGTATGTCGATCTTGGGTCCGAGGCAGCGCGCGATTTCTTCGGTCGAAATTTGCGTCGGCGAAGCGGCGTACACTTCCACGCGATTGCAAGTCGTAAGGAGCAGCGCTTCGGTGCAACCGGAATTGCGCAGCACGCATTCGGTTTCCGCATGGCCGGCGAAACGCTCGCGCGTTTCCACGTTCGCCGTGTGATGACTTATGCCGACGCAAAAAAGATTCATGGCGGCGGTTGCACTTGCGCGCTGAAAGTAATTCCCCACAAGAGCGCGAGCGCCGCGCTGAATCCGATGATGCAAAGCGCGGCCACTTTTTTCGGCGCGAGCCGGCGCAGATGTCGACCTTGCAAAATCGCGGCGTAAAGCGCCCAGACGCCAAATGCGCAAACGCCTTGCACGAGCGGCAACGGTTGACCGACCAAGAAACCGCTCAAAAGTCCGAGCGTGTAAAGCGCGAAGCCCCACCACAATAAACGTGTGATCGCGGCGAAGAGATCGCTTAATGGCGGCAGATACCGAAAAACCGTGCGCAATTGGTGCGTCTTGATCTGACGCTCCTGCACGAGATACATCAGCCCCGCGACACAGGCGAGAGCAAACGCGCCGTAAGCAATGATCGAAATCGACGCGTGAAATTCGAGCCACGGATTCGCCGGCAACTTCGGCCCATGCGGTTGATCGACGGCCGCGAACAGCGCGAGCGCTTGAATCACAAAAACGAGCGGCGCGGTGAATGCGCCCATGAGCGAAAGCCGATAGGCCGGACCGACCAACATGTAAATCAGCGCAATCGACCAACCGAGAAAAACGAGGACCTCGAATAAATTCGTGAGCGGACAGCGGCCCAGCGCGTGACCGCGGATCGACAAGAAAGCCGATTGAAAAATGAAGCCGAGCCCGACCGCGAGAAAATTAAATCGGCCCGGCCGAAAAACTCCCGCGCGCAACGCCACGATCGTGCGCACGATGGCCGCGAGATAGCAAAGCGTTGAGACGAAAAGTAATTGTCGATCCACGGGAGCGTCGAGTTTACGAGCACGGCCTCCGCTTGGCAATAAAGAGCGCGTCGCAAGGCGTTGACCTTTTTTGGCGGGCGGCTAGCATTTGCGCGCCATGGTTGCCGACATGATCGATCGATTGCGCGCAGCCGTGCGCGATGTGCCGGATTTCCCGAAAAAGGGAATCATTTTCAAAGACATCACGCCGATTTTGAATGACGGCGAATTGTTCCGTGCATCGATCGATGTGTTTCTCGAGCAATGTCGCGGCAAAAAAATCGACAAGATCGTCGGGATCGATGCGCGCGGTTTTCTTTTCGGATCGGCCGTCGCTTACGAACTTGGGATTGGTTTTGTGCCGCTGCGCAAAAAAGGTCGCCTTCCTTACAAAACTGAGAGTGCGAAATATTCGCTCGAGTACGGCGAAGCGGAAATGGAACTGCATATCGATGCGATCAAAGCGGGCGAACAGATTGTTTTGATCGACGACTTGCTCGCGACCGGCGGCACTTCTGCTTCCGCCGCGACGCTGATTGCGAAAGTCGGCGGCAAACTTCTCGAAGCGCAATTTTTGATCGAGCTGGAATTTTTGCACGGCCGCAAAAAGCTCGAGCCAACAACGGTCGTGTCGTTTCTGAAATATTAATGTCGATCTTGGCGTCGGCTACGGTTGCGTTTTTTCGCGCACGATCACTTCCATTTTGATTTCCTGAAGCGCGAGTTGGTCATGGATCATGCCGAGCAATTCGAGCGCGCGCGCGTCCGGCACATGATCGCAGCGCAATTCGATGCGCGCCGGCCTGCCAATCAGCTCCGGATGCGCTTCGGCCATTTCGCCATCGAGCAAGAACGAAACGTAGGCGTTAAACTTTTCCTGCAATTCATGCAGTCGCTCATCGGAGTTGTCCCATGGCCGCGCTTCATTCATGACGAGCAAGATTTCGCCCGTCTTTTTATCGACAGCGAAAAGATCGATCACGCCGGCTTCCATGTTTGAGGTTTAAGGTTTCGTGTTTGATCTTTCAACTCAATGAACGCGCGCTGCATGTCGATCTTAGCGATCACGCTCGCGTCGCAGCTGAGCGTGTTCGCCCAATTCACGCCCGCGTTTTTGCAGAACAACAGTTACTGGGGCGACGGCAAAGCCGAGTTCGATATTTACGATGCGCAGATCGCGCACTACGGAACGCCGCGCCCGTGCGAAGTGCTGCACATTCTTGTGCGCGAACCGTTCGATCCGAAACAGCTGGTCAAGCCCGACGATTGGCAAAAGCCGGGAATGATCACCGTGCTCAAGCTCAATCAAATCCTGCATGTGCCGACCGGGATTTATGTTTATCAGCAGATGCATTCCAATTTCTGGCTCGTGAACGACGCGCGTCTCGCAAAATTTAGCCTGACGAGTAGCGACAGTTGCGGAAACACGTTCAAGGAAGCGAAGCGCAGCGGCGATCAGTTTGCTTACACCTTTCACACCTACTGGGACGGCATGGCGGACGGAAACGAAACCGTTGCGCTGCCGGCCAATGCATTTTTCTACGATGAGATGCCGCTGCGCATTCGCACGATTGATTTCTCAAAGCCGAGCGGCGAATTCGAAATCCAGCTCGCAGCGAGCGCGATCAATTCGAAGAAGGACAATTTTGTCTTTAAGCCGGCGAAGATCAGCTTTTCGACAACTGAAAAAGAAATTCATGTCGATCTTGTCCACGCGGGCGGCACCGATCATTTCGTGCTCGACCACGATTTTCCGTATCTCCTACGCGAATGGAATGCCGCCGATGGAAGCCATTTGAAATTGAAACGCAGTTTGAAAATCGATTACTGGAACTACAACAAGCCCGGCGACCGCGAACGCGCCTTGGCCGATCCGATGTTGCGTCATCCCGATTGAAAGGATGTAATTCGCACCGATGCCCAAACAGAAAAGATCGACATCTCTCACGCTCCTCGGCCGCAGCGAAGCGCGCATCCCCGCTTCGCCGGCCGAAGCGAAGCTCGAAACTTTTCCAAACCCAGCGCGGCGCGCGTACCGGATTCGTTTTGAAACAGCGGATTTCACTTCGCTTTGTCCGGTGACGGGCCAGTCCGACTTTGCGCAGATCACGATCGACTACATCCCGGCTGCCCGTTGTGTGGAGAGCAAGTCGCTTAAATTTTATCTCGCGTCGTATCGAAATGAGCGCGCGTTCAACGAAACGGTCACCAACCGCATCCTCGATGATTTCGTGAAAGCGTGCGCGCCGCGCGAGGCGATCGTGACCGCGGAGTTTTCCGCGCGCGGTGGGATCGGTTTGACCGTGCGCGCTGAGTATCCAAATCGCGCGCGCAGCGATGGCTGATGAAACACGCGGTCGTTTTGTTGAGCGGCGGTTTGGATTCTGCAACCGCGCTTGCAATCGCGCGTGCCGACGGTTTCGAAACTTACGCGCTCTCGTTCGATTACGGCCAGCGCCATAAGATCGAGATCGAAGCCGCGCACGAGATCGCTCAGTCGTTAGGCGCGAAAGAGCATCGCGTCATCAAGATCGACAACGATCTTTTCCGCGGCTCGGCCTTGACCGACAAGATCGACATTCCAAAAGCGCGCACCGAATCCGAAATCGGAAAAGGAATTCCGATTACTTACGTTCCGGCGCGCAACACGCTGTTTCTCGCGTATGCGCTCGCCTGGGCGGAAGCGATCGGCGCGCCGCATATTTTTCTGGGCGTGAACGCGATTGATTACAGCGGGTATCCCGATTGCCGACCGGAATTCATCGCTGTGTTCGAAACGCTGGCCAATCTCGGAACGAAAATCGGCAGCGAAGGCGGACGCATCCGCATTCACACTCCGCTCGCGCAATTTTCGAAGGCCGACATCATTCGCAAAGCGCGCGAACTGAATGTCGATCTTGCGCTCACGCACAGTTGTTACGATCCGGCGCCGGACGGAGCGGCGTGCGGCCAGTGCGATTCTTGTCAGCTGCGCTTGAAAGGCTTTCGCGAAGCGGGCCTGCCGGATCCGGTTCGTTACGCGCAAACAAAATGAGCGCGCGCATGTTTACTCTCACCAAGCGCGAGCAGCGCACAATCGTTTTCGTGTTGCTCGCACTGGTTCTCGGAACACTCGCCAAGCTTCATGTCGATCTAGGGAACAAGCCGCTCCCTCTTTCCGCGCCGAATTCTCAGCGCAAACCGGGAACGTGGCCATAGCCGACAAACGTGGGAGTTAGCTTGCCATCATTTGTTTTCGCGGGCGGCGAAACTTTGAAATCAAAAACGCTTACGCCGAAACGCGATTCGCCGCGATAAAGCCGGCCATCGCTGGCGCCGATCATAATTCGCCGGCCGGTACTTTTTTCGCGCCCGAGATAAATCATGGCGTGCGTGATCGGCGGATCGCGATCGATCGCATACGTGCCGGTCCAGAAAAGGAGATCGCCCGGGGCGAGCGCATCGAGCTCGAAGCTGTCGTCATGCCGGCTGATGACCGGCTGAAATTTATAAGCTTTGCGCAACCAAACGTATTGCTGGCTGGAATCGCGCGGCACATCCGATACACCGGCCTGATTCAAAACGTAAAAAACAAAACCGGAACAATCCATTCCGCCGCTGGCCGGATCGGCCGAGCCATATTTATAATTGAGACCGCGGCTCGCCAGCTCGAGGGCAAGATCGACAATCTTGCGCACGCCGGACGAATAATTTTGGTAATCGGCAATCTCGTTTGCGCTGATTGAAACGGGTGCGCCTTTTTTTGGCGCGGTCTGCTCGGGACTCGGAGATGGAGTTGCTGTCGCACTCGGTGGACGTGGCGCTGACGGGGTTGGCGTTTCAGTTTCAGTTGCCGACGGTGTCGGAGAAACCTTGCGATGTTTCTTCGCGGAAGGAGATGTCGATCTTTCCGGCGTCGGCGTAGGCGAGCTTTTCTTTTTTTTCGGCGAAGCCGAAGCAGTGGGTTCCGGTGTTTCGATTGGGGTGGCGCTCGGCGAAGCTTCCGGAGTCGGCGTGGGCGATGGTTTTTTCTTTTTTGCGGAACTCGGTGATGGCGACGGCTCTTTCTTTTTTGTCGTGGTCGATTTCTTGCGATGTTTTCGTGGCGTCGGCGTTGGAGTTGGCTCGAAGATTTTTTTGATCTTGTCGCCTAACGATTCTTCGGCGGCGCGATTTTCCATCGGAAAGGCGCTGACGAGCGCTAACAAGATCAACAATCGCAACGCGAATCGCATGAGCCGAACCTTAGGCGGCGATTTCTTCCAGGATCGCCTTGTTCAAACGAATGCCGCCCTCGAAATTTTCGAGCGGAAAATTTTCGTTCGGCGAATGCGCGCGGCAATTGGCCAGGGCGAGGCCGCACAACAAGGTTTCGACGCCGAGAATCTTCCGAAAATCGGAGACGATCGGAATGCTTCCGCCTTCGCGAATGAGCGCGACGTCGTGGTTGAATGCTTTGCGCAGCGCGCGTTGCGCCGCCTCGCCGAATTTCGATTTCGGATCGGTCAAATACCACGGGCCGCTGTGGCCGCTCGTCATTTCAATCGTGACGCCCGGCGGCAGATTTTTCTGAAAATGTTTTTTGGCAAGATCGACAATCTTGTCGCCGTCCTGGTTCGGCACGAGCCGAAACGTGAGCTTCGCCATGGCGTGGCTGGCGATGACAGTCTTCGATCCCTGCCCCTGGTATCCGCCGCCGATGCCATTGATCTCGGCGGTCGGCCGCGCCCAAAGTCTTTCGAGCGTGCTGAAACCGGCTTCGCCGAAAAGTTTGGGCGCGCCCGTTTCTTTCAAAATTTCCGCGTCCGGGTCGATTGGTAATTTTTTCCAAGCCTCGCGTTCCCAATCTTGCAGCGGGAGAACGTCGTCATAAAAACCAGGGATGGCGATGTGTCCCTTGTCATCATGCATCGTGGCAAGCAAACGCGTCAGCGCCGTGACCGAGTTCGCGACTGCGCCGCCGAACACACCCGAATGAAGATCCATTTTTGACCCTGTTATTTTTAGTTCGAGCGCGGCAACGCCACGCAAACCATAGCCAAGCGTCGGCACACCACGCGCAATCATTCCCGTATCGGAGACGACGACGACGTCGCATTTCAGCGCGTCGCGATTTTGTGAAAGAAAATTTCCAAGGTTCGCGCTGCCGATTTCTTCTTCGCCTTCGATGACAAGATCGACATTAACGGGGAGATCGCCGTTCTGCTCGATCGTTTCCTGAATGCCGAGAATGTGGGCGAGAATCTGGCCTTTGTTATCGGTCGCGCCTCGCGCAAAAACGTAGCCATCTTTTAAGACCGGCTCGAATGGCGGCGAATCCCAGAGCTCGAGCGGATCGGGCGGCTGCACATCGTAATGTCCGTAAATCAAAACGGTCTTGCGCCCGGCCTTGTGTTTGTTGCGCGCCCAGACCACGGGATGGCCCGGCGTCGGCACGAGCTGCGTCTCCAATCCGATCGCGCTCAATTTTTTTACGAGCCAATTCGCACACTCGCTCACTTTTTCGGAGTACATGTCGTCGGTAGAAACGCTCGGGAACCGCAGGAACGAATAATAATCTTCGAGATGAGAAGCGCGCATGATCGGTGAACCTATCCAGATTTCTCGCGCGCGAAAATGTCGATCTTGATTCCGTCGAAGTTCTGACTCAGCGTGCGCGGATGATTGCGAGCGAGCCGCCGAAAGAAGAAGCGGGACTCATTCGCGCCATCGGCATTCCGGCGCTGACGGCGAACATCATCAGCTCGACGATTGGCGCCGGCATTTTTGTGATTCCGGCGACGGTGGCGGCCGGCCTCGGCCCGGCGGCGCCGCTCGCGTTTGTTTGCTGCGCGATTGCGATGATTTTGTTCGTTACTTGTTTTGCCATCGCCGGCAGTCGCGTGTCGTTAACCGGCGGACTCTACGCGTACGTCGAAGTTGCATTCGGCAAATACGTCGGATTTCTGGCCGGCATGCTTTATTTTCTCACCGCGCTCGGTGCGGTCGCCGGCGTAGTGAATGTGCTCGCGAATTCAATCGCATTGGTCATTCCATTTCTCGGCGGGCCGGCCATGCGCATCGTGGTGATGCTCGCGGTGTACGGCGTGCTCGTCTTCATTAACATCCGCGGTGTGCGCGAAGGCGCTGGTGCGGTCACGGCGATCACTATGGCGAAACTTCTTCCGCTGCTTTTGTTCATCTGCGTCGGCATCTTTTTCATTCATCCGGCGAATCTCAGCTTCCCTGTCTGGCCCGGCAGCAAGTCGTTAGGCGACGCGGTCGTGCTCTTGATGTTTGCTTTCGTCGGAATCGAAGTGGCGTTGATCCCGAGCGGCGAGGTAAGAAATCCGGCGCGCACCGTTCCGCGCTCGGCTTATCTCGCGCTCGTCATTACCACGATCATTTATATTATGATCCAGCTCGTGGCGCAGGGCACGCTCGGTGTCGATCTTGCAAACCACCGAGACGCCCCGCTCGCCGAAGCGGCTGCGCTATTTCTCGGAAATATCGGCCGCACAATTCTGCTCGCGGGCGCAACCATCTCCGCGTTCGGTTTTGTCACGAGCGACATCCTCAGCTCGCCGCGAATGATTTTCGCGTTCGGACGCGACGGCGCGATCCCAAAATGGTTCGCGCATGTGCATCCGCGTTATCATTCGCCCGATGTCGCCATCACTACTTACGCCGTGCTCGCCTTCGCGTTGTCGGTAAGTGGCACGTTCGAGCAACTGGCCGTGCTTTCCAACGTCGCCGTTCTCTTAATGTATCTCCTCTGCTGTTCTGCCTGCTGGTTTTTAATCCAACGCGACGTTCGCGCTGACGGTCCGCCTTTCAATTTTCCCGGAATGAAAATCGTGCCGGCGCTCGCCATCCTCGCGATCATTTGGATTTTGGCACACGCGAGGCGATGGGAATTCGAAGTGACCGGCATGGTGCTCGTGGCTGCGTCGATCGTCTATCTGGCGAGACGTTCCTTGCAAAAGAAAGCCAGCGGACCTGCCTAAGCGCAACATCGTGTGGTCGGGGCCGAGCTCGACCCTGCATTTTGTAGGAATAGCGCTTGTCACGAGCTTTTGTGCGTTGTAATTAGTGGCAATCTGATCCTGCACGGATAGCGCATGCACCTTCAATCGCTCGAGCTTTTCGGCTTCAAATCCTTCGCCGATAAAACGCTCCTCAATTTTCACGAAGGCGTCACCGCCATCGTCGGCCCGAACGGCTGCGGCAAATCCAATGTGCTCGACGCTGTGCGCTGGGTCTTGGGCGAACAGTCGGCCAAGGCATTGCGTGGCACCGAAATGGCCGACGTCATTTTTAACGGCACCGATAATCGCAAGCCGCTCGGTTTCGCGGAAGTTTCGCTTACCTTTTCAAATTGCGCGGGCGAGCTGAGCGTCGATTGGCATGAAGTGCGCGTGACGCGGCGCGTTTATCGCGACGGCAATTCGGAATATTTGCTCAACAAAACGGCGTGTCGCTTGCGCGACATTCAAAGCTTGTTTGCCGATACCGGCGTCGGTCGCAGCGCCTATTCGGTCATGGAACAGGGCAAGATCGACATGTTGCTCAGCTCCCGCCCGGAAGATCGACGTGCCGTTTTTGAAGAAGCAGCTGGCATCACAAAATACAAAACGCAAAAACGCGAAGCGCTGCGCAAACTCGAAGCGACCGAAGCAAATCTTTTGCGCATCGGCGACATCATCAAGGAAGTGAAACGCCAGATCGGTTCGCTCCAGCGGCAGGCGGGCAAAGCGCGAAGATATCAGGCCTTGCATGCCGATCTGCGCGTCCTCGATACGCATCATTCGCAGAAAAAACTGGCCGCGCTCGAAGCCGAATCGGCGAAATGTCGCGAAGAAATCGGGCGCTTGGAAAAATCCGAGCGCGATCTGCACGCCAAGATCGACATACGCGAAAATGAATTGGCTGAACGGCGGCGTGCGCTCGATGACATCGACGCGCGCATCAACGAAGCGCGCAGCGAAGCGCAACGTTTGCAAAGCGAAATCGCTACGCATCGCAGCCGCATCGAATTCAATCGGCAACGCTCCGAGGAAACGACCGAGCTAATCGCGCGATATCGCCGCGACATTTCCGAAGCCGAGACGAAGCGCAGCGAACAGGCCTCCGAACTTTCCGAAGCCGACACGCTCATTCAGCAGACGAGCGAGCTTTTGGAAACGAAGCAGCGCGACGTCGCGGAGCTGACGGCGAAAGCCGCGCAATTTCGCGCAGAGCGCGCGGAGTCGGAAAAGGAATTGGAAACGCTACACGGCGTTCTTTCGAAATTTGAAACGCGGGTGGCGGCGCTCGAAAACGAAATCGCCGGAATCAGTTTGCGGCGCGAGACGACTTCCGCGCGCGTCGCGGACCTCGCCGCCACCATTGCCGAAGCTTCGACCGCGCGTGAAGCAACGCGGCAAAAACTGGATGAAACGCGTGCCGGCGCCGAGGAGCATCAAAGGAAACTCGATCTTTTGCGGAAAGAATCCGAGGTCGCCGAAAGCGAATTGCGACAAGATCGACAATCACTCGAGGAAGCCGAAAAGAATCTCGCGACGATCGAGCGCACAATCGCGGAAAAAGAATCGCGACTCGAAATTCTGCGCCAGCTCAATGAAGAAGGCGAAGGCCTCGAGCACGGTTCACGCGCGGTTTTGCGCGGGCTAGACGATCCCAAGCGCATTCGGCACGCTTTGCTTGGTCCGCTCGTTTCGCAGCTGGACGTGGAACGCGAATACATCGCGGCGATTGAAGCCGCGCTCGGCCGCACGATTCACGCAGTAGTTCTGCAAAGCGACGAGCTGGCCGGCGAGATCGTCAAAACACTCTCGGAAAAAAAACTCGGCCAAGCTGCGCTGGTGGTTCCGGGATTTGCCGCCGCCAAATCGGAAAAGGCGCGGCAATTTCTGCCCGAAGGCGCGCTCGGCTGGGCGGCAGACAAAGTGAAAGCGCCGGAAGCCCTAGCCCCACTCGTTAGGCAATTGCTTGTCGATGTTGTCATCGTGCGCGATCTCGATGCGGCCTGGCAATTGAAACGGCGCGCAAAGGAATTCCCGATCGCAACTCTCACCGGAGAATTTCTGTCAGCCGAAGGCGTGATTTTTGGCGGGAGAGCGTCAAAAAAAGCCGACTCGCTCCTGGAAAGAAAAGCGCAAATCACGGCGCTGGCCAAAGAAGCGACGACACTCGGGCTGGAGCGCAACACGTTTCGGCAAAAGCGCGATCAAAGCAAAGCACGACTCGATGCCGCGATGACTCAGCAGGAAGAGGCGCGAAAAGTTCATCAATCCGCGCTGCTCGCGCACTCCACGGCCGGAAATGAAATTGAGCTGATCGAGCGAGCGCTTTCCGAGGCCGAACGGAAATTAGAAAATCTTTACGTGGAGAAGGCCGCGCTTCAGCAACAAATCGAGACCGCCGACGAACGCATTGGCAAACTGAAGGAGGAACTCACCGCGCATCGCACCAGTTTTGCCGACATGGAAGCGCAACAATCCTCCGCTGAAAAAGCGCGCGACTTCGCTCGTGAGCAGGAAGAAGAGGCGAACCAAAAATTAAATGAGCTGCGACTGAAGCTCGCGACCGAAGCACAGCGCCACGAGCATCTCCTCAGCCGCCGCGAACCGATGACGGCGCGTGAGACCGAGCTGGCCGAATTGATCGCGGCGCGACGCGCGGACATCGCCACTTACGAGCAGCGGCTTGCACTGCAGGCGAAGGAATCGAGCGAATCGGAGCGGGCCATTCAAAATCAAAGCGCGGAAGTTTCTGTCGTCGAAAAAAAGATCGCAGCCATCGGCGAAGAACGCGCGAGCCTGCTGGCAGCGAGCACCGCGGAGGAAACGGAGCTGCGCAGTGCGCGCAATTCGCTCAACGATTTCCATGATCTGCGCGCCAAACAGCAGGTGCGCCAATCGCAGCTGCAACTTCAGATCGACAATCTGCTCGAAAACATTTCGCGCCGATATCAGGTCGACTTGCGCGCCTTCTCACAGGACGAAGCCGCTTTCGAAAAAACGTTGCAAGTGCAATTGAAGCGCACGGAAAAAGCCGTGCCGGAAAAACAAGATGTCGATCTTGTGGCGGGCGATCTCGAGCAAATCATTGTCGATCTTACGCGCCAGCTCGACAACATGGGGCCGGTCAATCTCGATGCCGTGCAGGAATACGACGAGCTGGAAGA
The DNA here is from genome assembly GCA_041167045.1 of Verrucomicrobiota bacterium. GTDB lineage: Bacteria > Verrucomicrobiota > Verrucomicrobiia > Chthoniobacterales > UBA10450 > CATPCN01. Next base: position 42,038 of record JBEEGW010000015.1, read on the forward strand.
GCGCCATAAGTTTCTCGAAACACAGAACAGCGACCTGACCAATGCGCGCCGCGAGCTGCTCGACGTCATCATTCGAATCAACAGCACCACGCAGAAACTTTTCGCGGAAACATTCGCGCAAGTGCGCAGCAATTTTCGCGACATGTTCGCCGAAATGTTCGGCGGCGGGCGCGCTGATCTTTCGCTCATGGATGAAAACGATCCGCTCAATTGCGGGATCGAGATCACCGCAAAGCCGCCGGGCAAACAGTTGCAAAGCATTTCGCTTTTGAGCGGCGGCGAACGCGCCATGACCGCGGTCGCGTTGCTATTCGCAATTTATATGGTGCGGCCAAGTCCATTTTGCATTCTCGATGAAATGGACGCGCCTCTCGACGAATCGAACATTAACCGCTTCATTCGCGTGCTCGAGCGTTTCGTCGGGCAAAGCCAGTTCATCATTATCACGCACAACAAGCGCACGATCGCCAAGGCCGACATTCTTTACGGCGTGACCATGGAAGAACGCGGCATCAGCAAGATTGTCGGCATGAAATTGACCGCGCCCCGCGAGGTGGCGACCGAGTCGACAACCAACGGCCACGGCGAAAAACCAACGCAACGCCATTTCCCCCTCGAAGGTTCAGAAGCGAAGCGCAGCTTCGCGGCACAACGCTAAGATCGACATAAAAGTGCGCGCCAAAATATTTTTTGCGCGCGCTTGTCGATCTTGACTACAATTGCGGGATGCTGCAAACGGCGCCGCGCAAAGGCAAAGAGTCGGTTCTAAAAAAAGCAGCGACGCACGAACGCTATCTGGAAGCGTTTCGCTGGATGCTGCTCGCGCGCATTCTTGAAGACAAACTGGCCAGCCTTTATCGCGGCGGTCTGATCACCGGCGGCGTTTATCTTGGGCGCGGTCAGGAAGCGGTCAGTGCAGCGTGCGGAATGTTTTTGCAGAAAGGCGATGTCTTTGCGCCGTTAATTCGCGATCAGGCGGGACGTTCTGCGTTTGGCGAACCGCTGCTCGACGTCGTGCGCACTTATCTCGGCTCGCGTCAGGGGCCGATGCGTGGCCGCGACGGTAACATTCATCGCGGCCGGCCGCGCGAAAATCAATTGGCCATGATCAGCCATCTCGGCGCGATGATCCCGGTAATTGTCGGAAAACTTCTGGCGAAGCGAATGAAGCGCGAGAAAAACTTTGTCGGCCTGACGACGATTGGTGAAGGCGGCATGCAGACCGGCGCGACACATGAGGGGCTGAATATCGCGGCCGTCGAACAAGTTCCTTTAGTTGTCGTCGTCACGAATAACCATTTCGCGTATTCGACGCCGAACGAACGCGAATTTGGCTGCGCGCATTTGGTCGATCGCGCGAAAGGCTACGGCTACGAAGGGCACACGCTCGACGGCACCGATTTGAATGCGTGTCTTGAACTGATCGAGACGGCGGTAAAGCGCGCTCGCGCCGGGCGTCCACCGCAACTGGTCGTCGCGACGACCCTGCGCCTCGCCGGTCACGGTGAACATGACGACGCGAGCTATGTTCCGCCGGAAATGAAAAGCGAACCGTTCGCGCAAGACGCGTTGCAACGGACCGAGCAATTTATCCTCGAACAAAAGATGCTCGAGCCCGACGCGCTGCAGCAAATGCGCAAAGAGATTGCCGCGCAGATTGACGAAGCAGTCTCAACCGCGCAACAGGAAGACGCGCCGGTCGGCAGCGAAGAAGATTGGTGCGCGGTGTCGACGCGCGAACAAGCGGACCGCTTCGAATGAGCGTGACCTACCTCGAAGCGATTCGCGAGGCGCAGACGAAATTGCTGCGCGAAGACGAACGGGTTTTCATTTACGGGCAGGACATCGCAGGAAAATTCGGCGGCGCATTCAAAGCGACGAAAGGATTGGCCGAACAGTTTCCCGGGCGCGTGTTGAACACGCCGATCAGCGAAGATGCGATGGTCGGCACGGCCATTGGCGCGGCGATGGAAGGGATGCGGCCGATTGTCGAAATGCAATTTGCCGATTTCTCGAGCATCGCGCTAAACCAGATCCTGAATAACGCCGGCACGCAATTTTGGCGGACACAAGTCCCTTGCCCGATCACGGTGCGCTTGCCGTCCGGCGGAACAAAAGGCAGCGGCCCATTTCACAGCCAGAGCATGGAAGGGTTGTATTCGCATTATCCGGGACTCGTCGTCGTCACGCCGGCCACGGTCGAAGATGCGTACACAATGCTCGTCGACGCGGTCGCGATCGACGACCCGGTCATCTATTGCGAACACAAATATCTTTATTATCACCTCAAAGCCGACGCGCTTCCGACAGAAAAATTGCCGATCGGCAAAGCACGAATCGTTCGGCCGGGACGCGATCTCAGCATTGTGACCTACAGCGCGATGGTGCATGAAGCGCTCGCTGTTGCTAACCAATTGCGCACCGAAGGATTCGAAGTGGAAGTTGTCGATCTTCGCAGCGTAAAACCTCTCGACACGGCCACGGTGCTCGCATCCGTTGCGCGAACGGGACGACTGCTTGCGGTAGGCGAAGCGTTTCCGTGGGGCGGTGTCACCGCTGAAGTGATCGCGCGCGTCGCGAGCGAAGGTTTCCATCTTCTCGATGCCGCGCCTGCGCGCATCAATGCGAAAGACACGCCGATTCCGTATCACCCGAACCTTTGGAGCGAGCACCGGCCGAATGCGAAATCGATCGCGGCAAAGGCCCGCCAGGTTCTCGCTGAATAATTTTATGCCACAAGTTCCAATCACCATGCCGCAGCTCGGCGAATCGATGGCCGAGGCCAAAATTGTCGCGATCAAAGTTCAACCGGGCGACAAAGTTTCCGCTGACCAGGAAATCATCGAAGTGGAAACGGACAAGGCCGTGATGGGAGTGACCACGCCGTGCGCCGGCGAAGTCACGAAGATCGACGCCGAAGTGAAAGGAACTTATTCGGTCGGCGCGATTCTCGGTTATGTCGAAGCAAGCGAAGCCGACGCCGCCCGTTTTCAAAAACGCGCGCCGGCGCCGCCGAAAGGTGATGTGGCAAAAGAAATTCCGGGACGCGAAGAGGACTCGGCGACGCAGAACGGAAGCGGCTCGCATTTTCAGGTCGACGAAGCTGGCTTACCGCCGGTCGCAGTGGGTTCGTACACCGATCAAGCTGGTGGATTGCCAGTTCCCGCCGGAACCAAAGGCGCCGGTTATCTTTCGCCACGAGTTCGCACACGCATGCTCGAGTTGCAGCTTTCACAAGCCGATCTCGCTGCGATTTCCGGAACGGGCGCAGGGAATCGTGTCACGATCAAAGATCTCGAAAAGTTTTTGGGCAAGATCGACATAAAAAAATCGAGCGACGCTTCCGCCATTCGCGCTGGCGTGGCCGACGCAATGCGGCGCAGTTGGTCACGGCCGCTCGCCACGATTGGATCGTCCGTGAATCTCGATCCTGTTTTACAAGATCGACAGTCGCGCGATCCGAAACCCGGCCCGGCGCTTTATGCAGTGCGCGCGCTTGCTCTCGCGCTCGCCGAAAATCCGGCTGCAGCCGCGAAGCTGATCGGCGGAAAAATTGTGCAGACCGATTCAATCGACATCGGCGTCGCGGTCGAAGCCGAAGATGGAATCATGGTCCCGATCATTCGCGAAGCGGACAAAGCGTCGCTTGTCGATCTTACGAAGAAATACGCGGAACTTGTCGATCTTGCGCGCAAACGGCGCATTCCGCCCGACATGCAGGCCGACGGCATCGCGGCCGTTTCAAATTTCGGAACTTTCGGCGTGGAATGGGGCACGCCTATTCCCCTGCCCGATCAAACAATGATTGTCGGGCTTGGCGCCGGCAAAAAAGTTCCGGCCTGGGATGAAACGAAAAGCGAGTTCGTTCCTAAAACGGAAGCGCAAATCACATTGAGCTTTGATCATCGCAGTCTCGATGGCGGCGGCGGCGGCCGTTTGCTCAAGCGCGTCATTGAGCTACTCGAAGATCCGTCAAAGTTGTAAGCCAGTTCGAACGCCGCTACATTTCGTAGCGATGAAATTGGCGACGACGATCGATCCGAGCATCACGATGCGTGAGTTGCTCGAGAAATTCCCGGGCGCCCAGCGTGCTTTGTTCCGCAAATATCACATTGGCGGCTGCAGCAGTTGTGGATTCGGTCCGGAGGAAACGCTCGCGCAAGTTTGCGCGCGAAACGAAAACTTGAATGTCGATCTTGTCGCCGAGCACATCATCGCGAGCGATGAAGCTGATCGCGCAATGCAGATGGAGCCGCGTGAAGTGGCGGATCGAATTGCACAAGGCGAAAAGATTTATCTGCTCGATGTGCGCACACGCGAGGAGTTCGACGCGGTCAAGATCGGCAATGCGCATTTTTTCACGCAGGAGTTGATGCAGGAGATTTCGAGCAAATGGTCGCGTGAGAATCTTCTCGTGATTTATGATCACGACGGAACGCGCAGCTTGGACGCGGCCGCATATTTTCAAGGACACGGATTTGAGAACGTAAAAAGCCTGCGCGGCGGGATCGACGCGTGGAGCGTCGATGTCGATCCAACATTGCCGCGCTACCATTTGGAGCACGCATGAAGGACGAAACGGAATCGAGAATCGAAGAAGCGATCAAAAACCCGCGGAATGTCGGCGAAATGAAAAATGCCGACGCGGTCGGGACGGTCGGCAGTCCCGATTGTGGCGACATGTTGCGCATGTGGATCAAGTTCAAGGAAGAAGACGGGCGCAAAGTGATCGATCGCGCGACGTTTCAATCGTTCGGATGTCAGACCGCGATCGCGGTGGCGAGCGTGGCGACGGAAATGTTAAAAGGCAAAACGGCGGAGGAAGCGAAGTCGATGAGCGGCGAAGAATTATCGGCGCCGCTCGGGGCGTTGCCACCCGTGAAAATTCATTGCGCGCAGCTGGTGGAAGGCGCGCTGCGAAACGCGCTCAGCGGCGAAGAGAAAAAGGAAACGGAGACAAGATCGACCCGCCTTCGCGATGCTACGGCGCGGCAAGCATCTCCGACATTGCTCGAACAGTTTGCCGGCGAGAAGAAAAAGCTGAAAGTTGTGATCGAGAAAAGTTAGAGATTATGCACGAAAATACCGAATTCACTTTGAGCCGGGACGTGGAAGCGATCCAGATTCCGAGCGGACAAAAGTTTACGCTGGAATCGGGGACGAAGGGCGTGATTACGCAAACGCTCGGCGGAAGTTACACGGTCGCGACGCCGCACGGCCTCTCTCGCGTTGCCGAAAAAGATTTGGATGCACTTGGGATCGAGAAGCCGCAGCCGACAAACGGCGCGCCCAAGCCGAGCGCAACGACCGGCGCAATCGACGAAAAAGCGGTCTGGGAACAATTGCGTCAATGTTACGATCCGGAAATTCCGGTGAACATTGTCGATCTTGGCCTGGTTTACGATTGTCAGCTCATCAAAAAACCGGAAGGCGGCACAAAAGTAGAAGTGAAAATGACGCTGACCGCACCCGGCTGCGGAATGGGCCCGGCGATCGCGCACGACGCGCAGAGCAAAATTTTGTCGATCGACGGTATTGATGAAGCCGATGTGCAACTGGTCTGGGACCCGCCGTGGAACCAAAACATGATCAGCGAAGCCGGGAAAATGAAGCTCGGCATGATTTAATTTCGTCGCGACGTTGACAGCGCGCGACTCGATCTTATACTCGACCCTCGCGCTTCGATTGCCGAAAATTTTGCGCAGACGGATCCCAATCAATGCCTTCGACTGAAATAATTTTGACCGAAAACGTTCCCGGCCTCGGCGCGGAAGCGGATGTGGTGAAAGTACGCCGCGGATATGCGCGCAACTATCTTTTGCCTCACGGAAAGGCCTTCGAAGTCACCCCGGCCACGATGCGGAAGCTCGATAATTTGAAAGCAAAGCGCGCCGAACGAGAAGCGCGTGAACTCAACGAAGCCGAAGAACTGGCACGCCGCATCAACAAACTGCGCGTTGTCTTCACACTCGAAACCGGCGAGACAGGCAAAGCGTTCGGCTCAATCACCCCGCAAGATTTAGTGACGCGGATCAAGAATGAGATCGGTACGGAAATAGATCGACATAAAATCGTTCTCGGCCATCCGATCAAAACCACGGGCGAACATGAAGTGGAGATCAAATTGCACCACGATGTGATTGCGCGTTTCAATTTTCAGGTGAAGTCTGCCGAGCAACCGAAAGCGGAAGAAGCGACCGCAGCAGAGCCTGAGAAAAAGCACCGTTCATTTTTCCGGAGAAACAAAGAACAGAAATAAATGGCAACTCAACCGTCCTCTTGGACTGCTGAGAAGCCTCGCAAAGAATCGGGCAAAGCGCCCGGCCGAGGCTGGCCGGAAAAAAATGGCGGCCCGCGGGACGGCAAGTCACTCACAGGTTCTTCGCAGGATATTCACCGTACGCCGCCCCACAGCGTCGAGGCGGAGCAGGGCGTGCTCGGTTCCATGCTCATATCCCCGCGTGAAATCATTGCGGAGTGCATCGAGAAAATTAACGAGCAATACTTTTACGTTCCCGCGCACCAAACGATTTACAGCGTACTTGTCGATCTTTGGAACGCCGGCCAGGCCATCGACCTGATCACGTTCACGCAAATTCTGCGCGACCGGAATTTGCTCGATGCGGTCGGAGGCGCGGCTTTCGTCACGAGTTTGTTCACGTTTGTGCCGACGGCGGCCAACGTCGGCTACTACCTCGAGATTGTTCGCGAGAAACACATTCTGCGCGAAATCATCGCGGCCTGCACGGAAAGCGTGCGCCGCTCTTATGAAGAGCAGGACGAAGTCAATGAACTGCTCGACGAAGTGGAGCAACGTATTTTCGCAGTCGGCGAAGATCGCTTCAAAGGCCAGATGGTCGCGATGAAAGACCAGGTGATGGAAGCGATCGAGACGATCGAGAAGCTTTATGAAAACCGCGGCGGCATCACGGGCATCTCCACCGGTTTCGTCGAGCTCGATCGCATGACGAACGGTTTGCATCCTTCCGAAATGATCGTGATCGCGGCGCGTCCGAGCATGGGCAAAACGGCGCTGGCCATGAACATCGCCGAGCATGTCGCCATCAATGCGAAGCTTCCGGTGGCCGTTTTCAGTTTGGAAATGAGCAGCCAGCAACTTGTGCAACGGCTGCTTTGCTCGAGGGCACGCGTGAATTTGCAAAAAGTGCGCGAAGGTTTTCTGGCCGATCGCGATTTCCCCAGCCTGACCGCGGCCGCTTCGAAATTAGCGGAAGCGAAAATTTTCATCGATGACAGCGCGGGCTTGAGCATTTTGGAACTGCGTGCAAAAGCGCGCCGGCTAAAAGCGCAACAGGACGTGCAGCTCATCATTGTCGATTATTTGCAGCTACTAAGATCGACATCGCGCCGCGCGCAGGACAACCGGCAGCTTGAAATTTCGGAAATTTCCGCCGGACTGAAAGCGCTGGCCAAAGACTTGAAGATTCCGGTGATCGTCGTCGCACAATTAAATCGCCAACCGGAAGCGCGCTCCGGGGGCAAGCCGCGCCTGAGCGATTTGCGAGAATCCGGTTCGATCGAGCAGGACGCGGATCTCGTCGGACTACTCGTTAGGCCGGAGATTTACGAGGAAGATGAAGAAGCGCGCGCTGAAAAATCGGGCGAAGCCGAACTAATCATCGCGAAACAGCGCAACGGACCGATCGGCGAGATTCCGCTCACCTTCTTGAAGGAATTCACCCGCTTTGAAGATCGCGCGCGCAACGTGAGTGAGCCAGGCGAAGCGTTTTGATCGTCGCCGTCCGCGCGACAAGATCGACAATTACTTCAGCGATTTGGCTGCTTCGACGACGTGCTTCGCGTCGATCCCGAATTCTTTCATGACTTCGTCGCCCGGCCCGCTCAGGCCGAAGCTATGCAGGCCGATCACTTTCCCATCGAGCCCGACGTATTGATACCAGATTTCCGGAACACCCGCTTCGATCGCAACGCGTTTGCGGCATGATTTCGGCAAAACTTCGTCGCGATACTCTTGTGATTCGCGCTCAAACCGCTCGAAACACGGAACCGAAACAACGCGCACGCCATCACCCAGCTCTTTGGCCGCGGCCATGGCGTGCTGCAATTCGCTGCCGCACGACAAGAGAATAAGATCGAGATTCCCTCTTTCTTTTTTCGCAATGTAACCGCCGCGCAAAACTCCTTCGCGCCGCGTCTTCACATCGATTTCGTTGAGCATCGGAACATTTTGCCGGCTCAACGCCAGCAGCGTCGGACCATCCGTTCGTTGCGCCGCCGCGACAAAGGCGCCGGCCGTCTCCTCCGGATCGCCGGGCCGAATGACGTCGAGCTGCCGGATCAAACGCAAGCCGCTGACCGTTTCCACCGGCTCGTGCGTGGGCCCATCTTCGCCGACACCGATCGAGTCGTGCGTAAAAATGTAAATGTTCGGCAGCCGCGACAGCGCGGCGAGGCGAATGGCAGCCCGGCAGTAGTCGGCGAAGACCAAAAATGTGGCGCCGGAAGCGCGAAAAATTCCGTGATAGGCGATACCATTCATGATTGCGCACATGCCGTGCTCGCGAATTCCAAAATGAATGTTGCGGCCCTTTGGCGTATTGCGCGTGAAGTCGCCGCCGTCTTTGATGTAATTTAATGTCGATCCATGAAGATCGGCGCTGCCGCTGGTGAACAATGGCATCGCGGCGGCAAGAGGCTGCAAGACTTCGCTGCCGGCTTTGCGCGTGGCCAGCTTTGCGTCGCTGGGAAACGCCGGAATCTTGTCGAACAAATCGGCCGGAACTTTTTTCTCAATGGCGTCATCGAGTAATTTTGCCTGGTCGGAATTCTTTTTGCGCCATTCGTTGTAAGTTTTTTCCCAACGATCGTATTCGGCGATGAGGTTCTTTTTATGCTCCGCGAAATATTTTTTCGTTTCGTCCGAGACAAAATAATGTTCGTCCGGCAAACCCAGAGCTTTGCGCGAAGCATCGACATATTTCGCGCCCGCTTCGCCGTGCGCCTTGTTCGTCCCCGCCACTTCCGGCACGCCTTTGCCGATCAAAGTGTGCGCGCTGATAAACTGCGGCTTGCCGTTATCGCGCTGTTTCGCAACCTCGAGCGCATCCAGGAATTGTTGCATGTCCTGGCCGTCGATTTCCTGAACGTCGAAGCCGTAGGCTTTGAAGCGCGCGCTCGTGTCTTCGCTCTGCGTTTCCTTCGCCATCGCGTCGAGCGTGACGGCGTTGTTGTCGTAAATGAGAATCAAATTATCGAGACCGAAATGTCCAGCGAAGGCGCTCGCTTCCGCCGAAACGCCCTCCTGCAAACAGCCATCGCCGGCTAGACAGATTACATGTTGATCGAAAATCTTGTGCTCATCGGTATTGAAACGCCCTGCTGCCATTTTCGCGGCCATCGCGATACCGACCGCGTTCGCCACGCCTTGGCCGAGCGGCCCGGTGGTGCATTCCACGCCGGGTGTTTCGAAAAATTCCGGATGTCCGGGAGTCTTGGAATGCAATTGCCGGAACCTTTTTATTTCCGACATCGGCAAATCGTACCCGCTCATGTGCAGCCACGCGTAGAGGAACATGCTGCCGTGACCGGCCGAGAGAACAAAATAATCGCGCCCGATCCAGCGGGGCTTGTCCGGATTATGTTTCAGGGCATGGCCGTAAAGCACCGCGCCCATTTCCGCACAGCCCAACGGCAGGCCGAGGTGACCGGACTTCGACGCTTGCACGGCGTCCATGCACAATCCGCGGGCCTCTGTCGCTGCGCGTGAAAGAATTTCGAGGTTCAAGCTCATGAAGAGCGTTATAGTTGGAGCAGCAGGCAAAGGCAAAGATCAAAGTAACGCGCGAACCGAAAATCGGATGAATCAGCCGCTTCTCCTCCACATCGTCGAGCGTCTGGAAGCTTTTTTGGGCAAGCTTCCGGCCACGATTCAAAAGCCGATTCTGCATGAACTCACGCCGCTAAAAGAATTATTTTTGCAGCAGCGCGCGCCGCGTTTTGTCGTGACTGGTTCGAACAAAATCGCGCTGGGAGATTTCACCGCATCGATTTTCGGCTCGGCATCGGGCACATCGCGCCACATGTTGTTCGAGCTTTTTCGCTGGCAAACTCTCGATGTAAATGGTCGCGGTGAAATCAAATTGCTCGACGCGCGCGGCGCGGATGAGAGCGCTATCGTAAAAGTGCGGGAAGAATTGAAGCGCGAGCCGGCCGACATATTTTTTTATGTCGATCTTGGCTCCACCAAGCGGGTCGCGCGGGAAAGCGAACTCACTCAGCTCTCTGCATTTTTGGCGAGGAACGACGCGGAACGAGCGGGCGCGAAGATCATCGGGATAACTCTCGGCGATGCAATCGGGGCGCGCGGACGCAAAGAGAAAAAACAATCGGCCACCGATGCGCGAGAAAAACTGCACACTGCGCTCCATGATGAAAAAGAGCTATGCGATCGCGTGCTCGACGTCTTTGACCTCACGCCTGCGGGCGACGAGCCCGAATCCAGAGCGCTCGTTTCCCTTCTCGCAAAAAATGTCCCGAACGAAGCGCGCGTGGAAATGATTCGGCTCTCCGGCGATCGCGAAGCGCAACGCGAAATCGCACAAGTGCTCGTGAAATCGACCACCGCAATCTGCACCGCCGTCGGCACGCAACCGATCCCGTTGGCCGATTTGCCAATTCTTACCACGCTGCAGCTCGTCATGGTTTCCGGCATCATGTACATCAGCGGCCGCGAGCGAAGCTTGCGCGCGGCGACCGAATTTATCGGCGCGCTCGGCGCAAATGTCGGCGCCGGCATGCTTCTGCGCGAAGGCACGCGCGCGGTCCTGAAATTTTTTCCCGGCTGGGGCAATCTTGTTTGTGGAATGGTGGCCGGCGCGGGCACCTACGGAATGGGGAGAGCCGCCACAGCTTACTTTTTGGAAGGCGCTTCTTTGAAAGATGCCCGCCGGACCTATCGAACCAGCCGAAAGAAACCGGACCGTTCCCTGCACGCGCCTAAGATCGACATAATCAAAGCAAAAAAATGAAACAGCCTGGCATTTTCTCCAAGGCTGAGCCCTGTCGAATAACTTGTGAATAAGAGCGGTGCCAACCGAGCAATTTGTTCACAGCTTTTTGTGAATAGGGTGGCGCTACGCGTGGCCCCGGCGAAGTCGAATTACGCATGCCCGTAAAGCTTTCCGAAATGGAGGCCGTCTTGCGCGAGATTCGCGTCAAGCCGATGAAATCGCTCGGGCAAAATTTTTTGCACGACCAAAATCTCGCCGGATGGATCGTCGATCAAGCGAAGATGACTCCGGACGATTACGTGGTCGAAATCGGACCGGGTCTGGGAGCATTGACCGAACACGCGCTCGCTTCTGGGGCGAGTGTGCTCGCGATTGAAAAAGATGCACGGCTCGCAAACTTTCTTCGCGAAAAACTTGCGCATGAACGACTGGAAATCCTGCACGCCGATGCACTCGATTTCGATGTGCGAAAATTATTTGCGCAGCGCAACGTGAAATTAATCGGCAACCTACCGTACTACGCATCGAGCGAAGTGCTCTTCAAGTTCACAAAATATCCCAGCCCTATCTGCCTGTGGATGTTGATGTTACAGAAGGAGGTCGCGGAACGTCTTTCCGCATCCCCGGGGACGAAGGAGTACGGCGCTATGACCTTGCTGATTCGCGAACATTATCACGTTGAGAATTTGCGCACGGTGCGCGCGAGCGTTTTTCTTCCTCGGCCCGATGTCGATTCGGCAATTGTGCGGCTTACTCCGCGCGCGAATAATGAATTGCCCGACCACGACAGCGAACTATTCCCGGACCTTGTGCGGCGCGGTTTTTCGCAACGCCGAAAGCAACTGCAAAAATTATTGCGCGCGGAATGCCCGAACTGGTCGGAAGCCGCCGCGTCTATTGGTTTCGATGCGAAGGCGCGTGCGGAGCAGTTGTCGTTGGAGCAATGGATCGCGCTCACGAATTTTGTGCGCCCGATCGTCGTCCCAGCGCGCATCATCGTCGAGACGGAGCGCTTTCAAGTCGTGGACAAAGACGACCACGCCCTGGGTTGCGCCAGCCGGGTAAAAGTCCATGGGGATAACTTGCGCCACCGGGCCGTCCACATCCTTATTTTCAACCGCGACGGGGAGATTTATCTGCAAAAGCGCTCGCGCTGGAAAGATCGACATGCCGGACAATGGGATTCGAGCGCGGCAGGGCATGTCAACGCCGGCGAACAATACGATGACGCCGCCCGTCGCGAGTTACTGGAGGAATTGGGCGTGAGCGCGGCGCTCGAGCGCGTTCTGAAGCTTCCCGCGTCAGACCGAACGGGCCAGGAATTCATCTGGCTTTACCGCACGTGTCATGACGGGCCATTTCAGCCCGCGCGATCCGAAATTGAAACCGGCGAATTCTTTCCGCCGGAAATCATTGCGGGCTGGATCGAAGCGAGACCGGAAGATTTTGCCCCCGGTTTTCTGGAATGCTGGCGCGCGTTCCAGCAAGATCGACATTAACCTTTCGGCGGTGAAAAAATTCAACGCCGCCGGCGTCGCGATGTTTTCGCGCCGGCTCGCAGCGACGAGCGAAGCGATGTGCGTGTTGGCAATTTGCGTGAGGACGAGTTTTTGAATTGTCGGGCGGCACGTCGCGCAAGCTCCTTCCCGCCGTAAACGGCGTCGCTGAACATTCGGGTGACCGCTTTTGCGCCTCGCACAAAGTGGACCTGAAAGCCGTGCGTCTGTTTTTTTGCGCGCGACTTCGTGTCGATTCGCCGAATGTTCGCTTCCGAATCGGGATTGGATCGTTTTCTCATGCGGCCTCGTTGCCTAACCGATTAAGGCTAAGGTCAAGCGAGTGCATAAGCAAACCTCTGCCTCAAAAACGCGTCATCATTTCGGCGGCGCCGGCAGATTCCATTCCTGCCATTTCTTCGCGTATTCATCGGCCGTGAGCAAGGCGTAACACGGATGCCGCGGCGCGCGCAGCCAGCTCACAATTCGCACCAGATCCGGCTCGGCCATCGTCGTGCAGCCGGCAGTCGGTCGATCGACACCGCGTCGAATGTGAAAAAAAATTGCGCTGCCCCGCCCCGGCACGGGCGGATCGGAATTGTGCCGCACTTCGATCAGCCATCGGTACGCGAAATCATTGTGCCGCATTTTTTGTTTGTTGAACCACGCGGGCGGATTCGTCGGATCTTTGATCGTGACGAAACGGTTGTAGTCGGCGCTCGTTATATCATCCACCCACGCATCCGCCGTCGTGACCTGATGAAATGGGTAATCGGAGCCGGGCGGCAATTGCGCGTCGTAAGTGTAAATCTTTCCGATGCGAAAAACCCCAGCCGGCGCGCGGCCGTCGCGTTCTTTTTTGCGCAGGCCCTGCTCCTCCTGGCCGGCCAGGCCACTTCCCCAAGCGAGACCCGTTTTGCCGAACAAGACCGGAAACCGATCGCCTTGCGCGATCCAGTTTCCATGCGACGCGCGCTCGAAAAGTTGCACGTGCCCATGAATGGAATTCCAGTCCGGCGCGATGCCGACGATGAGCTGCGTGCAATCATCGGGCACGCCGGCGGCACATACGCTGCTCGCACACACAACGAGCGCGACCGTTTTCAACCAGCGATTTACTAGCATTCCAAACTTAGACGCGCATCTTGTCCATTCTGTCCAATCCGATTTCTCGCGTGAAAAAGTTTATGTCGATCTTTCTGATCGTCGCCGCGATCGCGGCGGCTTACGCGCCGGCATTGCGCGATGGATTTGTCTGGGACGATAACGCGCTCGTTTTGCGCGATCCGCTCATTCGCAGCTGGCGATTGATTCCGGAAGGTTTTCAGCATTTTCTTTTCACGGATGCAACTGCGTCCGATTTTTACCGGCCGATTCAACGGCTCACTTACACGATCGAATACGCGGCGTTTGCGTTTCGTCCCGCGCCTTATCATTTGACCAGTATCATTTGCCACGCGGCCGCAGCAGTCGCGCTGTTCATGCTCGTGCTGGAACTGTTGCGCTTGTTCGAAGCCGGCGAAAATGTGCGCCGCTGGATTGCCTTTTCTGCCACGCTGGCGTGGGCGCTGCATCCCGTTCACACCGCGGCGGTCGTCTATATTTCGGGACGCGCCGATCCGCTAGCGGCGCTCTTCGGATTTTTCGGCCTTTATTTCGGCTTGCGCAGCCTGCGCGCGGCCGGAACGAAAGTCTGGTGGTGGATGGCGGTGATGGCTTTCGCATTTGTTCTAAGCGCGCTGAGCAAAGAAGCTGGATTAATTTTTCCGCTGCTCTCGCTGTCGATTCTGGCGTTGAGAAAAAATCGGCGCGCACTTTTACACGGCGCGGTCGCGATCGCTTTCGTTATCACGATCTATTTAAGCCTGCGTCTGCCAGCGGAATATCTCACGGTACCCGCCCCGCAGACTCGCGTTCCGCTGCTCGTTAGGCCAATCTTGATTGCGCGCGCTTGCGCCGAATATGCGGGGCTCATTATTTTTCCTGTCGATCTTCACATGGATCGCGACGTCGAGACCCGGCCCAGCGGATTCAACGACGCGAGCTTGAGCGCAGCTTCTTTGCGCGAGCTGCAAACGTTGCTCGGACTCGTGCTCATGGCCGCCGCTATTTACGGCGCAATGCGCGCGCGCAAAAACGATCCCGCGCTTTTTGCTTTCTTATTGCTGGCGGCCATTTGCTATTTGCCGGTGAGCGGAATTTTTCTGCTCAATGCCAATGTGGCGGAGCACTGGCTTTACTTTCCAACGGCATTTCTTTTTCCCGCGCTCGCACTCGCAATTTCCAAATCTTTGACAACAAGGCCGGCGTTTTTGCGCAATCTGTTTGTCGCGGCGCTTGCCTGTTGGGTCCTGTTTCTCGGGGGACGAACTTTTACCCGCACATTTGATTGGAAAGATCAGCGCACATTTCTCGAGCGAACCATTGCACACGGGGGCGATTCCGCGCGCATGTTGATTAACTTCGCCGGACTTGAGTCGAGCAGCGGCCAGCTCGACGCCGCGAAATATCATTTGCAAGTTGCGCTGCGCAAAGAGCCGGGCCAACCGCTCGCCATTCTGAGCCTCGCGGGAGTCGCGATTAAGCAGAACGATTTCAAACTCGCGCATGATTTACTCACGCGGGCGGTTCAGCTGCCCGCGGTGGAAGCGCAAGCGCAGGAAGATCTCGTCATTTTGGAAAGCAAGGAAACTGGAAACGCGAATCTGATGCGGATGCGCCTGGCCGCGCGCAGCGGCCCGCCAAATTGGGCGATTGAAAAGCGCTACGTTAAACTTTTGGAAGAAGCCGGCTATCTCGACCGCGCGATCACGGAAATGCGGACCGTGATCGGCCCGCAATGGTATCGCGCGGAATCATGGCAGTTGTTCAGCGAGCTTCTGGCCAAGGCCGGTCAGAATGCGGAAGCGGCCGCCGCCCATGAGAACGCCAAAGCCTACGATGTTCATCTAGGCGAGCATTAAAAGTTATATGTCGATCTTGCGCACCGCTTCGATAAACGCCGGCAGATATTTTTTCGCTTTCAATTCGCCGACCCCGCGAATCTTCCGGCCCGCCTCGATGCTGCGCGGCTTCAACCGCGCAAACGCGCGCAAAGTTTCATCAGTAAAAATAACGTAAGCCGGCACGTTGCCCTGTTGTCGCGCGAGATCGAGGCGCACGTCTTTAAGTTGAGCAAACAATGTTTGATCGACCGGCAGGATCTCCTCGATTTCGCGGGTCCCACTTCGCTTCTTGCGTGCGCCACCTCGAAGATCGACATGTTTTTGTCCCTGCTCCGGCCAACGCAACTTGTAATCGCTCTTCCCTTTCATGACCTGCTCACCGAGTTCTGTCAGCGTGATCATCGGGTATTCGCCACTGCTCTGAATCAATAGGCCGCACTGCTGCATTTCGCGCAGAAGTTGATTCAGATAGGCGACGCCTTCGGATTTCAACAATCCGTAGGTGGAAAGCTGGTCGAGACGCGCGGCAATAATTTCGCGTGAGCGGCTGCCAACGAGTGTTTGCACAATGCGGCCACGTCCGAAGCGTGGCTGCCAGCCTTCGCTCGTTTGGATCGACATGCGCGCGACGCCGCTAAGCGCTTTGCGCACAATAAGCGCTTCTTCTTCCGTCGGTTCACGTGGCGGTAAAGCGGTTTCGAGGCAAATGTCGCAGTTACCGCACGTCGCCGGATCGCTTTCCCCGAAGTAACGCAGGATCGCCTCCTGCCGACACTTGCGGCCGTAAACATAGTCGATCATCAATTTCAGTTTGGCGCGATCGCGCCGTTCTTTTTCGGCGAGCTTTTGCGCATCGAGCTTCAGTTGATCGCCGAGCACGTTCGGTTTGAGCAGGCGCGTTCCGCGGACTCTGCGTCCGGGAATATCGAAGCGATCGATGTAACCTTCACGATCGAGAACGTGCAGCGCGGAGCTGAGCATCATGTCGTTGCCATCTTTGTCGAGATGAGCGGACATTTCCTTGAGAGAAAGTTGCAGCTCGTGCTGTTCGTTCGCGTCGCGGCGGAGCATTTCGTAAACGTCGACGATGAGCGAGAGCGGCGGATTGCTTCCTTCGATAAAAAATTCCTGCACGCGCGTGTCGGCATGATTGAAAAGCAATTCACAGGTGGCGGCCTCGCCATCGCGTCCCGCCCGACCGGCTTCCTGATAGAAAGCTTCCAAACTTCCGGGAACATCGAAATGAGCGACGAAGCGAATATCGGCCCGATCGATTCCCATTCCGAACGCGTTTGTGGCGACGACGATGTCGCTCCGGCCTTGCATGAATTCGTTTTGCGCTAGCTCGCGTTCGGCATCGCTCATGCCGGCATGGTAGAGCAAGATCGACATACCCTCGGCTTTGAGGGTTTCGGCAACCGCTTCGACACGTTTACGCGTCGCGCAATAAACGATGCCGGTCTTCTGTTCGCGGACCAGTGCGCGCAACCGTTCGTATTTCTCGGTTTCATTCGCGACGGCTGTGACCAGCAATTTTAAATTCGGCCGCGCAAAACCGGCGACGAACTCGCGCGGCTCACGCAGGTTCAGATGCTCGAGAATATCGCGCCGCACCTCCGGCGTGGCCGTGGCTGTGAAAGCCGCCACTTGCGGACGGCCTAGAATTTCCAAGGCCTGATCGAGCCGAAAATAATCCGGCCGGAAATCGTGGCCCCACATCGAGAGACAATGCGCTTCATCAATCGCGAAAAGGGCAATGGAAGCCTGGCCGAGCGCCTCGAGAAAAGATCGGCTGCGGAAACGTTCCGGCGCGATGTAAACGAGCTTGTAATCGCCGCGGGCCATCGCGGCGATGCGTTGTTTTTGTTCGGAAAAAGCGAGAGAGCTATTGATCAGTGTCGCCGCGATGCCGCGCCGTTGCAGCGCGTCGACCTGATCTTTCATGAGCGCAATCAGCGGCGAAACGACAATGGTCGTGCCTTCGAGCATGAGCGCGGGCAATTGATAGCAAAGCGATTTGCCGCCCCCGGTCGGCATGACGACGAGCGCGTCGGCGCCACCCACAATTGCGTCGACGATTTCCTCCTGCGCGTCGAGAAATTCGCGAAACCCAAAATGTTTTTCGAGAATCTCGTGCGAAGTCATCGCGCGAATTTGCGATTAGAAGTGAGCGCCGACAAGTCCAGAAGATGTCGGCCTAACGAATATGATGTGAGTGATGCTGAATAGGTCAGCGTCACAATTCGTCATCTTTAAACTATGAAAAAATCAATTCTGTTGGGAGCGACTTTCGCCTTTTTGGGTCTGGCGGTTGCTCCGACGTTCGCGCAGACCCAAAGCACAACATCAACCACAACGACTGGCTACATTGAGAGCAGCAAAATTATCGGCACGACCGTGAAGTCGGCGCAAGGTGAAGAGATCGGCACGATCAAAGACGTGGTGCTCGATCGCAACACGGGTTGCCTGGCCTACACGGTTCTCTCGACCGGCGGAACGACCAGCCGCCTCACCGGCAGCGCTAAAACGGTAGCGGTGCCGTGGACGGTTTACTCGGCGTCATCGGACCCTCGCGTCATGACCGTGCGCGTAGAGAAAGAAAAAATCTACAACGCGCCGGTGTTCGAATACAGCCGCGTGCAGGAATATTCCAGCAGCGGATGGATCAATAACGTGAACTCCTATTACGGAGTCTCAGCGGGAGTGAGCACGGGTGTCGGAGTAAACTATCAATCGAACACCAACGTCGGCGGGACCGCGACCACCAACACTTCCGCTTCACAGACCACTGCGACTACCGCGGCATCGCCTTCGGTCAGCGCTTCGCCAATGGCGACCGCCACGCCCGCCGTGAGTGCTTCGCCTTCAGCGAGTGTCTCACCAGCTGCCAGTGCGAGCGCGAGCTCCTCAGCTAGCACAAGCACGACCGCAAGCCCGAGCGAGAGCGCTTCGCCGAAAGAATCCACGGCCAAAGACACGGGCAAAGCAGGGCACCGGAAACCGGTTTCTCCGCAACATCACGGTGAGGAAATGATGGGCACGAAAGAAAAATCCGCCGAAAAGTCGAGCACTGACACGACCGGCGAAGCTGCTACCAGCAGCGGCAGCAGCAAAAAGAGCAGCACAAGCGCGAGCGAATCTGAGTCGCCGAGCAAAAAGAGCACGCATCATCGCGCAGGCCAGAGCACCAGCCCGGGCGCCGAAAGTTCTGCGACGCCGAAGTCGAGCGACGAACCTCAGCAATAACAAAATCGACGTAGAAAAAACTTATTGTCGATCTTTCAAACAGCAGGAGCGACTTCGCGTTGCTCCTGCTGTTTCTCTTTTACCAGATCGGCGGCACTTCTTAAGCTTTCGCCACTGCGTTTTCCACGGCCGCGGTATCGGCGGGCAAATATTTCATCCCGATGAGCCAGAGCACACCGGCGATTAACATCGTCGCCGAGACAAGAAGAAAGGCGACGTTCAAGTTCGAATGATCGGCGACAGCACCGATGAGTGGCGGCGCGAGCGCGTCGCCCAGCGCGTGAATGATCAAAATATTCATCGCGAAGGCCGTCGCGCGCACGGATGGATGCGTCACGTTCGCTAACGCTGTGTTTGACGGGCCGGTGTTAAAAAAAAGAAAAAAGATCGCGATGAACATGAGCGCCCATGCGGCCGGAAACGGCGTGAAGAGCATCGCCGCGGAAAAAGGAAACGCGATTAAAATGCCAACTCCCGAGACCAAAAAATAGGAGCCGGCGAACTTTTTCCGCAAACGATCGCCGGCCAATCCGCCAAGCAAAGTCGCAGTCAATCCGGCAAAGACCGTGATGCCGCCGAAGATGATCCGGCTGCTCGGCGGCAAATGGCGATATTCGAGATAGCCCGGCACCCAAAAAGATAATCCGCCGATGGAAAACGTGAGCGCGGTCATGGCCAGCGTGTTCAAGACATAGGAGCGCGTGCGAAAAAGGCTGAGATAATCTTGCAACTTCGCGCGGCGCTTTTCTTTTCTGATTCCGTTTCGCGCGCGCGGATCGCGCCGCGAAAAACAAATTAATCCGAGCAGCAATCCTGGCGGCGCCACGACATAAAACGCGGTCTGCCAATTCCAATGCGCGGCCACAAAACCGCCGATGGCGTAGCCCAGCGCGCTTCCTACCGGAATCGCGACATAAAAAAAAGAAAGCATCCGGCCGCGCGATTGTAGCGGGAAAAGATCGGCGATGATCGTCGGCGCAGCGGGTCCGTAACCGCCTTCGCCGATTCCGACAAAGAGTCGCGTGATTAAAAGGAGCGTGAAAGTTCCCGCGAGTCCCGAAGCAGCCGTCGCCGCGCTCCACAAAATCACGCTCGCGCCGATGAGTAGCCAGCGCGACATCCGATCGGCCAGCCAGCCGAAGATCGGCGCGGAAATCATGTAGCTGACGAGAAAGGCGGTCGCGAGGAGGCCCACCAATGCCATCGCGTTCGGATCGTCCGGGCGGAAAAAATGCGCGCGAATTTCAGGTTCAACCGAAGCGAGCACTTGCCTGTCGATGTAATTGAAAAGATTGATCGCGAGCAGGAGCCCGAGCGCGGTCCGAGCACCGGGAGCGGGACGCGCGCTTGTTTCCATCGACAATTGCCGATTGCAGTTGTCGGCGCGCTGATTGTAAATCATAAACGATGGCTTCCCGATCTCTGGCCGAGCGCGCACTGTATTTCTTCGGCCGCGCCATTCCGCGTCTCATTTATCGCGTCACGATTTTCGGAAGCGACAAATTGCCAGCGGGCGGTTTCCTGCTTTTGCCGAATCACATCAGCTGGGTGGACGCGCTGCTTCTGCAACTCGCCTGCCCGCGGCCGATTCGTTACATCATCGACGAATCGATTTATCGAAATCGGATATTTAATCCGATATTTCGACTCGCGCGCTGCATTCCGATTTCATCTCGACACGCGAAGGATGCGATGCGCGCTGCCGCCGAAAAAATCCGCGCCGGCGAAATCGTTTGCTTGTTTCCGGAAGGACAACTGACACGCTCGGGAACATTGCTACGTCTTCGGCGCGGCTACGAATTGATCGCGCGCGAAGCGGGCGGGCCGGTCGTTCCAGTCTGGCTCGATCAGCTTTGGGGCTCGATCTTCTCATTCCAGGGCGGAAAATTTTTTACGAAATGGCCGCGGCAATTTCCGTATCGCGTCGTGATCGCATTCGGCGCGCCGCTCGCGGCCGAGAAAGCGGATATCGCGACCGTCCGCGAGGAATTGCTAAAACTGGGCGAATTTTGTTTCAGCAGGCGCCGCGCCTTAGATCGACATCTCGCCGAAGCTTGCGTGCGCGGATTAAAACGAAAGCTTTTCTGCACAGCGGTCGTTGATGGAATTGATCAGAGCGAGCTCAGCCGCGCGAAATTGCTCGGCGCAGCCGCGGCGCTCAGTCGGTTTCTGCGCAAAGAATTTCCCGATGGGCGAATCGCGATCGTGCTGCCCGCGAGCAAAGGCGCGGTCGTGGCAAACCTGGCCGTCGCGCTCGCTGGAAAAATTCCTGTCGATCTTAACTTCACGAGCGGCCGCGCCGCGATCGAATCTTCGATCAAGCGCGCGAATCTGCGCGTCGCGATTTCGGCCGGCGCGTTCATGCAGCGACTCGGCGATTTTCCCTGGCCGGAACGCGTTTTGAAATTGGAAGAGCTCATGCCGCGATTGAAAGCGCAAATCGTTCTGTGGTGGTTTATGTCGATCTTGTTCCCGGCGAGTCTACTTTTGCGATTGCTGCAAATTCCGCGTCGCGGCGGTCACGCCGAAGCGCTGTTGCTTTTTACAAGCGGCAGTGCGGGAGAGCCGAAAGGCGTTGTGCTGAGCCACCATAATATTCTTGGCAACGTTTCGCAGTTCACCGTCCTGCTCGATGCGAAAAAAGATGACGCCATTCTCGCGTCGCTTCCATTTTTTCACAGCTTCGGATCGACCGTGACGCTTTGGTATCCGCTCATCGTAGCGGTGCGCATCGTGACTTATCCCAATCCGCTCGAGGCCGCCAAAAACGCCGCGCTCATTGCACAGCACAAACTCACACTTCTTCTCGCGACGCCCACTTTTTTGCGCGCTTATCTGCGCAAAGCCGAACCAGATCAGCTCCGCAGTTTGCGGCTCGTCATCACCGGCGCGGAAAAGTTACCTGTCGATCTTGCCAAAAGTTTTGAGGAACGTTTCGCACAAAAAGTTTTCGAAGGTTATGGGCTGACTGAGACGTCGCCGGTGGTGAGCGTGAATTTGCCGGAGCCGCAGGCAAAAAAGGGAGAACTAGTGCAGCCGTCGAGTCGCCTCGGTTCGGTCGGGAAAATGGCGCCGGGTATCGCCGCCGAAATTCGCCACGCCGAAACCGACGACAAACTTTCATTGCACGAAACAGGAATGCTTTGGCTGCGCGGCCCGAATATTTTTGAAGGTTACCTGAACAATCCGGAGAGAACCGCCGAAGTGTTGCGAAACGGTTGGTTCAAAACCGGCGACATCGGCCGGTTCGATGAAGACGGATTTCTCTACATCGAGGGACGGCTTTCGCGCTTTTCAAAAATTGGCGGTGAAATGGTGCCGCATGAAGCGATCGAGCAGAAAATTTCTGCCGCGCTCGGTCTCGACGATCAATCAGAGCGCGTGCTCGCGATTGTTGGCGTGACCGATGAAGCAAAAGGCGAAGCGCTCGTCCTGCTCGCGTCGGTAGATGTCGATCTTGCGCAGTTGCGCACGAGACTTCACGAAGCCGGCGTCCCGAACTTATGGATTCCAAAACGCATTCAACGCATCGACGCGATTCCTGTTCTCGCTTCCGGCAAACTTGATCTCGGAAAATGCAACGCGCTGGCAATCGAAAATCTGAAATCGAGAATCGAAAATGAAAGTGCCAGGGGGGAGAGTTGAACTCCCGACCAACCCCGAAAGCTTTCGGGGCTGCTCTAGCGCTGCAAATGATAGATCGCGAGCTCCGGATTTTTCTTCCGTTTTAGAAATCGCTCGATCGTACGCGCCTCAACCAGCGTTGGAACCTCTTTCTTTGCGACGATTTCGAGTGAATCGCCAAGGCGCTTTGTCGTTGCTGTGTGCCCGCGCAAATGTTGAGCAAACCGCGCTTCGAGGTCCACGGCTGAACCAATGTAATGTCTACCGGATGATCCTTTAAGAATGTAAACCCATGCCATTTGAAAACTGCCAGGGGGGAGAGTTGAACTCCCGACCAAGGGCTTATGAGTCCCCTGCTCTACCACTGAGCTACCCTGGCGGCTAATTGTTGAAAGAATATCGAGCAAGTCTCAGTGCGACCAACCCCGAATGCTCCTGCTCGCGAAAGCTTTCGGAGTTCGGGGCTGCTCTACCGCTGAGCTACCCTGGCGTGCGGCACAAAACTGGAGGCCGCGTGCGCGCGTGTCAACGCCACCGCTCCGCGCGGCATCACTCTGATTTTTTCGGCAAGTAAGATGCCAGATCTTTTTCGCGGCCGCGCATCGCAGCCATGAAACAAATGCCGTCGCGTTCCTGCACGGCGCCGATCCAGTTCTCTTGCGAAACATAACGCCAGCCCGAAAATTCCGGCGTGCGCCCCGTCTTCGGATCTTTGTCCACCGGGAAGAAAAAAAGCTGCATGTGTTTTTCGATGAGCATCACTTGCGCGACGCGATGGCCATCTTCATCATCGAACACGCGGCAGCCAAGCGTGCGGAATTGCGCAAACTCCGGCGGCACATCGCAATGTTCGAGCCGGTATTTCATAAAGAAAAGATCGCTCAACGCGCCGGCATCGGTTTGCACAGCATCCAATTGCGATGTGCGCGTCGTGCTGGCGGCGATCAATAATTTGTGCGCGGTCGCTGAGCCAGGAAAATCATTCAGGTGCTCGAGAAAATTGAACAAGGCGATGCCGGCAATAACAATGATCGCGAGCAAGCCCGAAAGAATGGCAGGATGTTGCGCGGTTTTTTTCCAGGAACGTTTGACCGCGGGAACGAGATGCTCGCTCGCAAACAGCGCTTCGACTTCCGACGGGACAGGAATTTTCCGGACAAGATCGACAATCGCGCGATCGAACGCTTGTTGATTAGCAAAACGCTCGGAGTCTTCCTTGCTGTTTTGCGCGCGCTGGATCGCGTGGCGCATGGCGCGATCAAACGCGTTATCGCCGCTGATCGGCGCGCATTCGGTCAGCGCGCGTTCCTGTCGAGCTGAAGAGAGCGGGTTCATCCTTCTTCCGCCGGCACGGTGGCGTTGAGCCACGCCTGGAATTGACGACGCGCGCTGGCTAACAAAGCGCCCAGCTCGGTTACTTTCAGACCCAAGATCGACATTAACTCGCGCAAATTAAATTCATCGAGATAAAAAAGCGCGAGCGCGGAACGTTGCGGCTCCGGCGCGCTCGAGATCCAAATCGCAAGTTGATCGCAATCGAGCTGCGAGAGTTGTTGCGGCGCCGCGGGCGAGAGTTCGTGTTCTTCGAACTCGACCGCTTCGGCCTGCAAACCGGCTTCGCTCGCGTCCAGACAACGATCGCGCGCCGAGCGAAAAAACCAGAGCCGATCAGCGGGCGGCTCGCCGTGCGCCGCGCGCAGCTCGGCTTCGCGCACCGTTTTCTGAAAAACCTCGCCGGCTTTTCCCGCGTCGCCGGTCATCAAAAAACAAAAGCGATAAAGCTGCGGCAGATTTTGTTTGGAAGCAGGCACGTAAACTTTTTTTTGACGCGGAAACGTTACGCGTGTCGTCCGCGACGACAAGCGGCAGTTGCTCAGTGGAATGACTCGAGGCGACGCGCCACTTCTTCGGCATTCTCGCGGCTGTTAAAAGCGGAAACGCGAAAATAGCCTTCGCCTTCCGCACCGAAACCGCTCCCCGGCGTGATGACGACATTGAGCTCGCGCAACATGCGATCGAACATCTGCCAGCTCGTTACACCGTTCGGTGTCTTCACCCAAATATAAGGCGCGTTCACGCCGCCGAAAACTTTCATGTCGATCCTGGCGCAGGCGTCGCGCAAGATTTTCGCGTTGCCCATGTAATGCTCGATGAGCGAGCGCACCTGTTCGCGGCCGCTCGCGGAGTACAACGCTTCCGCGCCACGTTGCACTGGATAACTCACGCTGTTCGCTTTTGTGCTCCAGCGTCGATGCCAAAGCGGATGAAGAGGAAGTTTTTTGCCGCTTTCCGTTTTCGCGAGCACCGTTTTCGGCATGACCGTGAAACCGCAGCGCACGCCGGTGAATCCACCGGTCTTGGAAAAACTGCGGAATTCAATCGCGCAATCTTGTGCGCCCGGGATTTCGAAAATCGAATGCGGAATGTCCCGCTCGCTCACGTACGCTTCGTAAGCCGCGTCGAAAAGCAGGAGTGCTTCATGTTCGTGAGCGTAATCGACCCAGCGACTCAACTGCTCGCGCGAAGCGACGGCGCCGGTCGGATTGTTCGGAAAACAAAGGTAAACAAGATCGACATGTTCTCGAGGCGGCGCGGGCACGAAATTGTTCTCGGCCGTGCATGGCAAATAAACGAGGCCTTCATAGCTGCCATCTTTTTTTGCCGGACCTGTGTGTCCGGCCATGACGTTTGTATCGACATAAGCCGGATAGACCGGATCGGTGATCGCGACTTTGTTTTGGTGGCCGAGAATATCGAGAATGAATCCGCAATCGCATTTCGATCCGTCGGAGACGAATATTTCGTCATCCGTTATGTCGATCTTGCGGTCGCGATAATCGTTTTGCGCGATTGTCGATCTTAGAAACTCATAACCTTGTTCGGGTCCGTAGCCGCGAAATGTTTCGCGATGACCAAGCTCATCGACCGCGCGCTTCATCGCGTCGATCGCCGCTTGCGGCAACGGTTCGGTCACATCGCCGATGCCGCAACGAATCAATCGCTTGGCCGCATCGGGATTTTTTTCGCAAAAATCTGCGACGCGCCGTCCGATCTCGGGAAAAAGATAACCGGCCTGAAGCTTTAGGTAGTTCTCGTTGAGATAAGCCATCGCTGTAGCGGCGGTCTGCGACCGCCGGATCTAATCTGGTTTCGGCGGTCATAGACCGCCGCTACAGAAGATAGCCGCTAGTAATTTTTTGCGACTTCGGCCCAGTTCACGACGTTCCACCAAGCTTTGATGTAGTCGGGCCGGCGGTTTTGATAATTCAAATAATAAGCGTGCTCCCAAACATCGACGCCGAGAATCGGTTTGTTACCGTCCATGAGCGGGCTGTCCTGGTTCGGCGTCGACATCACTTCGAGTTTGCCGCCTTTATTTTTGATCAACCACGCCCAGCCGCTGCCGAAACGCCCCGCGCCAGCTGCGCCAATTTTTTCTTTAAGCTGATTGAAGCCGCCGAGTTGGGACTGGATGTCGTCGGCTAACTTCCCGCTCGGTTCGCCGCCGGCTTTCGGTCCCATGATTTTCCAAAAGAAGGAATGGTTCGCGTGTCCGCCACCGTTGTTGCGCACGACGGTGCGAATATCTTCCGGAACAGCGTTCAAGTTGCTGATCAAATCCTCGATCGATTTGTTTTCGAGATCGGCTTTGCCTTTGAGGGCGTTGTTGAGGTTGGTGATGTAAGTCTGGTGATGTTTGGTGTGATGAATTTCCATCGTGCGCGCGTCAATGTGCGGTTCGAGCGCATCGTAGGCGTAAGGTAGTTTCGGTAATTCGTAAGCCATAATCGGTACTCTCTACCCGAATGGCGGCGCGTCAATGCAGCGCTATCTCGATCTTAGCGGCGCGCGGAATAGAAACTCGCCGGCGAATCGAGTTTACCGCGCCCATTGAGATAGGTCGCGAGCGCGAGCAGTGGGAAATTTTGGCGATACATGTCGTACTTCAAATAAAACACGCCGGGAAATCCGGTGCCGGTGATTTGCGGTTCGTCCCATGAGCCGTCGGGCTTTTGCGAGCTGAGCAGAAAACGTAAACCGCGCTGAATGCTCGGCCGATCGAGATCGCCGCAGGCGCAAATTCCCATGAGCGCCCAGGCCGTTTGCGACGCGGTGCTTTCGCCGATGCCTTTCATCCCGTGATTTTCGTAAGTGGCACACGTTTCACCCCAGCCGCCGTCGGCATTTTGGCAACTCTCCAGCCAATCGCGTCCGCGCAAGATCCAATCTTGCGACATGTCCTGATTGATGGCGCGCAATCCGCGCAGCACCTGCCACGTTCCATAAATGTAGTTCACGCCCCAGCGTCCGTACCACGAGCCATCCGCATCCTGCGTGTCGATCAAATATTGGATCGCATCGCGCACACAGCGCGTTCCAGTCTCGAAATTGACATAACCAAGCAGCTCGAGCGTTCGTGCGGTCAGATCGCTGCAAGTGGGGTCGAGAATCGCGTTGTGATCGGCGAAGGGCATGTCTTCGAGCCACGGCGTCGTCACGTTTTTGTCGAACGCGCCCCAGCCACCGTCGTCGCATTGAAAACTGAGCTGCCAGTCGATCGCGCGCTTGAACAGTTGCTCGAGTGATTGTCGATCTTTCGGACGCACCAAACGCAGCGCCATCAAAACCATGGCGGTGTCGTCGGTGTCCGGATAATAAACGTTGTTGTATTCAAAAGCCCAGCCGCTCGCTTCCGGGTGCGGATTGTTCACCGTCCAGTCGCCGCGAATGCGTACTTCTTTTTTCACGAGCCAATCGGCGGCGCGTTGCAATGCGGGATGGTCCGCCGACAGCCCGGATTCGGCGAGCGCGATCACATTGATGGCGGTATCCCAGACAGGCGAGAGACAAGGTTGAATGCGAAAATCGTTGGGATCGTTAACGAAAAGTCCGGCGAAATCTTTCGCAGCCTTTTGATAAATCGCGTTTGTCTTCGAATAACCGAGCGCGCGCAACGCGATCATGCAGTTGAGCATCGCCGGAAAAACTGTGGCCAAGCCGTCGCTGCCTTCGCCGATGCGCTCGAGCATCCAGCGCTCCGCTTCTTCGAGAGCGCGCTGGCGCATCGGCCGGAAACGGAGCGGGTGCAAAGATTTCAGAACGTCATCGACGCGCAGGAAAAAATTCCGCCAGGTCCAAAACCGCTGGCTGCGCGGCAGCCGGAAATCCTTGTGCTCGGTGCCGAGCGGATAAAGCTCGTGTAGTTGTTTGTCGCCGGGCAACGCGCGCGTCGGCTTGAAATGATTGATGATGGCAAGCGGAATGAGCATCGCCCGGCTCCAGGACGACATTTTGTAAATGTGAAACGGAGCCCAGCTCGGCAAGAGCACCATTTCCACCGGAATGGTGGGCAAATATTTCCACGGGAACACGCCGAGCAGCGCGAGATAAAGTTTGCTGAACGTGTTCATCGCGGGAATGCCACCCAGCCGCATAATGGTGGCGCGCGCTTCCTGCATGAACGGCGCTTCCGGCGAACACCCCGCGAGTTTTAGCGCGAAATACGCTTTGACCGACGCGTTGATCTCGCTCGGTCCGCCGTAATAAATGTTCCAACCGCCTTCCGGCAATTGTCGCTTCAAGATGTGACGCACGCAGCGTTGCTGCATTTCGTGGTCGACTTCGCCGAACCAATGCATGAAGAGCACGAAGTCCGAGCAAAGCGTGCTATCAACCAGCAGCTCGCCGCACCAATGGCCGTCGGCGTGTTGTTGTCGAAGTAAATTTTCCTGCGCGAGCGAAATGGCCCGCGTGATCTCCGCGTCGGAGGAAAAATAAGCGTGTCCCGTTTCGGGGGCGGCGCTCGGCAAAGGAATTACGTTGGCGCGCGAAGGAGCCATGGAAACTACGACGCCTGTGCCGTCAGCTCGGGCTTTTTGCCAGTGATATGTCCATTCCCGCAGCTCACACCATTAAAGGCCACCAGCTCGCTGCCGCGCCCAGTCGGTTTCGGTTTCGGCCCGAAATTAAACCGGATGTTTTTCCAAGTGTCGCCGCGCTGCGCCTGAAGGCCGAGACTCGCGGTAGGCTCGTAGCCGCAGTGCACCATGCAATTTTCGCAGCGCACATCTTTCGCAACACCATCGACCACGCCGTACTTGTCCCATTGCACTTTCTCGAGCAACTCGGCGTAGCTCGAATAATGCGCGTCGGTCATGAGATAGCAGGGGCCTTTCCAGCCGCGAATGTTGCGCGTCGGGATCGCCCAGGCTGAGCAACTCAGGTCGCGCTTGCCGGCGAGGAATTCGAAATAAATCGGCGTCCCGAAAAGTGTGTAGCGATTCATCCACTGTTCGATCTTTTGAAACTTCTCGATCGTCATCTTGCGCGTGAGAAAGAAATTCTCCGGCTGTAGATTGAGCCGTTTGATCATATCCTTCTTGGCCGCGTCGTACTCGTAGCCGGGCGAAATGGTGTGACCATCCACGCCGAGATCGCTTAGCAGATCGAACATCTGCTCGACCTCTTGCATGTCCGTCTCTTTATAAATGGTCGTGTTGGTCGCCACCTGATAGCCGAGCAGCTTCGCCATTTTAATCGCGAGAATGCATTCCTTAAAAACGCCTTCGCGTTCCACGATCAGGTCATGCGTCCGCTCTAAGCCGTCGAGGTGCACGTTCCAATACATCCAGCGGCTCGGCCCGATCGTCTGATCTTTGATCGCCGTTTGCGGATTGCGAATCGCCGCCGCGTCTTTCTCCGAGATAAGGCCGTTGGCCAGCAACATGTCGATCTTGTGTTCTAAGTCTTTCCGCTCTGCTGCATTCGCATTGCGCAATTCTTTCGTGAGCCATTCGCGCATTTTTTTGCGCATGAACATGGCGTTGGTGCAGATATAAACGATCCGCTTCTGCGCGAGGACGCCGTTTACGAGCGCTTCGATGTGTGGGTAGATGAGCGGCTCGCCCCCGCAGATGGAGACCATCGGCGCGTTACATTCTTCCGCGGCGCCAAGGCAATCCTCCAGCGTCATCATATCTTTGAGCGAGGTGGAATATTCGCGAATTCGACCGCAGCCCGTACAAGTAAGGTTGCAAGTATGCAGCGGCTCGAGCTGCAAAACGGTCGCAAATTTCTGCGTCCGCCGGAGCTTTTGGGTAATGATATATCCTGCGATTTTGGTCGTCAGCGCGAGGGGAAATCTCATAAGAGCGAGGATAGTACCAAGGGGCGACAGTGTGTCAACCGGCCCATACCTGGAGGAAAATAGAACGCAGTTGGGGCATTATGCGAGCAAATACTCCGCAACGCCGACTGCCCTGCGCGAGTTAAATGGCTTGCAACCAATTGCCTCCCCATCAACGAACCACAATAAGATATGAAACCATTACTCGCTCTCCTCTGCGCCGCGGGCCTCATCGGCTGTGCCGAATCGCCGAACAACGTCACTGTCGCAAACACGCATTATCCTTACGATCGCTACCGTACCACCACTGAAGTCTCAGGGCCGACCAATACTGCCTATGCAAGTTGGAGCACCGACCGTTTGCAAAAACGCCGTCTCGATCTTTACGCCATGGTCCCGCATACCGAAACCGGCCAGGGTTTTCCAGAACGTGGGGTGCGCGAAAATGTCGTGCGCGGAATGCCCCTGCCGCAGGATGACGAGATCAAAGCGATCGAAGCCGAGCTAAACAAGCGTTACAAAGCCGGCGACAAAAGCGCGGAGCTGAAAGAAGCCTGGCCGCGAAATCGCCGTCACCCCTAAGATCGACATAAAGAATGTCGCAGGACGGTGAGACGGTTGCCGTAATCGGCGCGTCGCCCAAAATGGACCGTTACGCCTATCGCGCGATGCAATTGCTCGCCGCGCACGGCCACCGCCCGATTCCGATCAATCCCGCGTTCGAGGAAGTTCTGGGCGAGAAATGTTACCCGTCGATTGTCGATGTACCGGACAAGATCGACACCGTGACGCTCTACCTCGGCGGAGCGCGCTCCAATCCGCTCACGGATGAAATCATCGGTGCCAAACCGCGCCGCATCATCATGAATCCGGGCGCCGAGAACGACGCGCTCGCCGAAAAAGCGCGTAGCCGCGGTATCGACGTAGTTTACGATTGCACGCTCGTCATGCTGGGCGCTGGAACGTTTTAATTATCGGGTTTGCCAGCCGCGACGGATTAGGCTGATCGCGATCGCCGCAAGCAGCAACGCGATTAGTTTCGAAACGCCGCGCAATCCCTGCTTGCCCATCCAGCGCGTAAAACGATCGGCATTGCAGAGCGCGACCGCCACCAATCCGAGATTCACGAGCAATGACGCCACCGTGAAGACGAGCCCGACGCTGTCGATCAAGATGAGCAGCGCGGTCAGAAGCGCCGGTCCGGCAATGAGCGGCATCCCGAGCGGGACGACACCAAAATCTTCGCCGCCGCCGCGATCCTGCGCGCCGAAACCGACCAGCTCCCGCACCGCCAGCACGAGCAGAATGAGGCCGCCGGCCACTTGAAAATCGGCCACCGTAATTCCGAGCGCCGCGAAAATCGCTTTCCCCAGAAAAATAAAACCCGCCGCTACGCACAGCGCCGTCAAGATTCCGAGAAAGGCCTGATGCTTGCGTTGTGGCTGCGAGGCGCTCGTGCCCAATCCCATAAAGATGGCGACCAGCCCCACTGGATCGATCGCCACGAAGAGCGGGATAAACGCGGCCAGGAATTTTTCAACGTATTGACTCATCGGGCGAGAGGTGTTCGGAATTGCCTTTACCGCTTAGAGCTTCTACACAATCTTCACAATTCCATCCACTCGATCTTATGAAACGTTTTCTATTCGTCCTTGTCATGCTCCCTCTCGCTCAGACCATTCGTTCCGAAGAACTGAAATCGGCCGACGATTTTAAAGCCGCCGCAGCCAAAGCAAAAGCGGTTCTCACCATTCCCGATTGGGAACAAACTCCGAGCGCGGTCGACGCGATGATGAAGAACGCAATAGCGAAAGCGAATTCGGCGCTCGACCAGATCGGCTCGCAAGATCTGAAGAGTATTTCGTTCAAGAGCACGATCGTCGCGCTCGATGATCTAGGTTACGACGCCTATAACGCCGCAAACAAGGCCACCCTCATCAAGGAAACGAACACGAACGAAGCGATGCGCACGGCCGGCGAAAACGCCGTCAAAGTTTTCCAGGATTGGGTCGTCGGCATCGATTATCGCGAAGACGTTTACAAGGCGATGAAGGCGTTCGCGGACACGCATCCCAAGCTTTCGGGCGAGGACAAAAAGCTATTCGACGAAACGATGCGCGATTATCGGCGCGCCGGGCTCGCGCTTCCGCCGGAAAAAAAGAAAGAGGTCGAGCAACTGCGAAAAGATCTCGCGAAACTCGGGACCGATTTCGATTCCAATATCGTGAAAGCAAAAGTGCCGGTCGTTTTCACAAAGGCCGAGCTCGACGGC
Source organism: Verrucomicrobiota bacterium (assembly GCA_041167045.1). Taxonomy (GTDB): domain Bacteria; phylum Verrucomicrobiota; class Verrucomicrobiia; order Chthoniobacterales; family UBA10450; genus CATPCN01. Next base: position 73,738 of record JBEEGW010000015.1, read on the forward strand.
GTGCCCGACAGCTTTTTTGCGTCGCCCGGAATCAAAACCAGTGACGATGCCTTCACCGTGATGGCAAACGTCACGTGGCAATTCGTCGCCGTCGAAGAAAATGCCAAGAGCGAAGCGACCCGCAAAAAGCTCTACGTCATTCACGATTCGCTCGCGAAAGACACAAACGTCACGGTGCTCAATCAGATGCTGGCCTTGCGCAACAAGATCGCGCTGCTGCTCGGCTATAAATCGTGGGACGATTATCAAACCGAAATCAAAATGGCGAAGTCCGGCGCCGGCGCGAAGAAGTACATCGACGATTTGATCACCGGCATTCAGCCGAAATTCGCGGCCGAAGTTGCCGACCTGCAGAAAATGAAAGCGGCCGACACGAACGATCCCGCCGCCAAGATCGGCGTGTGGGACTGGCGTTACTACGACAACCAGCTCGTGAAACAGAAGTACGCCGTCAACAAAGAGGAGCTGCGGAACTTTTTCCCGTTTCAAAAAGTACTCGAGGGCATGTTCGCCATTTATCAAAATATCTTCGGACTCAAGTTCGAGAAAATCGCCGCGCCCTATAAATGGATCGACGATCTGCAGCTGTATGTCGTGAGCGATGCGACCTCGGGCGAACCGCTCGGCATGTTCTATCTCGATATGTTTCCGCGCGAAGGAAAATTCAATCACTTCGCCGAATTTGAAATTATCGGCGGCAAACTTTTAGCCGACGGGACTTATCAGCGGCCGACTTGCGCGTTGCTTTGCAATTTTCCGCCACCGAGCGCGGACAAGCCATCGCTTATGACGCATTCCGATGTGGAAACTCTCTTCCACGAGTTCGGACACGCACTCCACACCATCACCACGCGTGCCCATTATGCTCGCTTCGCTGGCGCGCATGTCCCCGGCGATTTCGTCGAAGCGCCTTCCCAAATGTTGCAAAACTGGGTCTGGGACAAAACCGTGCTCGACACATTCGCAGCCGATTATCGCGATGCGTCGAAAAAGATTCCGGCCGAGACAATTCAGAAAATGAATGACGCGAAACTCGCGACCGCCGGAATTTTTTATCGCCGGCAATTTGCTTTCGCTTCGCTCGACCTCGCTATGCACGACGTGCATCCGAAAGATGCTGCTTATGATTGCGTCGCGATTTCGAATCCGATCCTCGAAAAAGTATTTCTGCCGATTGAGCCGAGCACGACATTCGTTTCTTATTTCGGACACATGAACGGCTACGACGCCGGCTACTACGGCTATGCCTGGGCCGACGCGATCGCGGCCGACATGGCAACGGTATTTGAAAAAGCGAAAGGCAAATATCTCGATCGCGAAGCAGGCACGCGTCTGCGAAACGAAATTTACGCACAGGGTGATTCGCGCGACATCACCTCGTCGATTGAAAAATTTCTCGGCCGCAAACAATCCGTCCAACCGTTCCTGAAAAAGATCGGCGTCGCCGCTGAAGATAAAACGAAAACGCCCGCCGGTCCGTCGCAAGAAGGGCGTTAAGGCTAATCACTAAAAATCTGTAGCGGCGGTCTATGACCGTCGGTCGAATATTTGCGACGCTCATAGAGCGCCGCTACAGAAGAAGAATGAAAACGACGCTCGTTTTTCTCGCCCTTTTGCTTCCCGTCCGGCTCGGACTGTCGATCTTGGCGGCGGAACAATCTCCGCCAAAAGACGCGCTCGATGTCATCACGCCGGAAAATCTTCTGGGCCACATCAAAGTGCTTTCGTCGGATGAATTTGAAGGGCGCGCGCCCGGATCGAAGGGCGAAGAGCTTTCTATCAAATACATCGCCGATCAATTTAAGGCGCTCGGACTCAAACCCGGTAATCCGAAGGGCACTTACACGCAGGAAGTTCCGCTCGCCGGAATTAAGAGCGAGCCGCGTCTCACGTTCACGGTCGGCGACAAAACGACCGACCTGAAATTTCCGGACGACTTCGTGGCGTCATCCGCGCGATTGCAAAACGAAATCAAGATCGATAATTCCGGTCTCGTCTTTGTCGGTTACGGAATCGTCGCGCCGGAATACGGCTGGGACGATTACAAAGATGTCGATGTTCGCGGCAAGACGATCCTGATGTTGATCAACGATCCGCCCATCCCCGATCCCAACGATTCATCCAAGCTCGACGAGAAAATGTTCAAAGGCCGCGCCATGACTTATTACGGGCGCTGGACTTACAAATACGAAATCGCCGCGCAAAAGGGCGCAGCCGCCGCCATCATCATTCACGAAACTGCGCCGGCCGCATATCCGTGGCAGGTCGTGCGCACGAGTTGGTCGAAAGAAAATTTCGATCTTGATCGCTCGAACAAAAACATGGACGCAGTCGGTGCGCGTTCATGGATCACGCTCGATGTCGCGAAGAAGTTGCTCGCCGATTGCGGCCAGGATTTCGATTCGCTGAAGAAGGCCGCGATCACGAAAGAGTTTCGACCGGTCGCGCTGAATGCGAAGGCTAAGATCGACATAAAACAAACGCTCCGCTCATTCAAATCGCACAACGTCATCGGCAAGATCGAGGGCAGCGATCCGAAGTTGAAAGATGAATTCATCATCTTCACCGCGCATTGGGACCATTTGGGGCGCCATCCGGAATTGCAAGGCGACCAGATTTTCAACGGCGCGGTCGATAATGCTTCGGGCGATGCAGCCGTCATCGAACTGGCGCACGCGTTTTCGAAATTGAAACCCGCGCCCAAGCGCACCGCCTTGTTCATGTGCACGACCGCGGAGGAAGCGGGATTGCTCGGCGCGAAATTTTATGCGGAGCATCCGCTTTATCCGCTCGAGAAAACACTCGCCGACATCAACATCGACAGCATGAACGTCTGGGGCAAAGCCCGCGACATTGCCGACACCAGTTTCGGTTTCTCCACGCTCGACGACATGTTGGCCGAAGCCGCCACGCGCCAGGGCCGCGTCGCCATTCCCAATCCGCGCCCGGAGAAAGGAAGTATTTATCGCGCCGACAATTTCGAATTCTCCAAAGTTGGTCTGCCCTCGCTCTACATCGGCAACGGCGAACATCTTCTCTCGCGCCCGCCGGACGCGCCGCTGCGTTCCGATGAATTCGATCTGCACGATTACCATCAAGTCACCGACGAAATAAAACCCGATTGGGACCTTTCCGGCGCCGCGCAAGATGTCGATCTTCTCTTCGAAGTCGGTTACGAAGTTACCAACGGCGCAACTTTTCCCGAATGGAAACTCGACAGCGAATTCAAACCGAAGCGCGACGCGATGATGAAGAAGAAAATGGAATAGATTAAATAATTCGGTCGGTATCTTGTTAGATTAGTTCCCGTCATGGGCGGCATCGTTGAAAATAGGCCTCTATCTGCGCAAGAAATTGCGTTGACGACATGGTTGTTGGAGCACGGCAAATCTGGAGCGCGCGCATATCTTGATCACATCGCACGCGCCGAAGTAGTAGCACGGTGTGCGTGTGGATGCGCGAGCGTCGATTTTGCGATTGGTGGTGAGTGCGCTTCTTTGGCATCCGGCATGGAAATTCTTGCGGATTACCAATGGCGTGGCTCCCTTGGCGAACTATTCGGCGTATTTGTGTTTGCTCGTGGCGGCCTGCTTGGTGGTTTGGAAGTCTGGTCTATTGATGGGGCGGCTAGTCCGACCCAGCTGCCGCAACCCTCCGAGTTAACACCGCTGGTTATCAGCAAGGAGTAGCCCGCGTCATACAGAGTTAATTGGGTGCAATTCTCGTTAGCGAAGTGCGTTCTTCCCGCGAACCAACATGAAAAAGAAACGCGCGAAGGAAGTTTACACGCTGGCTGATTTGCAAAATTGGCGAGAGGCGATGCGCGATGTCGATCCACCGATTCGACTCGGCGTGTTCGGCGATCCGATTGAGCATTCGCTTTCGCCGCAAATGCAAAACGCAGCGCTGCGCGATTGCAAGATCGACATGCATTACGCGCGCTTTCACATTCGCGCAGAAGAACTCGAAGAAGCGTTTTCGCTTTTGCGAACGCTGGATTTCGTCGGCATCAATTTGACCGTGCCGTACAAAATCGCGGCGCTCCAATTGATCGACGAAGCGGATGACGCGACCAAACAAATCGGCGCGATCAACACGGTGGTGGTGGAAAACGGAAAGTTGATCGGGTTCAACACAGACGCGCCGGGTTTCGCGCGCGCCACTCGCGGCGAATTTTCTGTCGATCTTCGCGATCTGCGTGTGCTCCTGCTCGGTGCGGGCGGAGTGGGTCGCGCCATCGCTGTGCAGTGCGCGCGCGAAAATTGCGAGCGGCTCGCGCTGGTAAATCGCGATTTTGAAAAAGCGAAAGCGCTCGCGCAGGAGCTCGCGCCGTTTTTCAGCGGAGCGCGTGTGCTCGGGCCAGTCGCGCGTTTGGAAGCTGTCCCGTGGAAAGATGACGCGCTTCGTTTTCAAATTGCGAATACCGATCTCGTCGTCAACGCCACGTCGCTTGGAATGCAGCGGAATGAACCTTCGCCATTGCCGAGCTCGATTCTCGCGCCGCACTTAATGATCTACGACACGATCTACACGGCGGAGCGCACCTCACTGCTGGCCGCGGCGGCGGATGCGGGCGCGCGCGGCACAAATGGATTGTCGATGTTATTGCACCAGGGCGCGCTCGCGTTTGAAATCTGGTTTAGGCGCGAGGCACCGATCGACGTGATGCGCGCAGCTCTTAGTTAGGAATTTTCGCGCGCCATTTCCTGCCCGCGTTTTGTCGCGGCTTCGACGGCGGCGATCAAACCTTCCGCGGTTTGATGTTTCTCCATCGCAGCGAGTCCGGCGGCGGTCGTTCCGCCGGGCGTGACAACCATCCGTCCCAATTCTTCCGGCGAAAGTTTGCTTTCGCTCGCGAGCTGCGCAGCGCCGAGAACCATTTGCGTTGCGAGCGTGAGCGCAATGTCGTCGTCGAGTCCCATTTTCTTTCCGCCCTGTGCCAATGCTTCGATCACGCTGTAAACAAACGCCGGACCGCTTCCGGCCAACGCCGTGACTGCATCGATCTGCTCTTCGCTTACATCGACAACGACGCCGATTGCCGAAAATATTTGGCGCGCAAGATCGACGTCTTGATCAGTTGCGCGCGCGCCGCGGACGAGCGCCGTCGCAGCGCGACAAATCGCCGACGGCGTGTTCGTCATCGCGCGCATGAATTTCCCCTTCCCGGTTGTCTCGATGTTTGAGAGTCGAACGCCGGCTGCGAGCGAAATCACAAGTTTGTTCTCAAGATCGACATTTAACTCGCGCAAGACTGGTAAGACCATCGCTGGTTTTACGGCGACGAAAATTGCCTCGGCTGAGCGCGCGGCTTTGGCATTGTCTGCCGTGACAGAAATGCCGAGCTCATTTTGTAAGGTCTTGCGTGCATCGACGTTTGGTTCGCTCGCAATGATCTCGTCGGGCGAACAAAAGCGCGCGCGCATCAATCCGCGAATGACGGAGCCGCCCAGTTTGCCCGCACCGATGAAACCGAGGCGATAAGTTTGAGAATCCATGAGAAGGCCAGATATTAACCAATGGTAGCAGCTGGTGTAAATTTCGCTCCGAGCCGGAGTGGCATTGTCGATCTTGCGGAAGAACTGCGCGAGCTCAAGGTCGAGCGCAACGCGGTGATCCTCGCGCACAATTACCAGGTGCCAGAGCTGCAGGACGTCGCCGATTTCGTGGGCGACTCGTTAGGCTTGAGCTATCAAGCGGCGAAAACGGGCGCGGCCGTGATTTTGTTTTGCGGCGTTCATTTCATGGCCGAGACCGCGAAGATCATCAATCCGACCAAGCGCGTCGTGCTGCCCGATCTCGATGCGGGCTGTTCGCTTTCGGAATCTTGTCCGCCGGAAAAACTGAAAGCCTTTTTGGAAAAGAACGCCGACAAACATTATTACGTCATCGCCTACATCAATTGCAGCGCCGGCGTGAAAGCGCAGTCCGACGTGATCTGCACAAGCGGCAACGCGGAGAAGATCGTGCGCGCCGCGCCGCAAGATCGACATATTCTTTTTGTACCGGACCAAAATCTGGGCGCGTGGGTGATGGAGCGGACCGGTCGGAAAATGGATTTGTGGCAGGGAACCTGTTACGTGCACGTGGAGTTCACGGCGCGCAGCATCAACAAGATTCGCGAGGAATATCCGAACGCGCCGGTGGTCGCGCATCCCGAATGCACTTACGCCGTGCGCATGCTGGCGGATGAAGTTTGTTCGACCGAAAAGATGATCACTTTCTGCAAAGAATCGCCCGCGAACGAAATCATCATCGTGACCGAAGCCGGAATGCTGCATCGCTTGAAGAAAGAAATTCCGAACAAGATTTTCATTCCCGGCCCGACCGAGAATTGTTTTTGCGGTGAATGTCGCTTCATGAAAATGAACACGCTGGAGAAAGCGTACGACGCACTCTTGAACATGAAGCCGGAAATTATTTTGCCGGAATCGATTCGCAAACGCGCGGAAGTGCCAATCCTGCGGATGCTCGAGCTGAGTCGATAATGCGCGCGTTGCGCGACGCGAAGATCGACATAGCGGCGGATTAAGTTTGTTTTTGCCCCGCGCTCTTTCTAATTTCTGCGGCAATGCGGCGCTTCCCGTGGTTCACTCTCGTCATTCTGCTCCTGGGAATTCTTTTCCTGCGTGATGCGCATTGGCAGAAGTCCGAAGAGATTTTTCTACGCTGGCTTTTGAAAAATGCGGAGCCGCGCGGTCCGGTTGCATCGCTCACGGTTGTGGAAATCGGCGCCGATCAATCTCGCGAGAAAGGGTCGGAGCTTGCGCCGCTCGAAAGTTCGCAACGCAACACCGTCACGCTCGCGCCATTCGAGCTCGCGCTTTTTTTGAAAGCGGCCCTCGACTTTCAACCGGGCGTGGTCGCTTTTGAAAATGTTTTGAAATGGCGCGAGCGCGATAAAGACCAGGAGCAAATGTTCATCGATCAGGCGATGCGCGTGCCGAAACTTCTGCTCGCCGCCGAACTCACGGCCACGCCCGATCCGGATGCGCCCGGACCCGAGCTGCCAGGTTTTTCGCAGGTGAGCGGACGCCGCGCCGATCTCGCGGAATTTTCCGGAGTCAGCCGCCAACCGGTCGAAGACATGCGCTTAATCTCCAGCGCGGGTTTTGTGAATTTGCCGGAGGAAATTGCGAACGATTTGCATGTGCCGCTTCTCTTTCAATATCGCGGGGAAGTGATTCCCTCCTTCGCGCTGCAAGCGGTCCTGCTTTGGATGCGCGTGACGCCACCGGAAGTAAAGGTCGAGCTCGGTTCGCGCATCATTTTGCCAAATGGTCGCAGCATTCCGATTAGTGATGACGGCACTTTGTTGATCAACCCGAACGCCGCCAAAAGAGCGCGCCGCATTACATTGAACCAACTCGTCTTCGCGGCCGACGAACGCGATCGCGGCGCGAAAACCACTGCGCAGCTCGAAGACATTCGAGATCAAGTGGTGCTGGCACGCATTCCGGCCAATCCGCTTTCGCCGCCGGATGTTTTCGCCGCGACCATTGCAACGATCCAGAACAACGCCTACCTGCGTCGCATCAGTTGGATTTTCGATTGCGTTATGTTGGTGGGCGTGGTCGCGATCGCGAATCCAGTGCGAAGATTTTCGCGCATCGACCTTTTGCTCAGCGCGATCGCATTTTCCGCCGCGTATTGTTTGATCGCGCTGGCCGTTTTGTCCCGCTGGCTCATCTGGCTGCCGGGATTTCTTCCGCTCGGCGCGGTCTGGATTCTCGTTTTGTTCACGCTGATTTTGCCGACGCCGAAAAATGCGGCGCGCACCGTGGCCGTGGCGGCTTCTCCGCCCGCGCCATGAGCGAAACGCGGGACGAAATCGCGGCGCGGATCGATCGGCTGCACGCGGCGGGGATTGTCGATCTTCACTTCGATTTGCCGATGGACTTGTACGAGAAGCGCGCTGAGCGCGGTGTGCTCGCATCGCATTATCTTCCGGAATTTGAAGCGGGCGACATCGGCGTGATCGGTGCCGCTCTTTATGTCGAGGACCGCTATCTGCCCGATCACGGTTTGCGCGTCGCGCTCGATCAAATTGCGCGACTTTATGCCGAGGTCGAAATGACGGAGCGCTTCGCAATTTGCAAAACGCACGAAGAGATCTCTCGCGCGCGCGCCCAGAAAAAAATTGCGCTGCTCATCACGATGGAGGGAGTCGAGCCGTTGGGCGACGATCTGGATTTGTTGCGCGTTTTTTATGAGCTGGGCGTGCGCGTGATCGGGCTGACACACGCGCGGCGAAATGCGGCCGCGAGCGGGGGCATTTTCGCGGCGACTGGTTCGCCGGCCGAAGGATTAACGCCGTTCGGCCGCGATCTCGTGCGGGAATGCGAAAGACTCGGCGTGATTGTCGATCTTGCGCACATCAATCCGAAAGGCTTCGAGGAGATTGTCGATCTTACGACGCGGCCGCTGATTGTCTCACACACCAACGTTCGCAAATTTTACGACATCGAACGCAACATCAGCGACGAACAAATCAAAATCATCGGGAAACGCGGCGGCGTCATCGGCATGAACGCAATTCTCGTCAGCTCAAGCAAAGAAAAGAGCACGATCGATCATTACGTCGACCACATCGAGCACGTCATCGGTCTCATCGGCATCGATGGCGTCGCGATTGGTTTCGATTTTTGCGAGTATCTTTTTCAACAATTGCCCGAGAGCGTTGTAAAAGAGCTAGCGGCGAAACTGACGACGCCGCATTTCATTTTCGATCTGACCAACCATTCTCACGCGCGCAATTTCACGCGGAAACTGATCGAGCGCGGATTCAGCGACGACGATATTGAAAAAATCCTGCGCGGAAACTGGACGCGGATTTTGAAGGAAGTGCTCTAAACGATCGGGAGCGCCGGAAATTTTCGACCGAGCACTTTTTCGCTGGGCGCTTTGAGCCATTGATCGAGCACGGTGCCGTAAACGCTGCGGAAATCGGTGTTGAATTTCAGGTCGCCATGATCCAGCTCGGTCAGGCTCGGATATTTTCCGAACAATCCCGGCTTCACTTTTCCGCCGAGCACAAACATGGGAGCAGCCGCGCCGTGATCGGTGCCGCCGTTCGCGTTTTCCTGGACGCGCCGACCGAATTCGCTGAAGGTGAGCAAAAGGACGCGCTCGAAATTTCCCTGCTGTTTCAGATCGGCCACAAACGCCGCGATCGCGTCGTTGAGTTCCCCCATCAGCCGTTCGTGCGCATTCATCTGGCCGGCATGCGTGTCGAACCCGCCCTGGCTCGCGTAATAAACGCGCGTCGGTAAACCGCCCGCGATCATCCGCGCGATCATGTTCAAACTCGAAGCGAGCTGCCCGTTCGGATACGGAACGGTCGATTTATATTTGCGAGCAATCGCGAGAATTTTATCGGAACTCAACTGCGCATCGAGTGCTGTGCGCTGTAAGAAATCGACCGCGCTTAAGTCGCTTTTTGTTTTGCCGGCAATTGCGCCGATTGATGCGCCATCGGTCGCGGGCGCCTCGCTTTCGTCTTCACCCGCGCCTTGATTGAGCTGCCGGTAGAAAAATTCTTCGGAGCTCATTTTGCCCTGCGCCGGTTCGGAAGAGCGGAAACGAAACTGTTCCGGTCGCGAAAAAGAAACGCCGGTCGGAGTTTTCGCCGCGAAAGCCTGCGGCATTTCGCCGCCGATCGCCACGCCAACGGTCGGATCTGCGCCGGCGCAGCAACTGTCAAAGTAGCGGCCGAGCCAGCCTTCCGCTTCGTTGCGGTCCGCGTCGCTCGCGGTTTGCCAGATTTCGGTGGAACGAAAGTGTGAGCGATTTGGATTTGGATAGCCGACGCCTTGCACAATTGCGAGATGGCCTTCATCGAAAAGCGATTTGAAGCCGGTGAGCTTGCCGTTAAGCCCTGCGTAATTGTCGATCTTTAGAACTTTGTCCGCGGGCAACGCGAGACGCGGGCGCGCGCGATGATAAGCATCGTCGGCAAATGGCACGACCATGTTCAGCCCGTCGTTGCCGCCGGCCATTTGCAGAACGACGAGGATCGTTCCGTCTTTTTGGGTGAGCGCATCCGCCGCCATCGCGTCGAGCGCGAAAAAAGTTTTCTCGAGGAAAACCGGCAATGTCCAGGAAGCGGCCGCGCCAAGCATGGAGGTGCGCAGAAATTGGCGGCGCGTGTGAAGAGTTGAGCTCATAGCGATCTCGGAAATTTCTTTATGTCGATCTTGTTCATGTCAGTTGAAATTGCGGTGTGCTCATCATGAGATGAATCAGGCCGCGCATGGTTGCATCGCTCGTGTCGGGTTTTCGCGTGTCGAGATACTGCACAAAGGTTTGCATTTCCTTTTCCGGAAACGGTTTTTGGAAAAGTCGCCGGCTCAGATGCGCGATCAGCTCGGGTGATTTCTCGCGGAGATCCGCGGGCACAATTGTGCTCAGGTCGATCGCCTTTCGCGACTCGGCAAACGCCGCCGCAGCTGCGCGCCGGAACGCCGGGTCGACGCCTTTGAGCCGGTTCTGGTCCGGCCGCGGCAACGATGCGTCGCCGTTGATGAGATAGTTCGCGAAGTTGTAGCGGAACAACAATGTCGATGTGCTGATCCAGGCTTTGCCGCCGTCCCATCCTTTTACATTGGGCGGCGCGAAAAGAATTTGCCCCATTTGGCGCATGGCATTTTGCGCGATGAATGGCGGCGGCAACTGCGTCTCGAGCAGCTTCGAAGTCTGCACCAAAAATTGCACCGGACTTTTGATCTGCGCCCTCAGCACGTGCTCGGCATAAAATTCTTTCGCCGAAAAAATCTCACGCAACACCGGCCGCATCTCGAAGTTGTGCGCGCGAATTCGATTCGCCACTGCGTCGACAATTTCCTTCGGCGACTCGTCTTCCACAAAGAAGCGCCAGAGCTTGCGGCCAATAAATTCTGCGCAGGCCGGATGCTTCGCCAGGATGTCGATGATGTCATCACCGTTGAAGCCCCCGGTTTTGCCCATGAAAGTTTTCGGGCCGTCATCATGCTGGAAAGGCGCAAAGCGAAATTGTTGCGACGTAAAATCGATCCGATAACCTGTGAACGCGCGCGCGGATTCGCGCACATCCTGCTCGCTGTAATTTCCGATGCCGAGCGTGAACAGCTCCATCAGCTCGCGCGCCCAATTTTCATTCGGGTGTTCGCGCCGGCTCTGTTGAAGATCGAGATAAATCATCATCGCCGGATCACGCGACATCTTTTTCGCAAGCGCGACAAAATTGCCGAGCGCATTGCGACGGAGCGTGTCGTTTTGCAGCCACATCCAGTAGGCATCGCGCGCTTTCTGCACGCTGGTCGCGAAATGGCCGTGCCAGAAAAGCGTCATCTTTTCGAGCAACGGCATGCGCGTCGTCATCATGCGTTCCAGCCACCAGCGCCGCAGATCGAGAATGTTTTCTCCTTCGATCACCCGAAAGGCGCGCAATTTTTCTTTGCGCATCTCGGGACTCTCCGCCATGCGCGCTTCCATCCGTATTTCGCGGAGATCGCGCGGCTTCGCCCAGCTCGGCGGCGAAAAATGTTCCGTGTCCGCATTTACATCGACCAGTTCGCGAACGACCGCGCTCAGTCCTTTTTCTTGCGCCGTTTCAATTTCTGCCGGAGTCCCGCCAAAGCCCGCGCGATTGAGAAGATGCGCCACTTTATCATAATCCCACGACTGCGGCGGAAGCGGCGTCAGCATTTCGGATTGAACATGAACGATTTGGAAAAGTTGCGAGACGAAATCGTGACTCGCGGCTCGCGCTCGCCTAACGTGTGCCGAGTTTTCGCATTTTGAAATTCACCAACCTCACGCGGCGCACCGAGATCGGCGCCAATTCTTATTACATCGAGATCGCCGAAAAACGGATCGTGCTCGACTGCGGGATGCATCCGAAGAATGAAGGCGACGAAGCGCTGCCGCTCCCGTTCGGGGATCGTCCGCTCGATGCGATTGTGATTTCGCATGCGCACCAGGACCACATCGGCACGCTGCCGGTGTTGATGCGGCGGCAACCACGTGCGCCAGTTTTCATGACGGAAGCGACCGCGGCAATCGGGAGCGCGCTGTTGCATAATTCCGTCAACGTCATGACGCGGCAGCGTGAAGAAATTGGCGCGATCATGTATCCGCTTTTCACCCATCGTGAAACGGAGCGCGCGGCCGATGCGTGGCGATTGTGTCCGATGCGGCAACCGTTCACGCTCGCGGGTGAACGCGCGCGCGCGAGCGAGCCGATGACGGTGGAATTTTGGGACGCCGGTCATGTGCTCGGTTCGGCTGGCGTACTTCTGCGCGCGGAAGGCCGCAGAATTTTTTACACGGGCGACGTCAACTTCGACGATCAAACGATCATGCAGGGCGCAGTGTTTCCCGAGGACAGGATCGACATACTCATCATGGAAACGACGCGCGGCGATAATCCCCTGCCCCCGGGCTTTTCGCGCGCAGCCGAAGAAAATCGCCTAACGAGTGCGATCGAGCGCGCATTTTCCTCCAGCGGCTGCGTACTTATTCCAGTTTTCGCGCTTGGCAAAACGCAGGAATTGCTCGCGATGCTTTACAAATTCCGGCGAGAAAAATCCCTCGATTTTCCGATTTATATCGGCGGGCTCAGTTCAAAGATGACCGATATTTACGATCGCCGGGCGCGCATGAGCCGGCGGCACCTGCCGCGCTTGCAGTTGATGGAAGATGTCGCGCCGTACGTTTTGAACGGCCAAAACATCGGTGACGCACCCGCGCGGGATGGCCGCGTTTACGCGCTTTCCAGTGGCATGATGACGCCGAAAACGCTTTCGAACATTTTTGCTCGACGCGTGCTTTCGAATCCGCGGCATTCGATTTTCTTCGTCGGCTACGCCGATCCGGAATCACCAGCCGGCATTTTGAAAATGGCTAAGCCGGGCGATCAAGTCATGCTCGACCCGGACGAACCGTCGCTCGAATTGCGTTGCCAGATCGAGCAATTTCAATTCAGCGCGCATGCTTCGCGCGAATCGCTTATTGCATTCGCGAAGAAACTCGCGCCGAAAAAAATCGTGCTCGTGCATGGCGACTTACCCGCGGTGGAATGGATGCGCGCAAAACTTACTGTCGATCTTGCGGGCACCGAAGTGATCGTGCCGCCGCCAGGATTGGAGATCGAGTTGTAAGATCGACATGAAAATTGCGTCGTGGAATATCAATTCACTGCGCAAACGGCAGGACCGATTGTTCGCCTGGCTGGAATCGAGCAAGCCGGACGTTGTCTGTTTGCAGGAAACGAAATGCGCGGACGAACAATTTCCGGAGCTGGCCGTGCGCAGCGCCGGTTATCACTGCGCATTTCACGGCGAGAAATCGTACAATGGCGTCGCCATCCTTTCCAAGATCGACATGCAGAATGTGCGCGCATCGCTTTGCGATGAAGTGGTCGATCCGCAAGCACGCGTGATCGCGGCGACGATCGACGGCGTGCGAGTCTATTCCATTTACGCGCCGAACGGTCAGGCGGTCGGTTCGTCCGCTTACGACTACAAATTGAAATGGTATGAGCGTCTGCGGGATTGCATCGCGAAAGAAAAACATGTCGATCTTGTCGTCTGCGGGGATTTCAACGTCGCGCCGGCCGACGAAGATGTGCATGATCCGGCGTTGTGGCGCGGTGCGATTATGTGTTCGGATGGTGAACGGGCCGCCTTTCGCGATTTGTGCGCAGTCGGTTTGATCGACACGTTGCGAATCCATCATCGCGAGACTGGGCTCTTCACGTGGTGGGATTATCGGATGCTTTCCTTTCCAAAAAATCGCGGCCTGCGCATCGACGCGGTTCTCGCCAGCGAATCGCTCGCAACAAAGTGCAGCGCGTCCGGCATCGATCGCGAAATGCGCAAAGGCAAAGAACCCTCCGATCACGCGCCAATCTGGGCGGAATTTAAATGAAAACGCGAACGCGTGTTTCAAATCTGCCGCTAAAGCCACTCCTGATTTGGGACGGCGAATGTCATTTCTGTCGGTTGTGGATTGAGCGTTGGCGCACGATCACTGACGGCGAAATTGATTACGCAACCTATCAGGATGTCGCGGAAAAGTTTCCCGAAATTTCGCGCGAACAATTTCAGCGCTCCGTGGTTTTCATCGACACAGACGGAAACGTGTTCACCGCGGCCGAAGCCGTTTATCAATCACTGGCATGTCGATCTTCGAGAAAATGGATGATTTGGAGTTACGGGCACGTTCCGGCCTTCGCGGCAATTTCAGAATTCGGTTACAAGATTGTAGCGCGCAATCGCAAGTTCAGTTCGGCGATGACGCGATTGTTTTGGGGCAACGATGTTCGCCCGCCCACATATTTCTCGGCGCGAAAATGGTTTCTGCGTGCGCTCGGTCTGATTTACCTGATCGCGTTCGTTTCGCTTTGGACGCAGATTGACGGACTCGTCGGCGAAAACGGAATTTCACCGGTACGCGAATTTCTTCCGGCGGCGCGGGCACAGCTTGGCACGAACGCGCCGCTCGTTTTCCCGACGCTTTGCTGGCTCAATTCGAGCAACGCGTTTCTGCATTTCCTCTGCGGCGCCGGCGCGTTTATGTCGATCTTGCTCATCGCCGAAATCGTTCCGGTCCTTTCGCTCGCCGCGCTTTTTGTTTTGTATCTTTCACTGACGGTCGCCGGCCAAACGTTCCTCAGTTTTCAATGGGACATCCTGCTGCTCGAAGCCGGTTTTCTGTCGATCTTTTTCGCGCCCTGGCAGCTTTGGCGCAGGAAAAATCATGAACCGCGTTTTTCGCGCGTCGGATTGTTTTTGCTGAAGCTTTTGCTCTTCAAATTAATGCTCATGTCCGGCGTGGTGAAACTGACGAGCGGCGACGATTGCTGGTGGAATCTGAGCGCGCTCGATTTTCATTACTGGTCGCAGCCGCTCCCCACAATTTTCGCGTGGTGGGCCGATCAGCACGCCGAGTGGTTCAAGAGGTTCTCGGTCGCGTTCTGTTTCGTCGTCGAAATCATCGTGCCGTTTTTTATTTGGGCGCCGCGACGACCGCGACTCATGGCCTGCGGCCTGATGATTTTTCTGCAGCTCGCCATTGCATTGACCGGCAATTATTGCTTCTTCAATCTGCTCACGATCGCACTTTGTTTGTTGCTGATTGATGACGCCACGCTGCGCCCGAAGAGTGCGACGGTCATCGACCGCCGCTACAGAAAAAACAAATTGTCGATCTTAGCTCCGGCGATGGCGGTCGTAGTGACATTGCCGCTCAATGCGTGGCTAATTTATACAGCGTTCGAGCCGAGAACGGAATGGCCGCGCCCGCTCGCCGCGATTTATCTGCGCGTGGAACCGTTCCACATCGTCAATGGCTACGGCCTGTTCCGCGTCATGACGAAAGAGCGAAACGAAATTGTGATTGAAGGCAGCGGCGATGGGGTCACTTGGCGGCCTTACGAATTTAAATGGAAACCGGGCGACGTGATGCGCGCACCAGGCTGGTGCGCGCCGCATCAACCGCGGCTCGATTGGCAAATGTGGTTCGCGGCCCTCGGAAGTTATCGGGACAATCCGTGGTTCGTTGGGTTGGCCGCGCGATTATTAAACGGCAGCCCCGAAGTGCAGCGACTTTTCGCGCGCGATCCGTTTCCTGAAACGCCGCCGCGCTACATCCGCGCGACGCTTTACGATTACCATTTCACGACCGCGGCCGAACATCGACAAACCGGCGCGTGGTGGACGCGGCGCGAGCTGCGCGAATATTTGCCGGCGATCTCGCTCGAGAATTTTCGTTAGATCGACAATCCCCCGATGGAGCCATGTCGCTGTGCGACGTGTGACGGCCCACAGGGCCGTGGCTACAACTGCCGCTGGTTGAGAGGCTCGGCTTTCGCGGTATATTTCGCGCGCATGCCGAAGGAAGAACAAATCGTCACCGAAGGCACGGTCACGCAGGTGTTGCCGGGCACGATGTTTCGTGTCGATCTTCCGGGCCAGCGCAATGTGCTCGCGCATATCTCCGGCAAGATGCGCAAACATTTTATTCGCATCGTCCCAGGCGACAAAGTGGAGGTGGAGCTGTCCCCCTACGATCTGACGAAGGCGCGCATTATTTTTCGCGAGAAATAAGGCAGGACGCCAGCCGGCACGTCGCCGCCAGCCGAGATACGCGCAATCGGCGTTCGCCGTCCGTTTCTTTCAATGAGGATTAAAATTTCGGCGCGCCATTTGCTTGAATTGGCGGGAGGCCGATACTGAAAGACCTAACTGGAGAAAAAATTATGCCCGAAGATAACAAGACGAATAGAACACCAACACCACCCGCGACGCCCGATGCCGCGGCCAAATTCGAGAGCAGCAAGACGCACGCGCGCAAAGCGGCCGATGACCTGAGATCCGCGGCCGGCGCAGTGGCGGACGAATATCGCGATAAGGCGGAGCAAGTTTGGGGCGACGCGCGCGGCAAAGCGGAGCAAGCTTGGGACGACGCAAAAGTTCGCGCTCGCACTTTGCAAGAAGATGGAGAGCAATACGTGCGCGATAACCCGACGAAGGCCGTCTTCACCGCGCTCGGAATCGGCTTCGTGCTCGGATTGATTTTCCGTCGCTAAAGCGCGGCTGAATGGTTGTGGACAGGAGGCCGGAGGGCAACCCCGCTGGTCGCGCGGGTTTGCTCAATAATGTGCTGGCGCTTGCCGGCACGCTCGCTGTTTTTTTCGAGACGCGGGCGGCGTTGATCGCGAAGGAATCGCGCTCCGCATTCGCCCGGCTCATCGTGGTGGCAGCGTGCCTGGGCGCGGCCGCATTGGTCTTCGTGCTCGGTTACGTTTTTTTAATCGCGGCGGCCGTGGTCGCGCTCGCGCATCTCGCAAATATTTCGTGGATCTGGACCGCGCTGGAGGCGGCGCTGCTCCATTTCGTTTTAGCGATGGTGCTTTTGCTGATTGCCCGCAACCGTATGACCGGCCCGATGTTTCGCGCCAGCGCGGAGGAATTGAAGAAAGATAGCGAATGGCTAAAGAATCTGGGAAATCAAAAGAACAGTTAAGAGACGATATCGATCTTTCGCGAGAGCGGGTCGCGCGCGAGCTCGATGGGCTGCGCTACGAGCTCGATTTCCCGAGAAAAATTAGGAAATCGTTTCAATCGCAGACCGCCATCTGGCTCGGCGCGGCCGTCGCTCTCGGTCTCGTACTTACGTTTCTGCCGCGTCGTGCGAAAAAAATTTATGTCGATCCTAGAATCAGTGTAAGAGCGGGTCTCGCTGGCGGCAGCGGCAAAAAGAAAATCCTCGAATCGGCTTTTGCACTCGCCCTGCTCAAGATCGGCGTAAGCTTTTTGCGGCCGATGCTAACGAAGTTTATCGCCGGCAAAATGCAGCGCTTTGCAGCCCGCGAGCGCGCACCGCACCGGTGGTAAGAGCGTTTTAAAGTTTACGCCGGTTGCGGCCGCGCATAATCATCAAGGCACGGCGCCATGACCGCAAAAATTTCGCAAACGCCCGATCACCTTCTCACGGTCGATCAATATCTCGCTATCGGTCAAAAGGCGGGCGCGTCCGACATTCATCTGGGGGTAAACGCGCCGCCGCTCTGGCGATTGAACGGGAACCTTCAGCCCATCTGGCCGGACGCGCCGCGCTTGACCGCGGAAGACACCACCGCGCTCGCTGAAAGTTTTTTATCCGAACATCAGCGGGCGCAATTGAGCGAGCGCGGCGATTCCGATTTCGCCTACGCGAACGATCTCGGGCGCTTTCGCACGATCGTCGCGCGCCAACGGCTCGGTGTCGATCTTGTCTTCCGCATCATCAACACAAACGTACGCACGATGGACGAGCTCGGGTTGCCCGAGCATTTGAAACTGCTCACGCGCTATCAGAACGGACTCATCCTTGTCACCGGTTCGGTCGGCAGCGGCAAATCGACCACGCTCGCCGCGCTCGTCGAACAAGTGAACATCGAGCGGCGCGAGCACATCATCACGCTGGAAGATCCGATCGAGTACGTCTTTGAGCCGAAGGGTTGCCACATCACGCAACGCGAAGTGCACACGCACACGCTTTCGTTCGGCGCGGCCTTGCGCGGCGCGCTCCGCGAAGATCCCGATGTCATCATGGTCGGCGAAATGCGCGATCTCGAAACGATCTCGCTCGCCATCACGGCGTCGGAGACCGGGCATCTTGTCTTGGGAACATTGCACACCGGAAATGCATCGCGCACGCTCGACCGTTTGCTCGATGTTTTTCCGCCCGATCAACAGGAACAAATCCGCATCATGGTGAGCGAATCGTTGCGCGGCGTCATCAGCCAGCAATTGGTTCCTAAGATCGACAATAGCGGCCGCGTCCTCGCACTCGAAACTCTCACCAACACGCCCGCCGTGGCTAACGTCATCCGCGAAGCGAAAACATTCATGCTGCCCGGCATCATTCAGACCGGAAAAAAACAAGGCATGCAATTAATGGACGATGCACTTGTCGATCTTTACGACCGCGGCCTCATCAGCGCCGACGAAGCGCTCGCCCGCGCCGACCAAAAGCAACCGATGCGAGCACATCTGAAAATCTGACTTGTGATGTCTGACTTCTGATCTCTGGCATGTCTTATCTCGATCAATTTCTAAAAGTAATCGTCGACCAAGGCGGCTCCGACCTGCACATCGGCGAAGGCCAACCGCCGAAAATGCGCAAGCATGGCGACGTCGCGCCGATTCGCGACGGCGCGATCACTCGCAACGAAGCCGAGAAAATGTTGAGCGAAATTTGCGGTGCAAAGCTCTGGCAAATCTACGAGGACCGCGGCGATCTCGATTTTGCCTACGAGATGGATCGACATTCGCGTTTTCGCTGCAATTACCTCAAACAAACCAACGGATACGGCGCGGTCTTTCGTTTGATCCCGACGAAGATCGCGTCGCTCGAACAGCTCGGCATTCCGCCGGTCGTGAAAGAATTCGGACATTTGCGCGGCGGCCTTGTTCTCGTCACTGGCCCGACCGGTTCCGGAAAATCGACGACACTGGCTGCGCTCATCGATTACATCAACGCAAATTTTGCTCGACACATCGTGACGATCGAAGAACCGATCGAGTTCGTGCACGACAACAAACGCAGCGTCATCACGCAGCGCGAAATTCCTTCGAACGCGGTTTCATTTCCGAGTGCGCTCAAAGCCGCCTTGCGCCAGGACGTCGATATCCTGCTCGTCGGCGAAATGCGCGATCTCGAAACAATTTCGCTCGCACTCACCGCCGCCGAAACCGGCGTGCTCGTTTTCGGCACGCTGCACACAAACAATACGCGCAAAACTGTCGATCGTATGATCGACGTTTTTCCGGTCGAGAAACAGGCGCAGGCCCGCACCATGCTGGCGAATTCGCTGCGCGGCGTGCTCGCGCAATTGCTTTTGAAAAAAACGGACGGCAGCGGTCGCGTTGCCGTAAACGAAATCCTGATCGTGAATGCCGCTGTCTCCGCCATCATTCGCGAAGGCGCCACCCAAAAACTTCAAGACGTCATCGTCGCCGGCAAAGGCCAAGGAATGCAATTCATGGACGACGCCATCTGGGCACTTTTGCAACAAGGCACCGTCACGCCGCACGAAGCGTTCATGAAAGCGATCGATAAAAACCGCTTCAAACCGTTCCTCCCCGCTGAAGAACAGAGCCTCGGCGACGCTGCCGGCTCCGTTCCCGACGACGAAAAACGCGCGCCGGGAAATTTTATGAAACGTGCCGTTCGGAAGCCCTCGCGTTGACAACGAAAAACGTGGGTGATAAGGTCTGCGCCAATTTCCGCGATGGCTAGCGGTGAGCGGTCCACGCGGGTAAGATCGACAAGTGCATACGTTGTTGAACAATCAGGTGCTGGTGCTGAACCGGCTGTGGCAAGCGGTGAACATCTGCTCAGCGCGACGCGCGTTCGCGCTGGTTTACGCCGGTCATGCGCACGTGGTTTCGTCGGATGAGACGAATAATTTCCTGACGCACGATTTCGATAGCTGGCGCGATTTTTCGGTGGACGCGCCGGAGCACGAAATGGTTACGACGATTTCGTGGAAGATCCGCGTGCCGCGCGTGATCGTGCTGCTGCTTTTCGATCGCCTTCCGAAAAAAGAAGTGAAGTTCACCCGGCACAATGTTTTCGAGCGCGACAAGAACACCTGCCAGTATTGCGGGACGATTTTCGACCGGAGCGAATTGAATTTAGATCACGTCGTGCCGCGCGACAAAGGCGGACTAACGACTTGGGAAAACGTCGTCTGCTCCTGCATTCCGTGCAATACGCGGAAAGGCAATCGCCTTCCGCACGACGCGCACATGACACTGATTCGCAAACCGAAGCGGCCAAAGTGGCGACCATTTGTGCACGTGACGTTCAGCTCGCAACAGCACGAGAGCTGGCGACACTTTGTCGATCTTGCCTACTGGAACGTCGAGCTAAGCGACTGATTCAGTGAACCGCGGATTCCGCCGGTTAATGATTCGTCGATGTTAACGCAACGCGATCGTTCTTTGGATTGAACGCATTCAAAATCGGCTGCGGATAAATTCCGAGCCCGATAATTGCCGCGATCAAGATCGACATAGCGCCGCGCGACAGCCAGCTAATTGGAATCGCTTCCGCGCGCGTCGGCAATTGCCAGTACATCGCGGCGACTACTTTCAGATAATAATAAAATCCGCACGCCACCGTGAGGATCCCGACGAGGACGAGCGCGATCTGATGCGTGCGCACCGCCGCGTCAAAGATCAGAAATTTTCCAAAGAACCCAGCCGTGAACGGAACCCCCGCGAGCGAAATCATCGCGATCAACATGGCGAAGGCGAGAAATGGCGAACGTTTGGCGAGACCGTTAAAGTCGTCGATCTGTTCGCCCGCATTCTGCGACACAATGACGAGAACGGTAAAACTCAGGATCGTCATGAGCAGATACGCCACGAGATAAAATGTGACCGCGTTTCCTGAAAACGAAACGATGCCGATGAGCAAATAGCCGGCGTGCGCAATGCTCGAATATGCGAGCAGTCGTTTCACATTTGTTTGCGGCAGCGCGGCGAGATTTCCGTAGAGCAACGTCAGCGCCGCGACGATCACGAGCAGCCGATTCATTTGCGGCATCATGAAAAACGGTCGCAAGACGCGCAGCAAAACGACGAAGCCCGCCGCTTTCGATCCGACCGAAAGAAATGCGGTCACCGGTGTGGGCGCGCCTTGGTAAACATCGGGCACCCAAATTTGAAACGGCACCGCTGCGATTTTGAAACCGAGCGCCACGATCACGAGCAACATTCCGAAAAGCAGCGGCACACGTTCCGTTTCCGGATTGGTCAGCGCGGCGACGATAAGATCGACATTCGTTTGGCCGGTCACGCCGAAAATCCAGGTGATGCCGTAAACGAGAAACCCGGTGGAAAGCGCGCTCAGAATTAAATATTTCACTCCCGCTTCGAGCGTGGCCGGATTGCGGCGCGTAAAACTAACGAGCACGTAAAACGAAATCGTGACGAGCTCGAGCGAGACGAAGATCATGATGAAATCGATCGCCGACACGAGCCACATCAGTCCGGCGCACGTAAAAATCGGGATCGCGAAAAATTCGCCGAGACCCGATTGTTGCGTCGCGCCGTGGATTGTTTGGCGAACGACCGGCGCGTAGTCGATCATCATGATCAAAACGAAAATGGTGGTGACAAGCGCGAACCGTTTGAAAAAAATCGCGAGCGCGTCTGCCGTATAAAAATTCCAAATCCCACTGGCATGATCGGGTGGTGGCGCGAGAAAAAAGCTGGCGATCAAAACGATTGAAAGACCGATGATCGCGGTGAGGGCAAGCGCGCGTTTCTCAATTTGTCCGGCGAACGCTTCCACCAGCACGACAAATGTGCCGAGCAAAACGACTGCAATCTCAAGCATCGGCGCCGTGATCATTTATTTGCGGAAAGAAAATTGCGAAACGCCGGCGTTAGTTTGCCGATAAAGGTTTGCGGGAAGAATCCGATCCACATGGTCGCGGCAATCAGAATCGCGACCGGCAAACGAAACATGAAGCTAAGATCGACAATATTTTTCCAGCGTTCGCTCAGCGTTCCCCAAAAAACGGCTCGATAAGCGCGCAACATGTAAACGGCCGAGATGACCACGCCCCAGAGCGCGAGCAGCGTCGCGATTTGGAAAACGTGAAAGCTTTCCATTTCTGCACCGTTGTGGAACGCGCCGAAGAAAATCATGATGTCGCCTGCGAAATTAGCGAAGCCCGGCAGGCCGATCGCAGCGAACGCGGCAAGCCCAAAAATAAATCCGGCCAACGGCATCACTTTGGCAAGTCCGCCCAAATCTTCGAGAACGAGTGTACCGGTGCGTGCGCGCACTTCGCCGGCAATGGCGAAGAGCAGCGCGATCGAAATTCCGTGCGCGAACATCAACGTGGCCGCGCCGTTTGTTCCGACAATGTTAGCCGCAGCGATTCCCAGAAAAATGTAGCCCATGTGCATGACGCTGGAATAACCGAGCATCCAATCGAGTCGCTTTTGCGCGAGCGTGACGAGGCCGACGTAGATGATGTTGCCGAGCAAAAGAACGATGAGCAGCTCATTCCAATAACGCGCGCCCGCCGGCAAAAGCGGCAGCGCCACCCGTAGCAACCCGTAAAGTCCAAATTTTTTCAGCACGCCAGCGTGCAACATGGCGGCCGGTGTAGGCGCAGACGCGTACGCTTCCGGCGCCCAGGTGTGAAACGGAAAAAGCGAAACGAGAATTCCAAAACCGATCAGGAGCAGCAGATAAATGTTACGCTGCGCTTCCGCGGAAATCAGTCCGGCGCTCGCCGCGGTTTGCAACGCGCGAATATCGAAACTGCGCGCCGCTTCCGGCACGCTGCGATAAAGCATGATCAAACCGATCAGCAAAATGAAACTGCCGGTCGCGAGATAAATCGTGATCTTCCACGCAGCCGCGTAACGATTGCCGCTCCCCCAGATTCCGATGAGTAAAAATGTCGGAATGAGCGCGAGCTCATGGAACGCATAAAAGAAAAACAAATCGAGCGACGCGAACGCGCCAAGTGCGCCGCCGGTGATGAGGAGCAAGCACGCGTAAAACGCGTTCGGATATTTTTCCGGTTCGCCTGCGAACCAAATCGCGCCGAACGCGACGAGTGCCGTCAGTAAAATCATAATCAGGCTGAGGCCGTCGATTCCGAGTGAAAAGCGCAGTCCTAGCGCCGTGTTGACCGTGAACGAAGTCGTGAATTGAAAACCGCGTGCGGCGTTATCGAAACCGGCAAATGCGAGCGCGCCCAAAATCAATGTCGCAACCGTTGCCACGACTGCGGTGCGCCGCGCCGGTGCGCCGACCAAGATCGACATAGCCGCGGCGATTGGAATGAGAACGATAAAGAGAAGGATCATCGGAAGAGTGCGAAATAAATGAGGCCGACAATCCCGAGGCCGAACAAAAATGCGTACGCTTGGAGGTTTCCGACTTGCAGCAAACGGAGAATCGAGCCGAATCCCCAAGTCGCACCGCCCGTGCCGCGCACTGCGCCGGCGTCGATGATCCAGCGATCAAAAAATGACGAGACGCGCGCGAGTAAACCTTGCGTCGAATCGATCAGCCAGGCGTAAAGTTCGTCGAAGTAAAATTTGCGGCGCAAGATCGAGATATCGATCGGTTCTGCTTCGCGTTTGCGATAAAGCACAATTGCGCCACCGGCGCCGACGATCATCGCAACGAGCGCGTAGACCGAGACAAGCGACGCGGCCGGTGTTTCTTCCGGCAGCGGCAAAAACTTTTTCGCGAAAAAACTTAGACCGCCAATCAATGAGCCGATTGCCAGAATCAAAAGTGGCGCGGTCATCACGAGCGGCGATTCTTTTCCAGCCCGGGCTGCGTCGCTGCGCGGTTTGCCGAAAAAAACGACCACGAGCAATCGCGTCATGTAAAACGCGGTGAGCAGCGCGGTGAAAATTCCTAGCGCAAAGATCGATATATTTTTTTCGTAAGCGAGCGCGAGGATCGCGTCCTTGCTGAAAAATCCGCTGAACGGGGGACAACCGATCAGCGCGAGCATCCCGGCGAGAAAAGTCAGGAACGTGACGCGCAGTTTCCCGGCGAGCCCGCCCATTTTCCAAATATTCTGCTCGTGATGCAGCATCACAATGATCGAACCGGCGCCGAGAAAGAGGAGCGCTTTGAAAAATGCGTGCGTGAAAAGATGAAACATGGCCGCTTCGCCCGACGCCAGACCGACTGCCATAATCATGTAACCGAGTTGCGAGAGCGTGGAGTACGCAAGAATGCGTTTGATGTCGCTCTGTTGCGTGGCGATGAGCGCCGCCATTACCGCGGTGATCGTGCCGATCCACGCGATCACATCGAGCGCGAACGGCGAGAGCTGGATGAGAAAACCGACCCGGACGAGCATGTAAACGCCGGCCGCCACCATCGTGGCAGCGTGGATCAGCGCTGAGATCGGCGTCGGGCCCTCCATCGCGTCCGGCAACCAAACGTGTAGCGGAAATTGTGCGGACTTTCCGACGGCGCCGCAGAAAATTAAAAGTGCCGCAGCAGAGAGAAATGTCGGATTGCTCGTTAAGATCGACAATTTTGTTTGGATCTCGCTGAAAACGATCGACCCGGTTGCAGTCCAAACCATCAAAATGCCTAGAATGAATCCGAAATCGCCGATGCGATTTGTGATGAACGCTTTCTTGGCAGCGTCGGCCGCACGATCGCGCTCGAACCAATGACCGATCAGCAAATAGGAACTGACGCCGACCAATTCCCAAAAGATGAACATCATCACGAAATTGTTCGCGAGAACGATGCCGAGCATCGCGAACATGAAAAACGAGAGGGAGGCGAAGTAGCGCGATTTGCCCGGATCGTCGCGCATGTAACCGAGCGAATAAATGTGAATGAGAGCGCCGACGCCCGTAACTAAGATTGACATAGTCTTAGCTAAGTTGTCTAAGGTAAGCCCGAACGGGATGTCTAAGGTCGGCCTAAGATCAATCCAGCGAAGATCGACAGCGTTGATATTTGAGCTCAGGAAAATTGCACAGCTGCAAGCGAAGCTCAGTAAGACTGCGCCAACGGAGAGCGCGCTACTCAGTCGCCGGCTGCTTTTGGTAAAAAGCACGATCGCAACCGCCGCAAACAACGGCAGAAACAATTCGTACCAGGGCAGCGCAGTCATATGTCGATCTTAAAACTTCAAACTGTTGATGTCTTCGACGTGGGTGGTGCGCCGCGCCCGATAAAGCGCGACGATGATGGCCAGGCCGACCGCGACTTCCGCCGCCGCCACGGTAATGATGAAGAAAACGAAAACTTGCGCGTTATAATTCGGCGTGCCGCTGGTCAGACGAAAGCGTGAGAACGCGACGAGCGAAAGATTGGCGGCGTTGAGCATAAGCTCGAGCGCCATGAAAATGATGATGATGTTGCGGCGTAATAGCACGCCGGCAAAACCAATAGTGAAAAGCAGGCCACTCACCAACAGATAATCGCCGAGGGTGACCATGACTTAACGCAGCTCGCGTTTGCTTAAGACAATCACGCCGATGGTCGCGACGAGAACGAGCACAGCGATAATTTGAAGCGGCAGGCTGAATTGACTGAACAAAAGCAACCCGATGCCGCGGACATCGTCAATCTTGTCATTGAGCGCGGGAAAAGTTTGCTGCGCGCCGCGGAGCCGGCCGATGACGTAATAGATTTGCGTGAAGAGGGCTAGCGCCACGGCTGCGCCGCCGCTGACGGCGACGAAATTTATTTTGCGCAGTTTTTCGGCGCGAAGATCGAGCAGCATGATGATGAATAGAAAAAGCACCATGATCGCGCCGGCATAAACGAGCACCTGGATGACGGCGAGGAAGTAGGCGTCGAGTGAAAGGAAAAGCGCGGCTAATCCGAAAAATGAAACGACCAGGCTGAGCGCGCTCGCGACAGGATTGCGATTGATGATAACAGCGGTGCCGAAAACCAACATGAGCGCCGCAAAAATCCAAAAGAGAAACGTGGGCATATCAAAAAGATGTCGATCTTGCGCTCACTTCTTTTCGTTCCATTTCAAGACGACGCCGTGCATGACGCCGCCGATCTCGAGCAACTTGTCTTTATGATGCACCATCTCTTCGCGCGTGAATCCGGTGATCGCATAATCTTTGCGCAGAAAGATTGCTTGCTCGGGGCAAACTTCTTCGCACATGCCGCAGTAAATGCAGCGGACCATGTCGATGTCGAATTCTTCGGGGAATTTTTCGACTCTGGCGAAGCGATCGGTCGGCGGAATTTCGCCGGGCCTGATTGTGATGGCGCGCGGCGGGCAAATGAATTCGCAGAGCTGACACGCCACGCAGCGGACGCGGCCGGCTTCATCGCGCACGAGCGCGGGCGCGCCGCGATAATGATCGGGCATGTGGTTGTCCCATTTTTCTTCCGGATATTGCATCGTCACTTTGGTGCGGCCGAGCAGCATATTTTTGAAATGCTTGATCGTGATGAACATGCCGGCTGCGATCGCAGGCAGATACATGCGTTCGCGCCAGTTTAGTTTCGGACGTGGGACCGTGAGCGGCATGTCAGCTCGGAAAATAAGCGATGATGATCGCAACGATGAAAATATTGACGAGCGCGATTTCGAAAAAGAAAACCCAGCCGAGCCGCATCAGTTGATCGAAACGAAAACGCGGCAACGTCCAGCGCACCCACATGAAAAAGAAAATGAGCGCGATCACTTTGGCGAAGAAGATCGCGATGTTGAGCAATCCGAAAATCCATCCGTGCGAGCCGTCAGGAATGCCCGGGAAATGCCAACCGCCGAGGAATAGCGTCACGATGATGGCCGAGCCGGTGATCATGGCGATGTATTCCCCGAGGAAAAAAAGGCCGAACTTCATCGACGCATATTCGGTGTGATAACCACCGGCCAGCTCCTGTTCGGCCTCGGGCAAATCGAACGGCAAGCGATTCGTCTCCGCAAAGATTGCGATCATGAAAACAAAAAACGAAATCAACATCGGAATAGCGAGCAACCATTTGGATAAGTTTGTCCAATCGCCGACGAACGGCGCGATCAACCAGCCGTGTTCGATTTGATAACGAACGACCTCGGTCAATCGCAATTTGCCGACAAGCATGAAAATCGGAATGACCGCGAGTCCGAGGGACAATTCGTAAGAAATCATTTGCGAGCTCGAGCGCACGCCGCCGAGAAATGGATATTTGGAATTCGACGACCAGCCGGCGAGCACGATTCCGTAAACGCCTAACGAGGCGATCGCGAAAATAAAAAGCACGCCGACGTTTACATCCGCGATCACCATCGGCACGCCGGCGAGCGTGCTGCCAAACGGAATGACTGCGAGGGTTGTAATCGCGGGGATCATGGCGAGACAAGGCGCGAGGAAATAATAAAACTTGTTCACGTGCGCCGGAGTGAATTGCTCCTTCAGCAAAAATTTAAATGCGTCGGCGATTGGTTGCAGCAAGCCAGCCGGTCCGACGCGATTTGGTCCGAGTCGATCCTGCATCAACGCGCTGACGCGCCGCTCGGCCAAGACGGCGTAATTCATGAGCCCAAGCACTACCGCAAGCAGGCAAACAATTTTGAGGAGCGATATGCCGATAAAAAAATAATCCATGTCGATCTTAGCGGCCGGACGGGCGCTGCCCTTCAGCCTTTTCGATTTCGTGCGCCTCGGGCGCGGGCGGCGGCGCGGGCGATTGGTCGATCTGCAAAAGCTGCACGCCACGATCGCCAATCTTGCTCAAACTCAATCCGGAAAATTGCGGAACCGATTCGCTCATCTGTCGAAAAACATCCTCGATCGAGAAAATTCCGTTTTGTCCGCTGTAACCTTGAATGAGGTCGCACAGAATTTCCCAGTCATCGCGCGCCAGACCGGGACCGCGCACCGCGCGATTCAATCGTTGCAGGCGACCGTCGCCGTTAATCATGGAGCCGCGTTTTTCCGCGAACGCGAACGAAGGCAGGACCGCGGTCGCGTTCTGCGTCGCAGCGCTTTCCAAAATATGCATGATGATGAACGACGGCAGTTGTTTCAGTTGTTCCGCCGAAATTCCAAACTCGGTTGGATCTTCACCGAGCGCGATGAGAGTGCGCACGCGCCCTGACTTAACTGCTTCCGCAATTTCGTCGAGGCGCGCGCCAGGATCGACCGTCAGGCCGAGCAGCTTCGCGCCGTTCGTGTTTGGATTGCGATCTTCGCTCAGCAAAATGTCATCGCCCGGTCCGAAGCGGGGCACGATGTCGAAAAGATCGACATTAAGAATTTTGGCGAGGCGCGACGTCAGCCAGAGTTCTTCGTTCGTCATGCGGCCCGACGCGACAATGGCGATTTCCCAGCCGTTGAAATGTCTCAATTGCAGCGCGGCGTGCGCGATCGCCGCGTTCCAATCGGCAGCGACAAGCTTGTCGTCGCTCAAAATTTTCGGCGCGCGTAATCGCCGCTCCGAATTGACGAAATCGAAATTGAGCCGGCCGTAATCGCACATCCAGACCGAATTGACCTCTTCGTTCTCGCGCGGCGTTTGCCGGTAAATGACGTCTTCGCGCGTGCCGATGATGGTGTTGCAACCGGTCGCGCAGCTAGTGCAAAAGCTTTTCGTTTCTTTCAAAAACCAGACGCGCATTTCAAAACGAAAATCTGTCGAGGTCAGCGCGCCGACCGGACAAATGTCCACGGTGTTGAGCGAATAATTATTTTCGAGCCGTTTGCCCGGATGCGCCGTCAGGACGGTATGACTGCCGCGATCAACGAAGCCGAGCACGTCGTCGTGCGCGATTTCGTTGCAAAAACGAATGCAACGCGAACAAAGAATGCACCGCTCGTCATCGAGCGTGACGCGCGGACCGAGCTCCACATTTTTTGGCTTCTTCACTTTGTTCTCGAGAAAGCGCGAAGCCTGGTTTCCGTACTCGACGCTGAATTCCTGCAACCGGCATTCGCCGGCTTGATCGCAAATCGGGCAATCGAGCGGATGATTAATGAGCAAAAATTCCATGACGCCGCGCTGACATTCTTTGACGAGCGGCGAGTTCGTGCGCACTCCCATGCCGTCGGCGATATCTTGCGCGCAGGAAATTTGCGGACGCGGCATCCAATTGATCACCGGCATTCCGTCGGCGCCAACTTCGGGTTTGCGATCGGGGCCCATTTTCGGAAGACCCATCTCGATCAAACACATCCGGCAATTTCCGGGCGAGCTCAGTTTCTTGTGATAACAGTACCGCGGAATGTAACTGCCGGCCTGCTCGCAAGCTTCGATCAGGCGCGTGCCTTTCGGAAATTGATGCCACACGCCGTCGATCTGGACGTTGAAGATTGGTAACGACGTTTGATCAGCCATGTCGATATTAGATCGTTCCGGCGGTGCCCGCCTTTTCCCAGCCGGGATCGTGCGCGAGCCGAGCGGTCGGGATTTCTTGCTCAGCGATTAATTCTTCAGATGTGAATTCCGGCGGCAGCGGCGGAGGAGTGGATTTCGTCGCGCGCGAGGCAAACTCTTCCGGAAATTTTTCGACGAAGCTTTGCGTCGGCCACGCGCAGGCTTCGCCGAATGCGCAAATCGTGCGGCCAGCAATGTTATCCCCAATCGTTTTCAAAGTGCGCGGATCTTCTGTCACGCCGCCACCTAACAACATGCGATCGGTAATTTTTTTCATCCAAAGCGACCCTTCACGGCACGGTGTGCACTGGCCGCACGATTCGTGGGCATAAAATTCGTTGATGTTGTTGAGCGTCCAAACCATGTCGCGCGAATCGTCGAGCACGATGACGCCGCCACTTCCCGCCATTGATCCCGCCGCGGCGAGTGAATCGAAATCCATCGGGATTTCGTCGATCGACATCTCGCGCTCGATTGTCGATCCATCGGATTGTCGATCTTTTATTTTGAAACGCTCATCTGCGCGCAACACTTTCGCCGAGCTCCCGCCGGGAATGACAGCTTTCAATCTGCGCCCGTACTTCGTGCCGCCCGCCATGTCGTAAATGAGCTGGCCCATCGTGACCGCGCCCACTTCGATTTCGAAATAACCCGGGCGCTGCACGTCCCCGCTCACGCACACGATGCGCGTGCCGGTGTTATTCGGCCGGCCGAGCCGCGCGTACTGCGCGCCGCCCATCGCAATGATGTGCTTCACGTGACAAAGCGTTTCGACATTGTTCACGATCGTCGGCGACATATAAAGACCGAGCACCGCTGGGAAATAGGGCGGCTTGATGCGCGGATACGCGCGCTTGCCCTCGAGCGATTCGATCAAGCCGGTTTCTTCGCCGCAAATGTACGCGCCGGCGCCGCGATGAATGTAAACTTCGCAATCGAATCCGGAGCCGAGAACATTTTTACCGAGAAAATTCTTCTTCCGCGCTTCCTCGATGGCGTGTTCGAGGATTTTCGCGCCCTCGGGAAATTCGCCCCTTATATATATGTACGCGGTTTTTGCGTTTAGCGCGAAACAGGAAATCAAAATTCCTTCGAGTAATTGGTGCGGATCTTCGTGAATGATGTAGCGATCCTTGAAAGTGCCCGGCTCCGATTCATCCGCATTGCAAATCAGATAGACCGGCTTCTTTTCGTCGGGCTTGATGAAACTCCATTTCACGCCGCAGGGAAAACCAGCGCCGCCGCGGCCGCGCAGGCCGGAAGTTTTCACTTCATTCACGATTTCGGCGCGCGACATCGTGACGGCTTTCTTCAACTGCTTGTAACCGCCGTCTTCGATGTAAGTTTTTATGTCGATCTTGTAATCTTCGCGGCCGATGTTTTTGAAAATGAGCCGATGCTCGAGTGGATGCGGGCGCGATCTTCGCACTCGCAGCGCCGGTTGCGGATTGCGCACCAGATCGACAATCGATTGCGGCGCGAGATTTTCATGCAGCTCATCGTCGATCATGCAAACCGGCGCCGTGCCGCAGCTTGCCAGACATTCCACGAACTCGATGCTGTAATTTCCATTTGCACTCAACGAAACCGGCGTGTGCATTCCGTTATGGTCGGTCGTGCGCACGATCCCAGTGGCCGCGCAAAAATTTTCCATGAGCTGATAACTGCCGGCCATCGCGCAGCTCAGCGTGCGGCAAACGCGAACGTGCGTTTTTCCGGCGCGCTCCTGTCGGAACATCGGATAAAACGTAAGCAGCTCGAGAATGTTGATCGGTTGCAATTCAAGTTTCGACGCGATCCACTTGACCGCGTCGTCGCCGAGCAATCCGAAATGTTCCTGCCACAAATGCAGCAACGGCATGGCGGCGCTGCGCTTATGGTCGGACGGATAACGTCCAATCGCTTCGTCCATTTTCCGCTCGAGCTCAGCGGGAACGCGCATGATCGAATCCACGATTCGGCGCGCCGTTAGTTCGACAACGTGCTCGCTTTGCTTTGCACTTTGTCGTCCTTGAAAACAACCGTCACCGTGTCCTTGCCTTGCCGATAACTGTAAGTCGTGGTCTTGAGAACAAGAAAATCCTTCGTATCGATCGCGGTGGGCGGTCCGAGAATCGATTCCACCTGCTTCTTCGTCATTCCTTCGGAAACTTCGTCCACGTTCGCCTTCGTCAAACGCACGCCGGCGTGACAACCGGCCAGCGCGAGAACTATCGCTGCACCGATTGACGCCATTTGGAAAAATTTTGCGCCACGTTTCATGTCGATCTTACGGTTCGCGCCCAAGGTTCGTGTCTTTGCCGTCCACTTCGTCATTCTTGAAGGTGATCATCGCGAATTTTTTTCCATCTTCATAGCGATAAGTCGTCTTCTTGTAGATGAGCATGTCTTTCGATTCGACCGATGTCGGCGGCCCTAGGATTTTTTCCACCTGCGCCTTGCTCATACCCACGCTGACCTGGTCGTAATTCGCGCTCGTTAATTTCGATTGGCTGCAGCTGACCAACGAAAGCGCAATGAACGCCGCGCAAAACAAGATCGACAATTCCAAGATCGACAATTTTTTCATAACGTTTTTATCGGTCGCATTCACCCATCACAAAATCGAGACTGCCGAGAACCGCGACCACGTCGCTCACCATGCAGCCGGGCAAAAGTTCTGGCAAGATGCTTAAATTCACGAACGACGGCGCGCGGATCTTGAGCCGATACGGCACCCCGCCGCCTTTGCTCTTGATATAGAAGCCGAGCTCGCCCTTCGGATTTTCGGCCGCGAAATAAATTTCGCCCGGCGGCGCATCGAGTCCTTCGGTCACCACCATGAAATGATGGATGAGCTCCTCCATTTTCGTCATGACGTGCGATTTCGGCGGCAACATATTTTTCCAGTCGGCCACGTTGATCGGGCCCTCCGGCAATTTGTCGATCACTTGTCGCAAAATGCGCACGCTTTGCCGCATCTCTTCGATGCGTACCAGATACCGATCGTAACAATCGCCCGCACTGCCGACGACGACGTCGAAATCGTATTTGTCGTAATCGAGATAAGGATGTTTGCGGCGCAAATCGTGATCGACGCCGCTGCCGCGCAGGTTCGGACCGGAAAGCGCGTAAGCAACAGCCCGATCTTTTGTGATCACACCGACGTCTCTAGTGCGATCGACAAAAATTTTGTTGCGCGTGAGCAATTTGTCGCATTCATCCAGCGCTGGCCCAAATTCATCGAGAAACTTTTTCAATTGCGGAATGAATTGCGCGGGTAGATCGCGAATCTGTCCGCCGACCCGCGTGTATGAAGTCGTGAAACGCGCGCCCGTCAGAAGCTCGAACAAATCGTAAAGTTTTTCGCGCTCGGTGAACGTGTAGAGGAACACGGTCATCGCGCCAAGATCGAGAGCCATCGCGCCGAGTCCCATCAGGTGCGCGGAGATGCGCGATGTTTCGCAACAAATTGTGCGAATGGCCTGACCGCGCGGCGGAATTTCCCAGCCCATCAATTTCTCTACGGCCAGCGCGTAGGCGACGTTGTTGGAAAGGGGCGCGAGATAATCGAGCCGGTCGGTGTATGGAACGAACTGATTGTATTGCATGTTCTCGGCGATTTTTTCATCGCCGCGATGCAGGAAACCGACATCGGGCGTTGCTTTGACGATCACTTCGCCATCGAGTTCGAGCACGAGTCGCAAAACGCCGTGTGTGGCGGGATGCGACGGCCCCATGTTGAGCACCATCTTCTCGCCGAAATCGTCGCCGAAATTTTCGCGCAATTGCGCGTCCGCCGCGACGACACGCGTCACCGGATCGGGTGATTCGATTTCGCGCGTGGTGAAAGCCATAAGATCGACAATTGCAATTATGCTCGCGGCAGCCCTAAAGCACGCAAGCGTAAAGTGACAGCATTTCGCTGTCATCCCGAGCGAATGCGAGGGACCGTTCAGTTGGTTACGTGACACGAACGTTTGTGAGGTCCCTCGCCCTCTGCGCGGCTCGGGATGACCTCCCATTTTTCGAATTCGCGCTCGCCCTCCAGAAAAGAACGCGATTAAGTAGCGGACAGAATGAAAAAGATCGCGCTGCTTTTTGCCGGGCAAGGCGCACAGAGCGTCGGTATGGGACGCGACCTGGGCGATCAATTTCCTGTCGCGGCAAACTTGTTTCGCAAAGCGGATCAAATTCTAGGCCGCCGCCTGACTGATGTGATGTTGAACGGCCCGATCGAGGAACTGACGAAGACTTCGAACTGCCAGCCGGCGCTTTTTGTGCACGGGCTCGCGTGCATGTCGATCTTGCGCGAACTGGCGGGCGACTTTGCAATTACCGGCGCAGCCGGCTTGTCGTTAGGCGAACTGACCGCGCACGCGGCCGCGGGAACATTTGATTTCGAGAACGGTCTCAAGCTTGTGCAAAAACGCGGCGAATTGATGGAGGAAGCGTGCACCGCGACATCCGGCGGCATGGCTGCCATGATCGGCGCTGCGGAAAACGAAGTCCGCCAGTTGGCCGCGGACGAAGATGTCGATGTCGCAAACATCAACGCGCCGGGCCAGATCGTCATCTCCGGCGAGCTTGCAAAAGTCGAAGCCGCGGTTGGCGTCGCGAAAGAATACGGCATACGCCGCGCCACTCTACTCAATGTCGCCGGCGCTTATCATTCGCGCTTGATGCAAATCGCTTATGAAAAACTCGGCGCCGCGCTGCTCGATGTGCAGATGCAACTGCCGCAGTTTCCGGTCGTGAGTAACGTGACCGGCGATGAAGTAAAAACGCTGCCAGAAATCCGGCGCACATTGCAGGAACAAGTCACGAGCACGGTGCGCTGGACCGATTGCATGGAAAAACTTATCGATCTTGGCTGCGAACTCTTTATCGAATTAGGACCGGGCGGCGTGCTGGCCGGCTTGCTCAAACGCACACGCAAAGATGTCGACGTTGTTTCGGTGAGCGACGCGGAATCTGCGCGCGCATGCGCGGAACGAATCCAAGGCGGCGCGTAAATCATCGCGATTGCCGACAAGATCGACAATTGCATTTCAACGCCGTAGTTTTCGCGCATGAAGATTCAGGAGCGAATTGACTCCGATTTGAAGGACGCAATGCGCGCCAAAGACGCCGCGAAGCTCGGCGTGCTTCGCATGTTGAAGTCTGCACTCAAATACGCCGCCATCGAAAAACCCGGCACGGAAGGCGAAATCGATGACGCCGCCGTGACGCAAGTCATTCGCAAACAAGTGAAGCAACGACAGGATTCGATTGAGAGTTTTGAAAAAGGCGGCCGGCCCGAATTGGTGGCGAAAGAAAAAGCGGAGCTCGAAATCCTGAACGCTTACCTGCCGCAATCGCTCGGCGCGGAAGAGCTGGCCAAGCTTGTGCGCGACGCGATCACCGAAGTCGGCGCAACTTCAAAAGCGCAAATGGGCGCGGTCATGAAAGCCGCACAAGCCAAAGCGGCTGGACGTGCCGATGGAAAAACCTTGAGCGCTGAAGTGCAGAAGCAGTTGCCGGCCTAACGACTGAGATCGCAAGATGCTGACAGCGATTATTGTCGCAGCGGGCAGCAGCGAGCGAATGGGTTTCGACAAGCTTTTCGCGCCGCTCGCGGGCAAACCCGTTATCGCGCACACGATTGACGCCTTCGAGCGGACCGATTGCGTCACTGAAATTATTGTGATCGGTCGCGACGATACACTCGCTGAACTGCGCAAGCTCGTTCAGCCAGAGAGCAAGGTGAAAAAAATTGTGGCCGGCGGCATGAAGCGGCAGGACTCAGTCCGCGCCGGTTTGGACAATGTCGATCCTGGCAGCCAATTCGTCGCGGTGCACGATGCGGCGCGGCCACTCATCACGCCGGAAAAGATCACACGCGTCTTCGAAGCCGCGCGCGCGCACGGCGGCGCGGCCTTGGCGGAACCGATCACCGACACGCTCAAACGCGCCGATGTCGATCTTGTCGTTCGCGAATCAGTCGATCGCGATCAACTCTTCGCCATGCAAACGCCGCAGATCTTTGCCCGCAATCTTTTGGTCGAAGCCTACAAAGCGGTTGGCGCGAAAAGTATCGTGATTACCGATGAAGTATCTGCTGTTGAACAGCTCGGCCGCAAAGTCGTGCTTGTTCCGAACCAGGATTTCAATTTCAAAATCACCTATCCGCGCGACTTCCAGCTCGCCGAATTTGTCATTCACCAACGAGCGCAATTCTAAACCAGCATCGGATCGACCGACTGAATCGGCTTCTGCGCTTGTAAGATCGACATTTACTTGTTAGGCCGACCATCGCGGTGACACCTCGTCCGCTTATTTTTATTTCCGCGGTCAGTCGTGAGCTGAAGAGCGCGCGGCAACTCGTGGCCAACACGCTGACATTTCTCGGCTATCAGCCGGTCTGGCAGGAAATCTTCGGCACAGAAAGTGGCGACCTGCGTGACATTCTGCAGCAACAGATCGACCACTGCAAAGGCGTCGTTCAACTGGTCGGCCAATGTTACGGCGCAGAGCCGCCAGTGCCTGACGAAAAATTTGGTCGCGTAAGTTACACGCAATACGAAGCGCTCTACGCGAGAGAGCATGGCAAAAAGGTTTGGTACCTTTTCATTGGCGAACATTTCCCCGCCGATTCGTGCGATGGCGAATCAGATGAGCTTTATCAGTTACAGGCGTCTTATCGGACTCGGCTCCAATCTGACACGCACGTTTTTCATCCCTTGACCAGCAGCGAAGGATTGGAAGCGAGCGTCCTCAAACTTCGCGACGATCTTACGCGGCTGCGTCGCGGCGTAAAGCAATGGGCATTTGCAGTAGGCGCACTTCTCGTGATGACAGTGGCCTTAGGGATCTGGGTTTTACAACGCCAGCAGCATACCTCGCAGCAACTCGTCACGATGCAAAGCAAAATGGACGAGCTGCTGCGTAAAGGGGTCGTGGCTTACCCGGCGGTCGAAGCACAAACGCGCGAGTCTCAAGCGGCGGAAAACCCTGTGAAACCCCGAAAAGAAGCCAATGCGCCGAATGTTGGATTTCAAGCCGCACAGGACCCTTCTAACAAAAATCAAGCTGCGGTCGAAGACAGTGTTTACGTCGAACTCGGCAAACAACTCGGGCTTAATCCCAAAGTTTTGCGGGAAAAGCTCCCCAAGTTCGCGGAGGAACTGAGGCATTCGTCCAACGCCACTAACTATGAGCGGGCAAATGCAGCTTATGTTGCAAGGGACTATGCCGAAGCCGAGCAGTTGGCGTTGAAAGCCTCTGATGAAGCGGCAAAAGCTGTGCCGCCGAAATCGAGCGATGCATCACTGGCGTTAGAACTGGCTGGCTTGGCGGCACAAAAGAGCATTCAATACGCGCGCGCTTTGGAGCATTTTCGGACTGCGGAGAGGTTAACGGATCGCGATCGTGATTCGAAGATCTGGGCAGAGATCGAGTACGCGATCGGTAACCTCTTTATTGATCAGGGACGGTATAGCGAAGCCGAAACAATATTTCGAAGCGTTGTCGAAGTGCGCACGCGCGTCCTCGGTCCAGAACATGCAGACACCCTCAGAAGCCGCAATCGATTGGCCTATACTTTCACTCAGGAAGGGAAGGGCGGTGCAGCGGAAGCCGAGCTCCGCGATGTCATTAAGTTAGAGGAGAAGATTCTCGGGCCGGAGCATCCCGAAACGCTTTTGAGTCGCCACAGCTTGGCAATTGCGCTTTCAAGCCAAGGCAAGGATGTCGAGACGGAAAAGGAATTGCGAGACGTGCTGAAGCTTAGGGAAAAAGTTCTAGGCCCTGACCATCAAGACACACTTCGAACTCGTAGTAATCTCGCCAGTGAACTTGACTCTCGCGGTAAATATTCGGACGCGGAAGCGGAATACCGTGAAGTCTTAAAGTTACGAGAGAAGGCTCTTGGAGTTGAGCATCCTGACACTCTCGACAGTCGCGACCAGCTCGTATGGGTTTTGGCGAGGCGCGGCAATTACAAGGAGGCGGAAAAACAATGCCGTGAGTTGATAGCGCTCCGAAGCAAGGTTCTCGGACGCGAGCACCGGGACACGCTAGGTACCTATGACTCACTTGCGTCGCTGCTATTCTATCAGGGGCGCTACGTCGAGGCGGAGAAGGAATATCGAGAACTGGTTAGCACTGAAGAGAAAGCGCTGGGAGCGCAAGACAGATATGTGTTTGGAAGCCGGGCCGGTCTAGCTGCGGCGCTAGCCGCGCAGGGAAAATTATCTGACGCGGAGTCGCAGTATCGCCAAGTAATTAAACTTGCGGAGAAATCGCTCGGTGCCGCACACCCAGATGTACTTGGTTACCGGGAAAATCTCGCGGCTCTCCTTTCGAATGCCGGAAGGTACGATGAAAGTGAAAGGGAATATCGAGACCTACTGGCGATTCGAAGAAAAGTTCTTGGGCCAGACAACCTTGTCTCGTTAGAAAGCCAAAGCAACTTGGCCCGGGCTTTAATGGGACGAGGTAAGTTTGCAGATGCGGAAACGGAATATCGTCAAATAATACAGATGAAAGAAAGGGTGCTTGGCGCAGAGAACCCTCGGACGCTTGATGATCGCCACGCGCTGGCCGAAGCCCTTGTCGATCAAGGTAAGTACGCAGAAGGCGAAATGGAGTGCCGTGAGGTGGTTGCGCTCCGAGAAAAGGTTCTTGGACCAGAAAAACCCGCAACGCTCGATGCACGGCACAGTTTAGCTTTCGCCTTATGTAGCCAGGGTAAGTATGCCGAGGGTGAAAATGAGTACCGGGAGGTCATTAGGCTGAAAGAGAAAATTGCTGGACCCGAAAACCCGTGGACACTTCAAACACGAAGATCTCTCGCATGGGCTTTTCGAAGGCGCGGTGCTTATGCCGAAGCGGAAAGAGAGCTTCGTGAATTGGTCAAACTTCAAGCACAAACAATTGGACCTGAGAATCCTCAAACGCTTTCAAACCGAACGACACTCGCGGTTGCCTTGATGGCTCAAGGCAAGTACGAAGAAGCCGAGAAGCAACTTAACGATTTGATTACGATAAATGCGAGATTGTTTGGGGTCGAAAACCCTCGGACTCTCAGTGCTCGCGTCAACTGGGCGTGGGTGTTAGGCGCTCAAGGCAAATTTGTCGAGGCGGAAAACGAGCTTGTAAACACAATCAAACTTAAAGAAAAGATTCTTGGACCGGAAGATCTACAGACGCTATCAAGTCGGGCCGTTCTCGCCTCGACGCTTGGGCATTATGAAGGCAAGTATGCCGCCGCAGAAGCGGAGATTCGGCCAGTAATTAAGCTGCAAGAAAAAGCAATTGGCGCAGAGAATTCCGACACTCTCG
The DNA here is from genome assembly GCA_041167045.1 of Verrucomicrobiota bacterium. Classification (GTDB taxonomy): domain Bacteria; phylum Verrucomicrobiota; class Verrucomicrobiia; order Chthoniobacterales; family UBA10450; genus CATPCN01. Next base: position 112,417 of record JBEEGW010000015.1, read on the forward strand.
AGAGTCGCGACATATTCGCCGACTCGCTCCAAGGTCAGGGCAAATACGCCGAGGCCGAAGCCGAATATCGCGATGTAATCAAGGTCAGGGAAAAAATTCTAGGGCGCGAGCACCCTGATACTCTGGAAAGCCGTAGCGGTTTGGATAAGACGCTCATAGCGGAAGGCAAGGACACCGAAGAAGATCTGCGGGAGGTAATCAAACTACAGGAAAAAGTAATTGGGCCAGAGCATCCCGACACAATAGAATCATGCTACACCCTTGCATCTGGATTGGCCCGGCAAAATAAGATGGCCGAAGCTACAGCGTTTGCGCGGCGTGCCGTGGAAAGTGAGCGCAAAGTCTTGGGTCCCGATCATCCGTTCACAAGAAAATACGAAAAACTTCTGGCAGAATTGCAAACCAAACACTAAACCAGCATCGGATCGACTGGGACAAGCGGGCGAATCAGTTCGGCGATGGCGGCGACGTCTTTGGTTTTGAATTTGCGGCCGTGACGTTTGAGTTTGGTGGTTTCCAATTCGCTGACGCGCAAAAGTTTTCCATGTTTCCAAATCCAGGCGTCAGGATTGTAGGGGCCGACGCGTTGCGGATTTGTCCAGGTATGGATCGACAATAAACGATCGTTCACGGCCGCGGCGATGTGCATCGGGCCGCTGTCGACGCTGATGACGAAATGGGCGCGGCGAATGAGATGGATCAATTGCAGCAGCGTGGTTTGATTGGTTAGATCGACACAGTTTTCGAGCACGGGAAATTTTTGCGAACTTTTCCCGACTACGACGACGCGGGTGGGAGCAAAGGCGCGACTGATTTCTTCGATGATCTTTCCGGAAAGCGATTTCCCCTGCCCGCGCGCGAACGGGTGCAGCAAAATAAACGGCGGATATTCGTCGAAGCGCGGTAGCGGATCGCCGCTGGGCAATGGACAGCGCAATTGGTCGCCGATGGTCGCGCCAAACGCTTCCGCCAGTTTCAAGTAACGCTCGACGGCGTGGGCGCGGCGGTTGACGCGCGCAACATGTTTGTAAAAGAGACGTGAACCTTCGCGGCCGTCGCTCATTCCAAAAACTTCGCGCGCGTCGCTGACCTTTGCGATGAGCGCGCTACGCAGAAGTCCTTGAAAATCGATCGCCGCGTCGGGACGAAGCTTTCGCGTTAACTTTAACCAGGGCCACAAACTGCGTGGCGCGTTCAAGCCACTAAATTCGCCCCGCGGAAAAATATGGACGTGGTTCACGTCCTGATTTCCGCGCAGGAGTGGTGCCCACTCCGGGTTGATTACCCAGGTGATTTGCGCGTTTGGATTCGCGTCACGAATGGCGGCGACGGCCGGGAGCGTGTGAACGATGTCGCCGAGTGAACTCGGCTTGATAACGAGAATTGATTTCAGAAAACGGCGCCCAAAAGTTTATGTCGATCTTAGCGTCCGATCCCGAGCCGCTCGGCCAGAAGCCGCGGCAGGTCGGCGTCGATGATTTTCTTTTTCGCGGTCTCGAGATCGTATTTTATGCGACGCTGCTCGACGGTATTTTTCTCGGTGTCGTAGATGCAATAGGCGGCGCGCCAATCGCCATCGCGCGGCTGGCCGACGCTGCCGACGTTAATGAAATATTTTTTGCCAGGCTCGATCGGGAGTTGTTCCATGCGCGCGCGACGCACGCCGTCGTCATCGCGGACATAGGCGACGGGCACATGAGTGTGTCCGAAAAAACAGAGCGGCGTGTGTTGATAAGTAAAACTAGCCGCGGCATCGAGATTATTAAAGACGTAGCCCCACTGCTCCGGCGTATCGAGAGTGGAATGGACAATAGTGAAGTCGCGCACGGGCCGGGAGAAACGCAGATCGCGCAGCCATTGTTTGTCGTCATCGGTCAAATGCGCGCGCGTCCAATCGATGGCGCGCTCGGCCAGCTCATTAAAATTGCGGGAGGATTCGAGGAGCGAAGCTTGTTCGTCGTGATTGCCTTTAACGACGGGGCAATCCATTTTCCGAACGATCTCGAGACATTCGTGCGGATTGGCGTTGTAACCGACGACGTCGCCGAGACAAATAAACTCGGTGCAGGTTTGCTCGCGCGCGTCCGCGAGAACGGACTCGAGCGCTTCGAGGTTCGCGTGAATGTCGCTGAAGATGGCGTTGCGCACGGCGTGTTTGTCTATCTAACGATCTGCTTCGGGAATTCGCTGGTCGGCCGGAATGTTGAGTTTGTCTTCGAGAAATTTTAGCCGAGCGAGCAAGGTCGGCAATCGCTCATTCTGCCCCATGGCATAGAGCTGATGCAATCGTTCATAAGCTTCACGCTCGCGGCCTTCGCAATAGGAAAGCTCGTAAGCCGAAAAACGTTTGTCATAACCGGGTGCGCCCGGAAGCAGCGAGGCCTTGTCGTAAAATTCCGAGGCGCTCGCGTGATCTTTATATTTGTCTTTGTAAAGGCGCGCCATTGCTTCGTAAAGCTGCGGCGCATCGGGATTATTTTTAATTCCGCGTTCGAGAAAATCTTTCCCAAGATCGAAATATTCGCGCTGCGCTTTCATGCGCAACGCGACCCGCGGCTGACTGGAATCGTTCATCGCGGCAACGCTCGCGTTCCAAGCCATGTGCCACGCGGCTATGTCCCAAAACAAAATTGCGCGCGGTTGGAGCGTCGTCACTTGCCGGAAAAGAAAAAGGACGCGGCCCCACTCCGTTCGTTCCCAGGCGACGTGCGCCTGGATGAAAAGCGCGTCGGCCACGAGCGAGCGAAACCCGCTCAATGCCGCCATGAAACCGAGCTGTCCGATTTGGTCGCGTAAATCCAGATCAAGCGCGACCGCGCGAAAACGTAATTGTCGATCTTGTGCCGCGAGCGAACGTTCGACCGGCAATTTCAAAACTCCGAAAAGAAGAACGAGCGCGAGCGTCGAGAAGAAACGCATCACAATTCCTTACCGTAAAAAACGACGCACGCGAAGAGCAGATAAATGAGCGTGTAAAAACCGCCCAGGGCCGCCGTTTTCAAAAATAGCGCACACGGAATCGCCGCGCCGGCCACGACGTCATCCACAAGATTAAATGATTGCAGGTCGGGAAAAAGAAGCGCGACGAGCGCAAGAAAAATTCGTGCCAACCCGACGCCGCCATGTGTTTGCAACCAGTACTCGCGCGCTATCGCTTGCAAATGGCCGATGAAATAAATGCAAACCATCACCACGACCGTGAAGATGTTTGTCGTCGCGAAGGTGGAAACAAAAAGCGTGAGCGACGCGAGCAGACATGCTTTCGTGTAAATGATGGCGATGGCGGGCAGCAAGTTCGCGTTGAAAGCCGACGCGCGTACCGTGCGCAACGCATCGTTCAGTTGTTCGGCCGGCGCGCCGGAAAATTGCCGCGCCGTTTCACCGAGCACGCTTGCTTCGCGAAAATAAAGCGCGGCAAAAAAAAGCGCAGACATCACGATCATCGCGATGGCGAGCAACAAAAGAACGCCGAGCAGTTTCGCGGCGAGATATTCAAAACGCGGCACCGGCTTGGCCAGGATCGTGTAGATCGTACGGTCCTCGATTTCCTGCGGCAGAAGGCGCGCCGTCGCCACGACCGCAAGCAGCGAAGTAAAGATCGACATGGCGCCGAGCGAAATATCTTTCAATACCTGGAACTCCTGCTGGAAAGTCATTCGCGCGAGGAAAACCGAGCTGCCAATCAGCACCAACGCGAAAATCAGGACGACATAAAAAACTTTCTGGCGAGCGAGATCGGTTAGAGTGTTCGTCGCAATCGCCGCGATGCGGGCCGGCGAAAAGAAGGAATGTTGAACACGCATCATTTTCAGTCCTGGCGCTCGGCTTCGCCTCTCCGCGTTCTCGGGGAGAGGATTAAGGTGAGGGGTTGACGCTTTGACAGCTCAAGCAATTTCGCTTTTTGCGCGCCGATTTTAGCAGTTAAATAACTTTCTTGTGAACCGCGTTCGTTTGCTTCGCAAAAAAGCAACGGAACCCGAGCGAATTCTCTGGCGTCATTTGCGGAATCGAAATTTCGACGGCTATAAATTCCGGCGACAGCATCCCATCGATCGTTACATACTCGATTTCTATTGTCCTGCCGCCAAGCTCGCCGTTGAATTGGATGGTTCAGGACACGGCTACGAGTTACGCAAAGCGCACGATCGCGCACGAGAGAAGTTTCTCGCCAGCGAAGGAATTCTAGTGTTGCGATTTTGGAATCATCACGTCCGCTCCGAACTCGACAGTATACTTCAAGCAATTTGGTTTGCGCTAAACGAACGCCTTCCTGAAAATCCCTCACCTTAATCCTCTCCCTTTTCAAAAGGGAGAGGCGATCGCATGCGACGTTGGTGCGCGATGGTCTTGGATATCGCCTGCTTTGCGTTGTCACTTTTTCTTGGTCGCTTCCAGGAAAAGTCGCTCGAGCGATGTGCGGGGCGGGCGTTGCGCGACCATGCGCGCGTCGGAGTTCTGGACCGCCGCTTCGATTCGCGCGATTAGTTCCGGCGACGCGTTTTCTAAAACCAATTCCGTTTGATTTTCAATCGCGATCAAATCTTGCAACGCGCCTTCGCGCACGAGCACGCCTTCTGCGAGAATACCCACGCGATCGCAAATTTCCTGCACTTGCGCGAGCAAGTGCGATGAAAGCAGCACAGTGATCCCGCGCGTTTTTAGATCGACAATCAAATCGCGAATCTCGCGCGAACCAGCCGGATCGACTCCGGCCGTCGGTTCGTCGAGCACCACGAGGCGCGGTTCGTTGATCAAAGCTTGCGCCAGACCAATCCGTTGCAGCATTCCTTTGGAATAGCCGCTCAGACGCCGATCGCGCGCACTCGCTAGGCCGACAAGATCGAGAAGTTCGTTCACTCGGGCGGCCAATTGCGCGCTGCGCAAGCCGCAAAGCTTGCCATAAAAACGCAGAGTCTCTTCGCCGGTGAGGAATTTGTAGAAGTACGGATTCTCCGGCAGAAAACCGACCGACTCACGGCTTTCCACCAGCGCGCTGTCGCGTCCGAAGATTTCCGTTTTGCCGCGCGTGGGCGAAGCGAGTCCCAGAATAATTTTCAGCGTGGTGCTCTTTCCAGAGCCATTGGGGCCGAGCAATCCGTAAACCTGGCCGGGTTCAACGCGCAAATTCAGATCGCGCACCGCGACGATGGCGCGTCTTTGCCATGGTACGGGAAAAACCTTCGTCAACCCGGTGACGGCGACAGCGGCAGCGGACTCAGTCATGGCGAATTTCGAATCCGCGCGCATTCGGCGGTTGCGCGCAGGGGTTTTCGGTTTGTTTGCGAATGTGCGGGCGCAGGTCGCTTTTGCCGATCGCTTCCAGAAATGCGCGCACTTCCGTTTCTTCGCCGCTGACCTGCATTTCCACGCGGCCATCGGAGAGATTTTGCACCCATCCGGTGACGTCAAAACCTTTTGCGATGTTTTTAATCGACCAGCGAAAGCCGACGCCTTGCACGTTTCCTTCAAAAAAAACCTGGAGCGCGATCATGATCCGGAAAACGACAACTTCACCGCGCACGGACGGCGATTGCAAGAGCGAGCGCGCAAAAAATGCGCTACTTATATGAGTAAACGAGACAGAACGTGCTCGGCTCACCTTCCAGCAATCCGACCGAGACAAAATATTGGCCGCTGCTCGTGGGGGAAAACCCCGCGGCCGCTTTTGCGCCGCCAGAATTATAACTTTCGGTCACAACCTTTTTGCCGGTCTCATCATAAAGATCGACATCGATCTTTTTCGCCTTCTCGCCGGCGCCGATGGAAAACCAATATTGATTTCCAGCGTAGAGATTCACCGCGATGAGCGCGCGGTCATGCGGTTTGATTTGCCCAGCCCAATGGCCATCGCGAATTTTGAATCCGTCATTTGAAAAGGCGCCCGCCGTGTCGAGCGCGACTTTGTGCGCTTCCACTTCCTGATCGCTCTCCGCGCGCAGCGACGCAGCCAACAAGATCGACATAAAAACTAAAAGCGCGCGCCGCGGTCTCATTTCGGCTCCGGTTTGCTCTGGATTTCGTCCATGAGCTTGGCGACGGCTTCGTTCAATTTCCGAATCTCACCGACCTCCGGCGCTTTTCCGGGCGTGAATGCAACCAGCTTTTCGATTCCGGCCAATTGCTCGCTGACATCTTTGACCAGCGGCTCGTTGCGCAATTCCAGCGACATGTCGTTTACTTTTGCGTGAATGAAATTGACCAGCGCCGGCTGGCGCAAAACTTTCGCGCTGCGTTCATCGTAATTTTGAATGACGGCCGCAGTCACCACCTGCGTGCCGCGAATCCAACCACCCAGGCTGACGAGAATGACGAGGTCCTGATCGCTGTGCGATTGCATCGAGAGCTTCACTTCGTTTTGCGTCGCCTCGAGCTCTTCCTGAAGTGAGTCCCATTCGCTGCTCTCCGCGAAATCATTCAAGCTGTTGCCGCGGCTGAGCACGTGCTCGCTCACGCCGAGCGCTTTCGCTAATTTAATAATGTCGGTGCCGATATTTTTTACCTGCTGACTGTCCTGCGCTTCGACCGCGATGAAACCATCGGCAATGAGTCCGCCGAGGTTGAGCGCGATTTGCGCGCGATTGCGATACGTCATCGGAATCGGCGGACGATATTGTCCCGACCAATTTGGCTTGCCCGGTTTTTCGAGCGCGGCAAAAAGTTCTCCGGGCGACGGAATGGTGATGGCATCGCTGCGAATCGCTCTGGCCAATTGATCCGCAGGCAGACGCGCCGGTTCCACACCGATCGCGGCACAAATGCCCGCGAGCAGAACGGCCGCGGCCCAGCGCATGGAAGAACGCATCGCGAAAATTAACTCCCCTCGCCCAGATTGCCAGCGGGAATGTTTTCACCGCGGAAAGCGGATTGCGGAATGTGGAAAGCGGCGCATGATAGCGCGACATTTTTTATGGCGGCCACAAGCATCAAGGCGATCATCGCGCGTGAAATTCTCGATTCGCGCGGCAATCCGACAATCGAAGTCGATGTCCGACTGGACGGTGGCGCGTTTGGGCGCGCGGCCGTGCCGAGCGGCGCGAGCACTGGCGAGCATGAAGCGTGGGAATTGCGCGATGGCGATAAGAAACGCTACGGCGGCAAAGGCGTAACGCGCGCGGTCGCCAACGTGAACGAAAAAATTGCGCCGGAGCTGCTCGGCGAAGACGCGCGCGACCAGGCCAAGATCGACAATAAGATTATCGAGCTGGACGGTTCGAAGAATAAAAAAAATCTCGGCGCAAACGCGCTGCTCGGCGTTTCACTCGCGAACGCGCACGCCGCTGCGGCCGCGGAAAAACTTTCCCTCTTTCGGTATCTAGGCGGAGACGACGCGCACGTCTTGCCCGTTCCGATGATGAACATCTTAAACGGCGGCGCGCACTCGGATGCGCCGATCGATTTTCAGGAATTCATGATCATGCCGAAAGGTGCGCCGACTTTTGCGGAAGCGCTTCGTTACGGCGCGGAAGTTTTTCACGCGCTCAAAGAGGTCTTGAAAGATCGACATCTCTCCACCGCGATCGGCGATGAAGGCGGGTTCGCGCCAAAACTCGATTCGGCGGAAGACGCGCTCGAATCGATCGCCGCGGCGGTCAAAAAAGCCGGTTACAAATTCGGCGAAGAAATTTTTATCGCGCTCGACCCGGCCGCCTCAGAATTTTTCGATTGCGAACAAAACGCTTACGTTTTTAAAAAATCGGACGGCTCGAAGCGTAGCGCGGACGAGCTGATCGATTATTATGTCGATCTTAGCGCGCGCTTCCCGATCATCTCGATCGAAGACGGTTGCGCGGAAAATGATTGGGAAGGCTGGAAAAAATTGACGGCGCGTCTCGGCGCAAAGATTCAGCTGGTCGGCGACGATCTGTTTGTCACGAACGTCGATTTTTTGCGGAAAGGGATCGCCGAGCACGTGGCGAACTCGATTTTGATCAAGGTGAATCAGATCGGGACGTTGACCGAAACCTTCGCGACGATCGACTTGGCGAAGCAAAATAATTACACGTCGGTCATCAGTCATCGTTCCGGCGAAACGGAAGACACAACCATTGCCGACATCGCAGTCGCGACGAACGCCGGTCAAATCAAGACCGGTTCGCTTTGCCGGACAGATCGAGTTGCGAAATATAATCAACTCCTGCGCATTGCGGAAGAACTGGGTGACAAGGCCGTGTATGGCGGTATGATGCGCTAGTGGAACAAGCATACGGCGATTTCCGCGCGCGTCGCGACGCGACTCTCTGGCAACGGCTCAATCGGCTTCTGCGAATTCTTCTCTTCCTCGCGATCTGGCTCGTGATCGTAAGTTTGTTTGTGCCGCCGTACAAAAAACTTTCGCAAAGCCGCAACGACATCGAACGACTGCAAGGCCAAAGGGACGAGCAGAAAATCTTGCTCGCGCGGCAAACTCGCGAAGTGAGTCTGTTGAAGACCGACGCGACTTATCTCGAAACGTTTGCGCGCGATCGTCTCGACGTCATGAAGGAAGGCGAAACGATTTTCCGCCTCGAAGCGGCGCGGCCGGCGAAGCCGAGCACGCCGCAGCACGGTTCCCACTAACATCCTAGTTCGCACTGGAAGCTGCGCGATAGCGCGCTATTTTTTCGCATGCCTACCGATGTTCAAGCAATCAGCGCCGAAGATTTGAAGACGCGCGCGGATGAGCTGCGGAGGTTTCTTTGACCTGCCGAAGCTCGAAAAAAATCTGAGCGCACTCGAAGCGCGCATGGCCGCGGCCGATTTTTGGAACAATCGCGAACGCGCACAGATCGATGTCGAAGAAGTCTCGCGATTAAAGTCGCTCATCGGTCCATTTCGCGAGCTCGAGCGCGAGATCAACGATTTCGAAGCGCTGCAACAATTAGCCGGCGAAGAAAACGACGCGCACGCGCGCGTCGAAGCAGACCGCGAAGTGGCCAAAGAACACGAGCGGCTTACGCAAAAATTATCAGAGTTCGAGCTGCGACAGTTTCTCTCCGGCGAAAACGATCGCGCGAACGCGTTTCTGACCATTCATTCCGGCGCGGGCGGCACGGAATCGTGCGATTGGGCGGACATGCTTCTGCGAATGTATCAACGTTGGATCGAGCGCGGCGGTTTCAAATCGGAAACAATCGACATTCAAACCGGCGAAGAAGTCGGAATAAAATCCGTCACGCTGCTGGTAACCGGTGATTACGCCTACGGATATCTGAACACGGAACGCGGCGTGCATCGGCTGGTGCGCATTTCGCCCTTCGACGCGAACAAGCGACGCCACACTTCATTCGCAAGTGTCGATGTTGTGCCCGAAATCGCGGATTCCACGCCGATCGAAATCAATCCGGCCGACGTCGAGGTCGCGACTTTTCGCGCCGGCGGCAAAGGCGGGCAGAACGTGAACAAAGTAGAGACGGCAGTGCGGATCGTGCACAAGCCGACTGGCATCGTAGTGGCGTGTCAGGCCGAGCGCAGCCAGGGCCGCAACCGCGAGCTCGCGCTCAAAATGTTGAAGGCGAAACTTTATGAAATCGAGCAGGACAAGAAACGCGCCGAGATAGATCGCCAGTACGGGGAGAAAGGTGACGTGGCCTGGGGAAGCCAAATCCGCTCGTATGTTTTTCAACCGTACCAAATGGTGAAAGATCACCGCACCGGCGCGGAGACGAGCAACGTGCAGGAAGTGATGGACGGCAACATCGACATATTTATCCAGGCGAAATTGCGCGGTGAGAAAAATACAAAAGGCGAGACGCCCGAAGATAAACTCTAACGACGCTCTCCCGCCAAATCCCCTTGCCTTCGATTGCTATACGTGAGTCACGTATGGAATTAATTTTAGCCGAAAGCGCGCATCGAACTCTCCGCGATTATGTGCGCGACAACAGGTGAGGCACGCAATCGCGCGCCGGATTTTTTGGACGCGCGGAAACTCGCGAGAACAATTCGGACATTTGTAAAGGAAACGGCGCGCACGTTCACTGATTGGAAATGGAAGATTGTGCGTTCGCTTTTCATCGCCGATGCCAAGATCGACACACGCCGCGCGCCATTCATCACCGTGCGGCAAAATTCTTTTCCGGCCAGCGCGAAATTGGGCGAGCAAATGCGCGAGCTCGTGACGAAATGTTCGGTCTATTTCTGCGGGATGTTCGCGCAGTCGCGGATTGAGCGTGATCAATTTGTTTCGGAAGTCAGCGCGGCCGGCGCAGCTTTTTAAGCGCGCGTTCCATTCCACGCGAACAGCATTCGCGGTGCGACCAGCGCCAAGCGCGCGCAACAAGTCGCGTGCTCTCAATTCAAGATCGACATCGTTGTAGCCGCTTCGCTGTGCGAAGCGCGCGGCGTCCCGCAGGGACGCGGCTACAGTTGTCGATCTTGCGAGCGGCAGCTCGAGCTGCTCAAGCGACAGCGTATTCGCTGCCTTTCCTTTTGGTAAGCCGCTCAATGATTTGCGCGATCGCTTCTCCACTGGCTTTGATTTCATCCGAAGTTGTTTGCTTGCCTAACGAAAAGCGCACGGCGGAACGCGCGCGTTCCATCGGTAAACCCATCGCGAGCAAAACATGCGACGCGACGACTGAGCCGACCATGCAGGCGGAGCCGCTCGATGCGCACACGCCTTTTAGATCGAGCGCGATGAGCAGCATTTCCGAATCGAGGCCGACGAAGCTTACGTTCAACGTATTGGCGAGCCGATCGGCCGCGCCGCCGTTTAGTTGCGCTTCCGAAAAGATTTTGTCGATCTTGTCCGCGAGTTCATCGCGCAATTTTTCCTGTCGATCTTGTTCGATTTCACGATCGCGCAATGTGAATTCGGCAGCTGCAGCCATGCCCGAAATCGCGGCGACGTTTTCCGTTCCTGGACGACGCTGATTTTCGTGTGCACCGCCGAATTGAATCGGCTGGATCGACAATCCGCTGCGCAGAAAAAGAAAGCCGGCGCCTTTCGGGCCGTAAAATTTATGCGCGGCGAAGCTCGCGGCGTCCACGAGTGAAAGATTTATGTCGATCTTGCCGAAGGATTGCACCATGTCGCTGTGCAAGAGCACGCCGCGTTCGCGACAGATTTTCGAGATTTCCGTGATCGGTTGAATAACGCCGGTCTCGTTATTCGCGGTCATGATCGAGACCAATCGCGTTTCCGGCCGAATCGATTTGCTCAGCTGATCAAAATCGACAATTCCGTTTTCAGAAAGGTCGAGCCAGGTCACTTCGAAGCCTTCGTTCTTTTCCAAATGCTCGAGCGCGTTCAAGACGGCGTGATGCTCGGCCTTGTTTGAAATGATGTGGCCGCCGCGCGAAAGCGGACAGCGCGCCAGCCCGAGCACCGCGAGATTGCACGACTCGGTACCGCCACTTGTGAAAATAATTTCGTGGGGTTTCGCGCCGATCAGCTTCGCGATTTTATCGCGCGCGTCATCGATGGCGGCGCGCGCTTCGCGACCGGCTGCGTGAATGCTCGATGGATTTCCAAAATGTCGATCCAGATACGGCAGCATCGCCTCGCGTGCTGGATCGCAGAGTGGCGTGGTCGCGTTGTAATCCAGATAAATCATTTCTTTCGTTCAGAACGTAATCATTTGGACAAAAGAAACAAAAGCGTTTTAAGATCGTCTGCGTATGACCTTTCATTTCCTGCCGCCAAAAATTTCATTCTCGATCCAATTTCTGCTGGCGTTTGCGGCAGGGCCGTGCGCATTCGCGCAAAACAGCAGCACGCATAATCCGACGTGGTGGGACAAATATGATTACATCTCGCACAATGGCGCGATCGATCCGGCGGGCACAACATCCTCCGTGCTTTCCGGCAGCAACGTCGATGTTTCGAATGAATGCGGACCGCAAAGCGAAACTTTCATCACAATAAATGCCGCGCGCTCGAAACAACTGGCCGCCGGTTCCAATGAAATATTTCGCCTGCCGATGCGCGGTTACTTTTCCTCGAATGGCGGTGCGAACTGGGGCGGCGTCGATTTGCCATTGCCGCCGCCGAAAGGAACGAACGGAGTCGATTTCGGTTCCGATCCGACGCTAGCGTTCGATACGCGCGGAAATCTCTTTTACGGCTACATCATCGTGTATTTTAGTAATGGCAATGGCGTGAACGGCTCGGAAATGGCGGTCGCTCGCTCGACCGACGGCGGGCAAAGTTATCCGACGGTGACGTTTTTTTCGTTCGAGGGCGGCAGCGGCCATTTCAACGACAAGCCGATGATCACGACGGACACAAATGCGGGCAGCAAATTCCGCGACAACGTTTACATCGCGTGGGATGCAGCGGCCGGTGGATCGACCGGCGGCGGCATTCGCGTGGGAACATCTTCCGATCACGGCGCTACGTTTACGATCACGCGCGCGGACGATCCATCAGGGCCGGGCCGCGCAATTGGCGCGTCGCCGTCGGTGGGACCAAACGGCGAACTCTATGTCACGTGGAATGATTACGCGGCCAATACGGTTGCGTTTAACCGTTCGCTCGACGGCGGAAAAACCTGGGACCGACAAAGTGTGATTGCGACGAAGAGCATTCCGTTCGACATCGCCATTCCCGCGGAATCATTTCGCGCGGCGCTCGTTTATCCGGTGGTCGATGTAGATCGTTCGAGCGGGCTGCATCGCGGCCGCGTTTATTGTTCGTGGATGGACAAAACGGCCAAAGGAACGACCGACATTTATTTTGCGTTTTCCGACGATAAAGGCGCGCATTGGTCTGCGCGCAGAACCGCAGCCGATCAATTGTCGATCCTGGTCGATCGTTTCAATCATTGGATGTCGGTCGATCCAATCACGGGCGACGTGAACATTTCATTTTATGACACGCGCAACGACACCACCGGCTCGCGTTACATGACCGATACTTATCTCGCGCGATCGATAGATGGCGGCGCAACCTGGTCGTCACCGAACACGCGCGTGTCGAACGTGAGCTCGAATGAGCATGATTGCGGCGGCGTGTTTCCCTGCCCTGGAATTAACTACGGCAATCAACAAGGCGATTACGAAGGCCTCGTTTCCTACGGCGGAATTTCCTATCCGATCTGGACGGACAGCCGGCGACAACTCGAATCCATTCCCGGATGCCGCACCAGCCTCGCGATGGAGGAAGTCTTCAGCGCGAAAGTAAAATAACGCGCGCGCAAGATCGACATAACCAATCAGCGGATGCGCGAGCCGCGCGCCTTGGCGTTTGATTTTTTTGCGGCGCCATCGCGCGTCACTGCGCCGGTTTGGGGCCCGCGCTTGTGCACGACGCGTAGTTGTTTCTCCTCGTAAAAGACGAGCGAATCAGGCGGCACGCTTTGCATCAGAAAAACGTTCCCGCCGATTGTCGATCTTGCGCCGATCACGGTTTCGCCGCCGAGCACAGTCGAGTTTGGATAAATCGTGACATCGTCTTCGACAGTGGGATGGCGTTTGCCGCCTTTTTTAATTTTGCCGTGCTCATCTTTTTGAAAACTGCGAGCGCCCAATGTGACGCCGTGATACAACTTCACGCGCGCGCCGATTTCACACGATTCGCCGATGACTACGCCCGTGCCGTGGTCGATGAAAAAATGCGAACCGATCTTCGCGCCCGGATGAATGTCGATCCCGGTGCGACTGTGCGCCCACTCCGTCATGACGCGCGGAATGAGCGGCACCTCATTATTATATAGAAGGTGCGCCATGCGCTGGATGGCGATCGCTTCGAGCGCCGGATAAGAAAGAATGATTTCCTCGTGACTTTTTGCGGCCGGATCGCCTTCAAATGCCGCGTCGATGTCCATCCAAAGCATTTCGCGCAATCGCGGCAGTTCCTCGACAAAAAGCGCGAAAATTTCATCGGCTTTGCGCTCGATTGCATCGGTCGCTGGAAATTCGCCGAGGCTTTTACAAATCTCTGGCTTCAGCCGTGTCTGCAGACTTTTAATCCGGCTGCGCGTGATATCGGCCAGATCGCCGGAATCGAAAAGTGCTTCGCCGCGGAATCCGGGAAACATCAGGCTCATCAGATCGACACAGGCCGATTCGATGACGAGGCGCGATGGCAGCGTGGCGCCGGCAGTCAAATAATCGATGCCGCCGTTCTCGCTGTAGGTGCGCAGAAGTTCGTCGATCGGATTGTGCAAGGTGGAATCCATTCAGTGAAACTATGCGATGCCTTGAACATCGAAGCAATTTGTCATCTCGAGCGAAGTCGAGAGATCCCGTTGCGCAACCCGTAACTGATGCGACGGATTCCTCGACTTCGCTCGGAATGACCGGAGTTCGCTCGACACAACAGGAGTCAGCTACGAAATTGAATCTCGTTTATGTCTTCCTTCGAAATTTCCGGACTGCCGCAGCAGGAACTGGCTGCGTTCCTGGCCGCTTCACACTCCGATCCGTTCCGCATTCTCGGGCCGCATCGTGTCGGCGACGATCTCGTCATCCGCGTTTTCCGCCCTGACGCGGACAAGATCGACATAGTGACCTGGGAGCCGTCCGAAAAAAAATTCCCGGCCGAGCGCCTGGATCGCCAAGGGTTTTTCGAAGCGAAACTGCCGGGTGCGCCGCGCGATCTAAATTACGAAATCGAGATCGCCGGATGGAACGGCGCGACTTGGCGAGCGCGCGATCCGTACTGCTACGGCACGTTCATGGGCGAGGTCGACCTGCATTTGTTCAGCGAAGGACAACATTGGCAGCTTTACGAAAAATTTGGCGCACATCTGCGCACGGTCGCGGGAATAAGCGGCGTTTACTTTTCTGTTTGGGCGCCGAACGCTTCGCGCGTCAGCGTGGTCGGCGATTTCAACGGCTGGGATGGCCGCGTCAATCCGATGCGCAAGCTTCTCGGCAGCGGCGTCTGGGAATTATTTTTGCCCGGCGTCGCCGAGGGCACGCATTACAAATTCGAAATCAAAACGGCGACCGGCGCGCTGTTGCTCAAGAGCGATCCGTTCGCGTTTTTCGGTCAGTGGGGAAAAGAAACTTCGTCGCTCGTTTACAATCTCGATCGTTACAAATGGGACGACGGCGATTGGATGGAAGCGCGCCGGGAAAAAGATTGGCCGCGCGCCGCGATCAGCATTTACGAAGTGCATCTCGGTTCATGGCGGCGCAAGCAGGAGGAAAACAATCGGCCGTTAAGTTATCTCGAACTTGCGGAGACCTTGCTGTCTTACATCATCGAAATGGGCTACACGCACATCGAGCTGTTGCCGATTGCCGAGCATCCATTCGAAGGGTCGTGGGGTTATCAGGTCACAAATTATTTCGCGCCGACCAGCCGATTCGGAAATCCGGACGAGCTGCGCCACTTGATCGACAAATGTCATCAGGCCGGCATCGGCGTGATCATGGATTGGGTACCGGCGCATTTTCCGAAAGACGCGCACGCGCTTGCCGAGTTCGACGGCACCGATCTTTACGAGCACATGGACCCGCGCCAGGGCGAGCATCAGGACTGGGGCACACTCATTTTTAATTTCGGCCGCAACGAAGTGCGCAATTTTCTGATCGCGAACGCGCTCTTCTGGTTGGACAAATATCACATCGACGGTCTGCGCGTGGATGCCGTCGCCTCGATGTTGTATCTCGATTATTCGAGAGAACCGGGCCAATGGATTCCGAATGTCCACGGCGGCCGCGAAAACCTGGACGCGGTTTATTTTTTGAAACGCTTCAACGAAGTCTGCTACGAAAAATTTCCCGGCATCATGACGATCGCCGAAGAGTCAACCGCCTGGCCCGGCGTGTCGCGCCCGACCTATCTGGGCGGGCTCGGCTTCGGATTCAAATGGAACATGGGCTGGATGCACGACTTCCTGCAATACATGAAGCTCGACCCGATTTATCGGCGCTTTCATCACGGCAACATCACTTTCTCGCTCCTCTACGCGTTCACCGAACATTTTATTCTCGTGCTCAGTCACGACGAAGTGGTGCACGGGAAGTATTCGTTGCTCAACAAAATGCCGGGCGACGAATGGCAAAAGTTCGCGAACCTGCGCATGTTTTACGCGTGGATGTATGGGCATCCGGGTAAGAAACTTTTGTTCATGGGCGGCGAGTTCGGGCAATGGAAAGAATGGAATCACGATCGCGAACTCGATTGGGAGCTCGCGCAATTACCGAAACACGACGGACTGCGCCGCCTCGTGCAGCATCTCAATTACGTTTACAAAAACGAGCCCGCTTTCTGGGACCAGGACGACACTTACGACGGATTTGAATGGATCGATTTTCACGACGCCGACAACAGCGTGGTCGCGTTCATGCGTAAATCGCGCGGCGGCGATGTGATTGCGTTTGTCGTGAACGCGACGCCGCTCGTGCGTCATGATTATCGATTAGGTGTGCCGCAAGCCGGATTTTATCGGGAGATCATTAATACCGACGCGGAAACGTACGGCGGGAGCAACGTCGGAAATTTCGGCGGCGCGCAAAGCGAGAACACGCCGTGGATGGCGCGCGAACATTCCATCATGATCCAGCTGCCACCGCTCGCCACCGTGGCATTCAAATTGGAACGCTGAATGTCGATCTTAGCTTGACCGGCGCGCCGATTTCCCGCACTTTTCTGCACCCGCTCGCCAACATCGACATGACAAAAAAGAATCTCGCCGCCTTCACCTTGATCGAATTGCTCGTCGTCATCACGATCATTGCGATTCTCGCCAGTATTGCGTTTCCTGTTTTCAACACCGTGACGGAACGCGCGAACCAAACGAAAGATTTGTCGAACATCCGGCAGATCGGCGTCGCGCTAAAACTTTTCGCAAGCGATCACGAAGGCAGTTATCCGGTCACGAAGGATCCCGATACGCCCGGAGGCGCGGCCATCTCGACTGCAAACCAAGCCTTTCGAGAACTGTTCCCAAATTATCTGACGAATGAAGAAATTTTTGCAGTGAAGGGCTCTGCCTACAGCAAAAGCGTGCCCGATAACCGAATCGATCAAACTCCAAGCGGCGGAAATTATTCGCAAACGCTCAAGGCCGGCGAAAACAGTTATTCCTACATCACCAACCTTACCGAGACTTCTAATTCCGCATTCCCAGTGGTGGCAGACGGATTTGTCGATCCAATTTCCAGCCCGCCGGCATACTCGACTGACAAGACGCAAAAAGGCGGTGTCTGGGCGGCGAAGAGGGCGATCGTGCTCAACTGCGATGGCAGCGTGAATAATTTGATTTGCGATCCGACCGCCAAAACGCCGATGCGCACAAGCGCAAGCGGCACGAAAGTCAGCATCTTCGATACGAGTGATCCGACCAACTGGCTGGGCGCATCGAACACCCCGGTCAATCCGGAGTAACTACTTCTCGACCGTCGAGCCAAATTCGCCGTCGCTGACGCGCGTGCGGATTTTCATTTTCGCGCGAACGGCGCGCACGCTTTTTATCACCTTGCCGCGTTCATCGGTCGTGATGCTGTAACCGCGACGCAGCGTCGCGTCCGGGCCGAGCACGCGCAAAAGCCCATCGACGCGACGAAAACGTTGCTGTGCACTCTCGTAAAGCCGCGAGGGCAGCGAAACAAAACGGCGATGCAAATCGGTGAGCGCGACTCGCGAATTGTCGATCTTTCGAACGATATGTCGATCTAACGATTCGCGGGTGAGATCGATTCGCTGCTGCGCGTCATGCAATCGCTTGATCAGCTCGCGCGCGAGCGTGCGTTCGGAAAGAAATCGCAAACGCGTTCGCTCGTGCGCGAGAAAATTGCGCAAACATTTGAGCAAACACGCCGCCAGCTCATCGATCCGGCGCGTAAGATCGACAATATCGGGCACGATCAATTCGGCCGCCGCGCTCGGCGTCGGAGCGCGCAAGTCCGCCACAAAATCCGCGATCGTGAAATCGATCTCATGACCGATCGCGCTCACGATTGGGATCGGCGACGCCGCGATGGCGCGCGCCACGATCTCTTCATTGAATTCCCACAAGTCTTCAATGCTGCCGCCACCGCGCGCCACGACAACAAGATCGACATATTCCCAATTCGGATTCGGTTCGCTCAATTCGCGAATCGCGACCGCGATCTCCGCCGCAGCGCCGGTGCCTTGCACGCGCACGGGGTTAATCAAGATGTCGAGCCACGGCGCGCGTCTGCGCAAAACATTCAGCATGTCGCGAATGGCCGCGCCGCTCGTCGATGTCACGATGCCGATGCGCCTTGGAAATTTCGGCAGCGATTTTTTGCGCGCCGGATCGAAAAGTCCTTCGGCATCGAGTTTGCGTTTGAGTGCTTCGAATTTTGCCTGGAGCAAGCCGAGCCCGCGCGGCTGCAAAATCTGGACGTTGATTTGGTATTGGCCACGCGCTTCGAAAACAGAAACGTTTCCGTAGACCTGAACCTGCGTGCCATCGGCGAGTGGTTGTCTTAGCGGCAGCATCGCGTTTCGAAAAATCACGCAGGCGATCTGCGCGCGCTGATCTTTGAGCGTGAAATATTGATGGCCGCTCGGATGGAGTTTGTAATTCGAGATTTCGCCCTGCACCCAGACCGCGGCGAATTTTGTCTCGAGCGCGCCGCGAATATTTCGCGTCAGCTCGCTGACAGTAAGGACCTTTGCCGTTTGTTGATAAAAATCGGCGGTTAGTTGCATCGTATCGGTCAGGGATGAAACCCGATTTGCTTTTTCGGCGCGACCGGTGCTGCGATCAATTCCTTGATCGCGGCGAAGACGACGGCGAATTGTTCGTCGTATTTTTTCTCCAGCGCCTCGATTTTGCGGGCGAGATCGCGGTTCCTGTCCATGAGGCGGCGTAATTGCACGAACGTTCGCATGATGGCGATGTTGACTTCCACCGCGCGTGGACTTCGTAAAACACTCGAGAGCATGGCCACGCCTTGTTGGGTAAAGGCGTAGGGACGATAGCGCGCGCCACGGTGTTTCCGCGAACTGGTCACAAATTGTGACCAGTTCGAGCGAACGTCTTGCGGATGAGGTTCTTTTGCCCTTGAGGTCACAGATTGTGACCTCAAAGCCGCGAATTCGTTTACTGCTAATTGAAAGGCAAAATCGGCAGGAAATCGATCGCGATTCCGCCGAAGCGCTTGGTTAAGAGCCTTGGTGCTGACGCCATACAACCTCGCCAGGTCAGCATCGAGAATGACTTTTTCGCCGCGAATCAGGAAGACAAGCTGCGCGATGTTTTCTGGCTTTAAAACAACAGCCGATGACATCTTTAGAAGATCGACAATTACGAACCGAACAATTCGTTTTGAGAGCTGCTCGGGGGTTTGATTCCGAGCTTGCGATACGCGTTCGGCAATGCGACCCGGCCTTGCGCGGAGCGCTTGATGTAGCCTTCCATGATCAAATAGGGCTCGTTCACTTCTTCGAGCGTGCCGGCTTCTTCGCCGACGGCGACGGCGAGCGAATTCAAACCAACCGGCCCGCCGTTGAATTTGTGGATGAGCGTTTCAATGATGCGTTTGTCCCATTGATCGAACCCGTCGCGATCGATTTCGAGCATGGTGAGGGCTTTGTCCGCAAGATCGGCGGTGATTTTTCCATCGGCTTTCACTTGAACGTAATCGCGCACCCAGCGCAGCAAATTATTCGCGGTGCGCGGCGTCCCGCGTGTGCGCGCGGCGATCTCGGCCGCGCCGGCAAGATCGACATCGACGCCGAGCAGCTTTGCGCTGCGCACGATGATCTTTTGCATTTCATCGGCGTTATAATAATCGAGGCGCGCCGTCATGCCGAAACGAGAACGCAACGGCGCGCTCACCATTCCTGCGCGCGTGGTCGCGCCGATGAGTGTGAATTTCGGCAGATTCAATCGCAGACTGCGCGCCTGCGGACCTTGATCGATGATGATGTCGAGCCGGTAATCTTCCATCGCCGGATACAAATATTCTTCGATCGTCGGTTGTAGCCGATGGATTTCATCAATGAAAAGCACGTCGCCTTTTTCGAGCGAAGTGAGCAAGCCCGCGAGCTCACCCGCTTTTTCAATGACTGGGCCACTCGTGTTTTTAATGTTTACGCCCATCGCGTTGGCGATGATGTAAGCGAGCGTGGTTTTGCCGAGACCGGGCGGGCCGCTCAGCAAAATGTGCTCGAGGACGTCACCGCGTTTTTTGGCGGCCTCGACGAGCAGCTCGAGTCGTTCGCAAACTTTCACCTGGCCGGTGAACTCGCTGAACATGGGCGGGCGCAGCGAGATTTCGAACGCGGGATCGGGCGCGGGCGGTTTGATTTGTGCGAGTTCAGCCATGGTCCAAATTTTTCGTGAGCACGAGCTCTGTGCCGCGCCGTTTCAAAACATAATCTACTTTATCGAAGGCGGTGCGCATTAAATGCAGTCCGAGCCCGCCCGGCTGGACCAGATCGTGTGCGCGGCCCTTCATCGTGTGAGCGGGCGTTTTTTTTCCGTAATCGCGCAAACGCATCCGCACACAACCGCTCACTTCTTCAATCGACAAGGCGATGAGCTCATCGTCGCGAAGCTCGTAGGCGTAACGAATGATGTTCGTGCAAGCTTCATCGACGCCAAGAACCATGAGCATGCGTTCCTTTTCCGAAATCGGATAGGATTCCAGAAAAGTGCGCACAAACTTCCGCATGAGCGAGAGATTGGCGGTGTGGCTGGAAAATTCGAGTTTCCTCTTTTTCATCGCGCCCGAGTGAACCGTGAATCTACACGCGGTTTCTTCAAGTCCGGAATGGAAAACTTGGGTGGACAGCCGAGCCAAGCGCTTGTTTTGTTCGGCATGTCGAAATTGTTCGCGGCGCTTCTTTTGATCGCGACGCCGGCGTTCGCACAGCAGCGCGCCACGGCGTATGAAGCGTTGCGCGTAGTCGGGCGTGAATTGCAGCGCGATTACGTTAACCACGTTATCTCGGTTTCCGGAGTGGATGGCACGCCGCAACCGGAGACGTGGAAAATTTTGGTGGACGATGCGCGCGCGCGCGGCGGAGTGCGCGAGATCGAAGTGCGAAATGGCCGCGTCGTTTCCGAGCGCACGCCGGTGCGGTCGGTTGTCGGCACAACTGAAGGCGCCACGATTTCGACAACGCATTTGAACCTCGATTCCAGCGGCGCGTACGCGGTGGCCAGTCGCACCGCCGACCAATCGCACGCGCCTTTTTCGAGAGTGAGTTACACGCTACGCACCGATGAACGGAACGAACCGATCTGGATTGTGACGTTGCAAAACGAATCGTCACGGCCAGTCGGCACGATCTACATCGGCGCGAACAAAGGCACCGTCACGCGCACCGAAGGAATGTTTAGCGGCGCGAGCATGGAGCACGTGGAGAGCGATCGTGACCAGGATCGAGATAGGGTTCGCGATGAGGACGAGGACAACGACGACAATCGTGTCAAAGCCACGATCAAAGGCGCGTTTCGACGCGCGAAGGATGAAGCGCGCAATACTTTCGACCGCGTGAAACGTTCGTTCGTCGATTTTATCGATCGCAACCGCGACTAAGATCGACATAAACTTTTATGACTTCCTCGGATCGAGAGAACATTTGGCCAAGTCTGCCCTTTGAAAAATGGAAAGACACCTGCGCCACGTTGCACATGTGGCTGCAGATCGTGGGCAAAATTCGGCTCGCCCTCACGCCTTGGACGAATCATTCCTGGCACGTCACGCTTTATGTCACCGCGCGCGGCCTGACGACTTCACCGATTCCGCACGGTGCGCAGACATTCGAGATTCGCCTGGACTTTATCGATCACGAATTGCGCATTCTGAAAAACAACGGCGCGGTGCGCGTTCTGCAACTGCAGCCGCAATCGGTCGCCGAATTCTATCGCTCGGTCATAGATACGCTGAACAAAATGGAATTGGAGGCCAAGATCGACATAACGCCTAACGAAATCCCAAACCCGATTCCGTTCGATCGTGATGAAGATCACAAAAGCTACGACGCCGAATATGCGAACCGGTTTTGGCGCGTGCTCGTGCAGGCGGACCGCGTCTTCAAAGAATTCCGCTCGCGCTTCTGCGGCAAATGCAGCCCGGTGCATTTTTTCTGGGGCGCGCCCGATCTGGCCGTCACGCGTTTTTCCGGTCGCCCTGCGCCGCCGCATCCCGGTGGAATTCCGCATCTTTCGGATGCGATCACGCGCGAAGCCTATTCGCAGGAGGTGAGCAGTCTTGGATTTTGGCCGGGGAACGATGCGATGCCGCAGGCAATTTTTTATTCCTATGCGTATCCCGAGCCGAAAGGTTTTTCGGAAGCGAAAATCAAACCGGCGGCGGCCGCTTACAATCCGCAATTCAAGGAATTCATTTTGCCTTACGACGCGGTGCGCACGGCCGATTCGCCCGATGAAATGCTGCTCGATTTTGCGCAGAGCACATATGACGCCGCCGCGACGCTGGGAAAATGGGACCGTGAAGCTCTTACTGAAGTGAAACCTTCCTTGCATTCCGCGCGCTAACATTTGTAATAAGCGCGATGGCAACAGACACGGAACGCGGGGCCTGGCGCGATGTCGAAAATGGTTGGCGGCCGCTTTATGGCGATTTCGATCGACAGGGTGTGAGCGTGGAATGGCACGATTTCAAGACCGAGCGTGCGCTCGATTGGGGCCGCAGTTTTCATCCGCGCAGCATTGAGTTTTGTTTGAATCTGGAAGGCCGCGGCGAAGTGGGCGCCAGTGCGCCGACTGATTACGTTCCGGGCAGTTCAGGTTATTACGCGATCGCTGATGAACCGTTGCCGGCTTCGCGTCAGGCGCGCGATCATCATCAATTCGTCACGCTGGAATTTTCGAGAAAACATTTGCAACAGCAGCTCGTGCAAAACGAGGCCGATCTCGAGCCGGAAATCCGGCGCGTTGTTTTCGGTGGCGAAGAGGAATGTGTCGTCGCGCCCACTCGCCCCATGTCGATCCAACAGCGAAGCGTGGTCGCGAGCCTGGCTGAGCCGCCGGTCGCAAAAGCCGCGCAAATTTTGTGGTATCAAAGCAAAGCGCTCGAGCTCATGGCGCATTTTCTTTTTGCGCCGAAAGATCCGGAACTATTTTGCATGCGGCAGAAACGCGTGGCGCGCGATCGCGTCGAGCGCACGAAGCAATTGCTCGGGCGCGATCTCGCTCATCCGCCGACATTGGAAATGCTTGGACAGGAAGTGGGCTGCAGTCCTTTTTATCTGAGCCGCATTTTTTCGCGTTCGGTCGGTCTGACTATTCCGCAATATCTGCGCAATCTGCGCATGGAACGCGCGGCCGAGCTTCTGCGCAGCGGAAAATACAACGTGACGGAAGCCGCGACCGAAGTCGGCTACGCAAGCCTGAGCCATTTCAGCAAAGCATTTTGCGAAACGATCGGTTGTTGCCCGGTGCTGTACCCGATGGCTAAGCACATCGTGCTCGATCGTTAGGCGAACGTCACGCTGCGAGATTGTCGATCTTACGCTGAATGAAAATTTCACGCGCGCTCATTTCCGTTTCTGATAAAACGGGCGTCGCCGCCTTTGCGCGCGCGCTCGAACGCGCGGGCGTGGACATTATTTCCACCGGCGGGACGGCCGAGCTTCTGCGCAAAGAAGGCGTGCCGGTGCGCGAAATTTCGAGCTTCACCGGTTTTCCGGAAGTGCTGGAGGGCCGCGTGAAAACTTTGCACCCACGTGTGCACGGCGGATTGCTTTACAAACGTGGAAATAAAAAACACGAAGCTGAAGCGAAAGAATGCGGCTTCGAACCGATCGACCTGGTGGTGGTGAATCTTTATCCTTTTGAAGCGACCATCGAGAAACGGGGCGTGAAGCTGGCCGAAGCGATCGAACAAATCGACATCGGCGGTCCTTCGATGATTCGCAGCGCGGCAAAAAATTACGAATCGGTCACGGTGATTGTCGATCCTGCGGATTATGGCGCCGTCCTTGAAACGATGCGCGACAACGCTGGCGAGACGACCCTGAAATTGCGCGAGCGACTCGCCATCAAGGCTTTTCTCAAAACTTCAAATTACGACCGCGCGATCGGGAATTATTTGAACAAGGAACAAACGACCGACGCTACGTTTTCACTTTCGTTGCCGCTCGTCACGAAATTGCGTTACGGCGAGAACCCGCATCAAAGTGGCGCGCTCTACGGTGATTTCGACCAGCGATTTGAAAAGCTGCACGGCAAAGATCTTTCCTTTAACAACATTCTCGACATCAGCGCGGCGACAGAGCTGATCGCGGAGTTTTTCGAACCCACCGTCGCGATTCTGAAGCACACAAACCCATGCGGCGTAGGGAGCGATGTCGATCTTCGCGAGGCGTGGGAAAAAGCATTTGCGACGGACAAGCAGGCGCCGTTCGGCGGCGTGATTGTTTGCAATCGGCCGCTCACCGAAGAACTGGCGAAAGCGATCAGCGAAATTTTTAGCGAGGTGATCATCGCGCCGGAATTTGAGGCCGATGCGCGCGCGCTTTTGCAAAAAAAGAAAAACCTGCGGCTGATGCGCATGCTCACCGCGGCGAAACCGCCAAAGTTCGATTTCGATGTGCGCTCGGTCGCCGCCGGTCTGCTCGTGCAGGAGAAAGATCGACATAACAAAAATGTCGATCTTGCGGGCAAGGTGGTGACGAAACGCGCGCCGACCGAAGAGGAAACGGCCGCGATGCTGTTCGGCTGGCGCGTGGTCAAGCACGTGAAATCGAATGCGATTGTCTACGCGGGCACCGATCGCACACTCGGCATCGGGGCCGGCCAAATGTCGCGCGTCGATGCATCGCGCATCGCCGTTTGGAAAGCGAACGAAGCGGGTCTGTCGTTGAAAGGAAGTGCGGTCGCGAGCGACGCATTTTTCCCATTTCCCGATGGACTCATCACCGCGGCCGAAGCGGGCGCGAGCTGCGCCATTCAACCGGGCGGTTCCGTGCGCGACAAAGAAGTAATCGCCGCCGCTGATGAGCGCAATGTCGCCATGATTTTCACCGGCGTGCGCCACTTTCGGCATTAAGATCGATCCGCTTTCGCTAAAGCTACGGCGCGATAAACGAATCGCGCATTGACACTTTTTCGGTGCGAACTCAAACTCGCGCCAGAAAGCGAGGACGCATTATGAAGAAACTAATCTCAGCCGTTTTTGTGTGCATCGCCGTGGGTGTTTGGGCGGCGGAGCAATCAGCCAAGTCGGCAGCCGATTGGGCAATGAATGCCACCATCATCGAGGCATGCAGTTGTCCGATGTTTTGTCAGTGTTACTTCAACACTTCACCCGCCGGGCATGGTGGTCATGAAGGTCACGGCGAAGGTGGCGGTCACTTCTGCAAGTTCAATAACGCTTACAAAGTGAATCACGGAAATTACGGCGCGACCAAACTCGACGGCGCAAAATTCTGGGTCGCGGGAGATCTCGGCGCAGATTTCTCCAAGAACCAAATGGATTGGGCGGTGCTCACGTTTGATTCATCCGTCACACCCGAACAACGCGAAGCGATCCAAACCATCGTAGGCCACATTTATCCGGTGAAATGGAATTCCCTCACTGTCGGTAAAGATGCCTCGATGGAATGGACCGCGAGCAAGGAAAAAGCGGAAGCGAAAATGGACGGCGGAAAAACTGGCGAAGTCGTGCTGAAGAAATTTCCCGGCATGAGTGACGAACCGGTCGTGATGAAGAACCTGAAATATTGGGGCGCGCCGCGCAATGACGGCTTCGTCATGATGCCGAACGACGTGGAAGCCTATCGCGCGGGCGACAAACCGTTCGAATTCAAAGGCACGAACGGTTTTATGATCACGCTCGACATCACTTCCAAAGACATTGCGACGAAGGAATCGAAAGCGAAAATGTAGGACTTTCCGGAAAAAGGATTGTCGATCTAAAATCGCCGCGGGAAAACTCGCGGCGATTTTTTTTTGCGCTGCGTTACGGTTGGAAAGTCACCGGCACCGTGACGCTCCATTCGCGCCCCGGCGCGGCCTTCCATTCGCGCAAACGACTAACTGCGGCGCTGTCCAGGATCTGACTGCCGGTCGATTGCACGATCTCGACATTTCTCGCGGCGCCATTCATGTCGAAGCTCACGCGATAACGGCCCGATCCTCGGACTGGGGTGCGCGAGCGTTTGGCTTCGCTCGGATAGAATGGCGGCGGATTATAAACCAGTTGCGCTTTGCCTTTCGGTTTCGGTGTCGGCGTGGGAGTCGGCGAAATATTTTCGGCGACGGCGGGCCATCCCGGTGAGGCGTTGGAGGCCGCCTGTGTCGCGAGTGCGTCGATCGCGTTCGTCACGCGCACTGTTCCTGTTTCGGATTTCCCATCCGGAGCGCTCACAATTCCCACGACTTCACCGCGCCCATCGATCAGCGGCCAGCCGCTCGATCGCTTTGGAACCGGCGGCGTCACATCGAGCCAATCGCCCGCGCTATCCGTTTTTTTCTCGAAGATCGTTTCCTCGATCGGCGTCCCCTGCCCGCTCGCCAGCGCACTTCCTACCAGCGTCAGGCGTGATCCGACTTCCGCCGCGTTCTTGCTCAACGCCAAAAACGGCACTGCCTTACTCACGTCCGCGCGCAAGAGGGCAAGATCGACACTCGGTGCATCGGCCAAAACGCCGGAGATATTGTAAATGGCGCCGTCGGCCGCTTTGGCCACGGCGTTGACTGCGCCATCAATTACATGCCGGCTGGTGATAATTTTTCCATCCTCGGAAATGAAAAAACCGGTGCCGGTCGTGATCCGTTTTCCGGCTGGGTCAAAGACCGTAATTAGGACGATGGCCGGCCGAACATTCTGTGTAATTTTTGCGAGGTCGTTGGGCGAGGTGCTCGGGCCTTCGCCCGGCGGTGGCGGATTTTCCGATTCCGCAGGCACGATCGGATCCACGGCTTTCTTCGGCTCGATTTGCGCGGTCGATCTTCGATTACAGCTCGTCAGCGCCAGGACGAAGAGACAAACCGCATAGCCGAATTGGATACGAAAAGTTTTCATCTGTCGCTCATTCAAGAGAACCGCAGAGCGCGCGAAGAACAAGATCAAAAACGCGCGCTACGCAACCAGCGCACTCCGACTGCGGCGCATCATCGAGGCTTGCACGACGATGCCGAGAACGCTGAGCGCCACCAGCAAAATCGTGCTGCCCGTCGCCGGAAGCGGCACCGCACTTTGGATCAAATGCGCGCCTTCCACCGCCGAAAAGAAAATCAGCGCCCAATCAAACAACGCGAGCAGAAGAATTGCGCCGATAATTCCGCCGACTAGAAACGTGATGAAATCGTAATGCGCGTAACTCAGAAAAAACGCGGCCACCATAGCCACGGCGAGCCGGCCGCCAACCAGAAAACCAACCACACCAATCGCGATCTTTTGCAGAAACAACGCGAAGAGCGCGCCCATGAATCCGAGGACGAGCGCGAAAGTCAGCGCCAACATTGGCGACGGTTCGTGCACCAGGTGTGGCGCAATCTCAATCCCCGCCGCGAATCCCACCGCCGCGACAAAGAGCCAGAATATTTTGCGCCCGAAGAAAAGGATCACCGCGCCGATCAGCGCGCTCGCGATCGGGATGGGCAATTTCAATGCTTCGGCTGCGAGTACCATAAGGACAAATCTCGATCCAAAAGACGTTCCAACTCTTTGATGTCTGAAGAAAACGTCTCCGTCAATCGCGCCGCCAACTTTATGTCGATCTTGTCGTCGTAGTCGTGCTCGAAAATCCGCGCGGCTGGCGGAATAACGCTCGTCTCGACACCGAGAAATTCAAAGACGGCCCGCATGCTTTTTTCGTGCTCAGCACTCAGCTCTTCGGATAAAAGAACAAGGCAATTTTCTTTTCCGAACATCTCGAACAAGCGTCGTACCTGCGACGCATAAAATCCGCGGTCGAGATACGAATAAACGCGATGCTGCAAGGGAAGCGCTTCGCGGCAGCGTTCGGCTTCCCGTTCCACCGCTTCGGCAAAACTCAACTCTTCTGCGCCGCGCTTTTTCTCCATGTTCCAATGAGAAAACGCGCGTTCGACCGGATTTCGCAGCGCGAGAATCCATTTCATCTTCGGGTTGTAATCGAGAATGCGCTTCGGCGCCGCGTTCCAATACATATAGATCGGCGTGGCCTCGCCGATGACGCGGTGCTGTTTCTGCGGCCGACAGTTCGCGTGATACTTTTTGTAGTCTGGTCGGCCACGAAAATTTTCTTCCTTGTCGAAGAAATGCAGCTCCTTCCGAGACTCCGGCATACAAATCTGCGGATGATGCCGCAAAAACGAATCGAGCGCCGATGTCCCGCCCTTCTGCGTCCCGCCGATTACGAAATTAGTCTGCATCAAAGCTTCGACGCAGCGAGATCGAAGCGCGCGAGGACGCGATCTTTGCCCATGACTTCGAGCATGTGATAAAGACTCGGGCCGACGGTACGGCCGCTGACGGCGACGCGCGCGGGATGAACGAGGTCGCCGGTTTTGCAGCCGAGTTTTTGCGCGAGCGCTTTTAAAGTCGATTCGATTTGCGCGAGATTCCAATTGTCGATCTTGCCGAATTCATCGCGCAGCGCATGGAGCCGCTGCGCTGCTTCCGGTTTGGCGAAAACTTTTTCTATAGCGGCGGGATCGAACTCGTAATTTTCCGTGAAAAAGTATGCGGTCCATTCCGGCACATCTTTGAAGAGTTTTATTTTCTCTTTCACGATGGCGAGCACACTTCTCAGATATTCCTGATAGGATATGTCGATCTTAGCGCGCTCGAGAAACGGTCGCGCCAGCTCGGTGAAACGTTCGAGCGACATCTGCGCGATGTATTGGCCGTTTAGCCAAAAACATTTGTCGAGATCGAAGGCGGCATTGCGGCGATTGATTTTTTCCAGCTCGAAAAGCTTTACGACTTCTTCCATATCGATCTTTTCGCGGTTGTCTTTCGGGGACCAGCCGAGCAGGCAAAGATAATTGGCGACCGCTTCGGGCGCGTAACCTTGCTCGATGTAAGTGGCGACGCTCGCGCCTTCATCGCGTTTGCTCATCTTCGAGCCGTCGTGATTCAAAATGAGCGGAATGTGGGCGAAGCGCGGCGGCGTGGCGCCGAGCGCCTTGTAAAGCTCGATGTGTTTCGGCGTGTTCGAGAGATGATCTTCGCCGCGGATGACGTGCGAAATTTTCATCTCGATGTCGTCGACCACATTGACGAAATGAAAAATCCACGAGCCATCTGGCCGGCGCACGGTCATGTCGGGATGCGTGCCGGGATTGGTGAGATCGAAATCAATTTTGCCGCAAACAAGATCGTCGACCACGACGTGTTCGCGGGGCGAACGAAAGCGCAACGCGCCGGCATCTTCGAAAATGTGGCCGCCGTCCTGAAGTTTTTTTAGATGACGCTCATAGATTTCGTTGCGCTCGCTTTGAAAATACGGGCCGAAGTCTCCGCCGGCGTGCGGGCCTTCGTCCCAATTTAGATTGAGCCATTGCAGTCCCTCGTAAATCGCGGCAGCCGCTTCTTCGGTATTGCGCGCCTTGTCCGTGTCCTCGACGCGCAGAATAAATCTGCCGCCGTGATGTTTGGCGAAGAGCCAATTAAAAAGCGCAGTGCGTGCGCCGCCGATGTGCAGATAACCGGTGGGCGACGGAGCAAAGCGAACACGGAGATCGGAGGTCATTTAAAATACTGTAGCGGCGCTCTGTGAGCGTCGCATTAATTTTGCGGCGGTCATAGACCGCCGCTACAGAAGAATCACTCGATAAAAATCTTTCCGCCACGACGGCGCACATGTCGATCTTGCGGCAGATTTGTTTTCGCGACGCGGCCGACAAGATCGAGCAACGCGCGCACGCGCTCGATTAAATCAAAGCTCACATCGGGAACATCGCCGGCGCGCAACCAGTCGCGTAATGAGCGACGCTGAAGCGCAAGCGGAAGGCTGCGCAATTCTTTCACAGCAAGATTTGAAAGCCTGGCGAGCTTTGCCGGAAGTAATGCGTCGAAGAAATTTTCCTCCTCGGCGGCAATGGTGGCCGCGCGCCAGACGCTGGCGCGCACATTTCGGCCAAATTGTTTCTCGATGTACGGAATGATGCGCCGGCGGAGGCGGTTGCGCAGCGGCGCGAGATTCTTGTTCGACGCGTCTTCCCGAAATTTCAGGCGATGCGCGCGGACGTATTTGTCGATGTCCGCTCGCCAGATGCCGAGCAGCGGCCGCACGAGCGTAAGATCGACATTGTCGATCTTACGCATCGAAACTTCGCGCATCGCGCTGAGCCCACTCGTTCCGGCGCCGCGGAAAAGATTGAGCAAAAATGTTTCGACGAGATCGTCGGCGTGATGGGCGAGGAAGATGGTGCTGCAACGTTTTTGTTTCGCAGTTTTCGCGAAGAATGAGTAGCGCGCCACGCGGCCCGCAGTTTCGATCGACATTTGTTTCTTCGCGGCCAGCGCGCCGACGTTGGTCGAGCCGAGGACAAGATCGACATGATTTTTTTCGGCGAGTTTTTCGACAAAGCGGGCGTCAGCGTCCGACGATTTGCCGCGGAGCTGATGATTGAGATGGCAAACGATCAGGTTTTTGTAACCAAGATCGACAAGCAGATGAAGCAGCGCGACGGAATCGCGGCCACCGGAAACAGCGACGAGATAGCGGCGCGATGGGGGAAATTTGCCGAGCAGCGTGTCGATCTTAATTAAGGCGGCGGACATTAGTAAGAGATTCCTCGACTTCGCTCGGAATGACAAAACAAAGAGGGAATTTGACAATGAATGAACGTTCATTCAGGTTCACAACCCGATGCCTCAGACCCAAATAGAGCCCACGCTCGATCGTCGCACCCAAATTCTGGAAGCGGCCATGATTTGCTTCGCCAAGCACGGTTTTCACCAGGCGAGCATGCACGATATCAGCGCCGAAGCCGGCATTAGCGTGGGCCTGATCTATCGCTATTTCGCGAACAAGGAAGCGGTCATTTCCGCAATGGCGGATCGACATAAAAAAGAAATCTCCGAAGTTTTGGAAAGCGCGCGGCAAGCGCCGACGCTGCTCGAGTCGCTCGAGATTTTGTTCACGGCGCATTGCTGCGAAAATTCGCCGAAAGTGCAATCGGCGTTCGTGGTCGATCTTTACGCGGAAGCCTCGCGCCATCCGCCGATCGCCGATTTGGTGCGCGACGTTTTGCAGACGTCGATGAATGGCGTGACTGCTTTGATCGCGCGTTCGCCGGAAGGGCAACGCGCCGCAGCGCACGGTCTCACGCCGGAAGAATTGTCGGAGCTTATTTTCGCTGTCGCGCGCGGAATGTTGATGCGTGACGTTTTGCAGCCGCAAGAAATGACCGCGGCGGAACGGCGCGCGCGCCAACTCGAAGTGACGCGCCGACTTTGGCGGCTCCTTTTCGAAACAGAAAGGGAAATGGTCCATGCATGACGTGGCCCAACCTGTGAACCAACAATCGAAAACAAGATTCTTTCGCCGCCCGATAGTTCGAGCGATCGGCGGATTGGGTGCCTTGCTCCTGCTCCTCGTCTTGATCAAAGCAATGCAGATCGGGAAGATGATGTCATCGAAGATGCCGATGCCGGTGGAGACAGTGACGAGCGCAGTGGCGAAGGAGGAAGATTGGGCGCCAACGCTGTCTTCGGTCGGAACGATTTCCGCGGTACAAGGCGCGGTTGTTTCGTCCGAACTTGGCGGCACCGTGGCGGAAGTGAAATTTGAAAACGGCGGAGTGGCGAAGAAGGGAGATATCCTCGTCAGACTTGCTGCCACTTCGGAGGACGCCGATTTGGAATTGGCGCGAAGCGATCTGATGCGCACGCGCGATTTGGCCGCGCGCAAAGTGATTTCAAAAGCGGAACTCGATGCCGCGGAATCCAAGTTAAAACAAAAGGAAGGCGCCGTTGAGAAAAGAGAAGTTCGCGCGCCCTTTGACGGTCAGCTCGGGATTCGCCAGGTGAACGTGGGCCAGATGATCAACGCCGGTCAGCTGGTCGTCTCCTTGCAAGCGCTCGATCCGTTGTATGTCGATTTTGCGGTGCCGCAGCAAAATCTTCCGAATCTTGTGGCGGGCCTGGAGGCGCGAGTGCGCACCGATGCGCTGGGAGATCGCACTTTCGTCGGCAAGGTCACAGCCATCAATTCCGCGGTGGACACCACGACACGCAACGTATCGGTACAGGTGACGCTGGAAAATCACGATCACGTTTTGAAACCGGGAATGTTCGCCAAGATCGAGGTCATCCTGCCCACAAAACAAAAGACGCTGGTCATTCCGGGCACGGCGGTTTCGTACGCGCCGTACGGAGATTCGGTTTACGTGATTGAAAAAAAGAAAGACGAGAAAACTGGGAAGGAATCACAGACGATTCGACAGGCCTTCGTGCGCGTGGGCGAGGCGCGCGGCGATTTTGTTTCAATCACGAAAGGATTGAAGGCGGGCGACACGGTGGTGGGAACCGGCGTTTTCAAATTGCGCAACGGCATGGCCGTGACAATCAACAACGAGCTCGCACCCAAACCGCAGCTCAACCCGACGCCGGCCGATTCGTGAGACAAGATCGACATATAAAAATGTGGGAGGGACCTCAGTGTCCCGATCAAGTTGTTAGGTCGCGGCACAAAGGCCCCTCCCACATTCTGACATGAAATCTTTTACCGATCTCTTCATCAAGCGCCCGGTCCTGGCGATGGTGGTGAGCTTTGTGATTCTGATCGCCGGTTTGCAGGCGATGAAGACGATTAATGTACGGCAATACCCGCGCAGCGACATCGCGGCGATCACAGTGACGACGGTTTATGTCGGCGCAGACGCGGAACTCGTTAGGGGATTCATCACGACACCGCTAGAGCGTGCGATCGCGGCGGCGGACGGAATCGATTACATCCAATCGCAAAGCTCCCAGGGCGTTTCCACGATCACGGTTCGCTTGAAACTAAACTACGACGCGAACAAGGCGTTGTCGGATGTGAGCTCGCGCGTCGATGCCATCCGCCGCGATCTGCCGCCTGAATCGGAAATTCCGGTCATCAAGATCGAGCCGGCCGATTCACAAATCGCTTCGGCCTATCTCAGTTTTACATCGAACATTCTTCAGCCTAACGAGGTGACCGATTATCTCGTGCGCCTCGTCCAGCCGCGGCTGACTGCAATCGGCGGCGTGCAGCGCGCGGACATTCTCGGGGGCCGCACCTTTGCCATGCGGATTTGGATGAAACCGGATCGGATGGCTGCGCTCAACGTGAGTCCGTCACAGGTACGAAGCGCGCTCGCGCGCAACAATTATCTCGCGGCCGTCGGCAACACGAAGGGATCTCTTCTTCAAGTCAATCTCACGGCCAACACCGATTTGCACACAGCGAATGATTTCAAGCAGCTGGTGGTTCGTCAGGAAAAAGGAAATTTAATTCGGTTGAGCGACATCGCTGATGTCGAACTCGGCGCAGAAGATTACAACACCGAAGTTCGGTTCTCCGGCCAAAAAGCGGTGTTCATGGGCATTTGGGTTTTACCGAACGCAAACTCGATCGAGGTCATCAAACGCGTGCGCGTCGAGATGGAGCAGATCAAAAAAGAATTGCCCACCGGGATGAGCGCGGAAGTGGCCTACGACGCGACCGCTTATATCAACGATGCGATTCACGAAGTCGTAAAAACTTTGATCGACACATTGCTCATCGTGATGGTCGTGATCTTTCTCTTTCTCGGGTCTTTCCGCTCCGTGATCGTTCCAATCGTAGCGATCCCGATTTCGCTCATCGGCGCTCTGTTTCTGATGCAGGTGATGGGTTTTACGCTGAACTTGCTCACGCTTCTCGCGATTGTTCTCTCAGTCGGGTTGGTAGTGGATGACGCGATCGTTGTCGTCGAAAATGTCGAACGCCATTTGCGCGAAGGTTTGACGCCAATCAACGCCGCGCTGCAGGGCGCGCGCGAATTGATCGGGCCGATCATTGCCATGACGATCACCCTGGCGGCGGTTTATACCCCGATTGCATTGCAGGGCGGATTGACCGGCGCACTCTTTCGCGAATTTGGATTAACCCTCGCCGGCGCGGTTTTCATTTCCGGCGTAGTAGCGCTGACGCTTTCGCCCATGATGTCGGCAAATTTATTGCGCGCGGAACACGCCGACAAGGGATTCGCCGGAATCGTAAACCGCACATTCGATCGCGTGCGCGAATGGTATGGCAGACAACTGGATCGCACTTTGTCGGCGCGGCCCGCGGTCTACACGGTGTGGATCGGATTGTCGATCTTAGCTGCGCTTTTTTGGATGATGTCGCCTAACGAGCTCGCGCCCAAAGAAGATCAAAGCGTCATCTTTGGTATCGTGACCGCGCCGGCGAATGCCACGATCGACGATACTTCGCGATACGCTGATGCCGCGGGGAAAATTTTTCAAAGCGTCCCCGATGTGCGGTTCACTTTTCAATTAACCTTTCCGACCAACGGCTTCGGCGGAATGGTGCTGAAGCCGTGGGGCATTCGCAAAACTCCGACTGAAGCGATCCTGCCTCAAGTGATGCCGAAGCTCGCCGCTATTCCGGGACTTCGTATTTTTGCCACGACTCCTTCGCCTCTTCCGGGCGGAGATAATTTTCCCGTAAGTTTTATCATCACCTCGACGGCGGACCAGGAACGCATCCTGTCCTTCGCCAAACAAATCCAGGACAAGGCGATGGCGGCGGGAATTTTTCGTTTCTCGGACATCGATACCAAGATCGACCAGCCGCAATCCGAGATCGTGTTTGATCACGACAAGGTTTCTTCAATGGGCATGGACATGCAGCAGGTGGGCGCGGATTTGTCGGCCAGCGTCGGCGGTAATTTCGTGAATCGTTTCAACATTGAAGGCCGCAGTTACAAGGTGATCCCGCAAGTCAAACGCGTTGATCGTTTGACTCCCGAACAGCTGCAAAACATCTACGTGACCGGACCTAACAATCAGCTCGTTCCGCTCAGCACTGTCGCTTCACTTCGACAAAAAACCGTCGCCCGTTCGCTCAATCGGATGCAACAACTCAATGCTGTCACGATCAACGGCGTGCCGACGCGGACGCTCGACGCCACCTTGAAGTTCCTAGAAGACGAAGCGCGCAAGATCTTACCGAAAGGTTACGTCCTTGATTACACCGGCGAGTCTCGCCAACTGCGCACGGAGGGAAGCAAGTTCGGCGGCGTCTTCGTCCTGGCCATCGTGCTGATCTTTTTAGTGCTGGCGGCGCAATTCAATAGCTTCCGCGATCCCTTTGTGATTTTGCTCGGCTCCGTTCCGCTCGCGATCTTTGGCGCGCTGCTCTTCACGTTTCTGAAAATGCCCTTCGGTAAATTTTTCACAGACGGCTGGACGACGACGCTGAATATTTATTCGCAGGTCGGCTTGGTCACGCTTGTCGGCCTCGTTTCGAAAAACGGAATCCTGATCGTGCAATTTGCGAATGAATTGCAGCGCGGAGGTGCGGGCAAACTTGCGGCGATCGCGCAGGCCGCGCGGATTCGTTTGCGTCCCGTCATGATGACGAGCGCCGCCACCATTTGCGGTCATTTTCCCCTCACCCTCGTGAGCGGCGCCGGCGCGGCCGCGCGAAATTCAATCGGTCTGGTCCTTGTCGGCGGAATGACGATTGGCACCATCTTCACGCTCTTCATCGTCCCGTCGCTCTACATGCTCATTGCGAAAGAACATCACGAGAAACGTTTGACCGATGGGGCGGAAACAGAAGATGTCGATCTTGTGCCGGAGTTCGCGCCAGCGCTTACGCCGGACGGGAATGGCAACGGCTGGAAGCGGGCATGATCGAGCCGCAAGTCGGCGCGAGCGCGACTGTCGATCTTGTCGTGCGCGAAAGCGATTGCGCGAGCGCGCTGAACCTGAGCGACGATCCGCGCGACAGTTTTCCTGTCGTCTTTGCCACCACGCGCATGATTGCGCTGATGGAGCTCGCGGGCTCTCGAATTTTGCAGCCGCTTTTACAGGCCGGCGAAATGTCGGTCGGCGCGCATGTCGATGTGAGCCACATCGCAGCCACGGCAATCGGCGAGCGCGTCACCGCGACCGCGACTTATCGCAAACGCGACGGAAAACTCTTCGTTTTCGAAGTGATCGCGTACGATCCCGCCGGCGAAATCGGTCGTGGAACACACAAGCGCGCAATTATCTCGCGAGACCGGCTTTTGGCTGGCGCCGAGCGGCGAAGATCGACATAAAAAAAGCGCGGCCAATTAAGGCCGCGCTGCTGAAGCTGAGGAAAT
The DNA here is from genome assembly GCA_041167045.1 of Verrucomicrobiota bacterium. Lineage (GTDB taxonomy): Bacteria > Verrucomicrobiota > Verrucomicrobiia > Chthoniobacterales > UBA10450 > CATPCN01. The sequence continues at coordinate 148,500 of JBEEGW010000015.1, forward strand.
CAGTATTTCAGTTTGTTGTGTTCCTAGCTAGCGGCTTTCCTAAAAGCAGCCGCGATGCCAACCCCAAGATCGACATATAATTTTTCCGCGGCGATAGTCGCTTTAATTATGAAGCGATCACTTTTCGCACTGTCGATCTTGTTACCGGCGGCCATTTCCTTTGCGGCCGATCCGCCCACGCAATTCAAATATCCCGCCGCGCCCACCAGCAATCAGGTGGACGATTATTCCGGCGTGAAAGTGGCTGATCCTTATCGGCCGCTCGAAAATCCGGACGCGCCCGAGTCGCGCAAATGGATCGACGCCGAGGACCAAATCACTTTCGATTTTCTGAAAACAATTCCGGAACGCGACGAAATCAAGAAGCGGCTCACTGAAGTTTGGGATTACGAACGTTTCGGTGTGCCGACCAAAGAGAGCGCGCGCTATTTCTTTTCCAAAAACAGCGGTTTGCAAAATCAAAACGTCGTTTACACGTCGACGAATTTTAAAGAAGCGCCGCGCCTGCTGCTCGATCCAAACACACTGGCGAAAGATGGAACGATCGCGCTCAGCGGCACGGCCGTGACCGATAACGCAAAGCTTTTCGCCTACGGACTCGCGACCGCAGGTTCCGATTGGCAGCAATGGAAAGTGCGCGACGTCGAGTCGGGCAAAGATCGAGAAGACAAAATCGACTGGATCAAATTCTCCGGCGCAGCCTGGAGAAAAGATGGGAGCGGATTTTTCTACAGCCGTTACGACAAACCGGACGAGAGCAACAAACTGCGCTCGCAAGTTTTCGGTCACAAAATTTTCCTTCACAAACTCGGCACGCCGCAGGACGCCGACACGCTTGTTTACGAACGGCCCGAGCAAAAAGAATGGATCTTCAACGAGGAAGTCACGGATGACGGCCGTTATCTCGTCATCAACGTGCAACGCGGCACCGATCCGAAGAACCGGATCTTTTACAAGGACCTTGTCGATCCTGAATCGAAAGTGGTCGAGCTCCTCGATAAAGCGGACGCGCGTTATAATTTTCTCGGCAACGAAGGCAGCGTCTTTTCATTTCAAACCGACCTGAACGCGCCGCTCGGCCGCATCATTTCCATCGACACCGCCAAAGGATTACCGCCGCAAATTGCAGAGCTCGTTCCGGAATCGAAAGACAAACTCGAAGGCGTCAGCGTGGTGGGCGACCACTTCGTCGCTGTTTATCTGCAGGACGCGAAGAGTTTGGTGAAATTATTCAAGCCGAACGGCGCGGCCGACGGCGAGATCACGCTGCCCGGAATCGGCTCGGCCTCCGGCTTCACCGGCAAACGCAAAGATCGAGAAACTTTTTATTCGTTCACCAGTTTCACCACTCCGACGTCGATCTTTCGTTACGATTTCGACAAAGGCGCGAGCGAGTTGCTCTTCCAGCCGAAAGTAAAATTCAATCCGGACGATTACACGACCGAGCAGGTTTTTTACAACAGTGGCGACGGCACGCGCGTCCCGATGTTCATCTCTTACAAGAAAGGAATGAAACGCGAGGGCGCGAACCCGACTTATCTTTACGGCTACGGCGGGTTTGATATTTCGAGCACGCCCAATTTTTCTCCAGCCAATCTCGTTTGGATGGAGATGGGCGGCATTTACGCGGTCGCGAATTTGCGCGGCGGCGGCGAGTACGGCGAGAAATGGCACGAAGCCGGCATGCTGCACGTGAAACAAAATGTGTTCGACGACTTCATCGCGGCCGCGCAGTACTTGATCGACAATAAATTTACTTCCACGCCGAAACTTGCGATCGGCGGCGGCAGCAACGGCGGCCTTCTCGTCGGCGCATGTTTGACGCAACGGCCCGATCTTTTCGGCGCGACGCTGCCGAACGTCGGTGTGCTCGATATGTTGCGCTTCCAAAAATTTACGATCGGCTGGGCCTGGACTTCCGACTACGGCAGCGCGGAAAAACCGGAAGACTTTCCATTTCTCTACGCCTACTCGCCGCTCCATCATATCGCGAAAGGTTGCTGTTATCCGCCGACCCTCATCACGACCGCCGATCACGACGATCGCGTGGTGCCCGCGCACAGTTTTAAATTCGCGGCCACGTTGCAAGCCGCGCAAGGTTGTGACAAACCGACCTTAATCCGCATCGAAACAAAAGCCGGTCACGGTGCCGGCAAACCGACCACAAAAATTATCGAAGAAACCGCCGACCGCTGGGCCTTCCTCGTCAAAGAACTGGGAATGAAGATCGCGAAGTAACTTTTACTTCGCTGATTTTTCTTTTTCGAATCGCTCGATGCGCACGGCGTATTTGTCGGGCTTGATGTCCGCGCCGCAGACATTCGCGTAAACTTGGGTGAACTCGGCGCCAAAGAGCAGGATTTGCGATGAATAGTAAATCCAGAGCAACAAGGTGATGAGCGAGCTGGCCGCGCCATAGGCCGAGCCGGCCGCGCCACTGCCGAGATAAATTCCGAGCGCCCATTTGCCAACCAGAAATAAAAATGCGGTGAGGAGCGCGCCGATCCAGACATCCCGCCAGCGCGTCACGGCGTTCGGCAAAATTTTGAAGATCAAAGCGAAGATCGCGAAGACCACAACAAGATCGAACAAAAGATAAATCGGGATGATGACACTGAGCGCGCCGGGCCAAACACTTTGCAGATAATGACTGAACGCTTTCAGCGCCGCTTCGATAACGAGTGAGGTCATCATTAGAAACGCGATTCCCGCGAGCAATGCGAACGAAAGAAAACGCGAACGCACGAATCCCCACACGCCGCCGCCCGGTTTCGCTTTCACGCCCCAGATCGTGTTGAGCGAGTTTTGCAACTGGCCGAAAACTCCGGTCGCGCCGAAAAGTGCGAGCACGATTCCGATCGCGCCGCCAAGCGCGCTGTGTTTGGCGGAAGCGGCACGCTCCGCGATTTGTTGCACCATCTCGATCGCGCTCTTGTCCAGGAAATAACTCATTTGCTCAGTGATCGCGCGCCACGCACCGGCCGGATCGTGCCGAAACAAAACGCCGACGAGCGTGAGCAAAAGCAAAATCATCGGCGCGAGCGAAAAGACGCTGTAGTAAGCGAGAGCCGCGCCAAGCTGCGGCGCGCCGTCGTCGATCCACTCCTGCGCCGTTTGTTTAAAAAGATCGACAGTTACTCGAAAGAATTTTACCCGCGCCATATCAGTTATGCGTCCCCGGCGAGAATCGAACTCACATTTAAGGTTTAGGAAACCCTTGTTCTATCCGTTGAACTACGGGGACAAAACAAAGTGAAAGTAGAAAGGCTGAAGTAGAAAATCCAGAGCGCAGATTTCGGATTGCTAACTGCGGGCGCGATTGTCGATCTTAGAAACCATCAACGCGCTTCCGCAAAAATCAGCCGAGTCGCCGCTGGCGCGCCGGCTGGGTTTGTTCGATACGACGATGATTGTGATGGGCGGAATCGTCGGCTCGGGAATTTTTATCAATCCGTACGTGGTGGCGCAGCAAGTTCCATCGGCGGTTTTGATCCTGAGCGCGTGGGCAGTCGGCGGATTGATCGCGCTGGCCGGCGCTTTCATTTACGCAGAGCTTTCCTCGCAAAGCTCGGTCAGCGGTGGGCAATATGTTTATCTGCGCGAAGCGTTTCATCCGTCGATCGCTTTTGTTTACGGGTGGGCGTTGCTGCTTGTCATCCAAAGCGGCGGCATGGCGGCGGTCGCAGTGACGTTCGCGAAATATCTTTTTGAAATCGGCGGCGCAAATTCCGGCGAGGCGAATGCGACCTTCCTCGCCGCGATCGCGCTGGCGCTTCTCACCGTGATCAATTGTTTCGGCGTGCGCGCCGGCAGTACGACGCAAAATTTATTGATGATTCTGAAATTAATCGCGATCGTTGCGCTCGTCGTGATCGGACTTTCCTTCACGCACGCGCCGGAAACCGTGAACGTCGCAATTAATCCGGTCGCAAGATCGACATGGTGGAATGCAGCGACGGCTTTCGGCGCGGCGCTTATCCCGGTGCAGTTCGCGTACGGCGGCTGGCAGACCGCGTGTTTCGTGGCCGGCGAGGTGCGCGAGCCGCGCAAAAATCTTCCGCGCGGATTGTTGCTCGGCGTGCTGGGCGTGATCGCGGTTTATCTTTCGATCAACTTTGTTTGTGTGCATGCACTCGGCGCGCAAGGTCTCGCCCAAACAAAAACGCCGGCCTCGGCCGTGATGCGTTTGGCGCTCGGCGAAAACGGCGCGCGCTTCATCGCGGCGGGAATCGCTGTTTCGACCCTGGGATTTCTGAGTCAAAGCATGTTGACGGCGCCGCGCGTTTATTTCGCGATGGCAGAGGACGGCGTCTTCTTTCGCAGCCTCACGAAACTAAATCGCGCGCGCGTTCCGGCGTTCGCGATCGCATTGCAAGGCACGCTCGCGATCGTGATCACGTTCTCAGGCCGCTACGAACAAATTTTGAACTACGTGACTTCGGTCGACGTGGTTTTCTTCGCGCTCACCGCGGCCTGCATTTTTGTTTTCCGGCGTCGCGCGCGAATGGAGAGGACCGAAATATTTCGCGTTCCCGGTCATCCGTACACGACGCTCTTTTTTATTTTGGCGTGTTGCGCGGTAGTTTTCAGCACGGTGCAACGTTACCCGCACAACAGCTTGATCGGTCTCGGCATCATGCTGACCGGTTTGCCGGTTTATTTATTTTGGAAAACGAGAACGCCTTCCATTTCGCGATGAACAAGCAATCGGCCTTCATGCATTGGGCGAAGACGCGCCCGAAAGTGAAATACGATCTCGCGCTGAGTGGCATTCTCAATCTGCCTTTCGCCGAGCTCGATGCGAAGATCGACGATCTCGATTTGCACGGTGACAATGCGTACGGCTATCGGTCGCTGATCGAAGCGCTGGCGCGGCATTGTGATGTCGACGCCGCTCAAGTCGTCACAATTTCCGGAGGAACATCGATGGCGAACCATCTGGCGATGGCGACCGTGATCAATCACGGCGAGGAAGTTTTGATCGAAGAGCCGACTTACGAGCCGCTCCTGGCCGTGGCGAAATATCTTGGCGCCAAGATCAAACGGTTCCCGCGAAAATTTGAAACCGGTTACAAGATCGACATAAACGAAGTCGCGAAGGAAATAACGCCGCGCACACGTTTGATCGCGCTGACTAATTTACACAATCCGAGCAGCGCGCTGGTGGACGAGACGACACTCAAAAAAATCGGCGAACTGGCGCATGGCGTCGGAGCGCGTGTGCTGGTGGATGAAGTTTATCTCGAAGCGATGTTCGAAGACCCGCCGCGCTCCTGCGTTCACCTTGGCCCGGAATTTATCGCGACGAGCAGCTTGACGAAAGGTTACGGACTGAGCGGCGTGCGTTGCGGCTGGATTCTGGCGGAGCCGGATTTCGCCGAACGGGTTCGCCGGCTTGATGACATTTTCGGCGCAGTCGGGCCGCATCCGGCAGAGCGATTGAGCGTGATCGCGCTCGCGAAATTGACGCAAATCGCGGAGCGAGCTAAAAAAATTCTGCAAGCCAACCGCGCGAAGCTGAATCAATTTTTGGACGCGCGCGACGATGTCGATGTTGTGCGCGCGGATTTCGGCACCACCGCATTTCCGCGACTGCGGCATGTCGATGCGGACGAGCTTTGCAATTTGCTCGAGGAAAAATACGAAACAGCGATCGTGCCCGGCCGGTTTTTCGAATCGCCGCAACACATTCGCATCGGAATCTGTTGCGAACCGGAAAACTTCAGCGCCGGAATCGAAAGACTCGGTCGCGCGCTGGATGAGTTGCGCGCGATGAAGTAGTTACTCGCCGGCCTGGTCGAGCACGCTGCGCAGCTCGTGGAAATCGACCGGCTTGGTGAGATGAAAATCGAAACCGGCGTCTTTGCTTCGCTGGATATCTTCTTCCATGCCGAATCCGGTGAGCGCGACACCTTTGAGCGACTGCGTTTGTTTCGCGTGAGAGATCACATCATAACCGCTGCCATCGGGCAGACCGATGTCGCTCAAAACGACGTCGAACTTTTCTTCCTGCACGATGTCGTGCGCGCTCTGTCGGCAATCGGCCACCGAAATCTTGTGTCCGAAATGAGTGAGCAGTCGCGATAACGTCCGCCGGGTATCGCCATGATCTTCCACGAGAAGAATGCGCAGAGATTTGGAAGGCTTGTGCGGGAACTGCGCGCGCACCCCACTTGCGCCGACGCGGTCTTTTACAATATCGAGTGCCACTTTAAAAGTGGAACCGTAGCTACGACCACGGCTCGTTGCCGAAATCGCGCCGTCATGAAGATCGACAAGATGCTTTGAGATAGCCAAGCCAAGACCAAGCCCGCCGAACTGGCGAGTGATGTTGCGCTCGCATTGCTCGAACGGCTTGAAGAGCATGACTTGCCGTTCTGCTTCGATGCCGATTCCATCGTCGACCACTTCAAAAACAAAATGATCGTGCTCGTCGTTCGAAGTGCGTATGTCGATCTTGCCGCCGGGTCCGGTAAACTTGGCAGCATTATTGAGGAGGTTCCAAAAAACTTGCTGAATGCGGATCGGGTCGGCCCAAATATGATGTTCCTTTGCCTCGAGATGCGTGGCGACTTTCAATTGTTTTCCGTCGATCAGATTCTGCGCGATGTTGAGCGCGTCGCGCACAACGGTGTGCGCGTCCACCCGCTCGAAGTGCAGCTCGATTTTGCCGCGCGTCACACGCGTGAGGTCGAGGAGATCGTCGATCAAGCGCGCCTGCAATTTGACGTTACGCCTGATGGTGTCCAGCTCTTCGCTGAATTCGCTCGGAAACTGTTCCGCGTTATCAGCCAGGAAATCGGCGGCGGCCAAAGCAGGTGTCAGTGGCGTGCGCAGCTCGTGACTTAACGCGGCCAAAAAATCGTCCTTCGATTTATTTGCTTTCTCGGCCACGATCTTGGCCGCTTCCATTTCGCGGTTCCGAATTTGATCGGTAATATCGCGAGTGACTTTTGAAAAGCCGCGCACCTTGCCGGAGGAATCGCGCAAGAGAGTCAACACCACTTCTGCTTGAAAGATGGTCCCGTCCTTGCGCACACGCGGTCCCTGATCACGGATGTGGCCCAGCCGTCTGGTCGCTTCGAGGTTATGCTGTGGTCTTCCCGCGGCCACATCTTCCGCTGTATAGAAGCAGCTGAAATTTTTGCCGATGATTTCGCGCGCCTTGTACTGCTTGATCTTCTCCGCGCCGGCATTCCAAGTGGCTACATTCCCGAGCGGATCGAGCATGTAGATCGCGTATTCCTCCACGCTTTCGATCAGAAGCCGAAACTGTTCTTCCGTTTCGTGGAGGGCGGGGCTGGTCTTGGAATCGTCGCTCATTTCGGGCCCGGCCGCGCAAACCGTACCTAAATCGTGCCTGCGCCTAACCTTGGCCGTAACCAGACCGACGCTGCGCGTCGTGTCAACTCAGATCGAAAAGGAGAAAATGCGAAGCCTCATGCGCGACGAAGTGCAATTGTAAATCTTCGCGAGTGCTCGCAGCATCTCCCTTGCGCAGCTCCTGACCATTCATGGCTAGCACGCCATCGATGAGTTGTAGCCAGGCATAACGACCGGACGCAATCGCGTGCTCGCACTTTTCGCCGGTCGCTAGTTGTCCGACAAAGAGCCGCACGTCTTGTTGGATGCGCAGCAGATGGTCGCCTCCTTTTTGCGAGCCAACCAAAGTAAGCGCGCCATTTTTTCTGATACTACTTAACGAAGTCTGACTATAGCTCGGTGTCAGCCCGTTCGTTTCCGGAAGAATCCAAATCTGCAACATATGCACCGGCTCGCTCGCGGATGCGTTCGCTTCACTGTGCTCGACACCAGTGCCGGCGCTCATGTGTTGCAAGTCGCCCGCTTTGATCACGCCACGCCCGCCGGTGCTGTCGCGATGTGCCAACGCACCCGAAATGACGTAGGTGATGATCTCCATGTCGCGATGCGGATGCGTCGGAAAACCACCACCGCCCGCGATGTAATCTTCGTTGATGACGCGCAACGCACGAAAATGCATGTGCCGCGGGTCGTGGTAATCGGCGAATGAAAATGTGTGCCACGATTCGAGCCAGCCATGCTCAGCATGGCCGCGCTCATTCGATCTGCGAATCTCGATCATGACCAAGGTTTCGCGGCGCACTCGCCGTCGGAAATAGTAATGTCGATCTTGCGCTTACGCGCGCAAGAGAGTTTGTAGACTAGCTGTCCGCTCGCCCGATCAATTCCAACGATAATATCCGGACTCGCGCACGCGTAGCTCTTGCTCGATCCGATGAAGCTCGCCGTGAATATGCTCGATCTCGCCTTGTAGCCGATAAGGATCGAACTGCCGGTGATTGAACACGTAATTCACATGATGAATTTCGCCGGAAAGATGCTCGTACTGGCGCCAGAGATGGCGACCTGCGCCATAGGCGCGCATTTCGCCGCGCACATGCGCATACATCCGATTCACGTGATCGACTTCACCCCGCAGACTTCGGTGTGAGTGCGAACGGTAGTTGTCACCGCGCTCATAACGAGAATCTTGCTGATATTCCTGCCGATAATCTTGCGCTGAAGCACTGGCGCCCAATCCAATCAACCCCAACCCAATCATTGCCGCTGCTAAGAAATGTTTTTTCATAAATTAATGTTTGCTGATCTCTTTGACGGCGATGCTTTGCCCGCATTCAAATTTATTCGATTCAAGTCAACCGCTCGCGACCATGCGGGCTTGTAAGATCGACAATCGGCCCGAGCGGGACGATGCGGGTCGGATTAATTTGATCGTGCGTCATATAATAGTGATGCTTGATGTGATCGAAGTTCACGGTCTCGGCGATGCCAGGCTGCTGGTATAAGTCCATCAAGTAACCTTGCAGGCTCGGATAATCGATGATGCGGCGCAGGTTACACTTGAAGTGACCATGATAAACCACGTCGAACCTAACGAGTGTGCAGAAGAGTCGCCAGTCTGCTTCGACGATGCGATTGCCGAAGAGGTAACGACTGCTGGTTAGGCGCTTCTCCATCTCGTCGAGCGCGCCGAAAACTTTCTTGCACGAAATCTCGTAAGGCCGTTGCCGCGTGGCGAAGCCGGCCTTGTAAACGCCGTTATTGATGTTGTCGTAGATGAAATCGGCGAGCTTGTTGTGTTCGGCTTCGAGGTCTTTCGGGAAAAGATCGACATCTTTATTTTTCGCGAACTCTTGGAAGGTGTCATTAAACATCCGACAGATGTCGTCCTCGCAATTGTTCACGATCTTCTTCGTTTCCTTGTCCCATAAGACCGGCACGGTCACGCGCTCATCGAAATTCGGATCGGTCGCGGCGTAAGCGTCGCTCAAATAATGAAAGCCACTGATCGGATCAGTCGATTCGAACGATTCGAGCGGCGGCCATTTATGCGAAGGATCGCGAAAGGCCCAGCCTTTCTCATCGCGAACAGGATCGGCAATGGTAAGACCGATCGCCTTTTCCAGTCCTTTCAGTTTGCGAACAATCACGGTGCGACTCGCCCAAGGACAAGCGAGCGAGACGTAAAGATGATAACGACCGGCCGCCGCGGGGTATGTCGATGTACCTATCCATTCGCGAAAGGCATCTTCCTGCCGCTGGAACTCGCCGGCCTCGGAAGTTTCGGAAGCAAATTGCGCTGTCATGAAATTATATTAGTCATCGTTATAATTCGCCTCCGATCCATCGTTTTCGCTGAAAGTCGAAGTTAAAATAATCTTATCGGCAGACTATCGCGCATCATCCACTCGCGCAACGCTATCGACCCACTTGTTGGCGAGAATTCCGGTGCGTTCCCGTTTTTCAAAACGACCAGAAAAAGGTCGCGGCACGAACCGATATAGATCAGTTGGAGTGTCGAAAAAAATGAAAACGAAAATCCCATCTCCTAAAACCTTGGCTTCAAACATACGGATCTCGCGTCTCACTATCCTCGTCATTTTCGCCAGTCTTGTTTTTTCCTTTTCTGTGAGCGCGCAACACCCGACGCCGACTCCCACTCCGACAGTCCCGCCCACGCCCACGCCGACAGTTACCCCGACGCCGACGGTGACGCCGACGCCCACGGTTACACCTACTCCGACCATTCCTATTCCGACTCCAACACCAACAGTTACTCCGACTCCATCAGTTACTCCGACTCCGACAGTCACGCCTACACCGACCGCGACGCCAACTCCCACAGTTACGCCGACTCCCACTATTCCTGTTCCCACTCCGACTCCAACACCCGACGGCGACATGGGCAATGACAATACCGCGGAAGGTAACGGAGCGCTGCAAAGTAATACATCCGGCACCGACAACACGGCCATGGGTTTTCACGCGCTTACCAGCAACACGAGCGGAAGCTTCAACACGGCCGATGGCTCTCTAACGCTCTCTAGTAATACGAGCGGCGGAGGGAACACGGCCGGCGGCTATCACGCGCTTTCTAGCAACACAACTGCCAATAACAACACGGCCGATGGCGCAAATGCGCTCCTCGGCAACACAACGGGTAGCGGGAACACGGCGACCGGCGCTAGTGCGCTCCAAAACAACATAACCGGTGCCAACAATACGGCCATTGGTTTTGATGCGCTCAGCGTTAACCAGACCGGCGGCGGTAACACGGCCGCGGGCGTTAGTGCACTTGCCAATAACACAACTGGCACACAGAACACGGCCATCGGTTTGAATGCACTGGTGAGCAACACCACAGGCAATAACAACATCGCATTGGGACAAAACGCCGGCGCCGCAGTGACTGGGAGTAACAACATCGATATCGGCAATACGGGAACCGGCTTTGGGGTATCGAATTTCATCCACATTGGCACCGAGGGAATCCAGACATCTACCTTCGTCGCCGGCATAAATGGGTTTGATGCTTCGGCGGGTCAGCCGGTTTACATTTTATCTACGGGACAGCTCGGTTTCGGCCCTGCGTTCTCACCCGTTTCCAACGGCAAAACCTCCAAACGTTTGAATCGCGCAATCGCTCGGTACGAAGCGGACAATGCGAAGTTGAAAGAACAGCTGAGCAAACAGGAACACAAAGTTCAAGAATTGGAAACGACCGTCAAAGCTGTGACGGCGCGGCTTAAAGAACAAGAAGCGAAGATTCAAGCGGTGAACGAGAAGCTCGAACGCGCGACTCCATTACAAGTAGCTGGCGATAACAAATAAGAGCACGCAGCCTAAGATCGACATAACACTTACCAGCTGCGCGCCTACGAGGCAGGTGCTAGAACTGCAGACTGATTGCGCCATGCAGGCGGTAATCTGGAACGATTTGTAGCGCGCTATTGTCGAGTAAGGCTGGAAGATCGGCCGCGATTTCCGCGCTGATCCTTCCGATTGATGCCACGATGCGTGGCCCAATAAAAACCGACGTGATGGCGGTGTCCTCTGCCGCCTTTCCACGAAAACGATCCACGTGCTTGTGTTCTCCGCTGGCAAGCAATTGCAAACCGAGGATCATGTCGCGCTTGCGAATGAAGTAGTAGCCCGGTCCCGTGCTCCAGGTCACGTCATTGGCGAAATGATACTGATGCAAGCCGTCACCGCGAAGAGTGAACTGCAGGGTGCCTTCGAAGAAAGTATTCTGGTAACGCAACGAAGTTTGGCCGCCTGCGATGCCGTCATAGGAACCGGTTCCGAGGGTAAGATCGTGTCCATGAATTCCGCTCGGTGGCGCGCCCGGAATTTCCATTTCGTGAAACTCTTCTTTGAGTCGGCTGCTATCGCCGGTAGGAAATTTTAATCCTAAGAGTAACACAGCTGAAACGGTGAAGTTAGGCTCATGCACGACAAAGTGCGGTGATTTGTCATCGAAGACGAGTTCTTTACCTGCGCCAGTTTCCTTGTGAAAAAGAACGAATTTCCCGAGCAATGAGACGTCGCCCAGCCCTGATTCGCTTCCGCGGTCGATCTTGAAACCTTCCGGCCGCTCGAAGGAGCGGTAGATGAGCGGGACGTTAAGCTGTAAGGCGAACCAGTTATTGAAAGTGTAACCGCCAACTAACTGGGTGATCGAGCTGTTCTCATATTGACCAGTCGGATTGGCGACTTCGCGTCCGTCGATTTGCAATGTGCCAAAATGAGTGAACTGCTCGCCGATTGCGCCATAGAAGCCTGTTAGCCAGCTATGTTGTTCCATCGACATCGATCCGGTCGTAGCATCGAGCTGCGGCGTGTAACATCCGCAAAGGTCACAAGAGCTAGCCGTGCGGGCCGCCAGCACAAAGAACACAATCGCTACACAAAATTTATGTCGATCTTTCAACTAAATCTCCACAGCTGTTGGCACTAGTTCTAGCGCACGCTGGCGCCTGCTGGTTCTAGCTGTCCCTCTCCCGGTTCGCGGGTTTTTCCTTCGCGATGAGTGTACGCGCTACGCAGAAACGGCACGCGATCGAGCACATTTTCCTGGAACCATTCCAACCAAAGATAGATGACCGGTGTGACAAAGAGCGTGACCATTTGTGAAAAGATCAAGCCGCCGACAATGACGAGACCTAGCGGACGTCGCGATGCACCGTCCGAGCCGAAACCAAATGCGAGCGGCAGCGCGCCCATCAAGGCAGCGAGCGTAGTCATCATGATCGGGCGAAAACGTTCGACGCTCGCCTCGTGAATGGCGGAACGCAGGTCCCAGCCTTCGTTAATGCGTTGTAAGGCGAAGTCGACAACCATGATGCCATTCTTCTTCACGATGCCGAGCAAAAGGAAGAGCCCGATGACACTGTAGAGCGATAGTGTCGACCCAAAAATCCAAAGCGTGAACAAACCACCGACAACTGCCGGCACGATGGCCGGGAATAAGACGGTAATCGGATGGACATAGCTCTCGTACAGAATGCCGAGGATGACATACATGACGAAGATCGCGGAAAGTAACAGGAGCGGCAGCGCGGCAAAGAGTTGCTCAAAGACCTGTGCTTCGCCTTGGAAAGTGCCTTGCACGCTTGGGAATTGCTTGCGCACATCGCTCGCCGCCTTGTCGATGTAAGTCTTGGCATCGCCGATGGCCACACCGGGAAGCAGGTTAAAGTTAATCGTTACACTGGTGAATTGATTCAAATGGTTGACCGCTTGTGGGCCGACAATTTGCGATGTGTGCGTGACGGCGCGCAGTGGGACGAGGTTATTGATCGTGCCAGTGGTCGTAGCGACACCACTGCTATTCGCGTTCGAGGGAGCAGCGTTTCCGGAAGAAGCATTCGAGCTAGAACCGCCCGAACCACCGGGCGCATTGCCGCGCACGTAGAGATCGGCCAGGTCTCCCGGCTGTGCCCTCTCAGTGTCAGCTACTTCAAGTATGACCTGATACTGGTCTTCCGGCTTCTTGATTAGATAAACGTAGTTCTGCGAGTAGGCCGTGCGTAATAAATTCTCGATCGCTGTAGTAGAAACGCCATAAGTGGAGGCGCGCTCCCGGTCGATATCGATCGTTAGGTTCGGCGTGTTATTATAATAGTCGGAGCGAATGGTGGCGAAGCCTTTGAAGCCTTGAAGCTTCTTGAGTAACTCATCGGAGGCTTTGTAGACCTGTTCGGGGTTAATACCGCTGAAGGTATAAGCATACTGGCCTTGGTTCTGATTGGTTACACCTACATTGATCTGAAGAACGGGGTTGGGTCGCAGGATGGCTACAATCCCCGGGATTTGGGCGATCGATTTTTGGAGTTGGAGAATGCAATGCTCGATGTCGGGTCGCTCTTTCGGCGGCCTTAGAAAACCGAAGAAGAGTCCCTGAGACGCGGCGCTGCGGCTAGAGAAACCGGACAGCGTAAAATACTGAGCGACGTTTGGATCCTGCTTTAGTTTTTCATTCACCTGCTGCTGAAAGGCGTGCATTTGCGTCGGCGAAACGCCTTCCTGTGCGATAAAAATTCCGCGAATGAATCCGCTGTCCCCCGCCGGTAACAGCGTGAACGGCAAATGCGTAAAGAAAAACCAGAGCCCAACAATGCAGGCGAGCAGGATCGGCACCGCCATCCAGGCACGATCGAGAAAAGCATCGAGATATCTCCCATAAGCTTCGATAACTCGCTTGATCCGATCGCCGACCCAATGTTCCACTCGCGTTTTTTTGTGACTAGGTCCGTGTTCGCGCAGCATGCGCGCGCACATCAGCGGTGTCAGGGTGAGAGAAATCAGTCCCGATGCAAAAATGGCGACGATGATCGTGACGGAAAACTCGCGAAAGATTCGGCCTAGCAGTCCCGGCAGGAAAACCAGCGGAATAAAAACCGCCGCCAGCGACAAGGTCATGGACAGAATCGTAAAAGATATTTCTCCTGCGCTGTTGAATGCAGCCTGTACCACCGATTCCCCGTGCTCGGCCCGGCGGACCACGTTCTCCAGAAACACAATTGCATCGTCGACCAAAAATCCGATGGCGAGTGTCATCGCCATGAGCGTGAGATTATTGATCGAATAATTCAGCGCATACATGACCGCGATCGTAAGCAGCAGTGAGAGCGGAAGCGCCACGACTGGGATCAATGTGTCGGTCGCGCGGCCGAGGAATGCATAGATGACGAGCACGACGAGCACGAACGAAATGAAGAGTGTGGTTTGAACATCGTGGACGGAATTGACGATGCTTTGCGAGCGATCGAAAACTGGAATCAGTTTTATCGACCCGGGCAGCGTCGCGTTTAATTCTGGGAAAAGCGCTTTGACCGAGCCAGCGACTTCGACCGCGTTGGCCCCGGCTTGCCGCGAAACGGCGAGCACGACGACCGAGCCCGGCACGTTAAATCCCCTCGCCCAAAACGAACGCGACATTCGTTCGTCCTGCACACTTTGTTTTACCTCCGCGACGTCTTTCAGAAAAACGGGCGAGCTATCCTTGTTTCGCGCGACCATTAAATTGCGATAGCCTTCGGCCGCGTCGATCTGGCCGTTTGGTTGAAGAATAAATGTGCGATGCGGTCCATCGAATTGGCCGGCGCCGGAATAGGCAGTGCCCGTTTTGATCGCGGTCGCCAGATCGTCCATCGTCAATCCACGCGCGGCCAACGCGGCCGGGCTCGCCTTGATGCGAATCGCGGCCTGCACACCGTACACATTGACTTGCGACACGCCGGGCAAAATCGCGATGCGCTGCTGCACAGCTGTGGATGCGTACTTATATAGATCGCCATCCGTGAGCGTGTCCGACATCAACCCGAGCAGATAAACCGGCTGATCATTCGGATTGGTTTTCGAAAAAGTAGGCGGGCTCGGTAAGTCGGCCGGTAAACTTCCGGTCGCGCGTTGAATCGCGGCCTGCACATCGGTGGCCGCGTCCGTGATACTCTTGCCGAGATTAAACTGCAGCGTGAACTGCGTGTTCGCCTGCGTGCTTTGGCTCGTGATGATGTCGAGGCCCGGGATTTGCAGAAATTGTTTCTCGAGTGGCGTAGCGATGTTGTTCGCCATCGTGGTCGGATTCGCTCCCGGATAGGAGCAACTGACGTTGATGACCGGATAATCGACCGCCGGTAGATCGTTGACAGCGAGTTTGCCGTAAGTGGCGATGCCGGCGACAATGATCGACAAGGTCAGAAGCACCGTCATGACCGGCCGCCGAATAAACGGACCGGACAATCCTGAACCGGTGACTTGAATCAATTTCCCGCCCGGCGTGTTTTGCGGCTCTGCGTGTTTATGTCGATCTACCGGGCGCGGCGATTCGGTTTCACCGTCGTGATGCCCATCGCCTTGGTTGTACGAGTCCATGTCGATCTTAGCCGATACCTAACGAGTGGGATTTTGTTTCATCCTTTGGCTGGAACAGCGTTTGGCTTGTAAGGCTGCGGCGCGACTTTCACACCCGGCGCTAACGCGATCTGTCCGGTGACGACAACTGTTTCTCCGGCCTGCAATCCTTCCTCAATCACGACTGTGTCTCCATCCTGCGGCTGCCCGGGTTTCACCGGGCGCATGTCCACCGTGTTATCCGCCTTCACCACGAACACGTAGGGACCATTCTGGCTGATCTGCACCGCTTGTGAGGGCACAAGCTTCGCATTTTTAAGTGTCTCAAGAACGAGCCGAACGCGAACAAACTCTTCCGGCCAAAATTTTCGGTCCGTGTTTGGCGTCACTGCGCGGGCCTTCACCGTGCCGGCGCCGGGCTGCACGGCATTGTCGATGAAATAAAGATCGCCCGTTCGCGGATCGCCGGAATCATCCGGCGTGTCCGTCAACACTTTCAGCGTTGTTCCATTTAAATAAGGCCGCACCAGTGGCAGGTCGGTTTCGGCGATTGTAAAATCGGTGTAGATCGGATCGAGCCGTTGAATCGTGAGCAGCACGACCGCATTGCTGCCGCCGTTCACGACATTGCCGGTATCGACATTGCGCAAGCCGGCGCGGCCGTCGATCGGCGAGCGGATGCTGCAATAATCGAGATTTACCTGCGCCGCGTCGGCGGCGGCCTGCGACTTGCGCGCATTGGCCTGAGCGGTGTCGAAGTCTTGCGAAGAAGTCACATTTTTTGCGCGCAAATCGGCCTGTCGCTTCAACGTCACCTGGTCCAGGGCGGCCTGCGCCTGCGCTTGATCGAGAATGGCCTGATAAGGCCGCGGATCGATCGTGAAAAGCAGGTCGCCCTTTTTCACATCGGCGCCGTCTTGAAAATTTCGCGCAATGATCTGGCCGCTGACTTGCGCTTGCACCTGCACGGTTTCAAACGCCGAGCATGTGCCGATTTCATCGAGATAACGCGGCACATCTTTTTGAATCACCTTGGCTACTGCGATCGGCCGCGGCGGAGGAGGCGGCGGCGCTTTTTGTCCGCCCAGAAAAGCGCGCATCAACAAAAGCAACAAGACCACCAGAACAATCGCGCCGCCGATATAAACGCGGCGGCGGCCGAAACGTTGTTCCAAGTTTCCGACGGCGTCGCGCGTCGCGACTTTTATTTCAGTGACGGCTTTCATTTTTTTCCGTTCGTGCCGCGACGACCATTGGAATGCTCTCCACCTTCTGCTTTTTCGCGGATGCGACTGAGCACGCGCATGCAAGTTTGCAGATCGCGCTTCGGCACTCCGGCGATGAGCTCATGGCGCAGTTTCATCGCGGTGGAATTAATTCGATCGATCACGCCGTGGGCGCGGCGCCCCAGATGCACTGTTTTGCAACGTCGATCTTGCGGCGAGTTTTCCCTTTTCACCCACCCCGCGTCTTCCAACCGATGCAACAACGTGACCAGCGAGGGCTCTTCAATCCCGAGCAATGCCGCGATTTCCGATTGTGTCAGGACACGGTTTGCGCGCGAGAGATGCAAAAGCGTGCGCCACTTCGCCTGGCTAAGTCCCATCGGCTTGAGACGCGCATCGAGTTCCAAACGCCAGGCGCGCGCTGCCCCGTGCAGCAGCGGCCCGAAACTTTCAGAATCCAGCCTGGCCATAAACGATTTCGTTAGGTTGCTAACGAATCGCGGGGTGCCGGCCTTGTCAATCGCTTTTCGACGGCTCCCTGATCTCGAGCAGAATCACTTTTCGATTCCGATAATCTTTGATCGAAAAAATCAACACCGGCCGTCGCGGCAACCAATGAATGCTTTGTTCGGCTTCGATTTCGCGTTGCGGTTGAACTAGCAAATAACGCGCGTCTGTCGGCAAACTTTTTAGATCGCTCGCGTAAACAATCGGCGCACGCACATAAAACAGAAACGGCTGATATTCCGGATCGATCGCGTACAGTTTTTCGGAGGCCGGCACGAGATTGTCGATCTTGGCCGCGATTGGTTTTACTTTTTGCCAGCGCCCCAGAAATGACGCGGCCGCAATCGCGTACAGACAAATGATCACCGCCACCGTGATCGCGATCGCGATGACGAAACGTCGCCGGCTCGCCGCCGCGGAAAATTTTATGTCGATCCAACGCGGCCAGCGAAAAGTTTCGCCGTTCAAATAAAGCGACAAAAGCCAAGTCGCCGGAACCAGCGCCGGCATCGAGTAACGCGGCAACGATCCGGGCGCGAGATTCAAAACGAAAAACGGAACCGCTGTCCCCCAGCCCAAACCGTGCGCAAGTTTTCGTTTCTCCTCGGACCCAAGATCGACATGTCGCAAAAATGGTGCGAGCAAAAGCCACGGCAAAAAGTAGGCGAGCCCACGCGGAATGTTCATCAGCCAGTTCGCCACCTTGAAATCCTCGCCACTCAGTCGACCGGAAAACTGACGCGACCAATTCCCCGCCGCATGCGTGATTTGCAAATAAGGAACGGCCCACGCTGCAAAAATTCCGAGCATGATCACGATACCGATCAAGTGCGGAAAACTAAAGAGCATCCGCAGTTGTCGATGTTGCCAAAGAAGGGCGACGACGATGCCGTAAAAGAAAAACAAATGCAGCGGGCCCTTCGCAAGCAAACCGAGCCCGAGAAAAATCGACGCCGGAATCCAGATCATCCATGTCGATCTTTTCTGCTGCCAGGCGCTCAGCCAAAAGATGATCGCCAATCCGAAAAGCGAAACATAAAGCGCTTCGATCTCGATCAAACGGCCCTTCTCGATCATTCCGAAGTTCGTCAGCCAAATGAGCGCGGCCATGAGTGAGCCATTTTCGCCGAGGCTTGCGCGAGCAGCTGTAATGAAAGCGAGCGCGACCGCGAGCACGCACAAAGCGGATGGAATTCGCGCCGTCCATTCATTGCGCGCGCCGAAAATTTTAAATGACGCCGCTACAATCCAGTTGATCAGCGGCGGCTTGCTCAGATACGGCCGACTGCCGACTTGCGGAACGATGTAGTTGCCCGTTTCCAGCATCGTCACCGCCGGCAAAATGCGCCGGCCTTCTTCGCCTTTGATCTCGAGCGAACCGAGCGCGGGTAAATAAATCGCCGCCCAAATGATCAGAACGATCCAGAGATTCTGCGCGCGCGCGGTCATGTCGATCTTGCAATCAAAGCGGCAACTTGACGCTAATGCCTCGCACAGTTAAGTTCAGAGTCTAGTCCGCGCGGATTGGAGTGGGAGCTGGTGTCCCACTCTTTTTTGTCTGCGGGCTAGATGTTTTTATGAACGCAGAGTTTATCGCCATGCTGGATTACCTGGAGCGGGAGCGCGGGATCAAACGCGAAATACTGATCGAGGCGGTCTCGAACGCCTTGCTCTCGGCTTCGAAGAAAAGTGTCGGCGCAGCGCGCGACCTTCGCATCGACATTGATCCGAAGACGGGCGACATCCGCGCGCTCGCCAACATGATGGTGGTCGAGAATGTCACCAATCCGCAGGACGAAATCACCCTGGCCAAAGCGCGCAATCTTAAAGAGGACGCAAAGATTGGCGACACGATCGAGATGGAAGTGACGCCGAAAAATTTTGGACGCATCGCCGCGCAAACCGCCAAGCAGGCGATGATGCAGCGCATTCGCCAGGTCGAGAAGGAAATGATTTATGAAGAGTTCAAAGACCGTGCCGGCGAAATCGTGAGCGGCACCGTGCGCCGCTTCGATCGGTCCGACGTGATTCTCGATCTTGGAAAATTTGAAGCAATCATGCCGCAGCGCGAGCGCGTCGTGGTGGAAGATTATAATGTCGGCGATCGCTTGCGCGCCTACGTGGTTGCGGTCGAAAACGGAATTCGCGGTCCGGAAATTATTGTCTCACGCAGCCATCCAAATTTTGTGCGCAGATTGTTTGAGCTCGAAGTGAGCGAGATTGCGGATGGCACAGTTGAGATTCGCGGCATCGCGCGGGAAGCTGGCTATCGCACGAAGATCGCGGTCTTCAGCGCGAACTCGAAAGTCGATCCAGTCGGCGCGTGCGTCGGCATGCGCGGTTCGCGCGTGAAAAATATCGTGCGCGAATTGAACAACGAAAAGGTCGACATCATTCGCTGGAGCTCGGACCCGAAGGAATTCGTGCTCGAAGCGCTCAAGCCGGCGAAAGTGAAAAATCTCGTTTTCGATCTCGAAAAAAAGACCGCGCAAATTTCTGTCGATGAAGATCAGCTTTCGCTCGCGATCGGAAAAAAAGGACAGAACGCGCGCCTCACTTCACGCCTAACCGGTTGGGAAATCAACATCGACAAGGACGCAGCCACGACGACGGCGGTCGAACAAAAAGTCGCACAAGCTGCGCAAGCGCTCGCCACCGGCTTGCCGGTGACCGAAGAGCAGGCGCTCACTTTGGTGAAATCCGGTTTCACAAATCTCGAGGGATTGCGTGATGCGGATGTGTCGGATTTGGTGGACATTCTCGGAGTGGAGGAAGCAAAAGCTCAGGAAATTCACGAGGCCGTGCATCGAGAAGCTCCCGCACAATGAATCGGCTCGGCGTTGAGCGCTCCGAGCGATGAAGAAAAATTTTAGACATAGCAATGGCGACGAAGACAAAGAGCAAACCAGCTGCAAAGAAAGCGGCGGCGCACAAGCCGGCCAAGTCGGCTGCTGCTCATAAGCCTTCGGCCAAAGCTAAGGTCGAGAAAAAAACAAAAGTCGAAGCGCCAGCGAAGAAGACGCACGCGGTCGCGCATCCGACTCCGGCAAAATCTCACGCGCGCGTCGAATCGCATGAGAAGCCGGCCGCCAAGATCGACATACCCAAGATCGACAAGTCGACGAGCGCTTCGGTTTCATTGATCGACGAAAAAGTTCCGCGGGCGAAGCGAGCGGACGGCGAAGTCAAAATAACGAAAACCGTCTTACCGCCGATCTCGCGTTTGCGCGAGGCGGACAAGCGGCCTGTTGCCCCGGCTCCTCCGCCCGCACCTGCGGTTGCGAAAGTCGAGCCGCCGCCAGCCGCGGAAGTTCCAGCGCCAACTCCTCCAGCCGAACCGGAAGGCGAGCCGCAAAAAATAATTCACATCAAACCGCCGATCATCGTGAAAGAATTGGCGACGCAACTCGGCCTGAAAACGCACGTGCTCATTAAAGAGCTGATGGATTTCAATATTTTCGCGAGCGGCCCGCAACAAACGGTCGAATCAGACATCGCGTCGCAAATTTGTCAGAAGCACGGTTTCGTTTTTGAAATGGAGCGCCGCGAAAAAGGCGGCGGAGTGCACAAGGTCGAGGAAGTGGTGGTGGCGCCGCCGCCGCCGGTCATCGCCAAAGAAGAAGAACTAAAGCTGCGCGCTCCGATCATCACGTTCATGGGGCATGTCGATCATGGAAAAACATCGTTAATGGACGCGATTCGCAAGACGCGCGTGGCGGCCGGCGAAGCGGGCGGCATCACACAACACATCGGCGCATACAGCGTGAAGTACAAAGGATCGACAATCACATTCATCGACACGCCCGGTCACGCAGCCTTCACCGCGATGCGCGCGCGCGGTGCAAACGTGACCGACATCGTCGTGCTGGTCGTGGCCGCCGATGACGGATTGATGCCGCAAACGATCGAAGCGATCAATCACGCCAAGGCCGCGCCGCATGTGAAGATCATGGTCGCAATCAACAAAATCGATTTGCCCGGCGCGAACATCGACAGGGTGAAAAAGCAGCTTCAGGAAAAAGAGCTGATGCCGGAGGATTGGGGCGGCGAGACAATTGTCTGCGAAGTTTCCGCGACCAAAGGCACCGGCATCGATCACTTACTCGAGATGATGACGCTGCAAGCCGAAGTGATGGAATTGAAAGCTTCGCCGACCGCGACTCCGCGCGGCACCGTGATTGAAGCCCGCGTCGAGCCCGGCCGCGGACCGACCGCGACGATCATCGTGCGAATGGGCACGCTAAAAAATGGCGACGCTTTTATCTGCGGCGATTACGCGGGCAAAATCAAATCGCTCATGGACGACGAAGGCAAACCGATCAAGCAAGCTGGCCCTTCCACGCCCGTGAAAGTGCTGGGCTTCACCGGTCTGCCGCAAGCAGGTGACGAATTTCTGGTGATGGAATCGGAACGCGACGCGAAAACCTTGGGCGAAGAACGCCTGCAAGCGAAGCGCGCCGATAAATTGAGCATGCCGCAACGCGCCACCCTCGAAAGTTTACTAGAAGAAGCCGACGGCAAGAAACTGCTGCGC
The DNA here is from genome assembly GCA_041167045.1 of Verrucomicrobiota bacterium. Taxonomy (GTDB): domain Bacteria; phylum Verrucomicrobiota; class Verrucomicrobiia; order Chthoniobacterales; family UBA10450; genus CATPCN01. Next base: position 170,445 of record JBEEGW010000015.1, read on the forward strand.
ATCGTTTTGAAATGCGACGCGCAGGGATCGCTCGAAGCTTTGACCGGCGCGCTCGGGCAAATCGAGAGCGCGAAAATCGATCTCGAGATTATTCACTCCGGGGTCGGACCAATTTCGGAGTCGGACATTTTGCTGGCGAGCGCATCGAACGCCGTCGTAGTCGGCTTCAACACGAAAGTCGAAAACATTGCCGTGACCGCGTCAAAGCGCGAAGGCGTCCAGATCAAACTGTACAGCATCATTTATGAATTGATCGACCAGTTGAAGGAAGCGATGGCCGGCCTGCTTGATCCGGAACATCGAGAAACCGTCATCGGTCACGCCGAAGTGAAGCAAGTCTTCAAGTTGAGTCGCGGCATCGTCGCCGGTTGTCTCGTTACCGATGGCCGCATCGCGCGCACCGCTCGTGCTCGCGTTCTGCGCCGCAAACAGCCGGTTTACGATGGCGGACTTTCTACGCTCCGCCGTTTCCAAGACGACGTGAAAGAAGTCCGCTCAGGTTTGGAGTGCGGCATTAAACTGGGCGATTTCAGCGAATATCAGGTCGGCGACATCATCGAGTGTTATCAGCTCGAACAAATCGCGCAGAAACTCTGATCGAATCGAAACCAAGAATTTTTCCGGCCGCGCGAGACGATCAGCCGCGGCCCTAAGATCGACAATCAACTTCTATGAAACACCGGATGCTCCGCGTGAATGAGCTCGTGAAGCGCGAGTTGAGCGCGATCATTGCGCGCGACTTTGTTTTCGAGAACGCGCTCGTTACCGTGAGCCAAGTGAACGTGACACGCGATTTGAAAAACGCGCATGTTTACATCAGCATCCTAGGCTCGGAAAAACCCGATGTGATTCTCGAGAAACTCGAAACCCGCCGGACGGCCTTGCAAGCGACGCTCGCGCGCCACGTCGTTCTAAAATATACGCCGCACCTTATTTTTCATCAGGACGACTCGATCAAACGCGGCGTGCGCGTGATCGAAATCTTGCAAAAGATCGAGATGGTGAGCGATCACGAGTGAGCGCTGGCCAATCAAGCTTCCAGGAAATCGCGCGCACCTTGCGCGATCATCAGCGCTTTGCCGTGCTCAGTCACGTGCGCCCGGATGGCGACGCGCTCGGCAGTCAGCTCGCACTCACTCTTTCGTTGCAATCGTTAGGCAAAGAAGTGAAGGCGTGGAACGAAGACGGGATGCTGGAAAAATACAGCTTCCTTCCGCGCGCTGAACTTTTGCAGACGCCGCCAGCTGAAGGCGAAGAGTTCGATGTAGCCATCGCGCTCGACACCGCCACGCAGGGTCGCCTCGGCACCGCGGGCGCCGCCGTGCGCAACGCGAAAGTTTGGATCAACATCGACCACCATCCGAGTAATCCTGGCTACGGCCACCTCGTTTATGTCGATCCTGTTGCTCCCGCGACCGGACAAATCCTTTATGAACTAATTGCGACCGAGAAGCTACCGATCGATCGCGCCATTGCCGAAAATCTTTATGCCGCCATTTCCACCGACACGGGTTCGTTTCAATATCCCAACACGACGGCGCGCACTTTTGAGATCGCGGCCAAACTGATTGAATGCGGTGTCCAGGTCGGCCCGCTCAATCAGCTTCTTTATGAAAATTTCCCGAAGCGACGCGTGGAATTATTGCGCGAACTTCTTGCGACCATGCGTTTCGCGGCGCGCGATCAAATCGCAAGCTTCAGTCTTAGTTTAAAACTGGCCGCGCAGCTCGGCGTGAAGCCCGAAGACAACGAAGGCTTGATCGATCATCTCCGCGCCATCCGCGGAGTGATCGTCGCCGTTTTTTTTGAAGAATTAGCAGAAGGTAAAGTGCGCGTGAGCATGCGCTCAAAAAGCGAAACGGTCGACGTCTGCGCCATTTGCACAAAGTTTGGCGGCGGCGGACATAAGCTTGCGGCCGGCGCGCGCATTCGCGGATCGCTGGTCGACGTCGAAAAACGTGTTCTCGAGGCAATCTGTGACGTCATTGACTGCAACTCCTGACGGCGTCCTGCTCGTCGACAAAGCCGCGGGCATGACGTCGCACGACGTCGTCGCACTCGTTAGGCGCCGCCTGCAAATAAAAAAGGTCGGCCATTGCGGCACGCTCGATCCACTCGCCACCGGCTTGCTGATTCTCACTCTCGGGCGTGGCACAAAAATTCAAGATCTGCTCATGAGCGAGGACAAAAATTACGCGGGCACGCTCACGCTCGGGATCACTACCAGCACGCAAGATCGAGATGGCGAAGTCGTGCAAGAGCGGCCGGTTCCAAGTCTCGATGAACAAATGGTGCGCGCGGTATTTGAAACATTCCGCGGCGATTTTTATCAAACGCCGCCGATGGTTTCAGCGATCAAACACGGCGGCGTGCCGCTCTACAAACTCGCGCGCCAGGGAAAAGTAGTCGAGCGCGAGCCGCGCTTTGTGCACGTGTACGGGTACACAATTGATCGAATCGCGCCGCCGGAAATTGATTTCAGCGTGATGTGCAGCAAGGGATTTTATGTGCGGACATACGTGCACGACATCGGGGAAGCGCTTGGCTGCGGCGCGCATTTGAAAAATTTGCGCCGCACAAAATCGGGACGCTTCGACGTGGCGGACGCCATCAGTGTCGATGAAATCAAAGCCGCAGAGCCGGTCGATATCCTGGGGCGCATTCTGACGCTGCCGGAAGTTTCGCGCCGCCGCGGAGCCTAAGATCGACATGGAGATTCTGCGCTCGATCCCGGAGTTGGCGCGCTTGCGCGGTCCACTTTTTCTCGCAATCGGCGTTTTCGATGGCGTGCATGTCGGACATCAGGCAGTCATTTCCACTTCGGCCACGCACGCGAAAGCCGCGGGCGGAACTCCGGTCGTCGTCACTTTCGATCCGCACCCGGCGAAAGTGTTGCGCCCGGAAAACGCGCCGCACTTGATCACCGCAACGCAGCATAAGATCGCGCTCATTCGTCAGCTCGGCGTGGCACATCTGCTCGTCATTCAATTTGATCGGACGTTTGCCGCGACGCCGCCCGAGGAATTTGTTCTGCAGCTGGTTCGTCACTCCAAGCCGCTGCGGGAAATTTGCGTGGGGCACGAATGGTCGTTCGGCAAAGGACGCGCCGGGAATCTCGATCTTTTGAAAAAGTTGGGCGCGCGAAACGATTTTGCCGTCACGGGAATTCCGCCGGTGACAGTGGATGGGAAAGTCGTGAGCAGCACGGCGATCCGACGCGCGATCGAGGCGGGCGATTTAAAAAGCGCCGCTTCCATGCTCGGGCGTGAATACACCATTCTGGGAACGGTTGAAGCCGGCGAACACGTTGGGCACAAACTTGGATTTCCCACGGCGAACCTTAGCGCGCACAGCGAACAATTTCCGCCCGATGGCGTGTACGTCGCCGAGGCTAAGATCGACAATAAGATTTATCGTGGCGTAATTAATCTCGGGCTGCGTCCCACGGTCAGCGATAAAAAAGAACGGATCCTGGAAGTGCACCTCTTAGACTTCGATCGGGAAATCTATGGCAAAGATGTGGAAGTTCGTTTTCTCCGTTACCTAAGAGGTGAACAAAAATTCGAAAATGCGGCGGCGCTTTCCGCGCAAATCGCGCGTGACGTTCAACAGGCGCGGGAATTCTCTGCTTAGTGATCTCTCAGCCCAGCTTATACTTCGCTGGCGCGATTTTTTTCAGCCCGCGAACCTTTCGTCCTGTGTCGGCAAACCAGACGTAAAGATTGGCACTCTTCACACCGAGCTTATTGGAGAGCTCGCGAATCGTTAGCCCTCGCTGCCCTGCCCCTCGGAGCGCGCCGAGAATTCTCGCCTTCAAGGCGCCTCGCCGGCTCGGGCTGGAGCGGAAATCGCGTCGGGTCGTCACTTTGCCCTGCGGCCGGGCACCAACAGTAGCGGCGCGCGCTTCAACCTCACGCTGAATGCCGGCCATCTCGCGATCGATCTCCTGGATTTGGGACATCAACTTCTCCTTGCGCTCGGAAAGCTTGATCATCTTGCGAAGCGTGACGCTGGAGATATTTGTGAACATGCCTTAGTGTGCGCCAACTTAGAAGGCACGCAAGCGCCAATGCCTAAGATCGACAATCCCTCACCTTAGATGTCGACGCAGAAGGCTAAGATATGCCTAAGATAGGCAGTCAAAACGGTTATCGCAACGGCTCTGCCCGTGTTTTGGCGACGGCGGCGGCCGTTGCAATCGACGTTAGAATCAAGCTGCAAGCAGCCGCGAGAACGATGAGCCACAATGGTGGCAGCGCTACGAGCCGGTCGATACCCGCGCCGATAAATTTTCCACCGCCCGAAGCCAGGTAAGTAATCATGCTGGCGAGAATCGTCACTCCAAAAAGAATCAGCGCGCGAAACGAACGGCGCGGACGTGGCGACGGCAGCTGTTGCGCCACACGCGCCGTAAAACCGGCATCGTCGATGTACACAGCCTCATCGCGCAACCGCGCATCCAACCAATCTTCCTGTCGATCTTCGTCCATTAATTCGGTCCCCATGCCGCGAGCGTCTTTTTCAATTTCTCACGCCCGCGCAACACATTCGTCTTCACTGTTCCAAGCGGAATGTCGAGCACGCGCGCGGCCTCATCATGCGATAAACCATTCTGGCAGCAAAGCAAAACCGCCGAGCGCTCGTGCAGCGGAAGAAGGCCGATGGCATGCATGAGGTCTTGTCTTAACGCCGGATCGACAGTCTGCGGATCAGGCTCGGCTTCCAGTTGCGACTCGTCAATGCCGACGAGCTCCTTTCGTTTGCGAGCATCTTCGCGAAAACAATTGTAGGCGATCCGATAAAGCCAGGTGGAAAATTTCGCTTCGCCGCGAAAGCTGCGGATATTTTTGTAAGCGCGCAGAAAAGTTTCCTGAGCCAAATCATCGGCCAAAGAAATATCGGTGCGCGTGAGATTGCGCAAGAGACCGCGCACGGTGGACTGATGATTGCGCACCAGTTCGGCGAAAGCGTGGTGATCATCATCGAGTAAAACGCGTGCGACAAGGTCGGCATCATTAAGCGGCACGTCGGCAGCTTACACCTTCGGGGAAGTGTCCTCTTTTAGCTGGGAGGAATCGGTGCGGCGCACGTCCAGTCGCCAGACCAAAAGATAACCGGCGCCGATGAGAAACGGCACGATGCCCAAGCTCCAGGCGCCGCCTTCCCAATCATTGACCGCGCCGAAGAACACCATCAATCCGAGTCCAATCATCAGCAGCACGACGCCGCGCCGCAGATCGGAGCGCTGCCGAATTACCGGTGGCGGATTAAGCAACGCCTCTGGCACAGGCTGCCCTTTCTCCACCATCATTCGTACCGTGCGATGAAGCGCGCGGCTTTTCGAAAAACTGAAATACATGATCGTGGCCACGATCATCACCGGCGTTCCGAAGATGGCCAGAAACACAATGAGCACGATCGGAATGGCAATCCAGGGCATGTCGTCCTTATCGGATTTGTTGCGATCGAAGGTGAGGTTGAAATGCTTTTTTAATTTCTTTTCAATCGCTGCGTCGAAATCGTCATCCGAAGCTCGGGCGACGGAAGCGGTTGGGCTCGCGGCGGGAACATTGCTCGCGCTAGCGGTTGGAGAAACGGAAGTAGCTGCCGCCGGCGGCGGAACCGGTGGGCTCGCTTGCGGCGGAGGCGCCGCTGGGTTTTGCGCAAATGCGCTCAACGCCAATGCGACCGAACCGAGGCAAATAATAAATGCTGTTTTCATAATTGTCCTTTTGCAGTGAGATGCAACTCGGGTCGGGTTTGGATTCAATAATCTCCGGGCCCCAAGATCGACATAAAAACTTGCGCGGCCAATGGCGGCGGCGATTATTGCACCCGGTTCGGCTGCGGGTGTAGCTCAGTGGTAGAGCACCTCCTTGCCAAGGAGGACGTCGCGAGTTCGAGTCTCGTCACCCGCTCCATTTTTCCGCCGAACCGGAGCCGATGCACATCTGGCAAAAATTTGTCACGCCGCAATGGTTCGCTCGAAATGAAGCGCGACTTCAGAATGCGACACGCGGACGACACGCGGTGATCGAACATTCGAATCGGAAACGCGTCTTGGTCGAATGCAGCTGTTCGAGAATCGGCGACGCACGAAGATTAGCGCGCGACTTTGGCGGATTGTTTCATCCCCTGCCCGCTGATTGGTTCGAACGCTTTTCGCGCCAGCAAAACAAAGCGCTTAAAATCGGCAAGCGACTCGTCATTACTAATGTGGGAGGGACCTCAGCGTCCCGACAACGCCTGTCCGACTTAGAGTCGCGGCACCGAGGCCGCTCCCACATTGTCATTCCCGCGGAGATGGCGTTCGGCACCGGTGATCACGCGACTACCGCGATGTCGTTGCGATTGCTCGAGGAAATCACGCGTGAAATGAAAGCCGGCTGGTCGCTTGTCGATCTTGGGACCGGCAGCGGGATTCTTGCGCTGGCCGCAAAATGTTTCGGCGCGGACGCAATTCTTGCGATCGATAACGACGCTCAAGCCATCCGCATCGCGAAACAAAATGCGCACCGCAATAAAATCCGCGGCGTGAAGTTTGAAGTTCGCGATGTGCTCGGACCGAAAGATCGACATAAAAAATTTGATCTCATCACGGCGAACCTTTTTAGCGAACTGCTCATCGAAGCGCTGCCGATCTGGAAAGCGCGACTCAAGCGAAACGGTCGCATGTTTCTCTCCGGCATTTTGCGCGAACAGTTGCCGCAATTGCGCAGCGCATTGCGCCGAGAGAGATTGTCGATCTTGCGAATTCGCCGGCGCGGAAAATGGGTCGCGCTTCTCGTCGAATAATTGCGACGGTCATAGACCGCCGCTACAGTGAAAAACATGCAGGCCGAAGAACTTTCCTACGCCATCGTCACGTCGTATTCGATGCGCAAATCCCGCACCGGCGGGATCATCTCGCGATTGATCTCGCGCACCGGCTTGGATTTGGTCGGAGCGCGCATGTTCGCGCCGAGCCCGGAACTCGTCGAGCGCTACGCGAAAACAATCGTGACCGAAACCGATCCGCGGCATCGCGCCACGCAGGAATTGATTCGCGATTACGTCTTGAAAAATTTCACGGGCACGACCGACGGGCAACGCGCTCGGGTGATGTTGCTAGTGTTTCGCGGATCGGACGCGGTCGAAAAAATGCATCGCACGGTGGGACACATCGTGCACGAGCGAACCAGCGGCGAAACAATTCGCGACACGTTCGGCGATTACATCACTGATGCTTCCGGCAAGGTGACGTATTTTGAACCGGCTGTGCTGACGGCCTTCGACCGCAAGTTGGTCGAGCACGATTTGAAACTTTGGGCGGAGTTTTCCGATTCCGACGGCGGCATTCTCGATCACGTGATCGAGTTTCCGAAAGAGGCGAAGATCGAGAAGACGCTCGTGCTGATCAAGCCGGACAATTTCAAATTTCCAAACTTGCGGCCGGGCGGTGTGATCGAAGTTTTTTCGCGCAGCGGGCTCTTCATTATCGGATTCAAAGTGCATCGCATGAGCGTGGCGCAGGCCGAGGAATTTTACGGGCCAGTGCTGCCCGTTCTCGAAGAAAAGCTCGGAGCGAAAAAAGGCCACGGCGCGTGGGAAGAGATTGTCGAATTCATGGCCGGCAAAAAGCCGAGCGATTGTTCGCAGGACAAAAAAGCGGAGCCCGGCACGGAGAAATGCATCGCGATCGTTTATCAAGGCGCGGACGCCGTGCGCAAAATTCGCGATGTGCTCGGCCCGACCGATCCGGCAAAAGCGCCGCCGGGTTCTATTCGCAAAGAATTTGGCCAAACCATTATGATCAACGCCGCGCACGCTTCGGATTCGCCGGAAAATGCAAAACGCGAGATGGGAATCGTGCAGGTAGACGAAAACAATCTCAAACCTTTGATTGAAAGTTTCTACAACCGCAAATAGCTTGCGCTCCCATTTTGCAAACAACAACCTTACCTAAGATCGACATGGAAATTTCCGAACGCGCCGCACAATTAAGTCCCTCGCTCACTCTTTCGATCGACAGCAAAGCGAAAGCGATGAAGGCCGAGGGCATCGACGTGTGCGGTTTCGGCGCGGGCGAGCCCGATTTCGATACGCCCGATCACATCAAAGCGGCGGCGATCGAAGCGCTGCAAGGCGGTTTCACTAAATATACGCCGAGCTCGGGCATTCCGGAATTGCGTCAGGCCATTGCGGAAAAATTGGCGGCCGACAATGGGCTCGAGTATCGCCCCGGACAGATCGTGGTGAGCAACGGCGCGAAGCATTCCTGCTACAACGCAATCCTCGCGACGTGCCAACCGGGAGACGAAGTTGTTATTCCCGCGCCGTACTGGGTGAGTTATCCGGACATGGTGCGGCTGGTGGGCGCGGAGCCAGTGATCGTTCCGACGATCGAACGTCACAACTGGAAGATGCGCGCGGAAGATTTTGAAAACGCGATGACACCGCGCACGAAAATGTTGATCCTGAACAGCCCGTGCAATCCGACCGGCTCGGTTTACACGCGCGAAGAGTTGCAGGCGATTGTCGATGTTGCGGCCGAGGAAGACATCTACATTTTGTCCGACGAAATCTACGAGAAGCTCGTTTACGACGATGCGAAACATGTAAGCGTCGCGTCGATTTCGAAAGAAGCGCTCGATCTCACCATCACCGTGAACGGTTTCAGCAAATCGTACGCGATGACCGGATGGCGGCTCGGTTATCTGGCCGCGCCCGAAGCGGTGGCGAAAGCGGTCGATTCAATTCAAAGCCACACGACCGCGAATCCCTCTTCATTTTCACAACGCGGCGCGCTCGCTGCGCTGAAAGGCGATCAGCAACCGCTCGCCGACATGCGCGAAGAATTCGATCTGCGCCGCAATTACATGTTCGATCGCATTTCGAAAATTCAGAACGTGACCGCGGTTCGTCCGCAAGGCGCGTTTTACGTGCTCGTGAATATCAGCCAGCTCGGCCTGACGTCGCAAAATTTTGCCGATCGTCTCCTCAGCAAAGCGAACGTCGCCGTCATTCCCGGCGCGGCTTTCGGCGACGATCGCACCATCCGGCTCAGTTACGCCACGAGCATGGACATCATCAAAAAAGGTCTCGATCGGTTTCAGGATTTTTGTCGAACGCTGTAGAAATTTAAGATTGCAGATTGTCGATCTCAGATTGAAGGAAGCGGCGGCTTCAAATCTGAAATCTGAAATCTGAAATGTCCTCCCTCGCGCTCGTTCTTCACGCGCACCTGCCGTTCGTTCGTCATCCCGAACACGACGAGTTTCTCGAGGAAGACTGGCTCTTCGAGGCGATCACCGAAAGTTACATCCCGCTTATCGCGATGATGGAGCGGCTGGTGAACGACGGCGTGCCGTTCAAGCTCACGCTCAGCATTACGCCGCCGCTTTGCGCGATGCTGCAAGATTCGCTGCTAAGCGAACGTTATGTGCGTCATCTCGATCGCTCGATTGATCTCGCTTCGCGCGAGGTGGCGCGCAATCGAAACGATGAGCAACGGCGCGCGCTCGCACAATTTTATGTCGATCTTTTCAGCGAGTGCCGGCGTCGTTTTGTAGATGAATGGAAATGCGATTTGCTCGGCGCGTTTCGGCAATTGCGCGACGCCGGAGTTCTCGAAATCATCGCGTCGGCTGCGACGCATGGTCTGCTTCCACTTTTGCAATCATCGCCCCAAGCGGTGCGCGCACAGATTTTGATCGGGCGCGATATTTATCGCGAGAATTTTGAAAGGGAGCCAGGCGGATTTTGGTTGCCGGAATGCGCCTACGCGCCGCCACTCGATTCGATTTTGCAGGAAGCGAATCTGCGCTGGTTCATTCTCGATGCGCACGGCCTGCTTTTCGCGAAACCGCGGCCACGTCGCGCCATCTTCGCGCCGTGTTACACGGCAGCCGGCCCGGCCGCGTTTGCGCGCGACCGCGATTCGAGCCGGCAGGTTTGGAGCGCGCAGGAAGGTTATCCGGGCGATCCCGCGTATCGCGATTTTTATCGCGACATCGGTTTTGATTTACCTGTCGATTATCTTTTTCCGCATTCGAATGGCGAACGCGTCCGCAAATTTACCGGCATCAAATATCACCGCATCACCGGTCACAAGATCGACAAGGAACTTTACAACCGCGATTGGGCGAAAAAAGTGGCCGAAACTCACGCGAATCATTTTTTCGAATCGCGCAGCACTCAATTGAAAGAACTGCGCGCGCTCGGATTGGATCCAATTGTGGTCGCGCCATTTGATGCGGAGCTTTTCGGACATTGGTGGTTTGAAGGGCCGCGTTTTCTCGAGTTCTTCATTCGCCGTGTCGCGCAAGATCGACATAAAGATTTTTCGCTCACCACGCCGAGCGAATTCCTGGCGAGTCATCCGACGCAACAAATTGTCGAACCGGCGGCGTCGAGCTGGGGAGAGAAAGGTTATCTCGGCGTTTGGCTCGACGAGAGCAACGCGTGGATTTATCCGCATCTGCACGCGGCCGCGCGCCGCATGACCGAAACAGCGCGCGCGTACTCCGAAAATCCGCCGCCGCTCGCGGAGCGTGTTTTAAAACAACTCGCGCGCGAACTTCTTCTCGCGCAATCGAGCGATTGGGCGTTCCTGATCAAAACGGGCACGGCGCGCGAGTACGCGACCAAGCGGGCGAAAGATCACCTCTTGCGCTTCAATCGTTTGCACGATCAATTGAACGCGGGCGAGGTCGATGAAAAATTTCTGGGCGATTGCGAATGGCGCGACAATCTTTTTCCGAATGTGAATTGGCGTTACTACATCTAGATTTCGCTCGGCATGACAAAACGATTGTTTGCCATCATCTCCTTTTGCTTTGCGACGCTGTGTTTGTCGTTCGCGCAGGAATCGCCGACACCAACAGTTTCGCCGACTCCGGAACAAACTGCGTCCACCTCACCCACTCGAAATGTTCGGCTCAGCTTTGTTCCGCCGCCGATGGAGGGAACGATCAGCCTCGGGATTTTTGATGCGAATGGAAAACTTGTGCGCGTGTTGGACCGCGAAGCCAAGATCGACAGTTTCGAAGTGGACGCAGATTCTTTGAACACGACGTGGGATGGGAAAAATGACGCGGGCGAGGATTTTCCGCCCGGAAAATATCGCGCACGGGGTTATCTCGTCGCCGAAATGAAAGCGGAGGACGTCGGAAAAGCTGCGGCGCCTCCACCGGCGGATTCGCCCGATCACATTTCCGTCAAGCTCGTCACGAATCCGCTCGTGAGCGACACGCGTTCGGTTGTCGATCTTGGCGTCGGCTTCGATGCGAAGGGAAGTTTTGTGAAAACGATGGATGGCTTGCCGTTGCGCAGCGTCAGCGAAAAGCCAAACCTCGTTCGCATTTTCATCACGAAAAAAACCGACAAAGCAGCGGAGGTCTGGCAGGACGACGGCTCCGGCTTCGAACAATTTCGCGTGCCGAACATCGACAAGATGATGGCGTTCGATTGCGGCGACTTCGAATTGAAGTAGGGCCGCGCGGCAGCCGCTTCTGAAACAGCATTGGTCACAAAGCGAAATCTTTGTTAGTTAGGCCGATCATGGCTGCGACACCGGAATTTCAACAAACGCTCGGCAAAGCGGCGAGCTTGAGCGGCACCTCGCTGCACACTGGTGAAAAGGTGACGCTGAAATTGCAGCCCGCGCCGATCGATCACGGCATAAAATTCAAGCGCAAAGATTTGCAGGAAGAGCCAACAATCGACGCGAAGATCGACAATCTGAAAACGGTCGAGCGCGCCACAACGATCGGCGAAGGGTCGGTGCGCGTGCACACGGTCGAGCACATTCTTTCCGCGCTTTCCGCGATGGATGTGGACAACGCGATCGTGGAGATGGACGCGAACGAACCGCCGATCGGCGACGGCAGCGCGCGGGGATATGTCGATCTTATCAAGCGGGCCGGCGTCACGCCGCAGCAAGCGCCACGCAAATTTTTCAATGTGCGCGAGCCGATGCACGTCGAGTCCAAATCCGGATCGCTGCTCGTGCTTTTACCGGACGACAAGTTCCGCATTTCCTGCACGCAAGCCGGGCCGAACGGTCGGTTCACTCAATTTCTCTCGACCGAAATCACGCCGGCCATTTTCGAAAAAGAAATCGCGCCGGCGCGCACGTTTGTTTTTTACGAAGACGTGCAGCCCCTCATGGAAAAAAATCTGATCAAAGGGGGCAGCCTCGAGAACGCGATCGTAGTGCGCGGCGAAGCGGTCCTGAGCAAGGAGCCGTTACGTTTCGCGGATGAATTCGTGCGACATAAAATTCTCGACATCATCGGCGACCTCGCGCTTTTCGGTCAGCGCATCCGCGGCCACGTCATCGCGGTGAAGCCCGGGCACGCGTTGAATGCAGAATTGGCGCGCGCGCTCTCACGCGAATCGGCGCGCACTGCTGTGCTCGCTCCGCCGAAAATGGTTTCGCGCGGCGACGGCGCGCTCGACACGAACGACGTCATGAAGATTCTGCCGCATCGTTATCCGTTCCTCATGGTGGACCGCATTCTCGGTTTCGAAGGCGAAACGAAAGTGATCGGCATGAAGACGGTCTCGATCAACGAACCGTTTTTCCAGGGACATTTTCCCGGTCATCCGGTCATGCCCGGCGTGATGCAGGTCGAAGCGATGGCGCAGGTCGCGAGCATTTTGCTCTTCAAGCTGGCGAATGCCAGCAACCGCATCGGTTATTTTATGAGCGCCGACAGTGTGAAATTTCGCAAACCGGTATTTCCGGGCGACACGCTTTTCATTCACGCTGAGATCACGAAATCGCGCGGCAACCGCCTCGCCAAAGCGGCGTGCAGCTGCGTGGTCAATGACGTCGTCGTCTCGGAAGGCGAGCTGATGTTCACATTCTTGGAAAAATGAGCGGCGCGCAGATTCATCCGACCGCGATTGTCGATGCGGGCGCGGAGATCGGCGCAGGCACAATCATCGGGCCGTATTGCGTCGTGCATGTCGATGTTGTGCTCGGCGAAAACTGCTGGTTGCAAAATCACGTCACGCTAGCCGGACCGATGCGCGCCGGCGCGCGCAATAAATTTTATGCGCACTGCTCGATCGGTCAGCAAACGCAGGATTTAAAATATGCCGGCGAACCGACCTATCTCGAAATCGGCAACGAAAATACATTTCGCGAATTCGTCACCGTCAATCGCAGCACGACAAGCGAGGGCAAGACGCGCATCGGTAATTGCGGAAATTTTCTCGCCTACAGTCACATCGGACATGATTGCACGGTCGGCGACAACGTCGTCTTCTCGAACAACGGCACACTCGCTGGCCATGTGCAGATCGGCGATCACGCCGTCATGGGCGGGCTCACCGCGGTGCATCAATTTTGCCGCGTCGGACGTTTCGCCATCACCGGCGGCTGCTCGAAAATCGTGCAGGACGTTCCGCCATTCATGATCGCGGACGGCAACCCGGCGAAAGTGCGCGGAATAAATCTGGTCGGCTTGGAGCGGAGCGGTTTCGCTCCGGAAAAGGTGAAGGAAATCAAAGAAGCGTTTCGTTTGATTTATCGTTCGAAATTAAACACCCGCCAGGCGATCGAAGCCGTTCGTCAGGAATTGTCTGAGAGCGCCGAGATCAAACAAATCCTCGAGTTCATCGAGCAGAGCGAACGGGGAATTATTCGCTGAGAATTAGCGCTTCGGCGCCGGCGCGAGATCGGATTCGATTTTGCGCAGAAGCGGCGCAGCAGGCGCGTCACCGGCGATTCGCAAAACGCTCCGCACAAGATCGAGAGCGCGTTTCGGTTTGCCCAGCTTGATCCAGATATCGGATTCTTCCAGGACGACGCGCAGAATGTCGTCGCGTTTCGTGTAGAGCGTGCGCGCTTGCTGAAAATAACTCGCGGCCGCGGCGAAATTATTGTCACGCGCTTCCGTTAAACCGAGATCTTCGATCATCGGGGCGTTGCGCGCACGCGAGGCCGCTTGTCGCGCATTGATGCGATAGTCGGGCAGCGGTTGCGCACCGTTTTTCAAGGCGAACTCGTGATACATTTTCCAATCACCGCTGGTGCCGGGCGGCGTCGGTTTTGCATCGATTTGCAGCAACGAGAGGTACGGCCGGTAGAGCGGATCGCCCACAAACACGTTCTGCCATGACAGCGTCTGGATCGACATGTACGAGCTCTCGGCAAAGGTGAATCCGTGCAGCAATCGATCGTTGAAAACGTTCAGGTGCGCGGTGAGCTGAAGATAAGGCTCGTAAACATTTCCCATCGATGCGGCCGCGCCTTTCGCTAAAAGCGGCGCGACCCAGTTCGCGTTTGGATCGCGCAATGTGTTCGCGCTGAAAGAATGAATGTGAACAGCGATCGCGCCCGGCAGGAAACGAAATCCCGGCTGTGTGAAAGGCCCGGTCACGTTTCCCGAATACCAACCGTAATAAAGTGCGCAGTCGGTCATTGGATAGCCGTCCGGAAAAAGCGCGGGCGTATCTTCGAAAACCGTCGGCACGCCGGCCCCCCGAAGATGTTTCGCAATGTCGCTCAACCAATCGTCGCCCATCGCCAGCCCGCCGGGCGGATTGTGCCCGCCGTCAATGTAAGCGCGTCCCCAAAGTCCATTCTTCTCGGCGTCGATCGCATCGACAATCATCCGGCGCACGGTTTCGGCGCTGGCCGCATCCAATCGGCAGACAAGCAGCATGGACGGATTTTCAAACTCCGCGATCGGCCGATAACTTTGAAAATAAGGGTTGATCAGCGCACCGGAAATGACGGGCGAGAAGCGTCCCAGTACGGCCAGCTCCGAATCGACCGACGCTTCGTTGCGCGACGCAATCGGCCCCGCGCCTGGTGTGTCGCCGGGATACGTCGCGGCCGCGCGGATTTTCATTGGCACACCCTTTATCAAGGCCACGAAATGAATCGCGCTCGCGCTCACTCCGGTCGGGTGTTCCGCGCCGCCACTGAGCGTCCACCATTTTCGCTGCGCAAACATTTCACGCAGCGGTCCCGCGATGGTCGTATCGTATTCTTCCCGCGAAATTTCTTCGTCCTTGGAACAAGCAAGACCGACGAGATGATTGCGATCGATGCCGCGTTTCTGCGCGTAAAATTTCGCCAGCTCGGCGGACTCGGGAAGATCGCGATTGTAAATCACGATCGTTTGCGCGGCGAGCGGCTGCTCTGCGCGCGCTTCGACCACGAGCAGGAGCACGAGTGCGAACACCAACCAAGATCGACAATCTCTCATCTTAAAATGTGAGCTTGAGCCCGTCGTAGGCGATGCGTGCGTGCGCAGGAAAATCGCCTTCCGCCGCGTGCGGCAGCTCGTGGGCGATGTGCGTGAAGTAAGTTCGCGACGGCTGCACCTGCTCCGCCACCTCCAACGCCTGCGCCACGCTCAGGTGCGTCGGATGCGGGCGGGGACGAAGCGCATCGATGATCAAAACTTCGACGCGCGAAATAAGATCGACCATCTCTTTTGGCACCGCGCTGCAATCGCTCAGGTACGCGACAAGGTTTTTGCCGCCACGCGAAAACATGTAGCCGTTCACGATCGAATCGCCATGCGGCACCGGCAACGGCGTGATTAATGTCGATCCTAATTCAAATGGACCATCGATCACGTGCGGCTCCGGTTTCAAATAATACGGAACCGGATTAGGCGCTTTGAAAGCGAATTGAAAAACGCGCTCGAGATCGCGCATTGTTTCGGCCGATGCGTAGACGGGCATCGAGCCGCGTTCCCATGAGAACCGGCGCAGATCATCGAAGCCCATGATGTGATCGGTGTGCGAGTGCGTGAAGACGACCGCGTCCACGCGGCGAATATTTTCGCGCAACGCCTGCGTGCGAAAATCCGTGCCGGTATCGACCACGAATGCGCACTCCGGCGTTTCGATGTAAATCGAGGAGCGCAACCGCTTGTCGCGCGGATCGGAAGATCGACATACCGCGCAGTCGCAACCAATCATCGGGACGCCCTGCGAAGTGCCGGTGCCGAGAAAGGTGAGCGTGAGTTGAGAGTTGAGAGTTGAGGATTGAGTTGGCAAGCTTGAAGTCCGCACCTTCAACCTTCATCCCTCATCCCTCAACCTTTCGATGCCTGCTGTTCTGACATTGCTTCGGATCAAAAATCTCGCGCTGGTCGAAGATCTCGAGTGGCAACTTGCGCCCGGGTTCACCGCCATCACGGGCGAAACCGGCGCGGGCAAATCGATCATCATCGGGGCGCTCCATCTTTTGCTCGGCGAACGCACCGACAAATCGCTCATCCGCACTGGCGCGGATTCGTGCACTGTCGAAGCGATTTTCGATGGCGAAGAGCTTGCCAAGTTGAATCCGTTTCTTAACGAAGCGGGCGTCGAGTCGAGCGACCACGAGCTGCTCGTTAAGCGCACGTTTTCGAACAGCGGAACAAATCGACAATTCATCAACGGTTCGCCGACGACATTGTCGATCTTGAAAACTCTTGGCGACGAACTGGTCGATTTGCACGGCCCGCACGATCATCAGTCGCTGCTTTCACCAGAGAAACAACTCGCGCTGCTCGACGGCTTCGCGCGCGGCGAAGATTTGCTGCGCGAGTTCGGCGAACATTTTCGACGACTGCAAACGTTGCTGGCGGAGCACGCGTCGCTCAGCACCGCCGAATCCGCGCGCGAACAGGAGCTCGATTTGTTGCGACATCAGGTGAACGAAATTACGAACGTGCAGCTCGATCCGGCCGAAGAAAATGAAATCGAGACACGTTATAAATTGGCGAGCAACAGCAAACGCCTGATCGAGCTGGCCAGCGCGGTCGCGGGAAAACTTTCCGAAGCCGAGGACTCCGTTCTTTCGCAACTGGCCGAAACGCAAAAAGCGCTGCGCGAGCTGGAGAAGATCGACAATTCCATTTCGCAATTTTCCGCCGCGCACGAAACCGCCGTTGTCGAGCTGAGCGAAATCGCGCGCACGCTTTCCGATTACGCGCAGAAACTCGATCTCGATCCGCAACAACTCGCTGCGCTCGAGCAGCGGGTTTCGCTTTTCGAAACGTTGAAGCGAAAATACGGCGGCTCGATCTCGGAAGTGATCGCGTTCGGCGACCGCGCCGCCGAGCGAATGCGCAAGATCGAAGGACGCGACGCGGAACTCGATCGACTGGCGAAAGAAATCGAGGCGGCGCGCAAAGAAGTGCAGCGCGCCGGTGATGCGCTGCACAAATTGCGCGCGAAGGCCGCACCGAAACTTTCTGAAAACATCCGGCGCAACCTGCGCGACCTCGGATTTCATCAATCTGAGTTCGAAGCCAAGATCGGCAAGCTCGACGAGCCAAAGCCGACCGGCTTCGACTCGGTCGAGCTTTTGTTTTCGCCGAACCCGGGCGAACCGCTCAAACCGCTGCGCACGATCGCATCAAGCGGCGAGATTTCGCGCTTGATGCTCGCGATCAAATCTTCGCTCGCAGCGCAGGACGCAATTCCGCTGCTCGTGTTCGACGAGATCGATGCAAATGTCGGCGGCGAAATCGCGAACGCCGTCGGCGCAAAAATGAAAACGCTCGCCGCCGAACATCAGGTGCTTTGCATCACGCATCTGCCGCAAGTCGCCGCCGCGGCTTCGTCCCATTTCGTCGTGACAAAGGACGTTGTGCGCGGCCGCACGTTTTCCAATCTGCGCGAAGTGACGGGCAAAGCGCGCCGCGAAGAAATCGCGCGCATGCTTGGTGGAAAAAGCGAATCCGCGCTCAAGCACGCCGCCACGTTGCTCGAACGATAAGATCGACATGCTGAATTATATCTGGCTGGCACTGGTTTTACTCGCGGTCGCGATTGGCGGCTGGAACGATCGGTTGAAAGACGTGACCGATGGGGCATTCGACGGCGCGAAGACAGCGGTCACGATCGCGCTCGGTTTGGTCGGAATCATGGCGCTGTGGTTGGGTGTGATGCGCCTGGCCGAGCGCTCCGGCCTTGTGCAAAAAATCGCCCGCGCTCTGCGGCCGATCATGAAAAAACTTTTCCCCGATGTGCCGGGCGATCATCCGGCGATGGGCTCGATGCTTATGAACATGTCGGCGAACATGCTTGGCCTGGGCAACGCCGCGACGCCGCTCGGTCTGCGGGCGATGCGCGATCTGGAAACGCTGAATTCGCATCCGGGCGTGGCCACGAATGCAATGTGCACATTTCTCGCGATCAACACGAGCTCGGTGCAATTAATTCCGACGACAGCGATCGCGATTCTGTTCGCGGCAGGATCGACAAGACCGACCGCGATCGTCGGCACGGCGCTGCTAGCGACGCTGTGCGCGGCGAGCGTGGCGATCATGAGCGCAAAACTGCTGGAAAAATTACCAATGTTTCGCGTGAAAGCGGAAAACGGAGACAAGATCGACATAAAGCCGGAAGGCGAGGCTGCGACGCCGTCCGAAGAAAATCTGATCAGCCCAGCAACAAAATCTCCGCTCTGGGCCACGATTCTTTTACTCGTGCTCTTCATTTTTTTCATCGCGCTTTTTTTAAAAATGGTTTTCCCCGCGCTTTTCAATTTGCCCCTCGACGCCAATGCGGCCGCGCAAAACACTTTTGTGCGAAGCGTGAACGCATTGTCGATCCTGGCGATCCCGTTTCTCCTCAGCTTTTTCCCGGTTTACGCGCTGACGCGCGGGATAAAAGTTTACGAAGAGTTCGTGGAAGGCGCGAAGGAAGGATTCAGCGTAATTTTGCGAATCATTCCCTTTCTCGTGACGATGTTGGTGGCGATCAACATGTTCAAAGGCGCGGGCGGAATCGATCTGCTGACGCGCGCACTCACGCCGGTGCTGGCGCCTCTGCATTTTCCGCCGGACCTTTTGCCGCTCGCTTTGATGCGGCCATTGAGCGGCAGCGCGACCCTCGCGATTTTAACCGACATTGTGCATCGGCTCGGGCCGGAAAATCTGGTCGCGTTAACGGCGGCGACGATTTACGGCAGCACTGAAACCACGTTTTATGTGGTGGCGGTTTATTTCGGATCGGTGGGAGTAAAACGAACGCGACACGCGATTCCGGCAGGATTATTGGCCGATCTGACCGGCGTGATTGCTTCGGTGATTATTTGCCGGGCGGTGCTGGGCTAAGATCGACATAATTTTTACCTCGCCAGCGCGAAGCTTAATTTTTATCGTCCGCTCTTCGCATGATTCAGCGGGATTATCTCATTATCGGTGGCGGTATCGGCGGGAGCAGCGTTTGCGAGACACTGCGCAAGCACGATAAGCGCGGCAGCGTCACATTCGTCGGCGCGGAGATTTTGCATCCGTACAAGCGCTGGATGTTATCGAAAAGTTTTTTGCGCGAAAAAGTTCCGCCGCTGAAGAAGCTGCCGCATGTCGATGCAAATTGGTACAAGGCGCACAAGATCGAGACGCGCTTCGGCACGCTCGTCACGCAATTGAATATCGACCGACGCCTCGCCGTGCTGGGCAACGGCGAAACGATTGAATTCAAAAAGGCGTGCCTTGCTATGGGCAGCCGGCCGGTGCGACCGCCGGTCGCAGGCGTCGGCTTAGGCAATGTGATTTATCTGCGGACGGTGCGCGATGCGCTCGCCTTGCGCGAAATGGCGAACCTGGAAAAAACGATCGTGATCGTGGGCGGCGGACTGCTTGCCTGCGAGGCGGCGGCGAGCCTGCGCAAATTAAAATTCAAAGTCAGCATGATGCATCGCAACGCGTATCTGTTGAACCGCTATCTCGATCCGGAGACGGGCGCGTGGTTCACGAATTATTTTACAAAACACGGCGTGACGTTGTTGCTCGGTGAGAGCTTGAACGGGTTCGAAGGCAAAACCGTCCTGCGCAATATCCAAACGAAAAGCGGGAATCGTGTCGCGGCCGGCGTGGCGGTGGTGGCGTGCGGCGCGGAGCCGAATCTCGATCTTGTGCGCAACACTCCGCTTTCCGGGCCGCATGGTTCGCCGGTAACGGAATATCTGGAGACGGAAGAGAAAGGAATATTTGCGATCGGCGACCTGGCTTTTTATCCGGATCGCATCATGGGCGGAGTGCGGCGGCAGACACATTGGGAAAATGCGCGCGCGCAGGGTCTCATTGCTGGCGCAAATATCACCGGGAAAAAGCGAATTCGATACGAACAGGTGCCGTATTTCTGGACGGAAGCATTTGATCTGCATCTCGATTTTGTGGGTGACTTCAGTTTGCAGCCAACACGCATGGAGCTGCGCGGGACGCACGCGAAAAAGAAATTCACGGCCCGCTATTTCCAGGGCGACCGTTTGCGCGCCTTGCTCCTCTGCCACGCGAGCCCGCGCGAAGTGGAATCGGCGAAGACCGAATTGCGCAACGCGCTCGGGAAATAATTCGCGTCAATCGGCGGGAAGTTGTAGCTCGCTGTTGCTCGTCCGAACGAGTTTCCAATCCCACGGTTTGGTGGATTGGCGCCGCCATTTCAATTCAAACGGCGCGGAGAGCGAATTGATTCGCTGCTTAATCATGGAAATGATTTCGCCATCGCCTTCGATGGTGATCTTAGCGCGAAAAACGGCGTCGCGACCTTCCACGCGAATGTCGGCATCGTGCGCGATGATGTCGATCTTGCCGCGCTCGCTGAGCAATTCACGCAAGCGCGTGAGCAAGAGCGCGCGATCGTCGTTCCAATCGTCGCGATAATCCGGGCTGAGATCGGCGGCGAGGCCGTTCCAATTTCTTATGTCGATCTTATGGAGCAAATGGGCAGTGTGGAGACGGACCTGGCGTTGCGGTTGCCAAAGCCAGGCAAAATAAAGCCCGGCCAAAATCGCGAAACCGGCGCCGAGAAAGAAGCCGTCGCGAAAACTAAAGCGCATGGAAAACATTGTAACGCGCAAGGTTTGCGGGGGCTATCGAAGTTCGCGAACTGTCGATCTTGCCAGAGGAAAATTGTGCGATTTGCAATTGACGCGAGAGGTGCGAAAAGGCATGAAGCGTGCTGGTTTTAACCTGCTTTGATTTATGCTGACTCTCGGTTTCTTTGCGCTTGCGCTTTTTGCGATCGCGGGGTGCGTGTGGTGGGCTTGTGTGAACGAAACAGACTGAAAAGGAAAGGCCGCCCCGGCTTATGCTCGATCACGACGACCTGAAGTGGATCGCCACTACTTCGACCGAGCTGAATTCGGTGCTGCAGCAAATCTCGCGTTACGCCGATCTGGCGAAACAGCACAAGGGCGAATTCAATTACATCGAGATGATGGCCGATCGCGTGGAGCTGGCCTCAAAAACTTCGCAGGAACTTTTCGATCGCGTCACTTCAAAAATCTTGGCGGCGGCCGCCACCAAGGCGCCGGCTCAAGCCGGGGCGGGCAAAGCTCCAGCTTTCACGGTGGTGCCGGCCCCGCCGAAACCGCCTTCATTTCCGCAAACATCGACAAGATCGAAACCAACTCCGCCGCCCGCGCGACGCGGCAAACAGCCTCGGCGAACATTGGCGCCGGCCCGAGAGATCCCTGCCACGCCGGAGTTCAAGGTTCGTAATCCAAAAGGCAATCGTGAATTGATTTTGGTGGTGGAGGACGAAGTGGAAATCGCGGAATTCGTTTGCGAAACCCTAATGGACGAAGGTTACAAAGTAATTCTGGCAAATGACGGCTTCGAAGCGCTGAAGATTTACCAGCAGCTGAGCAGCCAGATTGGCCTCGTGATTCTCGACTTTTTTCTGCCGGTGATGGATGGCGACGCGGTGTTCGAGGAATTGCGCGCGCTGAATCCAAATGTGAACGCAGTTTTGAGCAGCGGTTTCGCCGAGCAAAGCAAGCTCAGCACGATGCTTTCGCACGGCTTGCGCGGTTTCATTCCGAAGCCGTACACGCGCGCCAAACTGCTCGAGCAGGTGCGTTCGACCCTGGAAGCGGCGCGTCAGCCCCCGCGGTAAGCTGTTTTCCCGGGGCGAAGCTCCCGCGAGTGGCATCAATTTAGCTTCACCATGGGAGGACCCCATGGCTCGCATCGACGCTTTCTTCAAACTGATGGCCGAACAAAAGGCCTCAGATCTTCATCTTTCGACAAATAATTCCCCGATGCTGCGGGTGAATGGCGACCTGGTGCGAGTGGATTATCCGCCGCTCGAAAACGACGACCTCAAAGCGATGGTTTACGAGATCGCGCCCGAGGCAAAGATCAAACTCTTCGAAGAAACCTCCGATGTCGATTTTGGTTACGAGGTCACGGGTATGGCCCGCTATCGCGCGAATTTTTTCCAGCAGAAGTACGGCATCTCGGCGGTGTTTCGCTTGATTCCGTCGAAAGTATTGACGGTCGATGAGCTTGGTCTGCCGCCGGTGCTGAAAAAGTTCCCGCTCCTAAAAAAAGGGCTGATTCTCGTGACCGGTCCGACCGGCTCGGGCAAATCGACCACGCTGGCGGCGATGATGGATTACGCGAACCTGCAACGACACGATCACATCATCACGGTGGAAGATCCGATTGAGTTTGTGCATCGCAGTCAAAATTGTCTGGTGCAACATCGCGAAGTCGGTGTGCACACTCGATCTTTCGCGGCGGCATTGCGTGGCGCACTGCGCGAAGACCCCGATGTGCTGCTGGTGGGTGAAATGCGCGATCACGAAACGATCGAACTGGCTCTGACGGCAGCTGCCACCGGCCATCTTGTTTTTGGAACTCTGCACACCTCGAGCGCAGCGAAAGCGGTCGACCGCGTGATCGATGTGTTCCCGACCAATCAGCAAAATCAGATTCGCGCCACCCTCGCCGAATCGCTCAAAGGCGTGATCGCGCAAAATCTTTTCAAAACAATCGACAAACCCGGTCGCGTGGCCGCGCTCGAAATTCTGGTGGTGGACATGGCGATCTCGAATTTGGTCCGCGAAGGCAAGACGCACCAAATCCCGGGCATGATCCAAGTCGGCAAAAAGAAAGGCAACCAGCCGCTGGACGATGCGATTATCGATCTTCTGCGCAACGCGCGCATTTCGCCGGAAGAAGCTTACGAAAAGTGCAACGACCGGAAAAAGTTCCGCCCATTCCTCAAGGAGGCGCCCGCGGATGAAGAATAAAACGAGTTCGTTATGAGAATTCCCGACCTGGACAAAATTTTATCGGCGATGCTGCAAACCTATAACGGCATTTCCGATCTCAACATTTCGGTTGGCCATCCCTTGCAAGTGGAAGACTTCGGCGAGCTCAAGCCGGTAATTGTCGATCCACCGGTCGAGCGGCTCACTCCATTTCAAACCGAGCAACTCGCCCTCACGCTTATGCAAGGCAATCGGCGCCTGATGTACGATTATCTCACCGGTGGCTCGTGCGATTGCAGTTACGCGCTCAACGAACAGGCGCGTTTTCGCGTAAACATTTTCCGGCAGCAAGGCCATTTCTCCATCGTACTGCGCAAATTATCGGCGGAAGTCCCGACCCTGGTATCGTTGGAGCTGCCGAACATTTTCAAAGAAATAGCCAAGGAAAAAACCGGACTCGTGCTGGTGACGGGCGCCACTGGCAGCGGTAAAACGACGTCGCTGGCGGCATTGCTCAACGAGATCAACGAAACGCAACGCGTCCATGTCGTGACGCTCGAAGATCCGATCGAATTCGTTCACCCTCCGCTCAAAGCCACGTTCAATCAGCGCGAACTTGGACACGATTTTAACAATTACCCGAACGGCTTGCGCGCAGCTTTGCGCCAAGCACCTAAGATCATTCTAGTCGGCGAAATGCGCGACCGCGCCACTGTCGAAGTTGCGCTGATGGCAGCGGAAACGGGCCATCTCGTGCTGAGCACGCTGCACACAGTCGATGCCGGCCAATCCATCAACCGCATCCTGGGCTTGTTCTCGCTCGGCGAAGAGCAGCAGCTGCGGCTCCGTTTAGCCGATACGTTGCGCTACATCGTAAGCCAGCGTCTTGCGCCAAAAGTGGGCGGGGGCCGGCAATTGCTCACCGAAATTATGGGCAACAATTTGCGCACGAAAGAAACGATCGCGCTCGGCGAAGGCGATCACCGCAATTTTTACGAGATCATCGAAGCGAGCTCGCCCTTCGGCTGGATGACTTTCGATCAATCGATCATGAACGCATATGAAGCGGACCTGATCACCGAAGAAACGGCCAAGACGTTTGCCTCACGCAAAGGCAAGGTGACCCGCGCGATCGATCTTGTGCAAAAAACCCGCGGCATCGATGCCGATCTCGATTCCGGGCTTCGCCTGGATGTCGAGGCCAACGCTTTTCACTAAACTGCCATGGAACACGAAACGGACGCATTTTTCGATCTCGGGGATAACACCGCGTTGGTTTGCGTGGATCATCAGCAATATCAAAAGATCATTGTGCCGCAATTGATCGACATAAACTACAAAGTGCACCTCGGTCTTTTCGCCGAAGACGTCATCCTCAAGCTCAAGACCTACATCTACAACGTGGTCATTATCTACGAAAACTTCAAAGGCTCGACGCTTCAGACCAACCCGATCCTCGCGGAAATGGCGCGCAGACCGGGCGCGAGTCGGCGCGACTTTTTCGTTGTTTTGCTCAGCCATCGTTTCGCCACGAATGACGCCATGACGGCCTTCGTGCACAGTGTCGATCAAATCATCAACGTGGCCGATCTGGCCAACTTCAAACCGGTTCTGCGCCGGAGTGTCGCGCAACATCGCGAGCTTTATCATCCGTTTCAGGAAACCATTCAGGCCGCCCAATCGCTCTAGCGCGCCGCCGCCCGACCCGGCGGCATCTGAGCGAATCGCCGCTCAATCAAATGTCGAACTGGGAAGTTGCGAAACAAAACGAGCCGAAACCGGTTCAGTTGCTGCGCCGTTGCGTTCAAGTTGTTGTTGCAACTCCAATGTTGTTGTCGATCTTGCAGTCCGAGTTTTTTTATGAATCTGATCAATGACTGGGTGCGATTTACGTGGGATTTGACCACGCTCCCCCCCTTTGAATCGCAATTGCCCGAGCACTATCAGGTGGGGCAATTGACGGCCAGCGACGAGAAGGAATTGCGCAAAGTGGTTTCCAGCTCATTTGTGCTCGATCCCACCTGGAACCCGGCGATGAACGAAGTGATGCAGATCGTCGAAGCATCGCTCGATCGCGCGTTCGCATCCGCCGAGAAAAGTGTCTGTCTCGCGCTGCGTCATGGTCTGCGCATCATCGGCGCGTCCGTGCTTTCACTCGATCCGGAATCGGAGAGTAACCTCGCACCCGGCCCCTGCATGCTCGTCGAATATCGAAACCGCGGTTTCGGTACGCGTCTCCTCGAGCATTCCTTGCAAACCCTGCGCGACGCAGGGCTTTCGCGCGCCATTGCCATCACGCGAGGCAGCGCGCCGGTCGCAAAATTTTTGTATCCCAAATATCACGGCATTGCACTTCCGGCGGAAGTCGCGCCCTTGCTCGCTGCGTAATTTTTTCTCGGCTCACGAGCCAGCCAGTTGCGATTTCAGTCGCGGCGAGGGAGTTTGCGAATCGACCAGGCGATGAAGGCAATAGTTCTGACATTCGATCGGCATCGGGCAATGACCGAGCACATGATTCTGCGCTACGAGCAGCTCTGGCCGAATCACCCGTTTGTTTTTCGAATTCCATTTCAAGAACTGAAAGGCAAAGAGACTGAACGAGTGACCTACCTTCAAACGCCAAAAGACCTTCGCGATACCATTCTCCATCTGATTGCCGATCTCGATGACGAGGAATGGATCTACTGGTGCATCGACGACAAATATCCAATCCGCTTGGTCGAGAAAAAAATTGTCGATCTTATCGAGGATGCGACGCATTCATCGGATATGAGCGGGCTCTTGTTTTGCCGATGCCGCGGGATCTTGGACAGCCCAAAGCTCACGCTTTATCCGAACGAACGGGTCAACGCCCTCGGTGACATCTATTATGAACGAAAAGCCTGGCATCAAATCTGGCTGCATCAACTGCTCAGAGTGAAAGTGTTGCGGCACTTATTCACCAGGTTGCCAGCTGATATTCCCACCGCCAAAGCGATGGACAAGCTAAAGGACGATATCATTAAGCCGCCCGAGCATCGCTTATTTGTAACTAAGAACAATTTCGCTGTGTTCGGCGAAAGTACGCATAAAGGAGTGATTACTCAGAACTGTTACGACAGTATCAAAGGCACGGATATCCAGCTGCCGCGCTGGTTCCGGCGTACCAACCGGCAACATGTAATCATGGGAGAGTTATAGGCGGTCGATCGTCCCAACACTGTTTGGTCGCGCTCCACAAGGTTCGCATTCGTCGACGTGAACAGCGCAGTTTTCGCGCGACCTCCCAAAACGCTTCTGCTCTGCGGCCCTCAGCCAAAGCTTTCGCTACACGCAACTTCAAGATTTTTCGAATCCAAGTCTCGCGGATGCCTCGAATCTCTTGAGAAGGCAAATGGCTCGAAAGCTTTATCACTTCCGCCAACACATCCTCGAAACAGCGGATTCGCTCCCGCGCCGAGATAGTCTTTGAAAACCCACTGGTATGAATTCGTTTTTCCATAAGCGGTTCGTGTAAATGGACAAACTTTGTCAGCCGCGCCAGGCGTAACGTTAGAATAAAGCCGTCATGATGAATAAACCTCTCATCAAAGAAGCCGGCAGCTTTGATTAAGTCATATCGAGCGACTAAAGAGCGCAAGACTCCCATCCTGGTCGCGGCGATGTAGGCAAAGACATCCCCCGAAGGTTCCGCGGTCGTATTTCGCACTCGCAGCCGTATTCCTTGAGGATCGATGTGATACCTGTTGCTATAGCTGCATCCGGCCTCTGGGTGATCCGAAAGAGCCTGCAAATGTCCAGCGATAAAGTTCGGCAACAATCGGTCGTCTCCATCAAGCACGACCACATAGTTTCCGGTGACTCTTTGTAGCGCGCTATTCCGATTCTTCGGGATGCTCACATTCTGCTCGTGAAATATACCATCGATCCAGCCGGGATAACGGCTCATATAGCCGCGAATAACGTCAACTGAGTTATCCTTAGTCGAATGATCATCGGCCACAATCACCTGATGAGGCTTGACGGTTTGCTGGATAACGCTTTCGAGCGCTTCCCGGAGGTACTCCGCCTGGTTAAAGGAAGTAATAACGACGCTGACGTTAGGTTGCACCATCCCAGTCGGCATAGCTGTTCCTAGAACTCGTAGCCAAACAGTTCGATGCTCTTCACGAACCTTTGAGCCACTAACTCTCTCGAAGTTTCATCATAGAAAGATCGATAATCCGCGCGCGGCACACGGTTCTCCCTACTAAGCGGAATCGGCGCCACTTTTAGCCTTTCACAGACGTGTTCCCAATCGCGATCCAGGTTTTCATAGCGTCCGACAAAATCGACAATCACTTTGTCACCTTCTGCTATCCACTCCGACAAATCGCGACCGCCCTGTTCATTGATCATGGTTTGTCCGAAATCAGATTCAAGAAAGGCGCGAAAGCTTCCCATTTTTCTGATGCGCGATACCTGAGGAGCTAACGAAGCGAAGGCACCAGCGTAACTCAACCACCAATGATAAGACGAAACCATGAGGTCCCACGGGTTCCTAACGAAACCAAACTTAAAGGCCTGGTCCCACATCGCCCCGAGGATCTGCCGCACTTCCGGGGCTTTGGTGTGCTTGTGGTATTGGCGCACCGGAATAGGTAGCCTCCTTTGTTCGTGCAATTGAGTCAGCGCGCGATGCATACTTGTACCCGCACATTTCGGAATGTGGATAAAAATGTAATTCAGCGATGGAGAGTAACAGACAGGCTGTGCTACCTTCCTGCTGGAATCAACGGTGGACATCCGGCCTCTTTAATGTGCGAAGCATTCTCTAGTTGCAGGCTTTGCAACTGGCGTTTACACAACTTTTGAGCAAGCGCATGATTATCTCGCACAAGTATAAATTCATTTTCATTAAGACGGTCAAAACCGCCAGCACAAGCATCGAGGTTTTCCTTTCCCCGCTATGCGCACCGGATGACATTGTGACCCCGATTAGGCCGCCTGTCGAGGGACACACACCGCGAAATTACGATGGCTTTCAAAATCACATGGCCGCACAACTGATACGAGAGCGCGTTCCGGCCGAACTATGGGAAAGCTATTTCAAATTCTGCGTCGAACGGAACCCGTGGGACAAAGTTCTATCTCATTATCACATGCAAGCCGCGCGCCTGGATGGAAAGCTTTCGCTCGATCAATATCTGGCTAACGCCAGATTCCCGATTAACTACCCGCGCTACACGGACAGCTCGGGCGCAACGATCATCGTGGATCGCATTGTGTATTATGAAAAGCTACATGTCGATCTTGCCGACGTGTTCGCACGTCTCACGGTTCCTTTTTCAGGTAGGCTTGAAGTACGAGCAAAATCGGAATTCCGAAACGACCGCTCTCCTTACCAACCGGTATTTAACGAAACGCAACGCAAAATTGTCGAGCAAGCGTTCGCCAAAGAAATATCGCTTCATGGTTATCGTTTCGAGTGACATAGGTCATCAGTTGTTGTGATCTCGCATAAGTACAAGTGCATTTTTGTGGAAGTGCCTAAGACGGCGTCCAGTAGCGTGAGAGCGGTCCTGGGGAAATCGCCCAAGCCACACATGGACCTGGCCGAGATCAAAAAACTGATGGAAACCGGCTGGACTCCTTACGATGGCATCAGGCACCGGCTGCTCGAATGCGCGTATCTTACAAGATCGAAAAAACGACGGATCGAGTTAGGCCGGCGGACCTTCGATGCCTACTTTAAGTTTGGCTTTGTCCGTAACCCCTGGGACCGCGTGGTCTCTCTTTACGAACGCAGCGAACCTCTGCAATTGAAAGACAAGATGATCTTTGATGAGTTCGTAGATTGGATCCAGTATAGCAGCAGCACCTGCATTCACTCTTCCCCACATCGTTACCAACTGGATTGGTTCGTGGATGGCAGCGGAACTTTACTTGCCGACTTCATCGGTCGATTTGAAACGCTTGACTCCGATTGGGCAAAGATAGCCGAGAAGCTTGGGCTTGCTAAAAGTTTGCCACATAAGAGGAGCAACCCTCGGCCCCGACCATACGCCGATTATTATAACCCCCGGACGCGGGAGATAATCGCAACAAAATTCAAGGTAGACATCGACTACTTTGGTTATGAATTTGGGCGTTAAGCGCTAGAGCTAGGAAAAGGGAAGCTTTAATGTATCGCCTGTCGCTTCCTGCCAGCGCTGAATTTCCGCAGCGCAACGGGAAATGATCGCTGCGTGCTGCCCGCGGTAGTAAAGATTGCGCACCTCCGTCGGATCATCGTTGAGGTTGTAGAGCTCATTCAAGTCCTTATCGCGCAAAGAAAGCTTCCATCCATCGGGTGTAACGACCGTGCGAGCCGATTCGTCGAGCGCACGTTTGATTGATCGGACGGATCCTAGCTTAGTCCCCTTTTTTACCTTCTGCCGAACGGAGGCCGCATATCGATTAGGCGACCATTCGATGAAGACGCTTTTCGCACTGGTCGATTCACCTCGAATGACCGGTAGCAAACTCGTGCCGGAACACTGCTCTGCCCCAGCCTGACCTAACAAATCGATCATAGTAGGGACAAAGTCGATATGGCTAACTAAGTTAGCTACCCGCCCAGCCCGTCGCCCGGGCAGGCGCACGAAGTACGGAGCACGCACGGCTTCTTCGTACATGACCTCCTTGCCGAATAGTTGGTGTGCACCCAGGGTATCACCATGATCGCTGGTAAACACAATTGCCGTGTGGTTCTTCAGTTCTGCTTTCTCTACGCAGGCGAGAATACCTCCGACACTCTGATCGATGAGCGTAATTAGGCCCAGATACCTTTGTTTAATACTTCGAAAATCATCGTCTGTAATGCCAAAGTGACGCCGCCTCTTTCCGGTGGGATCGTCAGTTGCCCTGGCACGCTGCCACTCTTGCATCAATCGGTACCTTAGCGGCACGTCAGCGCCTAACGGGGTGTGGGCGGTAAGATCGACATCGACGTCAGCAGCTGAATGCTCGTCATTAAGGGGACCATTGTAAGGTGGATGTGGTTCTACAAAGGCAACTATTAGAATAAAAGGCTCGTGCTGGTGCTTCCGAATAAAGTCACAAGCCTGTTGCTCGAGAAACTTCGGTTGTGACAACTCTAGCGGCAGACCGCTAACTGCTAACGCTGAAAAGCGCCCGGTTTCCCTGTCAGGAACTACTCCCTTCGAAACCAAAAACCTGCTGTAATCGCTGAGATGTTGCGTGGAAATCCATTGCTCAAATCCTCGTTGTGCCGGGCCTTGGGAACCCAGATGCCACTTACCCATGTAGGCGGTGCGGTAGTCTCGATCTTGTATTAGCTGAGGTAAGACTTTAAACTTCGGATCGAGAACCGAGCCATTGCTTGTGCATCCGGTCGTGTGCGGCCATAAACCAGTCATAAGTGATGACCGAGAAGGAGTACAGACCGGTTGCGTAACGTAAGCGCGCTCGAACACGACTGAGTCCGAGGCAAGCTTATTTAAATTAGGCGCGTGAACTTTGCTATTTCCATAGCACGCCATGGTATCCGCGCGTTGCTGGTCCGTTAGGAACACGATCAGGTTAGGTTTGCGCGAAAGGCGGACTGGTCGCGTGCTCATGATGGTTAATAAGGAGGACGCAAACCGTACTCAGCGCGCAGCTTTTGCCACAGCCAGGCGGCGAAAGGGTTTTGGAGTGCGGACTGTTCGAGAGTGCCGGTTAGTTCCTCCGCTGCTTCTACCTTTCCGTTCGAGCAATAGAGATAAATCAGCAGGTAGATGTCGCGGCTCGTCGCGACATGTCGATCTTTCTCTAGCTCCAGTAAACGTATCGCAGCGTTAACATCTCTGCCAGCTAATGCTCCAGCTACGAGATCTGGTAACACCTCAGAAGGTGGGAACTGAGATCCGCCGGTTATTCTATTCGCAAGTGAAACTCGGAACTCATCGCTACCGAGCACTTCCAAGACAGGAACGCGCAGTCGCGAACCGCGTAGATAAAGCTCAAGCTCTGCCAGCCAATTACTGCCCGCATTTCCAGAAAGGTATCTTGTTTCCCGAAGCACGAAAAGCGATTGAAGCGATGGCTGCCATGCATTGGGCCAAAGTGTTTGCGTTAGTTGAGACGATTGAAAACGATGCAGCGCCGGACCTGCTTCCATATAGGTCCAGGCAAACTGGTCGGCAGCATGAGGATCTGGCAAGGGATCGCTCAAGCGTTTCGGATAGAAGTCAGTCAATGGCTTTGTGTCCTGGGTGATGCGAGCAATCTCTTCTCCATCCATTACAAACAAGGTAGCCATTTGTTCAGGCATCTCCATGCCCACGCGTGAAAGGTCTGCGCGCGTCGACACGTCGTTCCACAAGCTTCGTAGCTCTCCGTCCCCCAGTTTTCGAACGGGGCCTTTCATGCCCATCATAATCCATTCTTCGTCAGAGGTAGCCCAAACAGAAGCATACGGAAAAGCGTTGTGGAAAGCGTGAAGGATCGCCTTTGTTTCATCTACTTGAAGTTGATAGATCGGAAGCCAAAAGGTAGCGATGCCGCCTGGTTTCAATCCCATGTACATCGAAACAAAAAATTCTTGCGTGTAAAGATTCACCGCCCCGGCAACCTTGGGCGGTGGCGGCTCACCGGTAATGAGATCATATTGGCGCGGGCTCGCCTGCAAGAAAAAGCGACCATCCTGCACGAACGTCCTAACTCTTGGATTCTTCAACGGACTCGGGTGATCGATGTCCGAGTAGTAAGCCGCCAGATCAAATACTTCCTTGGAAATATCCACGATATCAATGCGCTTAAGCCGCTTGTCGCAAACGAGCGCGTCCGCCGTCACACCTACTCCATAACAAATGAGCAACGCATCTTCCGATTCTGGCCGCAAAGTTAACGGAAGGTAGGCAAAAAGTCGCATGTAACGCTGATTACGCGGATTAGTTGCCGACATCGAGTACGCGTTAGTCATAAGTCTGTAGTAGTACGGCATTCCGAATAGGTCGCGCCGCAGCAATTGCCAGGTCTCTGAGGAACCTTCGATCTTCTTAACCAAATGCTGGTTTTCCGCCTCAAACAAACGTCGCGCATTCGCGAAGTGCAGCTCGTCCCGAGAGAACGGAAAGAAGGCCATCAACAAGACAAATATGACTACCAAACCGGCGGTAAGAAGGCGCGAAAGTTTACTCCGAGACGCACTTCCTCCCCAGCTCATTACGATCGCTAAACAAACATATCCAATCGCGCAGAGAACCAATGTGCGCTCAAAACCAATCCGCGGCAGGAAAATAAACCCGGCCGCTAACGGCCCTAGCGCGGCGCCGCTCGTATTGAATAGCGTTGTGATACCGGCGCTGTTCAACCGGCTTTCAACGCTTTCCTGAACGAGGGCAACAATGGATGGAAATAACACACCGGAAAGAAATGCGACTGGAAATATGAGAGCTAGCGAAAGCAATCCTATTTGCCCGATGGACTCCAGGTAGTAGCTAACAACACCGTCCGGAAGAACTGGGATCGGAAAAAACCAATAAGAGAGTAACGTAACAATAGCTGTTAAGGTCAAACATATCGGGAGCCACTGTTTTAAGTTTGGTGCGCGCCGCAGAAATGTCCCAGCTACCAGACCGCCCAGACCTATTCCCGCCAGCACAACCGCCAGCATTGTGGCAAAAGCAGCAGAAGAGGAGGCGACATACAAGCGCAGGAAGCGAAACCAGACTACTTCCAGGCAAAGGAGCAGAGCGCCTGATCCGAGACTTACTAACAGCGGACGCCACGGCAGCCGATAGCTAAAGGTGAAACTCACAGCGGGGACTCGATCGATAGTAGCGGTCGCCCCGAATCTGCTCGCTCTTGCCAATAATAAGGCGCCGACAGCAGCAGCGCAATTAGCTATTCCGGCGACGATGCTTGTGCCCCAGAGTCCCAGAGCCTTGACCAGGAACATCTCGCCGAGTAGTGCGCCGGTTACCGCGCCCAAAGTGTTCCAGCCATAGAGAAGGCCGATGGCGCGCCCAAAATCATGCCGAATCAGAACACGATCCTCCAAAATAACGGGCAGCGTTAATCCCATCGCGGTTGTCGGGACTAACAAGATCGAGAATGAGAGCAGAAGGCGTAAGGCGATGAGCAGGACCTGATGGTTCCAGAGGGCTTGATAGACGGGATGCATCCATCGGCCGACGAGCGGCAGACCGAAAACAATCGTACAACCAAAAACCGCAACGGCGATTTCGAGCGCGGCGTAAAGATGGAGAGGTCGGATTCGCTCAAGTTTTATGGATGCTGCAATCGCGGTTCCCAGAGCTAGCCCAGCCATGAAGCTGGAGAGAATCAGAGCTGCGGACCAAACTGAGTTTCCGAAAGCCAATCCACTTAGTCGCAGCCAGAGCGTCTCGAAAATAAGTGCGCTGCATCCGGAAAGGAAGAGGACAAATGAAAGAATTGCGAGGCGCACTTGTCGATCTAGTTGCCACAGCTACGGCTTCGCCGGCGAACGTCCGCTGCCTCTCGCATGAAGTTTGGGTTGCGAACTATGTTTATGTCGATCTTCTCGCCCGGTCGACTTCGAACAAACAACGAAAAGCAATCGATTAGGCGTCGCCCGCGCCAATTGATCAGCTCCTGACTCACGCACTGCAATCCATGCTTCGTGCATAGCTCTCGAAAGAGCTTAGCCGTCATACTCGGCGCGCGATTATGCTCCCAGTCGAGCACCTTCATTTTCAAGAGCGGCTTCTTCAAGAAGCTGGGAAGGTGATCGCGTGAAGAGCCTGCATACTCGCCGAGGTTGGAGTGATGAATGAATCCTTTCCCGCCGACTTTCAATTTGCTTCCCAACTCGTTGAGATAAGCATCGATCACTCTGGCGCTGTTGTGGACGAGCGAATCGAAACTAAAAACAAAATCAATCGACTCATCGGCTAACATCGACAATGAGCGTCCGTCGTTCACGAAGTAGCTGATGCGCGGATCCGAGCCGAAGCGCTCCCGACAAGCTTCAATGCATTTCTCGGCAAAATCGACAATCATCAGGCGCTCGCAATGTTCGCGAAGATAATTCGTCCAGCGCCCAAAACCCGGCGCGATCTCGAGGATGGTGTGCGCGGGCAGACAACCTTGAATGCGCGGGAGGATGGCACCTTGCCATTGCGCAGCTGAATTTCCCCACGGCTTCGACCATTCCTCTCCCCCATCCTGCCAGGCGTAACTTCGGCCGGGAGCACTGTAGCGCTGAGCGGAGTTGAACATGATTTTCTGAAGCGCCACCCTGAATCAGCGATCGCGCATCGGCAAATCTTTCCTGCGCTCAAATTGCCGCGAAATATTTGAATCTGGCGACGACGGTTTCGGCATCTGAATGGAAATGTCGATCTTAGCGTTCGCTCTCTTATTATGATTCAAGATTTTAAGTTCGCTGTCCGGCAGTTGATCAAGGCGCCGGGATTCACAATTGCGGCGGTGATCGTGCTTGCGCTCGGAATTGGCGCAAACACGGCGGTATTTAGTCTCGTGCACACGCTTTTCTTTGCGCCACCGGCTTATGCGAAGCCCGCGGAAGTCGTTCAGCTTTTTTCGCAGGACAAGAAGAGCCCGAAAACTTATCGCGGGTTTTCTTATCCGACTTACCAGGACATTCGCGCGCAGAACAGTGTGTTCAGCGATGCGATGGCTTATAATCTCGCGCTCATCGGAATCGGACAAAAAGGCGACACGCGCCGCGCCTTCGCCGCCATCGTGACCGCAAATTATTTTTCCG
Organism: Verrucomicrobiota bacterium; assembly: GCA_041167045.1. Classification (GTDB taxonomy): domain Bacteria; phylum Verrucomicrobiota; class Verrucomicrobiia; order Chthoniobacterales; family UBA10450; genus CATPCN01. The sequence goes on from JBEEGW010000015.1 coordinate 205,112, forward strand.
TCCTCGGCGTTCCCCTTGCGCAAGGGCGCGCGTTTCTGCCGGAAGAAGAAACACCGGGCCGCAACGCATCGGTCGCGATCGTCAGTTACACCTATTGGCAAAAACATAATCGCGAAGCGCTCGGCTCGCAGCTGCTCATCAACGGCCGACCATTCACAGTTATCGGCGTCGCGCCGCGCGGGTTTACGGGGACGATGCAGATTTTTTCGCCGGAAGTTTGGCTCCCCTTGAGTGTTTACGATCAGGTGGCGAATGATTTTCAAACTTCAGAGAGGGCGACCAAGCTTGGCGATCGAGCGGGACAACAGCTCCTCATCATCGGCCGATTCAAACCGGGAGTGACCGCAGTTACGGCGAAGCCTTCGCTCAAAGGACTGGCGGCGAATCTAGAAAAAGCATTCCCGGTCGAGCAAAAGAATCAAACATTTCAGACCACGCCGGTTTCGAAATCATCGGTCAGCACCAATCCATCGAACGACGATAACTTGACGCACATCATTCCGATGCTGCTCGGCATGTCGATCGTGGTGTTGCTGGTGGCGTGCCTGAATCTGGCGAACATGCTGCTCGCGCGCGGCACGGCGCGGCGCAAAGAAATTGCGATCCGTCTGGCGCTTGGCGGCAGCCGTGGACGCATTGTGCGTCAGCTTCTCACGGAAGGTCTGGTCCTGGCTTTGCTCGGCGGAATCGGCGGACTTCTTCTCGGGCTCTGGTCGTCCGATCTGCTCGTCGGTTCGTTGCGAAAATTGATGCCGATCGACATTGTGTGGTTGAGCGGACCGAAACCGTCGATCCTGGCGGCGACATTTGGCTTTTGTTTGCTCGGCACACTTGCGTTCGCACTCGGGCCGGCACTAAAAATTTCGCGGAGCACGGTGGTCGGCGATTTGAAACAACAGGCCGGCGAAGATGTCGTCTTGCGGCGCTGGAAATTTTTGCCGCGCCATCCGCTCGTCGTCGTGCAAATCGCATTTTCGCTCATGCTGCTGACGGCAGCCGCGCTGTTCATTCGCGGCGCAAACAAAGCGGCGTCGGTCGATACCGGCTTGAAACCGGGCGCGAGTTTCGTTTTGGAAACGGACGCGAGCCTGGCCGGGTACGAACAGAAACGCGCCCAAGATCTTTATCGAAGTTTAAGCGAGCGACTGGCTGCGTTGCCGGGCGTGGAGCACGTGAGCATTTCGGCCACGATGCCGTTCGGAATGATTTCGCTGAGTAAAAATGTGCAACGCGCGGGAGTTCGCCCCGGCCCGGATGACAAACCGGCGACGGCGGCAGAGGGACTCGCGTTTAACACGAGTTGGAACAGTGTGGGCGCGGATTATTTTCAAACCGTGGGATTGTCGATCTTGCGCGGCCGGGCTTTTACTGCAGCGGAAGCCACGCAAGGCGGCGATGTGAAGGTAGCGATCATCGACGAGGCGCTCGCGAAAAAACTTTGGCCGGAGGGCGACGCGCTCGGCCAGCGAATTCAATTTGCGAGTGACAACGCGCCGCGCGCGAAAGGCAGCGGGAGCGCTAGCATGGGAATGAGCGAGGATCTGAGTGGCGAAATTAAAAAGGATGAAACGATGGAGGTCGTGGGGATCGTGCCGGCGACGCGTCACGCCTTGTTCGAAAAAGAACGGCCGGGCGCGATTTATCTTCCGTTCGCTGGCGGGTTTCAGAGCGACGTTTCATTCTTCGTTCGATTTCGCTCGCTACCGGCGGGCAATGAAGCGGCCACCGCAGATTTGTTGCGACGCACGGTGCGCGATGTCGATCCTGCGATCCCGATCATTTCGCTGAAAACGTTCGCGCAACATCTCGATGCAAACTTGCAGCTCTGGGTCGTGCGCGCCGGCGCGGCCATGTTCTCGATCTTCGGCGGCCTCGCACTCGCGCTCGCGGTCGTGGGACTTTATGGCGTGAAAGCGTATTCGGTCGCGCGGCGCACGCGCGAGATCGGCATTCGCATGGCGCTGGGCGCGCAACGCGCCGCGGTGCTGGCGATGTTCATGCGCGAAGGCTCGGTCATGCTGCTCTGCGGGGTCGGGCTCGGACTTTTGCTCGCGATGGGAATCGGGAAAATCTTGAGCGGAATTCTGTACGAAGTCGGCGCGCTCGATCCGATCGCGTTCACGGTCGCGCCGTTGCTGCTGGCAGCGGCTGCGCTGGTCGCCACCTGGCTTCCGGCGCGACGTGCAACGCGCGTGAATCCGTTGCGCGCGCTGCGCACGGAATAAATCTCGCGCGGGTTACGGATTCTTCGCGGCTTCCTGTTTTCTCGTTTCCGGAATTTTAAATCCGAGATAAGTGCCGGCGCTAATTCCCAGGAGCGAAAGCGTCATGGCATTGAATTCGGGCATCGCGCGATCGCTCAACACCTTCGCCACAAAAACAAATCCCAAAAGCAGCGTCCACGCTAACATTTGGAAGCGATGAAAGCTGTACTTTGTGTTGGATCCTTCGCTCAACCAATCTGCAAACAGTCGTTTCCAGGCAGTGTCAGGCATCTTCTCGAATTCTGCTTCCTGCACCGCCAGCAATTCCAATTCTCCCGCCAAAATTTCCGCGTCGCTCAGCACCGGTGGTGACGCGTTTGCGGCGCCGGTTTGGCCGGGAGCGGCTGGCTTGAGCATTTTAGCCAGCGCGGTAATCGCGTCCTGAACCGATTCGTTTATTTCCGAGCCGCCCAGTTTTTCCGCGACGTACCATTCCTGTTGCAGTTGTTCGCGCAGCGCAACGATCTGTCCGCGTTGATTTGCAGAATCTTCGCCGATCTCATTCGCGTCCACCGATTTCTCCAGCTTCCGCAACACGTCGATGAATTGTCCGCGCGCAGCCGCATCTTGCACGAGCGGCGAGAGCTTTTTCATGCGAGCGAGAATCGCGGTCGTGATATCGGCTTTTATCTGATGGCGCGGCTTGCTCAATGAAGAGGTGACGAGGTACTTGGTAGCCGTGCTTTCGATGAAAGCGGCTCCCAGCGCCGTGGCCGATCCGATCCCGAGCAAAACAAGGCACGTTTGATTGATGGTGTCGTAACTCCCGGTCGTGACCCAAAGGAAAGCGAACGCGCAGGCGGTGACGATGAACCAAAAGGACATTTGCGTTTTAGCGAGGCTCACCGGCTCAAGGCCGTCGGCTCGCACCACACCACTCGATTCACGCAGGATGTTTGTCGTCTTGGCCAGCCAGATTAGAAACAAAAGAATAAGGAGAAACACGATCACGGCCGCGAAGAATTTCCAAGGCTCGATGCCGATAAGGGAAAATCGACATTCGGGATCGGGAGCGGCCGCGGTGATTTTGGAAGGAAGCTCCAGCCCATCTTCGGGCAATCGCAGCGTCACGTTGCACTTAAGTCGAAACGCCGGTTTGCCGATTAATTTGAACCACGCGCTCTGATTTGTCTTCGCCAGTTCCGTCGCCTTTTCCGTCGCATTCGGATCGAGCTGCTTTCGCTCCAAAACAAAGCGCGCCCATTGATAAAGGTCTTCCTGAAAACTGGGGCGCGTTTCGTGTCCCACTTCCGCCAGGTTGTAAGCATTTTGTGGCGTGATCCCGTCGAGCACCACGCCGTTCAGGGCGAGAGTGAGTTGTTTGAATTTCCTCTCCGTAATGTGATGAGACCAGACTTTGACGGGAAGGAATTGCCTTTGCAGCTTGTCGATGTTTTCCGGCGTTGGATTGTCTCCGGTCAAGGGCTGCGGCATCTTGTCCTTGATCCTTTTGAGCAGCATGTCGTTGTCGATCTTGCGCATGAGATCATGCCAGACCTGATTCATGCTGCTCTCCGACGCGCTTGTGTCGCGAAGCGGGATCCGCAGCAAATAATTTACTTCGCTGATTCCGCGCAATAAATCGGCCGCACGTCTCGACGCGACCGCGTCGTCGATCACATCTTTCGCGATGGCGGGAACGTCGCCCAACTCGCTCTTGAGCCGGCCGAAATCAAATTGCTCGAACAGCCAGCGATCGAGGTTCTTTATCTCGACCGTGACTGTATCGCCGAGCTTTGCCTGATGAAGACGTTGATCCGCCAGCGCGGTTTCTTCGCTGCCGTTCCAAATGCGAATCGTTCCGGCAAACTCATCATCCACGCTTCCCTGCTGCGGCGGACAACGTTGCAAAGAAATGTTGACGGGAACTTGCACCGTTTCCAGTTTGGCCGGGCTTTGGTGAAGCTGATACTCAACCGTCGCTCCATCCTCATCGCGGGAAACCAACCGTCCGGGTCGTCCGGAAAAACGCGATAGGGCGTCGTGCGCTGTGGAAGAAAAATAAACCCACTCCTCCGCTTGCGGAGGTTTCTCGGCGCTGACGCGGCGCGGATTTTGGAACGCTCGTTTGCTGATCGCGGCTAAGACCACCGCCAGGATCACAAATAACGACAACACATAAAGCTGCTGTCGAGTCCACTTCATTCGGCTTATCTAACAGATTAGCGCGGGAGTGAACAGCAAAGTCTGGCTTGAAAGAATGTGGCTGGGGGCGGAATTGAACCGCCGACACGTGGATTTTCAGTCCACTGCTCTACCAACTGAGCTACCCAGCCGCCGTTTATGTCGATCTTGCGCGCGCATCGACTTCGCGGGTGCTCACTATGCAAAATTCTCGTGGCAGGGCAAGCGCAGCGCTCGTGGCAAACACGTCACGGCGCAGTGGCGTTGCGCAAAACGTCCGCCTGAATTTCTTTCAAGCTCGGATTTTTTTTGCTGACGAAATCTTCGATCCGTCGCACATCTTCGCGCGTAGCGGGTCGCGGCGGTTTTCGGGAAAGCGCGTGATGCGCCGGTCCGCGAAAAATATCCGCCATCGCTCCAGTCACGCCCGGCGGTGGCCAATGCGGACCAAATTTATAAACGGCGTAATACATCACCTTCGCTTTGATCTCGTGCACGCCGCTGCAACGCATCGCGTTGTAAAACATCATCGCGCTTTGGTCCCACGGCCGCTTCTTTTGGTCGCACGCCACATCGTGCAGGATCGACGCGAAACGATATTTTCCTTCCCACGGGCCGCCGATCACGGACCAGAATGGTTGCGGAATGGAGGCGCCGTCGACCATCCAGCCTTTCGGCGCGAGCCAGCGCATGCCGCCTGGATCGACATAAGAAACATCGGTCAGCAGTTGCGCGCTGCGGCCGTCCGGACTCAGCCGCAGGTCCACCGGATCGTTGCAAGTTCCAAAATTTCCCGCGCTGGCGCTCGTCGTCGTGGTCGCTACCGGCCGCGTTTGCGTACAGGCCGCCAGGCAAATCAAAATCAAGACCGGGGAGAACTTCATCCTGCCGTTTTATGCCGGCTCATGCATCGCAACAAACAAAAAACAATTCAGCCCTCCGCGAATTTTCGCTGCGCCTGCACCGCACGCGCGAGCAGATGCATGTAGTGCGCGCGCGGAATTTCGATCGCGCCGAACTGTTGCAGGTGCGGCGTGACCCATTGCGTATCGAGTAGCGAAAATTTTCTCGCGCGCAATCGTTCCACCAAACCGACGAGCGCAATCTTCGATGCGTCTTTCACATGATGGAACATTGATTCGCCAAAAAACGCGCCGCCCACTGCGACCCCGTACAAACCGCCGGCCAGTTTCCCTTCACTCCACGCTTCCACGGAATGCGCGTGGCCGAGCTCATGCAATCGCGTGTAGCTCGCGATGATCTCGCCGTTGATCCAGGTGTCCTCGCGGTCGGCGCAGGCTCGGATCACTTCGCCAAAGTTTATGTCGATCTTGATCTCGAAAATCTTTTTGCGCTGCAAATGGCGGAGCGCATGCGGCACGTGAAATTGATCGAGCGGAATGATGGCGCGCGGATCGGGCGAGAACCATTCGATCTCGCCGTTGTCCATCGCCATCGGGAAAACGCCGAGCCGATAAGCTTGCAGCAAGAGTTCGCTCTCGATCATATTTGCAAATAGACCGTCTCTTCCTAATCTAAGCAGATGAAGCGCCTGTTTGCGCTCTCGCTTTCAATCTCGATCCTCGCGCTGGCGAGTTGCGCCGACGAGAGTGAAAAAATCTCCGGCCAGGAAGTGAGCAATCGCCTCGAGCGCGGCGTGACCGGCCAAGGCCAGCTCGGCGGCATCGATCGCAGCGACGATCCCTATGTGAAACAGGGAAATTCACAACCCCCACCCGCACCCACGCCGTGAAAACCGCGGCGCCTTCCGCGCATTCGAAGATCCTGGTTCTCGATTTCGGTTCGCAGTACACGCAGGTGATCGCGCGCCGCATCCGCGAGTGCCAGGTTTATTGCGAGATCGTTCCGTTCAATATTTCCGCCGCGAAAATCGAAAAGCTCAAACCGAACGGCATCATTCTTTCCGGCGGACCGTCCAGTGTTTACGACAAAGGCGCGCCGCAGATCGATCCGCAAATTTTTTCGCTCGGCATTCCGGTTTTGGGAATTTGTTACGGCCTCATGCAGATGGCGCATCATCTCGGCGGCAAAGTGGTTTTCAGCGGCCGGCGCGAATACGGCGCGGGCCAATTGCAGATCACGAACGGCTCGAGCTTGTTCGATGGACTCGGTTCGCAGCTCGACGTTTGGAATAGTCACGGCGACGAAGTGACCGCGCTTCCGCAAGGTTTTCGCGCCGCCGCGCGCACGGAAAGTTCCAACTTCGCGGCGGTGGAAGATCCGGCACGTAAACTTTACGGCCTGCAATTTCATCCCGAAGTCGCGCACACGCCGCGCGGCAAAGAGATTCTGCAAAACTTCGTCTATCACATCTGCCATTGCACAATGGATTGGACGATGGGCTCGTTCATCGAGGAAGCGTGCGCGCGCATTCGCGAGCAGGTTGGCGATGAAAAAGTGGTGCTCGGTCTGAGCGGCGGCGTCGATTCATCTGTCACGGCCGCGCTTTTGCACAAGGCGATCGGCGACCAGCTCACCTGCATTTTCGTAAACAACGGGCTGCTGCGTTCGCGCGAAGAAGAAATGGTGCAACGTGTTTTCGGTGAAAACTTTCACGTGCGCTTGAAATATGTCGATGCCAGCGACCGGTTTTTGAATGCGCTCAAAGGCGTGACCGATCCCGAACAGAAGCGAAAAATCATTGGCAACGAATTCATCGCCGTCTTTCAACACGCGACCGAAGAACTGCTCGCCGAAGATCGACATAACGGCGCGGACAAAGTCCACGGCGGCTACAAATTTCTCGCGCAAGGCACGCTTTATCCCGACGTGATTGAGAGTGTGGCGATCGGCGGCAATCCGGCGCACGTCATCAAGAGCCATCACAACGTCGGCGGGTTGCCGGAAAAAATGCACTTCGAGCTCGTCGAGCCCGTGCGCCAATTATTCAAAGACGAAGTGCGCCAGGCCGGATTGCAGCTCGGCTTGCCGAAAGAAGTGGTCTATCGCCAGCCGTTCCCCGGACCAGGATTGGCCGTGCGCGTCCTCGGCGAAGTCACGCCCGAGCGATTGTCGATCTTGCGCGCCGCCGACACGATCGTGGTGAGCGAAATGAAAGCGAGCGATTGGTATTATCGGGTCTGGCAATCGTTCGCGGTCTTGCTGCCAGTGCAATCCGTCGGCGTGATGGGCGATCAACGCACATATGAAAACACGGTCGTGCTCCGCATCGTCGAAAGTCAGGACGGCATGACCGCCGATTGGGTACGCTTGCCTTACGAATTGCTCGCGCGCATTTCATCGCGCATCAGCAACGAAGTCAAAGGCGTCAACCGCGTTTGCTACGACATCTCGAGCAAGCCGCCCAGCACGATCGAGTGGGAATAATTTTCCAAGATCGATAATTTTCGTTGTCGATCTTAGCGCGGCATGGCGAAATACCGCCCAGCCATGAACGCCGAGCAACGTCGCCTCGAGGAAAATAATTCGCAGGAAGAGCGCTGGCATCTTTGGGGGCCGTATCTCTCCGAGCGCGCCTGGGGAACAGTCCGCGAAGATTACAGCGCCACCGGCGAAGCGTGGGATTATTTTCCGCACGACCACGCGCGTTCGCGCACATTTCGCTGGAGCGAGGATGGGATCGGCGGCATTTGCGATTTCAAACAGCGGCTCTGTTTCGCTTTCGCCTTTTGGAACGGACGCGATCCGATTCTGAAGGAGCGCATGTTCGGCCTGACCGGGCCGCAGGGAAATCACGGCGAAGACTTGAAGGAGATTTATTTCTACACCGACTGCACGCCCTCGCACAGCTACATGTCGATGTTGTACCGTTATCCGCAGGCGGAGTTTCCTTACGACCAGCTGGTCAAGACGAACGGCGCGCGCTCAAAACTAGAACCGGAATTTGAGTTGTGGGACAGCGGTGTGCTCGAGCACGGCTTCTTCGACATCAACATGGAATTCGCCAAGGAATCGGCGGACGATATTTTGATTCGCGCGACAGCCACGAATTACGGCAGCGAGACAGCGACGCTGCACATTTTGCCGACGCTCTGGTTTCGAAACACGTGGACTTGGGACCCGGACGCTGCGCGGCCGAATCTCCACGCCAGTGGAGCGGACGACGCGAAAAACCTTGCCATCGAAGCGAGCCACGATGCGCTCGGCGAATACCGGCTCAGTTGCGAAGGAGCGAAGGCGCTTCTTTTCGCCGAGAACGAAACCAATCTCGAACGGCTCTGGAATGTTCCGAACGCGAGTAAATACGTGAAAGATTCGATCAACGATTTCGTTGTGCACGGCAAAACCGAGGCGGTGAATCCGGCACAAGTCGGAACGAAAGCCGCCGCGCATTATGAATTGTCGATCTTGCCCGGGAAATCTGCGGTTGTGCGTCTTCGTCTCACGCGCATGCGCGATTACGGCGAAGGAATGATTCCAGGCGAACCGATGCGGAAACATCGCAGCCGAAATAAGGAGCAGACTTTCGCACAGCGCGCATCTCGATCTTCGGCTGATTGGTTTTCCGATTTCGATTCCATTTTTGCAGCGCGCAAACGTGAATCGGATGAATTTTATGCGGAGCTCGCGCCATCCGCGTTAAGCGACGATCACAAGGCGATCCAGCGTCAGGCGCTCGCCGGCATGCTTTGGAGTAAACAATTTTATCATTACGTGATCTCACGCTGGCTGGAAGGCGATCCGGGCCAGCCGCCGCCGCCGGAACAACGCAAGCATGGTCGCAACGCAGAGTGGCATCATCTTTATAACGAGCGCGTGATGTCGATGCCTGATGCGTGGGAATATCCGTGGTACGCATCGTGGGACCTGGCGTTTCATTGCATTCCGCTCGCGCTTGTCGATCCACATTTTGCCAAGGGTCAGCTCGACGTAATTCTGCGCGAGTGGTACCAGCATCCGAACGGCCAGATCCCGGCCTACGAATGGGCGTTCGGCGATGTGAATCCACCGGTGATCGGTTGGGCGGCGTGGCGCGTTTATTTGATCGAGCGCAAACAAACCGGCAAAGCCGATCGCGCATTTCTCGAAACGATTTTTCATAAATTGCTCATTTCATTCACGTGGTGGGTGAACCGAAAAGATTCCGAGGGCAAAAATATTTTTCAAGGCGGCTTCCTCGGGTTGGACAACATCGGCGTGTTCGATCGGAGTGCGCCGTTGCCCGATGGCGGCAATCTCGAACAAAGCGACGGCACCGCCTGGATGGGAATGTTTTCGCTCAACATGATGCGGATGGCGCTGGAGCTCGCGCGCGAGAATCCGGTTTACGAAAATATCGCGACGAAATTTTTCGAGCATTTCCTCGGCATCGCCGGCGCGATGAACAACCTAGGCGGAAAAGGCATCGGGCTTTGGGATGAAGAAGACGAATTTTTCTACGACGTGCTGCACATGCCGGACGGCCGCTATTTTCCGTTGCGCGTGCGTTCGCTCGTCGGCCTCATGCCATTACTGGCGGTGGAAGTGATCGAGCCGGAGCTGCTCGATGCGCTGCCCGGGTTCAAACAACGTCTGGAATGGTATCTCGTAAATAAGCCCGAGCTTTGCAGTTTGATTTCGCGCTGGCAGGAACCGGGCGCGGGCGAGCGGCATCTCATCGCGCTCACGCGCGGCCATCGCATGAAAGCTTTGCTTCGTCGCATGCTCGATCCGAATGAATTTTTCAGCGATTACGGCATCCGCTCGGTCAGCAAATATCACAAGGAACATCCGTACGTTCTCGATACCCACAGCGATCAGCGCGTCGTCAGTTATCAACCGGCCGAATCGGAAACCGGTTTGTTCGGCGGCAACTCCAACTGGCGCGGGCCAATTTGGTTTCCGATCAATTATCTGCTCATCGAGTCGCTGCAAAAATTTCATTTCTATTACGGCGACGACTTCAAAGTGGAATGCCCAACCGGCTCCGGAAATTTTTTGCCGCTCAATCAAATAGCCAACGAGCTTTCAAATCGCCTGATCAAAATCTGGCTGCGTGGCACGGACGACCGGCGGCCATTCGCCCGCATGTCGGGCGGCGCACTACGCAACGAGCAGGACCGCGAGCGCTATTGGTTCCACGAATATTTTCACGGCGACACCGGCGCCGGCCTTGGCGCCACGCACCAAACCGGCTGGACTGGTCTTGTCGCGAAACTAATTCAACAACAAGGCGACTTCGGCACGATCGTGAAACGCGATCCGTTCACCGATCTTTAGATCGACATAACGTTCAAGGACCTTTGCGCCCGAGCGGTCCGAACATATTCGCGAAGACGAAATCCGCTACGCGGCGGCCTTGTGCGATGCCTTCCGTCTTATCGAAGCTCCAATGAATGCCGAGATAAATTCGGCTTTGCCCGTTCTCTTCCTCCGCTTGCGAAAGCGAAGTAAAACTGCGCGGCATGAGCGGGCGCAGGACTGCGTCGTTGCCGCGCGTTTGTCCGTTGAACTCATCTGAAACAAAAGTGAAAGCGACGTTGTCCGTCCCGTAAAATTTTCTCAACGTTTCAAAGAGCGCACCGCCAAACCCGGCGTGGCCCGAAGGATAAGCCGGAAATGGCGGCGTAAAATTTGGGCCCGTGAGATTGCTGGCCGGAGCGCCGAGTGGACGAAAGTTTGGATCGCCTAATGTGCCGGCGTTGCCATCGCCGCTGCCGGTGGGACCAGTTCCCGCGTCCGATTCACGAATGCCGGTGATTGGCCGCCAGAAATTGTAATAGAATTTTGAATCCCAGACCGCAATGCCCGCATCGGCCATTGCTACGTTCACTAAGGCAAGAAGGCGCGCAACATCGACATCGTCGGAATTCATCTGATCGGCGATTTGAAGCGCGATTTGATTGTACAGCCGCGGCGGCGCGCAAAGGCTCGGCGTTCCATCGTACGCCCAGAAAATTCCGACCTGCGTTTGATCAGCTGTGCGCTGCGTCGGCGTTGCCACGCCATCGCCGCCCAGTCGTTTTACTTCGTTGTATGCGCTCGCATATTCCGCGCTGTTCATCGCCGGCGGCGGCGGCGCGCGGAATTGGTCCGCCGTTTGCAGAACAAAAGTTTTGCAATCATGCCAATGCGCTCCGAGCGCGATCGGAACAAGACTGATCGGATCCTGCCGCCAAAATCCCGCCAGATTGCTCGTGAAAAAATTCACACCGAGGCGCGGCTCCGGCGTTTGCGAGCCATCGGCCGCGCGCAACGCGAGGATCGCTTTTGCCGCCGCCTGGCCCAGCGCGATGCCGTTTTTGCGTTCCTCGGGATTCTTAATTTGCGCGACGTCCGCAGCCAGCGACGCGTCGAACTGCGCGGCCTGCGATGGGAAGAGTGTGGCGAGCGTATCGTGGGCCGCTTGGCTAATCGCAACATACAAAGAAACCGCGCCGCGCGGCGCGCGTACGCCGGTGTAGCTTTGATATTCGCCGATTACGGCCGTGACCGTATCGAACATCGCAATGTGCACCATCGCCATGGCACGCGCCGCGCGACACGGACCGAGTTGTTCGCCAAAAACGCGGTTCTCTCCCGGCGCAACCGGCGTGTGATCTAGCCCAGTCGCATTGATCGCGATCTCATTCCATCGTCGCACCGCATCAAGCCCGGGCGGTTTGTTTCGCACGCTCGGAATGGAGCGCGCGCCCGGATTGATCAGCGGGCCGAACGCATCCTGCGAATTCTTGACTGGCCCATCGGCAAAAACTGGAAGCGCCGCCACGAAAAACAAGATCGACAGTAATTTCATGAGGCGGCGTGATGAAATCAGAAGCGCTACGAAACTTCAAGCTCACGCCGCAAAAGGATTAGCGCGAGCGCGAGCAAAATAAAATCGAGCGCGAAATGTCCGGCGAAGCTGAGATATTTGCTGGCATGCCCGAAACACCCGCAGGTGATGTCGATGCCACGCGCTTTTGCTACGATCGTCGCCACGATAAAAACCGAAAGCAGCGCCGCTAAGATCGACAATCCCCCGCGATGCAGCACGTGAAAGATGACCGCGACGCCGCAAAAAGTTTCCAACCAGGGCAAATAAAATGCCAGGCGCGCACTCACGACCCACGGCAGAATTTTGTAATTATCGATGTCGATCGCGAAGCGCATTGGATCGATAATTTTGATCGCGCCCGCGTAAACGAAAACGGCGCCGAGCAAGACCGCGAGAACGCGCCAGGTCACGTTTCTCATTTGCGCGCGGCGGCGAGCCATCCCTCCCAGCCGTCCTTTAAAACAAAAACGTTTTTGAGCTGCGCTTCCTTGCGCAATCGCTGCGCCACTTCCACGGCGCGGTTGCAGTTTTGGTTGCTGCAATAAACGACCAGCTTTTTTTGAGGCGACCAAATCCCGAGCAACTCCGGCAGCAGCTCGTTCCAGCGATCTTCATTCAACAAAAGCGCACCCGGCACATGATCGCGTGCAAATTCTTCGTCCGGCCGCGCATCGATCCAAATCGCATTGCCGCCCCACGCGCGCGCTTGCGCCACGCTCACCGATTCCGATGCGGGCACGGGCGACTGCCACGACATGCGATCGCGAAAATAAATCGCCTGCCCGATCGCCGGCAACGAGGCCACGAGAACAAGCGCAATCGCTTGCGCGGCCCAGGACAATCTCACGGCTGCGTCGGCGGCTTGCCTGGAGAAGGCGCGCCACTCGGGGCCGGCGATGTGCCCACGGCGGGCGGCATCACGCGGGCGTTCGCATAAAATTTCTTCGGCGAATTGTCAGTTTGGATCACAATCGCTCCAGAAAGCGGGCTCGAGGTATCGAGCGGTTGCACGTCGATCCGGAACTCGCCCTTGCCCAGCGGCATGACGCGCGTCTGAAATTTAGGATTCGACGAGACAGCGGTCACCTGTTTCACGAAAAAATCCTTGTCCGCTTTTGCCGTGACTGATTTGAATTTCGGCTCCTCGCCGTTTTGCCAAAAAACAAATGCCGGCGAGATCTCGATGCCGGGCGAAATGATCGTGTTTAGCGTCAAAATTTGCGTCGGGTTTGTTAGATCGTCGGTTTGCACGGTGACCGTCTTAGTTTGCGTGCCGGTGCGGTCGCCGATCGTAAAGGTAGCCACGATTTCGCCTTTCTCGCCGGGCGCGACGTCATTCTTGGGCGGCTGCGCGACCGTGCAACTGCAAGAACCCTTCACCGAAGAAAAGTGCACCGGTTTATCGCCCGTGTTTTCATATTTAAAATGAGCGACCGCGGTTTTCTCCGTCGCGCCGGGATGCAGTTCCATCGACGTCTGCTCCCATTTCAAACCGGCGCGCGCGCTTCCGCAAAGAAAGATCGACATTACGATGACCGAGATGCAACGGGACGTTTTCATTTTTTTGAATAAGAGCGTTTAATATAATCAGCTACCGCCTCACGCCAAGCGCGCGGCGACTTTTTCGTGAGCGCCGTATATTTTTCGTTCGAGAGCACCGAATAAACCGGACGCCGCGCGACCCAGTTTTTCATATCAGCCATTTTCAGCGGCCCGACAGTTCTTGCTTTCAGCGGAATACCTAACGAATGGCAGCAATCGATCGCGTGCTGCGCATATTCCTGCCAGCTGCATTCGCCTGCATTTGCGAAGTGCAGAATGCCGCCGCTAAGATCGACATCAAAAAAATGCGGAAGCATTTCCGCAATGTCGCGCGTGTAAGTCGGCGCCGAGAATTTGTCCGCCACGGCCTCGACCGTTTCGTTTTCGCGCGCGCGCTGGATGATCGCGTCGATAAAGCTGGGACGATCGGGGCCAAAGGCCCACGAGACGCGCATGACGATATGTCGATCTTGTACGGCCAGAACATTTTCTTCCCCTGCCCTTTTCGATTCACCGTAAACGCTAATCGGATTGGTCGCATCGCTCTCGGCATACGGCTCGCGCTTTTCGCCGTCGAAAACGTAATCGGTGCTGAAATGGATCATCTTCGCATTTTTGTGCGCGCAAATTTCCGCGAGCAAGCGCGGCGCTTCTGCGTTGATCTGGAACGCTTGATCGCGCTCCGTTTCGCAAAGATCGACATTCGTAAAAGCCGCGCAGTTAATCAGCACATCGAAATCGAGCGCGCCGATCTTGTCGCTAAGATCGACATTGTTTGAAAGATCGAGCTGCGCGTGATTGAACGCAGCGACTTCGTGTTTGGCGGCGAATTCGCGCGCTAACATCGCGCCAAGTCGCCCGCCTGCGCCGAGGATTACGATACGCATCGTTTACCCGCGCTCAGTATCTGCCCGCGCGCTCGAGCAGCGGTTTCCACCACGACTCGTTGTCGATGTACCACTGGATGGTCGCTTCGAGGCCCTCTTTGAAATTTTTGCGTGGCTTCCATTTTAATTCGCGCTGCGCAAACGAGGAGTCAATCGCGTAACGCCGGTCGTGCCCGAGGCGATCTTCCACGAATGAGATCAGGCTTTCCGGTTTGCCGAGCTTCTGCAAAATCAGTTTTACAAGATCGACATTGGTCATCTCGCTGTTGCCGCCGAAATTATAAACCGCTCCCGGTTTTCCCTCGAAAAGCGCAGCCACGATGCCGGCGCAATGATCGTTCACGTGGATCCAATCGCGCACGTTCATGCCGTCGCCGTAAACGGGCAGCGGCTCATCGCGCATCGCTTTGATGATCATGAGCGGAATCAGTTTTTCCGGAAATTGATACGGCCCGTAGTTGTTCGAGCAGCGCGTCACGATGACTTCCTGGCCGAAAGTGCGGTGACAAGCGAGCGCCAGTAGATCGGCGCCGGCTTTGCTCGCGGAATAGGGCGAGCTTGGATCGAGCGGACTTTGCTCGGTGAATTTCCCTGTCGATCCAAGCGATCCGTAAACTTCGTCGGTCGAGATTTGAATAAAACGCTGCACACCGTGGCGTCGCGCCGCGTCCAGCAGCACGCTTGTGCCGACGACGTTGGTGTGAATGAAATTTTGCGGCTCGTTGATGCTGCGATCGACATGCGATTCCGCGGCGAAATTGACCACGGCATAAAATTGGTGATCGGTCATGAGCGCGTCGATCTGGTCGGCGCTGGCGATGTCCGCCTTAAAAAATTCATAGCGTTCGCCGTGCTCTTGCGCTACGCCATCGAGGTTTGCCAGATTACCGGCGTAAGTGAGCACATCCACGTTGCTGATGAGAGCCGGTTTGTAATGTTGCAGAATATACCGGATAAAATTGCTCCCGATGAACCCGCAGCCGCCTGTAACCAAAATGCGCATCGCAGCGCGTACTAGCAGCGGACTGGACACGGCGCTAGCAGATTTTCCCATGCTGCGTGAGTGGTTTGGATCGTGGGCGCAACGCGCCGGCGAAATTGATTGGACACCGTGGCTGATTGTGGCGCTGGGCGCGTTGCTGCGCGTTTTTTTGCTCGGAATCAAGCCGCCCCATTTCGATGAAGGGATCAACGGCTGGTTCGTCGATCAAATGGTCAAGACCGGTTTCTACAAATATGATCCGACCAATTATCACGGGCCGCTTCATTTCTACGTGCTCTTCCTCTCGCAAACATTGCTCGGGCGAAACATCTGGGCGTTGCGGCTGCCCGTCGTGCTGGTGAGCACGATGTGCATTTGGCTGACGATGAAGTTCGAACCGTTCTTCGGGCGCAAGATTGTGCGGCTTGCGGCGATCGCGATGGCGATTTCGCCCGGCTTCGTTTTTTACGGGCGCTACTCCATCCACGAAGTCTGGCTGCTTTTTTTCTCGATGTTGTTCGTTCTCGGTTTGCTCGGCCTGTGGAAAGTCGGAACTGCGAACTATCTCTGGTGCGCGGGACTCGGTTTCACCGGAATGATTTTAACGAAGGAGACCTACATCATCCACACGACTTGCGCGCTGCTCGCGTTTCCGGTCGCGTGGGTTTCAAATCAGCTAAAGCCAGCGCGCGCCGCGCAGCGCGCGCCGCAAACATGGACATATGTCGACCTTGCCGCCGTGATCGGCACTGGCATTGCGCTGATCGTGTTTCTTTACAGCGGCACGTTTTTGCACATGAGCGGAGTAAAAGGCCTTTGGCAGGCGTACATTCCGTGGTTCACCACCGGGAGCAAAGGCAACGGACACGAAAAGCCATATTATTACTGGCTCAAACTGATCATGCATTACGAGCCGGCCATTCTGGCAGGTCTGGTCGTATGCGCGTTCTGTCAGTTCTTCAAAAACCTTAGCCTGCGTTATGTCGCGATCTACGGCGTGGGGACGTTGATCGCTTACAGCATTGTTCGCTACAAAACGCCTTGGTGCATCATCAGTATCATCTGGCCATTTCTCTTCACCTTTGGCGCCATTCTGTTCCTAATACCTCTAAGGCATCGCCTGGTCACTTACCTAATAGTTGGCTCGGCCTTATGTTACTCGTTCGGTTACGCGGTTTCACTTAACTACTTCCGTTGCACGACCGACACCGAGCTCTACGTCTACGTGCAGACCTACAACGACATTTTCAAACTCACCCGGCCCGTCCTCCAAGTCGCGAAATGGAACCCGACTTATTATTACATGATCGGACACATGATCCGGACGAGCGCCTATCCGTTTCCTTGGATCCTCGGCGATTTTCCGAATGTCGGTTACTACGAACACGACAACCTGCCGGACAAAGTGGATGCCGATTTTCTCCTCGTGCAGCAAGATCGCATCAAAGACGTGGAGTCGAAGTTGCATGAAACTTATTTCACCGAACCGCTCACTATTCGGCCTTATCAGGACACGTCGAAGCTTTACCTCAACGCCAAAACTTTTCGCGCTCTTTTCCCAGGACGCGCTCCGAACTTTCAAGGCAGCGCGGCGCCGCGCTGAACCAGGAGCGCTGTAATGAAGTGGCTTTCGGCCGGCCTCACCTTCGCCAATGTCTCCACGATTAGCGGCATAATCTTAGGCATCATCGCCGGCGGTTTAGGCGGCGCTACCGCTATAACATCGCTAATATTAGGCTTTGTTATGTCGATCTTAGCCTTCGTCGGAACGAACGACCGCGAAGACGTTTCGACCGCCACGGAGCCCGCAAACAAATACGGAAAGATTTGGCTATGGATTTTGGCCGGTTGCTTCGCCGTGTTCGCTTTTCGCTCATTCTGCTGGCTGATCTTTACCGATGCCGATCAAATCAAAGTGCAATCGATAAATAATCTGGGCGATCTGCCGCTCCACATCACTTATCTAAAAACTTTCGCGAACGGCGTGCCGCTTTGGCCGGACAACCCAATTTTCGTCTTGGGAAAGCTTCGTTACCCAGCGGGAATAGACCTGTTCAACGCGCTGCTCGTTCTGGCCGGAATGGAGATGATGCAAAGTTTGGTCTGGGTGGGACTGCTGGCTTGCATCGCGACTTTCTACGCTCTGTGGCGATGGGCCGGCGCGTTTGGCGTTGCGGGTTTTCTTTTTAACGGCGGCATCGCCGGCTTTGCCGTCTTAAAAACTTTTAAGTGGATGGATTATCAGGGCGGAGGGTTGGTCGCTTGGAAAAGCATTCCGCTCGCCATGTTCGTGACGCAGCGTGGATTGCTTTACGCGATGCCGGTTGGGCTGCTCTTGCTTTGGCACTGGCGCACAAAGTTTTTCCGCGCCGCGGCGCAAGATCGACATAACGGGCCGCTGCCGTTTTGGGTGGAGCTGACTCTTTACGCCTCGATGCCGCTTTACCACATCCACACATTTTTGGCGCTCACGATTGTGCTCAGCTGCTTTTTGTTGGTCGCCAAAGCAGAAACGCGAAACGAAATCGCCTTGCTGCTGGGGAGCGCGTTTGTGCCCGCAACCTTCTTCGTTTTTCTGATCACCGACCGCTTCAGCGCCGGCTCGATGTTGTCGTGGCACGCCGGCTGGGTCCAGAATACAGGCGACTTCAAGCGGCCGTTTTTCGAATTCTGGTTCTTCAATTTTGGAATCTGGGGACCGCTCGTCCTTTTGCTGATTGGCTATTGTCTGTGGCGCGAAGGGGACCGCGGCGAAGGCCCGGTGCTGCCACTTTCGCAACCGCTTGCTTTTCTCTTTCCCGCGGTCGTCATTTTTTTTCTCGTCTGCTTCGTCAAATTTGCGCCGTGGGAATGGGACAACATGAAAGTCCTAATCTGGGCTTACTTCATCGTGCTTCCGTTTCTTTGGACGGAATTGATCGCGCGCTGCGCGATGTCGATGCGAATCGCTCTTTGCATCGCACTCTTCGGGTCGGGTTTTGTTTCGCTTTTCGGCGGCTTGGCAGCGCACCCCGAGGGCTATGGCATTGCCAGTTGCGCCGAAGTCGCCGGCGTGGGCGCCGCTGTGAAAAAATTGCCGGCGGATGCGCGCTTCGCCGCGTTTCCCACTTACAATCATCCGCTCCTCCTCCAGGGACGAAAGCTTGTCCTTGGTTATCCCGGTCATCTTTGGACGCAAGGTTACGAGTACAACGCGATTTATGATCAGCTCGGACAGCTCATGAAAGGCGAACCGAACTGGCGGCAAATCGCGCATTCGTTTGATGCGCGCTATCTCTTCTGGGGGCGCGAAGAGAAAGCGAATTACCCCACGAGCACGCGGCCGTGGGAAAATGAGATGTCGCCGATCGCCAGTGGCGAGTGGGGCGCCCTTTACGATCTCGAGCAACCGCGCGCGCGATCAGCCGGCCCGTGACGCGCTGAGAAATTTGTGAGTGAGCGATTTTCGCTCGGCGAGGGCGGCCTGCGAAACCGACGCCGCGCACGATAGCCAGCCGCAATTATTCGGCAACCGATCGCGAAAGTCTGTCGCCAGTTTACCCCTGAAACTTTTTGCCGTCCGGCGCGTCGGCGGCGTTCGCGCACCGAAACTTCACGGATACGCGCGCCGAGCATGGCGGCGCCGACCTGTGCTTCGATCGTCCAACCAAAAGTCATTTCGCGCAGCACGAGCGCTTCATAAAGTGTGATGTCGATCAAACGAAGCGGGCCGAGATCGCTAAACCAGCGGCCGGTGAGAACTGCGCACCAGAGGCCGAGCGCGAAATTTGCCAGCACGTGCGAAAACTTCATCGTGCGCCAATTGCTCAGCCGGCCGGTTCGCGTACCGAGCACCAGATCGAAACCTTCTTCGTACGCGGAAACCAATGCGACCAGATCGCGCGGATCGCTCGCGCCATCGCCCGCGAAAAAAATGTAAGCGCGCAGCGGAGGCAGAGTTCGCTTGGCCAACTCCATGGCCGCGACGCAACCGTGCCCGTAACCGCGGCGCGGCGTTTCAGCCGTCAAAACTCCGTGATCGCGCGCGACATGCGCGGTTCGGTCCGATGAGCCGTTCACGCCTACGGCGACGAGAAATTTTTCTGGATCGACAATCTCGAGCAATTCATCGAGCACGCCGCCGATCGACGCCTCCTCATCGCACGCCGGAATAATGATGCCGATCATAAAAAAGTTTATGTCGATCTTAGCGCGCTATTTTTTCGTCACGCTCAGAACGATTTGCCCTTCCGCGACGCACTGATTGTTTACGGTCGCTTCCACTTGAAATTGCAACAAGCCTTCTATCTCTCCCATTTTTTTCGCGCGCAAGATGACGGGCTCATTCGGCCGCACGGCGCGCAAAAATTTCATCGCACGAATGGCGGACAAAAGAAACGCGGGCGCGCCATTTTCAGGATGGGCTGAAGCGGCTGCGATTCCGGCGGTTTGCGCGAGCGCTTCAGTCAAAATCACGCCGGGCACGAGCGGATTGCCCGGGAAATGCCCGGCGAACATCGGATCATCCGGATCAAATGAAGTGGCGCATTCGGCTGAGGCGCCGGGAACACGCGCAATCAATTCGCGCACAAAAACGAACGGTGGCCGATGCGGCAGGCCGGAGATGGAATCAGCAGTCAGAGGTCAGTTGTCAGGGTCACCCATTAACGAAATAGACAAACTTCCAGCTGCCTTTGACGCGCCGGATGCCGATGCGATAGCCGTCGTAGTTTAAAGATGGATCGGCAAATTGGGGCGGCGCCACCATGAAGTCTTCTTTCTTCACAAATTTTTCCGACAAGATCCCTTCCAACTCCGGCCACAAATTGTTTTCATCCCAATATTTGAAAACGCCGGGGCCTGCGCCCTCCGGATTCAAACGATACCCAAAGTTCTCCGTCATCATCGACGCGATCGTATTCATATCGCGCGCCTGCACAGCTTTGCGCAAACGACCAACGAACGCCTGAAAATCGGTGTCCGAGCTTTCGTCGCGCAGGTCCGCCTTCGCGCGCTTTTTCACCGCGGCTTCCGCCGCCTCTTTTTTCTTTTTTGCCCGCTGCTGATTCGTCTGGCAACCAGTTACAGCTAGCGCGAAGCAAAGCAGAATAGGAATAATTTTCATGTCGATCTTAGCGCTTCGTCACCCCGAGGTTTTGCATGTTTATCCGACGATTTCAAGGATGACATGTGAACTTCGGCCGTGGCCAAGTGCTTTGCGCATCGGCTAAGATCGAGATGGTGGTCGTGTTTGCGGAACGGATGCGCGACGAAGATAAAATAGATCGCGCTCAAGAAATCGCGCAGACTGCATGGGGGACTCGTTAGGCGCAGCGGCCCATTGCGCAGCGCGGCGAAAAAATTTTCCACCGTTAGCTCGGCTGGCGCCGGGATGCTGGTGTAATGCGACCCGAAAGCGTGCAGCCGGTGTGCGTCCGACGTGGCGATCATTGGTTTACTGTACTTCGAGGCGAGGCGCGCAGCGCGCCGATTCGGATTAAAAAGGGCGCGATGAAAATGGCAAAGCTCGATCGCATCGAAGCAATCAATTTCTTTTATAAGGCGTTTCCCGATCGAACCGCCGAGCACGTAAAATGGATGCGGCGCGATCGCGAAGATCGACAATCCCCGGTGCGCGCGCAACGCGCGAACATCATCGAAGGTTCTCAGCCCGGCCACTTCTTCGCGGCGCACATTGAGCAAAATGATGTCCGCGCCTTCGATCCGCATTTCCGCGGCGGGGATAAGCAGGATTCCCATGCGCGCCGCGTCTGCGAAAACTTCCGGCCGATCGAAAACCGCGTCGTGCAAAGTGATGGCGAGCACGCGAAAGCCGAGAGCGCGCGCCTTTTCCAGCAATTGATGCGCGGAATAATCGATCACGTCCTTCGGATCGTCGAGGGTGTGGATGTGCAGATCGACTTTGATCCAATCGTTATTGTCGATCTTGTCGGTGTTCATGCTCTCGCTCCTGCAATGTCGATCACGATGACGAGTAAGAGCAAGAGTTGGACGAAGACAGGCGGCTTGCTTTCCTGCGTTCCTGATTAAATTTGGCAGGCGCGCTCGGGTGGTGAAATGGCAGACACGTACGTTTGAGGGGCGTATGCCGAAAGGCATGGGGGTTCAAGTCCCCCCCCGAGCATGATTTCTATTTTGGCGCGAGCGACGCCAGGATTTTTTCGAAGCGCGGATCGCCACGCAACGAATCCCAGTACGGATGCAAACGCAGGTCTCCGTAGCTCAAATAATTTGGGGTGCTTGCCACGATGGTCAGTTGCGCGAAGGCGAGATCTTTCTCACCTGTCCACGCATAAATCAGCGCCAAGTTTTGCACCAACAAAGAACCGATGACCGAATCTTTCGCCACGGGCAAAAGCTCGATTGCACGCCGACCTTCACGAATTGCGTCCTCCTTGTGGCCAAGGCTCGCATCGATCATGCCGAGTGCGGAGAGGGCCTCAGCGTATGCCGGTTGCTCGCGCACCCGCTTCGCCATTTCGCCGCGAGCGCTCATAAATGCAGCATGGGCCCGCGCTTTATCGCCTCGAGTTTGAGCCACTACGCCTTCGCACCAGGCCAGTGGAAACGGAACCGTGTCCGCGTTACAACCATCACTCGGCAGCGCAGCCAGCGCGCGACCGGCATCATCGAAATTGCGTTGGCATAGTGCTGCCTCCATCCAAAAAGCGGCGATGTTTTTGGTTTCGCGCGGGTCTTCGGTAATGATGGCTTGCACCGCGGAGATCAAAGGACGCGGATCGGCATGCCAGGAGATTTCGGTTTCGGCGCGCGAAGCTCGCAAGGCGGCGTCTTCGGGAGCAAGCGCGATGGCACGATCCAGGGCGTTTTCGGCGTCGGCATATTGACGGAGACACTGATAGCTCTTGGCAATTTGCTGGAGGACAGCCGGGTTCCGCGGATCGAGCTCGATCGCGCGCTGGAGATTTTTCGTCGATTCAGTCCACCGGCTTTGGCGTCGATCGATATAACCGGCCAGCACGAAGGAGAGCGGATCGTTCGGCAAACTTTTCTCGGCGAACGTAAGTTCTTCCCGCGCACGATCGTAATCGAGATAGCCCCAGTAATATTGCTTCGCGACCGCCAGATGCGCTTCGCCTGAATTGGGGCGAAGACGAACAAGCGATTTGATCGCGGCGTCGGCCAGAGCAAGCCGCGCCGGAGTGTGATCGACACCCACAAAGTAGAGAAGATCGTGAGCATGGGCCAGTTGGTAATAGGCCAGCGCGAACCCGGGATCGCGTTCCACCGCCAGATTCAACAGCCGCACGGCCT
This sequence comes from Verrucomicrobiota bacterium, assembly GCA_041167045.1. Lineage (GTDB taxonomy): Bacteria > Verrucomicrobiota > Verrucomicrobiia > Chthoniobacterales > UBA10450 > CATPCN01. The sequence goes on from JBEEGW010000015.1 coordinate 227,903, forward strand.
CGCGCAGGCTTTCTTCCTGCGGCGTACTAAAAATGGAACTCTCGATCAACGTTTTGCCTCTTATATAAAGATCATGAGCGACAAGATCAGCTGTTGGGTTTTGCTCGATCGCCACCTTTTCCGCGGGCGATAGTTTGCTTTTGAGTTCAGCGACAATCTTTTCGGCCAACTCAGTTTCGAGCGCGAACACATCGGCCACCTCGCGGTCGTAATGTTCCGCCCAAAGATGGGCGTCGTTGCGTGCATCGATCAACTGCGCGATGACGCGGACGCGGCCAGTCGCGCGTTGCACAGTCCCTTCCAAAACATGTGCAACCCCGAGCGCTTTGCTGATCTCGCGCAGGTTTCGCACGCCGGCATCTCTGTATTGCATCACCGAGGTGCGGCTGATGACTTTCAAATCGGCCACCTTCGCCAGGTCGTTCAGGATCTCGTCTTGCACGCCATCGGCGAAGTACGCGTTTTGCTTGTCTTCGCTCAGATTTGTAAACGGAAGAACAGCAATACTTTTTTCCGGAATCGCGAGAGACAATCCCGCTTCCAAATCGATGTGGGCATTCGTTTTCCACGGGTGCCAGAAGTCATAAGCCGCGACTGCAAATCCAGCAATGAGCAACCCTATTCCGCCTAAAATCCAAAAGCGGCGGCTGCGTAAAGATGCGCGAATTCCGCGGATGTTTTGCGGACTGTCGATCTTGCCGCCTTTCAAATCGATTGCCCACGCCAGCATCAGCGCGATGGGAAAACCAAATGCGATGAGAGCGACGAAGACTTGCTGCATCCATTCCGGCGCATGAAAAATCGGAAAGACTGTGCCGACCACTTGCACGAGCGCCGATCCCGCGACGACGTAAGTGATAGCCACGCGATAAACGCGTCGCTTCTTCAGTTCGAGGAAGAAATTTTTGATTCTCACGCTTCCAATCCTGGACGCGCAGCGCCAGTTGTTTGCACGCGTATGTCAGATTTTCGCGCCAGGGACAAGCGCGTTCCGAAGATCGACATAGCTGTTACGTTTAATCGAATCTATCCGGATCGGGGCTAAAATGTCTTCCCGGAAGCCCGCTGAATGAAAACCAAACTGCTGTATCCGCTCATTGCGCTCTTGATCGGCCTTCTCGCAATCGAGTTCTCATGTTTCATCTTTTTCTCGGTCTTTCGCGATCGCTTTGGCTTTCGCAACATCAATGCTCACACGATCTCGCGAAGCGACATCCCGAAACTAAAAGAGCAGTACGACTTTTCGCTCGGTTGGAAAAAGCATTACGCGACGTCGTTTGGCGAACGTCCGCGCCGGATTGAATATCGGCGGCCGCTCCTGGCCGTCTTTGGTTCGTCGTATACTTACTGCGATCAAGTCAACGACGCGGACACGTGGGAAGAACAGCTCGCCGCCATACTGGCAGGCGATGTTTATAATTTCGGTGTCGACGCCTACGGGACCGATCAGGCCTACCTTCGTTTTAAGGAGGACGCGGCGAAGGTTTCTACGCCGATCGTGCTACTGGGAGTCAGCACCGAGAACATTAATCAAATCGTAAATCGGTACCGCCCGTTTTATTCCGAACACACCGGCCATTCATTAACCAAGCCGCGTTTCATTCTACGCAACGGCGTTCGCGATCTGCTTGAAAACCCGATTCGCAATGCCAACGAAATCGAAAAGCTCCTCGACCCGAAATTTGTCGAAAGTCTGGGCGAAAATGATTGGTGGTTTCGGCGCGACACGCAGCCTTTGCTCGGCTTTCCCTACACCGCGATCCTTTTCCAAAAGCGTTTTTGGCTTGAAGCTTTTCGCCACAAGGGAGGACATCGCGTCGACGACTTCAATCCGCGGCCCTGGGCGAATCTTTGGACATATCCGCCGGCCCGCGACCTGATGTTCTCTTTTTTTGATTCCTTTGTCGCCGAATGCAAAGCGGCCGACCGCGCTCCGGTCATTGTTCTGCTGCCTTCTCATACTGAAGTGCTGGCCGAAATGGATGGACGCCATCCAAAAAAAATCGCGGTCGCCCTGGCCTATGCGCATGCGCACGGCTACGCCTGTTTTGACGGTACGTCTGCGTTTGCCAAAAACAGTCGCACCAAAGAAGACGTGAATAAATTCTTCCAACGCCATTTTACTCCTTTGGGAAACAAAATGATCGCGAGCGAGCTCGCCGGTTTCCTGACTGAACAGAAATTGATCGAAGACCCGACGAAAAAATAAACTGCTCGATCTACGAATCTTGCACGAGCGCGTTCAAGATCGCTTTCTGCACGTGCAATCGGTTCTCAGCCTGATCGAAAATGGTCTGCGCGTGCGCTTCGAAAGTTTTCTCATCGATCTCCTGGCCGCGGTGCGCGGGCAGGCAATGCATCACGAGCGCATTCGGCTTTGCTAATTTCACGACTGCTTCGTTGATCCAATACGGACCGAGCTCAGCTTCGCGGCGCGCTTCCTCGCTTTCCTTCCCCATCGAAACCCAGATATCGGTGTAAAGCACATCGGCATCGCGGGCCGCCGCGGACACATCATCGGTGCACACGACTCGACCGCCGGCGCGATCGAGTAATTTTTTCCGCGGCTGATATTTTTTTGGCGACGCGATCCGCAATTCAAAATCAAGTTTACCCGCGGCAAAGAGCCACGAGCGCGCCGTGTTTGAAACACCGTCGCCGATGAACGTCACGATCTTATTGTCGATCTTGCCGTACTTTTCGCCGATCGTGAAAATGTCGCTCAGGATTTGGCACGGATGCTCGTCGTCCGTCAGCGCGTTTACCGTCGGCACGCTCGAAAATTCGGCAAACTCCTCGATGTCGCTCTGCGCGTAAGTACGAATGACCGCGCCATGAATCATGCGCGCGAGCACTCGCGCCGTATCTTTGATCAACTCGCCGCGCCCGAGCTGCGCGTCCGCCGCGTTCATGTAAATCGATTTGCCACCGAGCTCGCGAATGCCCACTTCAAACGAAACGCGCGTGCGCGTCGATGGCTTGGAGAAAATGAGCGCCCATGTTTGTCCGGCCAGCGGCTTTCGCGAACTCTTCTCGCGGTTCTTTTTAAAATCGGCCGAATCGCGCAGAACCTTTTCGATCCATTCGCGCTCCAGGCTTTCGATGCTGAGAAAATGTTTCATTCAACTCGCGCTCATGATCGAAGATTCTCTTCGGCAAGATCGACAATCACATTCTCGATCAACCGCAATCCTTCTTTCGTTTCACTTTCGTTCAAATTGAGTGGCGGCAACAAACGAATCACGGCGTTTGCCGTCGGCACGGAGAGAAGTCCCGCTTCGTGCAAACGATTCACGACTTGAATGGCCGGCGATTTTTCTGTGCGCGCAAATGCGGGCGCGTCCGCCTGAAATTCCAAACCGATCATCAGGCCGAGCCCGCGCACTTCTTTTAAGATCGACGGAAACCGCGCCACAAGTTTTTGCAGCTCGCTTTTCAAAATGTCGCCAAGTTTGCGCGCGTTCTGAGCCAGATGATCGCGCTGAATCACTTCGAAAATTTTGAGCGCGACTGCGCACCCAAGCGGATTTCCGCCGAACGTCGAAGCGTGCGTTCCGGCGGAAAGAACGTCCGCGAATTTCTCGCGCACCCAAAATGCGCCGATCGGAAATCCGCCACCAAGCGCTTTCGCCATCGAAATTCCATCCGGCAAAAACTTATGTCGATCTTTCAGGATGCGTTGCCAACTTTGAAAATCGCCGGTGCGAAAATGTCCGGCCTGCACTTCATCGAACAGGAGCAGCAAATTCTTTTCGTCGCACAGATCGCGTAACCCGCGCAAATATTCCGGCGTCGCAATCGTGATTCCGCTTTCGCCCTGCACCGCTTCGATCAAAATCGCGGCGGTCAATTTTGTGATGGCTTTACGCATAGCGGCGAGATCACCGTAAGGCACGTGCTTGAATCCCTTCACCGCCGGCTCGAAGCCTTTTTTTACTTTTTCCTGACCGGTCGCCGCGATCCCGGCGAGCGTGCGGCCATGAAACGATTCGTGCGTCGTGATGATTTCGTAGCGACCATCATCGTGACCAAATTTGCGCGCGAATTTGTAAAGTCCTTCGTTCGCTTCCGCGCCGCTGTTGCAAAAGAAAACCCGACCCGGCGCGATAAGATCGACAATCTTTTTGGCCAAGCGCGCTTGCGGCTCGGTGTAATAAAGATTTGAGACGTGAACGAGTTTGCGCGCTTGCTCATTGAGCGCGTCCGCAATTTCCGGATTCGCATGGCCTAACGAGCAGACCGCGATGCCGCCGCCAAAATCGATATAGCGTTTTCCGTTTACATCCCAAACGTAACTCCCCTCGCCCCGTTCCAGCACCAGATCGAACCGCGCATAAGACGGCATGACATTCGCTGCGAACAATTCCTGAATCGTTTGCATCACCACACCACTTCCGTGCCGACGCCGGCGTCGGTGAAAATTTCGAGCAAAACCGAATGCGGAACGCGCCCATCGACGAATTGCACTTTCTCCACGCCGCTCTCGATCGCGGCCAGCGCGCTCTCCACTTTCGGAATCATCCCCTCGCCGATCACGCCAGTTCGTCTTAACTCCGGCACTTCCATCACGCGCAAATGTCGGATCAACGTCGCCGGATCGTTCGGGTCGCGCAGCAAGCCAGGCACGTCACTCATGAAAACAAGACGGCGCGCTTTGAGCGAAATCGCGGTCTGCGCCGCGGTCACGTCCGCGTTGCAATTATAAATCTTCCCATCTTCGCCGCGCGCGGTCGGGCTGATCACAGGCGTGATGCTGCGCCGAATGCATTCGCGCAAAGGATCGATATTCACTTCCGTAACTTCGCCGACAAACCCAAGATCGACATTCTCATTTGCCAGCGAGAATTTTTTGCAGCGAAAAATCTCCGCGCCGGAAAAACCTTTCGCTTTCCCGCCGAATTCTTCGATCGCGCCCACGATCTCCGGATTTATTTCGCGCGACAAAACGCGCTCCACGATTTCGACGGTGTCCGCATCAGTCACGCGCTGGCCGGCCACGAACTCCGCTTTCGCGCCGGAATTTTCAAGCGCGCGTGTGATCGCTTTGCCTCCACCGTGCACCACCACCGGATTGATGCCGACTGCTTCCAGAAAGACGATGTCGCGCGCGACGCGATGTCGTTCGCTCGCATCCGGCGAATCCATGAAGCTGCCACCATATTTGACGACGAAAACCTGGCTGCGGAACCGCTGAATGTACGGGAGCGCTTCGAGCAACGTTCCCGCTTTGCCGATAATTTCTTCCATGACCTAACCGCCAAGCGACTTCGGATCGCTCACGTCGCCTTTGTTGAACGAAACATAATCTTCCGTCAGATCGCTTGTGTAGAGAACGAACTCGTGCGCACCGGCATTAAGATCGACAAATAAATCGAATTCAGGCGCCGAAGTAATCTGCGCGAGTTTTCGCAATGAAACTTTTGTTGGCGCGCCGCGACGGAATCCGAAAAGAATTTCGCGGCTGCCTGATTTTGCGTAACCAACATCGACAATTGCTTCGTCGATCTTCGCGCTCGAATAACCGAGCGCACACAAAACGCGTCCCCAATTAGGATCGCCGCCGCACCAGCTCGTTTTGACGAGTTGACTGTTTGCGATCGCGCGCGCCGCTCCTTCGGCGTCGCGCGCGCTGCGCGCACAGCGCACATGCAACGTAATAAAACGCGAAACGCCTTCGCCATCGCGCACGATCATCTTCGCCAGCTCGAGCGTCACGAAATTGAGCGCGGTTTGAAATTTCTTGCGATCGAGCCGTCGATTCCCGGCGAGTCCATTCGCCAGCATGATGACCGAATCATTCGTGCTCATGTCGCCATCGATCGTGATGCGATTGAAACTTTGCGCGACCGCAGCTTTGAGCGCGCGCTTCAGCAAATTTGAATCGATGGCGACGTCGCTCGTGATGAACGCGAGCATCGTCGCCATGCCGGGCTGAATCATTCCTGCGCCTTTGCAAATCCCGCCGATGCGAACTTTTTTATCTCCGATCTTAAATTCGACCGCGATTTCTTTGCGGCGCGTGTCGCTCGTCATGATCGCTTCGGCCGTTTGCCGGGCGTTGATTGTCGATCTTGCAATCCGCGGAGCGCATTCCCGAATTCCGCGCTCGACGTTTTTCATCGGCAAGGCGACGCCGATTCGGCCGGTTGAGCAAACGAGAACGTCGCGCGCGTTTAATTTCAAAACCTTCGCCGCGATTCTTGTCATCGCTTCGGCGTCGCGCATTCCCTGTTTTCCCGTGCAGGCGTTCGCGTTTCCGGAATTGACGACAATGCCGCGCGCGAATTTTTGCGCGGCGCTTTTTCGGCAAATCTTTACCGGCGCGGCACAAACTTGATTCGTGGTAAACATTCCCGCGACTGTCGCCGGAACATCGGACACGATCAGCGCGAGATCGCGCTTCCTGCCTTTTTCCGAGCCTTTGCCCGTGCCGAGTTTTTTGATGTCGCAGAACACCGACGCGGCTTTGAAACCGCGCGGCGCACAAATCGATCCGTCGATTTTGCGAAATGAATTTTTCAAAGCAGGCCGGCCGTTTCGTCGAAGCCGCACATGAGATTGAAACATTGAAGCGCCTGGCCGCTCGTGCCTTTAATGATGTTGTCGAGCGCGCTCATCACGATGAGACGATTTGTGCGACTATCGATCTTCCAGGCGATGTTGATGAAGTTCGTCCCGACGACGTTCTTGGTGTCGGGCAATCGTTCGCCGCCGAGCAATCGAACGAACGGTTCATCGCGATAAGCTTCCTGAAAAATCGAATCGACCGTCGTTATGTCGATCTTGTTTTTAAGATCGACATAAATCGTGGTGACGATGCCGCGGTTCACCGGCACGAGATGCGGCGTGAATTGAATTGCGATCTTTTCTCCGGCCGCGATCGCGAGTTCCTGTTCGATCTCAGAAAGATGTCGATGTTTCGGCACGCCGTACGGGCGCATGCTTTCATTGCACTCGGCGAACAGATATTCCGCTTCAACTTTGCGGCCGGCGCCGGTCACACCGCTCAGACTTGTCACGACGATCGAGCTAAGATCGACAATTTTTTCGAGCACGAGCGGCAAAAGCGGCAAGAGAATGCTCGTCGGATAACAGCCGGGGCACGCGACCAAATCCGCGCTGCGAATTTTGTCGCGATAAATCTCCGGCAAACCGTATATCGCTTTGCCTAACAAGTGCGGCGCGGGATGGTCTTTGCCGTAAAAATCCTTGTACACCGCCGCGTCGCACAGCCGGAAATCGGCGCTAAGATCGACAATTTTTTTCTTGAGTTCGATGAGCGGCTGCGCGGTTTCAGCGGCGACGCCGTGCGGTAGCGCCAGAAAAATAAAATCGACATTCGACAAGAGCGTCGGGTCGGATTCGCTGAACTTGAGCGCCTTTGCTTTTTCATGATGAGCGAAGCGCGGGAAAATTTGGGCGAGCGTTTTGTTAATGAACTGCCGAGACGTGACCGCGGCAAGATCGGCATACGGATGGCCGAGCAAAAGGCGCACGAGCTCTTCGCCGGCGTAACCGGACGCGCCGATGACCGCGGCCTTGATCGCGCCATTCTTTTTCACAACGCGCAATGCGTATTCCGACTTCGCGCAATTGCAATTAGACTTTTCGCGAATCGACTTTCTCGACTAACTTCGAGGCACCATGGAACCGCTTTACTATGCCGGCCTCGCAGTGCTGGCGCTGATCGCCTTCATCTTTTGCATCATCCTTTTTAATTTCTTCGGCATCTGGCTGCGCGCGCGCATTGCGAATGCGCCCGTCGGCATGGGAAAGATGATCGGGATGCGGCTGCGCAAAGTTCCAGTGGGCTACATCGTGAACAATCGAATCACCGCCGTAAAAGCGGGCCTGGAAATTCCGAGCGATCCGCTCGAAGCGCATTACCTCGCCGGCGGCAGTGTCGATCAAGTCATTCTCGCTCTGATCGCGGCGGACAAAGCCGGCATCTCGCTCGATTTTAATCGCGCCTGCGCGATCGATCTCGCCACCAAAGGCACGGGCAAGACTGTGCTGGAAGCGGTGCGGACGAGTATTAATCCTAAAGTGATCGACGTACCAAATCCGGCGAGTGGCCGGGCCACGATCGACGGCGTGGCCAAGGACGGGATCGGCGCGAAAGTGAAAGCGCGCGTCACGGTGCGTTCGCATCTTGATCGTTTCGTCGGCGGCGCGACCGAAGAAACGATCATCGCTCGCGTCGGCGAAGGAATTGTGAGCGCGATCGGTTCAGCTGACTCTTATAAAGATGTGCTGGAAAACCCGGATCGCATTTCGAAAGCGGTCCTGGCCAAAGGACTCGACAGCAACACGGCGTTCGAAATTTTGTCGATCGACATCGCCGATGTCGATGTAGGCGACAACATCGGCGCGAAATTGCAGAGCGAGCAGGCGGATGCGGACAAGCGGATCGCGCAGGCGAAAGCGGAAGTGCGCCGCGCCGCCGCGGTGGCGGTGGAGCAAGAGATGCGCGCCAAGACGCAGGAGATGCGCGCGAAAGTAGTGGAGGCCGAATCACTCGTGCCGCAGGCGATGGCCGATGCGTTTCGCTCAGGCAATCTCGGCATCATGGATTATGTGCGGATGAAAAATGTGCAGGCCGATACGTCGATGCGCGAATCGATCGCCGCGCCGGACAAACCCTCAGGATCGACATAAAAATTTGCGCCATGATCGCGGCGATGCATTTCGATAATCTTTTTTTTATTCTGCTGATCGCGGGCGCCGCTCTTTTGCGCTGGCTCGCGCAAAAAGCAAAAGGCGACGGCAATAGTTCAGATCGAGAGGAACCGCCGCCGGTTTTTCGCGAACCGGATGCAACCGATGAAGAACAGGTTCGCCGTTTCTTCGAGGCCCTCGGCCAGCCGACTTCGTCAAAGCCGCCGCCGCGTGTAACTCCGCGCGCCGACATTCCGCCAAGACCAGTCGCGCCGGTGCAACCGCCGCGCGAAATGGCGCCTCCAGTATGGAGGCGACCGCAGCCAAAAGCGCAAACGCCGCGCGAAATAAAATTGCCGGCCGAAATGACGACACCGCCGTACGAAAAGAGAATCTTCAAACCAAAAATCGCGCAGGCGCCCGCTTACGAAGTGAGCCAGCCGAGCGCGCCACGCGTGGAAGCGCCGGCTATGATCAACATACCGGCGGAAGCGTATGCGATCGCTACGCAGCCGGCGACGCAACGGTCCGAAGCGCGCACCGATTATGTCGCGCTCTTTCGATCGACATATAAATTGCGCGACGTAATCGTGCTGCGGGAAATTTTCGGGCCACCGCGCGCTTTGCAGCATGTCGATCTTGTCGGCGGCATTTGACTCCGAAAGCGTTCGCGAGTTGAGCTTTGCCGGGAGCTTTGTAACTTCCCCGCTTCACCGCCGCCGGCGTGGCGGAACTGGCAGACGCGCTGGACTCAAAATCCAGTGATCGCAAGATCGTGTGGGTTCGAGCCCCTCCGCCGGCAATTTCCTTCGCTTGCGCGACTCGGCAGAACCTCTTACATTTACCGTCTTATGTTTATCAAATCGCGCCTCATCGCTGTGTTATCAGTTTTGTTTTGTGCTCTCGCCACTTCTTGGGCAAGCCCAATCGAGGGAATCGTAAAGGATGCTCAAGGCAAACCATTGGCCGGCGCCGAAATTCAAGTTCAAAAAGACGGCAAGCTCATCACCAGGCTCAACACCGATGCGCATGGACATTATGTTTCCGGTAATCTTCCGGCGGGAGTTTACAAGGTCGATGTCCTCGTCGGCGGGGTCGTCAAAGCGTCGATCAAGAATGCGACTTTAACGGGACCGAAGCCGGTCCAATACAATTTTGCAATGACCGGCAAGACGATGACGAAAGGCGCCAAACATTTCGTCTGGGTGCCGGCCAGGACTGGCAGTAATCTCGGCGGTGGCTGGGTGGAAGTGAACGAGGACGGAACGACCGGCCCGTCGACGGAGCGCGCTCAGCAACTAAGTCGAATGTCTTTAGAGCACGCGAGCGGAACGGCAGGGGGTACCGGCAGTATGCCTAATTCCGGCGGCGGCGGCACGCCATAAACTTTCAGGCGGCTTGTTAGTCAGCCGTTCTGTTTTGATTTAATCCAGCGGTCGACCAACTGCTCGAGCACGTCGAGCGGCACGGCGCCATTCGTCAACACCACCTCGTGGAATTGGCGAATGTAGAACTTCGCCCCGAGCGCGCGCCGCGCTTTCTCACGAAGATCGACAATTTTTATCATGCCGATCTTATACGCGGTCGCCTGACTTGGCATCACGATGTAGCGATTGATCGAATCAACGCAATCGGCTTCGCTGTTCGATGTATTTTGTTTCAAGTAATCGATCGCCTGCTCGCGCGTCCAGCGTTTCGCATGAATGCCGGTGTCGACCACTAATCGGCCGGCGCGCCAAAGCTCGAGCGCGAGCCGCCCGAAATCCGAATACGGATCTTCATACATCCCGATCTCTTTCGGCGTGAGCTCACTGTAAAGGCCCCAGCCTTCGGTATAGGCGGTGTAAGCGTCCGAAAATTTCCTGAACTTCGGAAGATCGGTGAGTTCCTGCGCGATGGCGATCTGCATGTGATGACCGGGAATTCCTTCGTGGTGCGCAAGCGACTCCAGTTCGTAAATCGGATTGTCATGCAGATTGCGCAGATTCACATAAAACATTCCCGGCCGTGAACCATCCGGCGCCGGCTGCTGGTAAAATGCTTTACCGGCGGACTGCTCGCGAAATTTTTCGACCGCTTTCACCACGATGTCGGCTTTTGGTTTCGTGATGAAGAGCTCGTCAAGACGCTTCTTCATGTCGTCGACGATCTTGACCGCTTTCGCCAGATATTGGCCGCGCCCTTCGTCGGTATCCGGCAAATAAAATTGTCGATCTTCGCGCATGAACTTGAAAAAGGCCTGGAGATCGCCTTTGAATCCGACCTTTTCCTTGATCTTCTCCATCTCGAAATGAATGCGCGCGACTTCCTTTAAACCGATCTGATGAATCTCATCAGCGCCAAGATTCGTTGTGGTGGTGTGGCGCAGCGCCATGCGATAAAACTCCGCGCCATCGGGAAATTTCCAGACACCGGCGTCGTCGTTCGCGCGCTTTGCTTGCTCTTCCAGAAACGCGATCAGCTTTTCATAGGCCGGTTTGACCGAATCCGTTAACGCCTTTTTCGCGTCGGCGAGCAATCGGTCCCGCGCCGCAAGATCGACATCTTTCAATACCGCCACTTTCTTCGCAAAATCATCTAACAACGGGCTCGGTTTATCGCTCGGATCGAACGGCTGGCCCGTGATGATCTTGTGGCAGGCATCGAGCACGAGCGGAAAAACAAAGCGCGGCGCGACTACGCCCTTCTCTTCACGCACGCGCAGATTGGTCACGAGCTGATCGAACATTTTCGGAAAGCCATTCAAGCGTGCGATGTACGCCTCCGCGTCCTTCACGTTGTCGATCTTGTGCACGTTGATCAGGAACGTGGGCATTCGCGCATGCATGCCGCGCATTTGGCTGACCGGATAAACATCGAAGCGGAAACGAAACTCCTCCGCGGCCCGTTCGACTTCCTGCTCAAATAATTTGTAACTCAACTGCGCCAGGGCATTGAGCGCATCGAATTTGAAATCGCGCTTCAACGCGGCCAGCTGCCCTTGCATGAACGCGAGGTCGGCCGCCGCCTTCTCATCCGACAAATCTTCCAGCTGATCGTAATGCGTTTTAATTCCGTAAAACGATTCCTCTAACGGGTGGCGGGCCAGGTTTTCGTCCCAGGCCTTGTCGAAGAACTCGTTGGCGCGTTTTGATTCAGACGCGATTTCTTGCGGCGTATAATTTTTCGCGGCCGCAAACGACGCCGTAAAAATCAGCGCGAAAAAACATGTCGATCTTGTTTTCATAAAATTATCCGGAGGTCATGTAACCTTCTTCGCCGTGCTCGTTGATGTCGAGCCCCTGCCGCTCGACTTCGGGCGCGACGCGGAGCCCGATGGCGCCGCGCACAAGCGCCCCGATCAGAACGCTTCCAATCACGGCGATAAACAATGTCACGGCCATGGCTTTGAGTTGCTCGAACCAAAGTGTGTGCGCCGCGATTTTCGCTAGATTCGGATTCACTCGGGCAGTCGCAAAAATTCCGGTGAGAAATGCGCCGAGCGTTCCGCCGACCGCGTGCACGCCGAACGTGTCGAGCGCGTCGTCGTAATGGAACCATGATTTCAATTTGGTGCAGGCAAAAAATGGAACGATGCCCGCAGCGATGCCGATCAGGACCGCGCCGGTAGGATCGACATAACCGCACGCCGGCGTAATCACGACGAGCCCGCCGACTGCGCCGGAACAAAAACCGAGCACGCTCGATTTGCGCCGCAAAATAAACTCGAGCATCGCCCACGTGAACGACGCGACCGCAGTCGCAAGCGTGGTGGTAGTGAAAGCGTTGGCTGCGATGCCGTCCGCGCCGAGCGCGCTGCCGGCGTTAAAACCGTACCAGCCGACCCAGAGCATTCCCGCGCCGACCATGCAAAAGACCATCGAATGCGGCGCGAGAATTTCTTTGCGAAAACCGAGACGCGGCCCGAGCAAAAGACAGAGCACCAGCGCCGACCAACCACTCGACATGTGGACGACAGTGCCGCCCGCGAAATCGATCGCGAAGATTTTCGCGTTTGGATTGCCGACGCCATTCATCCAGCCGTCGATTCCCCAGACCATGTGGGCGAGCGGGAAATAAACGACGAACATCCAGAGCGCGACAAAGGTCATGACCGCGGCAAATCGGATTCGCTCCGCGACCGCACCGACGATGAGCGCCGGCGTAATAATCGCGAACATAAGTTGAAACATTGCGAAAACGTTGTGTGAAACCCAAAATGAATAATCGCCATTCGGTTGCGATGTAACGCCGCGCAGAAACGCGAACTTCAAACTGCCGAGAAATGGCGAGCCGCGCGAAAAGACAAGCGAGTAGCCAACCGCCCACCACAAAATCGTGACGAGGCCGGCGATGCCGAGACACTGTGCCAGGATCGACAGTACGTTTTTTTGCCTAACGAGTCCGCCGTAAAAAAGCGCGAGGCCGGGCAGCGTCATAAACAAAACAAGCGCCGCGCATGTCATCAACCAGGCGTTATGTCCGGGGCCGGCGCCGGAAATGTTCGATGCGATCTGCGCGTTCGCGGCGTCAGCGCCGCGTGCGGCGTTGTTCATGTACGCTTCCAGATCGGCGACTCGTTGTTCGATCGACGGCGAAGGAGTGGGCGTTTGCGCGTGGAGACTCGCGACCGCCCAGAAAGCGGCTAACACCAAAAGCAATCGCACAACGCTCACTATTGACAGTCGATCTCACGTTTGGTCAACCTTCTGAAATCGCTATGAACGACTCCACTACTCAAATCAAGGATATGACGGCTAACCCGGCCCCACTCGGCCTGCTTGGCTTTGGCATGACGACGGTGTTGCTCAATTTGCACAATGCCGGTTACTACGAACTCGACAGCATGATTCTGGCGATGGGAATTTGTTACGGCGGTGTCGCGCAAATCATCGCGGGCCTGATGGAATGGCGAAAAGGAAATACTTTCGCCGCGACCGCGTTTACTTCGTACGGATTGTTCTGGCTCTCGCTCGTCAGCTTAATCATTCTCACGAAACTCGGCTGGGGCGCGAAATCGGACGACACAGCCATGGCCGCGTATCTCGCAATGTGGGGACTGTTCACGCTCGTCATGTTCATTGGCACATTGCGCCTCAGTCGCGCGCTGCAATTTGTTTTCGCCACACTCACCGTTCTGTTCTTCATGCTGGCCTACGGCGACTTCACCGCGGCGAGTCCGGGTTTCAAACATTTCACCGGCTACGAAGGAATCGTCTGCGGTTTCTCAGCAATTTACACCGGCCTCGCGCAAGTGCTGAACGAATTGTTCGGTCGAACGGTGTTGCCACTCGGCGCAGTCGCGAAATAGTTTGTGAGGTATTAGTCTCTAGCTGTGAGTGACCAGAGCGCCAGCAATCAGCTGGACGTTACGCTGGCTGAATTCGTTAGCGGGCAAAAACTTTTTAATCGCTACACGCTCATTCGCGCGCTTGGCCGTGGCGGGATGGGCGTTGTCTGGCTGGCGCGTGACGATCAATTGGATCGTGACGTTGCCTTGAAGTTCGTTCCGCAGCTGATCGTTCTCGATCCGGCGGTTCTCAGTGAACTAAAGCGCGAGACGAAACGAAGCCTGGAGCTCACGCACAAAAACATCGTACGCATTCATGACTTTGTGCACGTCGCTTCATTGGCCTGTATCTCGATGGAATACGTCGATGGCGGAACGCTCTCCAGTTTGCGCGTCCAGAAAGAGAACAAAATTTTCGAACCCGCCGAGATTGCCGACTGGGTTGGCCAGCTTTGTGACGCGCTTGATTACGCCCACAAACATGCGCGCATCGTTCATCGCGATCTCAAGCCGTCGAACGTAATGGTCAATCAGCGCGGCGACCTGAAGGTGGCCGATTTCGGCATCGCGCGCAGTCTCGCCGATTCCGTAAGCATGCTCACACAAACGCGCGGTACGAGTGGCACGCTCGTTTACATGAGCCCGCAACAACTGGATGGCGAGCGAGGCACGCATCTCGACGATGTCTATTCCTTCGGCGCGACCATTTATGAGTTGATTACAAGCAAACCGCCGTTTTTCTCCGGGAACATCGACAGACAGATTCACGAGAAAGTTCCGCCGTCGATGACAGAGCGGCGCAAAGACCTGGAAGTTGATGGCAAGCCAATTCCGCTCGTCTGGGAGCAAGTCATCGCATCATGTCTGGCGAAAGATCCAACGCGCCGGCCGCAATCGATGGCGGACGTTTCGCGACGGCTGGCACAAGGTCTATCCGAGCCCGCCGGCGCGATACCAATGGGATCTGAGAAAAAGAAGAAGGCGCGAGTTATAGGACTTGGTGCTGTCGCAACACTCTTGGTCCTGGGCTTGTTTGCCTACTTCCTAAGATCGACATCTTCCAAAAAGCCACAGAGTCCGCCTGAAGTGTTACAGCAGCCTTCTCAACCTGCGACGCCTAAGGTAGTCCCGGTCCCATCAGCTACTCAGCCGCCCGTTGTTGTGAGTGAACCTACGCGTGCCGAGCAGCCAAAGCCGAATCGCCCGCCTTCAACCTCCTACTATGCGGGCTTAGATCCATCCTTCGCTTTCGTGGACATGAACATAATCTTTAAGGCCTACAACAAGACAAAAGAAGCCGAGGCTAAGATCAACGAAGCCAAGAACGCCGCGAAGAAGGAATACGACGATCGCTCCGATAGCTACAAAAAAGCTCTGGATCAGATTAACACAATGAACAAGCAGCTCGATGGGCCGGGACTCAGCGCCGACACAAAGACGCGACTGGCGAAGGATCGTGACGGCAAGATTGCGAACATCAAAAACATGGAACGCGAGATCACCGAGTTTCGCCAAACCCGTGAGAAGCAGCTTCAGGAACAAGCCCTAAAGCTGCGAGAAGGGATCGTGGCAGAAATAACAGCAAAGATCAGGAACCTTGGCGCGACGGACAACGTCATCATTGATCGGAGCGGCAACAGCTTGAATGGCGTGCCTCTTTTTATCTACTCGCCCGAGAAGGCGAACATGAGTCAAAGAGTGATCGCAGCGCTTAATCAAAGCGAGGATTCCCCTTTTGTTCCTACCAACGGGCTAGAGCTAGGTCTCGTAGACATGAATAAGACCTTCAAGAACTACAACAAGACAAAAGATGCAGAAGCCAGGGTCAACGAATCTAAAAACGCCGCGAAGAAGGAATACGATGATCGGGCCGGGAACTACAAAAAGGCTCTCGATGAAATTACCAGGCTGAACAAGCAGCTCGATAGCCAAGGACTGAGCGCCGATACAAAGACACGACTGGCGAAGGATCGCGACGACAAAATCGCGAACATCAAAAACATGGAGCGCGAGATCACCGAGTTTCGCCAAACCCGCGAACGACAGCTTCAAGAGCAAGCTCTGAGGATGCGCGAAGGAATCGTGGCGGAGATTACAAAAGTCATCACCGATCGCCTTGTTAACAAATTAGACGGCGTGGTCATCGACATCAGTGGCACGAGTTTGAATGGCGTTCCAATAGCACTTTACACAAATAACATCCCCGATTTTTCCGAGGAAGTGATCGAAGCTTTGAATCAGGGAGGTGGAACCGGAAGCATTCTTCCCGCAGACAAGCCGTTTGCTCACTCCAAAACATTGCGAATCGGCAAGATCGACATGGACCGCGCTTTCAAGTCCCTGCCCGAAACCAAACAAGCCGAAGCGGAGATCAACGCCGCGAAAGAACAAGCGAAGCGCGACTTTGCGGCTAACTCTGACGCCAAGGCAAAAGAAGCCAAAGATAAAGAGATACAAGATTCTGCCACTAAGTCTCGGAATGTAATCGTCGATAAAATTAAGGCAGTTGTAACTCCCGCCGCAAAGAAAGGCACGTTTAACCTGATCTTTGATTCAAGCGGCAACAGTTTAAATGGCGTGCCCGTTCTCGTAACAAGTCGAGACATCCCGGATCTGACCGACGAAGTAGTCGCACAGGTGCAAGCAAGGTAAACAGAGTCCGCCGAGCGGCTGATCAGACCGGGTTAAGCCTCGGCGGACTTTCGTTGCAGATTAAATCAAAACGGTGTTGCTAGTGGGCCAGGCGCGATGCGGGAATGTGCAGGTGGAGACTGTTTGCACGGAAGTCGAGGCTGAGTCGTCGGAGTCATCATCGCCTTCGTTGTCCGAGTCCATTTCGTCGTCGCTGTTGCCAGGATTGACAGTGACGGGAGAGATCTCGGGCAAATCTTTTTGCTCGAGTTTGTCGTAACGCTGGCGCACTTCGGGCGGGAGCTTGTCGAGGTCTTCTTTCGTTTCAACTGGGCCGCTGAAGAGAAGTTTTCCCTGCGGATCTTTGGCGGTGAGGATTTTCTTTCCGTTCGACGCTTCAATGTTCAGCTCGCCTTTGTCATCGCTGTAGGCAATCTGCGCCTTGTGCAGATCGATCCGCGTGGTCTTCAATCCGCCGTCGTCGCGACGCGTGATCGAGATTTCGCCTCCGCCCGTTTGCTCCACTCTTTCGCGCACGCGCTGCGCTTTTTCCTGGGCGCGCTCGCGAATGCGCTGCGCTTGTTCGCGGGCGCGTTGTCCTTCTTCCCGCGCGCGTTGCGCTGCTTCCTGCGCTTGCATGACCGCGTTCTGAATCATGCCCTGCTTTTCTTCACCCATCTGGTCTTTTAAATGGCTCAGCTTTTCTTTTAGATCGCCAAGATCGACATTGCCGAATTCAAAGTGGTGCTGAAAATCCGGGCCAAACATTCCGTGGCGATGTTCGGACACTTCGCGCTTGCCGAGTTTCACGCTGATTTTTTGTTCCTGACCTTTGCGCAGAACAGTGAGTGTGACACTGGTGCCTTCCGGATAACTGCGAACAAGTTTCGCGAGTTGGTCGGGCTCAGTCAGGATTTGGTCGTTTAACATTTTCACAATGTCGTTCTCTTTCACGCCGGCGGCGGCGGCCGGGCCATCCGGCGAGACGTAATCGATAACGAGCCCGAATCCTTTGGCGAGACCGAGCTGTTCGCAGACGACAGTGGGAATGTGCGAAGTTTCCACGCCGAGATAAGTCACGGGAACTTTCGGCGTTTTATCTTCGCGATGTTCCGGGGGAATCGGCGGAACCGGAGGCGCGGGCGGAGCCGGCGCAGCGGGAGGTTGAGCGAAGCCCGCGATCGGTAGAAGCGCGAGCAGGATAATGGTGATGATCGATGGTTTTGTTTTCATGGGTTTGGTTTGGTTAAGGGTCCGAGCCGGACTGGCAGTAGAAATCTTCATTGGCCGGAAATGGGAGTTAGGGTGACTTCTTCGCTCGGATAAGAGACGCGCAGCGACGCGCCGGTTTGCGGATTTCGCCACTGCAAAGTTTCGCGCCGTTGCGACCGAACACGACGCAGCGGTTGCGTGGAACCTTGCGGATAAAGCAGTCCTTCGTCGCGCGTATGATAAACCACTTCAGTCAAACCAGCGGGAACCATGCTGCTGGTTGCCGGCGCCGGTGCGATGCGCGCGGGCGAAGTCATGGCAAGCGGGTTCGGCTTTTTCGCCGGCTGATTGTCGATCTTAGCGAGCAACAAAAATGTCGCCGCGGCAGCGAGGCCGAGACCGACTGTGACCCAATTGATTCGAAATCGATTTAGCCGAACTACGTTGTCAGGCAATTCGTCTGTTGTCGCAGGCTCGAGCATGACCCGCGCAATGCGCGCAGAAACCTCGGCGGAGGGCTGCGCCGGCCGCAGTTTCTTCAACTCAGATTCCAATTCGGAGAAGTCGTTCATTGCGGCAGCAGATTTTTTTTCAACGCGGACAAGGCGTAGCGATAACGCGATGCCGCGGTGTTTTGTGAAATGCCGAGCACGGTCCCGATTTCGGCAAAGGTGAGATCGTTCCAGATTTTCATGACCAGCACCTCGCGTTGTTCGGCGGGCAAAAGATCGACAGCGGAAGCGAGCGCGCGTTGCGATTCATCGGCGAACTCAAACTGCGGCGCGACGGTTTGCTCGGAATCGAGCGCAGCATCCGCTTCGCGACGTGCGCGGCGCGCATCGCGCCGAATAAAATCGAGCGCGATCGAACGCACGGTGGCGTAGAGCAAAGGCTTATTGTCGATCTTGTGCTCGCGTCGCCAAAATTTGACGAAAGCTTCCTGCACGATGTCTTCGGCGTCAGCCGGCGAGCGCGTCCATTGCCGGGCGAAAAGGACAAGCCCGGGTGCGAGCGCTGAAAAACAATCTTTCCAATCTTCATGGCTGACGACATTCTGCATGACCTGTTCACGGTCTTTTAATAGTGAGACGCCGCCAACCATGGAATTTGTCTAAGATCGACAATTTTTCTCGCGCCGCGATCAAAACTCGCATCGGGGTAATCTCCTTTACGCGCTCGTGATCAATTTGTTAGGATAAGCGTCGTGACTGATCCCTCTCCCGGGAATGGCGGCGACGCGGTTACATTGCGCGAGCTCGGCCCGGGCCAGAAGTTATTTAATCGGTACAAGCTCGTGCGCACGCTCGGCCGCGGCGGCATGGGCATTGTGTGGTTGGCGCGCGATGAAGAGCTCGAGCGTGAGGTCGCCCTCAAGTTCTTGCCCGACCTGATTATTCACGACCGCGCAGTGCTGAGCGATTTGAAACGTGAAACGCGACGCAGCCTCGAACTGACGCACAAAAACATCGTGCGCATTTACGATTTTGTGCACGACGAAGTTTCCGGCTGCATCTCGATGGAATACATCGACGGCGATACGCTTTCCAATTTGCGCGCCGATAAACCGAAGAAGGTTTTCGAAGTGGGCGAGCTGGAAGATTGGACCGCGCAGCTCTGCAACGCGCTCGATTATGCGCACAATCATGCCCGCGTCATTCATCGCGATCTGAAGCCCGCGAACTTAATGGTGAATCAGCGCGGCGACCTCAAAGTGGCAGACTTCGGAATCGCGCGCAGCTTGAGCGATTCGGTAAGCCGATTGTCGGCAAGCGAGCGCGGCAAAAGCGGCACGCTTGTTTACATGAGTCCGCAGCAACTGGACGGCGAGCGCGGCAGTCATCTCGACGATGTCTATTCGTTTGGCGCGACCATGTACGAGCTGCTCACGAGCAAACCGCCCTTTTCCGCCGGTAATGTCGATAAACAGATCCGCGAAAAAGTTCCGCCGAGCATGACGGAACGGCGCAAGGATTTGGAGATCAAAGGCCGAGCTGTCGATGAAAGGTGGGAACGCACAGTGGCAGCGTGCCTGGCTAAAGATCCGGCGCGCCGGCCGCAATCCATCGTGCAAGTTGCGAACCGGCTCGAGCTGCCCGCGCCGGGTACGCACACATCCACTTCCATTTATTCAAAGCCGCCTGAGAACAAGACATTTATCACGCTTGGAATCCTAATGGTTGGTTTAATCGGCGCGGCCACGTGGTATTTAGCGGTTTACAAGCCGGCCCACGTTGAAAGTCCAGAAGTAGTCGCGCCGGCAGTAGCTACACCACCTCCTGTTGCTCAATCAGCAACAGTGCCGTTAGCTCCGATAGCTACTCCTGTTCCTAAGCCGTTAGGTAGCGTGATAGTGGATACGTCACCAAGTAGCGCGACCATCACATTGGATAACAAACAGCTGCTAAGTCCCGCGAAGTTCCCGCAAGTTCCGCCCGGAAAATATGCGATGCGCATCGAGCTGAACGGTTACGAGCGTGTAGAACAGCAGGTAGAAGTGAAGGAAGGCGCAAACAACCTTGGAACTATCCAATTGCAGCGCGTCAAGCCGCCTCCTGAAGTGGCGCAGTCGCCGGCCGGGCCGAAGGTGATGCCAAACACGGTTTATGAGGGCTCGGTTAGGATAAAGAACGACAACTCCGCAGCGAGCAGGCAGCTGACCATCACGGTGGGGGCTGACACCAAGTCCGGGACGATGACCCAAAGTACTAAGAAAGGCGACATCGTAGTGAAATTCGCAGGGATCTGGCAAGAAGGGGTTTTGCAGGCGGTGACTAACGAGGTGATTGACCAACCGCAAGGCGTGAAGTGGGAGCCGGAGTTTTTTAATTTGCGTTTTAATGAAGATGGAAAAAGCGCAAGCTATGAGTGCACTGCTAACGGCAAAACCTACGTAGCAGACTTATCAGTCCAATCCTTTGGATCGACAGTGGCGGCGCATCTAAGTCCAATTTACAAAGGCACCATCAAACCGGGAGACACCGCATTGGCCGTTAGTTTTGCCGGCGATCGGAGGTCCGGCACCATGACTGAAAAGAGCAAGAGCGGTGAGGTGATTGTTAAGTTCACCGGAATTTGGAACAATTCTTCGACTCTTGCGGCGGTCACTGGCGACGTTGTTTCCAAGGCGCCTAAAGTAAAGTGGGAACCGGAGTCCTTTACATTGCATTTCGCAGGGGACGGCAGGAGTGGTTCTTATGAGTGTAATGCACAAGGACGCTCTTATACCGCTCAATTGTCCGTGCCATGATGCTTTCGGCTCGCGCGCGTCGGACGCGCCGCATCTTTCTTATCGTTATGTCGATCTTGTTGTCAGCGCATCGACTTCCTGCGCCCATTATCGAACCGGAGGAAAAGGCAACTCCGGCTGAAGAACAATCAGAAGCGCCAAAACAGAAACAATCAGCCAAACCAAGAGCTAGCTCGACGGAGACTGAACCAGCAAAACCTATCGCTAAGACTCAAGCGCCCAAATCGAAGTTTGCGGGGACTTGGACCGGTACCATGCAAACGTTCCCGTGGGGGCCGTGGGAAGTCGCGCTAACTATCGACGCGAATGAGTCCACTATGACGGAGCAAATCAATACCGAAAAGCCTCTAACCAAGCCAGCAAAACGTAATGGTGAAATGTTGCAAGCTAGATTTCCATCAGGCTTAACTACAGTAACGTGGTCTTTAACGCCGCAGGCCGACGACGCCAGCATGAACGTTCATTTCCAAGCCTTGATGAACGATTTCACGTCTGTCTTCCATCGCGCTGCCGCTGCTCAGCATGCTGCGCCGGCACCGACAGTAAGCGCTCAAGCAGTAACAAGCGCAACGGTAGCGATTGGCACGCCTAAGTTAAAGACTGACGAGCTCAAACGCGCCAACACACAAGCGAGCGATGTTCCGACCGCAAAAGCCGTGCCTGAGAAACCGGGTTACGTCTTTAATCCATTCGATCCAAGCGCAAAGACTTATCTCGATGTACGCGGGATCGCTTCCGGAACACGGGTGAAAGTGCCTTCCTCGGGCAGAAGCTTCATTGTTCCGTGAAAGAGATGCGAACGGACTTTTATCGGCGGCGAAATCCCAGGCTACATCTCGTTTTGCTCGTTGTCGTACTTGTTGCGACAGCTTCTCGCCTCCCAGCGCCAGTTATCGAGGAAGAAGAGAAAGCGAAGCCGGCGCCGACAGTGCAACCGGAGAAGCCCAAGCCGAAGCATAAGCCGAAACCGAAGAGCGAAGAATCTTCTGGTAGTAGTTCGCCCGCAGCGGCGGCGACACCCAAGCATTCGGGATCAGCTCGCAATCTTAGTGGTCCAACACCGCAGTATCCACCGGGAGCATCGGCTCTTTCCGGCAAGGGAGTTTACCTTCTTCACTTCGACACCAACACCGGGGCAGTCACTGAAGTAACCATTACGCAATCGACTGGCTCTGCTTTATTGGATCAGACTTGCATCGCGGCCTTCAGCCAATGGCATGAAGATCCTAACGGGCCAAAAGAAGTGCCGATGACCATGACCTTCAAAGGACCTGCGGCGGCGGAAGAATGAGCCGATGAAAATGAGATTCACAATCTTAATTGCGATCGTGTTTTTATTACTCGCATCGTCTGCGCGGTTGCCAGCTCCAATTGTAGAAGAGGAGAAGGCAACGCCACCGCCACAAGAGCAGGCTCAGCCAAAGGCGAAGCATTCCAAGAAAACTACAAGTGATGAGAGCAAGGTTCCTGCGAAGCCACGGGCAAGCCCTGCGAAACAAAGCCGCTTTGCCGGTGATTGGACAGGAGTGATGCCGACGATTCCTTGGGGAAATCTGCCGAGCGTGGTCACCATTGATTCGAGCGAAACGCTTATGGCTATGTCGTGGTATGAGGCCGGCGAGCCGGGAAGTCCGAAAACCTATCGGCATTTCAAGCCTGCTCCAGAAAGTGAGCGCGGACATGCTGCTGCCAAACCGGCTTTTGCAACGGCGCGGCTAGAAGGTGACACGCTCACAGCTACCTTTCCCGCGCCGGTGCTCGGCTCGAGCACATGGTCGATCACTCCACAACCTGACGGCACAACCGCGCGTGTGCGCATGCGGGCATTTATGAACGACTTCACAGCCGTTTTTCATCGGACAGGCACCAACTCCAGCGCCACCAAACCTACGAGATGATTCGCCGCGCGATCCTCCTGAGCTTTGTAGCTTTGTTGCTAACCACATTTCGGCTACCCGCACCGATTGTCGAAGAAGAAAAAGCAACGCCAGCGCCACAGGAAGAGCAAGCTAAGCCGAAGATCAAGCATGCTAAAAAAGTTAAAAGTGAAGAGCCCGAAGCTGCTAAGACAGCTACAAAGGTCCCCGAGCCAGCAAAACCGGAGCCTATTACGGGACCCGCGCGCTTTGCCGGCGCATGGACCGGGAAGATCAGTCAGGGCTTGCTTGGTCATGTCGCTTCCACTGTCACTGTCGATGCTACTGCTAGCTCTGTGGAGCTAAGTCATAACTTGGGCGGCGGCTCACGCCGGGCTGCTTTGGCCGGCGACACCCTGACATGGCATTCAGGTATGGTCGGAGAGATATCGTGGACGCTCACTCCGAATAGCGATGGTCAAACAGCACAAGTCACGATGAAAGGTCTGTTCGCGCACGATACACAAACATTTCGCCGAGGCACAGCGGCTCCCGCGGCGCAGGCTGCCACAACACCTCCACCGCGTACATTGACAGGCACGACCGCCCAGGTCACATCCGCGGCGGGCGGCTCGATGAGTGGGCCGCCGCCTATTTATTCGCCCGAAGCACGTCGGCAGAAGCTTCGAGGCACTGGCACATACTTACTTCATTTCGATACTGCTACTGGAGCCGTAACAGACGTTACCGTTACTCAGTCCACTGGCGCAGCACTGTTAGATCAAGCAGCGCTCACTGCTTTCCGTCAATGGCACGCGCAACCTAACTGTCCCAAAGAATTCCCCCTCACCATTAGCTTCCCATAAAGTCGCGAAGGCGTTATGTCGATCTTATGAGCCGGCCAGGTCTGTTATTTTACATCGCTTTAGTGCTCTTCGTCACAATGCGACCTTTGCCTGCGCCGGTGATTGAAGAGGAGCAGCCTTCGCCCACGATTTCTTCCAAGCCTAAGTCTAAGGCTTCCGCTCCGGCGGCCAAACAAGCAAGTTTATCGGATAGAGATGTGGAAGTTGTCTTATCGGACAGCGGGCAGGCAGCGCTCAAGTACCTGCGAGACTATGTCGAGCACTTCGAGAAAATGCCTTTTACCGGAAAATCCGATGTAAGACCGGACGATATCCTGCCACAATTACGGCAGGCCTTGTCCACGCGATTTAAAAATGTTTCCATCGCAAACGAAGGCTCCAGTCGTAGCAAAGGTGGCCTGGTGATGGTTCTTGATTTAGAAGCACACGTTGGAAGTTTTTCGGGGACGCACAACAAACTTCATCTGAGCGGGACATTTAAAAGTAATGATGGCAAAGTCCTCGGCAGCGTAGTCGGGGCAGGAAAATCCCCGGTGCCTTATCCTGCTTTTCACACCAGTTTCCCGAAGGCGCTGAATGCGGCTATCGCCGACTTCTCGCGTAACCTGGGACAACTGAGACGATGAACGCACTTATTAAACTATGAGGCAAGCGGCGCTGTTGGTGGCGATCGCAGTAATTTTTCTGAGTGGAATACAACAATCGCCGGCGCCGCACCGGCACGGGCACTCTGACCAAAAGGTGAACGGAGTCACGCTAGTTAGCTTGTTGGCTCCCTAACAACTAAAGAACTCGTGCTTCTCTTCGAATCCTTTGAGTTCATGGCTGCCGGCTGGCTCGGTTTGGATGAGCTTGCCAAGCTTCGATTTGCCGGCGGCGCTGATGAGCACGGGAATACCTAACGATCCAGCGAGCTTCTCCATCCGGAAAACAAAGTTTACTTCGCGGCCCATTAAACTTTCTTCCCCCATCGATGGCATGCCGCCCACGGCCACGAATCCGAAGTGCAGGGCAAGACGAAAGCGCGGCTCATTGCGCGCCTGCGCTTCTTTAAGCTGGGCGACGGCGGCGGCAATGTTTCTCGGTGCGCCCGGATCGCCGCGCCAGTAGGCGAGAAATCCATCGCCCAGGTATTTGTCGATCGTGCCGTCCGCGCCCTCGATGATTTCTTTGCAAGTCGACACCCATGCGCCAAACATAACGGCGAGTTTATCACTTGTTAAACTCCGGCTTAGCGGCGTGAAATCGATGATATCAGCAACCAGAAGCCAGCAGGGAATATTTTCAATTTGCCGAATGGTCCGCTCCGCGACTGACGTGAGATAATTTTCGGCATCTTGTTCTGGGTGATGGAAAATAAATATGCTGTCGCCGATAACGATTTGATCGTGGTCACTCAGTTTAACCGCCTGCTGAATCCGGCGGTTATTTAAATATGTGCCGTTACTGCTGCCGAGATCGATCAGCCAGAACTCGCCCATGTTTTGCGCATTGATGATGGCGTGTCGGCGCGAGACCTTTTGCGAATCGAGAAAGATGCTGTTCTTAGGCGACCGGCCGATGGAACAATCCCCGCGGATGGGATATTTATCTCCGCTGCCTTCAAGCCAGGCGCCCTCGATCTTATCCGATTGCGCGCCTTGTGATTGAATTGCGCGATTGGGTTGTTCCTCCGGTGCCATCGGCTCAGTTATAAGACAGCATAGACAGGATCGACAAGGAAAACTCCGGCGCGAGGTCGGCAGATTTTACGCTTTATTTGTGGAGCGCGAGTTGTTACCGTAGCCCAAGTGAAAGTGCAAGCCCCGGACCCGCTGGACGCGACAGTGCGCGACTTTGTCAGCGGGCAAAAGCTCTTCAATCGGTACAGTCTCAAGAACATTCTGGGGCGCGGCGGAATGGGCGTGGTGTGGTCAGCCCGCGATGAAGTGCTGGAACGCGATGTTGCGCTCAAATTTCTTCCCGAGCTGATCATTTTGGATCGGGCCGTTCTGGCTGATCTCAAACGCGAAACCAACCGCAGCCTCGAGCTCACGCACAAAAACATCGTGCGCATTTACGATTTTGTGCACGACGAACATTCGGGCTGCATCTCGATGGAGTATGTCGATGGAGACACGCTTTCCAATTTGCGCGCCGACCGCGAGAAGAAAGTTTTTGAGACGCACGAACTGCTCGACTGGGTGAGACAGCTCGCTGATGCATTAGACTACGCCCATAACCATGTGCGCGTGGTGCATCGCGACCTTAAGCCATCGAATTTGATGGTGAACAAGCGTCTGGAATTGAAGGTGGCCGACTTCGGGATCGCGCGAAGTCTGGGCGATGGAATGAGTATGCTCACGATGGGTGGTCGCGGAACGAGTGGCACGCTCGTTTACATGAGCCCGCAGCAACTGGACGGCGTGCGCGGTACGCCGCTGGACGACATTTATTCGGTAGGCGCAACGCTCTACGAAATGCTTACGAGCAAACCACCCTTTTATTCGGGCAACATCGACAGACAAATTCACGAGAAGATGCCGCCGACCATGCGTCAGCGGCGCGAAGAGCTCGATATCGAGGGCGAACCGATCGACCAGGTTTGGGAAGATGTGGTGAAGGATTGTTTGCAAAAAGATCCGGCGCTCCGTCCACAATCCGTTCTCGAAATTGTCGATCGCCTAACCGCATTGCCTGCGCCGAAGAGCGGCTGGCTTAAATTTCCATCGAACAAAACCCAGAAAATCCAGACGCCGACTCGACGCACTGCCGGAACACAGCCAGCACCGACACGCGTCCCGCAAAAAAGATTTCGCACGGCCGTGCTTGCCGCGAGCACGGCATTCAAAACAAAATTGCGCGGAGCTGCAGTTGGTGTGGGAGCGGGAGTTGGCGCCGGTCTTGGGAAAGTGCGTGGCGGAGTAGTCGCCACGGCCGCTGGTGGCAAAACACTCGCCCGGAGCGCAGCAAAAATATTTATTGCGGCGAGCACTGAGCTTGGTCGTGGTGTGGTCGTCACCGTTCTTCCGGCGGCAGCCGTCGCTGGTTTGATTTTCTATATGGCGCATCGGCCGCCTCCTAAACCCCGCGTCGCAAGCGCCCCGGCTGTCGCTCCAGCAGCGCAGGCTCCGATCGCAGCAGAGCAACCGGAAAATGCCGCGGCTGCTAGCCCGCCAGAACCACCGTCGGCGACGGCGGGAGAGGGAACTTTGTGGATCAACACCTCGCCGCCGGGAGCAACGGTAACCGTCGATACTTCGATTACGAGACCGAGTCCGGCGACAATTCCGCACCTTGCTCCGGGCAAACACGCACTTCTCGTCTCAAAGGCGGGTTACAAAAGTGAACAACGCGAAGTGGAAGTGAAAGCCGGCCAGGTTACATCGCCGGATTTAATCACGCTCGAAGCCGCCGCCGCCCCTCCGCCGCCTGTGACCGCGAAAAGCGAAGAGCCGGCGCCTAAGCCGCCGGTGCAAAAAGAAAAGGAAGAAAAAGTCGCCGCGAAGCCAGCAATTCCAAAGAAGCAAGCAACGCCTCCTCCCACGCGTCAAGCAGCGGCGCCGCCGGCACAACCCCCCGCGAAACCGACTCCAGGTCGCTCCCGCGCTCAAGAAAAGCAAGCCCAGCCTTTCGACGGAACCGCTCCCGGCGGCTAACGATCAAATTAAACTCGTTGCCATTTTCTAGGCCTTCTGTTAAGTCCTCAAATGTGAGGCGATTTCAAATTGCCGCGATACAGGGATTAATTGTATTGGGCTTCGGTATAATCGCCGCTAATGGCACTCGGGCGCAAGAACCCATCGTTCGCCACAACACTCGGATCGACAACTCAGATTCAAAAGCCGGACCTGTTCCGCGTGTCCGCGTGCGGCGACGTGTAACTGAATCGGAGAAGCCGATTCTCTACAACTCGCAATGGCGAACGATTAAGCTGCCTTGGGAACCCAATGCGCCGGGCGGCTAACTCAGCCCGTTGAAATTTTATCTTTCGTTAGCGATTAAAAGGAAACCGTTACGTACCCGCCACCCCATTCTTCATTCCTGTCGGTACCCGCGGTGAGCGCTGCAATATGGTAGGCGTAATTTCCAAATCCCGTCACGCTTAGCCATCTGTTTATTTGCAGAACAAGCTCCGTGCCGGTTTGGAAGTGGTTGAATCCGTAAAGTGGCTCTGAAGTGGATTGATGACGCGTGAGAAATTGCGCCTGTGTGATTCCACTAGCTTGGCTGCGATCTCCAGCGCTGTAGGTAATTAACGCCGTTGGTTGAAGACGCAATCTATGATCGATAAGCGGAATCACGGCTTGAACTCTCGCGTCCACGTACCCGCCGAGGGTGTCATTGCGTTCAAAGCCCAGCAAACGGAGTTCATATTGCCTATCGGACTCACCGGGTAACGGCCCAACCTCTCCATTCTCGGGGGAGATGGGGGCAGCGTGATTATAGACAGTTTGATAATAAGTCACCGTCGGAGTGATGGAAACCTCGCCAAAGGGGTGGAACGTGGTGGCTAGCGCAATATAAACACGATCAAATGTCTCATCCTCAGGGACGGCAAAATCCGTTTCAGAAGGCGTAGCAGTGCCGAGAAAGCGGTCCACTGCGTCGCGGAAAATGAAAAACGCGACGTTACCCACAGTAACATCGACTGGCCCAAACGAGTGGCTGTAAGAAGTAATTATATCCAACTCCTGAAAGCTTTTTTGGGTTGCGACATCTTGAAATGGGGCCGCAGGAGCCCCGAAAGGCGAAAATCCCCCTCCACCTTCGCCGACAACGGTTGCATTGGGCACCACCGCAGTGCCCAGCTGGGTTGCATACCACGCACCGAGCGTAAAGCCCTTTGCCTTAAAGTACAGTTGCTGATATTCGATGCCGTCGCTATCGGGTGTTAAATTTGTCCCCCGGAATATATACTCGCTCCAGTAACCAACTTGCGCCGAGATGCTCCACCACTTCGCTGCCGGTTCCTGCACCTCCGCCACTGTGTTCTTGTCCGACAGCACCTGTTTACTTTCCATGCCTACCGTTGCGCTGGTGGGAACTTCGACAAGTGGCTCGGGGCCCGCATAGCAAATGAAAATAGCCGGGCCGCTCAACGTCGCAATGAATGCGAGGAAAGCCGTTTTCAAACTCCTTGGTGCAGTTCGCATGTTTCTCCTTTTCCTATCGCCTGCCATCAAGTGCAGGAACCTGATGGGTTTAGTGGAAGCGACGACTTCTGGTCAAGCCCTTATTTGAGATTTTTTCAGAGCAGACGCCGGGAGGAGGAGACTACCGTACAAGATCGACATGGCGTTGCGAGACCGGCCGCAAAATCAGATTGCCCAGCCAGCCAGAGTCGGCGATTCCCGCGCGATACGCGTTGAGCGATTCAACCGACGAATTGACGCGCAGGTTGCTGTAGCTTTGATCGACATTTTGCCAGCGCTCGTGCCAATAGACGGCCGCCTTAATCCGCGGATAACGCGTCCGAAAAAGATCGAGACCTTGTTTGATCCATTCCGGCTTGCGCATCCCGTGGGCGTCGGGTGAATAAGGAAATTCGCCTGTCGCCCATTCGGCAATCATGACAGGCTTGGTTGGATCCAGCCCAGACAGCTCCTGATACGGCCAATCGAGCAGCGAAGGAACATCCGGATTTGGTTCCTCTTTGAATTGCTGGCCGTAAACGCTCAGCCCAAACCAATCGACATAATCCGGCCCAGGATAATAAGCAGGCGCGAAATTCCAGGTATCGAGTGGATAAGAATAATTGTTGGTGTGAAACATCCATTTGATGTTGCTCGCGCCGCGCGCGCGGACGCGATCCACCACATGGCGATACGCGCGCCGGAAATTCTCCGGGCCTTTCCAATTATCGCCTTCGTCGTCCCAATCTTCGCCGCCGTAATGCGTGCCCGACCACGGAAACCAGTCGCCATTCATCTCGACTCCAAACGCCACGATCATGGGACGACCAAATTCGCGCGCGGCGTCCGCCCACTTATCGATGTACGCGTCCCACTTTCCCTCGATGATCGCGAGGAGGCTAAATTTATCCGGCCCGCGATTTTGCGCGTAAGGCCGGTCCCACGGCGACCAAAAGACGAGTGGCAAGGAGCCGTGTCGCCAGATCACGTTTAGGTTCGCGGTCGGAAAATTTTGTTCACCCCAATAACTCGACGAAGCGATGATCGCCTGATGTTTGCCGACCATTTGCTCGAACTCCTCGATTGTTTCGAGCGTGACGTCGTCCTCAGCGTCGCCGAAATCCATGAACGCGCCGGTGTAGGCGCCGTGCTCCGGAATGACGACTTCGACATGTCCCTTCGCATCAATCGCGGGCGCAGTCGTTTTGTGGCAACTCGCGCCGAGCAAAACGACGAGCGCCGCGATTACAAGATCGACATGTACTTTTCTCATTCAGTTCCGCCTGACAGTTAGACGCGAACCGGAACGCTCGCCGTGCGCTCCAATTTTCCCCAGCTCACCCACGCGCCCTTGACCGCGCGCAGAATTGCTTTCCAGATGACGAAGCTCAACATCGGCCGATAAATCAAACGCATCGGCAAAATGCGCCATGCGCGCAAAATATTTTCGCGTTCCAAAATGCAAGCCAGCGTCGCGAGCACCACATCCATCGCCAGGAAAACGATCACGAACGGCAGCACGGCGCGCCATTCACCGAACAACAACGAGAACAAAAGCAGCAGATCGACGATCGGCGTCACTGCCACGAGAATAATCTGAAACAGCCAGACGCTCGGCAAACTAAACCAACCGAGCGCGCGATAGTTCCAGTTGAAAACCATGTCGCGATGCTTCCAGAGACATTGCAACGTGCCGTAGGCCCAGCGAAAACGTTGGCGCGCGAGCGTGCGCACCGTTTCGGGCGCTTCCGTCCAGGCGATGGCCGATGGAACATAAACAATGCGTTGTCGATCTTTGTGTAACGAAAGAGTGAGATCCGTATCTTCCGCCAGCGTCTCGAGACTCAACCCCCCCGCGGCGTCGATCGCCGATTTGCGAATCGCGCTGATCGCGCCGGGCACAACCGTAATGCAATTCCAGCGCGTGTAGGCGCGACGATCGAGATTGAACCCGCATGTGTACTCGAGCGCCTGACAGCGCGCGATAAAGCTTCGCAAATTCCCAACTTTTGCGTGTCCGGAAACGGCGCCGATGCTTTCATCGGCAAACGGCTCGAGCAAACGCGGCAGCGTATCGTGCTGGCAATGCGTGTCGGCATCGAGGAAAACGACGATTCCGTTTCGCACCGCCGCCAGCCCGCGTTGCAACGCGCGCGCCTTGCCGCGATTTTCCTGCCGCAACAATCGAATGCGCGGATCGTTTGCGGCCATTGCTTCGACTTCGGCCGCGGTTTCATCTTTCGAACCGTCGTCCACCACGATCACCTCGAGCGGCCCCGCGTACTCGGTCGCGAGCACCGCGCGCAAAGTTCCTGCAATCACTTTCGCTTCATTGTAGGCAGCGATCAGCACGCTCACCGGCTGCGCAAAATCTGCCGCGGGCCGTGAACGGAACCGCGCCGCCAGCCAAATCACGATCAGCGTGCGGATCACGATCAAAGCAGTCGCGACGAGCATAAACGCCCACAGAAATTCCTCGGCCGCGTGAAAGATTTGAAAGCCCACGCTGCTCACAAATCGGCTGAGTGATTGCGGGCCCGATTGCAGCGGCGGCATAAGCGCATCGCGCGTCGTGCCAAGCAACGTGCTCAAGGGCACGATCGTATCGCCGCGCGTATGCAGCCAATCCAAAATCCGCGGCAACGCTTCGACGGTTTGCGATCGATCCCCGCCGGCGTCGTGCAAAAGAATAATGCTGCCGTCGCGGCGCTGCTGTTTCACTCGTTGCAAAATCACGTCCACGCCCGGCTTCGCCCAATCTTGCGGATCAATGTTTTCCAAAACGACGAGGTAACCCAGCTCTTGCGCGATCAACAACGGAGTCAGCTCGCTCAAGCTCGAGGGGCTGGTGTCCGCGGCGTACGGCGGGCGAAATAAAGTTGTCGATCTTCCGGTAATCGATCCGAGCAGAAGCTGCGTCGCGTTGAGCTCCAGCCGAATATGCTCGTCCCAACAAAGCGCGAGGTTGGGATGGTAATAAGTGTGGTTCCCGATCTCGTGCCCTTCATTGATGATCCGCCTAACGAGTCCCGGATAGCGTTCCGCGTTCACACCCACCAAAAAAAATGCCGCCTTCACATTGGCCGCTTTCAAAATGTCGAGGACTTGGGGAGTCCATTCCGGGTCCGGCCCGTCGTCGAACGTGATCGCAACCTCGTGCTCGCCGCCCGCGCCTTGATGATAGAGCGTGGGAAATTGCGGAAACTTAATGTAATCGGCCGTGAAATAGCCGCTTTCATCTCGCTTTAAGCTCCGCATTCCGTCGGCGCGATTTTCATCCACCGACACCACTTCGCCATCGCCTACATCGGTGATTGTGTCCGTGCCTTTTAGCACTTCGAAGCGCGGCCGCGCCGCAAGATCGACATTAAGATCCTGCGGCAAATTAAGCGCATCCCAAAGCGCAGCGTCTTCCGTCCCGAGCCGGTAAATAGCAAATCCCCCGGCCTTCGCTCCCCGCACCTCGCGCAGTTGATTCAAAAAAGTGACGACATCGAGAAACCAAACCGAGTGCGCCTTGTCTTCTTCCTCATAATAGAAATACGGATTGTAATCAGGCGCTTTGATTTCGGCGCGCTCCACTTCGGCATAGGTCGCGCGGCTCATCGCTTCGGGAAAACTGATCAGCTCCGCTTTTTTCGCGCCCGCCGTCCAATCGTATCCGTAATTGCCGAGGGCGATGATCCATTGCTTCGGGTCGGTGTCTTCGAGCAGCACGTGCAGCCAACCCTCGAACCACTGGCGCGAACCGAGCGGGCCGGGCGGATCAATGTCGGAAGTTTCATCGAAAAGATACGCGACGAAGCGATCGACGTTATCGGACAAATCTTCGAAATCGATGTAATCGAGGTCCTGGCCCGGCTGCACGCAAAGCCAGAGCTGTTTGTCCACGTCATGCAGCGCGTCGGCAAATTTGTTCAGGAGCACGCTGAAATCTTTCTTGTAAACCGGATCAAGCTGTTCCCAATCCACCACCACGCCGGCGGCCTTTGCTTCGATCAAAATGTTGACCACGCGACGAATGAAATGGTCCTGTCGATCCGCCGGGCCATGCGCAAGATTCTCGACCGCTTCCGGCTGCCACGTGTCGCCCACTAGATTGGTCAGTAGCGGCATCAGCGCCAGACCTTTGGCCGCCGCCAGTTTCGGAATGCGATTGTCCGCATCGATTTGCAATTCGCCGGTGCCATTCGTCACCGCCATCCATTCCGGACAAACGTGCGTCAGCTGCGCCGCGTGTTGTTCGAGCGATTTATAACTGTAAGGATCGCCATTGATGTAAAACGCGAGACGAACTTCGTTGGCCGGCGCCTTGCGACGCGGTCGCGCCGGTGGCGGCGAAGTTTCCGTGCTCGTTTTCTTCGCGGCCTGTCGCGCTTCGGCAAATTTTCGCCAGAGCAAAGCGTTCGCCGCCGGGAGCGCGTTGGCCGGATTTTTTTGCTGAAGCGCTTTGAGCTGGCCTTTTAATTGCCGCAACGAAAAAGGCAGGCGCAATTGCGGCGCCACGAAAAGTGTCTGCACAAACAGCACCATCCCCAGAAAAACTGCGACGCCCGTGATGAGCAGCGTCAACCGCGTTCGCGGCCAGCGTTTGCCGGCCGGATCGGAAAAGACGAACGGCGTCACTGTCGGTTGATCGGGTTCTTCCATTACGAAATGCCTAACGTTTGGCGGGCGAAAAAATAAGAAAACCCGTTTTGCCCACAAGCCAAACGGGTTCTCTCGGTAACGAGGGGGAAATTGCTAAAAATGGGAGATCACTTTGAGGGCCGTTCGCCCGCTCATTTCTAATTGGATTGATTCACACCGGCAACTCTTTCTTTTTGCCGCAATGTCGATCTTGAGCGAAATCGGAAGAAGCATCGCGTTTAATCTCGTGAACATTTCCGAAGACAAGATTCCGACCGGCCACGCCGGGATCGATCAGCGTTTGAAACTTGGACCGCGCATCCATCCCAGCGCGTACGTTGTGTCCGGCGCAACCGTCATCGGCGACGTCACCCTCGGCGAAGAATCGAGTGTTTGGTACGGCGCGGTTTTGCGCGGCGACATCAATCGCATCGTCATCGGCCCGCGCTCCAATGTTCAGGACAACGCCGTCGTGCACATCGACGTCGGCGATCAAACAAACGTCGGTGAGCTCGTCACCATTGGCCACAGCGCCATCGTGCACGCCTGCAAGATCGACAATGAAGTGCTCATCGGGATGGGCGCGATTGTGCTCGACGGCGCCGAAATCGGCGCGCGCTCCATCGTCGGCGCGAACGCGCTCGTCACCCTCGGCATGAAAATACCACCCGGCTCGCTCGTCCTCGGTTCACCCGCCAAAGTCGTTAGGCAACTCACCCTCGATCAACAAAACGACATTGCGCGCTGGGCTTGGAGCTACGTCAAAACCGCCAAACATTTTCGCGAATTTTACGCGCGCAAATGATTGCCCAACTCGCGCGCGCGTTCGCGCAATAATTCGGGCGCTTGCGGGATCGTTCCGCCAAGTTCGTAAACGCGCTCAAACATTTCGCGAAGATCTCCATCTTGTTTCGCGATCCCGACAATTGCGAAAACGCGCTTCGCGAATTTCTTCGCGAGCCGCGCCACACCGGCCGGCGCTTTTCCCTCGAGCGTTTGTCGATCCAAACTCCCCTCGCCCGTAATGACAACATCGACATCTTTTATTCTCGCTTCGAGATCGACTGCTTCAGCGACGACATCAAAACCCGGTTTTATAATTGCCTTACAAAACGTCATCAGACCAAATCCGAGACCGCCGGCAGCTCCCGCGCCGCGCTCATCGCGATAATCTTTGCGGAACGTTTTCGTGGCAACGTCCGCGAGTTTAGTCAGCGCGCGCTCGAACATGTCGATCTTGTCCGGCGTCACTCCTTTTTGCGGACCGAAGATGCGCGTCGCACCATTTTCGCCGAGCAATGGATTCTGCACATCGACCGCCGCGATAATTTTCGGCAGCAATAAACTTGTTGGCCGCTCGATTCGTTCGAGCGCGATAAGATCGACAATTTTTTCGATTTCATAATTTTGCGCATCGAAAAATTGAAAGCCGAGAGCTCGCGCAAAACCAAAACCGCCGTCGTTGGTCGCGCTGCCGCCAAGTCCGATGATGATTTCTTGCGCGCCGTGACGCGCGGCGTCGAGAATCATTTCACCGACACCGAACGTGGTGGCAAGATCGACATTTCTCTCGTTCGACTGCAAGCGACGCATCCCGGCCGCTTCACTCATTTCCATTACAGCAAGCTTGCGCGCTTCGTCGAAAGCGTAACGCGCATCGATTTTTCGGCCAAGCGGATCGTGCGCTTCGCATTCGATCCATGATGCGCCGCGCGCCTGTGCGATCACTTCGGCCGTTCCTTCACCGCCATCGGCTACCGGCGTTATGTCGATCTTAGCGTCCGGCAAAACTTCGCACAGCCCGGCCGCGATATTTTGCGCGACATCTTGCGCGGTGAGCGAACCTTTGAATTTATCGGGCGCGATGAGGATGCGCACTTACTTGAGCTTCCGCCCCAAAATTTCGCCGGCGAGCTGCGGGTTCGCCTTGCCCTTCGACAACTTCATTACCTGGCCTTTTAGAAAATTTAGCGAAGCGGCATTGCCGGCTTTGAAATCCGCCGCCGGTTTTGGGTTCGCAGCGATGACTTCGTCGCAAAATTTTTCAATCGCGCTCGTGTCGCTGAGTTGCTCGATTCCTTTTTCTTTCACGATCGCGCTCGCAGTTTTTCCCTCCGCAAACATTTCCGCGAAAACTTCCTTGCCCTGTTTGCCGCTGATTTTTCCGCTGTCGATCAAATTGACGAGCTCATCGAGCGCTTCGGGCGGGATCGGACAGTCGCTGATCGCCTTGCTCGCGCTGCTGAGCGCGTTTTGCAAATCGTTCAAGATCCAGTTGGCGACGTTCTTTGGCTTCTTCGCTCCACGTGCGGCGGTCTCGAAATATTTGGCGAGATCGAGATCGTTCGCGAGCACGCCGGCGTCGTACGGACTGACTTGATATTGCTCGACGAACCGCGCGCGTTTCGCTTTCGGCAATTCGGGAACGCGTTTGCGCGCGTCGGCGACCAATCCTTCACTTTTTACCGGCACGAGATCGGGATCGGGAAAATAACGGTAATCATGCGCCGACTCTTTTGTGCGCATGAGAAAAGTTTCGACTTTCGCATCATCCCAGCCGCGCGTTTCCTGCTGTAATTTTTCCCCGCGCTCGAGCGCTTCAGTTTGCCGGTGAATTTCAAACGCGAGCGCGCGCCGCACGCCACTGATTGAGTTCATATTTTTTATCTCGATCTTGGCGCCAAATTCGGCCTGCGATTCGGGTCGCAGCGAAATATTGCAATCGCAACGCAACTGACCTTTTTCCATGTCCGCATCGCTCACGCCGCCGTAGATCAGAATTTGTTTGAGTGATGTGAGAAAAGCGAATGCTTCCTCGGGCGAATTGATTTCCGGTTGCGAAACAATTTCCATGAGCGGCGTGCCGGCGCGGTTGAAATCGATGCCGGTGCTGGTTTCGAAATGGAAACTTTTCGCGACATCTTCTTCGAGATGAATGCGGACGAGATGCACTTCCTTGTCCGGCGTGGCGATGTTTTTCTGCGCGTCCTTTGGATATGCGAGATCGTGCAGGGGAACAGCGCCGTTCTCGCAAAGCGGCATGTCGTACTGCGAGATTTGATAATTCTTCGGCATGTCGGGATAGAAATAATTTTTGCGATCGAACTTGCAGACCGGCGCGATGTCGCAACCGAGCATGAGGCCGGTCAGCGCAGTCATCCGCAGCGCCTCGTGATTCATGACCGGCAACGCGCCCGGCAACCCGAGGCAGGTCGGGCAAGTGTGCGTATTGGGCTCCGCGCCAAACTCGACCGGGCACGCGCAAAACATTTTTGAGCGCGTCTTTAGCTGCACATGGACCTCGAGGCCGATGGTCGTGAGGTAAGCCATTGCAGATTTCAAATTGCAGATTTCAAATTTTTGGACGCAGACTTGCGCGAACTGACAAAGATGGCAACCAATTCGTTCACCTCAGTGAGCAGCGCTTCGACGCGTTTGGCCGGAATTAATTTTGCTTCAACGATTAGCTCCAACCAAAGTTGAGTTTCATCGGCTTCTTCAAGGGCCACACCCATTTTCGCGACGAATTCGCTTCGAGATCGCGCGCGACAAGTGGCGCGATAGTTTGCCGCAACAGATGTCCCGCTCCGGACAATTTGATTCGCAATCGCGCGTCCCTCCACAGTTTTTGGAAGCGCGGCGACAAGCTTAATGATCCGCAATGCGAATTCCTTTGTGCGCAATTTTAATTCATCCGGCGTCATTTCCCGACAATCTGCAATCTGCAATCTATAATCTGCAATGAGAAAAGCGTTGCGTTCCTCCGTTTCCTCTGCCTAAAACACGCCAGCAACTTGCAGAGAAAGGAGGCGAGATAGATTGAAAATTTTCACAATGATCATGTTCGTGGCCGTATTGGCCAGCGCGTTGAGTCTGGGAGCATGTGCTCAACACAAAGAAGCAGCAGCAACCACAACGACGAGTTCCGCACACGGATACTCGAAATAACACGGCGCCGAGTTGTCCGTCCGCGGGCAGGTCTAAGCACCTGACCCGGGCGGCAGCGGTCCGCTCGCGTTTTCGCGGAGCTAAGAGGGTTCGAGAGGTATTTAAGGTGTGAATGCCAGGCTAGTTTTCATTTTTGTATTCACAATCGGCATCGCCACTGCGTGGGCCGAAGACGAGGAATCGATCAAAGGTTTACGCGACGCGCTCGTCGCGCTCGCGCCGAGCGTCGATCCAGCCGAGGCCGATCTGCTTTCGGTGACCGTGCACACCAAAGCGCGCAGTCTCGCGCGTGAATACGGCGTGACCGGCGACCCCTCGTATCACAATTTCCTGATCAACACCGGCCAGCGAAAACGCGGATACTGCGCCCATTACGTGCGCGACATCGGCACGCGTTTGAAAGAGCTCCAGTTCAAGACACTCGTCCTTCATTGGGGTGCCTTTTACGCAAAAACATCCGATGAAAGTAATTGCCTGGTAGTCACCGCGCGCAACCAGCCCTTCGAGGACGGAATTGTCCTCGATGCATGGCGGCGTGGTGGTCGACTCTACTGGTGCGCAGTCAAAAAGGATTACGAATACGAACGGAAACGCCGGGTCTCTCCGCTCGGTCATTCCCATACCGGAATCACCGGATGGAAAGAGGACCTGCAGGAAACCGCCTGGCTACAGGATTATCAGCCGACTGTCACAAATCCCCCGCAAAAGAAGGCGCGACCGCACAAGGAAAGAAAATCGGCAAACGCGGGATAACACGCACTGCTATACCGCGCAGTCGGTGACCCGCAAACGCGAGGGTGGAAATGCCGCGCTTAAGAGGCTAAAGATAATTTTCCGCCCATGCCCGCAAGATCGACAACGCAAACAATCAGCTCGGGAAGCGAGCAGCGGAAAAAAGTTCCGGTTGTGACGGTGGAAAGTTTTTACAATGCACACGCGGAGAAATTGCACCTCAAGCTCGAAGGAAAACGCGTCGGATTCCATCGCAAGATTCGCGAGCCCACCATCAATCGCCCAGGCCTCGCGCTTTCCGGTTTCTACAGTTATTTCGCGGAGAAACGCGTGCAGGTGCTCGGCGCAGCGGAGTGCACGTATCTGAAAAGTTTGTCGCCGCAGGTGCGACGACGCCGCTTTCGCGGACTCTGCGCGCAAAAAATTCCGTGCATCGTGATTTCGCGCGGGATGCATTTCACGCCGGACCTCAGCGCAATTGCGGAGCGCGAACAGATTGCTGTTTTTCGCACGCCGATGATCACGATGAAGTTCATCAACGCGGCCACGATTGCGCTCGAAATGGCTTTTTCGCCGACGGTGACCGAGTTCGGCAGCATGGTGGATATTCTCGGCGTCGGAGTTTTGATTCGCGGCCAAAGCGGCATCGGCAAAAGCGAATGCGTGCTCGGCTTAATTGAGCGCGGCTACAGTTTGGTCGCGGACGATGTCACGCGCATCACATCGCTCGAAGGTCGCGAATTAATGGCGACCGCGCCGGAGCTGACGCGTTACCACATGGAAGTGCGCGGCATCGGCATCATCAATGTCGCTTCCATTTTCGGCATCGGGGCGATTCGCATCGAGAAACGTCTCGATCTTGTTGTGACGTTGAAAGATTGGCAGGAGCTCGAAGAAGTGGACCGGATCGGTCTCGATCGAGAATTTTACGAAATTCTGAAACTGCAAGTGCCGCACATCACCATCCCGATCCGCCCCGGGCGCGACATTGCGCGCTTGATCGAGGTCGCAGCGATGGACCAAAAGTTGAAGGCGCTCGGGCGAAACAGCGCGATGGATTTTAACGAGAACCTGCTCAATGTAATGTCGCCGAAAGAAAAGTGATGGGCTTGTTGAATCGAAGAGGCGCCACCGCGCGCGGAGAAAAGATCGAGAAGGAAATCACAATCGTGAATCGTCTCGGTTTGCACGCGCGGCCCGCGGCCATGTTTGTGCGGATCGCGAGTCGTTATCGCGCCGAAGTTTGGGTGGCTAAGGAGGGCGAAAAAGTGAATGGCAAAAGCATCATGGGCTTGATGATGCTCGCGGCCGGACAGGGATCGAAACTGAAGATTTGCTGCGACGGCCCGGACGCCGACAAGGCGATGGCCGAGCTCGAGGAGCTCATAAAAGCGCGCTTTAATGAAGAATGACGTTGCCTTAGTCTGGCAACGCAATGAGCGAAGATAACGCGCAACAGGAAATCCGTTTCCAAGGTGTCGGCGCAGCGCCCGGCATCGCCCGCGGCGTCATTCACGTCGTGCGCGATGATCTCGACGACGTTGTTCGTTACAAGATCGACAAGTCGAAAGTCCCGCACGAAATCGGGCGCTTCGAGACCGCGCTCATCCAAACACGCGCCCAGATTCTCGAGATGCAGCAGAAGATCGCCGAAGCGATCGGCGCGAAAGACGCCGCCATTTTTGATGCGCATCTGCTCGTGGTCGAAGACCGCACCTTAATCGACGAAGTGCTGCGCAAACTCGAGACCGATCTTTGCAATGTCGAATTTGTTTTCCAGGAAGTGGCCAGCCGGTACGCCGACACACTGAGCGAGATCGACGATCCGTATTTGCGCGAACGCGCCCTCGACATCAACGACGTCACCCGCCGCGTCGTGCGAAATCTGCAAGGCAAAGCACCGCGCGCATTCCTCGCCATCGCCGAGCCGCATATTTTGGTCGCGCACAATCTCACGCCGTCCGACACCGCGACGATGAATCGGGAGAACGTGCTCGGCATCGCGACCGATTTGGGCAGCCGCACTTCGCACACCGCGATTATGGCGCGGTCGCTGAACATTCCATCAATCGTCGGCCTGCACGATGCGACACAAAAACTGGAGAGCGGTCAGCAGGTCCTGCTCGATGGTTACGACGGTTGCCTCATTCTCAATCCGACGCCCGAGACGCTCTGGCATTATGGCGAGCTCGAGGCCAAAAAAGGCGAGGTCGAGCAAGCTCTCACCGGGCTGCGCGAAACAAAATCCACCACCGCGGACGGACGGCACATTGTTCTTTCGGCCAACATCGAATTGCCCACCGACATCGACGCGGTCGCGGCGAATGGCGCGGAAGGCGTTGGACTTTACCGCACCGAATTTCTTTACCTCAACCGCGGAACTTTGCCGACCGAGGAAGAACAATTCGAAACTTACCGCCAGGTAGCCGAGCGCGTACAGCCGAATCCGCTCATCATTCGCACGTTCGATCTCGGCGGCGACAAGCTCGCGCCGGGCACTGTCGATCTTGGCGACGAGCTAAATCCATTTCTGGGCTGGCGCGCCATCCGATTTTGTCTCGAGCAGATCGACATTTTCAAAACGCAGTTACGCGCCATTCTTCGCGCCAGCGCCGTTGGTAATGTGAAAATCATGTTCCCGATGATCTCGGGGTTGGATGAATTGCGCCGCGCCATGTCGATCTTGCAGGAATGCAAAGACGAGCTGCGCAAATCTGGATCGACATACAGCGATGAAACCGAAGTCGGCGCCATGATCGAAGTGCCGAGCGCCGCCATTTCCGCCGACATGCTGGCACGCGAAGTCGATTTCTTCAGCATCGGCACGAACGATCTCATTCAATACACCGTTGCGGTCGATCGCATGAACGAACGCATCGCGCATCTTTATGAACCGACGCATCCCGCCGTCGTGCGCTTGTTGAAAATGATCGCGGACGCGGCGCACGCGAATGACATCTGGGTGGGCGTCTGCGGTGAAATGGCCGGCGACATTGTGATGACGCCGTTGTTGCTCGGCCTCGGCGTGGATGAATTAAGCGCCGGTGCGACGCTCGTGCCGCGCGTGAAGCGCGCCGTGCAAAGTCTCACCATGCCCGAGTGCACGAAGCTGGTGGAAGACGCGATGAACTTGGAAACGCCTGCGGAAATTCTAGCGCGCTGCAACGAAGTCGCGCAGCAACATTACGGCGAGCTGTTGCGGTAAGCAGAAAGTAGAAAGTTTTCTACTTTAGAATTTCTACTTTCTACTTTGTTTCACTCTTCTTCGCTCGATTCCGTTTCCGGATC
Organism: Verrucomicrobiota bacterium; assembly: GCA_041167045.1. GTDB lineage: Bacteria > Verrucomicrobiota > Verrucomicrobiia > Chthoniobacterales > UBA10450 > CATPCN01. The sequence goes on from JBEEGW010000015.1 coordinate 269,353, forward strand.
AGGCTTGAGGCCGTCCTCTTCCATTTTGCGCAGGACATCGCTCATGTCGTCCACTTCATCCCAAACTTCCTGGCTCACGTAGATCGGCGCTTTTTGTTGCGTCGCCATCGCGATGCAATCGCTCGGTCGCGCATCGAGCTCGATGATTTTTTTCTGCTGCAATTCGTTTTCGGCGCAAATGATCATGCGCGCATAATAGGTCGCGTTCTTCAGATCGTTGATGATGACGCGTTCCGCTTTCGCGCCCAGCGCCGTCATCAAATGTCCGATCAAATCGTGCGTGAGCGGGCGCTCCTTTGGAATGTCGCGCATGAACATGGTGATCGCGCTCCCGACCGTTTGATCGACATAAATGATGAAAACCTTGTCGGAGTTGCCGATGAAAACGGCGCATCCCCCACTCGTCGGCAAAACTGCACGCACCTGCACTTCGATCACCGTCTTATTCATCGGGCGGAAAGTTATCCGTCCCCTCGCGAAAGACAAGCGAGGGCGAGCGCGCCTGAAATTTTTTTCGCGCAGGCTTGCATGTTCGGCGCGCTGATTGATTATGCGCATTGCCTCCAGTGTCTGCGCCCGAAAAAACAAAAACCGAGTGGGACGTTGACGCCGCTACCGCGATCTACAACGTCGACGGTTGGGGCTGCGGATATTTTTCGATCAACGCGAACGGCAACGTCGTGGCGCGGCCGCTCCAGGAAAACGGCGGTTCCATCGACATTCTCGAAGTCGTAAACGAAGCGCGCACGCGCGGGCTCGGTTTTCCGCTCGTCATTCGTTTCCAGGATTTGCTGCGACATCGTGTCGAATCGGTCAACCGCGCATTTCAAGCGGCCATGACTGAGTTCGGCTATCGCGCGCCATACCGCGGCGTTTTTCCGATCAAAGTGAATCAGTTGCGTGAAGTGATTGAAGAAATTGTCGATGCCGGACTGCAATTTCATTTCGGTCTCGAAGCGGGCAGCAAACCGGAATTGGTCGCGGCGCTCGCCATGCACAAGGATCCGGAGAGCCTCATCATCTGCAACGGCTACAAAGATCGCGCATTCATTCGCATCGCACTGCTTGGCTGCAAACTCGGCAAGCAGGTCATCATCGTGGTAGAAAAACTCGAAGAGCTCGAGCAGACAATTCGCACGTCGAAAGAAGTCGGTGTCGAGCCGCACATCGGAATTCGCGTGCGCTTGCACAGCAAAGGCTCGGGCAAATGGTCACCGAGCGGCGGTGAGAACGCGAAGTTCGGACTCGACACGACGAATCTTGTCGCCGCGAGTCAGATGTTGAAGGAGGCCGGGCTCTCGCATTGTTTGAAGCTCGTTCATTTTCATGTCGGCTCGCAGGTGCCGGATATTTCCACGATCAAACGCGCGGTGCGCGAAGCAGCACGTCATTACGCGAAACTCGCGAAACTCGGGCACGACCTCGGGTATCTCGATGTTGGCGGTGGGCTCGGCGTCGATTACGACGGATCACGCAGTGACTTCGATAGCTCGGCGAATTATTCGCTGCAGGAATATGCGAACGACGTCGTGTGGAACATCATGGACGTTTGCGATTCGGAAGGCGTGGCGCATCCGGCGATTGTGAGTGAAGGCGGCCGCGCGGTCGTGGCGCATCATTCCGTGCTGGTGGTGGAGGCGTTCACGTCAATCGAACGAACTGGCCCCAAGCTCAAAGTGGGAACGAGCGAGAAAGATCACAAACTCGTGCGCGACATTCTCGACGTGAAAGCACGCCTTAAGCGCGGCAATCGGCTCGAGAGTTTGCACGACATCCGCCAGATCAAAGAAGAAGCGCAGCAAACTTTCGAACTGGGCCTGCTCGATCTGGAATCGAAAGCCAAGATCGAAACGGTCTACTGGCAGCTCGCGCAACAGATCGTGAACATGCACCGCGGGCTGCGTTTCGTTCCGGAAGAAGTAAAGGAGCTCGAGACCACGCTGGCCGATCAGTACATCTGCAATTTTTCCGTGTTCCAATCGCTGCTCGATCATTGGGCGCTCGGCCAATTATTTCCGATCATGCCGATCCATCGCCTAACGACCGCGCCCGATCGCAACGGCATGATCGTGGACATCACGTGCGATTCCGACGGCAAGGTCTCGAAGTTCATCGATCTCCAAGATGTGAAGGAAACGCTTCCGCTGCATCGCATCACGCCGGGCGAAATGTATTACCTCGGCGTGTTCATGGTCGGCGCGTATCAGGACATCATGGGCGATCTGCACAATTTATTCGGCCGCGTCACCGAGGTGCATATTTTTCTCGATGAAGACGAAGAGTCCGGTTGGTACATCGAGGAAGTGATCGAAGGCAGCACGATCGGCGAAGTGCTGGCCATGACGCAGTGGGACAAGGTCGAGCTGATGCGCTTGCTCAAATCGCAAGTGGACGCCGCGATCAAGAGCGATCGGCTTAAGCCAAACGACGCCATGAAGCTTCTTTCCGATTACGAGCGCGGCCTGCACGAGTACACTTATCTCTCTCTCAATGGCGGCAAACCCCCGCCGCCGCCGGGGACATGGTTGCCGTTGAGTTAATGTCGATCTTGTCGGCCGAGTAATTGCTCTGTTGTTGCTAACAATCCCATGAATCTAGTTCAGGAAACTCTCGACACCGTCCGCCGACGTAATCCGGCCGAGCCAGAATTTCTGCAAGCGGTCACGGAAGTTCTGGAATCGATTGAGCCGGTCATTCAGCGCAATAAAAAATATCGCGACGCAAAAATTCTCGACCGCCTCGTTGAACCCGAGCGGATGATTCAGTTCCGCGTCCCATGGATCGACGACGCCGGTGAGGTGCAAGTCAATCGCGGTTATCGCGTGCAAATGAACAGCGCGATCGGCCCGTATAAAGGCGGTCTGCGTTTTCATCCCACGGTCAACGCGAGCATCTTGAAGTTTCTCGCCTTCGAGCAGGTCTTCAAAAATTCGCTTACCACTTTGCCGATGGGCGGCGGAAAAGGCGGCGCCGATTTCGATCCGAAAGGAAAATCCGATAACGACGTCATGCATTTCTGCCAGTCGTTCATGACCGAATTATTTCGCCACGTCGGCCCGGACACGGACGTGCCGGCGGGTGACATCGGAGTGGGCGGGCGCGAAATCGGTTACTTGTTTGGACAATACAAACGTCTCGCGAATGAATTCACCGGCGTGCTCACGGGCAAGGCGCTCGGCTGGGGCGGTTCGCTCATTCGTCCGCAAGCGACCGGTTACGGCGCGGTTTATTTTGCCGAGGAAATGCTCAAGACGCGCAAACAAGGTTTGGAAGGAAGAGTTTGCACCGTTTCCGGTTCGGGTAACGCCGCGCAGTACACCGTTTCAAAATTAAATCAGGTCGGTGCCAAAGTTGTGACCATGTCCGATTCGGGCGGCTTCATTCATGACAAAGAAGGAATCACCGAAGAAAAGTTGAGTTGGATCATGGAGCTGAAAAACGTGCGTCGTCGCCGCATCAAGGAATATGCCGAGCAATTCAAAAGCGCGACGTATGTCGATGGTCAGCGGCCGTGGAGCATTCCGTGCGAATGTGCGTTTCCGTGCGCAACGCAAAATGAAATCAGCGGCGAAGATGCGAAAAAGCTGCTCGCGAACGGCTGCATTCTCGTTTCGGAAGCGGCGAACATGCCGACCGCGCCAGTAGCCGTCGATCTTTTCCTCGCGGCGAAAATTCTTTACGGCCCCGGCAAGGCCGCCAACGCAGGCGGCGTCGCTACTTCTGGTCTCGAAATGACGCAAAATTCGATGCGTTTGCCGTGGCCGCGCGCCGAAGTCGATCAACGTCTGCGCCAAATCATGGCCACTATTCACAAGAACGCATGGGACACAGCGGCCGAGTACGATCAGCCTGGCAATCTTGTCATCGGCGCAAACATCGCCGGCTTTGTTAAAGTTGCTGACGCCATGCTGGATCAGGGCGTGGTCTAAGCGCCTTTCTGTATTAAGCGGCGAATCGTCATTGCAGGTGGTGGCGCGGCCGGATTTTTTGCCGCAATCGCAGCGGCGCGCGCTAATTCGGACTGCGAGGTTTCATTGTTTGAGCGCAGCGCACAATTTCTTACCAAAGTGCGCATCTCAGGCGGCGGGCGTTGCAATGTCACACACGCCATGTTCGATCCGCGAATGTTCACGACGCATTACCCGCGTGGCGAACGTGAATTGATTTCGCCGCTGCATCGATTTTCTGTGAGCGACACGATCGCCTGGTTTGAAAAGCGCGGCGTACGTCTGAAAAAAGAAGAAGACGGTCGCATGTTTCCGGTCACCGATTCATCAGAAACGATCGTCGATTGCTTGATCGCGGAAGCGAAAGCCGCCGGTGTGCAGCTCTTCACACGCAAAGGCGCGGAAAGCGCGCGCATTCTTCCGGACGGCGGATTCGATGTGAAATTGAGCGACGGCAGCTTCGTGCAATGCGAGCGATTGCTTTTAGCGACGGGCGGTGCGCGCAGCGTCATCGGCGCGGAGATCGCTCACTCGTTAGGCCACACCATCGAGCCGGCGGTGCCTTCTCTTTTTTCGTTGCACGTAAGATCGACATGGTTGCAGTCGTTGCCCGGAATTTCCGTGAGCGACGTGGAACTCTCCGCGGAAAAATTCAGCGAACGCGGACCGATCCTCATCACGCACAACGGCGTGAGCGGCCCCGTCGTCCTGCGGCTGTCGGCGTGGGGCGCGCGCGTGCTGTACGCGAAGGATTATCGATTCACACTGCGCGTGAATTGGATTCCGACAATGAATGAGCCCGCCCTGCGGACCGAATTTCAATCCCGCAGAGAAACGCAACCGACAAGGCGCATCATCAATTCACCGATCGGTTCCCTGCCGGCGCGCCTTTGGGAAAAGCTAGTTGTGAATGCGGGGATTTCGCCGGAGATAATTTGGACGGCGCTTCCACGCGCCGCGATCAATTCATTGATCCAGCAACTGCGCGAGACGGAGCTTGAGATCAATGGCAAGACGATGAACAAAGATGAGTTCGTCACTTGCGGCGGGGTTTCTCTGCGCGAAATCAATTTCAAAACGATGGAAAGCCGAATCACTCGGCATCTTTACTTCGCGGGCGAATTGCTCGACATCGACGGCATTACCGGCGGATTTAATTTCCAAGCGGCGTGGACAACTGGTTGGATCGCAGGTCACGCTATGTCCGGCGTCGAGCCAAAATGAACATCGAGAACGCCATCGCCGAAGTGCGAAAAGTTTATGTCGATCTTGCAAAACGACCGATCGATCGGAATTGCACGCGAATGATGAAGTGCTGCCATTTCAAACTGACCGGTCGCACTCCGTACCTTACGAAAGGCGAAGCGCTCGTCGCCGCGGCCGCATTTCGCGCAACTGGCCGGAAATCATTACCGAAAAATTCGGATGGCGCTTGTCCCATGCTGCATGGCGCGACCGGTAATTGTTTAATTTACAACGATCGTCCGTTCGGATGCCGCACACATTTTTGCGCTGCGGCCGGCGGGCCGTACGCGCGCCGTGACGTTGTCGATCTTATCCGGCGACTGGAGAAGATCGACATAGAGCTTGGCGGAAATGGGTCGCGCGCGTTCCAGAATGCAATCGAGGAAGCGCTCTGAGCGAAATGACCTGCAACTCGTCATCTTAGGAGTAGATTTGCGCGTGCCCACTTATGTTTACGAAACGACCGATGCCACCAAGCCGTTGCGACGTTTCGAAATTAAACAAAGCATCCACGATGAGCCGCTCCGCGTTGATCCTCAAACGGGCGAACCAGTTCGGCGCGTGATCTCCGGTGGCTCGGGCGTAATCATGCGCGGTGGATCGAGAGGACCTTCGGTCGGCTCGGTTGGTTCCCACTGAGCGTTGGCTTTTGCTTGTCGGATCGCGATCCTCCGGCAACTTCTTGAAATGCTTCCGCCGACTTCGGTCAAAGATGCGCTGAACAAAACTGCACCAATCGATTTGATTCTGGTGCAGGGGTGGGTGCGGACGCGGCGTGATTCGAAAGATTTTTCGTTCATTGAGCTGAATGATGGCTCGTGTCTGCGCAATTTGCAGATCATCGCGAAGAACTCGCTCGCGAATTACGCGGATGTTCAGCGCCTGACTACAGGCGCATCGATCATCGTCCGCGGCGCGCTCGTCGCGTCACAAGGCAAAGGCCAAAGCTGGGAAGTGGTGGCGGACAAGATCGACATAGTGGGCGCCGCCGATGACACCTATCCGCTGCAAAAGAAAGGGCACACGCCGGAATTCTTGCGCGAGATCGCGCACCTGCGGCCGCGCTCGAATCTTTTCGGCTGCATTTTTCGCGTGCGCAGCCGGCTCGCCTTCGCCATTCACAAATTTTTTCAGGAACGCGGTTTCGTTTACGTCCACACGCCAATCATTACCGGAAGCGATTGCGAAGGCGCGGGCGAACTGTTTCGCGTTACCGCCATTGACGCAAAAAATCCGCCGCGCACGAAAGAAGGCGAGATCGATTACGCGAAAGATTTTTTCGCGCGGCCAACTTATTTGACGGTCAGCGGGCAGCTCGAAGCGGAAGCTTTCGCGCTGTCGCTATCGAAGGTCTACACATTCGGCCCGACATTCCGCGCCGAGAACTCGAACACATCTAGACACGCGAACGAGTTTTGGATGATCGAGCCGGAGATGGCGTTTTGCGATTTGAATGGCGACATGGACCTGGCCGAAGAGATCGTGAAATATCTGATTGTCGATCTTAGAGAGACTTGCGCGGAAGAGCTCGGTCTCTTCGCCAAGTTTGTCGACAAGGAACTTCTTTCGCGCCTCGATTTTGTGGTGGAAAGAAAATTTCAGCGCATCACTTACACGGAAGCGATTGAGTTGCTGAAAAAAAGCGGCGAAAATTTCGAGTTCCCGGTCGAGTACAGATTGAACCTGCAATCGGAGCATGAGCGTTGGCTGACCGAAAAACATTTCAAATGTCCGGTCACCGTTCTCAATTATCCGAAAGAGATCAAACCGTTCTACATGCGCTTGAACGACGACGACAAGACGGTGACGGCGATGGACCTGCTCGTGCCCGGCATCGGGGAGATCGTGGGCGGCAGCCAGCGTGAAGAGCGGCTCGATGTTTTAGAAGAGAACATGCGCCGGCACAAAATGGATCCGGCGGATTACAAGTGGTATGTCGATCTTCGCCGTTACGGAACGGTGCCGCATGCGGGTTTCGGCCTCGGCTTCGAGCGCATGCTCATGTTCGTCACCGGCGTGTCGAACATTCGCGACGTGATTCCCTTCGCGCGGACACCCGGCAGCGCCGAATTCTGAGCCGAAGCTCTCGCGGATCGCGGCCCGGGAAGTGCTGCTTGGCTAACCCGGGTGGCTTCTCTTTTACGACGCATTCAAGCAGCGTGGCGGAACGGACTCCGCCCCAAACAGTCGCTCCGCATTCTGATTGTTGAAGATCACGACGACACGCGACGAGTCCTGGCCAATCTACTTAGGCATTTCGGCTACGAAATTTCGGTCGCCGATGGCAAGCGACACGCAATGGAGATTGTCGATTCTAAAAAGCTCGATGTAATTTTGAGCGACATCGGCCTGCCGGACGGGAGCGGTTACGACGTAATTTCCCACGCGAAACGAAAGCAACGCGTGCAAGGCGTGGCTCTCACAGGATTTTGCACGAGCAAAGATGTCAGTCGGAGTAAAGAAGCAGGATTTGATTTCCACCTGAGCAAGCCGGTGGATTTTCACGAGCTGCGCCGCGTGCTCAGCCAGATTGTGGAAGGCGGCGCGAAGATTCTGCCCTAGGCAGCTGCCTCGCCGGATTCGGGAACGATTTTCGGCATGGCGCGACGAGGCAGGTCGACGGTGAAGACGCAGCCGACGCCTGGTTTGTCGCGGACTGTGAGAATTCCCTGATTTACTTTGACACTGCGCCGGGAGATTGAGAGTCCAAGACCAAGCCCGCCCTTGTCCTCGCCGCTTTGTGTAAATGGTTGAAACATTGTTTCCGCGTCACCCGGCGGAAGCCCACCGCAGTTATCCTCGACATCGATGAGGATTCGATCGCCAGCAGCATAGGCCTGCAAGGTGACTTCGGTATGAGGACGCGTGTACTTGAATGCGTTTTGAAGCAGATTCCCTAACGCCGAGAAAAGCAAATCTCGATCGGCATCAATTGCGAGTTCCGGGTCAACAGGCGAGACGGTCAACTGACATTCCCGAACCTTCGCCGCTTCGAGCGTCGCGGAATGTTTTACCTCAACGATGAACTCGGCCAGCGAAAACAGATGATGATGGACACTCAGTCCGGCGGTCATTCGAACTTCCGACATGGAACGATCGATCAGATTGCGCATTGCCACCAGGCTATGATCCAATACTCCGCCGGTGGCGCCGCTCAATCCTACGCCAGCTTTAACAGCTGTAAGCGCGAGCGTGGCGGTATTGACGAGATTACGCAACTCGTGCGCAAAGCATCCTAGCCGTTCATTCAGCGCGTTGACCTGCTTGCCGGCCGAAACAAAATCGCGCTGGTAACTAAATTCCGTCACGGCCGTAGCGATCGCGTTGTCCAGACAGCGGTTGAGAGTTCGGAACTCGTCTATGTTGATCGCCGCGTTTTGTTCGAAGGCCAGGTCGGTTATTGCTTGGCAAAGATCGCCATAGTCGTGGACGACCTGATCCACGGAAAATCCGTGCTGCAATAATTCGCGGCCGTGCAGCGCCGCCGCTTCGCCGATTTCGGACAAGGCCGGCGTGCCAGCTTCCGGACCGGAAACTTTGCGGCTGCGCATTGGCTGTGCCGTTTGTTCTACTCGAAGTGTCTTGATCAGTTGATCAAGGAAAAGCGTGATTCCATGCTCCAGCTCCGCGTCAGTTGTTTCGAGAGCGGGTCTTTGCGCAACTTTTGACCTGCATCGGTCAATCAGTTCGGTCCGATTGTTGGTGAGGAATTCGTGCATCATACTGCGCGCCCGTATTCAAGCCCGCCAGAAATTACGGCAGGCACGTAATTCCGCTATTAGGGAAAACCTTACACGCGCCTGGCGGCCGCCTGCTTGCCTAATCCGAAATCAAGCCGGTCCGAATCGCGAAGCGCACCAATCCCGGTACATTGTCGATCTTCAATCGCCGCATCAGTTGCGCGCGATGCGCCTCGACTGTCTTGACGCTAATCTCAAGGTGACCAGCAATTTCTTTTGTGTTCTGACCTTCCGCGATCCGCTGCAGTATTTCCCGCTGCCGCAAGGTCAGTTGTCCCAACGTGGGGTCGATGCGCCCTGTCTCTTCCCTCGCCCATCGAATATCGGCTTCTTCCACCCTCTTCCAAACGCCCCTGCGAACGGTCACCGAGAACTGATGCAGGTGCGCGGCATCGAGAATTTGCCGGGCCCCGCTTAGAGTGAGTGGGAATGTGCAGGCCGCGATTACGCGCTGCTTGTGAAACACCTCATCGACGCGTTTTTCGAACTCACGAAATTTTGTGGGATGCAGATGACTTCCAATCCACGCCGGACTCCCCGTTAGGCGAAGCCCGGCCGAGCCTCTCGCCACCGCATCCTCGAGCCTCTTCTTAAATCGAGCGGCTGCTTGGGAAAGGTTTACTTTGCCGTCAACCTGGAACCACTGCTTGCGCGCCACTACTTCGATTTTTCCTTCCCTCTCCAGCCGATCAAAATCCGGAAGAGCTTTGCGCAGGACGTTCTTTGCTTCGTTCACCGTCACAAATTGGTATCTCATCACGATCCAGAGACAGGCCTCGTTATTTTTTAACCCCGCTTTGAAGAACGGAACAAGAATGTCGAGCAGGTCCTGCTTCGTTTCATAAAAGATACTGAAATGGGAACCCCACGGAAGATTCCGGACGGCTTGCAGTCCGCTCTCGCGAACCGTCTGTTTTTTCTCTTTTTGCGCCATTGTTTCTTTTTACGGCACTACTTTCGTAATCCGACTAACGCTGTCCGATATTGCAGAACCCAATCCCGTCAGTCACGAAAATGTCGCCAGCGATCACGTCATCCCATTTCTCTATCAACCCGGGGCTGTTGAAAGACCTCGGCTACTTCGAGCCAGTTGAACGCATCAGTCTCAAGATGTTATACGTCGAGGGAGTCGTTCATTCAGCGGGCATCGTGTGATGCCAGCCTCGAAAACAATTTTACTTAACCGAGCCGCGGGAATTCACCTACTTCTTCTTCGATTCCTTCTTCGACTCGCGCTTGGATTCTTTGGGCTCTTTTGATTCCTTCGACACTTTCGGTTCCTTAGCGTCTTTCTTCGCTTCGCCGGGGCGATAGTCTTCCTGCTCGGCGGCAGCGAAAGCTTTTTCGAGGCCAACCATATCTTCGCCGGGTTTGAGGGTATCGAACGCTTCGGATTCCTTGCGCAATTCTTCTTCGGAATAATTGGCGGCTTTGATCGACAATCCGATGCGGCGCTCGACTTTGTCCACCTTGATGACGCGCGCTTCCACTTCCTGGCCGACCTTGAGCACGTCTTTAACTTTCGCGACGTGATCTTCGCTCAGCTGCGAAATGTGAACGAGACCGTCGATGTCGTCATTCAATTGCACAAACGCTCCGAAGCTCGCGAGCTTGGTCACTTTGCCTTTAACGAGATCGCCGATCTTGTATTTCGAATCGATTTCCTTCCACGGATCGTCGCCCAGTTGTTTAATGCCGAGACTGATCCGTTGATTGACCTTGTCGATGTCGATCACGACCGCTTCCACTTCATCGTTTTTCTTAAAGACTTCGCTCGGATGATTGATTTTTCGCGTCCAGCTCAAATCGGAAACGTGAATCATTCCGTCGATCCCATCCTCGAGCTCAACGAACGCGCCGTACGCGGTCATGTTGCGAATCGCGCCTTTAACGTGACTGCCGATTGTAAATTTCTTCTCGATCTCGTCCCACGGATTCGGTTCGAGCTGGCGCAAGCCTAACGAGATCTTCTGTTCATCTTTGTTGACGCCGAGCACGACTGCTTCGACTTCCTGGCCGGTGCTCAAAATATCGGCCGGACGCATGATTCGTTTCGTCCAGGACAATTCGGAAACGTGAATGAGACCTTCGACGCCTTCTTCCAACTCCACGAACGCTCCGTACGGAACAAGGTTTGTGATCTTGCCTTTGACGCGTTGACCGGCGGGAAAGCGCTCTTCGATCTGGTCCCACGGATTTTTTTGCGTCTGCTTCAGGCCTAACGAGACGCGCTCTTTTTCCTTGTTGATGTCGAGCACGACCACTTCGAGCTGCTGACCGACTTTCACCAGCTCGCTGGGATGACCGAGGCGGCCCCAAGTCATGTCGGTGATGTGAAGAAGGCCATCCATACCATCGAGATCGATAAACGCGCCGAAGTCCGTAAGATTTTTGACCGTGCCCTGCACCTTGTCGCCGATGTTGACGCCTTCGAGAAATTTCTGGCGCTTCTCGCTGCGCTCCTGCTCGATCAATTCGCGCCGGCTCAGCACGACGTTTTTCCGGTCGTCGTTAATTTTGACGATCTTGAAATCGTAAGTGTTGCCGACAAACTGCTGCAAATCTTTCGGCGGAATAATGTCGATCTGCGAGGCGGGCAGAAACGCTTCCACGCCGATGTTCACCATCAACCCGCCTTTGACGACGGATTTCACTTTGCCTTTGATCAATCCGTCTCCGGCAAAGACCTGCGCGATCTTGTTCCAATTTTGGCGATAGGCGGCTTTCTCTTTGGAAAGCACCACCATGCCTTCGTCGTTCTCGAGCCGCTCGAGCAACACTTCCACTTCGTCGCCCACTTCGAGCGAATCGATGTCTTCAAATTCCGCTGTCGGAATAACGCCCTCGGATTTGTAACCGATATCCACCAGCACTTCGCGCGGACGCAATTCCAAAATGCGTCCTTTAACGATGCTGCCCTCGCGGAACTCCGGCATCGGTTTCGACATCAAATCCTGCATCTGAATCATATTAAATAGGGCCTCCTTCAGGCGTGATGCGCCCGCCATCCGAGCGCGAATCTTTCCGTGCAGCCAAGGCAGCGGAAAACGGAGCGGCACAGTAGCGAGTTTCGGCGTGGCGGTCAACTTGGTTGAGCGCACGTCGTTTCTCCCTACTTTAGGGGCATGTCGATCTTACGATTGTCGATCTTGGGAGCAATTGTCGCGACTGCTTCGATTCGCGCTCAGAACGATAACCGCACGCTGCTCACGCGACCTCCCGCCGAGCAAAAGATTCTTTCGGCAATCAAAGCGCCGGAGCTGAGCGTCGTCCATCTCTGGGCGCCGTGGTGTTCGAATTGTCAGGTCGAATTGAAGAGCGGCGGCTGGCTGAAAACGATCAAAGACAATCCGCAGGTGAAATTTTATTTCGTTTCCGTTTGGAATGGCGGCGAGGACGGCCGGGCCATGCTGAAGAAATTCGAGATCGCCGATCAACCGAATGTCACGATCGTCGCCGATCCCGGCCCGCGCCATGGCGACGACAAAATCAAACAGTTCGCCGGCCAACAACTCTCGTGGATTCCGACGACGTGGGTTTACAAAGGCGGCGATCTTCGTTACGCGCTCAATTACGGCGAAGTTCGTTTCCCCGTGCTGCAACAATTTCTCGAGGACAGCAAGTCTGAGTGGTCCCACAAAGGCGAACCGAAATTGGACGAAGCGAAATGACCACCGCAACGCTTTCTCCGAGCAGCGCCAAAGCAAAGTTCCGTCTCGCGGGCGGCGCGCAGCCGCTCATTCTCTTGCCCGTGCGCGTCAACGGCGCCGGGCCATTCGAATTTATTTTAGACACGGGCGCCGGCACTTCCCTGCTCACCCCGGAACTTGTTCGGCAGCTCGACGTCAAAACAATCGGATCGAAAGAAGGTCAGAGCGCCGGCGGAAAAATTTCCGTGTCGCTCGCTCAAATCGATTCGCTTTCAGTGGGCGATGTCTGCATCGAGCATGTCGATGTTGGAATTGTCGATCTTAGCCACGTCGGCAAAACGATCGGCGCAAAAATCGATGGCGACCTCGGCTATAATTTTCTCAAACATTTCCGCGTCACGATTGATTACCGCAGCTCTGAGATCCATTTCGAGGATCCGAAGCGCGTTGAGCAATTCGGACGCAAACCGCAGACCGAAGTCCCGATTCGGCTGGCCAGTCCGGCGAAGCCGCTCATTCTCATCGACGTGCATGCAAACGGCCGCGGCCCTTTTCAATTCGCCATCGATACCGGCACATCGACGACCGCAATTCGGCCGGAAGTGGCGAAGCAGCTCGGCCTCGCGAGCTCACCAGTCGGCGCGGGCACAACTGCCGGCGCGCATGTCGATTTTACGGCCGGTGTTCTGAAATCGTTTCAAGTCGGCGGCGCTAAGATCGACAATATGAATGTCGTCGTGGCCGATTTCTTCACCATGTTGAGCGAAGCGGCCGGCGCCAAACTCGACGGCATCGTCGGTTACAATTTTCTTCGGGAATTCAAAGTAGCGATCGATTACCCGGGCGAAACGCTCAGTTTGTTTTGAACGACACGATCGAAATTCCAACCGGCGCAACGGCCGCGCAGAAAAAGCCGCCGGCCATTCTTTCGCTCATCGGCGACACGCCGCTCGTCGAGATCACGCGCATCGACACCGGCCCGTGCCAGCTTTTCGTGAAGCTGGAAAATCAAAATCCCACCGGCTCAATCAAAGATCGCGTCGCGCTGGCCATGATAGAAGCAGCCGAGCGCGATGGACAATTGCAACCCGGCGGCACCGTGATTGAAGCGACCGCGGGCAACACCGGTCTCGGCCTTGCGCTCGTTGCCGGGGCAAAAGGTTATCGCGTGCTCCTTGTCATTCCCGACAAGATGTCGCAGGAAAAAATCTTCCACATCCGCGCGCTCGGCGCCGAAGTGAAAATCGTGCGCTCCGATGTGACGCGCGGTCATCCCGAATATTATCAGGATGTAGCGGCGCGCTTGGCCGAAGAAATTCCGGGCGGATTTTATGTGAACCAATTTGGCAATCCGGAAAATCCGCTCGCGCACGAGCGCTGGACGGGTCCGGAAATTTGGGAACAGATGCGGCACGATGTCGATGCGGTTGTAGTTGGCGTTGGCTCGGGCGGGACGCTTACCGGCTTGAGCAAATTTTTTTCGCGCGTGAAACCGCGCCGCGGCATCGAGATGGTGCTGGCCGATCCGGAAGGTTCGGTGCTTGTCGATTTTGTGAAGACCGGAGAAGTCGGCAAAGCCGGAAGCTGGACGGTGGAAGGCATCGGCGAAGATTTCATTCCCGATGTGGCCGATCTTTCGTACGTGACCGATGCGTTCACGATTCCGGATGCGGAAAGTTTTAGCGTGGCCCGCGATTTGTTGCGGCAGGAAGGAATCCTGGGCGGCTCATCCACCGGCACGCTCGTGGCCGGTGCGCTTCGTTATTGCCGGAAGCAAACGACGCCGAAACGCGTCGTCACTTTCGTGGCCGATACCGGCAACAAATATCTTTCGAAAATGTACAACGACTTCTGGATGGCCGAACAAGGTTTCGTGCAACGCGCGCCGCAGGGCGACTTGAGCGATTTGATTTCGCACCGTTACGAAGCGGGCGAGGTGGTTGTCGCTGGCCCGAACGATTCGGTGCTTACCGCCTTCAAGCGCATGCGCGACACCGATGTTTCGCAATTGCCGGTGATCGATCAAAATGGACGCGCCCTCGGCATCATCGACGAATCGGATGTGCTCGTGAAAGTGCATCGCGATCCCGCCCATTTTAATGACCCGGTGCACACCGCCATGACCGATCGGCTGGAAACGCTCGCGCCCGCTGCCAAGATTGCCGATCTGCTTGCGGTTTTCGATCGCGGCCGCGTCGCCATCGTGATGGACGGCGACAAATTTCTCGGCCTCATCACGCGCACCGATTTACTTTCGTATTTGCGGCTGCACATGCCGAAGTAATCTTTCAAGATCGACATGAAGAAACAGCACGACATCGCGACGCGCGTCATTCACGCCGGCCAGGAACCCGATCCGTCCACCGGCGCCATCATGACGCCGATCTACGCAACATCGACATACGTCCAGGAAAGTCCGGGCAAACACACAGGCTACGATTATTCGCGCTCGATCAATCCGACGCGCAGCGCGTACGAACGTTGCATCGCAGATCTCGAAAGCGGCACGCGCGGTTTTGCTTTTGCCTCCGGCATGGCGGCGATGGCGACATTGCTCGATCTGCTCGAAAGCGGCTCGCACATCGTGGCGAGCGACGATCTTTACGGCGGAACGTTTCGGCTTTTCGAACGCGTCCGCCGCGCTTCGGCCAATCTCGATTTTACTTTTGTCGATCTTACCGACGCGAAAAATCTCGAGAGCGCAATGCGTCCGAACACGCGCATGGTCTGGATCGAGACGCCGAGCAATCCGCTCCTCAAAATTATCGATCTGCGCGAGATCGCAAAAATTGCGCGCGCCCACAACGCACTCAGCATCTCCGATAACACTTTCGCCAGCCCGTGGATCCAACGGCCGATCGAGTTTGGTTTCGACATCGTCGTGCATTCCGCCACGAAATATTTGAACGGCCATTCCGACATGGTCGGCGGCGCGGTCGTCGTCGGCGATAACAAGGAACTCGGCGATAAGATTTTGTTTTTGCAAAATGCGGTCGGCGCGATTGCCGGACCGTTCGATAGTTTTCTGGCGTTGCGCGGATTGAAAACGCTCGCGCTACGCATGGAACGGCATTGCACAAACGCGCTCGAGATTGCGCGCTGGTTGCAAGACGAACCGAAAGTAAAATCGGTCAGCTACCCTGGTCTCAAATCGCATCAGCAACACGATCTGGCGCGCGAACAAATGCGCGCCTTCGGCGGAATGATCACCATCGTTTTGAAAACCGGCATCGCCGGCACGCGGCGATTTCTCGAGAACACGCATTTGTTTTCGCTCGCAGAAAGTTTGGGCGGCGTCGAAAGCCTGATCAATCATCCCGCGCTCATGACGCACGGCTCGGTTCCACCCGAAAAACGAGAGCAGCTCGGCATCAGCGACTCACTCGTCAGGCTCTCGGTCGGCGTGGAAGACGTGCGCGATTTGATCGACGATTTGAGCGTCGCGCTCGCCGCGATCTGAAATCGGTAGCGACGGCGCGCTGCGCCGTTTAGCTTCCCGCGCAATGGCGAACACTTTCGGCCAACTTTTTCGCGTCACCACTTTCGGCGAATCGCATGGCGGCGGCATCGGCGTGGTGATCGACGGCTGCCCGCCCAAGATCGACATAAACGAAGCGGAGATTCAGCGGGAGCTTGATCGCCGCCGCCCCGGCCAAAGCAAAATCACAACGCAACGCAAAGAAGAAGATCGCTGTGAAATTCTTTCCGGAGTTTTCGAAAACAAAACGCTCGGCACGCCCATCGCGATCGTTGTGCGCAATAAAGACGCCCGCCCACAAGATTATGTCGATCTTGCGAAAACGTTTCGGCCTTCGCACGCCGACTTCACTTACGAAGCGAAATATGGAACTCGAAACTGGCAGGGCGGCGGTCGCGCTTCGGCGCGGGAAACCATTGGCCGCGTCGCCGCCGGCGCGATCGCGCGCAAAGTGCTCAGGAAATTTTATCCGAAGATCGACATCATCGCTTACGTCGCGCAAGTGCACGATCTCACCGCCAAGATCGACATATCGAAGGTGAGAACGAAAGAAGTCGACGCGAACATCGTTCGCTGCCCTGACGCAGCCGCGGCGAAGAAAATGATTTCGTTGATCGATAAAACGCGCGCGGCGGGCGACTCGTTAGGCGGCGTGATCGAATGTGTCATCCGCAGCGCGCCGGCCGGTTTGGGCGAACCGGTTTTCGATAAACTCGAAGCTGATCTCGCCAAAGCGATGCTCAGTTTGCCGGCCACGAAAGGTTTCGAGATCGGCTCCGGTTTTTCGGCCACGCGCATGCGCGGCTCGGAGCACAACGACGCGTTTGAAATGCGCGCCGGAAAAGTCCGAACATCGACGAATTTTTCCGGTGGAATTCAGGGAGGCATTTCCAACGGCGAAGAGATTTATTTCCGCGTCGCGTTCAAACCGACGGCGACGATTGCGCGCGAACAAAAAACGGTTTCGTCGTCTCGCAAAGAAATCAAGCTTGCGGCGCGTGGTCGTCACGATCCATGCGTCCTGCCGCGCGCAGTGCCAATGGTGGAAGCGATGGCTGCGCTTGTCTTGTGCGATCACGCACTGCGACAACGCGCCCTGACGGAAAGATCGACATGAACAGCGCGCTCCCGACTGCGGGTTCTCCGATCTGGCAAATCGTGTTCGTGTCTTTCGCGGCTGTTCTGATTTTGTTCGAGATAGTGCGCGGATGGCGCCTCGGTTTGCCACGCCAGCTTATGCGCGTTGCTGCGGTGGCCGCCGCCTACGCGATCGCGATTTTCGGCGGCAGATTCATTTTGCCGGTCGCGCGGCCGTTCGTGAAAATGCCCGACATCGCTATCTCGATCTTCGGCGCCGCCCTGCTCGGGTTGCTCGTCTATTTCGTGATCACCATCGCCGGCGCGATTCTTTTCAAGCGCACCAACCAACAAAGCTCGAGCGTGGTGCGCTGGTTCTATGGTTTGACCGGCGCGCTGCTCGGTCTTTTCTTCGGCGCGTTTTTTGTTTGGCTGGTCGTAGTGGGTGTGCGCTCGTTAGGCGCAATCGCGGACGCGAAAGTGCGCACGGAAGCGGCGGTCGCTCCGGAGCAATCGCAGTCCGACACATCGCGGAGAATTCGTCTGCGCCTGGCCGATGTCGATCTTGCCAATGCCGAATCGGGGCCGCTTCTCGAAATGCTCGCGCGTTTGAAAAATTCGATCGAGCTGGGAGCAGTGGGCGATGTGGTCAAAACGAGCGACGTGGTGCCGGCGTCCACTTATCAGACGCTCGGAAAGATCGGGCTGATCTTTTCCAATCCGGAAAGCGCGGCCCGATTTCTTTCCTACCCCGGCGCGCGCGAGCTGAGCGATCATCCGAAGATCGTGGCGTTGCGCAGCGATCCTGAAATCACGGAGATGATTTCGCAAGGCCGCTATTTCGATCTTTTGCACGATGCGCGCGTGATTGATGCCGCGAACGATCCGACGCTGGCCGAGCGCGTGACGAAGTTCGATCTGCAACGGGCGCTCGATTACGCAGCGACGAAAGACTCTCGCTAACTTGGACACGAAAAATCTCACACTCGTTCCAAACGAGCCGAAGGACCTGCGCGCCTTGGTGAAGAGCAAGGTCGATTACGAAAAGTCTTCCGGCCGGCGCGTGACCGACGGCGTGCAAGAATTTTTGGCAGCCGGTTCGCCGGAATACTTCGCCAGACTTAACGCTGCCAGCGCGGTCGATCCCTGGAACTTTGGTTTCGCGATCGTGCACAAGATCGACAATTGCACGATCGGCTTCTGCTCGTTCACGGGCCCGCCGAGTGAAGAAGGCGTCGTCGAGATCGCGTACGGCATCGCACCGGCCTATGAAGGCAAAGGTTATGCGAGCCAGGGCGCAGCCGCACTGATTGATTTCGCCTCGCGCCATGAACGCGTCCGGACAATTTGTGCACACACGCTTGCCAAGACGAGCGCGTCGACCCGCGTGCTGGAAAAGTGCGGCTTTCGCAAGGTCAGCGAGACGATCGATTCTGAAAACAATCTCGTCTGGCGCTGGGAACGATCGCCTCTCACATCTTAAACCGCTCGCCCAAATAAAGCTGGCGGCTGATCGGATCGTTGATCAGGAAATCTTTGGTGCCTTCGCTTTCGACGCGGCCTTCGAAAATCAAATAGGCCCGGTCCACAATCGACAACGTTTCGCGCACGTTGTGATCGGTAATTAAAATGGCGAGGCCCGACTTGCGCAGGTTGACGATGATCTGCTGCACGTCGTAGACCGCGATCGGATCGACGCCGCTGAATGGCTCGTCGAGCATGAGCAATTTCGGATGGGTGACGAGGGAGCGCGCGATGGTCAGCCGCCGTTTCTCGCCGCCGCTGAGCGTGAGCGCGGTGTTTTTCGCGATGCGCTCGATGCCGAATTGATGGAGCAATTGATCGCACCGATTTTTTCTTTCCGCTTTGCTAATCGGAAGCGTCTCGAGGATCGCCATGATATTTTGTTCGACGGTCATCTTGCGAAAGATCGATTCTTCCTGCGGCAAATAACCCATCCCGAGCCGGGCGCGTTTGTACATCGGTTGAGCGCTGACATTTTTTCCACAGAAGACAACCTCGCCGCCGTCGGGCCTAACGAGTCCGACGATCATGTAAAAGCTGGTCGTTTTGCCCGCGCCATTCGGCCCGAGCAGGCCGACAATTTCACCGGCGCGCACGTTGATGTTGATGCCGTTAACGACGGCGCGTCCGCCATAAATTTTGACGAGCTGATCGGTGGCGAGCACTTGTTCGCGCGGCTGTTCGGCCGGCTTTACGATTGCGGGCTGCACCGTTGGTGTCGTTTCCCCGATCATCGTTTCGGAGAACCCTCCGGTTTAGGTGACGTTTCGCCTTTCGCGTCCGTCTTCGGTTCCTGATGGATCTCTGTCCGGCTCGGACCGTGGGTCGTAAGTTGCCCCGCTTGATTCAAGATCATGACGGTATCATCGGCCTTGGCGATGTGCATGTTCATGCCTTGTTGCACGCGCGGTGAGCCGGTTAGTTCGACATTGCCATCG
This sequence comes from Verrucomicrobiota bacterium, assembly GCA_041167045.1. Classification (GTDB taxonomy): domain Bacteria; phylum Verrucomicrobiota; class Verrucomicrobiia; order Chthoniobacterales; family UBA10450; genus CATPCN01. The sequence continues at coordinate 288,952 of JBEEGW010000015.1, forward strand.
CTCGTCGTGTAAACCGCGTGCTCGGAACGCCCGACCGATCGGGTCGGCGGGCCGCCATTCGGATCGGGCCGATCGCGCACGACGGCGACGTTTCCATCCGCGACCGCTTTTTCCAGGCCCTGATTTTCCGTCTTGCTGATGTAAGCGGTCAATTTGTCCGATTGAATATGAAAACGCGGATCGACCACCACGACGTGGCCCGTAAACGTGCCGACATTTTTTGCCGAATCGAAAAATGCCTGGTCGGCCGTGATCTCGGTCGTGATCGGTTGAGTGGGATTAGTGAGATCGGGAATGCCTTGCGATTTCTTCGGCGAACTTTTTTCCGCTTCCTTCGCGGGAGTGGGAGAAAAAAGCTCCGAGGACGCGGAGGGTTGCGCGCGCAAGATCGACATGGCGCTGACAAGAAAACAAAGCGCGAAGAGCGCGTGCTTTTTCATTCCGGTTTTTCTTCCATGAGATGCGCCGAATCGAGAATCACCATCTTCACGTTGCCGACGAGTGTTCCCTGCCGCGAGACCGTGTCGAATTGCATCGTGTCGCCCACGATCGTGAAGTCGGTGCGCTTGACCGTTGTGCGTTGTGTCGAATTTAGAACGCGCGTTTTCAAATCGAGCACCGAGTCGCTCGTCACGATTTCGAGATCGGGCTTACTCTCCGGCGTAAACGTCGTCATGATCAAGTCGCGCAATTGCATGTGAACGTCATCGAGCCGTTTCGCGACGCCGGCCACAAACTTGCCGCGCATATGACCGTCCAGATCGAAATCGGGAAGCACGAGCCCTTTCGCTTCATGACCCACCGGTAGCGGAACATTCCCAAAATCTTCCGTGGCCGAAGCCGCCGCGCTGGCTTGCACTTTTTTTTTGCCGCCCTTTTTTTCTGCCGCAAACGCTGCGCACACAAAAATCACGACCAAAAATATCGAAAGAAAAACCGGTCCGCTTCGGGCGTGACCGCTACGAAACGGCAGCATGAATAGCTTTTAACATGCGCAGATGCTTCGGCAAATTTTTTAGCGGCACTTGATTCGGACCGTCCGACAATGCGCGCGCCGGATTTTCGTGCACTTCCATGAAAATTCCGTCGCACCCCGCCGCCATGGCGGCGCGCGCCAACACCGGCGCGAGCTCGCCGTCTCCCGAAGTTTTGTCCCCTGCTCCGCCGGGCCGTTGCACGGAATGGGTCGCATCGAAAATGACGCGGTAGCCGGCTTCGCGCATCCAGTGGAGCGAGCGCATGTCGGCGACAAGATTGTTGTAACCAAAAGTCGCGCCGCGCTCGGTGAAACAAAACTTGTCATTGCCAAACGCGACCAATTTCTCGGCGATGTTCTTCACGTCCCATGGCGCGAGGAACTGTCCCTTTTTCACATTGATGACGCGGCCTGTTTCCGCCGCTGCTCTTAATAGATCCGTTTGCCGGCAGAGAAACGCCGGGATTTGCAACATGTCGATCTTGTCGCCGGCGATCTCGGCTTCGGCCGTTGAATGGACATCGGTCGTGACGGGGATTTTTAAATCGCGCCCGATCGCCGCGAGAATCTCGCAACCTTTCTCTGCGCCGATTCCGCGAAACGAGCGGACGGAAGTGCGGTTCGCCTTGTCGTAGGACGCCTTGAAAATAAGATCGACATCTTCTTCGTCGCAGATTTCGGCGATCTTTCGCGCCATGCGCCAAACGAATTTCTCGGATTCGATCACGCACGGGCCAAGAATAAACACCGGCCGTTTTCCGCCAATCGTGACTTTGCCAACTTTGAGCAGCTTTGTTTTCAAGAAGTAGAAGTTTGCGCTTTGCGCACAAGATCGACAATCGCAAACGGAAGATAGAGCGCGACGAAAAAAAGCAGCGCGAGAATGTGCAGTTGAAAAAGATAAAGCGGGCGCCAATCGGCCAGGAAATTCAAAATCGAAAAGGCTTCCGGTTTGTGCAGGAGGAAACCGTAATTCACGCCCGTGATTTCGTCCGCGATCAGGGTGACGACGAAATAAAGCTCCGACCAGGCGAAGACGCGAAAGATCGACATAAAACGCGGCCGATATTTTCGGATCAACATCAGGAAAATGACGCCGATGATCATTCCGGAATGCGAAAGGAAAAAACTGAAGAAGCGGAAATCCGGAAAACCGAAATGGAGATTCGGCGTGAGCACCGCCTGCAGTGTGCCGCCGATTCCCCAGAAATATGCCACTTCGAGCCAGCGCAAACTTTCCCGCCACATCGCCACGATGATGACGAACATTCCCCAATCGCAAAGTTGGAGCGGCAACGTGTTTTGCCATGGCATGGGCGCATTGCGACGAATGAAAATCAAATACGCAGCGTAATTCAAAATCAGCCCCGCGGATAAGAGGATGACGACGGCGCGCTCGACCGCGCCCGATTTTGTTGCGCGCACAATTCCGGCAAACAAAAATGGCAGCGCGATCGTGAGAAAAATGACGCTGAGATGCGCGATGCCGTAGGGTTGAAAGGCGGGCACAGGATTCATTGCGGGGACAAGATCGACATACCCAAGATCGACAATCGATCAGCGAATCACCCAAAGATTGCAGGGGATCACGTCGGTCACCCACGCGATCTGAGCGGGAAGTTCTTTCGTGTCGGCGTTACTGGGCACCGCCACGACGAGAAGATTTGCTTCGACCGACTGCACAAAATCGGAAGCGACATAGCCGGTGTTGCCGCGCACACAGCGCGCTTCAATCGGCACATCGGTCTCACCGGCGGCGAGAATAAATTTTTCGAGCGCGGCTTCTTCTTCGGCAAGCGTACGCGCCGGTGGAGCATCATCCGAGCGGCGAGCGGCGCGCGCTTCGTCGAAAGATGTGTAAACGCGAATAACGTAGAGCCGTTCGCAGGATTCGCGCGCGGCGAGATGCAGCGTTGTTCGCAAAGCGGATTGCTCACGGTCCGAATAATCAGAAGCGACAAAAACAATTTTGCGCAGTGGGCGCGTGGGCCGTTCCGGTTTGGTAAAAAGCATGACCGAACAGGAAGCTTCCCGCACGAGCCGCCGCGCGACATTTCCGAGAAACGAGCGTAAGACGAGCTCTTTTTCGAGAGCGCCTGCCACGATAAGATCGACATTGTTCGCACTCGCAGCCTGGAGGATGGCAACCGCGGGATCGCCTTGTTGATAATGGATTGGCGAATCGGCCGGCAATTCGAGTTCGCTGATAATGTCGCGGAATTTTTTCGCGATTTCTTCGGTTGCCTCGCCTACGTAGATTAAATTCAAACTCGAACCGAAGCGGTCGCGGATGCGTTTCGCTTCGGAAAGCACCTGGGCGAAGCGCGGGGAAAAAGTGCTCGCCACAGCAATGGTGCGGTAGGAGGGATCGAGCATAAATCCGGCGCTCTAATTTGAAGCGTCGCGCCTTTTCGGCAACCTTTCAGATCATGCGACGCGCAATTTATCCCGGCAGCTTCGATCCGGTCACGAACGGTCATCTCGATGTGATCGAGCGGGCGCGGAAATTATTCGACGAAGTGATCGTGGCGGTGGCGCACAACGATGCGAAGCAGCCGCTCTTTTCACTGGAGGAACGGCTCGAAATGTTGCGCAAAACCGTAGGCGAAGCCGACCACGTAAAAATTGAGCCGCTGCCCGGTTTGCTGGTGGACTTCGCGATGAAGCGACAGGCTTGCGCGATCGTGCGCGGGCTGCGGGCTGTCTCCGATTTTGAATTCGAATTTCAAATGGCGCTGATGAATCGAAAGCTGGAAGCGGGGGTGGAAACGATTTTTTTGATGCCGAAGGAGGAATACACTTATCTCAGCTCGCGCATCGTGAAGGAAATCGCGCGGCTGGGCGGCGACGTGAGCGCATTCGTTCCGGCGCTGGTGGCGAGCGCGCTTGGAAAAAAATTGAAGCGATGAGCTCGCAAGGATTTCGCGCGTGAAAATTCATCTTAGACAAATCCCGGCGGATGGTTTGCACCTCGAGGGCGAGGAAGATTGTTTGCTGGCCGATCTCGAACAGGAAGATGTGCGTTGCGCAGGTTCGTTGCAGTACAAGATCGACATTGGTCTTTCGACGGGCGCGCTCTGGGCCAACGGCACGCTCGTTCAACTGGTGGAACTTCGCTGTGTCGCGTGCCTCGAATCCTTCGTGCATAACATCGAAGTGAATTCTTTTGCCATGCACGAAGAATTGCACGGGCCGGAGACATTCGATCTCACGCCGTTCATGCGCGAAGACCTGTTGCTGAATCTGCCGCCATATCCGCATTGCGATCGCGACGGCGGGCGCGTTTGCAAAGCCACGCCGCTTCCGGTTGGTGAGACGGCAGCCGACGCACAAACGAAAACGCAGCCGGATTGGAGCGCGCTCGATAAGCTGAAGTTGCGCAAATAGGATTTCCTGCTTTCCTAGTCCGCTCGATATGGGAGTCCCAAAACGCAAAACTTCGAAGATGCGGCTGCGCACCGGCAAAGCGGCAAAACGCTGGCGCCCGCCGCAGCTTAATAAATGCACGCAGTGCGGAAGCACGGTTGCATCCCATACGGCCTGCCCTTCGTGCGGATATTACAAAGGCCGCCAGGTTTTGACGGTCGAAGCGAAGTAATCCGCGGAGCCGCCGAGAACGGCTCAGCCATTTCGATTTGCAATCCCTGCACGAAATTCGCAAAATCCCGCTTCGATGAAAATCGCATTGGACGCTATGGGTGGCGATTTTGGACCGGCCAATCTCGTGCCCGGCGCGATCATGGCCCTGCGGGAGTATTCCCAGATCAGCAAATTGTTTCTCGTCGGCGACAGGCCGCAGATCGAGAACGAATTGCAAAAGCACGCGTACTCAGACCCGCGCATCGAAATTGTGCACGCATCGCAAGTCGTGGACATGAGCGACCGCGCTGTCGAAGCCGTGCGCCGGAAAAAAGATTCGTCGATCAGTCGCGCCGTCGATCTTGTGAAATTCGATAAGGCGGACGCAGTGGTCAGCGCTGGTCACACTGGTGCGGCAGTTTTGGCGAGTGCGATCAAGCTGCGCACGCTGCCCGGAATCGATCGGCCCGGAATCGCAGCCGTTCTGCCCACGGAGACGAATGTTTTTGTTTTGATCGACGCCGGCGCAAACATCGACGCGCGGCCTGAGCATCTCCTCCAGTATGCATTCATGGGCACGGTTTATTCGCGCCATGTGCTCGGTTACAAAAATCCGACCGTCGGCTTGATTTCGTTAGGTGAAGAAGACGTCAAGGGCAACGAGATGACGAAAGAAGTTTTCAAGATGCTGAAGGCCAGCTCGCTCAACTTTGTCGGCAACATCGAGGGCCGGCACCTTTTTGAAGATCCGGTCGAGGTGGTGGTGTGCGATGGCTTTGTCGGCAACGTGATCTTGAAAACCTGCGAATCGATCTCAGTCGCGATCTTCACCTGGCTAAAGCACGAGCTGACGCGCACACCGATGCGCAAAGTGGGCGCATTTCTCGCGCGCGAATCCTTCCGCTCCATCCGAGGCAAAACGAATTACGAAAACTACGGCGGCAGCCCGCTCCTTGGCGTGGACGGCATTTGCATTATCGCGCACGGATCGAGCACGCCCCTCGCGGTCAAGAATGCGCTGCGCGTGGCGGCCGAATCGATTGAACAGCAGGTGAACCCGCATATCGTCGAGGAAGTCCGCCGCTACAATGAAAAGACAGCCCCGCTCGAGACCGCCGTCCGCTAAACTGCGGCGCAGTGTCTCTATCGTCGGCACCGGCAGTTACGTGCCGGAAAAGGTTCTCACTAACGCCGATCTTTCGCGCATGGTCGATACGAGCGACGAATGGATCATCACGCGCACGGGCATTAAGGAACGCCGCGTCGCCGCCAAAGAGGAACAGACCAGCGATATGGCGACGAAAGCTGCACTCAAAGCGATGGAGCAGGCGAAGATTTCCGGAAAAGATGTCGATCTTATTCTCGTCGCCACCGCCACGCCCGACATGGTTTTTCCTGCGACCGCCTGTTTCGTGCAGCAAAAAATCGGCGCGACCAATGCCGCGTGTCTCGATATTTCGGCGGCGTGCGCCGGTTTTCTGTTCGGCGTCGAAATTGCGCAACAGTTTATCACGTCCCACACCTACGACACCGTGCTCGTGATCGGGGCGGAAAAATTAACGTCGATCACGAATTGGACCGATCGCAACACCTGCGTGCTTTTCGGCGACGGCGCCGGCGCTGTGATTATGCGGCATCGCGGCCCGGGCGCGCATGGAGTCATCAGTACCCATATCGGCAGCGACGGCAGTTTTGCCGACATTCTTTTCATGCCCGGCGGTGGCAGCAGAACCCCGATCACGGCGGAGAACGCGCACCAGTGGTTGCAAACCATTCACATGACCGGCAAGGAAGTTTACAAGCAGGCCGTCACCGCCATGCTGAATGCTTCGTTAAAAGCGCTCGAACAAGCCGGGCTCAGCATCGACGATATTTCCTGCGTCATTCCGCATCAGGCGAACGTGCGCATCATCGAAGCGATTGCCGATCGATTGAAAATTCCGATCGAGAAATTTTATGTGAATCTCGATCGTTACGGAAACACTTCGGCCGCTGCCGTTGCAATCGCGCTCGATGAAGCCAATCGCACCGGCCGGATCAAGCACGGCGATTATGTGCTCATGGTCGTCTTCGGCGGCGGACTTACTTGGGCGAGCACAGTCGTGGAATGGTGAGCGTTTCATAGAAGCGCCCTGCAATCAGAACCCACATGAATGGCCTGCGCTTCGCTTTTCGCCAGCTCCGCAAATCACCGGCGTTTACGGTCACCGCGCTCGCCACGATCGCAATCTGCCTCGGGGCGAACCTCGCCATCTTCGCGGTGATCAATTCCGTTCTGCTTCGGCCTCTTCCCTTTCCGCAATCCGATCGGCTGGTCACAATCTTCAACACTTATCCGAAAGCTGGCGTTGAGAATGACGGCTCGTCGTTAACCAATTACTACGAGCGGCGCGGCAACATTCCGGCCTTCTCGAGTCTTTCCATCTTTCGTGACTTCAGCGAAGTCGTCGGCGAAAGCGGTGCGGCCGAGCAGACAGAAATCATGCGCGTCTCGCCCGATTTTTTCGCGACAGTCGGCGTCAATCTTGCGATGGGTCGTACCTTCACCGAAGACGAAGCTGAAATCGCGAAAGGCAAAGGCGCCGGCGTGGCCATCGTGACCGACGCCTACTGGCGCCAGCGTCTTAATTCCGATTCAAACGTCCTCGGCCGCGACATCCGCGTGAACACCATGCCGAGAAAGATCGTTGGCGTGTTGCCTCCTGATTTTCGATTCCTTTCCTCGGAAGCGCGTCTCGTTCTGCCGATAAGATCCAGGTTGGAGGAACGCACGCAGCAGCAGCGCCATTCGGGCGGCGGCGGCACGCACATGATCGCGCGATTGAAACCGGGCGCGACGATGGCTGAAGCGCAATCACAAATCGACGCGCACAACGCCGCCGTTGAAAAAGACGGGCCGGAAGCGAAAGCAATGGCCGAGGCCGGTTTTCGATCACTCGTTAGGCCATTACATGCCGAGCACGTCCGCTCGATTCGTTCAACCCTTTTGCTGATGCAGGCCGGCGTGTTTTTTCTTTTGCTTATCGGCGCGGTCAATCTCGTAAATCTTCTTCTCATCCGCGCGAGCGGTCGCGCGAAAGAAATGGCGATCCGTCAATCGATGGGCGCGAGCCGATGGCACGTCGTCAGTCAGGTGATGACAGAAACCGTCGTGCTGACTTTTATCGGCGGAGCGCTCGGCCTCGTTGTGGGCGCGTGGGGAATTCGGTTGCTCGAAGTTCTCGGTGCAGATCGCTTGCCGCTCGGCGCGCACATTGCGTTCGACGGCTGGCTCGCGTCAATCGGTCTCGTTGGCGCGGTGATTCTCGGCATCGTGATCGCCGTTCCGATCGCCTGGTTCAACCTGAGCAGCCATCTGGCGCATGCGCTCCAATCGGAATCACGTACCGGCACGATCAGTCGCATCGCGCAACGGCTTCGCCATGGATTCATCGTCGCGCAAATTGCGCTCGCGTTTGTTTTGCTCGCGAGTGCGGCGCTCCTCGGCCTGAGCCTGAAAAAGGTGATGGCGGTCCCGCCCGGTTTCCGGGCCGATCACGTTCTTACCGGGGAAGTCACGGTGCCATTTAGTTATAACGCCCGCCCGTTCCTTGATCGCCTTCTGGAAGCAATCGGTCAGCAACCCGGAGTCGCGGCAGCGGGAGCGATCACAAACGTGCCCTTGAGCGGAGAGAGCGGGAAGACTGCAGTTAAACCGAAAGGCTACGTGCCGCCGGTGGGTCAATCATTGCACGGTCATTATCTCTATCAAGTCACGGGCGATTACTTCACTGCGCTCGGCATTCCGCTACGCGAAGGCCGCTTTTTAACTTCGGCCGATTCTCATCGCGCGGACCGAGTCTGCGTGGTGGACGAAGATTTCGCCCGGCGCTACTGGCCTAATGGCGGCGCGCTCGGTCAACGCGTATTTCAAGGCAGCGACTCGGATGACGCAAAACTGTTCGCCATTGTCGGTATCGTCGGCGCGGTAAAACAAGCGGAGCTCACGGAACCGCAGGGGCAGGGCACGGTCTACCTGCCGTTCATGGATTCCGACGGCATCAACATCTTCGTCGTCACGCGAACGAGCCAGCGCCCGGAAGCGTTTGCTGAGACGCTGCGGAAACTGGTGCGCGCGACCAATTCGGATCTGGCGATCGATAACCTCCGCTCCATGGATACGCGCATCGCGGACAGTCTCATCGCAAGGCGCTCCCCGGCGCTGCTTGCCGGAATTTTCGCCGGTGTCGCGCTCCTCCTCGCGGCAATCGGAACTTATGGCGTGCTGAGTTATGCCGTCGCGCAACGTACGCGCGAGATCGGGATTCGCATGGCGCTCGGCGCTCGGCGCGAACAGATCGGGACGCAATTCCTCTCGTTAGGCCTGCGGCTTCTCGTCGCGGGAACTCTTCTCGGATTTTTCGGAGCGTGGGTGGCAGGAAGAGCGATGCAGAGCGTTCTCTTCGACGTGCCGACACTGCACGTTGCCACTCTTTTGGGCACCGCGCTCATCATGGCGGCGGTGTCATTGATTGCCTGCCTCATCCCCGCGCGCCGCGCGACCAAGGTCGATCCGATGGTCGCGCTTCGAGCCGAATAAAAGCGTAATCACTCCCCGCGAATTCACGAAATCAAACAAATGTTGATCGAAACTCACGCCCATCTCGATTATCCCGATTTCGCGAACGATGTCGAAGATGTGTTGAGCCGAGCGAATGATGCCGGCGTGAGGCGAATCATTACGATCGGCACTTCGGTCGAGAGCAGCCGGCGCGCTGTCGATCTCGCCGAAAAATATCCGAACATCTTCGCAGTCATCGGCGTACATCCCACTTATGTCGATGAAACGGCGGAGGACGTAATCACGCCGTTGCGCGAGCTTGCGCAAAATCCGCGCGTCGTCGCGATCGGTGAGACCGGCCTCGATTATCACGAGTTGCCGAGCGCAAGAGTAGCGAAGGAAAAACAAGTGCAGGTTCTTTCTCAAGCGTTGCAGGGTGAGACCGATGAAGAATTGGAAGCGCAAATTCACGACGGCGCGTACAAAGCGAAACAAGCGAGCCTGTTCGAGCAGCAACTCGATCTTGCCGTCGAGCTTGGGCTCAATGTTGTCATTCACCAGCGCGATGCGTGGGATGACACGCTCGAAATCATGCGACCGTATTCTGGAAAAGTTCGCGGCGTCTTTCATTGCTTCGGTGGCACGCGCGCGCAGGCCGAAGAGGTTCTCGATCTTGACCACCTCGTTTCGTTTACCGGAATTGTGACTTTCAAAAACGGCGCAGCTGTGCGAGAAGTCGCGGCACAAATCCCGCTCTCGAAGTTCATGGTGGAAACAGATTGCCCATATTTGGCGCCCGTTCCGTTCCGCGGAAAACGTTGCGAACCTGCGCACACCCGCCTCGTCGCCGAATCGATCGCCAGCGCTCGCGGCGTTGCTCTCGAAGAAGTCGCTGGCGCTACAACTGAAACGGCGGAAAAGTTTTTCCGATTCAACCGATGAAGGACAAGATCGACATATTTTTTCGGATTCTTTTTCTCGCGGCGGTCGCAATCGTGATCGCTTCGTGCGCGACGCCGGATAAAGAGCACCACGTGATCGTGAGCGTGCGCGAACAAAAACTGGCGCTGCTCGAAAAAGGAAATTTGATTGCGACCTATCCGATTTCGACTTCGAAATTCGGCCTCGGTGATCGGCGTGGCAGTTATCGGACGCCACTCGGCGAACTGGAAGTTGCCGATAAAATCGGCGACGCTGCTCCGCTCGGCACCGTGTTTAAAAATCGCCGCCGCACCGGTGAGCTCGTGGCGCCGAATTCGCCGGGCCGCGATCCAATTGTGACGCGCATTATTTGGCTGCGCGGTCGCGAATCGCAAAACGCAAACGCATTCGCTCGCGATATTTACATCCACGGCACGCCGGAGGAACGCACAATCGGTCTGCCCGCGAGCTACGGATGTATCCGCATGCGATCGGCCGATATCATTAAGCTTTATTCGCTGGTCGGACGCGGCGCGCAGGTGTCGATTGTCGATCTTCCGCTCACAGCGGTTGTGCCGGCGGCAAGCTCGGCGTCGTCGATGGCCTCGACGAACAAGGCGACGACCGTCATTCGTTAAGCATCACGGCAATTTGCCGAGATGCTCCTGCGGCGTTTTGCGCGAAAGCAATTCCATGTCGGCATTGACCATAATGCGGACAAGATCGGCGAAACGCACTTTCGGTTCCCAGCCGAGGATCTTTTTGGCTTTCGCGAAATCGGCCACGAGCAGGTCGACTTCGGCCGGCCGCTCATAACGCGGGTCGTGTTTCACGAACTGCTTCCAATCAAGATCGACATGTCCGAAGGCAGCTTCGACAAATTCGCGCACGGTGTGCGTCTCGCCGGTGCCGACGACGAAATCGTCCGGTTTGTCCTGCTGCAACATACGCCACATCACTTCGACAAATTCCGGCGCGTAACCCCAGTCGCGTTTGGCGTCGAGATTGCCGAGAAATAATTCCTTTTGCAGGCCATGTCTGATCGCTGCGACCGCGCGCGAAATTTTGCGCGTCACGAACGTTTCGCCGCGCCGCGGGCTTTCGTGATTGAAAAGAATGCCGTTGCTGGCGTGCAGGCCGTAGCTCTCGCGATAATTCACCGTCGCCCAGTAGGAAAAAACTTTCGCCACGCCGTACGGACTACGCGGCCAGAACGGCGTTTGCTCGTTTTGCGGGACAGTCTGCGCTTTGCCAAACATTTCGCTGCTGGACGCCTGGTAGAAACGCGAACGCAATCCCGCTTCACGAATTGCTTCCAGAATCCGGATCGTTCCGACGCCGGTTACGTCTGAAGTGTATTCCGGAATGTCGAAGCTCACGCGCACATGACTCTGCGCGCCGAGATGATAGATCTCGTCCGGCTTCAATTCGTAAAGCAATTTCACAAGGTTGACTGAGTCTGCCAGATCGCCGTAATGCAAAAACATGCGCACGCCGTTTATGTGCGGATCGGCGTAAAGATGATCGATGCGCGCCGTGTTGAACGTGCTGGCGCGCCGAATTATGCCGTGGACTTCGTAGCCTTTCTCGATCAACAAGTCGGCGAGGTAACTTCCGTCCTGTCCTGTAATGCCGGTGATGAGCGCGCGTTTCATTTTGTCATTCCGAGCGAAGCCGAGGAATCCCGTAGCACAATTAGACGGCCTGCACCATCAAGCGCGCGAGCACCGCGCGTTGCGCGGCGATCAACTCGGCAATGCCTTTGCGCGCGAGTTCCATCATTTCAGCGAGCTGCACTTGTGAAAAGGTCGCTTCTTCGCCGGAGCCTTGCACTTCCACGAAATCGCCGTCTTCCGTCGCGACCAGATTAAAATCGACGGTCACGGCCTTGTCCTCCTCGTAGTTAAGATCGACAATCGCATTGCCATTAAGAACGCCGGCACTGACGGCGGCGACCAATTTTCGAATCGGCGAAGCGGAAATCTTTTTGTCTTCCACGAGTTTTCGGCAGGCAATGGCGACGGCAAGGCTCGCGCCGGTGATCGCGGCGGTGCGCGTGCCGCCGTCGGCTTGGAGCACATCGCAATCGATCCACATCGTGCGCGGCCCGAGTTTTTCAAGATCGACAACTGCGCGCAGCGAGCGTCCGATCAGTCTCTGGATTTCTGTGCTGCGGCCATCGAGCCGACCTTTGGAAATGTCACGCGGCTTCCGCGTGTTCGTCGAATAGGGCAGCATTGAATATTCGGCGGTGAGCCAACCGCCGCTGACGTTTTGGTCTTTCATCCAGCGCGGCACGGTTTCTTCGATCATCACGCCGCAAATGACGCGCGTGCTTCCCATCCCCACCAGAACGGAACCGCTCGCGTGCGGCGCAATGTTCAATTCAAAGTGGATCGGGCGGATTTGACCCGGCGCGCGACTGTCACTGCGTTGCATCCGGCGAACTTACGCTGTCATTCCGAACGAAGTCGAGGAATCCCGAGATCGAAGCTTACCGGTAGCGCCGCGGGATCCCTCGACTTTGCTCCGGATGACAGTGTCATCCGTTCACGATGCGGCCACCATTCGGATGCAGCACCTGGCCGCTCATGTAAGACGAATCATCGGAAGCGAGAAAAACAAAACAGGTGGCGACTTCTTCCGGCTGGCCAGCGCGGCCGAGCGGCGTGTCGGAACCAAACGTCGCGACTTCTTTCGCTGGAAATGTCGATGGAATAAGCGGCGTCCAAATTGGACCAGGCGCGACGGCGTTGACGCGGATGCCTTTTTTCGCGAGCGCTTGCGACAGCGAACGGGTGAAAGCGACGATCGCGCCCTTCGTCGAGGAATAATCGAGCAACTCCGGGCTGCCTTTGTAGGCGGTGACTGAAGTGGTGTTCACGATCGCGCTTCCTTTTCTTAAATGCTTCAGCGCTGCTTTGGTCATGAAGAAGAATGAAAAAATGTTTGTGCGAAATGTTTTCGCGATTTGCTTCTCGGTGATTTTTTCGATCGATTTCTGCGGATGCTGTTCGGCAGCGTTGTTAACGAGAATGTCGATCTTGCCGAATGCTTTGAGCGTTTGTTTGACCGCGCGCTTGCAAAACGCCTCGGTGCCTACATCGCCGGGAATGAGAAGACATTTCCGATTTTGATTTTCGACCAGACGCTGCGTCTCCCGCGCGTCTTTATGCTCTTCGAGATAAACCACGGCGACGTCCGCGCCTTCCTTGGCGAAAAGAATCGCGACCGCCCTCCCGATTCCACTGTCGCCGCCAGTAATTATTGCAACCTTATCGCGGAGTTTTTCCGAGCCGACATAATCACGTACGCCGGACCGCGGCGCCGGCCGCATTTTATGCTGCCGGCCGGGCTGCCGTTTTTGATGTTGCGGCGGACGTTGCTTCTTTTCGGAGCCGGATTTCTTTGCCATAACGACATTGAGAATTCGGTTTTGCGGGGCACTTCAGCCGCCTGCCAAATTCGGCAGCGTGTGGCGGCGAAGAATTCCAAAAAAATGTCGATCTTGGGGTTGACGATCGGATTTCGACTGGTATTTTCGATGTCCCGCCTGAAGCGGGGCTCCGCTTGTACGGAGTTGGTTCTTCGCATATTTTGGGACTGCAAATTGGAACTCAATTTTGTCCCGGTTTATCACGTCTCGCCAAGCGGGACGGATTTAGATCGGACGACAGGATTGAGTTTTTTTGTCGCCTGAAATCTGCGGAAAACATTACCCCCGAAGAAGTTCGGGGCTGGTTCTTTGACATCTACATACAGGGTAGTAAGAAAGTACAACTTTAAGAGCTGAGTCTGAAATAAGCGGCTGGAGGTTAAGATCTTCAGCCAGAGAGTTTCAGTTATCAAAAGAATCTCTGGTGACCGCGCAAGCGGTGACTAGAACAGATTGATCAAGCTACAAAGAGCGCATCATGGATGCCTTGGTGCCAATAGGCGATGAAGGACGTGGCTAACTGCGATAAGCTTCGGAGAGCGGTAAACACGCTTTGACCCGGAGATTTCCGAATGGGATAACCTGAGTGAGGTAACACTTGCTCGAGTTCCTGTGAATACATAGCAGGAACATCGCGACACCCGGTGAAGTGAAACATCTCAGTAACCGGAGGAAAAGAAAGCGAAAGCGATTCCGTAAGTAGTGGCGAGCGAAAGCGGAAGAGACTAAACCGTTCAATTTATTGAGCGGGGTTGTAGGAGCCCGATGTGGTAGTGCAAAGGTTAGGTGAAGCTTCTGGAAAGCTGCGCCATAGAGGGTGAAAGG
>JBEEGW010000016.1:0-155478 GCA_041167045.1 Verrucomicrobiota bacterium
AAGCACATGGCCGGCGCAACACGATTATCGTGCCCAGCACCGGGGTGGAAGATTTTACGGCCGCGATCGACCAGGTTCTCGACGGCGCCGAGCAGCAGGCTCCCGCCGGCACGAACGGTTCGGCCGCCCTTTGAGGTCGCCCGAGCGCCATCTTTTCATTCGACTAACGCGTCTCGCGCGTTGACACGTTAAGACGCGGAATTAATTTTCGCGCTCGCCGCAATTTATCCGCATGGCCAAAAAGAACAGCGCTCTCAGGAAAAGCTCGCGCGTGAAACGCAAAGCCGCGACGAGATCGACATCGTTACCGACCTCGCGGACAAAGTCGAAATCGCATAAGTACGTTTATTATTTCGGCGATGGCCAGGCCGACGGCGGAGGAAACATGAAACCGCTGTTGGGCGGCAAAGGCGCGAACCTGGCCGAAATGACGCGCATTGGTTTACCGGTGCCGCCCGGCTTCACGATCACGACCGAAGTCTGCACTTATTTTTACGAGAACAAGCAGACCTATCCGCCTGCGCTCGCCGCGCAGGTAGCAGCGGCACTTGCGAAGATCGAGAAGTCGGCCGGAAAGAAACTCGGCGACAAGGAACGTCCGCTTCTCGTCTCGGTTCGCTCCGGCGCACGCGATTCCATGCCCGGAATGATGGACACAATTCTCAACCTGGGCATGAACGATGAGGTCGTCGAGATCATTGCCAAAAAAACGAACAACGCGCGCTTCGCGTGGGATTCGTATCGGCGCTTTCTGCAAATGTACGGCGACGTGGTGATGGGCGTGCAAAAACGGCCGGGCGAAGAGCATGAGCCTTTCGAAAGCGCTATCGAGCACTTAAAGGACAAGCGTTACGGAAAACACGATTTTCCGGATACCAAACTGAGCGTGCCGGATTTGAAAACGCTGGTGCAGCGTTTCAAAGCGCTCATCAAAGAGCGCACCGGAAAAAACTTTCCGCAAGATCCAAAAGCGCAGCTGTGGGGCGCGGTCGGGGCGGTGTTCGGATCGTGGATGAACGATCGCGCAATCGTTTATCGCCGGAAGTACAGCATCCCACGCGAATGGGGCACGGCCGTAAACGTGCAGACGATGGTGTTCGGAAACATGGGTGACACGAGTGCGACCGGCGTCGCATTTACGCGCGATCCGGCGAGCGGCGAAAAAGTCTTTTACGGCGAATATTTGATCAACGCTCAAGGCGAGGACGTCGTCGCGGGCGTGCGCACCCCACATCCTATTGTCGATCTTGCCCGGCAAATGCCGGCCGCGCACAAAGCGCTCATGAAAGTGCGCGCGTTGCTCGAGAAACATTTCAAGGACATGCAGGACCTCGAGTTCACGGTCGAAGACAATCGCCTCTATATTTTGCAGACGCGCAACGGCAAACGCACGGGCCTCGCCGCCGTCCGCATCGCCGTCGAAATGGTGGAGGAGAAATTAATTTCCAAAGCCGACGCCGTGAGACGAATCCCGGCCGATTCACTGGCGCATCTGCTCGCGCCTATCTTTGATCGACAATCAGCGCGCGATGCAAAAAAAATCGGAAGCGGTCTGCCGGCCGGCCCGGGCGCAGCATCGGGTCGTGTCGTTTTCAGTGCGGAAGAAGCGGTGGCGCGTGCCGAGCACGGCGAAAAAGTGGTGCTCGCGCGCATCGAGACTTCGCCGGAAGACTTGCGCGGCATGATCGCAGCGGAAGGAATTCTGACATCGCGCGGCGGCGTTTCATCGCACGCGGCGCTGGTGGCGCGGCAAATGGGAAAAGTTTGCGTCTGCGGCGCCGCGGGCGTGTTCATCGATTACACAAAACGCACGCTGAACGCGAACGGCACCACCTTGAATCAAGGCGATTTTATTTCGATCGACGGGACCGCGGGTGATGTTTTCGCCGGCGAAGTCACGACTGCGCCTTCTGAAATCGTGCAGGTGCTGGTTGATCGCTCCTTGCCCGCAAAGAAAAGTCCGACCTACCGGCAATACGCGAAGCTGATGACGTGGGTGGACAGTTTGCGACAGCTAGGCGTGCGCACGAACGCGGACACGCCCGAGCAGGTGAAAAATGCGGTCGCGTTCGGCGCGGAAGGAATCGGGCTTTGCCGCACCGAGCACATGTTTTTCGAAGGCGACCGCATCGATGCGATGCGCGAAATGATTCTCGCTAGCAGCCAAAAAGAACGTGCGCGCGCCCTCGCTAAATTACTGCCGTATCAGCGCGAAGATTTTATCGGCATCTTCACCGCGCTCGACGGATTGCCGGCCACGATTCGTTTTCTCGATCCACCGTTGCACGAATTTCTTCCGCATGATCACGCGCAGCAGCTCGAGCTGGCGCTAAAACTTAATGTCGATGTTGAGCAGATTTCGCGGCGTGTGCGCGAACTGCACGAGTTTAATCCGATGTTGGGACATCGCGGTTGCCGGCTTGGAATCACCTTCCCGGAAATTTCCGAAATGCAGGCCCGCGCCGTCTTCGAAGCTGCGGCTGCGGCGCAGAAAAAGAAAATTAAAGTGCGTCCGGAAATCATGATCCCGCTGGTCGGTTTTCCGCGGGAATTAAGATTGCAGATCGACATTGTGCATCGCGTTGCGCACGAGGTCGCCAAAGAAACGAAAACGAAGCTCGATTATCTCGTCGGCACCATGATCGAGATTCCGCGCGCGGCTCTGGTCGCCGATGAAATCGCGCGCGACGCGGAGTTCTTCAGCTTCGGCACGAACGATCTCACGCAGACAACGCTCGGCATGAGCCGCGATGATTCGGGAAGTTTTCTTCCAGCTTATGCGGAGCTCGATATTGTCGATGCAAATCCATTCGCATCGATCGATCGCAAAGGCGTGGGACGTTTGATGGAAATGACGCGCGATCTCGGTCGCAAGACGCGGCCTGACATCAAGCTTGGCATTTGCGGCGAACACGGCGGCGAACCGGCGAGCGTGAAGTTTTGTCATCGGCTCGGGTTGGATTACGTAAGCTGCAGTCCGTTTCGCGTGCCGATTGCGCGATTGGCGGCCGCGCAGGCTGCGCTGGAAGAAAGAGCATCGACTCGTTAGGCCGATCGGTTTCGGGGCGCGAGTGCCAGCGCTATCAAGAGCCACGCGGTTGGGATCAATTGAATGAGAAGACGCGGGAGCGAGCTTTCGATGTGGCCGATGTAATCGGGCCATGCGCTGAAGAGATAGGTGGAGCAATAAAACGCGAGCGGCGTCGCGATGAGTGCGAAAATCATCCCGCCACGCTGGACTTGACCACGAACGGCCGCCGCGACGAATGCGAGCAGCACGATCATCCACAAAACGCTCCAATGACTCGTTAGGCAGGTCTCCTGTATGAGCTCACGAAAAATGGGAACGATCCGATCGAGATGCGCGCCTAGAGCCGTCGTGCTGACCGGCACGAAGTCGAGAGACGCAGCCGCTTGCACGACATGAAGGTAAAATCGAAATCCGAGAACAACGATCGCGCCGGGAACGAGTGAAGCGATGGCTAAAAGCAGCCCGCGCCGTTTCCAAATCACGACGGCACCGAAGATGCCGGCGACCAGCCAAAGAATGACGCCTTCCCGTTTTATCCAGGGCAAAATGGAATTGAACGCAACAAAGAACGCGAGAGAAAACTGCGCGTTGCCCTCAATCAGAAGAACAAGCGAGTAGATTGCGCCGAGATAAAAAAAACCGAGCGGAACATCGACATACCCCACGACGATCCCGCCGGGGCCGCCATAAATCCACGGAACGAAAAGAAACAGCGAGGCGACGAGCAACCCGATCCAGCGCTTTGCCGTCAGCACAAAGGCCGCGCGCGCGAGCAGGACCATTCCCGCTCCGTAAAAAATCGGGAAGATGAGTTTGATCCAGTATTGGTTTGGCTCACCCATCCACAGATAGAGCCACATTTCATTCATCGGCAAAAATAACGGATACTCCGGATGACTGAATCCGCGCGCGACATCGGCGAAGTAGGCGGCCGGCAATGTTCCGCCGTTCAACCAGGCCAGCCGCGCTTTCAATTCCCAAATGAGCAAACCGTCCCAGCCGAGCGTGTGGCGAAGCGAAAGAAAAAATACGACCGCGATCTCGACTGCAAGCAAACCGGCGAGCACGAACTCGATCCATGACTTGGGCAAAGCAAACCGAAACGTGTTAGCGCGGCGCCGCATTTGCGCGACAGCGGAGACGGCGAGCGCGAGGCAAATGAGTGTGACGAAAATTTGCAGCACAACGCCTCGCGCGACGAAGCTGACCAGCCAGAGGCTGAGCGAGACGACAGCCGTTCCGAAAAACCAGGCGAGCGCCGAGAGTTCGAGCCATTCGATCTCACGCGAACCGCGCAGCAGCCGCACGGCCACGCCAAAACCTGCGGCCCAAATCAAAAGTATTGCCGCCAAAGCCGCCGGCAATGAACTCATTTGGCTGCCTCCAACGGAACAATGATGAGCTGGCGACCAATTCGCCAACCGCGCGAAAAAGCTGGTGGCGGATCGATTCCGCAAAAAATCACGGCCGAATTTCCGGAATCGTGCAGCGAAGGGATGCGCTGGCGAAATTCCGTTGGGTCAAGATTCTCTTTGCGAATATCGCGCGGCCAACTGATCGAGCTGATCAAACCGTAAACGAAATCCCAGCGCGCATCTTGTTTTGGGCAAATGAAAAGCAACGGCCGATCGGCGGGCAACTGCGCGAGCGCATCCAAACAACTCTCCGCTCCGTTAGGCGCATCGAGAAGCGCGGAGAAAAACGCGTCGGTTGAATAGGAAACGCGCGGCCATTTCACGCGCGCGCTGCGAATGTCGATCCAAAGCCCGGGCAAACCCTGCCAGACGAGGGTGCCTAACAAAACGGCGCAGATCGCGTAATAAACTGCCGAAAAAATTTGAGAGCGGCGCAAAGGAAAGATCGGTTAGGTAAAATTAAAACGAATTCGCGCCGCGCAGCCGATAGAGCCGGATCGCCGGACCGTAAGATGAGAAAGCGAATGCTATTTCTCGAAATTTTCCGGACTGCGCCGCGTCGCCGTTCTCCAACTCTGGGTACAATTTCACGGGCAGCGAATCTTCGATCGACATGAAGACAAGGTAAGCAACATGTCGATCCTGCAAGTACGCTTCAAACGCGGCCGCCTTTTGCGAAGCCAGCGGAGTGCTTTGGGAACGGACAAAGCGATCGGCGGAAAGTCTTGAAAGAACGCGCACGGCAGGATTGTCCGAAAAGCAGCGTTGTTCGCCACCGCGCATCGCACTCGCGAGAGCTTGAGCAATCTTTTGTTGCGCACGAAAATCGTCGAAGACTTTGTCGATGGTTAGGCATTGCTGAAAAGCTTCTCGCGCGCAGAACGCGACAACCAGGGCGGCCGCCGCTCGTGAAATCAACGGTCTCCATTTTTCGCGAATTGTTTGGAGAAGCCAAGCGGTGAATGGCAAGCCGAGCGCAAAAAAAACCAAACCATAACGCGGAACCAAAAGCGGCTGCTTCCGCGTCACGTAAACGAAAAACCAAAATCCGAGAAGCCCGCCGACGTAAGCGACGGCGGTCATTAATGGAAAGGGCGGGAGCTGTCGGCTGCGCAGGCCGCGAAATGCAAGCAAACCGATGGTCACAATCAGGGTCAGGAACACGAGCAAGTTCGCGCCGATCAGAAAGTAGGTCATATCCTGCGAGACGTCGGCGAACGAAAAGCCGCGGCGCGACGGGGCGAAATCAAGATAAGCGTGCAGGTAACGAACGCGCTCCGCGAAAAAGGCAAAAGAATTGCCGGTCGCGGATTTGGAAATGCCGAGGCAAAGCAGGAGCGGCAGGGACAAGATCGACATAACGGCGGGCGAGAGCCGGCGCTCGTAAATAATTTGCAGGAGCGGCAAAACGACGATGAGCGCCCAGGCTTCCGTGCGCACCATTCCTGCCAAGGCAACAAAAATCGCGGCGATGAGCCAGCGCTTGCCCAGTGCAAACCAAAGGCTGGCCAAAATCAGCGCCGCATGCGGGAGATCGGTCATGGCCGCGGCCGAATACAAGATGTGGAGCGGATTGCAAAGGACGATTGCGAAAGCGAGCCAGGCGAATCGAATGCTTCGCGTCAATCTGACGGTAATTCCAAAAACAAGCGCGCAAGTCGCCGCCCCGCACAGCGCGGATAAAATTTTGCCGGCGAACAGCGGATTGCCGATGCAAAGATCGAGCAGCGCAGCGGCGACCGGAAAAAGCGGCAGCCAAAAATCAAAGAGATCAGCTAACCGAATATGCCCGGCCGCGAGAGTGCTGCTCAGTCGCGTGATCGTCTCGGTATAACAATAGGCGTCCTGGTCTGGATTCGGAAGAAGCACCGCCGCGACAATTCGCGTGGCAAGTGCAAGCGACCAAACTGCGGCCCAATTTAAGAACGGACCACGCGAACCGAGCGCTCTCACCGTTTTCGTGTCGCTTCGCGGTACGCCGACCACGCATTCCAGGCGCGCTCCCAATTTTCCTCCGCCGCCCAGGCTTGCGCTTCGAGAAAATGAAAATACACAGGCGAATCCTTGCGTTCGGTAAAGTGGCGAGCCGTCACAAGCGCGTCATCAAATTTTCCAAGACGCATCTGCTCGCGATAAAACGCATACCCGGCCGCATAATTATTAGGCGCGGCAAAATATTGTTTTTGCGCGTCGTCGAGCGACGACTCGCCCGCCGTCTGTGGAAGCGTGGGCGCGTCGCCAAATTTGCGGACGAGTTCGTAGGCCGCGCGAAAATCTTTTCGATCGACATAAAATTTGGCGAGACCTTCCCATGCGTAGGTGTTCCAGTCCTGATGCTCCTTCGCTTCGCGCGCGAGACGTGCTAAGTCGCCGCGCTCAGCCCATCGCATGAACAATTGCTTTTTTTGATCGCGCGTCAGCATTTCGAGATTTGGATCGCGCGCGAGCAGATGATCCAGGCCGGCGTTAAAGCGATCGCCGTACACGCTGTCGAGAAAAGTGACCATCAGGGACGGCTGCCCGTTACTCAATTGTTCGAGGGTGCGATTCATGGCCGGATCGCGCACGGCGGTTTGCGAGAGAAGCTTCGCATAGAGCTGGTCGCGCCGATCGCCCGCGCGGCGCAGCGCGTCGCGCCACGCGGTTAACGCCAGAACGGGTTGCGATTTCAGCCAGACGTTTCCTTCTTCCAGCGGAACTTCGTAAGCGTTCGGCTCGAGGAAACGCGCGCGTCGAAAATCGTCGAGCGCAGAAGCGGTGGGCTGTCGCGCTTGCACTTCGCCGAGGGCGCGGAGAAAATAAAGTTGCCAATCCAGCGGCGCCCAATGCAGAGCGCGCGTGGCGAGATCGATTGTTTCGGGATAGTTCCGCCCGCGATTTGCGACGATGGCGAGCTGCTTCGCGTTATCGGCGCCCACAACTCCGGGTAACAACAAATCTTTTCGCGCGGCCACGCTCCAGCTCGCGCCCGCCACCAGAAGCGCAAGGCCAACGAAACGAAAAATGATCGGCGCCGATCGGCTGGGCCGCAATCGTAACGGCCGGTGCAGCGATAATCCAAACAAGAAAAGCGCAGAGTAAGCGGTGCCGACTCGATGCGCGGAAACATCGACAATTCCATGCAACGCGAAAAGGATGGCGCCGATTAATGCCGCGAGACGCAGCCGCTGATTGGTTCCGTCCTTGAGCGGCAAAACGCGGGGAACGATGCTGAAAAATCCCGCCACCGTCAGAAACAAAGCCGGCCAACCCAGCTCCGCCCACAGCCAGAGCCAATCGCTTTCCGGATGATGCGCGCGCGTGTCGCCTAAAGATGCCTCGCGAAAAATTGCAAAAATCGGCTCGAAATTTCCAAGGCCGATCCCGCACCAGGGCGAAGCGCGGATCATGTGCCACGCGTCTTGAAAGATCAGCCAGCGAAAGTCGCTCGACATTCCGGCCGCCCCCGGCGTGCGAAGATGAAACCGTTCGAAGGTCTCGCCGCCGAACACGAGCAGTGCCGTCGCGACGAGAAGAAGAATCGAAAATCCCAGCGCAAAAGGCGTGGCCTTCCTTTGGCGCAACGCAACCGCAGCGATCCAAAGCGCAGTGCCGGCGATGAGAATGAGCACCCCGGCGCGCGAAAAATTCAAGATGACGGCCGCGATCAAAAGCGCGAAGGCGAGCAGCCATACAATCCAGCGTTTTCGGCCATGACGCAGATCGTCTTGCCCGCAGGCGAGAGCGACGATCGCGGCAATTCCAAAAAGATCGCCCGTCTGATTGCGATTTGGGAACGGACCGAAGTTTCGCACATTATGCCAGAATGGCGGCGCCATTTGCGCGAGATAAAGTGCGATGCAGGTTGCAGCGAGAAGCGCAATACCGCTGGCGAAAACGCGCAGTTGCACGCGTGCGCCGCGCAGCTCGAGTTCCTGTGTTGCGCAATAATACAGCCAGCTGAGGCCGGCGACGAAACTTACAAGGCAACCCAGCGTCAACCACGGCTGCGGCGTAAGATCGACATTCAACGGGATACCGAAGTCGTTCATCAACGCCGCGCGCCATTCCGGCTGAAAAAACCAACGCGCCGGAAGAAAGGCGACCGCGCCGCAAACGACGAGCGCAACGACAATCGCATTCGTTATCCAGCCGAGCGAAATTTGTGGTGGCCTGATCAGGAGCAACAACCCGAGCAATGCCACCACAATTCCTTCAGCCGATTTCGTCGTTGCGCCGCCGAGGAAACAGGCGAACACGGGCAAGGCCGGTGCCGCGAGATTGATCCACCCGGGCGCAGGGACGGGGCCGGCAGCGGAACGTTGTCGGGATACTTGCATTGGACTCAGCGGGAGCGCTGTTGGTATGGGAATCGCTGTCGCATTAGCAGGTATTCTTTATGGACGCGCTGGCCCCGAATGGCGGTAACGATTCTAGCATGGGTTGAAGCTGGGACGCCATCGCGTACTCTCCCATGTTTTTGAGCTCCTAGGCTATGGTCACGCAACGCACCAAAGGACTCTATCGCCTTTTCTTGCTCGCTCAGATTCTGATCGTCGCGATTTTATTCTGGGTCGGCGTTTGGGTAATGGTCACATTTTATTCGCCGGGCGCGGAGCTGACCTGGCGACGCTACAGCATTTATTGCACGGTGCTCGTGCTCGGAATGATTTTTGAATCGCTCTCGCGCGAAGGCTCGAAGAATTACTTCTTCCAAAACGAATTGCTGCGCCAGCATCGAATCAGCTTGCGCCAAACTTTCGCCAGCATCGGCGCCCTCGTGCTCTACCTGGTCGCGACAAAAGATGGATTCATCTCGCGATTGTTCTTTTTCAATTTTGTCCCGTGGCTCTACGTCGCCCTGCTTTTTTCCCATCACTATCTTCCACCGGTTTTGGCGCGCCGAATTTTCGCCGGAGTGCGCGAAGAAAAAACGCTCCTGATCGGTTCCGCGCAAAAAGCGCGCGAGCTTCGCACGTGGCTGCGCAGAAAAGCGGAAATCGGTTTGCACACGATCGGATTGATTTGCGACGAGCCGATCGCTCAAACCGAAGACGGAATCCCGGTGCTCGGCCGCTCGGACCAGATCGAGCAAGTCATCCGCGAGCGCGGCGTGACCCAGGTGATTATTCTCGAGTTTCCGCTCTTCACCGAGATCAACCGGCATCTCGTTACCGTTTGCGACCAGCTCGGTGTGCGCCTGCTCATCGTGAGCGATCTCGAAGAAAAATTGCGCCATCCGGTAACGCATTTTGAAGACGACGGCTTTCGCTTCATCGGTTTGCGCGAGGAGCCACTGGAAAATCCGCTCAACCGATTTTTCAAACGCGCGATCGATCTTGCCATCGCGATTCCAATGTCGATCCTGGTTTTCCCGGTGCTCGCACTCGTCGTCTGGCTGGCGCAACGATTGCAATCACCCGGCCCGCTTTTTCATGCGCAGACGCGCGCCGGGATTCAAAATCGACAATTCACGATCTACAAATTTCGCACCATGCGCCCCGACCACAGCGAGATCGCGCGGCAGGCGAGCGATCATGACGAGCGCGTTTATCCGCTCGGGAAATGGTTTCGCCGGCTGAGCATCGATGAGGTACCGCAATTTTGGAACGTGCTTCGCGGCGATATGAGCGTGGTCGGGCCGCGCCCGCATTTGATCGAGCACAACAAACAATTCGCCCAGTTCATGGCGAACTATCAGGTCCGCACTTTCGTGAAACCGGGCATCACCGGGCTCGCGCAAGTGCGCGGTTTCCGCGGTGAAGCGCGGGACAATTCTGACATCGAAAATCGAGTGGCCTGCGACATCGAATACCTCGAGAACTGGAACTTCTCTCTCGAGTGCGGAATTATTCTACGCACTTTTGCCCAGCTTTTTTTGCCGCCGAGCACCGCCTACTAGATCGACATCTTCTTGCGCAGCTCGTACGTTTTTGCGACGGAAAGAAATTCGTAGAAGGCGTGCAAGCGCGCGAAATAAAAACCTTCGCGTCCGTCGAGAAATCCTTTTTGCCAGATGTAAATGTAGAGAAATCTAAGCGTGGGACGAAAGGGCAGTCGTTGGGCCAAGCGTTTTAGTTTGCGACGCCGATCTACTGTCGCACTGCGCAATTTCCCGGAGCTGCGCGAAAAATATTCGTCCGCCGCCACTCGCGCCTCCCAGTTTGAATAGCGGTTATGTTTCTCCAGAAAAATTTCCACACTCGGAAAGGCGTAGTGCTTCATTTCGCAACGCAAGTGCGCCGTCGGTCCGCTGATGATGACGTGTTCGTGCACTTCGTTGTCGCCGCTTTCGGTGGCAGCGTCGGTCAATTTTTCGTACCGGCCTAACGAGTGGCGAAAGAGTCGCAGGTTCCAATTCGGATAATAGGCGTGACGCAACCAACGGCCCATGAACATGAATTGCCGGTTGATCCAATAACCAGCGATCGCACCCGCATTGGCGATCGCGCTCTTGAATTCCTCAGCCGCTTCCGGCGGCAGAGTTTCGTCCGCGTCCAAAATGAAAACCCATTCATTTCGAAACGGGACATTCTCCAGGGCCCAGTTCTTTTTCTTTGGCCAAACGCCGTTGAAATGAAATTGCTCGACCTTTGCGCCATGGTCTTGCGCTATTTGCGCCGAGCCATCGGTGCTTTGCGAATCCACGACAAAAATTTCGTCCACCCATGAAATTGATGCCAGGCACCGCGATAAATTCGCCGCCTCGTTTTTAATCGGAATCAGGACCGATACCGGCACGCGTTCGCTTTTATTTTCCATGTCGATCTTAGGGCGCAGTAGAATTGACCGGGAACAAGGTGAACGAAAGCGGCCCGACCTTAGCGGAATTAGAAACGGGTGCGGTCACATCGTATTTGGCAAACTGGACGCGGTAGAGTTCAGCATCCATTTTCAACGCGTAACCTTTCGCCTGCCAACCTTCCAGCAGCTGAGTTTGAAAGGCGGCGTCACGCGGAAGCAGCAGGCACGCGTTTTTTTCTCCCGGGAAAAATGCCGGGATGCTTTGGCCGTCTGTGCTGCTCATGACTTCTTCGCGAGCGAAAAAAGTGCCACGCGTGAGGTGATACTCAAAATCCCACGGCCACGCGTTCCCGATGATGACGGCCGGCGCGCCGTCACATTGCCGCTCCAGTTCGCGCAGGTAGCCAAGTTTGTAATATGGCTTCGCATGGACGGCTGCAAAATATGTTCCTGAAGTCAGGAAAGGCCGGGTCAATTGTCGATCTTTGAAGATGTCGACGCTGACGAAAACACCAAGAAGGGTCAGCGCGGTCAGAACAACCAGCACTGCTTTCGCGCGTTCAAGCGCGAGCAACAAAAAAAACGGAAGCGTAATCAAAATGTAGGCGGGCTTTGTGGCGTACCGGAAAAAAAGCGCGAAAAAAATTAACGGGAGAAGACACGAGACCGCGAAAAGAAAGTTCGTGGGAAAAGGCTGGCGCATTCGGTCGCGCACCTTGATTGCCGCACCGAGCCAGATCCAACAAAGCAAAACGAACACCGGAAGGGTGAAAGATTGGAAAATCAGTTTATAGCCGCCGCCGAGAATCGATTCGCGAGAACTCATGCCGGATTGGTACGGCCATCGCACGCCGTGGAATATGATTGGGAGCCAAACGACGCCGATAGCGAGCGCTAAAGAAACCAAACTGGCCACCGCCCATTTCCACCCGAGCTTCGGATGCAATGCGCAGCCCACCGGAAACATCACGCCGGCAAATAAAACTTCCGGACGACACCCCGTTGCCAGCGCGAAAGACAAGATCGACATAAACATTCGTCCGAAGCTTACCGGCTGGTTGGCGGGGACAATCAAAAGCCGCACTGCCAGCAGAATAAAAAACAAAGCGAAAATGAATTCCTCGCCATCAACTGCGTGTTGAAAATATTGCGCAGAAAAAGCGAGACAAATGACCGCGAGCAGCGCCTGCCTCCGTTCAGCTCCCGCTCGCAAAACCAACTCGTAAAACAAAACGAGCGTAGCAAGCGCAGCGAGCGATTGCGAAACGAGATACGCCGCATCGTCAAATTTTAAACCGCCGCATTTTTGCAAAAACCAGCCGACCGTTCCGAAAATATAGAATTCCGTGGTGGGATGACCGGGCGGACGGGAAATTTCCACGCGATGGTTTTCCAGCAAGGATCGAGTCGCGGCGACGATCCCATGCGCATCGAGGCTGGCGAGACCGTGCGGCAATTGAAACAACACCACCGCCGCGTAGAAAATGATGAAACCGATGAACAGCCGATGCCTAAAAACAACGGTCTCGCTCCATCTCATAAACGCGTGGAGCAGCTTAAGCGGAACGTGATTTGATTAGGCGACAAGGATTTCCGGCGGCGATCGCGTCGTCCGGAACATCCTTCGTCACGACCGAGCCGGCGCCAATCACACTTCTCGATCCAATCGTTACGCCCGGAAGAACGAACGCGCGCGCGCCGATGAACGCCTCGGGACCGATGGTGATCTTTGCCGTCGTAAGCGGCATCGCGGGTTGATTGAAGTTGTGGCTGCCGGTGCTCAGGTAAACTTCCTGCGCAACGGTGGCGCCCGCGCCGATTTCGATTTCGGCGAGATTGTAGGCGTTCGCGCGATCTCCGAGACACGCGCGATCGTGCAGGATGAGATTCCATGGAATGGCGATGCGCGCGCGTTGATGCACGAAAGGCGTGCCGCCGATCTTCGCGCCAAACGTGCGCAGCCAAAACAGCCGCCACGGATTCAAAGGCTTCGGCGTCCAGATGCAAAAGATGAACCAGCAAAACTCCCACAAAATGCGCAGCGCGCGATTTTCCATCGACCAGGGCGATTCGTAGGCGGAGCTTTGGTTGGGATTCACGGTCTGCTCGTTCATCGTTAGCTTTGCATCACGGCGGAAAAGTCTTCGAGAAATTGATCAGCCACACGCTTGACCGTGTAATCGGCAGATTTTCGATAACCTGCCTCAGCCGCGCGCGCGAGCAATGTTTCATCCGCCAGCAAGATCGACATCTTCGCGGCCAGTGCTTTTTCCGGATTGGCCGCGCGATGGTCAAAAATGAAACCGGTTTCCGGATCGACAATAAAATCGTGGAAACATTCCAAATCGGAAACGAGCGCCGCGCAACCGTGCGCCATTGCTTCGAGCGGGGCGAGCCCGAATGATTCTCCTTTCTCGGCCAGCGATGGGTAAGCGAAAACGCGCGCCGACCAAAATTCGCGGTCGAGCGCAGCTGCGTCGAATATCGGGCCGCGCATTTCGATGCGACTACCGGTCTTGGCGGCGGCGCGTTTTAGTTTGCGCAGATAATCTTCGCCGCCGCCGCCATATCTCGTTTCGGTCGGGCCGACAATCCTGAGCAGCCACTCCGGTGAACGTTCGCGCGCGCTGTTCGCAAAAGCGTCGATCAAAAGATGCACGCCCTTTTCGGGATGAATGCGTCCGACAAAAAGAATAATTTTTTCCCGCTTCGAAATGGGCAGAGCCATGCTTCGCTGCGGAGTCGGATTCGGAATCACGACGATTTTGGCCTCGAGCGACGGCACTTCCGCGACCACGGCGCGCGCCACCGCCTGCGAGGGAGTTTGCAGACGCGCGGCATGTTTATACAAACGCATCTGGCCTTTCGGAAAACGCGCCACGTGCACGTAAAGTTTCCCGCGCTTGCCATTGCGCAATAGCATCGGAAACCAAAATGTGTTCGTGACCAGAATGTCCGCGCGCGGCAAAACGAAATACGCGCGCACCGAATAAATCAGATCGAGCACTTTCAACCAAAGCAGCGAGGCCGGGGCATCGAAACCGCGCACACGTCGATGTTTCGCGCCGGCGATTATTTCCGTGCGCGGAAAGCGTGGAAACGCGCGTGAGATTTGCACGACGGTGTGGCCGCGGCGCGCAAATTCCTGGCCGAGCGCGAACCAGACTTTTTCGATCGCGCCGCCCATCACAGGCGGGACTGGAAAAAATGCGCCGAGCACAATCGTGATCTTCATGCGGAAGCCGCGGGCTCCTCCAGAATGTGCAGCAGCGAAGCGGCCGCGCCATTGATTTCAAACCGGCGCTCGAAACATTTCCTGGCATTTTCGCCCATGGCGGCGCGTTCCGGCGCGGGAGTCTGCTGCCAGCGTTCGATCAATCGCGAAGTGCCGGCGAGATCGTCATTGTCGATGTAGCCGGCGCGGTCGGCTTCGATCTCACGCCAGATATTCACGCGGTTCGAAATCAGCACCGGCAAGGCCGCGGCTAACGCTTCCGCCACCGACATGCCAAAATTTTCCTGGTGCGAAGGAAGAATAAACGCATCCGCCGCCGCGAACGCTCCGCGCTTGAGATCGCCTTCCAACATTCCGGTGAAAACAATTCTCGATCCAAGACCAAGTCGGCCAACTTGTTCGCGTAGATCTTTTTCCCAACCGATTTGATCGGGGCCAGCCAACGCGAGCGAGAAGTAATCTTCTGAGTCCACAGTACGCGCGAGTGCTTCGATCAAAAGGTCGCAGCCTTTTTTTGGATGAAGTCGGCCGAGAAATAGAAGAAAGCGTTTGTCGCGCAATGCAGGAAATTTTTGCAGAAATATCTCGCGCGCATCAGCCGCGAGCGATTCGCTGCCTTCGACGCCGAGAGGTGAAACGCGTTCGCGACATCGATAAAGCCAGAATGATTTTCTCGCCTCCAGCCGTTCTTCTTCTGAAGTGAAAATGACCGCGCGCGCGTCGCGCAGAACGCGATAATCGGCCCACGGCCAGTAAAACCATTTCTTGGCGTGCTTGAGCGGAAATTTTCTTTTGAACCACGGGTCGAGCATTCCGTGCGGAAAAACGAAATAGGGAACAGTGCCACCTGCGAAATAACGCCAGGCGGCGAAGCTGAGATATTGCCAGAGGCCGTTGACTATTACGCGGTCGAATCGCGCGCCATTTTCGCGCAGCCAGGACAGTAAATTTTTCGAGTAGCGATAACTCGTTAGGCCTACACCCAACGGATGGACCGGAAGATCGATGCTATTCAGCCAGCCGGACGATTTTTCATCGAGTGTGACGATCTCAACCGCGTGGCCGCGAGCCGCGAGCGCTTTGCTCAGCGAGGTCACCGCCCGCGCGACACCGCCTGTGCTCGGATCGAGCGTTTGCACCATCTGCAGAATTTTCAAAGCGCGAAAATCAAAGTTGCGGCGCGAGCGTTTGGTAGATGTCGATGTAACGCTGGATCATTTTCGGCGTGGAAAAACGTTCGGCATTGCGCAAACTTTGCGCGCTCCAGCGCTCGCGCTCGGCGGGGTCGTTGAGCCGCAACACGTCGGCGGCAAAACCGTTCTCATCATCGACTGGATGCGTCATGGCGGAATCGCCGACGACCTCCGGAAGCGGCCCAGCATCGCTGCAAATAACAGGACATCCGCATGCTTGCGCTTCCGCTACCGGCCAGCCGAAGCCTTCGAAGCGGGAAGGATAAACTAACGCGTTGGCGCAATTATAGAGCGCTTCCAAAATCTCGCTGTCGGGATTGCGGACTTCGACAATGCGCCCATCTATACCGAGACTCTTGCCTAACGAGCTCAGTTCCAGCTCGAGCGGAGCGCCCGCGAAAATAAGCTGTCCATTCCATTTGTCTTTTGTCTGCGCAAAAATTCGCAGCAGACCTTCGCGATTTTTCCGGCGCTCGCTTGACCCGACGTGAAGAATAAATGGCCGGCCAAGATCGACATGTCCCAATTGTTCAAGACGCGCCGTGGCTTCCGAAGTATCCAACTTTCGAAACGGATAATTCAGGCCGAGGGGCACGACTTCGAGGTGCGGCGAAGTTTCGTCGCGCGCGATGATCCGCTGCGCATCGCGCAAAGTTGCCTGCGAAAC
Organism: Verrucomicrobiota bacterium; assembly: GCA_041167045.1. GTDB lineage: Bacteria > Verrucomicrobiota > Verrucomicrobiia > Chthoniobacterales > UBA10450 > CATPCN01. Next base: position 16,265 of record JBEEGW010000016.1, read on the forward strand.
GCACGCGATCGTGCTGGCGCGTCGCAGCCCGCGCACGATCCAGCGCTGCAGAAATTTCCCGGTGAACGAAGCCGGACAATTCGTTTCTTCGCCGAGCGCCCCACGCACCGCGAGCAAATCGTGACAGGTCACAACGACGGGCAGACTTTTCGTCCAGCGTGTGTAGATGGCGTTCGAATGATCACAGATGTGGACGAGGGCCGGACGCGCCCGGAGTCTTTTCCTGAGCACGCGCGGGAAAAAAACAAACTTATCGATGTAACCGAGCCACTTGGCGATGAATCGGCCCGCGCCCATAAAATTTCCAACGACAGGCTCAGGCGCAATGAGTTCGGCGGTGATGCCGGTCTCGACGAGGCCTTGTTGCATCATCTGCGCGAATCGCTGCATGCTTTGCTGCTGATCGGGCCGGTAATTACCGATCAACAGAATCATTGAGAGGATCGCGAGCGTCGATTGGCTGATGCAATCGGGCCGAATATGCCGAGCGGCTCGGCAATTTCGACGGCGCAATTTTTTTCACTCCACCGGCCGGTTCCGTCGCCGCGGAAAGATCGACATCATTTTCCGGTTTGCCCGCCGCCAAACACAGTCCCATGAGCAGAACCGCGAAGCCGACGTTGGTCGGTTGGCCGAACGGTCCGCCGATCAGCGAGTAGAAGCCGGCGGCGAAAAGAAAGAGCGGTAAGGTGCGGCCGAGGAGGAGTTGGAGAAAAGCGAGATAACCGATTCGAAAAGTAAGCGCGGCGCGCCAAAGAAGAAATGCCAAGCCAAAGAACGGACCGCTCTCGAGTAAAATGCGCGCCCACTCATTTTCCGCGAGCAAAAATGCGGCGCGGCCGACGAGGAAGCGCGCACCGCCATTTGTGCCGATGCCCAAACCGTATCCGCCCCACGGCATGCGATCGATAACTTTGAAGCCTTCAAAAAAACCTTCGAATACACGGGAAACCATTCCGCGCGCGATCGAAGTGTCCGCTTCGGCGGCCGATTCGGTAAAGCGATCCGAAAGAATCCCGACGCCTTCACGAAAAATCGGCACATGGCCAAGCGCCCAACCCAAAATGATGACAAGGAGCAAAACGCGCCCAAATTTGGTGACAGCGCTGGGACGAACAACAAGAATGACGGCCAGCGCAACAAGGATAAGGCCCACTGACAGTACGGCGGAGCGGCTTCCCGAAACAGCAATGCCGACAATCACACTCAAACCGGACGCGCCCAGGATCCAATTTTTGTACGGAAGTTTCGAGAGCGCAGCATGCAGCAAAAATGCCGCTGCCGCGCTCAAGTAAAGAATCGCGCCGGAAATAAACGAGAAAGTTCCCGGCGGCCGGATTTTTCCGCCGCCAGTCTGGATTTGCTGCGCTTCACCGAGGCCGACCGTGCGATTGATGAACGAATCGGGCGCCGCGTGAAACTGATAGGCCATGAGCAAGGCCATCGGAATCATTCCCAAAATGATCCACCACCCCATGCGTCGCACGTGCGCAGGATTGAAAACCCCCGGAATAATGAAAAGCAACGGAAGATGAAGAAAGTTCGAGCGAAATCCGTAACCGGTAACCAGAATTACGGTTTGGATCGGCAAATAAGGCAGCAGCACAAGAATGCCTGCCGTCCAACAGAGCAGCGAAATAATTACGAGCGACCACATAAAATTGCCGCGCGGAAAAACGCGCGCCTTAATTGCGAGCAGGTAAATTAGGATCGCGATCGGATCGCGAATGATGAGCAACGGATCGGAATAGCGCGGCACGATCCATTTGCGCAAAGCGCCTTCAAAGATCAGGAGCAGAAAATAAAGCCAGATGAGGCGGCGGATATTCTCGATGAGCTTATCCCGCTCCAACCACGGCGGGGGCGCGACCGTGGCCGGCGCCTTTCGCCTCATCGCCACCGGCATCTGGGGTTGGTTCGGATTCATTGCAGCATTATTGAATCACGGCGCGTGCCATCGCGACGACTTGTTGCCGATAAATTTGCCATTGCAGCGATGCGGCTTTGCGTTGCGCGGCGCGCTTCATTTCGCAGAGCAGCTTTCTATCCGCGACGCAATAATTCAACTTTTCCTCGATCGCTTCGGCCGAGCGGATCGGCACGATAAATCCGTCGACTCCGTCCGTGATGATGTCCGGCCCGGCCGTGTGGGCAGTAGTGATCACAACCAAACCCTGCGCCATTGCTTCGGGGATGACGAGGCCGAACCCTTCGTGCAACGAGGGCAGAACCAAAACATCGTGGCGCGACATTTCGGCGAGAAGCTCGTCATGCGGCAAAGACGGGATCCATTTATGTCGATCTAACACCGCCGCGCTCGGCATGACGGGGCTGACGCGTTGACCGATCAGAGTGAGCTCGATCTGACGGTCGAGATGCGCAGCCGCTTGCAACAAATAACCAAGACCTTTCGCCTGACTCAACGCGCCGACAAAGAGAACGCGCAATTTCTTATTCGCTTCATCTGCGAAAGTGCGCTCGACCACGTTTGGCGCGCCGTACGGAATCACTTGTATACTCGCCTTTAAATTCGGAGTCGCGCGAAGGCTTTCCTGCGCAAAACTGCTCGGTGCAATGACAACATCGGCCCGCGCAAGCTCTTCGTCCTTTCGCAGCAATTTTTCTTCGCTGTCGACGAGGGCGTTGAGGGTCGGCGCCCATTCCGGATGCAGTTGCGCTTCTTCGCGCTGGAGTTGCTGAACTTTTCTCCAGTAGATAATCGGGTGCTCGTAAATGCATTTCATTCCCACGCGCTTGGCCGCACGAAACGATTCGAGCGCACCGGCATCGTACGCATAAACGGCTTTGATCTTTTTCTCGGCACCAGCCAGTCGTCGCGCCACGCGCCGATCGAGCGATCGGTAAATTGCATCGACAGAAAAAAAACCGGCTGCATTCGCCGCCAAACCGAACTGCGCGGAAAAATGCCGGCCCCATTCGCGCCACGGAAACGTCCGAATGAATGGTTGCAGCTCGGCGGAAAAGGAACGCCGTCGAAGTTCGTTGCGCGCGCGATCGGAAAAAAATAGCGCTTTGTCAAACAAACTGCCGCGTTTCCATTGCACGCACGTCCAGAATTCTTCGAGCAATCCAGCCTCGGCAAAAGCGAGAGCCGTCTGCCGAACGTTTTGATTAGCGGTCGGGTGCGAGAGAAGAATCACTGAAGTTTCGACTGAAACAGATTTAAATAAGCGTCCGCAATTGTGGCCGGCTGAAAACGGGCAAGATGCTGCGCGGCGCTGGTTGTAAATTGCGAGAGGTCGTTAGGCGCGGCCAGTAATTTCTCGAGCGCGTTCGCCAACGCGTCGACGTCTCCGTTTGGAAAAGTGATGCCGCAAGCTCCGATCGCTTCGGGAAGACCGCCCCCGCCCGCAGCCACGACCACGCAACCGCAGGCGATGCCTTCGAGCGCAACAATCCCGAACGGCTCATCGTAACGCGAGGGAACGACAAGGACTTTGTGCTGGTTCAGAATCCCGGCGAGCTCCGCTCCGGTTTTCGCTCCGAGAAAGCGAACCTGATTGTTTATGTCGATCTTGTGCGCGAGCGCTTGCATCGCAGTCAGTTCCGGGCCGGAGCCGACCACCGTCAACTGCGGATGCAATCCACGCGACCGCAAACGCGCCAATGATTCGAGCAGAATATCCAGTCCCTTTTCTGAAACGAGTCGCCCTACAAAAATCAGATCTGCGCTGCGTTCCGCAGTCGGCGTTTTGTTCGTAAACACGGGCGCGTCGTACGGATTTGGAATAATGACCGACGGATTTTTGAAGCAGGCTGCAACATATTTGCTAATGGCCACTCCGGTCATTCGATTCGCGACCGCATGCTTGATTCGCTGCGCGAAATCGAGCCCGGATGGTCGACGGCAATAGGAGCCCTGATGAGTGATGACGACCGGCTTTCGGAGCAAAAGTGCGGGCCAAAGCGTGCGCAGGCTCAAATTGTTTTGCCAAAAAACGTCGCACCAACTTATGAGATGAAACAATTTCGAGAGCGCAGGCTGGCGAACTATCGGGAACGGAAATTGTTCACCGTTTTTCGCGACGGTCTGAGTGACGATTGTGACGGCGTGGTCTCTTTTAGAAAACTCCTCCGCAAGCAGAGCGCTGGCCGTCTCTATTCCACCAATGCTGGGCGCAAAGGCATGAGATGAAATCAAAATTTTCACGCGGCGGGCTTTTCCGGCAGATCCAGCGCGCACGCGATTCCTTTGGCCAAATGCTGCGACGCGGCATGGCTTCGATACCAATCATAGATTTGCGCCGCAACTTTATGCCGATCTTGTTCCGGAGGCAGTTGGCAGCGATGCGCCTGCACAAAATAGGGACCGGGAAGTGCGTCCGTCCCGATCGAAATGCTGGAACCAGGATGCGGCAAGACCGCGATGACGCCATGCGCGCACGCCGCAGCGAAGGCGGAGGATTTCAACAAGGCATCGGTGGGGACGTCCGCGCGGTGAAAATAATCCATCCAAGAGAACGAGCACGTGGAGAGAATCTGCGGTGCTTCTTCCGCCGCAATTTGCGGGCGATAATCTGAGTGCATCGCGGTCAATGTAGAAAGAAGCGAACGCACTGCGGGATTGTCATTTCCACCCAGCACGAACAATTCACTCGGCGAAAACGCCGGCGGAATATGTTTCACTATCGCGCAGAAGGATCGCACAGATCGTTCGACCAAAGCAGTTCCGCCGCAAATGACCCAGCGATGCGGATCGCGCTCCGCGGTTTGCGTTTGCGAAAGTGACGGCTCACCGAAGTTCGAGAACACCGGATGAACGCGAACGCGAACCTGCGGCGTAAGTTTCTGGAGTTCTCGCGCGCTCGTGTCGCTGCTCACGATGCAAGCATCGGAGAGTCGAGAAATTGAGCGCGCGATCTGAACTTGGAACGGTCGCAGCCAAAAAGCGCTTTGCCACGGCGGGCCGGAGGCATAGAGCTCGTGAAAGATGGTGAGAAAACGTCCGCGGCCTCCGCGACGTAGATCGCGCAACAAAGGTAAAAGCGCGAAAGGCACGCCACGCTTTTGATAACCGTAATTCACATAATGCAGAATGACGTGTTCGTGCTGGCTGCTCGACGCCTCCGAAATATTCCCGGATGAAATGAAAACTGTTTCGCGCCCATAACGCGCTCGCAACGTCTTGGCCAAAGTCAGCGAGTAATCTCCCACGCCACCGTGCGTGCCGGGAAGTTGCGGCACGATTTGCAAAATGGGCGGCGCAGTCACGCGAAAAGCCGACCGTAATCGATCTGATAATTTAGATCAGGATTACGCGTGCCGATTTCTTTGGCGGGACACCCGGCGACGATGGCCAACGGCGCAACGTTCTTCGTGACGACGGCGCCCGCGGCCACAATTCCGCCGCGCCCAATATTTACGCCGGGCAAAATCATAGCGCGCGTGCCGATGAATGCGTAATCGTCGATGCGCACCGCGCGGATGCGGCCGGCAAAGTCCGGGCTGCGCGGATCGTGATCGGCGGTCAGGATGCAAACTTCGGAAGAGATCGAGACGTTATTTCCGATCTCCAGTCCACCCCGATTGTCGAGCCGGCAGCGTTCGTTCACCGTGGAATGATCGCCGATTTTAAAATGGCGACGCGCATCGAAACGCGCGCCCATAAAAATATAACTTCGCTCGCCGATCTCGAACTGCATCAGGCCGCGGTAAAACCACTGGCGAAGGCAATGGCTCGGCACGTGACCGACCACGTGGTTGCAGAGGAAAAGCAATCCGTCGAACCAAATGCGTCGCAAAAGAGAATGCGCGCTCATTTGCCTAACGAGCGATCGATAACGCCCCAGAATCTTTCGCGAATATCGCGCAGCATAAATTTCCTTTTCGCAAGCTCAAGCGCGTTGGCCGCGGCGTCCATTCCCTGTTTCCTAAGATCGACATAGTGTTGCAGCGTTTCGGCCAGCACGCGCGGATCGCGCGCGGCACTGAGTAAGGCGGCGCGATGTTCGCTCAGCAAATCATGGACCGCGGAGTTGAACGGGCCGTGATAGAGCGTCGGAATTCCGCTGCCGATGTAGGTCACCATTTTTGTGGAAAGGCTAAATCGGACAAACGGATCGTATTTTTTTTCAAAAGGCAGAGGCAGATAAAGCAAATCGGCTTTCTCGAGGTCGGATTCAACATCGCTTTCGGAAGCAAAAGGCAAAACGCGAACAAGCTCCTCGTACCCTCGGATGAGATTAGGCCGCAGACTGCCACAGCGGAGCGTGATGGAAACGACACGTCCCGCTTCTCGCAACTCCGCGAGCGCGGCCAGCAGAATTTTCAAGTTCTCTTCGTACTCGAGATGGAAAAGGCCCATGAAATAAATTCGCAAATCTCGACCGGAGCGTTGCACCGGCGCTGCGGCCACGCGGTCGAGTCCATCGGTCACCACGACGTAATCGCGTTTGCCATAACGACGACAATATTCGTCACCAAGCTGCGCACAGATGACAAATCTTCCGACCGCGCTTTGCCACGCCTCGCTCAATGCTTTGTGCGCCGCGCCTTCGCTGCGATACCCGCGCGCGCTGTAGACGAAGTCGTCATGCATGTGCAGAAAAAAGGGGATGCTCATTTTTTTTGCGACAAGAAGCGCGGAGTAAAAATCCATCCCCGCGTGAGCGATGGAATGAATTGCGGCGGCGTTGCATTCCAGGCACGCCTGTTCCAGTCGCCGCGCAAATCCTCGGGCGAAAACGGGTGTGGCCGAATGGGCGAGACCCGCGAAACGGGTGCGCTCGATTCTGCCAAAACTTGGCCGCGGCGGAACGTGCAATTCGCGCACAAAACTTCCCTCCGGGGGCGGCTCCGGCGAAGTGCAGACGCTCAGCACTGGATTCGGCGCATCGCGCAAAAGCGCGCGCATGATTCGCGCGCCGCCGCCGGTGGATCGCAAACCGAACGGATGAGTGAAAACGATCGCGCCGGTGGGAGCGAGTGCTTGACGGTACGCGTGCAAGGTTTCGGTCGCGATTTGCGGCCACGAATATCGCGCCGCGATGGCAAGAGCTTGTTCGCGCAACGCGTTGTAGGAATTGAGATCCTGTCGCAACATTTCGATCGCTCGTTTTGCCAACCCATCTGTTTCGCCGAGCTCGATGAGCGCTCTATCGCGCATGGGCTCAAGAATTCGCCGCGCGCCAGGCGCATCGTACGCGATCGTGGGAATTCCGGAGGCGAGCTGTTCGAGCAGCCCGAAAGGAAATCCTTCCACATAGCTCGGGAAAATTCCAAGCGCGCAATCGGCGAGAAGCTCCGGCAGCGCATCTGGTTCGTACTCGCGGACAAGATCGACATAATCACATTCTTGCAGACCTAGATCGTGCAGAACCTTCGCATCTTCCGTCATCGTCCCGAGAAAACGAAAGGTCGCTTCCGGAATTTCGGCACGGATTCGCTGCACGATTTTCGCCCAATCCTTCGAGCCTTTCCGAACTGTCCACGCTCCGATAAAACTGATTTTTTTTCGCGCGAGACGCGATTCCGGCGATGCCGCCACGCCGGAAAGCGCGCGCCAACGCTCGGGACTCAAGCCGTATGGTTGGACGATAGCGGGCTTGCTGGATTTAATTTCTTCACGGAGCGAGATCAACTCATCTTCATTCGCCAGATTAATAAGATCGGCGTGGCGAACGGCATCGTTTGCTGCTTTGAGCCAACGTTTCCTCGTCAACGTGTAGAGCAGTCGACCGATGAGCTTCCCGCGGGAAAGATCAGGCCAGCGATTTCGCGCAAAGACATCGAACTTTTCGTAAAGCCGATAGAAACCGACGGAGCGCGCGACGAGTAATCCGCGAAATCCCAGGCGCTTTTTTGAAAACGGAACCGTGCCAAGAAGAGCATCGATCACGTCGTAGCGGGCGGCGTTTTTCCGAATGAAGCGCGCGGCGCGGTAGGCGAACATCACCTGTCGCAGTGCGATCATGGCGCTGCGCCTGCTCGGTTTGGGAAATGCGTCGGTAAGACTGTATTTGTCGACGATATGTCCGGCGGCCCGCCATTCTTCACCCAGCTCGAGCCAGACACGCGATGCCCCAAGTCGCCGGTCCCACGCGAGATTGACGACCGCGAGAATGCGCAATGGTTTTTGGGAATGTTCCATCGACATCAACGAAACAGGCTGGTCCAAAATTTGTGCCTGACCGGATTGACATAATGCCGCAGCGCCAAATCGCCACCCGCATAACGAACACGATGCATAAATTGATCGTCGAGCTGGAGAACGTACTTCCGCGGATCGAAAGGAAGCGCGCCGTTCGCGTGCATGGTTAGATGCGTGATCGTCTGGTTGGTGAAGAAATTTGGCGCTCCATCGAGCTCGCCAAAACGCCGCAGCGCCAGCGACCAGTCCAGCGGTTGAAATAACAAAAGAAATCCTGTGTTGACGGGTTGTTCCCGCTCGGATGGATCGCGAAAGAGTCTTTCATCGGCGGCCACAATACAATCGGCCAGAAACATTGCCGGCGCATCGCGTTGTCCGATCAATGACGAAAGATGCTGCGCGCCGGCAAAAAACAAAACGTCCGAATCGGCATATATTGCCGGTTGATTTTTGGCGAAGATCGACATGATGACGGCGAGTTGTTTGCCGGTGGGATGGTTGGCAAGATAGGCGCGAAACTTTTCCGGAAATTGCGGCGAGACGGCCGGCAGCGCGGTGCTGACATGAACGACCGGATCGATGCGCTCGAGCAGGTCGATGCTGCGCGACGTGTACGTTCCATCGGAAAAGATGGTACATTGTTTCGGACGACCGGCGTGACGAAGAAATGAGCGAATGGAAGCGACTTGCTCGGCGAGGGCGGCCTCGCCCGAATAGGTGACAAGATCGACAGGAATTTCTGCAGGCGGCTGAATTTTGCGGCGCACAATCATGGGCAGGGCGTTGTGATAGAGCCGGCGGATGGCCGCGCCTTCGCTGCGGGCGAGATGATAACCGAAGTTCGGTATTCTCATGTCGCGTTGACCGCGAAGTTCCGAAAGCCCCGATAACTGAGTGCGATATTAAGAAGCAAATTGGGCGCGGCTGAAATCAGATTGAAAACGAGCACGCCTTTTACGGTTGAGAAATCGATGAAGGGAATGAGCGCGAATTGCGTTCCGAGCGTTAACGGAATGTAGAGCCACGATCCGGCGATCCAGGCTTTCGATGCATTCAGCTCCCAGACTGTGCCAATCAACGCATAGAGGACCGAGCCGCCGACCATGAAGACCAACTCGCGCTGGAGATGCGCGTATTTCCCGCCGAGAACGAAAAGAAATGCGTTCGGGAAAAGCGCGGCTGCGCATACGACCAGAAGACTGAAGCCGGCAACTCCGCCGACGATGAGAAGGTAAAGCCAGCGCAATTTGCGCTCGCTTTGGCAGCGCGCAAAGGCGGGCACGAAAATGTTGGTGAGTAAATTGCTCAGCACGGCGAAGATCATGGCCAGCCGGCCGAGCGCGCCGACTTCCGCGACAGAATTGCTTCCTTTTCCGAAAATGCTGATCAGAAAAATCGTGACCTGTCCCTGGAAACAAAAGAAAACGGCATTGGGCGCGAGCGTGCGAATAAATCCGAGCATGGCATGTCGATCTTCGGCGTTGGGCGGCGCATCGAGGTCGATGACGCCGGCGGCGTATCGACGCAACATCCAATATTGCACGAGCAACGTAGCGGAACCGACTGCAACGGCGACGGCGCCATTGAGAAAAATAAAAACGAGCGCGAGCAGTATCGCCAGGCGCGCGAACGCTCCCGTGAAATCGATCGTTTGAATTCGTCCGATGTCCGAGCGCAATCGCGGCACTACGCCCAGAACGCCGAGAGACAATTGCAGGAGAAGCCCGAACAAAACGAGGGCGACAAGCAAAAGCGAATAAAAAATCGACGCGCCGTTTTTGACGAGCAGGAAGTACAAAACCGGCGTGATAACGACGATCGCAATCGAGCCCAACATCCGGCGAAGCTGCAAGGCCGTGCAAATGAGTTGTCCGAAACGATGTCGATCTTGCCAGACGCGGCCACCGATTGAAACGAGACCGACGCTGATGCCGATGTCAGCGAGCACATTAATCGTGGCCTGCATCGAATTGGCAATGGTGAAGTAAGCGTATTCGTGTTGGGCGAGGCGTCGGACGAGAAGAATTCCGCTGCAAAAACCGATGAGCTGAACGACGGCCTGAACGAATGTGAAATTGCCCACCACTTTCGCGCGCTGGAGTGCGCGCCGAACAAGCGGGGCGGTCGCCTCATTAAAGAAAGGCGAGGAGAAAGGGCCGAAAAAACTCATAAGGCGATGAGCACTTCATCCATCAAGATGATTTGTAGCGGCGGTTGTGCCAGCCGCCGAGTGATAAATCGAGCGCTTGAAACAGCGCCGACGAAAAACAAATCGCTAAATGGTTTTCGCCTGCTCGGGCTCGGACGCAGCGGCCATGCGCTCTTCCGCGCTCGGCACTGGAGTGTAGTATTCCGAGTATTGGTAATAATAATACTCGGGCAGCGACGTATCCACGTAGTTAAGAATAACGCCGGGGACGTTGACCTGCCGATTGTAAAGAAGCTCAAGGGATTTGCGCGACAAACGGGCCGAGGTGTAGGAAAGGCGAACGACAAACAATGTCGCGTCGATCTTCGGCGCGAGACTCGTCGTATCATCGGCTGCCAGCACGGGCGAGCTGTCGATGATGATGTAATCGTAGTTCTGGTAAACTTCTTTCAGGAATGTATCGGTCGATTCGCGCAAGAGATGTTCGCTCGGTTGGGTGAGGGTCTTGCCGCGAGGCAGTAGAAATAAATTTGGGTACGCCGTCGGCACAGTCACTTCGCGCCAATCGACTTCCTGTTTCAACACTTCGGAGAATCCGATGTGCGAAGAGATGCCGAATAATTCGCGTAGTGCGCCGCGGCGCAGATCGCCGTCGATCAACAAGGTGCGCGCGCCGGAGAGCGCCATGGTGATGGCGAGATTGGAAGAGACGGTGGACTTGCCTTCGTTCGGAACCGCGCTGGTGATGAGCATGGTCTTGGGGCGTGGGCCATCGTAAGGCATGAAGAAGAGCGACGATCGAACATTGCGATAGGACTCGGCAAAGACATGGCGAGCATCGTCGGGCTGAAGGAGAGTGACTTTGCCTTTGGTTTTCTCTTTCGGGATCTGGCCCAGCACATTCTCGGTGAAGTGATGTTGAAATTCTCCGAACGAAGCCATGCGATCGTCGATCCGATCGAGCAGCAGTAAAATGGCGAGACCGGCAATTGCGCCGCAAACCAGACCGATGAAAAGACTCTTGATCAAACCGGGCCGCACGGAAATCGGCGGCGTGGCCATTTCCATAATGGAAACTTGATCGCCGCTGTCGACCACTTGGGAGACATCGACATCCTTGAGGTTATTGGTCAGCCGGTCGTAAAGGAGTTTCAGGCGATCGACTTTTCCCTTTACGCGATTGAATTGCGCGAGCCGCTGGCTGAGATCGAGCGCTTTGGCTTCCCATTCCTTAATGTTCGATTGCAGGTTCTCCATCTGTTTGCCGATGGATTTGCGCCGCGTCTCAAGCTTCTCCACCGTGTCGCGCCGGAAAAGTTCAATCAGTTTCTCCTGTTTGGTGACTTCGTCGTTTAATTTGAGAATCTTGGGATGTTTGGGGCGCAGATCTCGGGCAAGCGTGTCGCGCTCCGCTTTGAGCAATTGCACCTGCTGCTTCGCTTTCAGGTAATCCCCTTCCGGACCGACGTCGGAAAACGGCAGGCCCTTGTCTTCGGCCGCTTGGGTGTCGGCGGCGTCTGGTTTTTTCTGCGCGCGATCGAGGTTTTGATCGAGATCGAGGAGATTCAAAAGATCGTACTCGGTCTTCAGCTGTGCGTATTGCTGATTTAATTTTACGAGATACGCAGCAGCGCTGTTTCCTTCCTCTTGAATGAAACCGATGTTGTTTTGCTTTTGGAACTCGAGCATCTCGTCCTCGCCGTTGCGCAAATCCTTTTCGACCTGGATCAGTTGCTCGGTGATCGCGGTGGTAACGTTATGCCCCTGGTCTTCGCGCATCCCCTTTTTAAAATCGAGATACTTCTGCATGGCGGCGTTGAGATACGCCTGCGTGTAGTCGCCCGTGCTGCCGATGGCGATGAGCTCAAAGATCGACGTGCGCGGTTTTTGCAAAACGGTAATTTCCACCGGCACCGGCTGCATTTCGGGGTGAGTGGAACGGACGAGCGCCTCGGCGCTATGTTTCACTTCCGCGCTCTGCATCAATTGAATCTGCGTGCCGTAAAAATTCACGCTGTCTTCGCTGTAGACCGCGCCCTGACTAATATTTAACTTTCCGGCCAGCATCATTTTGCTGGTGGATTGGAATGAGGGCGGCATTTGATAAATGAGCCACGCCTGGACAAACAAGCCCAGACAGACAGTGACGAGAGGGATCCACCAGCGACGTTGAAACAGCGTCTTGTAACGATGCAGCCGCGTAAAGATCGTCGTAGACCAGGAGCCGGGAGTGGGACGTTCGGTGGCCGCGCTTTGCATAATTACATGTTAATCAAACGCTGCGGCACGTAGATCTGATCGTCCGGCTGCAACGCGACATCTTCTTCGGTGTGGCCTTCTTCAATCACGCGTTTGAGATCAATCGTCACGTCCTGACCGTTCTTGCGCGTGAGTTTGATTTTCCGTTTGTTCGCGAAATCACCGAAGCCACCGGCGCGAATAATCGCCTTGCTCACGGTGTAGGTTTCGTCCGCCGGAATTTCCTGCGGGCCCTGTCCTTTGACCGATCCGTAAACGTAAATTCGGCCGCGCGATTTTTCGCTCACGCGATCGACCGCCAAAATCACGGTGGCGTGATAGTAATATTCTTTCTCGAGCGCGTTCTTGATTGTGTAGGCCAGTTCTTTGCAGGTTTTTCCCTGCGCTGGCACGAGCCCGATGTAAGGCACTTCCAACTCGCCATTGTCATTTACGCGCAGGCGCTGTGAATCGTTATCTCGATCTTCCACCACGCGAAAACTCACGTGATCGTTTGAGCCCAGCTTTTTCTTGTCGTCGAGCACGGTCATGGAATTGGTCCTCATGACGGTGCTCGTGGTCGGCAGGTCTTCCGCCGGCGAGGCTTTGGGAATGGTGGGGACGGGGCTCGCGTCCTGCGCTTGAATGTAAAGCGCGGTCGTTAGCGATGCGGCGGTGGCCAGGGCGACGGCATAAATTTTCATCTCAAATCGCAAATCCCCCTCTAGAAGCTGTAGGTGCCGTCGATTGAGACGCGATTCTGCTCATAATCGCGCAGGGGTTTATCCGAGTCTTTCTGCGTGTACTGATAGCGCGCGCCCAATGTGACGTGCGGGGTGAGTTGATAGCCAAGTGCGAATGCGCCGCCGTAGCGATTCATGTGTTCTGAAAAAAATCCGCCGGAATCATCCGCGTCTTCGTAGAAAAGTTCAGTCGAGATGATTGTGTGCGTGATCACATTCCAAGTAGAACTGTGGCGCACATAATTCAGCGTGGTGTAGTTGGAATTCACGCCCAACATCGTCTCGTGTCCGGCCGAAAGTGATTGGGAGATCGAAGCGTTGATGCGGTGCGTGAGCAAACCGTTCACGTAGTAATCCCGAAGATCGCTCGAGTCGGCGACAGAGCCCGTATTGTCGAAGTTGATGCCCTGATAACCGCCCGCCACGCGCAGCTTCACATTATTAGTGATCTGCGTTTCCAGAAATAATCCACCGCTGAAGCTCAGAGAATCATTCAGGACATTCTGGTCGTAATAGGTATCGACAAGATTGCCTTCGATGCCGATGCCCGTGGTCGAACTTAAATTAACCAGGAAGCTGCCCGAAACTATCTCCGCGTTCCGGTCGAGGTAATCGAACTGCGAAGTGGTCGAAATGTAATTGTAATGATCGTAGCCGAGAGTGGCGACGGCTTTGTTTAAATCCCAAAGCACGTTGACACCCGCATAGTTTTCGAAGCGCCCGTAATCGGCCACGTTGCTCAGCCCGATTTGAGCGATCGGATCCTGTTGCAGCGAGAAGCGGTCGTGAATATTGATGCGGAAATCGCCTACGAAAATATCGAAGGCCAACTGCGAGCCGGGTGAGAGCAGAATTGTGTTCGTGTCCTGACGCGAGTGCTGGATATAAAAGTTATACCCGATCCCCAAATCCAATTTCAGGGTATTCAGTTGAGTAATCGGCCAAATCGCATCGACGTTTACCTGCGGCTTGACGATGAAGTCGGATTTTTCATCCACCTCGGACAAATTGATGTTGTCGTTATACTCAACTCCAGCGGTCGCGCTGAAGCGGAAACGAATCGGGCCGAGCAACAGATTATACGGTATCCGGTCGAGCGATTGACTTCGCGCCGCGGCCGCGGTTTCACCGGCGAGCGACGGACGAACTGCATCCTGCGCGCGCGCAATTGAGGCCGCGCTGAGCAGGGCAAGTAAAAGGATGAAGCTCTTCTTTGCGAAAAGGCGTGCGCAGACTGATGTGGAGTTACTGCTCATAAGACGGAGTCGGTTAATGGTTAGCAGATGTAATACCACCGGCCGGAGATAGCTAAAAAACTTCTCCGTTCGCTCTGCGCGACAGGAACAGAACCCGGGTTCCACATCCGCCTTTTCCAAAGGCATTTGTTGTTATGTTGGTCTTGGCGATTAATGCCCACTTCTTACTAAGATCGCGCAGGCGGTTCAAGCTAAATCGCCCAGCTTTCCACGAGCGCCACGCCACTGCCGGTGATCTTCTGATTTGCCATAAAAATACGCGCTCGCGCTCAGAAAAATCGACATGTCTGGCCCGGTCTAAGCTTTTGCAAACGCTCGACCATGAATCCCTTCCCACAAAAAGCTCCATTTTACCGCGGCCTCATCGCGTCCTGCGGACTGCTCGCGGTCCTGATCGCGTTCGCGCAACCCACTTTTGCCGAGGGCGATGAAAACTCGCCGCTCGCCTGGATGGCGACCGCGGGTGGCGCCGCTGTCAGCCCAAGTCTTCAAAACACTGAAGGACAACGCACCGTGGCGATCAAAAGCGACCACACAATTAGTTGCCCGCTGAAGGAAGGCGATTCGACTTTCGTGATCGCGCTGCCAAAAAGTACGTTGCTCGATCGGCTCACTTTCATCAACGAAAACGGAACTGCCCAAGGCGAGCTGCACATTGCTGTCTCGAACTATCGTCTGCCCGCGGAAAGTCCGAAATGGAACGCAGTCGACGGCAGCGTTCATTTTGCGCACAAGCGCTTGTTCAATCTCTCGCTGCTCGGCGTGGAAGCAAAATACGTTCGCCTTTCCTTCCATGTGGATAATGCCGGCCGCATCGCGGCGCTTCGACTTCGCGGCACGGACGCGCCGGAAAACTTGGGACGGGAAGAAAGCCGTGTCTTACAAATTTCGAATCCGCTCCCGTCGGGAAGTGATAACGATAATCTCTCTTTCGCACTGACCGATCTCCGCGCTAATTCACGCATTCTTTACATCAGCTCGGGCCCATCAAGTCTCGCCACGCGCATGATTGACGAAAATCCTGCGACATCATTTGATTTTTCGCTGACAGACCCACAGCCCACCGTGGTGGTAGAGCTCGCCGGGGAAGCACGTTCACAACGAGTGAGCGCTCTTTATAAAGGCGCGCGCGGCCATCTCGAAGTTTTTATCTTGAAAAATTTTCCCGCCTCTTCCCGACATGTCGATCTTACGGGACTCAAACCAATCGCTGTCACCATTGAACGCGCGAGCGCGGGCAGAACGGTTGCCACTTTTGATCCGCAAGGCGCGCGCCTGGTCGCGCTGCGCTGGACCCTCGATTCTTTTGGATATGCGGACAACGATCCCAAATCTGTGGTGACGCTTCCAGCCAATGGCGAAGCGGGCCCTCTTGAAGTCGCCGAGATCGGCGCTTTCGATGGAGCGACACTCGGCATGATCTATCCGGCGGAATTGATCGCCGCAAACAATCCGCAACTCGGCGATCCTCTCGGCGAGATCCCGATCGTTCCGGTGCCGAGTCCTTAGATCGACAATCCCCCGCGCGACTTATCCGCCGGTCGCGAAGCCGGGATAAAGTGTCATCCCGCCGTCCACGAAAAGGGTTTGGCCCGTCACATAATCCGACGCATCCGAAGCCAGCCAGACGGCAGTGCGTGCAATATCTTCCGGCAAACCCACGCGGCCATCGGGAATAAGAGTAAGCAAAGATTTTTCCGCTTCCGGAGTTTCCCACGCGGCACGATTGATCGGCGTTTTGATGGCGCCGGGCGCAATGCTGTTCACGCGAATTTTTTTTGGCGCGAGCTCTTGCGCCATGCTTTTCATCAACTGCATCACGCCGCCTTTCGAGGCGGCATAATTGACGTGACCGCCCCACGGGATCACCTCGTGCACCGAGCTCATGCAAATAATTTTGCCGGCCGCTTGCGAGACGGAAGCCACCACTCCCCGCCGCAAAAATTCATTCACCGTCGCGCGCGCGCAAAGAAACTGGCCGGTGAGATTGACGCCGATGACGATGTTCCATTGTTTCAGCGTCATATTTTGAAAAGCGCTGTCCTGCTGCAGCCCGGCATTGTTCACCAGGATGTCGATCGTGCCGAATTCCTTCAGCATTTCGGCGAACATGGCCTGCACTTCATCTTCGCGGCTCACGTCCGCTTTCACCGCGATTGCTTGCGCACCAGTTTTGCGAATCGCTTCGACGACGCGATTGGCTTCGCCTGCGTCCGATAAATAATTTACGGCTACGGCTGCGCCGGCCTCGCCGAGAGCGAGCGCGCACGCTTCGCCGATTCCGGAACTCGCACCGGTGACGAGCGCTTTCTGATTTTTGAGAGGTTTGACTGGATCAAATGCAACGTTGGATGCCATAGATAATGCTCACACGATTATTTTCCATATGCACTGAAAGCAAGCGCTTTTCATTTGCTGACGAGAGAAACAGGGGCACGGAACTAGCTCCCTTCCCGGCACTGGGTTTGAGTGATGTGAAGCATGCGATTGGGTACCGAAAAAAAGGAAGGCGCACAACCGCGAGATGCAGCGCGTCGCAATAAATCCGCCGAAAACCTTCACACTCCACAACATGAAAATTCTTCTCATCCCTCGACGGACAGTGCGGCTCAAGGCCCGGAACATTCTGCGGCTGTTGCCCGGGCTACGAATGATGCTGTTCGGGATTGGAATGTAAAAACCGGCGCCATGATCTGGCCGCAAGGCCTTGAGGGTTTGCTCGGTTATTGTCGATCTAACGCCACCGACGAGATCGGCTTTTGGCAGACACAGATTCATCCCGAAGATCGCTCGCGCACGCTCACCAGCATTCGCGACGCGTTTGCCGGCACCACCGAAAATTGGTCCGGCGAATATCGCTTCCAACACGCGAACGGTTCCTATGTGCTCTTACTCGAGCGCGCCCTCATCCTCCGCGACGGACGCGGCGCCGCCGTCCGTTTTGTCGGTTCGCTCATGGACATCACCGCGCGCAAACAAATGCAGGACCAGCTTTGTCGCTCGCAAAAAATGGAGGCCTTCGGTCAGCTCGCCGGAGGCGTCGCGCACGATTTCAACAATTTTCTCACCACCATTCTCGGCTACAGCGATTTGTTGATCGATGAAGTCGGGCCCAAAAATACGATCGCCGATCACGTCTCGGAGATCCGCTCCGCCGCCGGCCGCGCTTCTGCCCTCACCACTCAGCTTCTCGCTTTTAGCCGCAAAAATCCGCTCGAGCCGCGCGTCATCGAGGTCAATGCGCTCGTTACAAATCTCGAGCGCTCTTTGCTTCGGCTGCTCGGCGAAAACATTTCGGTCGAATGCCATTTGCATCGCGACAAGGACGGCGCGCACATTCGGGTCGATCCCGGTCAGCTCACGCAAGTCATTCTCAATCTCGCTGTCAACGCGCGCGATGCCATGCCGCGCGGCGGCCGCCTTGTCCTCGAGACCTCCATATCAAACATAGAAGCAGGCGAGGAAACTCCCGGAGCCGGCGCGCAATTGCCCGCCGGCGAATATGTCACGCTCACCATCGCCGACAATGGCGTGGGCATGAGCGACGAAGTGAAGGCGCACCTATTCGAGCCATTCTTCAGCACGAAAAATGAAGAGCTCGGCAGCGGCTTGGGCCTCGCCACCAGTTACGGAATTGTGCGCCAAAGCGGCGGCCACATTTTCATCGACAGCGAACTTGGGCGCGGCACGACGGTGAAAATTTATTTCGCGAAAGTCGACGCGCCACCGCCGTCGCCTTACAAAAAACCGAGCGCCAAGAAATTGTCCGGCACCGAAACGATCCTCGTGCTCGAAGACGATGTGAGCGTTCGGCACATCTCCGTGCGCGTTTTGCGCAATCTCGGTTACGACGTGATCGAAGCCGCAAACGGTGACGACGCGCAGCGGCTCATTGCGCAAGGCAGCGACAAGAAAATCGATTTGCTTCTCACCGACATGGTCATGCCGCAAATGAGCGGCCGCCATTTTGCGCAGTGGCTGCATCAAACCAGTCCGCACACAAAAGTGATCTTCGTTTCCGGTTATCTCGAGGAATCATTGCACCCGCACGATCGGCGCGACCCGGAAATGTTTTTCCTCCCCAAGCCTTTCGATCCCGAACAGCTCGCCCAGAAAATCCGCGAAGCGCTCGACAGCACGAAATAAGAACTGTCGATCTTGTCGATGGTCGCCTGTCTCGCCGTAGCCTTTGCGTAGGCGGAATCTTGCGCCAAGGTTGCTGGCGCGTGATCACGTTTAAAGACATCGAAGCCGCGCGCGAACGCATCAAAGGCGCCGTTTTTTATTCGCCGTGCCTGCCTTCCATTGCGCTGAGCGAAATCCCCGGTATGCAAATTTTTTGCAAGCTCGACAATCTTCAGCGCACCGGCAGTTTCAAAGAACGCGGCGCGCGCAATGCACTTGCCCAACTTTCCGATGAGCAAAAAAAACGCGGCGTAATTGCGGCCTCGGCCGGCAATCATGCGCAAGCTCTGGCGTATCAGGGAAAACTGCTCGGCATTCCGGCGACCGTCGTCATGCCGAAGTTTGCGCCCCTCATTAAAATAAATAATTGCCAAAAGCTCGGCGCCAACGTCGTCCTGCATGGGAAAGATTTTGCCGAAGCGAAAGCGCGCGCCGACGAAATCGCGCAGGAAAAATCGCTCGCTTACATCGACGGCTACAACGATCCGGCCATCATCGCGGGCCAGGGCACGATGGGTATCGAGATTGTCGAACAAGTTCCTGATGCCGACGCAATCATCGTGCCGGTCGGCGGCGCGGGATTGCTTGCCGGAGTTTCGCTCGCCGTAAAAACTTTGCGGCCGCAAATAAAAATCATCGCGGTCGAAGCCGACAACGTCGCCAGTTTTTCCGCCGCGCTCGAAGCGGACAAGCCGACCAAGATCGCGATACATCCCACCCTCGCCGACGGCCTCGCCATTCCACAAGTGGGCGCGAACGGATTTGAAATCGCTCACTCGCGCGTCGATAAAACGGTCATCGTCACAGAAGAACAAATCGCCATCTCGATCTTGCGCATTGTCGAACTTGAAAAAGGCGTCGTCGAAGGCGCCGCTGCCACGCCGCTGGCCGCCTGTCTCTTCGGAAAACTGCCCGAGCTAGCTGGCAAAAAATGCGTGCTCATTCTTTCCGGCGGAAACATCGATCCAAATATTTTAAGCCGCGTCATCGAGCGCGGTCTCGTCGCCGACGGTCGCCTTTGCCGATTCACCGCCGTTATCAGCGATCGGCCCGGCGGTCTCGCCGATCTCGCTACGCGAATCGCTTCGACCGGTGCGAGCGTCAACCAAGTCGTACACGATCGCGCGTTCGGAAGCTCCGACGTGGCCGCCGTGCATGTGCGGTGCACAGTCGAAACGCGAAATCACGAACATCTCGCCGAACTTCGCGCCGAACTGAAAAATCACGGCGTCGAAATCTACGATTCGAAATAGGTAGGGCGCGACCGCGGGGCGCGCCGAAACTTGAAGCGCGCATCGCGCTCCGTAGTCTTTTCTCATGCAATCGCGCGACGACAAGATCGACATAAACGCCTTCGCGCGTCGTCACATCGGCCCGAACGATGACGAAGCTGCGCAGATGCTGCGCGAAGTCGGTTTCGAAAATCTCGATGCGCTGATCGACGCGACCGTTCCGAAAAACATTCGCCTGGATCGATCGCTGAATTTGCCGGAAGCGAAATCGGAAAACGAAGCGCTCGCCGAGCTGCGCGCGATTTCCAGGAAAAACAAAGTCGCGAAAACTTTTATCGGCGCGGGCTATTCCGATTGCATCACCCCGCCCGTCATTCAACGAAACATTCTCGAGAACCCCGGTTGGTACACCGCTTACACGCCGTACCAAGCCGAGATCGCGCAAGGCCGACTCGAAGCGCTCCTCAATTTTCAAACCATGATTGTCGATCTTACCAAGCTCGACATCGCGAACGCCTCGATGCTCGACGAAGCGACCGCCGCAGCCGAAGCGATGACGCTTTGTCATCACGCCGCCGCCGGTGATCGTAAAACTTTTTTCGTGGCGGACAATTGTCATCCGCAAACGATCGAAGTCGTGCAAACGCGCGCGAAACCGCTCGGCATCGAAATCAAGATCGACAATTTTTCGCGCTGCAAATTCGACGACACAATTTTCGGTGCACTCATTCAATATCCTGCCACCGATGGCGCGATTTACGATTACAGCGAATTCGTTAAGCAAGCGCACGATGCCGGCGCGCTCGTTGTCGTCGCGGCCGATATTCTCGCGCTCACTTTATTGAAGCCGCCGGGCGAATTTGGCGCCGATGTTGCGGTCGGCAACACACAACGTTTCGGTGTGCCGCTCGGATTCGGGGGACCGCACGCTGCATTTTTTGCAACGCGCGATCAATACAAGCGTCACATGCCCGGTCGTCTTGTCGGCGTTTCACACGATGCGGAAGGCCGACCGGCGTATCGGCTCGCATTGCAAACGCGCGAGCAACACATTCGCCGCGACAAAGCGACGAGTAACATTTGCACGGCGCAAGTTCTTCTCGCAGTCATCGCGTCGATGTACGCGGTTTATCACGGGCCGCGCGGCCTGCGCGCAATTGCCGAGCGCATTCATGATTTTGCGAAACGACTCGCCGATTCCGGTCTCAAGATCGCGCACGAAAATTTCTTCGACACGCTGCATGTCGATCTTGACGACAAAGCGGCGGATGAAGTTTTAGCGCGGGCTGCGCAAGCCGGAATCAATCTGCGCAAGCTCGGAAAAAATGCGGTCGGCGTTTCGCTCGATGAAACCACGACGGAAAACGATCTCGCAAATCTTTGCGAGATCTTCGGTGTCAAGATCGACAATAACCCCGGCGACAACTCTTTCCGGTTTCCGGTTTCCGCGATCCGGTCTTCCGAATTTTTGACGCATCCCGTTTTCAACACGCATCACACCGAGACGGAGATGCTGCGTTATTTGAAGCGGCTCGAGTCGCGCGATCTCTCGCTCTGTCATTCCATGATTCCGCTCGGCTCGTGCACGATGAAACTGAACGCGACTGCGGAAATGTTTCCGATCTCGTGGCCGGAATTTTCAAAGACGCATCCGTTCGCGCCCGGCGATCAAACCGCCGGTTACATCGACATGTGCAAGCAATTGGAAGAATGGCTCGCCGAATTGACTGGCTTCGCGGCGGTTTCTTTGCAACCGAATGCGGGATCGCAAGGCGAATACGCCGGACTGCTCGCCATTCGTGAATATCACAAGGCGCGCAACGAATCGCATCGCAACGTCTGCTTGATTCCAACTTCCGCGCACGGAACGAATCCGGCCAGCGCGGTCATGGCCGGATTCAAAGTGGTAGCGGTCGCCTGTTTGAAAGATGGCGATATCGACCTGGCTGATCTGCGCGCGAAAGCGGACGCGCATGCCAAGGATCTCGCTGCGCTTATGGTGACTTATCCGAGCACGCACGGCGTTTTCGAGCCGACCATCCGCGACATTTGCGAGGTCGTGCATTCGCACGGCGGTCAGGTTTACATGGACGGCGCGAACATGAATGCGCAAGTCGGGCTTTGTCGGCCAGGCGATTATGGCGCGGACGTTTGCCATTTAAATTTGCACAAGACGTTTTGCATTCCGCACGGCGGCGGCGGTCCGGGCGTGGGACCGATCGGCGTGGCCAAACATCTCGCGCCATTTCTGCCGGCTTTCGCTTCTATATATAAAGATGTCGATCCAAAAAACGGCGTCGGCGCTGTGTCCGCAGCGCCCTACGGCAGTGCGAGCATCCTCACCATCTCGTGGATGTACATCCGCATGATGGGCGCCCGCGGTCTGACTGACGCGACGAAGATCGCGATCTTAAATGCAAACTACATCGCGAAACGTCTCGATCCGCACTTTCCGGTGCTCTTCAAAGGCAAGCGCGGACTCGTCGCGCACGAATGCATTGTCGATCTTCGGCAATGGAAAAGCGCCGGCATCGAAGTAGAAGATGTGGCGAAGCGTTTGATGGATTACGGATTTCACGCGCCGACAATTTCGTTTCCCGTTCCCGGCACGATGATGATCGAGCCGACGGAAAGTGAAGCGAAAGATGAGATCGATCGCTTTTGCGAGGCGATGATTTCAATCCGCGCCGAAATCGAGGCGGTCGTCAGCGGAACACAAGATCGACATAACAACTTGCTCAAGAACGCGCCACACACCACGCGACAGATCGCCGGCGAAAAATGGGACCGGCCATATTCGCGCGAGCAAGCTGCGTTTCCAGCCGCATGGACGCGCGATTACAAATTCTGGCCCGCCGTCGCCAGGATCGACAATGTTTACGGCGACCGAAATTTGTTCTGCTCGTGTCCGCCCGTCGAAGAATTCAGCGAAGAGTAATTAACTCTCCGGCGCGAGCTCCGCTGCACTCACCACACGCGTTGGGACAAGGCGCAGCGCACTCCCGGTCGCTTCTTCCCCAGCAGCAGGACCGGCTTCGTGATATTCGGCGTCGCCGTTGACCTGCCAGAGATCATAAAGGTTGGTGTCGGCCAGAATATTTTCCGCGCACAACATCGCCGTCATCATGGCGTGATCCTGATTGTTGTATTTGTGCATGCCATTGCGGCCGACAAGATGCAGATTCGGATAACGATCCTCCAATTCCTGGCGAATGGTCGCGACATGCATCGCGTAATCGTCGTCGTAAACCGGATACGCTTTCTTTTGCCTAACGACGCAGCCGTCCATGACGTCGCCTTCCTGAGCGAGCCCGATTTGCATAAGCTCGCGTTTGGCCAGCTCGATTAACTCTTCGTCGCTTGAATCCCAAAGGCCATCGTGTTCAAAACAAAAATATTCCAGACCATAACAAGCTTTGTCCGGATCGGGCACCATCTCGGGCGACCAGGAGCGGAAGTTCTGGATGCGCCCTACCTGCACGCTCGGATCGTGAATGTAGATCCAGTTGTCATCGAATTTGTTTCGCTCTTTGAGAATGAGCATGACGGTGAGGAAATCGCGGTACTTGAGTGAATCGGCCGCGCGTTTTGCGCGATCAGAGACGGGCGGATTGATTCCGCGCACCAGTTCGCGCATCGGCGCGGATGAAATGACGTGCTCGGCCTCGAGCGTTTGCAAAGCGCCTTGTCGATCTTTGAACTGAAGGGTCCATGTTGATCTTGTCTCGTCGTAAGCGCAGCCGCAAACTTTGCAGCCCATCTCGATCTTGCCGCCGAGCGCTTTGGTTTTTTCGGCGCACGCTTCCCACATCATGCCCGGCCCTTTGCGCGGATAGCGGAATGAATTGATCAAAGTCTTGATCACGTTCGCCCGATCTTTCGGCTGGCGCTGCGGGAAAAGCGCGTTCTTGATCGCGCTGCCGAGCGAAAGTCCTTTGATGCGCTGCGCGGCCCAATCGGCCGAGATCTCTTTGCAGCTCATGCCCCAGACTTTTTCGGTGTAGCTCTTAAAGAATGTGTTGAAGAGGCGTTTGCCGAACTGATTGCTCACCCAGTCTTCAAAGTTGTTCGGATTGCGAACGGGGAACATTTTCGCCTTGAGCCAGGACAAGACGCACAAGGTGGATTTGAAAACGCCAAGCTTAATGAGCGCTTCGAACGCTTTCAGCGGATAAGCAAAAAATTTGCCGCCATAAAAAATGCGCGAAGATCGCGGCCGAACGAGCATGTCGTTAGGCAAAATTTCCGTCCAAAGATCTTCGACCGCTTTCGATTTCGAGAAGAAGCGATGGCCGCCAATGTCGAAATGGAAACCTTTGTAAGTGGCGGTGCGCGAGATGCCGCCGACATAAACCGGGTCTGCTTCCAGAACCGTTACATCGACATTATTCTTCGAAAGCAGGTAAGCGGCGGTCAATCCCGCCGGTCCCGCACCGATAATTGCTACGTTCGTTTTCATTTTTCGTTCAAGCGACCCAGTTTCCCCGCGTAAAATTCCAGACGTACCAACCCTGGACGCCGAGCCCGGCCGCACTGAGGAGCGCGACTGCCGCCATGCTGCACACACGGACCAGCCGCGGCGGAGTGCGAAATTGCCGCAAAAAATGCAGAAAGGCCAGCACGATTAGCGCATGCGCACAAAATTGGTAGCGCAACATGCTTTCCATCTCGACGCAGGCGACGCCGCTGACGGAGATATAATAGACAATTGCCGCGCAAAAATAGATGCCGATGCGCGTGGTCCAGGCGGTCTGACGGCGAATGGCCGGCAGCAGTTCGCAAATCGCGACGATGACGAACATGACCGCGCCGAGAGTCATGGCCATTTGGCTTGCCTCCGTGGGATCATTCAATGCCGGAACCAGCCAGCGATAGCTCGCCGGTTTGACGATCGCGAGATAATCGGGCTCGATGGCCCAGCCTAACTGCTGGGTGAGCATATAAGTATCCCATCGTCCCCAGCGCAGGAGGCAATAAACAAAAAACGTGATCGCGCCGAGCGTGCCGCAGATCATCAGCGCGGCCGCAGGAAAATATCGGCGCGGCCAGGAGCGCACATCGCACAATCCGCTCCAGCCATTTTCGAAAACCGCACGCACCAGTGGAAATGCGGCGCACGGAATGCCCACGATACGCGTGGCCGACATGGTGAAGCCATGCATGGCCGCGAAGACTTTTGCGGCGCGACCCTCGGCCGTGCTCCAGTAAATAAAACCGAGCAGCGTCATGAGAAAGAGCGATTCGGAGTAACCGGCTACGAGAAAGAAGGCGACTGGGTGCGCAAAAATGCTGAGCGCGCCGAAAAATTGCAGCGCCGGCGAAAGGTTCCAGCGTTCGCAAAACAAAAAGAAGTAAGTCCAAAAACCCCAAGCCGCGCCTTGTGACGCGACGAGAAGCGCGTCCGCCGTGCTCAGATGCAATCCATAATGCAACGCCGCGGTGATGGCCGGATAAGCAGGAAAAAATGCGACATTCGAGACTTCCATCAACTTGTGGTTGATCGGCGGAACGATCGTCGCGTAACCGCGGTTAACGATGTTGGCGAACCAATAGCTGTCGTGCTGATTGAGGGTTTCGTAGCGATAGGAAAGCGGCCCTTCCGGCGCGAGAAAAAGAACGGCGGCCGCCAGTTGCACGAGCGTCACAAACAGGCCCGCCAGCAATGGTCGAAACGGGCTTGAACGGCGAATCATAACGGCATGGCTGAGACGCGCCGAAGAGATACGAAAGCTCTCGGAATTGCAAGGTTTTGTGGGACTTGGCGCGAGGGTGGATTGCATTTTTAAGAGCAGGCAGGATTTGGACGACCAGCCTGCTTTTTTATTCGCGCGATATGTCGATCTTAGCCGTCAAGATCGGCATTGCGTCGAAGCGGCTCGCTATTGTCGGGCGCCCAACTGCAAAGGCGCAACGCGGCGCCGCAACGCCGCGATCATGTTGTTCTCTTGCGCGACCACTGGCTCAGCGGCAATCGGCGCAGCCAAACCTTCGTAGATTTTCTCGTACTCAGTCGCCGCTGTTTCCCAGGAAAAATTCTGCGCCATTGCGCGCTCCATCAGCGTCGTCCAGACCGTTGGATCGACATAAATTTCCTTCACGCGTTTGATCGAGTCCCACAGCGCTTCGGCCGAGTCCTCATAATATAAGAAGCCATAGCCCGAATCAGTCGTCGGATCGTAGTCCTCGATGATTTCCTGAATTCCGCCGGTGGCGCGCGCGATCGGAAGCGCTCCATATTTCAAACTGTACATCGCGCTCAAACCGCTCGGCTCGAATCGCGATGGGATGAGCGTGACGTCCGTGCCCGCCTCGATCAAATGCGCAAGAGATTCATCATAATGACTGCGATACGCAAAACGCTCCGGATATTTTCGCGCCGCGATGGCGAGCCCGGTTTCATAAGCCGCGTCGCCTTCGCCTAAAATGATGAGGCGCACGTCATCGGAAAGAAGGCGGTCGAGAATCGGCATCAATACATCGAAGCCCTTTTCTTTGACGAGACGTGTGACCATTGCAAAAACAGGACCGCGCGGTGCGGGCGCAAGTTCGAGCGCGCTGAGCAACGCGTCGCGGCAAATCGCTTTGCCTTGCAGATCGCCCGGACCGAAAGGACTCGGCAGCAAATTATCCAATGCCGGATTCCAGCGCTCGTAATCCGCGCCATTCAAAATCGCGCTCAAGCGCGCCGCATTTTCACGCAGGACAGGATCGAGATTGCAACCGTTCTCGGTCGTCAGCATCTCGCGTTTGTAGCGCTCGCTCACCGTGGTGATCTTGTCCGCGAAAGTGATTCCGCTTTTCAAAAAATTCAGGCGTCCGAAAAACTCGACACCGCGCGGCAAAAAATAGCGGTCGTGCAAATTAGTCAGCGCAAAATCGAGTCCCCAGAAGCTTCCCTGCTCTGCCAAATGATGAATCGTGAGCACGGTCGCAAACGGCAACTGTTGGTCGCGCACGAAGACCGGCACAAGCGCCGGCGCCCAATCGTGCACGTGCAAAATTTGCGGCGAAGGCGACAGGCGGCAGGCCAGTTCGATTGCAGCTTTGCTGAAAAAAATGAAGCGCGCGGCGTTATCTTCGTAGGCCTCGCCGTGCTCGCCATAGAGTACATGTCGATCAAAGAATTCGTCGCAACGAATGAAAAAACTCTGCACGCCGGCGGCGGTGCGGCCTTCGAGAAATTCGGCGACATAATTTTGCGCGCCGACGCGTACATCGACAGTGACGCCGGTATCTTCGATGTGGAGCGACGCGTTTTCGCGAATCTCGCGATAATACGGCAGCGCGATCGCCACTTCGTGACCGCGCACGCGTAGCTCCCGCGGCAACCCTTCCAGCGCATCAACGAGCGCCGTCGCGCGCGCGAGCGGCGGGCCTTCCGCGCTGATCATCAGGATTCGCATTGCTTACAAAGAGAAAGCCAGAAAAAGCGCAACGTTCAACTGCCTAACGAGTATTCCTGTTTCACCCAGTCGAGCGCTTCTTGTCGATCTTTCAACGCGCCTTCCAGCTGTCGCGTTTCGACCGCTTCGAGAATTTCGCCAAACTTCGGGCCCGGCTTCAGGCCGAGCGCGAGCAAATCATCGCCGCGCACTAGCGGCGGCGGAATGATTGGTTCGTTTGCAAATTCTTCGCGTTTCTGCACGAGGAAATCGTAATTCTCCATCATGCGATGACTGCTCGCGCAATCGACGCGGTGCAGCTCGAGCTCTTCCGCAAATGTCGGCCGCGCCATGAAGCGTTTCAATTTCGCCACGCGCATGCGCGGCACATCTTTGAAGACCATGTGCTGCCGCACCATCTCGACGGTCGCGTCGATGTCGGCGCGCGAAAAACGCAGTCGCGTCATGATTGTCTCGGTCATTTCGGCGCCGATTCGATCGTGTGCGTTGAAACGAATACGACCGGTTTCATCGACGGTGGCGGTCGGCGGTTTGCCGATATCGTGTAGGAGGACGCTGAAAACGAGCGGCACGGAAACTTTTTCCGGAAGCATTTCCAGCATGATGCGCGTGTGCTCAAAGACGTCGCCTTCGGGATGAAATTGCGGCGGCTGTGCGCAGCCTTTCATCGCCGAAACTTCCGGCAAAATGATTTTCATGAGGCCGCTCTCGTCGAGCAAATCCCAACCGCGCACGCGGCGCGGCGACAGAAAAATGCGCACCAGCTCTTCTCGAATACGCTCGGCGCTGATTTCATTGATCGAGGGCGCGTTCGCGACGAGCGCATCCCACGTTTGATTGTCGATCTTGTACTCGAGCACGGTGGCGAAACGCACCGCGCGCAACATGCGCAGCCGATCTTCGCCGAAACGTTTGGCCGGCTCGCCGATCGCGCGAATGAGTTTCGCCTCTAAATCGGCGCGCCCGCCCACGAAATCGATCACTTCATTCGCGATGGGATCGAAGAACATTCCGTTGATCGTGAAATCGCGCCGCTGCGCATCTTCTTCCGGTGAGGAAAAATGGACGGCGCTCGGTCGTCTTCCATCGACATAAACGTCGTCCGATCGAAACGTCGCAACCTCGAATTGAAGTTCACTTTCGAGAACGACAATCACTCCGAAGTGTGCGCCCACCGCATGCGTGCGCGGGAAAAGTTGTTGCACAACTTCCGGACGCGCGTCAGTGGCGATGTCGATGTCCTTCGGCGCTTCGCCGCGCACCAAGTCGCGCACGCAACCGCCGGCGAAGTAGGCAATGTGGCCACGCTCGCGGAGTCGCGCAACGATCGCGCGCGCCGTCGTTTCCATGGGCGTGTGCTTCACCCGTTCACTGTAGCCGCTTCGCTCTGCGAAGCGCAACGTGCGCCTACAATTTCACGGCGGGCTGCGCGGCGCGTTTGTTCTGTCGCAAGGAATGAATGATGAAAGAAATCACCGCGATGCAAATGCACGAATCGGCCACGTTGAAGGCCGGCCAGGGATGCGCGAACGGGATGTGCAAATCGAAGAGCAGGAAATCAATCACGCTCGCATGCATGAAACGGTCGGTCAGATTTCCCATCACGCCGGCGAGAAGCAAAGCGAGAGAAACATCGCGCCAGGCGTCCGGTTTACGCCGGCGCAGTAGAAGCGCCACAATAAAAACGAGCGCAGCGCCGGAGAGCGCGATGAAGAACGTGTTGTTATTTCGGAAGGAACCAAAGGCCGCGCCGTTGTTCGTCACGTAAACGATGTCGAAGTAACCCGGCAGCACGACGCGCGGCATTTCTGGATCGACATAATGCATGACCCACCATTTGGTCAGTTGATCGAGCGCGTAGAGCGGGAGCGAAAGGATAAAAATAAATTTCATGTCGATCTTGTCGCGGTGGGCAGATGACTTACCACATCTTCGCAACGGTCGCACAATTCGGGATGCGCAACACTTGCCCCGACTGCGGCGCGATGGCGCCAACAGCGCGCGCATTTTTTGTGCGGCGTTTTGGTAACGGTCACGCTGGTTTCAGCAGCTTTTTCAATTTTCAAATCGCTTAGAATAAAAAATTCCTCGAGCTGTTCGTTGGGAATGTTCGATTCAAAATCGCAGCGCAGGCCGACCGCTGCCTCGAGCGCGTTCCCGATCAATTTATCCTGGCGCGCTTTTTCAATCGCCTGGCCGATCGCCGCGCGCAGCTCGAGCAACCTGCCAATCTGCGCCGCGGCTTCGCCATGTCGATCTTGCGCGCTCGGAAATGTTTGAATGTGAATCGAATTACCGGCGCCGCGATAAGTCCACGCTTCTTCAGCGGTGAAAGCGAGGATGGGCGCGAGCAAACGACAAAGCGCGTCGAAGATTTGATGCATCGCGCTTTGCGTGGCGCGGCGTCGCGGCGAATTGGGCGCATCGCAATACATCCGATCTTTCGTTATGTCGATGTACAGACTGCTGAGATCGACAGCGCAAAACTGATTGAGCGTTTGATAAACCTTGTGAAATTCGAACGTTTCATAAGCGGCGCGACATTCCGCAGTCACTTGATTGAGCCGCTCCAAGATCCAGCGATCGACCAACGTTAACGAATCGTTAGGCGCGTTCTGTTTCGAATCGTAATCGAAAAGATTGCCGAGCAATATGCGCAGCGTGTTTCGAATGCGGCGATAAGTGTCGCCAAGGCGCGTGAACATTTCTTCCGAAAACGGAACGTCGTCGGTGTAATTGACGCTGCTCGCCCACAGCCGCACGAGATCGGCGCCGTGTTTGCCGACGAAATGGCCGGCGTCCATCGGTTTGTCGTAGGTGCTCGATTTCGAAATCTTTTTTCCATCGACATCGACGACGAAGCCATGCGTGACGCAGGTTTTGTACGGCGCGCGATCGTTCAGCGCGACGCTAGTTAAGAGCGACGATTGAAACCAGCCACGATGTTGATCGGTTGCTTCCAGATACATGTCGGCTTGCTCGACGCCCATGCGTTTTTTGACGACGGCTTCATGCGAAACGCCGCTGTCGATCCAGACGTCGATCGTGTCGTTGCGATGGGTCGTGCCTTCAGGAAGTCCCAACTCGCGCGCAAGATCGACATCGTTCAATTCAAACCAAACGTTCGAGCCGCGCTGCGCGACGAGATCCGCGAGCTTGCGAATAATTTTCGGATCGAGAATCGCGTCGCCCTCTTTGGAATAAAAAACGGGAAGAGGCACGCCCCAGCTGCGTTGGCGCGAGATCACCCAATCGGGCCGCGACTCGACCGTGCCGCTGATGCGATTTTCGCCCCAGGCCGGAATCCATTTCACGGTTTTGATCGCATCGAGCGCCTTCGCGCGGAGCGCTTCGATGCGAATGAAAAATTGTTCGACCGCGCGAAAGATGATCGGCGTTTTCGAGCGCCAGCAATACGGGTATGAGTGATGAAATTTTTGCTCGCCCAGAAGCATGCCGCGCTCGCGCAGCAAATTCACTATGTCTATGTTAGCGTCGAAGACATATTTGCCGACGAGATTCGGCAGACCGACTTCATCGGTGTAACGGCCGTGATCGTCGACCGGCGATAAGATCGGCAAACCATTCTTCGAGCCTAACGAGTAATCATCGACGCCGTGACCGGGCGCGATGTGCACGCAACCGGTGCCGGTATCCATTGTCACAAAATCTGCCGTGAGCACGATGGCGGTGCGCGGCAAAAACGGATGCTGCGCACCGATGCCTTCGATTTTGTTTCCGGGAAATGATTGCAGCGGTTCGCCGACGGGCTCGAACTTTGTCGCAGCGCAAAATTGCGGAACAAGTTTGTCGGCGAGGAGAAGGGTTTCGGAAATTCCATCGCGCGAAAATTCCTGAACGACGTAAAGTTCTTTCGGATGAAGCGCGATCGCGAGGTTCGCCGGCAAAGTCCAGGGCGTCGTCGTCCAGATAACGATGCTGGCTTTGTCTTTCAACTGGCCGGTCGCGATCGGAAATTTGACGTAAACAGCGGTGTCGTCGCGGTCCTGATATTCGACTTCGGCTTCGGCGAGCGCAGTCTGCGCGCCGGTGCTCCAGAAGACCGGTTTCTTAGATTCGTAAACGAGATCTTTTTCGACGAAGACAGCAAAGGCGCGGAGAATTTCGGCTTCGTATTTCGGATCGAGCGTCAAGTACGGATTTTCCCAATCGCCGAAAACGCCGAGGCGTTTAAATTGCTCGCGCTGAAGATCGACATATTTTCGAGCAAAAGCTTCGGATTTTTTGCGGACTTCGAGGGGAGAGAGACCACGTGATTCTTTCACGACTTTGTATTCGATGGGAAGGCCGTGGCAATCCCATCCGGGCACGTAGGGCGCGCGCTTGCCGAGCATGGTTTGCGATTTCACGACGATGTCTTTCAAGATTTTGTTGAGTGCGGTGCCCATGTGCACATCGCCATTTGCGAATGGCGGGCCGTCGTGCAGCAGGAATAATTGTCGATCTTGCCGCGCGGTCTGAATTTGCGCGTAAAGCTGCGAGCCATTCCAGCGCTGCAAGATTTCCGGCTCGCGCGCGGCCAGATTTGCCTTCATCGGAAAATCGGTGCGCGGAAGATTGAGCGTCTCTTTGTAATTCTGACTCATCGAGCGGTGCTACGTAACATTGCGAGAGGAGAAATCAACGGAAGTCGGCGGGTACAAGATCGATATATCGAATGTGGGGTGTGCCAGAAATAACTTCCGTTTATTACATAAAATGAGTTGACGAAACATCCAGTTGAGATATGAAAACCGACTCAATTTTACACCCCGATCCCATAACGGCACCTCGCCTCACGTCACCTCACCTCTCCCACACTATGACTCCAACCTCACTGCACGTTTCAGTTTCACGATTAGTTAAGTTCGCAACTTTCACGATCTCGCTCTCGATGTTCGTGGCCACAGTTTCGGCCAAACCTGTTCCAGAAAATCTTGGAAACGGTTTGGACAAACTGGTGGAAAATAATCTGATCCAAAAAGGAGTGATCACGGCCGCGCCGGTGGCGACCTCCACACAAATCGCGAGCCAAACGTCGACAAAGACCAGCAGAACATCGACCGCTCGAAGATCGACAGCAGCAAGTTTAAGTTTCGACGCTTACAAAACGTCGGTCGCGAATCAGGCGGCGGCGTTTGCCAAGGCGGCGATCGCGGACAGTGCGACTGGAAAATATTTGGTGGAGATCATGCCGAACGGTCGCGTGCCGGTTGAAACATTGCAGGCATCGTTGCAAACAAAGTTCCCATCGATTTCGGTCACGGAAGTCGACACGAAATATGTTGGCCACGGAGTGATCGAGGGTTATGTCTCGCTGGATGATGTTCCGGCGATCGCTGGGAGCGAAGGAGTGGGCTCTGTCATTCTTCAACTAAAGCCCATTCACAGCGCAGTGACGGCGCAAAGTGTGAATCAACATCGCGTGAACCGGATCAATTCATTTTACAATCCGGCGGTTTCACTCAACTGGGACGGAACGGGAATGTCGATCGGCGTGATGTCGGACAGTTTCGATTCGCAACCGAGCGAGGAAGGCGGAGACACCACGGCAGCGGCCGACGTTGGGACGCAAGATTTGCCGGGGCCGGGAAATACCACCAATTCGCAACCGGTTGTTGTGCTTCAGGATTTTAACAGCCCGCCAGGGGCGACCAATGAAGGCCGAGCGATGTGCCAGATCGTGTACGATATGGCGCCGAAAGCGCGGATCGGATTTGCCACGGCCGATACCGGCGAACTTGGTTTTGCAAATAACATTCGCGCCTTGGGTGGACTTCCCGGATTCACGTATCCGCCATCGACCCAGCAAGGGTTCAAAGGGGACGTGGTGTGTGATGACGTTTCGTATCTCGACGAACCGATGTTCCAGGACGGCATTGTCGCGCAAGGTGTGAACGATGTGGTCGCCGCGGGAGTCACGTATTGTTCCTCCGCCGCGAACAACTGGGCGATCGACGGATATGAATCTGTTTATCGACCGGTGCCGAACGGAAGCGGGCTCACGGTTGCGACAAACAACGCGCTCAAAAATACGAACATCAATCTGGCGACTGTCCCGCCAGAACTTTATGCCGGCGGTTTCCACAATTTTAATCCGAGCGGCGATCCGACCAAGCAGGACGTAGCGCAAACGATCAACAGCGGCAGCAATGCACTCGCGTTCGTTTTTCAATGGAATGATCCCTACGATTCTTCCGCGCCCATATTGATCGAGCCGCCCATTTTCACCGGCAACGGCGACAGCGAAGGCGGCGCCGCGGTTGATTTTCACGTCAACCTCACGGCGGGCAATTCGTACGTGATTACGGAAATGGCGACGCCGGCCAGCGCGGCAGACAACTTTGACGCCATCGTTGCGGTAATCGATCCGAACGGCAAAACGATTATCGATCAAGACACTGGAGTTGATGAGACAGTGACCTTTTTCCCGCAGATCTCCGGCAGCTACACCATTCACGTGCATCCTTACGCGACGCCGGTCGCGGGCGGCGTGTCGGTGCCGACGCACGGACCATTCAGCATCAAAGTTAATCAAGGGCAGGCGTCATCCACGATGACGCAGGATTTCAACATTTTGTATTTCGACATGAACGGAAATTACATTCCCGATCAGTCGTTAACGGCCAACAACTTGATCAACAATCGACCGATCGAGCTGATCATTCCGCCGGCGCTACCCAGCCCACAATGCCAGATGGTCATCAGCCGTTCGAACACAACGGCGCCGGCAAATGCCGCGAACTTCCTGAAGTATGTTTATTTCGGTAACGGCACGCGCAATTGCGGGCCGGCCGAGTACACGTCGTATTTAATGCCGGTAACTTTCGGCCACAGCGCCGCCGCCGGTGCGAATAGCGTCGCGGCCTACGATGTTTTCCGGCCGAATATTCCCGAGTATTTCACTTCGCCGGGACCGGTCACGATTTTCTTCGATGCGAACAGTAATCGATTGGCCACGCCGCAGGTGCGACTCAAACCAGATGTGGCTGCGGCCAATGGCGTGAACAATACCTTTTTCCCGCTGGGAAATATTCCAGTGGAAGCTGATTCAGTTTACGATCCGGACACGTTCGCGAATTTCTACGGAACGAGTGCTGCGTCGCCGAATGCGGCAGCACTTGCAGCACTTGTTCTGCAATCGCACGGCGGGCCCGGAAGTCTTACCCCATCAGCGGTGAAAACTATTTTGCAGCTCACCGCATTTCCGCACGATCTCGATCCATTCGTCGCGCGCGGTACCGCGACGGCGGCGAACGGCGGCAAGATCGACATCTTCATTAACAGCGATGGCGACACCAATCTCGGGCTCGGTGTGAACGATCCAAATTCCTGGAACGTCAGCTACAGCGGCCCGGGTTATGTGAAGACGCTGAATTTCAATCCGGAAGGGACTCCGCAAACGGGCGGCAATACCACCGGCGGAAATTTTAACGGCTTCACGCCGGCGGATTTTTTAAATCCGGCGCTCTACAGATTCACGCCCGGCATGGTGTTCACTTCGAAATTTATTACCGGCAACTCGATCGGCTTAACCGCCGGCGACGTGACGTTCAGCCGCAGCAATCCGGCGCCGCCGCCATCGAATCCGGATCCAACTAACCCAACCGAACATGAATGGACGGCGAGCTTGAGCTTTGCCGACAACAAGCTCGTCGCTGGAAATGTTTTCCGGTTCAGCATCGAACGTTTGCAGCAGCAAGACGCCACTTCGCCGCAGGGCATTACTAAGAATACAGTGATTGCGCCGGTCATCGGTCGTGGCGTGACGCTCTTCCGTCCGGACGCGAGCGCCGATCTTCTGGGCAATGGTGTTTTCATTCCGGAAGATCCGAATGG
The DNA here is from genome assembly GCA_041167045.1 of Verrucomicrobiota bacterium. Taxonomy (GTDB): domain Bacteria; phylum Verrucomicrobiota; class Verrucomicrobiia; order Chthoniobacterales; family UBA10450; genus CATPCN01. Next base: position 51,420 of record JBEEGW010000016.1, read on the forward strand.
AACGAATATCCAACCAGGCATGACGTTCAGCGGCACGATCGTGGACGGAGCGAACACCATTCCGTTCAACGGGCGCTTAACGAACAAGATTGGTCACGGATTTACACCGCTCGACGGTTATGGATTCATCAATGCGGAAGCGGCCACTGCCGCCGTCCTTCCAGTACCGGGCGTGGCTTCGAGAAAAAATCACGGCGCGGCTGGCGATTTCGACGTGGCTCTTCCGATCAATGGGCCAGCGGGAATCGAATGCCGAGCGCCCGGTGCGAACAATAGTTATCAACTCGTTTACACTTTTGATCGCACCGTTTCCTCGCCCGGAAACGCGTCGGTTACGCAAGGAACCGCCTCGCTCGCACAACCTGCCGCCGATGCAACTAATCCGAGCATCGGGCCCATGCCAAATCAGGTCACGGTTAATGTTACTGGAGTCTCAAACGCACAGCATCTGATTGTGACGCTCAGCAACGTGCGTGATAGCTCCGGTGGTATCCTGGCCAGCATTCCTGCGCGCATGGATGTGTTGCTCGGCGATGTGAATAGCGACGGCTTTGTTTTGTCGGGAGACTATACGATTACTCGGCAAAGATCCGGCACGCCCGTGGATCAAAGCAGTTTCCGCTACGATGTGAACGCCGACGGATTCATTCTGAGCGGCGACTACACGATTGTCCGGCAGCAATCGGGAACGCAGTTGCCATAATCACGTTAGCCCCGCCTAAATCCCGTACATCGACATATACTACGAACGCGAGCGCGCGCCGATGCCAACAAGAAAGAATTACGACGAAACAGCAGACGTGCCGCAAACTAAATGAATCTCGCTCCGGTCATCGCAGAAGATAGATCGGCTTACCCACTGAAAAGGTCGCGAGAGCCGCATCAAATGCAGAAGATAAATGCGGCGGCGTTTTAGACAGGGAGTGCCGTCCGCTTTTGAACGAACCGCAGACGCAATTTTTCCTGATGCAAATAACGCTAAAAAAGGCGTTTATGTAATTTTATCGGAAATCATTGAAATTATTCTGGACATCGAGATGACTTTTTGGCTAAAAACTACGCTCGTGGCGCTCCAGAAGAACTCAAAGGGTAACTTCTCAACCAACAAATATTAAGACAGACCAGGGCCGTCCTTAATTAATTCTTCGAACAGCCAACACCCCAACCCACACTCATGCGAAAAAAACCCGCCTCACAATCCGGCCTCTTCAACCCGCGCATCCTCACCGCGTTCGTCATGTTCACGGCAGCGAGCGGATTGTTCATGTTCAGCTTCGCGGCGACAGCACCGAAGAAGAAAGCCGTAAGCCAAACACCACACACCGGGGTTGCTCCGTCTTCGCCAGCGCCAGCCGCTGACACGCTCAGCACATCTCATCGTACCGTCACCTACACCGATCCAAATGGCGCGCCGCCAAATTTAACGGGGCTAGCATTAGGTAGACCGAATTGCGGACCGACGGGCGCATTGTGCAGCACCTTCAATCTCACAATCGATCCGAGTGTCGGTGTCGATGTTGCGGGGTACGATCACACGCAATTCCAAATCAAGTTTACTTGGGCGTGGTCGGTTTCAACGGTTGATTACGATATCTGGATTGAAGACGCGACCGGCACGACGACGATCGCGCAAAACAATTCGACGGCAGATCCGTCCGTGATTGTTCTTCCAACAACGCAAGCACCGGGACTCTACAAGATTGTTGTAGTACTCGCGACCGGCGCGCCGATTCCTTACACGGGCACAATCGAGCTGCAACCCAAACCGCTGGTGAGCGGACTATGCGCTGCGCCGGCAGATTGCACACCTCCGCGTTACCAGAGTTATGGCGCGGGTGAAGGTCAGGCCGATGATGCAGGTGAGCCGTCACTCGGTGTTGATTGGAATCCGAATGTTCCTGCTTTAAAACACGACAAGGTAAATACGGGCGGCGTCGCTTTCTTTACTTCAGGGCCGCACGAATGGCGCGTGAACTTTGATGACTGCGCTTCGCCGGCAATCAATAACTGGGAAGATGTGTCGGCACCTTTCGACGTTCAGTTTGTTTTGTCCGATCCAATCGGATTTGTAGATCACTACACTTCGAGTGAGCTGGGTCGTTCCGCTGTGCTGCCAGAACCACACACTCCGGGTCGTGTCTTCGCGCTCGACTTGCTCGGTGGTCAAGGTGATAGCGCGGGCGCTTTTTCAGACTTAGATGGGAATGCGGGCAGTTGGTTACCGGGTGGAACTGGTGGCCCTGGACAAGGTCCCGACCATGAAACCCTCGGTGGCGGTCCTTACTCTGGAACTCCTCCACCTACTGCTTCCTATCCAGCGACTGGCACCAAGAACGCGATTTATTATTGTTCGCAGAACATTGTCGCGGAAGCTCAGTGCTCACGCAGCGATGACGGCGGGCAAACATTCGGTCCTGGTATTCCGATCTTTACACCGACGCAGTGCACGGGCGGCATTCACGGCCACGTAAAGGTTGCGCGCGACGGCACCGTTTATGTGCCTAATTCATCTTGCGGAACTGTTGGCACGACTGGAGCAGCTGTTTCAATCGATAACGGCCTAACCTGGACAGAGAACAACGTGCCGGCCAGCTCCAGCACCCAGGATCCTTCTGTTGGCATCGGCCAGAATGATCTGGGCAAACCTGGAACGAATCTCAGTGGAACAAACACTGTTTACCTTGGGTACACGGATGGCGATGGCCATGCGAAAGTAGTTCATTCGGGTAATCGCGGAGCCAATTGGTCGGCGCCTGTCGATGTTGGCGCTCCCTTTGGCGTTACGCACGCCGTGTTTCCAGTTGTAGTAGCTGGTGACGATAACCGTGCAGCCTTTGCGTTCCTTGGAACTGGAGCCGGCATAGCCACGACGGGCAGCTGCGATCCGTACGGCGCGACGCTTAATTGCAAAAACATTTGGCATCTCTATGTCGCGACGACTTATGATGGCGGCGCAAACTGGATCACAGTGGATGCGACACCGGACGATCCCGTGCAGCAAGGAACGATCTGCTTGCAAGGGACTACCTGTGCGGGTGGCCGAAATCTTTTAGACTTTAACGATTTCGCGATCGACGCGGAAGGTCGAGGCCTCGTTGGTTACGCTGATGGTTGCGTGAACTGCTCAAATACGTTCCAAGCGCAATCAGCTGGCTCGCACGGAACAGTCACACGTCAATCAGGTGGACGCCGTTTGTTCGCCGCGTTCGATCCGATGGAACCACTGCCACCAGCCGCACCGCAATTACTGGCGGCTGTTCGGCAATCTCCCAGCGGCGCACTCATTAGCTGGCTCAAGCCGGACAACGGCGGATCGCCGATCATTGCTTACAGGATTTACCGCGGGACAACCAGCGGCGGAGAAACATTCCTGGCAGAAGTGTCGGGCGAGGACACGCTCAAGTATCTCGATCCTTCGCCGCCGGCAGGAGCCGCGTTCTATTACGTGCAAGCAAGGAACGCGATCGGAGAAGGTCCGCATTGCCGCGAACTAACTCTATCGATTGGGAATCCGGAGACAGAGTGCATAACTCCGGGTCTAACCAAGTTGACTGACCCGCCAGGCGATACCAGTGCGACAGTTATTGGTCTGGTAACGACGCCAGCACCTCCGGGGTCGGACTTGCTTAAATTCCAAATCGCACAGCCATTCCAAGCTGATGGCATTCAACGTTTGGTTTTCACGATCACGACGGACAACGGGCAATCGCCGCAAGCCCCGGGCTCAGCCTGGTATGTCGCAATGCAGATCGGTGGGAACTTCAAGGGCGTGCGCATGGCTTGGAAGTCAGGCTCACCTGCGACGCCGGTCTTCGAATCGTATACGCCTGCTCCGAATGGCAGTGGCGGCGTGGATGGTCGGTTCGTGACTGCCGGCTCGGAAAAACCTGCAGAGCCAACGAGCAATTATCTGCCCCCATTCAATCAGATCGTGATTGTAGTTAAGGTAAGCGATCTTGGTCTAAATCCAGGCGATGTTATTAGCGGGTTTGTATCCGGCTCAGAGCAATCAACCAATCCGAACGATCCAGGTGTGAGCCCGGGTGCGGCGGCACTTTTTGACGAGATGCCTAACGGCTTAGGTTTTACCGGTAGTTACACTATCGAGAATAACCAAGTTTGCCGGCCGAACCTCGCCCCCATAGCGCGATTGACTGCTAACCCTCTATCCGGTGAACCACCATTACTGGTCAGCTTCGATGCCTCGACCTCATCGGACCCAGACACGGCGCCGCCGGCAGATACTATTGCCTCCTATACGTTTAACTTCGGCGATGGGACACCGCCAGTTACGCAGTCCTCGCCATTTATCTCACATACTTACACGAGCAACGGAGACTTCCCGGCGCGTGTTACTGTCACTGATTCTCGGGGTAAGGTAAGCGCGAACACGGCGCAGGTTGAGATCGAGGTTGAAGCGCCCCTAGACCGCGTTGTCTCGCGCAAGATCCATGGCAGCGATCCTACTCCGCGCGACGTGGTTCTATTTGATCCGACCATCTATCCTAACGGAACTGGCGAAGTGGAATGCCGGACGGAGGGAAGTGGCTATTCGATCATCTACACGTTCGGTCCCGAATTCACCGTCACAGGTCCGGCTTCGAGCACACCTACAATTACAAATGGCGGCACCGTTAGCAGCCACGGCCCGGGACCAGGTGCCAATCAATACACTGTGAACCTAACCGGTGTCGCAAACGCGCAACATCACGTGATCTCACTTAGTGGCGTGCCCGTTAACAATAGCTCGAAACCGGGGGTTAATAGCGGCAACGCCACGCTCAACAACGTCGGTGCGCTATTCAACTTACTCATAGGCGATGTTAACAACGATACGTTCGTGTTGTCCGGAGATTATACGGCCACTCGGCAGAAATCGGGCGCGGCGGTTGATGGTAACACCTTCCGTTTCGACGTAAACGCTGATGGGTTCATTCTCAGCGGCGATTACACCATTGTCAGGCAGCAATCGGGAACACAGCTCCCTTAACTAAAACAAGAAAAACCAAATCAATGAAAATAAAAAAACTAATCCTCATCGGCTTAGTCGGACTCTTTTCGAGCTCCGCCTTTGCACTCACTGCGGCGAACGCCAACCTCGTTTTCACGCAGCCTGGCACACTTACTCCCACGACGTCGGGAACGTTTAACTCTACAGCCAGTTTTTCGTTTTCGATTCGCTTGTTTTATCCGGGGACGCCTCCGTCGAATGTACTGAGCTTGTCTTATTGGTTTGAGGTGCCGACTGCTCTTGCGCCATTCATTTCGATCACGAGCCAGACTGTTAACAGTAATCCGAATGAGACTCCTGTGTTTACGAATAACCAGGCTCCTTCGAGTGATTTCCCGATATTTTTCACTACGGCAGCGGATTCTGGAAGGGTGCGGGATAACGCTTCTGCCTCAGGCGGCGATTTGGGCGGAACTGCGTCCAATGCGATTACACCGAGTGCTAACAGTTTCTATGTTTCCACTTTGACCTTCCAACTCTCGGGAGCACCGGTAGGATCATACGCGCTCCAGACAACACTAAGTCCGCCGACGTCTGTTAGTGACTCGACCGGAACACCGTTTACCTTGCCGCAAGCGACTTACACCATCAACGTCGTGCCTGAGCCGGCGACGTGGTCGTTGATCGCGCTCGGGGGGCTTGGCTCCTTCGGCTTGAATCTGCTGCGCCGCAAACGCATTAGTTAAGCGACGTTTCGAAGAGTGATTAGTTTTACAGAGGGCTGACCGGTTGGTCAGCCCTCTTTTTTTGTAAGATAAACACGCCCGAGAAAGGCGACCGATATTTAATTCCAATTCGAATTTAATTTAGACGCGCGCGCTGCTCCACCAACTTGCGCGGCAAAACACCTCAACCACCAAAGGAGATCTCATGCTCTTACGCCGACTCATCCGAAACTCCGGCCAGATTAGATTGCAGCTTGCGGGCGTCCTATTAGTGACCGCATTTATATTAGCCATTCTGGCATCCTCTGGCGCCGCCAATCGCGCCATTCGTTCAACATCGCGCAAAAGCACAGCTCCAAGAGTCGCACCTGCTGTTGTTGCGCCTCCAGGTACGCCTCGCTTCATGAATTACATGTCGCCGCAGGGTGTAGCTGACAGCGCCGGCGAACCTTCCATCGGCAGTAATTGGACTAAAGAGGCAATAAATCACAACCACCATGTCGATGGCTCGCCCGATAACAATATTCCTAACGGTGGCACTTCACTATACTTCGGCGGATTTTTGTCATCGATGGTGAAAGTGACGTGGGATGATTGCACTTCCCCTGCGGGCACGCTCTGGGAAAACAAGCCGCTCATCAGTGCCAGCACCACCCGAGCTGCGGGTGATCCCATCTTGTTCACTGATTCTACTCTGGGCCGCACGTTCTGCGGTCAACTTGAAGGACTCACACCGGCCGGTTGTACGATCGACATAACGGATGACGACGGCGATACATTCATTCCAAGCGATGGTGTGATTCCATCCGACGTGGACCACGAAACAATTGGCGGCGGCATATATCATTCGCCTCTTCCCAATCCCAATCCCGTCTTTGCGCATGCCATCTACTACGCTTCTCAAAGCGTAGGCGAAGCACGAGCGCTCCGAAGTGACAATGGCGGCATCCTTTTCAGCCAAGGGACCACGCCAATGTATGCGGTGAACGACTGTTCGGGATTGCATGGACACATCAAGGTGTCCCCGGCAGATGGCACCGTCTATGTCCCTAACCGAGCCTGCGGCGGCTCCATCCCATTCCATGACACCGGCGGGAAGCAGACCCTGCTGGTCTCGGTAGATAACGGCATCACCTGGACGCAGCGCCCGATACCTGACTCTACCACTAACGGTAACGGCCCTCTCGATAACAGCGTTCCCGGCACACATGATCCCTCCGTTGGTATTGCGGCCGATGACACTGTTTACTTTGGTTACCAGGGCGCCGACGGTCATCCGCGCATCGCAGTTTCCCATAATAAAGGTCAGACTTGGAACCCGAGTGTCGATGTTGGCGCCGCAGTCGTGAACGGTGGGCCGGTTTTAAATTCTGCTTTCCCCGCAGTTGTCGCGGGTGATGGTCAACGCGCAGCCTTTGCTTTTTACGGCACGGAAACGGGTGGCACTAACTGGGCGTGTGGCGAAGGAGATGACTGCACAGATACGCTCGGTAATAATGCGAAACCTCATTTTACCGGCGTCTGGTATTTGTATGTCGCCACTACTTTTAACGGCGGCTCGACTTGGACCACGCAAAACGTTACGCCAGGCGATCCAATCCAGCGCGGTGGAATTTGTGGCGGGGGCACCTGCCGTAACTTGCTCGACTTTTTCGATATTACTGTCGACAAAGAAGGCCGAATTCTCGTCGGTTATGATGATGGATGCGTCACTCCCACGTGTATCATCGGTGATCCTTCACAACCTGCTGGCGGAAAAAATGATTTCGCTTCCAAAGGAGCTATCGCGCGTCAAAGCGGCGGCAAAAGAATGTTCGGCGCGTTCGATCCCGCGGAACCCGCTGTGCCGGGCGCACCGGCAGCGACCGGAAGTGTCGGCCCGGGTAATGTCGTGAATCTCTCATGGCCTGTTCCCGACAATGGAGGCTCAACCATTACTGGCTACAATGTTTATCGCAAAAACGGCGCCGGCCCCTTTGTGTTGATCGCGACTACTGCCGCGACTAACTACACCGATGCCGCGCCTCCATCGGGAACGAACACCTATCACGTCACCGCAATAAACCCTGAGGGGGAAGGTCCATTTTGCCCTGACATTGTCCCCGCCGTTGTGCAGCCACCAAATATTTGCGGACTGATCGGGCCCGGATTGTTGCCCGGTGTTCTTGTTGATAACGACATCAATCCAGATGGTAGTGACAACGATTCTGGCGCGAACACTCCGCCCGATCCGCGCGTTAACATCCGGCAAATGTTCATGTCCGAGCCCTGCTTCGGCCCCGGTGCGAACAAGCTCGTCTTTACCATGCAACTTGCTCCTTCGAATGCTGGCTCACCACCTGTAAGCAGCCAGTGGTACATTGTGTGGAACCGGCAAACACCTGATCCCGATTTTGACCGGTGGTATGTGGGAATGAAATCCGACGCGAGCGGGAATCTCAGCTTCGAATATGGAAAGTTCGGCGTGCCTTTGGATGCGACAAATCCAAATCCAAACGCAAACGTCCCTGTGAAGCTCGGCGATGCAGATAGTGGGACTTACAACGTAGCTACAGGTGTTGCGACAATTGTCTTGTCTAATAGTAAAGCGGAAAACATAGGCGCCGGCACGAGTATGGCCGGAATAAACGTGCGCACCTATTTCGCGCGGCCGGACGCCGGGGCGAAGACGCAGAGCACGGCCAGCGATATTACTGGCGATGGCAGCTACACCTTGTCCGGCAACAATGCTTGCTGCAATACACCGGTGCCACTGCTCGGTGTCTCATCGCGTAAAACACACGGCCAGGCCGGGACGTTCGACATTGGATTGCCGCTCACGGGCAATTCTGGCGTGGAATGCCGCACGGGTGGTAGCAACGGCGACTTCACGCTCGTCTTCACCTTTGCCAACCCGATTACCGCAGTCTCGAATGCGCAGATTACGAGCGGGCCAGGCCATGTCACTACCAGGTCCAGTGGTACCGATCCACACGAATACATCGTTAACGTTACAGGTGTGACTAACGCACAGAGAGTCACTCTCACGCTCACTGGGATTAGCGACACTGCCGGAAACACCACAAGCTCGCTCGCTGTTACAATGGGCGTGCTTCTAGGGGACGTGAATGGTGACGGTTTCGTTCTATCCGGCGATTACACAATTACGCGCCAGAAGTCCGGAACGCATCTCGACGGAAGTACCTTCAAGTACGATGTCAATACGGATGGCTTTATTCTAAGCGGTGATTACACAATAGTCAGGCAGCAATCCGGAACGCAGTTACCGTAATTACGCCGAAGGGACACACAACCGGTGCGCGCAAGCCGATGCTTGTCGCGCCCCGCTGGTTTGATTACATCCATACTTAAAGGAAAGATCGACAATCTCCCGAGGCTAGTTCCTGCCACCTGAATGAGGCGATACCTTCCTTTTGTCATTGTCGGTGTTGTCGCGCTCGCCACGATCGGAAGCGCTATGTTTCTTTATCGCGCGAAGCGACCGTCAATGCTCACGATTACAAACGAAAGCTCCGCAAACGGAGCTTCGGTCCATGTTCTTGGAAATGCACAAGCCCCAGTGACCTTGGAAGAATTCGGTGATTTCGAATGTCCGCCTTGTGGAGGGCTCTCCGAACCAATTAATCAGCTCGAGAAAGAGTACCGGCCTAATCTTCGCGTAATCTTTCATCATTTCCCGCTCATCATGCATGCGCATGCGCGCGAAGCTTCGCTCGCGGCCGAGGCTGCCAGCTTGCAAGGCCACTTTTGGGAAATGCACGATCTGCTTTACCGTGAACAAGCGGTCTGGAGCAAACCTGCTGACCCGCGCGCCTTGTTTAACTCCTATGCCGGTATGCTCGGTTTGAATGTTGAGCGATTCAAGAGGGACATGGCCGGCGAAGAGGTCAAAGCACGCGTGACCAGCGATGAAAAGCAAGGTGCCTCGTTAGGCGTGCGCAACACGCCTACCATTTTCGTTAACAATCATGCGGTCGATCTGAAGATAGTAAGTCCAGAGACCTTGCGAGCGGCCGTAAAAGAAGCAGTAGAAGCCAAACGTCCCTCTTCATGATTACGTCATGATCGACATGAGCTCCTCACACCTTCGCTTGTTATACCTAGTGGCGGCCGCGATTTCGCTCATAGGTTTAGGAGAGGCCACTTATTTAACAGTGCTTCATCTCACTGGAGAAACAGCGGTGTGCGGCGAATCGGCCGGTTGCTTCGAGGTCCTGGGTAGCTCTTACGCAAAAGTGGGCCAGCTTCCTTTGGCAGGCTTTGGAGCTATCGCGTATTTCATAGCGTTCAGTTGTGCAACCTTTGCCGCGTTCGGCTACACGCGAGCTCGTAAATTTTTTGCGCTAACTGTTATGTCGATGTTTCTAGTCAGCTTGTGGCTGCTATACGTTCAAGCTTTCTTGCTGCATGCCTTTTGCCAATACTGTTTGTTTTCTGCGGCGATGATATTTTTCCTAACCGGGCTGGCAATAGTCACACCATGGTCAGAGGGTGGCAAGGCAGCGCGTTAGTGACAATAATATGACAAACCGTTATTCAGTTTTTCTGTTCTGTATTGCCATCGCCTTTGTGACAGCTTGCGATCGCAAGAAGGTGACTCAGCTCTCATCGGACCAGTCTGCGACCGGTGTTTCGCCTGCGGCGAATATTGATGCTTGCACTTTAATTAAAGCCGAAGAAATCCAGGAGATTCAAGGCGCGCCATTGAAAGACACAAAGAAGAGCGAAAATAACGAAGACCGCTTTCGCGTGTCGCAATGCTATTTCGCAGCTGACCCAGCCAATCGCTCGGTGAGCCTCACCGTGACCCAAAGCAATAAGCAAAGTGTGCGAGATTTTTGGGCACAAACTTTTGCGCGCGGCGAGCGCGAGAATAAAGAGTCTGACGGTGACCGGGAAAAAAGGGAAAGCCTGCGTGAGAAAACGCGCGGGAACGAGGAGCTTGAGCATGAGTCAGTTCCCCCGAGAAAATTAGATGGACTGGGCGACGATGCCTATTGGGTCCCGAGTCGCGTGGGGGGAGCGCTCTACGTGCTAAAGAAAAACGCATATTTTATCATCAGCGTCGGCGGAGCGGACAATGAGCAGGCCAAGATCGACAAGTCTAAATCGCTCGCGCGCAAAGTTATCGGCCGCCTCTAGTTTTACAGCGAAACGAGATGAATTTTCGTGTCGCTAAAGACGCGTCCATTCTTGTATTTCTTTTCGAATTATAATAGCATCCTCGGCTCTCATCAGAGCCCAAATCATCACGTCTTCTCTATGAAAAACTCCTCCTTCTCACTCACCGCTCGGGCCACGCTCGCCACGCTTTTTGTAATTGCCGGCGCGTGCCTGATCGCGCTTTCATTTTCACTCACAGTCTCAGCCGGCAATCGCGCTCCCCGTCGTACTCAGCCCGTGCACCAAGTTTTGCCCGCTTCAGCGCCCGCTTCTGGAACACTTTCGCCGAGCGGACCAATAGTTCCTTTTACTGGCACGTGGGCCGGAACAGCGCTCGCGGGAGGTTCGACTGATGAGAGTACCTGCGTAGAGGGTGTTAACTGCGATACTTTCGTGCTGACTTTATCGGGTACGCCAGCCGACTGGTCAGGTAAGAAAGCGCGTGTTGTTATCAGCACGTCCGATCCTTCCGGAACTACTGACTACGACCTGTTTGTCCATAAAGGCGCTGATAACTCTGGTCCTATCGTGCCCGGTGGAGAGTCGGCCCATGGTGGAACACCGCCGGAAAGTGTCGATCTTGATCCTAGTAACCCGCTTATCGGTACCGGCCAATTCAGCGTGCACGTAGTCTACTTCAGCGCAGCTGCCGCTTTCCAATATACTGGCAACGCCAGCGCGGTGTCGACTGCAGCTGCTTCTAACTTGGCGCCATCGGCGCCGCCGGACACTGGACCTAAGATCGGCTTTGAAAACTTTGAAGCACCAGGAGCTTTGATAAATGTGACCTCAAGCAGCCAGGGACCGAGTGCTGCCACGGTGGAATATCTTGGGCATGACGCGGGCGAGCCTTCTATCGGTGTAAATTGGCAGTCAGCTCAAGATAATGTAAAGGGACTCACGTTCTATCAATCCGACCTGCAAAGTTTATTCGTTAAGTTCGACGATAGCTGTCCGGCCAACGGCTTTAGCGCTAGCTGGTATAACAGTCAGGCGCCATCTTCTCAGTTAGTTGATTCTGATCCCATAGGTTTTGTCGATCCACAAACCGGCCGCGCTTTCGCGGGCCAGCTCACACTCACGTCGCCCGAATGTAAGATTTCATTCACGGACACGGATGGAAAAGATCCTTTGGGCAACCCTGGACCACAAGGCTGGAACAATCCGCCGAGCACCGGCCCGGCGGGCGGCGGTATTGATCACGAAACGATTGGCGGCGGCCCCTATCACGCGCCGATCCCAACCCTTCCCACTCCTTACAACCATGCCGTCTATTATGCGTCGCAAGATTTGGTGACTGCCTTTTGCCTGCGCAGTGACGACGGTGGACAAACATTTAACGAGCCGCCGATTCCGATGTACACATCGCAATGCGGCGGATTGCACGGACACATCAAAGTCGGGCCGGATGGAACTGTTTATCTTCCCAACAATAGCTGTGGCGGGACAGGTGCCGTGGTCGTCTCCGAAACTAACGGAGTTACCTGGAGCATCAGGCCTGTGCAAAACGGAACCACTCAAACGGTGGCAAATTCAAACCTACAGGATCCCGCGGTCGCGATCGACAGCGCCAATAAAGTTTATTTTGTGATGTCGAGCAGCACTCTCACGGGCAGCGCTAATGGCGGCTCCAGTGCAATCGTTGCGACGTCGACCGACCACGGCCAGACATGGCAGAACATCTTTGATGTCGGCGCCGTCTATGACTTAAAGAATGTGGCGTTTCCCGCGGCGATCGCGGGTGACTCCGGCCGCGCCTCGGTTGCGTTTTATGGATCGACAACCTCCGGAGACGGCTCCGCTAACAGCTTCAAGGGCGTTTGGCACCTTTACGTAGCTAACACGTTCGATGGTGGTCAACATTGGACTACTACCGACGCTACGCCGAACGACCCACTCCAACGCGGTTGTATCTGGAGCCATGGTGGAGCTGATATCTGCCGCAACCTTCTCGACTTTTTTGATATGACTGTCGACAAACAAGGTCGCGTTCAAGTCGGCTATGTTGACGGATGCACCGGTGGTCATTGCGCACAAGCAAGTGCCGCCGCCAGTGGTAATGGCTACACTGCGACAGCGGTAATTGCCCGCCAATCCAGCGGCCGCCGTCTTTTTGTTGCTAATGATCCGGCGAGTCCTTTAACCGCGACTTCAGTGCCAGGTATGCCTTCGGTCACGGCAAGGCGTGTTGGCCAGACTGTTAATCTCGCCTGGTCGGAAGCCGATACTGGTAATTCAGCAATTACTAGCTATCGAGTCATGCGCGGTACGGCGAGTGGCGCGGAAGTTCTTATCGCTACCGTTCCCGGAACGCAGCTTAGTTATGTCGACTCAAGTGCTATTGATGTTACCAAGACCTATTACTATAAGGTGTTAGCTGTAAACGGTGTTGGCACCTCTTGCGGCAACAATGAAATCGCAGCCCCATACGTGTTCGATACGTGCCAGGGATTAATTGTACAGAGGACTCCGCCCAGCCATCCAGAGCAGACAACTCATGGTGCTGCGCCGCCATCCCTTGCCATCGACTATGTTGCGGTCGGTGAGCCTGCCGCTACGAACAATCTGATGTTCAAGATGAAGGTGACTAATATGGGAGCAACACCACCTCCTAACAGTCGCTGGCGGATCGTTTGGAATTCGTACGCGGCACCCGGCGAACAATTCTATGTCGGTATGAAAACCGATGCGAACAGCGCCGTTACTTTTGACTACGGCCACGTGGCGACCGCTGTGGTAGGTCTCGTGTTAGGTGTTCCGACCGAAACAAAAGACGGTAACGCCGGCGCCGGTAGTAATTTTAATCCGGACGGTACTATCACGCTGTTCCTGTCGAAATCGCTCGTGGGAAATCCGCAGCCGGGTGATTTGTTGGGCGCGGTCAACGGTCGAACATTTACCGGTGATACTTCGCAAACGGAAAACTTGGAGCGTTCGACCGCGCTGGTCGACCATACGTTTGTCAAGGCGCAGCGCGACAATGGCTATCCGGCCGCGACCTACACTATCGCGGGTAACAACTCGTGCTCACCGGCGGGAATCGTTCCGATCTTCGCCGTCTCGAGGAAGACCCACGGCTCGGCTGGCGATTACTCCATCGATCTCCCGCTCACTGGAACGCCTGGTATCGAGCCTCGATCCGGCGGTCCAAGTGGCAATCACACGGTGTTAGTTACATTCCCCGGACCGGTCACGGTGGCCTCCGCGACATGTAATGGACAGGCCGCAACGAGCTCGGGTAATGGTAGCAGCGTTGTTACCGTCAATTGCACGGGCCTGCCTAATGCTCAAACCGTTGCTATCACGTTAAACGGTGTGAGCAATGGCTCCAGCAACGGTAACGTTTCTATTCCGATGAGTCTTCTCCTCGGCGACGTGAATCAGGACGGCTTTGTTCTATCGGGCGATTATACCGCGACGCGACAACAGTCGGGCGCCACTGTTAATGGCGACACATTCAGGTACGACGTCAATGCTGACGGCTTTATTCTCAGCGGCGATTATACGACTGTTAGAAATCAGTCCGGCACCCATGTGCCTTAACTAAGATCGACATAGATATTGACTGTTACGCCGCGGAGATAGCTAGTCTACTTCCGCGGCGTTTCTTTAATTCGAATACCGTTGCAATAAACGGAAGCTCTACTTACAACAAAATCATTATGGTTAAGTTTCGTTACTCTTTTCGCACTCCACGGTTGGTTTTGGCGACGGTATGCTTCGCTTATCTCTCTTTTCTCGCCGTCAATCATTCCAGTCACGCCCAATCTGCTACCGCCGAGCATATCACCATCACAGCTCCCGAGCTTCCCAGCGCTTATGGCGCACCCGTCAGTTTTTCGCAATCGCGCTTTTCACCGCTTACCAACGCCTATGTGCTACCGCCGGGCGCCATCTATGCGAGCATGATTTATGAAGATGCTGTCGTGCATTTTCGTAGGCCCGATCATGACTGGACGATTGAGACGGAAGTAGGTCTGCCCTACCGCATTAATCTCGCGATGGAAACCGATATCGAGCGTTACGCAGATGAAACCCAGGTCCGAAGTTTCAGTCTGGAAGCGCGGTACGCCTTTGCTGATTGGAACAAAATACCGCTTAATCCAACGATCTTCGCCGAATACAAATTTGGCGGCGGCAGAATTCTGCACGACGAAGGACCGCCCACGCCGGCGCAAAATTTCG
The DNA here is from genome assembly GCA_041167045.1 of Verrucomicrobiota bacterium. GTDB lineage: Bacteria > Verrucomicrobiota > Verrucomicrobiia > Chthoniobacterales > UBA10450 > CATPCN01. Next base: position 66,444 of record JBEEGW010000016.1, read on the forward strand.
GACCTGGCGGCTTCGACATGTCGATGGACACGCCCGATGCCTATGAGCTGCGCCTTCTGCTGGCTCAAGACTTCTTCGACCGCGTCGAATGGGCCTTTAACGTTTTTTTCGAGCAGGAAATTGCAGGCGACCGCGGTCGTGAATGGGGCATCGCACAAAGTGTCGTCACGCCCTTTTGGCTGGCGCACGAAGAACTGAAAGGCGGAATCGAATTCCTCTTTCGCAGTTTCACGGACAAAGGCATTCGCGGCAATCCTTATAACAGTGTCGTGATCGGGCCAACCCTCGCGTGGCGACCGAGTCGCGATACACGTTTGGATATTTCTCCACTTTTTGGCGTGAACCACAAATCTCCGGAAATGCAGTTCTTTGCTGTGTTCTCATATTATTTCGGCGGCGGCTCGACGGCTGCGGAAGGCGCCGAAGCCCCTGCTTCGACGCGTAATCGTTAAGCGTTCGACAAAGATCGACATAAACTTTTCGAAGCGGCGCGCAGCTTGACCGGTTTGCGTGCTCCTCGTAGCCTTTTCCTTGGAAAGGAGCTCACGTGAAAATCGACGTCTCGATCGAATACTGCGTGGTTTGAAACTACACGCCTAAGGCCGTCAGTTTGGCGACCAAAATTCTCGAACTCGGAGAACGCATTAAGTCGCTCACGCTCATTCCCTCGAGCGGCGGCGCTTTTGAGATTCGCGCAAATGGAAAGCTCCTTCATTCTAAACTCGATTCCGGCGATTGGCCGGACTTCGACCAAGTCGTCAGCGCGATCAAGAAATCGAAATAGTCTTTCCGCTTCCAGGAGAGTGAAGGGTGCCTGGTGGCCCTCGCGGTCTTCAAAACCGTTGTCGGTCCCGCCCACGCGAGATCGAGGTAGGTTCGATTCCTATCCTCTCCGCCTAACCACTGACGTTTTCGAAAGGAGGTGAAAGCGTGTCGCGCGAACAAATCCGCAAACTTACTTCGCTCTCGTCCTGCGCCGGGTGAGCTTCCAAGCTGAGCCAAAAGGCCCTGATGCAAGTTTTGCGTCAGCTTTCTTTTCCGCGTAATCCAAACGTAATCGTCGGCTCCGTCGCTGCCGATGACGCCGGCGTCTTTCGTTTGGATCGACATCGCGCTCTTGTGCAAACCGTCGATTTTTTCACGCCAATCGTGGACGATCCATTTCGCTACGGCCAGATCGCGGCTGCGAATGCGCTCTCCGATGTTTTCGCCATGGGGGGACGCCCAATCACCGCGCTCAACATCGTCGGCATGCCTAAAGAAAAAGTTTCCGCTAAAACAATCGCCACCATTTTGCGCGGCGGTCTCGCCAAAGCAAAGGAAGCGAACTGCGCCGTCATTGGTGGTCACACCATTCGCTCGCCCGAACCGCTTTACGGAATGGCCGTCACCGGAATTGTCGATTCAGGAAAGATGATGACGAACGCTCGAGCGCGTTCCGGCGATTTGCTTCTCCTCACAAAACCGCTCGGCACGGGCATCGTCACGACCGGTATCAAACGCGGCCTCGCTTCCCGCGCACTCGCCACGAAAGCCATTGCCGTAATGGCGAAAATAAATTCGGTAGGTGCGCACCTCGCCGAACGCGGTTTGGTGCGCGCAGCGGTCGACGTGACCGGCTTCGGACTCGTCGGTCATCTCGCTTCGATGTGCCGCGCTAGTAACGTTTCGGCGATTGTCGATCCTGGCGCCGTGCCCATGATCGACCGCGCAGTGACCGAACTCATCGCGCGCGGTTGCATTCCGGGTGGAACAGTCGACAACCTCGCGCTCGCTCGAAAAACTGTCGATTGGGATAAGACGCCACGGACGCTCCGGATTTTGCTAGCGGATGCTCAAACCAGCGGCGGTTTGCTGCTATGCGTTGCGCAAAAAAATTTGCCGCGCGTTCTTTCACTACTCAAACAGCATCGCGCGGCCTGCGCGGCCACCATTGGCAAAATCGTTCGCAGACAAGACTTCCTCATATGCGCAAAAACATAACTACTCGCTCGCGACGGTCGATTCCCGCTGTCAGCAAATTGCTGGAGAAAGTGCTGAACAGCGTTGAGCTGCCGCGCCCGGTAATTGTCGATCTTGTCCGCCGCGAAGTCTCAAAACTCCGCGATGATCGCGATATTCCAGATTTCGAAACGATCATCGAACAGTTGCGGCGCTCGCTCGAAGAGCATCGGCGCTCCCGTTTGCAACCAATCGTCAATGGCACGGGCGTGATCGTTCACACAAATTTCGGGCGCGCTCCGCTCGGTCGCGAAGTGGTCGAGACGATCGCCGCCATCGCGCAGAACTACAGCAATCTCGAATTCGACCTCGCAAGCGGCGAACGCGGCCATCGTGCCGGATATCTCGAACACAATCTCGCCCTGCTTTGCGGCGCCGAAGCCGCCACCGTCGTGAACAATTGCGCGGCCGCTCTCGTCCTGATCGCGCGACATTTTACCGCGCGCAAAAAAGAAATCATCATTTCGCGCGGCGAACTCGTGCAGATCGGCGGCGGCTTCCGCATCGGTGAGATTCTGGAAGCGGCCGGCGCGAGATTGCGCGAAGTCGGCGCGACGAACAAAACGACCTTGAGAGATTACAAACGCGCCATCAACAAACAGACCGCGCTCATTTTGAAGGTGCATCGCAGCAATTTTTTCATGAGCGGTTTTGTGGAATCGCCGCCAAGTGCAGAAATCGCGGTGCTCGCAAAAAAAAACCGAATTCCATTTGTGGAAGATCTGGGCAGCGGCGCAATGAGTGCGACAGACGAAATCGCGAATGCGCTCGAACATGAGCCGACTCCGGCTGAGGCGTTGAAAAACAATGTCGATCTTGTCTGTTTCAGCGGCGATAAACTGTTTGGCGGCCCGCAGGCCGGCATCATTACGGGACGCGCCCGCTTCATACGCGCGTTGAAGCAGGAACCGATTTTTCGCGCATTGCGTTGCGACAAACTGATTCTGGCCGCCTTGCAAACAACTACCGATCTCCATTTGCAAAACCAAACGGCTTCACTGCCAGCACTGAAACTCTTGCAAACCCAAACGGACGAATTGCGGGCGCGCGCTGCCGCGATATTGGTGCGTTTGCGCGGTCTTCCTTTGCGCACGATGGCCGGTCCTGCCACAGGCAAAGTAGGCGGCGGCAGTTTACCGAGATCGATCTTGCCGTCGATCACGATCGACATTCTGCCTGAGACTTGTTCGCTAAAACAATTTGCCGACGCAATGCGCAAGTGGAGTCCGCCCGTGGTCGGCTACATCGCCGGCGAACGTTTTAAGCTCGATCTGCGTACTATTTTTCCTGAGCAAGACGACATCGTCGTCGATGCGCTGCGCGCGGCGTGTTCGATAAATTCGTCGCATTCCTGATGAAACATTTCGTTCTCGCCACAGCCGGCCACGTCGATCATGGAAAGAGCGCGCTCGTTAAAGCGCTCACCGGCACCGATCCCGATCGTTTGCCCGAGGAAAAAGCGCGCGGCATCACGATCGATCTCGGTTTCGCGCATCTCGATCTAAAAACAGCAACGGATGAATCGATACGAGTGGGGATTGTCGATGTTCCAGGCCACGAGGATTTCGTGCGAAACATGATCGCCGGAATCGGCGCGATCGACCTGGCGTTGTTAGTCGTGGCCGCGGACGACGGCTGGATGCCGCAAACTGAAGAGCATCTGCAAATTTTGCTTTATCTGGGCGTATCGCATGCGGTCATCGCTCTCACCAAAAGTGATTTGGGCGATCAGGATAAAGTCAGGGCCGACATTAGCGCGCATTTGCGCGACACCGCATTTGCCCAAGCGCCGATCATCGCAACTTCTGCGCGGATGAATCAGGGGTTCGAACAACTAACGCTAACAATCGCTGCCCAGTTTTCTAAAATGGATGCGCAACGCGATCTCGGAAAGCCACGCCTCTTTATCGATCGTGCATTCACCTTGCATGGAATCGGCACGGTCGTGACGGGCACGCTCGCTCATGGAAAATTTCATTTAGGCCAAAGAGTGATCGTGCAGCCAAAGGAGTTGGATGCGCGCATTCGATCATTGCAAAGTCATGGCACGGATCAGGAAGCCGTTGGCCCCGGAATGCGCACCGCGATCAATTTGCCCGACACGCAAATTGGGAAGAACGGGACAAGCGTTGCCCGCGGCGATGTCGTCACCATTAGCGAACTCGGCGAAGCAAGCACCGTGCTCGATGTTTTGTTGGAAAGATCACCGCGCTTGCGACCGAAAACTGCGGCGGCGCGACCATTGCGGGAGGGTATGTCGATCCAAGTTCATCTCGGCACAGCCCGCATCGCAGCGCGCCTGTTCTTACTCGAAGGAACGATGATTTCAGCCGGCGAAAAGGCGATTGGGCAATTGCGGCTTGCAACCCCATTGCATGCATTGCTTGGGGAACGCTTCATTTTGCGGGACGCCTCCGAGCGATATACTCTGGCGGGCGGGATCATTCTCGATCCAGACGGAAATCCGAAAAAATTTCGCACTGAAGCGCAGCGCTCGTTTTTGAGGACGCGCGCGGCCGCTCCCCAAGATGTCGATCTTGCGGTCGCAGCCGAGTTGGAGCGAGGCGTTGCCGTGCGGCGCGACGCGCTTTTGCGCAAGTCGCTTTTCAGCGGCGTTGAAATATCCGAAGCATTCTATCGATTGGAACAGAATGGGCGCGCTTTGGCTCGCGGGGATATCCTGGCTGACGCGCAGTGCTGGCGCGCGTTGCGCGATCGCACGATCGCTATCATCGACGAACAACATCGACACTCCCCCGACCGTCCCGGCATCGATTTGTCAGAACTTCGCTCGCCCGATATTTCTGCTGACGTTTTTGATGCACTCATCACAGATTTATGCTCCGACGGGTTCGTTCGCGCGGGCGCAATCATTGCGCGCGCTTCGCATCGACCTGCGCTGCCGGAAAATCTGAGTGCCGCTGGAACTAAACTTCGAGCGAAGCTTTGCGCGAAACCTTTCGATCCACCGTCGCGCGCCGACCTCGCACCGGATTTGGAATCGCAACAAGCGCTTCGCTTTCTCATCACAACCGGCGAGGCCGTCGAGATCGCGAGTGATTCCATCGTGCTGGCCGAGAATTTTGACAAGATGAAGAATGCGATTGTCGATCTTCTGGCGAAACGGGGCGCGACGAGCGCGAGCGAACTGCGTCAAGCGCTTGGCACCACGCGGCGCACATTGATTCCGCTGCTCGAGAAGCTCGACCGCGAAGGCATCACGCAAAGAGAAGGCGACCGGCGGACATTACGCCGCGCATAACGGCGGGTTATCGTAAATTGAATGATGTCGGCATTTGTTCGGCGCTTCTGTTAGATTTGGGTTAATGACGCGAGCGCGCCCAGTTCTGCTCGTGGTCCCATCGCTCCGGGAAGCGTGGGACGATGCGATTGCTCCCTGGTTCGGGCGAGTTTTGCCAACGACGTGGAAAACCGCGACGCCCTCGCTAGTCGTTGTCCCGACGCGCGGGCGAGCCAACGATCTGAAGGCGCGCTTGATCACAGCGGGCTTCTCGCATCTGGGCTTACAGTTTGTGACACCGACAGGTTTGACTGCGTTGCTCGCGCGTGACGATGCCAGCCCACGAACCGATCTCGAGCATCTGCGCCTCCTTCTCGCCATCGCGGCGAGCGAAATGGAAAATCGGCCTAACGAATCTGAATCACTCGCGGCCAAAGCGGTCGCTCGCGCGCCGGCACGGCTACTGCGCGCATTGGATCGTCTTGAGACGGCCGGTTGGAAATTCGAAGAATTGGCGCTGCCGTCGTTTGCGCCGGTCGTTCAACGCTTTCACGAGCTGCTGAAAAAATGCGATTTTGTTTTGCCGGGCGAAAGCGATCGACGGCGATTGCAACAAGCGACAAACCTCGCGCCAAAATTCTCCCACGTGCTCATCACCGGATTCGATGGAGCACATTGGCCACATTGGTTTCTCCTGCGCACCGCGGTCGAGTTGGCCGAAGAGGCGACGATCGTGGTCGAAGAACCGGCAGAAAACTTTTCCGATGTCGATCTTTGCTGGATCGGCTCCTGGGAAGAAGTCTGTGGCGAAGCCAAACGCGCGCGGAAACCCGCTCACTCGCGCGGCGATTCGCTCTTTAGCGAAATGGAAATGCGCGGCGGCGCCGAATCGGCCAATTACTTCGATTTTCTCATCGGCATGAACTTCTCGGAGCAAGCCGAAGCAATTGCGCGGCAATGCGTTCGTTATCTGGCCGATGAAAAGTGCACGCGGCTCGGCGTGATTTTTCCCGGCCGCGGGGCATTGCCCCGTTTGGTCGCGAGCTTGCTGGCGCGGCTTGCAATCCCGCACAACGACGGGCTCGCGCACACTGTTCCCGGCGTTTTCGAATCGGCGGAATGGCAGGCATGGATTGATTTGCAACGCGCGCCGCGGCTCAATTCCTTTTTGTGTTTCCTGAACGCGCTTCCTGATCCGGCGGTCTTATCGCCCAAAATCAGCCGGCAGGTTTTCGAAAACATTCTGCGCGAAAGTTACAAAGAATTGTTGCTGGACGATCTCGAGCTACTGCGCGAATTCTGCGCGGCGCGTGCGGATGAGAAATTTCAATCGGCCGCGGAGGCGCTGCGCGCACTGCCGTTTCTCTCGCCGCGCGCCACGCTCGCGCAGTTTCTCGAAGAAACTCACTCCGCGCTGGCGCACCTCGGCTGGAAACAACACGCCCTTGAAATTGCCGGCGTCACCCGCGATTGGCCGCAGCGTCTCGATACAGAATTTTCACGCGCGCTTTTCTTGCGCTGGCTTGACGAAACTGCTGCGACGTCGGGTGCGGCCCGCTCAGCCGCCGGCGATCATCCGTATGCGCGAGTGCAATTGCTCACTGTCGCGCACGCGCAAAATCAGGAATGGTCACACCTGATTTTTGCCGGCTGGAATGAAGGAGCTTGGCCGCCGCCGGCTAGCGCGGAGTTTGCACGAACGGAGGAAATTCGCGCCTTCAATCGCAGCGTACAGCAACTCAATAAGCGCGCCGCGCGGCAGGGAAGCCAAGGCGAGGGCCACACGAGCGTCCGAGAAAATCATTCGCTCTATCTCGGTCCGAGCGAGCAACGCGCGATCGCGTTGCGGCAATTCGAAGCGCTGCTCGAATCGGCTAGCGAAGGCGTGACACTCGCGGCCAGTCTGGTGCAGGAAGATGCGCCCGAGCGTTTCTGGAATCCGAGCGAATGTTTCACCGCGCTCTATCTTAAAACGCGGCATGAACCACTCACCCAAGCGACGCTGAAACATTTGCAACGCGCGACCGCGCGGTTGCCGAAGGCCGCGGCGCCAACGGAGGATGTGCAGCAAACCTTGATCGCATTCAACGCCCGTCGCGCTTCCAAACCTGCGGGCGAATACGATTTCGCATGGCGGCCTAACGAGTCGTATCGCCCGCTCCCAACCCTGAGCGTGAGCGATCTGGAGCGAATGGTTTCCTCGCCAGCCATTATTTGGATGAGGCGCTATCTCGGCGTCGAAGCGCCGGACGACATTGCGAATCCATGGGCGGCGACAACCGGGAAATGGGTGCATCACTGGCTGGCGAAAATTGTCGAAATGCAGGAAGGAAGGATTTTCGCGGTCTTTCCGTCGCCGACGCAAATCGACCAACGCATCGGCCTCTCCGCCGATCAACGTCGCAAGACACTTCAGCAACTTTGCGACTCGTTAGGCAAAGTCGTGCCAGACTGGTGGAACTCGGCCTGGTTGAATGCGCGGTATCTCGCGCGCCATCTGGGCGGCAAAATCGGAAACGCGAAGGGTTGGAACTGGATGACGGCAGAATTGCCCGTCGGTCGCGGAGGCGCAGTGAAAATAGCGGATGGAGTGGAGCTTCAACTACGCGGCCAGATTGATTTGGTGCTCGCGCAAGATGAGGCAATCAATTTCGCCGGGCAGAAAATCTGGATTGTCGATTACAAAACGGGTTCGACCAAAGAACTGAAGGCCTCCGATCTACACGACGATCTCGTCAAAGGCGCAACGTTGCAGCTTGGCCTTTATTCGCTGGCGATGCGCGAGCTCGGCGCCGCACAAGTAAGTGTAAGCATTCTTTCGCTCGCCGTAAAAAACGTCGCGCCGCAATTGTCTGTTGTCGATCTTGAGCCGCATACCAACGTTTTCGCCGATCTCGCGCAAATGCAGCGCACCGGAGTTTTCGGAATGAAAGGTGAGATTCGCCCCGCGTTTGGGTATAGCGCACCATATCCTCTCGCGACGTTGCCGATCGACAACGACATTTTAGAAGATAAATGGGCGCTGACGCATCCCGCCCTCGTTCTTGAAAAAGAAGAGTGGGAAATATGGTGAAGCCGAGCGACCAATCCGCCCGCGCGCGTTTTGCCAGCGGACTGGACCGCAATTTTTCGGTCGTGGCTTCAGCCGGTTCGGGCAAAACCACTGCGATCACGCAACGCGTTTTGTCGATCGCGCGCTCAGGGAACGCTGCGGAAATCCTGCCACGTCTCGTTGTCGTTACTTTCACGAATCGCGCGGCTGACGAAATGCAACAGCGCACGCGACAAGCTCTGCTCCAGGAGAATTTGCGTCCAGAAGTGCAGACTGCGTTCAATCGCGCCTTTTTCGGTACGATCCATTCGTTCTGCATGAAACTCCTGACCGACTTCGGTCATTATCTCGGTTTGCCTGCTCCGCTCGAGCTGGTAAGCGAGGATGACGACGACCTCTGGCAGGAATTCGCGCAAAACCAGACACGGATCGGTCGTTCGTTAGGCCAAAAGGAGCGGGCGATTCTTTTGCGCTTCGTCCAGGCGCGCGACCTGATGGAACTGGCCCGCCGCGCTGGATCGGCGGTCCTGTGCGTGCCCGAATTGCCATTGTGTCCGACGCTCGATTTCGCGGAGGTTTACGCTCAACCCGACAAGGGCAACGACAATATTAGTAAGTCGCAGGCGGAATTGCGGGAGTGGGAAAAACGTTATGCCGGCGACTGGGAATATCTGCGGTGGCCCGTCTGTTTCACGTCTGGAAATTCGAACTTCACAAAACTTTGGGTTCGGAAATTCTCGCCGCTGCGGAGATGGGTGAACGACGCGGCAAGCTGCGTTGCGGCGGAAGTGCAACGCGACTATCTCGATTTTCGACTCGACCGCGGCCTCGTCACTTACGGCGATCAAATCGCGCTGGCGAAGAAGTTGCTGCAACATCCGGTTGCCGCACAGCGGATTCGCGATGAAAATTTCCACGTCATTCTCGACGAAGCGCAGGACACCGAGCCGGCGCAATTTTCCGTGCTGCTGGAAGTGACGCGCTCGCCGGAAGCGACCGACCTTTGGTTGCAAGATCGACAAGTCCGGGCCGGCCTGGCATTCCCGCCGCGGCCCGGCCACTTCTGCATGGTCGGCGATTTTCAGCAATCAATTTACCGCGAGCGCGCGGACCTGGATCATTACAATGCTGTTCACGAAGCGCTGATCGCAGACAAGTACGGCGAAAGCGTGGAGTTTGCTGTCACATTCCGCCTCGACCAGAAGCAACTCAGTTTCGTTAACGAAACTTTCCGCGAAATTCTGAACGAAAAAGAGGGGCAAGTTCGCTTCGTCGAATTGCAGCCGCGACCCGACATTCTTCCCGGAAAAGTCATTCGCGTGCCGCTCATCGCGAAGGAGCTGCTGCCAGAAGGAAAGAAACTCAAAGATTATCAGAAGGCGCGCATCGAAGCGGAATATCTGGCGCGCTGGATCAAGGACGCAGACCTGAAAAAACTTTCGGCCGATTCGTGGCGCGAGGTTGCAATTCTTTGCCCGCGCAAAGCCTGGCTGCAGACGATGGCCGCCGCGCTACGGCGCGTCGGTCTGCCGGTGGCGATCCAATCTGAACGCGACGTCAAAGGCGACAGTCCGGCCTATGCGTGGCTGGCCGCCCTTCTCACGATCATGATCGACCCACTGAATGCCTACGAAATCGTCGGCGTGCTCCGTGAAATTTTTGGCGTCTCCGATCACGACCTCGCGGTTTTTTCTGAAGGACAAAAAGCGAGATTTCGCATCGACGAAGTCTTATCGGCTACCGGAAAGATTTCGTCGCACCTGCGGACCCTGGCGGAGACTCGCCAACGCGCGGAGGGCCTGGCGTTGTTCGATGCAGTCGGGCTGATTGTCGAACAAACGCAACTGCGCGAACGTTTGCTTCTGTTGCCGCCGATAGAATTCGGCGATCTCGCGCAGGAACTCGATGCCTTGCTTGCGCAAGCGGCGGATGGAGAAGCGAGCGGAATGATCTTGGCGGAATTTGCCGAACGCCTGCGCGACGATTTCACAACGCCACACGCCGTTCGTTTTTCCGCCGACGATAACGCGATCCAGCTCATCACTTCGCACAAGGCGAAAGGTTCGGAATGGCAGGCCGTAATCGTGCCGTTCCTCGCGCGCGATCTGCGGCCGCACTCGCCACGTTATCCGCATTTAGTGAAATTTCCCGGGAGCGGCGAACCGATTATCGCTTTCGGCAAAGAAGACAAATCGAAGGACTTGAAAGACGCAATCGAGCGCGCGCAACAGCAGGAGCTCGAACGCCTTCTTTACGTCGCAACGACGCGTGCGCGCCACACGCTCGTCGTTGTGCTCGACCAGGAAATATTTTCTAATACCGACGGCAAACTGCCCAAAACCGCGCAACTTCGGCGGCTGATCCGCAACCAGGATTCTTATTCCGGCGAATTCGATGCACACAGCAGCACGATCGATGAAGCCCTTGAAGATTCCCCTAACATCGCGCCGGTGCCGGAAAAAAAAGGCGCCGAGATCGCGCCGTTAACTTCTCGTGAACTCGACTGCGCTGTAAAACGCGCCTCGGAATTCGTGCGCAAAATCACACCGAGCGCGCTCGATGCGGAAGTTTCGGCAGAGGTGCGGATGCGCTCACGCCCCGATAATCTAGCCACGCTCTACGGCCGCTGGTGGCACAAATTTTTCGAGCGCCTGGATTGGCGAGGCGGAATCGATTCCGCGCAACGGTTGTTTGAAAAACAATTGCCGATCTCTCCCGACACAAAAGCCGCGACGAAAGACTGGAACGCTATGCGCCGAAGTTTGTTCAGCGACGACACGATCGCGCGTTTCCTGGCGCGAGATGAGACGCAGTTTCACCAGGAGCTTCCATTTTGCTGGCGCAGAAATGACCTGAGCGTGTTGGAAGGTTTGATCGATTCGCTCATGATCGATCGCGAAGCGGGCCGATGCCTCGTGCTTGATTGGAAAACAAACAACGTCTCGACAAGCGAGGCGGAAAGCTTTCGGGCGCGTTATCGTCCGCAGCTCGCGGCCTATTGGAAAGCGGTCGGCGAAATTACGAGCCTCCAAGTGGAGGCCGGTTTGTTCTCGACCGCGCTGGGTCGTCTGTTGCTTTACTCAGCGGACGAGTTGCAGAAGGAATGGAATCGGCTCGAACAACTTCCGCCATCGCAGCTCGATGACGAAATTCGGCCGGATGCAAACTGATCAGCAGTCGCGCTCGCCGCGGATAAACTGTTCGACGGCGCGATGCGCTTCGTCGTCAGTCATTTGCACAGGCGGATGTTTCGAAAAATAAGCGGAGGCCGAATGCAACACGCCGCCGATTCCGCGATCGAGCGCGAGTTTGGCGCAGCGGATTGCGTCAATGGCGACGCCGGCTGAGTTCGGTGAATCTTCGACTGAAAGTTTGAGATCGATTTCCATCGGCACATCGCCAAAAAGCCGGCCTTCCACGCGAATGAAGGCGATTTTGTTATCACATTGCCACGGCACATAATCGCTCGGGCCGATGTGAATGTTTTCGTCGGCCAACCGCTCGCCCATGACCGATTGCACCGCTTCGGTCTTGGAAGTTTTCTTGGAAGCGAGCCGGCTGCGATTGAGCATGTTTAGAAAATCGGTGTTCCCGCCGGTGTTCAATTGATAGGTGCGCTCGACTTTCACGCCGCGTTTTCGGAAAAGATCGATAATCGTTCGATGCAAAATGGTTGCGCCCATTTGTGCTTTGATGTCATCGCCAATCACCGGAAGATTCTTATCCGCGAATTTTTTTGCCCACACCGGATCGCTCGCGATAAAAACAGGGATATTATTGACAAAAGCGATCCCGGCTTCGAGCGCGCAGCTCGCATAAAAACGCGTCGCCTCTTCCGAGCCGACCGGGAGATAATTCATCATGATCTCGGCGCTCGAATCTTTTAATTCCGAGACGATCTGTTCGCGGGTGGACTCTTTCTCGAGCGGGAGAAATGTGCGAAGCGGGTCCTGGTCGCGCATATGTGGTGCGTAGCTGTCGAGCACACAGCCCATTTTCACGATCGCGCCCGTCAGGTTGATCTTCTCGCAAAAAACTTTTGTGCAATTGGGCGGCGCGAAGATGGCGCGGCTTACATCCAGACCGACTTTGCGGCGATCGATATCAAACGCCGCAACCACTTCGATGTCGCCGGGCCGATAAGACCCGATCTGCCGATGCATGAGTCCCACGCCCGTGCCATTGGCGGAGGAACCGTGATAAAAGTTAATTCCTTGGATGAGTGAACTGGCACAGTTACCCACCCCGACAATGGCTATTCTTATCTTTCTCATTCTGGAAGCAGGAACCCTAGCCGTGAACCCAGTGCCTGGGCAAGGTGCAACTTACGTCCCGAGGAGAAAATACTGCCTTCCCAAGCTCTCAACCCGCCATTTCCCAGGCAATTACCTTGGGGAGTCGCCTTTCGGGGCGAAAGCTGATATAAAAGAATGCTGCCGGAGGAACCTTGATTGAAAAACAAATACGCGATGGCGACAGGTAGACCGGTGCGTCTGGGCGTACGGAGCGCGGCGATCGGGGCAGCATTGGCCTTCGCCGGCACAGTTTTTGGGGCGGTTCCCACCTACACCGTCGATCAAGCGGTCGCGCTCGCACGAAAACAAAACCCCGAGATTGCCATTGCCCGCACGCAGGTGGAAGCCGCGCACGGAGGCGTGATCGAGGCACGCGCCGGTTTTCTTCCCGCCGTCGTTTCGAATGGTCTGCTTCGCGAACGTGAACGCCAGGAAAGCTCACGTCTCCGTTCAGACGATTACAACGCCAACGTGCATGTCGTGCAGAATCTTTTCACCGGCGGCCAAATTACGAGCCAGCTCGCCATGGCCCGCTTGACCGCCGAAAAACAAGCGCGCGATTTTGACGCCACTTCCGACCGCGTGGCGATGGACGTCCGGCTCGCATTTTACGAATTGCTTCTGAACCGCGCAAAGATCCGCGTGCACGAGCAAACCGTGCAACTGCTGGAAGAGGAACTGAAGACGCAACAGGAACGCTTCGGCGCGGGCACGGTGGGTAAATTAAATGTCCGCCGCGCCGAAGTCGCGCTCGCTAACGAACGGCCAGAGTTGATTAACGCGCAGACTGCCTTACGAAATTCCTATCTACATCTGGGTGAGCTTCTCGGGATAAGATCGACAATCGGATCATCGGGCGCGGCGCCTTTCGAAATCGCCGGCCAGTTGCAGTATCAGCCGCGCCATCCCGATTTGAATGAATGTCTGGCGCGCGCCGATTCAAACCGGCCGGAAATTAAATCTCGCCAAAAGGAGATCGAGATTTCCGAACAGGAATTAACGCTTGATCGCAGTGAGCTTCGCCCGCATGTCGAAGCGTTTTCGGGTTACGAAGTTTACAGCGAGAACGATCCGCTGGTCGGCCAGGAATTTAATCATGGTTACGTAATCGGATTGAACGCGAGCTGGCGCATTTTCGATGGCTTCGCCACCAAAGGGCGCCTGAAAGCGACAAATGCCAAACGCGAAGCCGCCGTGCACGCGCTCGAAGCGCAACGGCTTTCGGTCGCCTCGGAAGTTCGCAGCGCCTTTCTCGATCTTGAACAAGCGCGTAACATTCTGGAAGAGGCGACGAAAAATGTGCAAAATGCGGACGAATCTCTTGAAATCGCCAAAGGTAATCTCGGCGCGGGACTCGGCACGCAGCTCGATACCTTGCAGGCGGCATCCGATGTCACGCGCACTCGCACCACACGGCTGAGCGCGATTTATCTGCATAACGCGGCTCTCGCCCGACTCGCCCGCGCTTGCGCGCGCGAACCGGAATCGTTCGACTTTGACCGCAAGATCGACAATCAGAAAAAATCCGACGCGCAAATCTTGCAAATCGCCAAGCCGCCGAAATTTCTTAGCACGCAAAAATGAAAAACCTTGCGCTGATCTTCCTGGCTCTTGCAACTCTTGCGCGGCCGGTGTTGGCCATCACTCTGGAAGATGCACTCGCCACCACTTTGGAGAAAAATCCCGCGATCCAGCAAGCGCACTCCGCGCTGGAACAAGCGGCCGGCAGGCGATTGATTTTGCGGGCGATCGCTTTGCCTCGCGCCCGCATCGGCAGCGCCGCCGGCGCCGAGGGCGGTGATCGTGCCGGACAAGGCTCGGGAATTAAACCATTCGGATTTGCGCAGGGATTTTTGACGCAAGCGCTCTTTAACGCGGCGATTCCGGCATCGTACCGTCGCGGCAACGTGGAAGTTCTGATTGCACAACAGCGGTTGAACGTCGCAGTAGTCGAGCAACTTCACACTGCGCGCGTCGCGTTTTACACGGCGCTTTACAATCACTCGCTGGAAACATTGCGCGAGGAGCAGCGCAATCGGCTGGAACAGAACGTCAGCAGCGAAAAAGAGCGTTACGAATCGGGCAAGTCGGACCGTGGCGCGTTCACCGCCGCCACATTGGTGGCACGCGAGTTGGAACCGGCAGTCGAAGAAGCGCACCGCGCGCATCAAGGCGCAGTCTTGAAACTGGCGGAAACAATGGGACACGCCCTGGGGCCTGACGCAAAACTTCCCGAACCCGATGGCGCGCTGGAGTTCACGGCGTTGCATGTCGATCTTGGGTCCGAAACCGCGGCGGCACTGGAACGCCGCACCGATTTAAAACTGGCGCGACTCCTTGTTCGCGCCGCCGAAGAAGATCAGCGAATTCTGGAAGCAGATTATTATCCCGCCATCAACGGTCTTCTTTCCGGCGAATACATTCCCTCCTCGGGCGCTCGTCGTGAAAATGAAACTTCACCGCAGCGATCGAACGGAATTATTTCTTCCGAATATCGCGCGCAAGCGGACTACACCTGGCGGGTCGTCGATAATGGCAAAGTGGGCGGTGCCGTAGCGAAGCAGCGCGCCATTCGCCAGATGAACGACGCTACGCGTGAAAAATTGGAGGCGAATGTGCCGCGCGAGCTCGAGCGCATTCGGAACGAATTGCAATCTGTGGCCGCGAGTGAAAAATCGCTCGAAGCAGCGGTGGCCGCTTCGGAAGAAAATGTGTCGATCATACGAGAAAGTTTGGCGCAAGGTTTGTTGTCGCAGCTTGATTTCAGGACGGCGGAAAATGGTCTGCTTGAAACCAAGAGCGGAGTTTTGACGGCCACTTATCAGCAAGATATTTTGCGCGCTGAGTGGGATCGCGCGACGGGCCGCTATTTTCAATTTTCCGACGACACCGCCGGAAACGTGCGTTAGTTGCAAAACTTGAAGCTTCCGCGCTCGAAGAAATCCATTTCGATAATTGTTTGCGCGCTCGTCGTGGCGGTCGGGTGGATTTATTACATCACGCTGCCGGTGGCGGAAGTGGCGACAGTGCATCGCGGCGAGGCGATCGCGGCGGTGTACGGCTCGGTTCGGATCGAGCCGACATTCCTCATTCATGTCCGCGCACAGAACGCCGGTTACATTCAACTTGTCGATCCATTTTCCGCAGGGCGCGGGGCAATCGGATTGAAGGTGGCGAAAGGCCAACTGCTCGCCACGATTGCCGACGAGACGACGGGCCGGCAGCTTAAGCAGGCGATCACCGATTTGCAGGCGGCGAAACAACGCGCCGAACTTCCGCTGCCTTCTTCGGAACCGCTCAAAGTGGCCGAAGACAATCTGCAGCGCCTCGAAAAACTCAACGCGCTCAGCAACGTTCCGGCAATCGATTACGAAAAGGCAAAAAGCGAAGCGAGCCGTTTGCGCGATGCGCTAGAAACCGAACGGATCGAGCGCGACCGAAACCTCGACGCGCTCGCGCAAGCTGTAAAAAAATTGGAGGCGCAAATGAAGAACTCCGAGATCCGTTCGCCGCTCGATGGTTTGCTCATTGGTATTCAGGTGACAGATGGCGACCTGATCTCGGAAGGGAACCAGCTCTTCACTGTTTCGTCGCAAAAAAATTACGTTCGCGGCGAAGTGAATGAGGAAGACGTGGGCGAAGTGAAAGCCGGAATGAAAGCGGTGGTCACGCTCTACGCTTTTCGTACTCGCCAATTCAGCGCCAAGGTTATGTCGATCCAACCGGCGGCCGATCCCGACACACAACGTTACACCATCGTGCTCGATCTGGAGAACGCGCCGGAAAATTTGATGGCGGGCATGACTGGTGAAATGAACATCGTCACCGGTACACACAAAAATGTGCCCCTTGCCCCGACGCGCGCGCTGCTGGTCGATCAAGTCCTCGTCGTCAAACACGGAATCATTCAAAAGCGCACGGTGAAAATCGGATTTCGCACGCTCGATTTTGCCGAGGCGGTGAGCGGGTTGAGCGAGGGCGATCGCGTCGTCGTGGCGGACCAGGATAAACTTCGGCCCGGCCAACCAGTGCGAACGCGCGGTATCGCAGCGGTTGCGAAAAAACGGTGACGCCGCCCCCGCTTTATATTGCGCTGCGTTTCCTCACGCATCGCAAGCGCGCGCTGCTGCTCAGCCTGGCCGGCGTTGTTTTCGGCGTCGCGATTTTTATTTGCACGCAGGCGCAAACGCAAGGTTTCGCGCAGCATTTCATCGAATCCACGCTCGGCAGTAACGGTGCGCTCGTTCTGCGTTCGGCCTTTAAAGAACGTTACAGCGGTTTGCTGGTGAAACCGAAGCGCTCGAACGCGAACGCTGCGCACCGCCGTTATCTCGAGGGAATCACCAACCCAAATGAAATCATGCGCGTGAGTCGGCAGTTTTCGAACGTGGTTGCGTGCTCGCCGGTTTTGCGCGGCACGCTCAGCGCGCGCGCCGGGTTTGAAAACGCCACTGTCGATCTTTTCGGCATCGACGCTCCGTTGCATCTGCAGACCACCGACCTCGCGCAACAGCTGATCGGCGGCAGCATGGATGATTTTCGCAACAATCCGAGCACCGTGATTGTTGGCTCGCGCTTGGCGGAGCTGATCGACCTGAACGTCGGCGACACCATTCAGCTGCTCTCGCCCGGCGCCGAATATTGGCGTTTCACCGTCGCTGCGATCGCGCGCAGCGGAGTGGGCGCCGTCGATTCGAGTCGCGTTTACTGTCAATCGAAGATCGCGCAAAAGCTTTTGCGCAAGCCTTATCCCGCCTCGCTCATCATTTACAAATTACGCGATCCCGAGCGCGCGCCGGCTTTGGCCGAACATTTTGAAACGCTCTTCCAGCACGATTCGCAAAGCTGGCAGGAACGCGAAGCTTCCACGCTGCAGCTCTTCGTCACCTTGCGAATGTCGGCCGCCATCACGGTGTCGCTCGTTATTCTGCTCGCTGGGTTCGGTATCTTTAATGTTCTCACCATGACGGTGCTTTCAAAGGTGAAGGAGATCGCGATTTTGCGTTCGATGGGTTACCGGCGGCGCGACATCAGCGCAATTTTCCTTTGGCAAGGCGCGATCATCGCGGTGATCGGCTCGGCCATTGGTTGCGTGATCGGCGCGCTCATGACGTGGGGCGTCTCTTACATTCCGCTGCACGTGCGCGGTGTTCTTTTCGCGAACCACTTTTTGGTGGCGTGGGATTGGCGCCACTATTTCTGGGCAACAATCCTAGCCATCATCGCGGTCTTCATCGCGAGTTATGTTCCGGCGCGCCGCGCCGCGCAATTGCCGCCCGTCGCTACGTTGCGCGGGTCCAGCGTATGACACTCACTTGTCGCGAGATTGAGCGTTACCTGGGCGAAGATGAATCGCGCGTCCACGCATTGCGCGGAGTTTCTCTCGATCTTGAGCCTGGCAGCATTCACGCAGTGGTCGGTCCCTCCGGCTGCGGCAAAAGCACGCTGCTCTACATTCTTGGCTTACTCGATCAACCCGACGGCGGTTCGGTAGCGATCGAATCGGAATCCGTTTCGCATCTGGCCGACGATGATCTGGCGCGGAAACGAAATGAATTAATCGGTTTCATTTTTCAATTCCATTTCCTGATGGAGGATTTCACGGCGAGCGAGAACGTCATGATCCCGATGCGCCGCCTCGGCCGACTAAGTGAGAACGAGATGAGCGATCGCGCGACCGCATTACTCGAGGCCGTCGGCCTTGGCGATAAATTGCAACGGCCGAGTCGTCATCTTTCCGGCGGCGAACAACAGCGCGTGGCGATTGCGC
This sequence comes from Verrucomicrobiota bacterium, assembly GCA_041167045.1. GTDB lineage: Bacteria > Verrucomicrobiota > Verrucomicrobiia > Chthoniobacterales > UBA10450 > CATPCN01. The sequence goes on from JBEEGW010000016.1 coordinate 84,803, forward strand.
GCGCTCTCGCTAACGATCCGCGCGTCATTTTGGCGGACGAACCGACAGGAAACCTGGACACGATTAATTCGAACCGCGCGTTCGAGCTTTTGCGCAACATCGTCCGGCAAAATCAGACGGCATTATTGCTCGTTACGCACAATCCGCTCATCGCTGAGGCGTGTGATTGGGTGCACGAAATGCAGGATGGTCGCATCGTCGGCACGCGCGCTCAGCGAGTGAATTAGCGGTCGTGCATGTTGGCTTTCGCCCGCTGCATGTATTCAAGCAGCTTGTCGATGTAATTCGACCATGTGCGAAATTTTCGCGCACGCGCTTCGGCACATAGACGTTGATAAACTTCGCCGTCCCTCAGCAGCCGTCGTATTCCTTCCGCGATAGAAGCAGCGCTCGTTTGATCGACATAAAAACATCCGCCGCCCTCAGCCACTTCGCCGAGCGCGCCGTTGTTTCCGCAAACGCAAGGTTTCCCGTGCCACAAGCTTTCCAAAATGGGAAGCCCGAAACCTTCTTGAAGTGACGGGTACACCGTGAAGGAACATTCGCGATACGCCCGATGCAACGCGACATCGTCAACATGTTTGAGCCAGCGAATCGGCCATCCCGCTGTTTGAAGAAGTCGAATCTGCGGAACGATCTTCAATCCAAAGTTTCCCGTGCTCGAACCGATCAAACGCAACTCGAACTCAATCCCGCTGCGCCATAATTCCTTCGCCGCCTCGAATAATTTGAGATGATTTTTACGCGGCGTGAAAGAGCTTACGTAAAGAATGATTTTGCGGCCGGTGGGTGAATCCCCCGCGCGTTCGCGTTCGTCAAACTCCACCGGCCAGCCTTCCACGCAGATCTCGGGGACCGCTTCGATCCCGAATTGCTTCCAAAATTTTAGGAGATCGGCGCGCGATTCTTCCGAGATGCAAATGACGAGATCGAACGCAGTGAGCGATTCGATATAATCCCGAAACTGTTTGGCAGCTTCCGACGAGAGCAAATCAAGGCGCAGGGCGGCGGCATCATGAAAGATGGCGATGCTTGACGCTTTCGTCTTTCGAATTAGCTCCGGCAAGGTTTTCGTCCGCGCTTTCGCATAAATATCCGGAGCGAGCAGCACGTCGCCGGAGCGCAGCGCGGCGAACATGTCGATCTTGTTGCGCCCGAGCAGTCGTCTCAGCTCGCCGGGGAAGTTTTCGCCGAACAACTCCGGGCGGCTCTGCGCTCTTCGCTTCCCGCGGAAAGGCGCAGTCAGACATTCCTGCTCAGGAGCGCCGAGCTGATGATAAAAATTGCCCAGCCCATTCCAGCAAATCGCCGTCACCGAAACGCGCTTCGACAATTCCGAGAAGATGCGGCGCGTCGTTCGCTGCATCCCGGTGTTGCGCCCAGATCGGCACGAGCTTGTCACGTCGATAAAGACATTCATCGGGGTTGGCCTATTCTTGCATCGGCCGCGCAGTTAAAATAGAAACGCACTTGGAAAGCAACCGCAATGCGCGTTTCGAAGAACGCGCATTTTCGGCGCCCCAAATCGAATGCGACTTAACTGGCTCTCCCCTTTGCTACCGGCGCGGACTGGCGTGGCCGAGTTCACCGCCGGAATTTTGACGGAACTAGCCGAGCGATTTGATCTCACGCTGTGGACTGGAACACGCGAATATGACCGACTAATCGCTCCGGATACTGCCGTCCGGCTCTTATCGGACTTCGCCGCGACCGCGCACGAGCACGAGGCGATAAATATTTTCAACATCGGAAACGATCGCGCGTTTCATGAAACAATTTTTAAACTCTCTCGAAAGCACCCCGGGATAGTCATTTTGCATGATCTCGATCTTCCAGAGCTTCGCGCCCGATTTTCGTTGAGTGCCCGAAAAATATCGCCTCTGCAACTTGCGCTCGAACGTGCTCTCGGCGCGATGGTGCACAGCGGCGCTGCTCTTAAGACCGTTCGAGCATACGCGCGCTGCCCGGTGTTGATGCATTCTCTGCCTTACTCGGCCGTCGCGGCTGCACCGGCAAGACTGCAAGATCGACATGATTCCCTTCGCTTGATCATTTTCGGTTTTCTCGACGCGAATCGTCGTATCGAAACTGTTTTGCGCGCGTTGCACTCTTACTCGCGCAAAACAGCGGTGCATCTCGACATTTACGGAATTGTTTCGAAGCTTCCCGACCTTCAGCGTCTAGTCGAAGAACTTGCCCTTTCGGAAATTGTTACCTTCCACGGCTTTGTCTCGCCGGAGCAAATCGACCAGGCGCTCGATCGCGCGGACCTGGCGATCAATCTTCGCCATCCGACAATGGGCGAAGCGTCGGGCAGCCAGCTGAAAATATGGGACCACGCTTTGCCGTCGCTCGTCACACCGACTGGCTCTTATCTCGATCTTCCTTCTGGCACGGTCGGTTATGTGAATCTGGCGACTGAAATTGCCGACCTGCACGAGCACTTCGACGCCATTCAGCGTGATCCGGAATTTTACCGGCGCATCGGAGAGAAAGGCCGCGCCACCTTAATTTCAAATCATCGGCCCGCGGATTATGTCGGAGCGCTCGCACGCCTGGTTGAAGAAGCGCGAAGTTTTTCCAATGCGGCGCATCGCAAAGAAAGTGTGCAAAGCGCACGAAATTGACGACAAGATCGACAATCGTTAGGCACGACGCGGGCGTCCTTGCGCTTGATTCGAAAGCTTTCTTCAAAGCCGCCCTTATTTTCGGAGCGACTTTCGCTTTGTATTTTTTCTCGCGCAGCCCGGGGCTCGATGAAATCGATTCCGTGCAGTTCGCCATGGGCGTGCGCGAGTTCAACATCTGGATGCACCAACCGCATCCGCCCGGTTATCCTATCTACATATTTTTCGGGTGGATCGGCGCGAAGTGTTTTCACTGGTCGCCGGATTTTTCGTTGCACGTCGTTTCTGCACTTGGCGGCGCGCTATTCGTGGCCGCGTGGTTCCTTATCATCTGGCTTCAGTTTCGCGAACGCCTCGCTTGGTGCATTTCCATCTGCCTCGCAATCACGCCGGCTGTTTGGATGACGGCGACGAAAGTGTTGACCGACAGTCTCGCGGCCGGATTTCTCAGCGCTGAACTGGTCGCGGCGTTAATTTATTTTTACGGCGGGCGAACGCGCGCGCTTATCGCGGTGGGAGTGCTCGGCGCCGCGGCCACAGGTACCCGACCGCAGATGATCGCCGTTGTGCTGATCATCATGCTGACGGCCTTGCAAGGACGAGGCTGGAAAATGCGACTGCTCGCTCTGACCACGTTTCTTGGCGGATGCATGCTTTGGCTCGTGCCGATGTGGTGGTCGCAAGCACGATTGAAAAGCAATGTTCCGGTCTGGCTCGTATACCCGCAGCTTCTTTACGGCCAATGGCAATGGCGCTTGGACAAGCCCCAGGTTTTTTTGGGCGCCGGCGATTGGAGTCTAAAATATTTCGGACTGCGCTTTTTTCAGCACATCCTTGGTTGGTTCGGGATCGGCTTTGGTTTCGTCCAAGCCCGCTGGATTCTGATCGCCGGTATCGTGATTGTGACAGTCGCGCTGGCTGCCTACCTGTTTTTAAAACGTGAGGTCGGGGACCGCCGCTTTTGGGGATTTCACGGACCGTGGGCGATCGTTCATGTCGCAATTATTTTTGTTTGTCTTCCTCCAGCGCAACGTTACTACGTCGTCATTTTTCCATTGCTGCTCGTCACGATCATCCGTGGTCTTCTGCAAATGCCGAAAGGCTGGCATCTGAGTGCGATCGCTTTCCCCTTGCTGCTTCTCTACATCGACATACCGATCGTTCTGGCAAATCATCGCGATGAAGCTCCACCGGTGCAGCTCGTGCATTATCTGGAAAAATTCTATCCGCCATCGAAACGAAGCCACGTGATGGTGTTATTCGTGAGTGCAAAACGGCACGTCAACTGGTACGCGCCCGGGTTCAAAACCTTCCCTGAACTTCCTGCACCATCAGATCTTCCCGCGCTGGCTCGCGACGTGACCACGATTTTTGTGGACAACCGTGGAATCCCGCTGCCCCCTGGATGGCGCTTGATTCCGCTCGTAGAATTTCACCGCTCGACCGTCATTCACACGAAACATCGACATATCACGCTTTATCTAGTCGCGCGTGGCCACCCGTTATGAAACGAGTTTTTCTTACGGGCGCGAGCTCGGGTATTGGACTCGCCATCGCGAAGGCGTTAAGCGCTCGCGCCGACGAAGTCTGGGGAACAGCGCGGGACGCCGGCCGCATCCCCGCGATGGAAAAAGTGCATCCGCTGCGAATGGACTTGCGCGATCTTCGTTCGATCACGACTGCATTCGACACCGCACTGAGCGCGGCGAAGCACATCGATGTTCTCATTAATAACGCCGGCAGCGGTTCATTCGGTCCAGCCGAGCTGCTCTCCACAGAAATGATTGCCGATGAGTTTCAAGTGCTCGTCTTCGGGCAAATTGAACTCATGCGGCTCGCGCTTGCAGCCATGCGTAAACAGGAATGCGGGCTGATTATCAATGTGACTTCGCTCGCCGCGAGGCTGCCGGTTCCATTCATGGCAGCTTACAACGCGGCCAAGGCAGCGATGGCTTCATTCACCATGTCGATCCAGCTCGAGCTCGCCGGATCGAACATTCGGATTGTCGATCTTGCGCCGGCCGATATCTCTACGCCTTTCAATGACGCCGTGCGCAAAATTGAGACCGCTGATTCCTATTATCAGAAGCGCGTCGATAAAACATGGGTTGCCGTGGAAAAAAATTTGCGCGCTGCGCCCAAACCCGAATTAGTTGCGCGGCACGTTCTTCGTCTAATCGATCAATCGAATCCGCCGCCGCGCGTGATGGTGGGCGACTTTTTCCAGGCGCGAATCGCGCCGTTCATCTTGCGATTTCTGCCGCAGCGCCTGCAACTGTGGGGGCTGAAGAAATATTACGGAATATAAATGGAGTCCGTTACCGAGGCGGTCATTCTAATGGCGGGTAGTGGCTCGCGCCTTGCCAAGTCGGGCATGACCCTTCCAAAACCGCTTCTCCCGATACTCGGGCGTCCGTTGATTTCTCACACGATTGTGGCGCTTGAAAAAATCGGTGTGCGAACGATGCACGCTATTCTGGGCGCGAACGCCGAGATACTGCTCGAAGGCTTACAACCACTGCTGCCCGCTGGAATGATTCTAAATCCAATCGTGAATCGGGATTGGCAAAAGCAAAACGGGATATCGGTCTTGTGCGCGGAGAACAAAGTGGCAGCGCCTTTTTTCCTCACGATGGGAGATCATTTGTTCGATCAATCAATTTTCCAAATGTTGTTGAACCGTTCTGATCGCTCCTTGCTGAACCTGGCGATCGACAAGAAGATCGACATGATCTTCGATCGAGATGACGCGATGAAGGTGCAAACGAAGGGCGGCCGAGTAGTTCGTATTGGTAAAGAGTTAGAAGATTACGACGCGATCGATACCGGCGCGTTTCTTTGTTCGCAGGAGATTTTTGATCATCTGCGCCGATCAAAACGCGACGAAGACTGCAGCCTGGCCGATGGAGTGCGCGCGATGGCTAACGAAAGCAAAGTCGTCGCAATCGATATCGGCAAAGCCTGGTGGCAGGATGTGGATACGCCGGCCATGTTCGAGCACGCCGCGAAGATGCTTTCTTCACTGAACCGCAATGTCGATCTTGTCCCCGGCGGCACGCCCCTTCCAACTGAGGATCAAACTTCCTAAGGCGAAGGCGAAGAAGCAGTGCAAAATCCACGGCGCACGCCCGAAGACGGCGAGAATGGCGAAAGCGAAAAATGCGACGTCACGTTTGGCCATTTGAAAAAGCCAATCGGTGAATCCCGATCCGAAAAAGCGGGCGCCGGATGTGCGAATCACGGTTTCATGTTGCGGCGATAACTTGGTTGTCGCATCGCTGAGCAAATCGCGCGCATAGCGAGCGAGTCTTACCGCAACCATCGAGACGGAGAGAACCGCTTCGCTCAAATAGACCCAGCGCACTTCAGTTTGCTCGCGACGAAATAAGCCGATGCCAAGGCTCAAAACGAAAATCAGATTCAGGACGAGATCGCAAAATGCGTCGAACCTTCGGCCACGTTCCGATTCGAGATATTTCGCGCGCGAAATTTCTCCATCGCACCCATCGAGAATATTAATGACTTGATAGCAAACGGCTCCAGCGACGATGCCAGAGTATGAGCCGTCAGCGAGAAGGAAGCATGCCGGCAGCGCGAGCAATGATGTCGCGACTGTCCATTGGTTCGGCGTGATTGGAAAGTGAAGCAACACGCGAGTGATGCGTCGTGAAATGGGACGATTGATATATTTCGCAACCAAACCGTCCTGTGATTTTCCGGCAGCGGAAAGGAACGCAATCTCAATCGGCGGAATCTGTTTTTGGTTCTCGATGTATTGCCACTTGTTAGGCGAGCTCCCGATATCGCGAACGAACCGATCAAGTTCATCGAATTTCGAGTCGGCAAGATCGACATCTTTGGTCAAAACGCGCGCCTGCCGTTCGCAAAATTCTTTCACTCCATCGCGGAAGAAAAACAGGCGCGTGCTCAAAATAAGATCGGGTGGACTACTTAAATCCGGCGCGAATGCAATGCGCGGCAGCGTCGGCGATGGCTGCATCGACGAAATGTCGATCTTAGAGCGAACGACGACGGTTGCGGAAGCATTGGCCCTTTCGTTTTGCAAAAATTCATCGAGCGCAAAGGCCAGGCGGGTTAGTTGCGACAGCCCGGCAATCTTCCAATCGGCAGACTCATCGGCCAGGACAACGACCTGATAGGTTATCGGTTCAGGGAGACGCGATCGGGTCGAGAGTGCGTTCATAAATCCGATACGTCTTGTAATTCGTAGCACCGACAGCCTCAATGAATCGATTGATCATGGTGTTGTCTTCGAGGGTCATACTGAGCTCTCCCGTGAACGCGCGCTTAAAGGTCGCTTCTTCGATCATGCGCAGCACGAGTAGTTCGGCGATGCCGGCACGGCGGTATTGCGGCAGCACGCCGAGCGCGATCAATCGTCCCGTGCGAATGCGATTTTTGAGGTAGAGAAGCTTTAGTAAACCGATCGGCAATCCGAAGCGCGTGAGGCGGCCGTTTTTAATGCGCCGAAGCGCAACGTTGATGTCCGGCACGCCAAGAATAAAGCCGACCGGTTGATTGTCGATCTCGGCGATCTGCGCGCCATCAGCCACGACGATTGGTTTCAACTCGTCGGCCATGAATTTGAATTCGCTTTCTGTGAAGGGAACGAATCCCCAATTTTTTTCCCACGCTTGATTGTAAATTTCACGAACGCGTTCCGTTTCCGCATACCAATGTTTTAGATTGACGGGGCGAATCTGGACGCGCGACCGCTTTTTCATCGCCTCGGCGAGTCTCTGCAATCGCTCGGCGGGTTTGGCCGACTCCGAAAACCACCAGGCGTAAAAATCTTTCACCTTTTGAAAACCACACGCTTCAATCAGAGCCGCGTAATAGGGCGGGTTGTGCGAGGTGAGCACGGTGGGCGGATGTTCAAATCCGCGAATCAACAATCCGCACGTGTAATTGGTGGAGTAATCGATCGGCCCCATCACTTCGGTGCGGCCGCGCGCGCGGAGCCAGTTTCCGGCGGCTTGGAAAAGCGCCGCGGCTACTTCGCGATCGTCAATGCACTCAAACAATCCGAAGCAACCGACGTTGGATTCATGAAGCGAATTATAATTCGGATCGTCGCTTGCCATGATTCTCCCGACAATTTCGCCATCGCGTCGCGCGAGAAAAAGCGCGGCATCTCCATGTCGATAAAACGGATGTTTCTTTCGATCGAGAAAACCTTTGCGCTCGATCAGGAGCGGCGGCACCCAGGCCGGGTCGTTTTTGTAGATGCGCCATGGAAATTTTATGAAAGCGTCTCGATCCTGGCGCGTCTTGACCTCAGCCGTCACTACACGCGTGTGCTGCGGGATCGAACTCACGAAGGTTGTCTTTCCAGTTCCGCACCAATTTCGCGGGACATTCGATTTTGACGCACGAGCACGAAGCCAAGCACCGCGTTAAAAACCGTCAGCTCAACGAACAAGTACCAGATCGGTTTGCCGATGAGCAAAAGTGCGAAAAGGATCAACATGCGCGTGTTGACGGTCAGGAAATTGAACCACTTCGTCATATGTCGATTTTGGCGTCGATACTCTTGGGCAAGCCACGATGACACCCCGCCTCGCGCATTGATCGCCGTGAGCAAATGAGCTTGTGGCGGCGCGAGCCGTTCCTGTTGGCGCGTGTAATTGACATAAAAAGCGGCGAGAAGAAATTTTTGCAAAGGCTCACGGCGCCAGCTCAGTCCTCTCACATTTTTTCGCAACGCTTCTGAGGAATCCAATTCCCCGCTGGTGCCGCGCGAGGTAAAGAAAATGTAACCATTCCGAAAATAATCCGCGACGCTGCTTTGCAATGAGTGACAGTAGCCGGCGGCAAAGGCGAGCAATCCAATAAGCGGCGAGCCGCCCTCTGCAACATACCGAAGGCTAAGATTGACATAGACGCTCGCGAAAACGACGGCGTCGCAGATGCCATCAAGCGAGCGGCCGGCGCGGCTGCGTTGCTGGAGAATGCGCGCAAGTTGTCCATCCGCGTTGTCCAACGCGTTTGCGAAAACGTGGAGCACCATTCCCGCGATATTGATGGCGAGCTCGCGATAAAAATAGAGATGGCCGGCAAGAACTCCTATCAGCGCGCCCAAAATGGTGACGGCGTCCGGCGTCCATTTAAGTCGCGCAAAGATGCGCGCTAAAAAAAAACCGACCTTTCGATAAAAGTAGATGTCGATCAAGCCCTCGACGTCGCGTGATTTGTAGGTTGCTTCAACCTGTGGCGCCGATGTGATTGTGCGCTCGAAATTCATCGCGGGGAAGATCACGCAGCGACTGACGCGAGCTTAAGCGCTTTGCTTGAGCGCCGGAACAAGCGTGTCGGCAAGAATATTCAACGCCTCGTCGAGATCTGCGCGCGTGTGCATCGCCGTGACGCACGCGCGAAAACAAATGCGATCCTCCGGCACGGCCGGATAATCAACCGGCGCGACCCAAAGACCTCTGCATCGCAGTTCATGGCCGAGCCGGTACATTCGCTCACGATCGCCGACGACAAGCGGCATGATGTAAGTCGTCGACGCTCCTGTATCGATGCTGAGCCCATGCAATTGCTCACGAAAATATTCCGCGTTTTGCCAAAGCTGCGTACGCAATTGCGGTTGGCGAGTGGCGATCTCGAGCGACTTCAAGACTGCAGCCACGACCACTGGCGGCAATGCGCACGAGTACGCATACGGGTGCGCGTAGAAACGCAAATAATCAATCGTTGCAGTCGAGCCGGTGACGAAACCGCCGAGAGCGCCGAAGGCTTTTGAAAATGTGCCGTAGACGATTCGGATGCGATCTTCAACGTGAAGATGCTCGGCCGCGCCGCGCCCGTGTTCTCCGCAAGCCAGAATGGAATGCGCTTCATCGACAAACACACTCGCGTTATGCGATTCCGCTACTGAAAGCAATCCATCGAGGCAAGCGAAGTCGCCATCCATCGAATAAATACCTTCCACGATAACAAGCTGTCGCCTGCCCTTCCTCCGACGGAGGGCCGCCTCAAGCGAAGCCGGATCATTATGCTCAAAGCGATCGACTCGCGAACGAGACAAGACCGCGCCATCGCGCAAGCTGAGATGCGACCGATCATCGAGGATCGCCACGTCAGTCTTTCGAAGTAACCCGGAAAGCGTGCCGAGCGCGCCACCGAATCCGCTGTTGAACAGCATCGCCGCGTCGCGGCCAAGGAATTGCGCTATCTGTCGCTCGAGTTGTCGATGTAAATCCGTCATCCCTGAGAGTAACGGCGAGCCGCACGCGCCCATCCCATATTGCGCAAGAGCATCACGTGCCGCTGCGATCACTTCAGGATGGTTGGCGAGACCGAGATAGTTATATGAGCAAAGATTAATGACCGAGCGCGACTTGCCTTCGTAATTAATACGGGTCCGCGCATCGGCGCTCGTCAACATCTCGGGCTCGTAAAGACTCGCCTCCCGCGCGCCCGCATGATGCCAGCGCGTGAAAGCTGGAGGCGGAACAAGCGGATCATCGCTATCGCCCACCACGAAATCCGCCAGGCTCAGGTTCGTATCGAAAACTTCCGTCGCGATAGGCTGATGCAGGTTGCTTCTCATTTGCGCACCTTCACAGCGAAATTCATCCTGTTTAACCGCGGACGGAAATGGTGGATCAAGGTTTGGGTCCTTTGGATAATCTCCCCAGCGCACTCCATAGGCGCCGGGAAGTTCCCATTCGGGGCATCTATCTTATCGGGCTTTCGCGTTTCCGACAAGATTTTAGTGGCGACCCTAACGGGATTCGAACCCGTGTTACCGCCGTGAAAGGGCGGTGTCCTAGGCCACTGGACGATAGGGTCACAAAAGCTGGCCAATATCGGAATTGCGCTGCTTGCACGCAAGGTAAATTGCCAAGCCTGGTAGCCGGCAATGTCTATACAAGATCGACAATCAACTGCGCGGTGCGGCTGGTCGCCCCGCGATGCTCCATGACGACGCGTTGGGCATTTTCCACAAGCAAGCGCCGCGCATCGCCGTCGCGCAGGATGTTCTCCACCGCTTGTTCGAGCTCGCGCGCATCGTGCACTTCGATTGCGCCATTTTGCCTAACAAGATTCTTCGCGAGCGTGGCGAAGTTTTCCATGTGCGGTCCAAAAATGACCGGCACGCCGGCCATGATTGGCTCGACCGGATTTTGCCCGCCGCGCGCGGTCAGGCTCTTGCCGATGAAGACTACGGTGGCGAATCTGTACCAACCTTGCAGCTCACCGGTTTGATCGAGCAGTACGCAATCCGGTTTGAAATCCTTGTCTCTTTCCGCCTCACTCGAAAAGCGCACTCCGAGCGAAAGACTCTCGATTTGTTTCCGGATCTCGTGTGAGCGTTCCACGTGGCGCGGCGCGATGAAGAGGCACAGCGAAGAAAATTGTCGGCGCAAATTGAGAAAGATTTCTGCGAGCAATTTTTCTTCCCCTGCGTGAGTGCTTCCACCGAAAAGCACGAGTCGCGTGGGATCCCGCGAATCCAAATGAAACAATCGGAACGCCGGGAGCTCGTTCTGATTCACGGAAATGGACGGATCGTATTTGATACTGCCGGTCACTTTGATCCGGTCGCTTTCGACACCGAGTGCACTCCATCGCTGCACATCTTCCGGTTGCGGAACGCAAACAAGATCGACAAGTTGCAGAATTGGCGCAATCAGAGTTCGAAAACGTCGAAACCGTTTTTCTGACCGAGATGATAATCGCGCGTTGACCAGCGCTAGAGGAATGCCGCGAGCCTGCGCTTCGGCCGTCATGTTTGGCCAAATCTCAGCTTCCACCAGAACGATTTTCACGGGCCGAATGGTTTTGAAAGCACGCCGCATGACCGGCCAAAAATCCAGCGGCGAATAGAGCACTTCGCAAAACGGCGGCGCATCTTTTTGAGCGAGAGCAAACCCTGTGGTCGTCGTAGTGGTGAGCGCAACGCGCAAATCCGGCTCTAACTCTTTTAGTTTCGCCGCAAGTTTCAGAGCAACCATCACTTCGCCCACACTGACGGCGTGAATCCACGTGCAACGACTTTCGCGCAACTTCTCGTGTACCTGCCAATCGTAAATTCCGAATCGCTGGCCAAATTTGTGACGGTAATTTCCCCGCCGCCACATTTTCAGAAGATAACCGGGCAGAAAAAGAAGAAGCCCAACCGGGAACAATAAATTGTAGAGGAAGCGAATCACGACTCAATTGCGGAAAGGAAGAGCACTTCCGTGGCGCCATAGGTTTTGCGACGCACAATGCGCCACGATCCAGTTTCAGGAGTGGCCTCACTCGGTCGTTTTTCCAAAACAAAAGTTCCGTTCAGTGCGAGCAATCGCGGCAAGGTTTTATTGGCAAGAAGTTTTTCGGTGTACCGTTCGCCGGTTTTTGATTTTTCGTAAGGCGGGTCGGCAAATATAATTTGAAATGTTTCCGCAACGGTCGCGCGCTTTAAAAACCCAAACACTTCCTGCCGGCAGACGCCTCCTTGCAGCTTTGTTTTCGCGAGGTTCTTCTCAATGGCTGCGACCGATTGCCGATCTTCGTCCACGAACATGGCTGCGGCGGCGCCCCGACTAAGCGCCTCGATCCCAAGAGCACCGCTGCCGGCGAAAAGATCGAGTACCTGCGCACCGATGACCTCGGCGCCGAGGCTGGAAAAAATCGCGGCCTTCACGCGATCCATGGTGGGACGTACGCCGTTGCTGGGGACATCAAGCCGGATGCCACCCGCAGTGCCGGCGATCACTCTCATGGCGATGCGCTCGCACCTGCCTCAGGGGTTGGCCGTGGAGTCGGGGCTGTCGCACTCTCCTCCGCCGGCCTCGCCTTTTTTTTGCGCTCCGATTTCTCTCCTCCGCCCAGAAAACTTTTTATTGCGCTGCCAAGATCTTTGAGATCACGGCCCACCACTTTGTCCATTAAGTTCGTCTTCGGCCGATCGACCGTGCCGCTGATTTGAAAATCCACAGCCGCGAATTGTGGATCGTCTGTCGGCTGAAAATTTTCCCGGATGGCGCGAAACAATTGGGCGCGGATCTTGTCGTTCACAGCCAACTGCGACTCAAGATGAAGCTTACCGGCGAAAGTGATCGTGCCATGCGCCATTAACCGGATGTTCGCAGAGCGCAACAGCAATTCATCCACCGTCACGAGCCCTGTACTCAAATGATATTTGACCTGTGCTTGCTCGAGATGAAGCTGAGCCAGCTCGTCGATTTGCAAGAGTTGACCGAGCGCAACAAGCAAACTGTAGCGTTGCACCTGACCATCGCGTAAAAAAATCTCACCCTTTCCATCAAGTGCATTCGCGTCCGCGGTTTTTCCTGCGGCATCAAAATTTCCTTCCAATCGTCCCTGCACCACGCCAATCGGGCCGCCCGCGTCAGAAACAATCCGATCTGCCTGCACGTCGCGAAAAGTGATATGGACAGTGAACGGCGAATCCACCTCTTCCGGTCGCATGGAAAATTGTCCGAGGATTTGACCGCCCCCGGCGCGCGCCGAGATTTTCGAAAAATCCAGCTCGGTCGGCCCGTATTGAATGGGTGACTGAAGTTTCTCCAGGAAAAAACGATCGCGCAGCGAAGTTTTTGCGATCTGCACAGTCCCGCGCAGCTCCGCGGAGTGGCGTAAGCTCGATCGAAAATCCACGCCATCAAAACGCGCAACGATTTTGCCCGTAACATCGACAAAACGAAAATTTCCGCCCGTCACGCCGACCTTTTTTATCTCCGGCACAACGGGCGCAGCTTTCTCAGTCTCGTTTTTGCGTGTTGCTTGATCGTCTTCCGTTCGAGACGGGTTGATTTCAGCGGGCGATCTTTCAGTTTGCCGTGTGGAAGGAGGCGCGCTCGCGCTCTTCGCCGATTCGGTTCGGCCAGTGGTGGGCTGCTCGTGTGAGGGAATTCGCCATTTTCCATCGCCGTTCTGGGCCCAAACCACCGTGGGATCGATGAGCGAGATTTCCTTTATCAAAAGTTGTTTTGCAAAAAGTGACATGAAGCGAATGCGCAACCGAAATGCTTTTGCTTCCAAAAAATCCCCGGACATCGCCGGATCAGTTTGCGGAATGGTGATGCCCGACAGCTTCAATCCCCACCATGGCGTGACACTGATCCTCCGAATGCGCAATGTCGTCCCGAGGCGTTGGCTGAGTTCCTGCTGAATCCTGGCTTGTGTTCCTTGTGATTGCACATAGAGGTTCGCTCCAATCACAACAACAATGGCCAGCACTGCGATCACTCCGAATAGAATGAGAACGATCCGGCCAATATTCTTCACCCGAAAAAGTTACGCAGCGCTTGCTCGAAGAAAAGCACTGAAGAAGACAACCGTTGAATAAGACCGTCGTTATTCTTAATCCGGCAGCGCGGAGCGAACGCGCCAATCGCTGGCGTGATCGGGTGGAAGCGCTCGCCGCGGGATCCGTTTTGTGCGCAACATCGCGCTCGGGCGAAGCGGAATCATTTGCGCGCAACGCTGCGCACGAGGGTTTCGAGAAAATTGTAGCAGCGGGCGGCGACGGCACGATCAACGAAGTTGTGAATGGAATCGCGGGAACGAGTGCTGCGTTAGGCCTGCTCCCGCTTGGCACGATGAATGTGTTCGCGGCGGAGCTCGGTTTGCCCGCGCACAATCTTGATCGTTGCTGGGACATCATCCAGGGCAATCACACGCGGTATGTCGATCTTCCGAGCGCGAACGGAAAACATTTCGTCCAACTCGCGGGCGTGGGCCTTGATGCGCAGGTCGTGAAGGAAACGAGTCACGCGTTTAAGCGCAGCTTCGGTCCGCTTAGTTATCTTGTCTCCGCGGCGCAGATCGCGGCCCGCACTCCGCCACGCCTGGGGATTGAATGCGAGAATGCCGCAATCAATGAAGGTTCGTTCGTTCTGGTCGGCAACGGACGCTTTTACGGTGGGCCTTTTCCCTTCTTCAAGCGCGCGATCATTGATGACGGATTGTTTGATGTGCTGGTTTTCAAACGGCTCGGCTATCTTGAGATCATCAAGTATTTGCAAAACGTGATCTTCACTTCGGAAATCACGCTTCCCGAAGTCGAGTATTTTCAAACAAGCCGGTTGCGCGTATCGAGCGATCAGGATGTTCCCGTCGAAATCGACGGTGAGCTCGTCGGCAATTGCCCGGTCGAATTTCAAATCCGTCCCCGCGGCTTGCGCGTGCTCGTCCCCGCGTGAGCGGGAAATTTCTCACAAATCCTCGATTTCAGAATCGACAAAAAAATCGCGCTGAGATACTCTCGTTTCATGCGCTTATCCCGCCGGAAGCCTTCATCGCTCACCCGGCGTTGGAGCGAACGGCAGCGCGTGATCCTGCTTATTTTGGTGGGCGCCAACATCGCAGGATTCGTCGCGCAGGTCTTCTTCGAAACCTATCAGCCGGGAATGGTTCGGGACTTTCTCGGCCTAAGCGATCGCGGAGTTCACGACGCCTATGCGTGGCAATTTATTACGGCGATGTTTTTGCATGCCGGACCGTGGCATCTCGCCGCAAATATGCTCGTGCTCTATTTGCTCGGGCGCGATCTGGAATCAATTCTCGGTCAGCGCCATTTTCTCTATCTTTATCTAGCGGGTGCGATCGGTGGCGAAATCAGTCACTTGTTTCTCATGCCGACGAGCTCCGTCCTTCTCGCTTCGTCCGGCGGGGTGGCCGCGGTTTTGGTCGCATACGCCACGATTCTTCCGGAGCTCGAGCTTACGTCGATCTTCTTTTCCATTTTTCCGCTTCGTTTAAAAGCAAAGCATGTCGTTTGCGTCATCGTGCTCGTTGGGATCGGGCTCTTAATCGTAAATCGCAGCGGCGTGGTAATTCACAGCGCTTTTCTGGGCGGCTGCGCAGCCGGCTGGTTTTACTCGCACCTCCTCGGCTTCGGTCGCACTTCATTTTTGCAGCGCGTCCTTCGTCAACGCCGTGCTGAAGCGGAACGACTCGAGCACATGAGCGCGGAACAGTTCATCGCCGAACGGGTCGATCCATTGCTGGATAAAATCTTCCGCACCGGGATCAATAGCCTTACTCGCAGCGAGCGACACATGCTCGCGAGAGCTCGCGAGAAAATCACTCGCCAATCGTAGCCCAATTACCAGCCCAAATCGGCGTCGCGCGATTGGACGTTCCGTCTTGAACCTTCCACGTTCTCTCGCTCTCTTGTGCTATCATGAGTTCCGAGAACCGCTGGATCGCTCAAAAAGCCGCGAGTTCCCTCGATCCAGTCCAAGTCGAGAGCTGCCTCGCTAACATCGACAAGTCGTGGCCCGCGGACGCTGCGCCGCTGCGCGAAGTGATCGAAAACTTTCCCCTCGGGGAAAGTGCGTTGCTGCATTTAATTTCAGTCTCGAGCATTTGTGCAAACCGGTTGGCCGTCGATCCAAATTGGCTGCTTTGGCTGGCGAACCCGGAGATTTGCGCAAGCGAGCGCGATAGGGTTCGCATGCTTGCCAGTTTGCGCAGATTTTCCGACGACCCGATTTCGGAAAACAATTTTCGAAGTTTGCGCCTCTGGAAATCGCGCGAAATGCTGCGGATCGCGTTGCGTGAAGTTGCGGAGATTGCAGCGTTCGAGGAAACCACTGCGGAGCTTTCTCAATTAGCGGAGATTTGCCTCACTGAGGTTTACGAACATTGGAACGCCGACTTGCGCAGCCGACTCGGATCTCCGAACGCCGCGTTCACCATTCTTGCGCTCGGCAAACTTGGTGGTCACGAGCTGAACCACAGTTCCGATGTCGATCTAATTTTCCTTTACAGCGACGAAGGACAGCTTGCGCCGAACCTGACTTATCATCAGTGGTTCAATCGGCTCAGCTCAAGCATTGCCGAAACGTTCACCATCCCTGATGCGGGCGGCCCGTTATTCCGTCTCGATTTTCGCCTGCGACCCGAAGGCGCCGCCGGACCGTTGGCCCGTTCCCTTGAAAGCATGGAAAATTATTATGCCGGCTTTGGTGAAACGTGGGAACGGCTTGCTTTAATCAAAGCGCGCGGCGTTTGCGGCAGTCGAGAGTTAGCCTACGAATTCCTCAGCCATCATCAGTCGTTTATTTACCCAAAGAGCTCTACGCCGGATTTGTTCGAGGAAATTGCAGCGATTAAACGCCGAATCGACCGCGACATTGTCGGTCACGAAAATTTGGACCGAAACGTAAAGCTTGGCGTCGGCGGGATCCGCGAGATCGAATTCGTGACACAAACATTGCAACTAGTTCACGGCGCGCGACACGCTTTCTTACAGGAAACGAGCACTTTGAAAGCTTTGCGCGCTCTCGCGCAGCTTGACCTTCTCAAGAGCGGCGACAACAAGGCGCTCCGGCAAGCGTACCGATTTTTGCGACGGGTCGAGCATCGACTGCAAATCGAGTCCGAACAGCAAACGCATACCGTTCCGAGCGATGCGGGCGAGCTACGCCGGCTGGCGCGCAGTCTCGATTTTCCTTCGGCGGATTCTTTTTTGAGCACGCTACACGAGCATATGCAGAGCGTTCGTTCCATTTTCGAAAAGATTTTCTCGGGACGGGTAAAAAGCGCGGAAGTTTTCGAAGTAGATCCAGGAATTTTTAAGGACGCAAAGGCGGCCGCGAAAACCCTCGGGGAATTGGAAAAGGGCGCCAGCGGTTTCCATATCGCACCGCGCACCCGCCAGGTTTTCCGAAGACTGCAGCCGCTGCTCTTGCAGGCGCTGTCGAAAGTGGCCGATCCGGACGCCACGCTCAATCGCTTTGTGCGTTTTGTGGAAGCGTATGGACTGCGCAGTTTGCTTTTCGAATTGCTGGCCGCTCACCCCGCACTCGTGCATTTACTCGCCAGAACTTTCGACGCGAGCCGGCCAGCGACCGATCTCCTCATCCGGCGTCCGCAACTCTTGGAGGAGCTCACGCGCGGCGGCATGCTTGACCGAAAGCTTTCGGTCACAGATCACATCTCGCGGCTGGACACGTTAGGCCTGACAGCTTCGGACTTTGACGCAGTGCGCGCGTACCGCCAGCGCCAATTGCTTCGTCTTCTGCTGCGCGATCTGCTTCGCCTCACCGATCTGCCTTCGCTCTTCAGTGAATATTCGGCGCTCGCCGAGGCAATCTTACTTTTTATGAATCGCGCTCTCGGTAACGAACAGGAACTCACCATCGTCGCGATGGGAAAATTCGGAGGGGCCGAGCTGACCTACGGAGCTGATCTCGATGTTCTCTTCGTCGGCGAAGACAATCGCGCGGCGCAACAGCTCATGGTTGCGATGGCCCAGCCGAGCGCGGAAGGCTCAATTGCTTTGCTTGATGCGCGGTTGCGTCCTGATGGCGAGAAAGGCCCGTTGGTTTGTTCGCTCGAAAGCTACGAAACATATTACGAAAAACGTGCGCAGTTTTGGGAACTGCAAGCGCTCACGCGCGCACGACCGATCGGTGGTCCGCTACAATTCGAATATGTCGATCTTGCCCAGCGCGTTTGGCGTAAGGCTGCGCAAAACGGCGACCCTTTTCATCATGTCCGGGAAATGCTGACGCGGATTCAACGCGACCGCAGTAGTGGTTCGGACTTTCTCGATTTCAAAACCGGTGTAGGCGGAATGATCGAAGCCGAATTTCTTGTTCAAGCTTTGCAAATGCGCGAGATGATTTGGAACCCCAATACACTTGCCGCCATCGATACGCTGCAAGATCGACATTGCCTCGCGCAAGATGAGGCTGCCTCGCTCAAACGCGATTATTTATTCTTACGCGAATGCGAGTCCGTATTGGCGCGAGTCGAGAACAAAAGTGTTTCATCGCTTCCGGCCAGCGAAACCGACCAGGAAATTCTCGCGCGCCGGCTCGGCTCTGGCAGTCGCGCATCATTCATCGACAATTACCGATTGGCTCGGGAAAGAATACACGCTCTTTGCCAGCACCATTTCGCCTGACGCGGAGTTAATGTAGACCGAGCAACTTGAAAAACTCGCGGAGCACAAAAAGGGTCGCGATCAGGCCGAGGAGAATGATGGTGAAAAGCAGACCCAGCACGACAAAGACAAAAATCCAATCCGCCTTTCGCGGTTTGATCGGGTGCGCGGTGTGGCGCTGTAATAAGTCGTAATTGCGCTTGTTCGCCCTAAACCAAAAGGCAAAAACCGAACCGACGACCGGGACAATGCCGACGAGCTCGTTGATGAAAATGTTGACTGCCATGCGGGCCAGCAAAATCTTGGGCATACCGCGCGTAAAGGCGTAGACCAAAACCGAACCGGAAACGAATGCAGCGCTCACGTCTCCGACGACCGGAATGAAGTCGATGATCGGATTAAGGCCGAAGCGGAATTTGGTTCCGGGAAGCCGCATCAGACCATCCATAATGATGGCGACCCATTTAAAAACCGCGTCGAGCGAACCGCATGTCGCCTTTTGCTCAGGCGGCAGAACTTCCCACTCAACTTCGCGTGACGGCGTTGGCTTCAGAACAAGATCGACAATCCCCCGGCGCGCTTGATCAGCCCGGAATTCCCTTCAGCATCTCAGCATTGGTCGGGAATTTTTTCACAAACATGAGCAACCGTTCGATCGCTTCGACCGGCTTGTGCCCGGCGAGCCCCCGCCGGATCAGATTGATCTTTTCCAGCTCCCACGCTTGCAAAAGCAGTTCTTCGCGACGCGTGCCGGAGAGAAAAATATCGATCGCCGGATAAATCCGCTGATCGCTGATCTTTCGATCAAGCACCATCTCCATGTTTCCAGTGCCTTTGAACTCCTGAAAGATGAGCTCGTCCATTCGACTCCCAGTGTCGATGAGCGCCGTCGCGACAATCGTGAGCGAGCCGGCTTCCTCCGTGTTCCGCGCCGCTGCGAAAATTTTTCGCGGGATTTCCATGGCGCGCGCATCGATGCCGCCGCTCATCGTTCGTCCCCCGCCGCCCATTGCGTTGTTAAAGGCGCGAGCAGTGCGCGTGATTGAATCAAGCAAAATGAAAACGTGCTTGCCCGCTTCGACCATGCGTTTGGCGCGCTCGATGGCGAGTTGCGCGATGCGTGTGTGGCTCTTGATGTCACTGTCGTTTGAGCTCGCGATAATTTCCGAGTTCGGATGAGAACGCTTGAAGTCGGTCACCTCCTCCGGCCTTTCATCGACGAGAAGAATGATGAGCTTCATCTCCGGATGATTCTTCACGACTGCATCGGCGATGTGATGCAACAAGGTCGTTTTGCCAGTGCGGGGCGGTGAGACAATTAATCCGCGCTGTCCCATGCCGAGCGGCGTCATCAAATCCATGATGCGCGTGGTATAGCGGTCCGGAACCGTCTCCAGCTTGATGCGCTTGTTCGGATTGATCGTGGTCAATTCCTCAAACGGACGAAGCCCTTGATATTTGGTCGGCTCGTCCTCGTTAATTTTGAGGAGTTTGGTTAATTGCGGGCCGCGATTGCCGCGTCGCGTCTCGCCGTAAATCCACATGCCGTCGCGCAAAGCGAAGCGCCGCACGATTTCCGGCGTGACGAAAATGTCTTGCGGCGTTTGAACAAAATTGCGTTTCGGATCGCGCAAAAATCCGAAGCCTTTGCCGGAAATCTCGATGATGCCTTCGCCAAACTCCGGCTCGCGCGGCTCACCGGCTTCGGTCGTTTCCCCGCCCGATTCCAACGTTCGATCGTCCCCCGGATCGACAATGCCGGTCTGGTAATCATTACCGCCGGGTGCGCCCTCGTTGTAAGAATTAAAATTGTCTCCGCGATTACCACCTGAGTACCGGCGACGCGGGTATCTGCGCCGCGGACGTGGCCGCTGTTCGTGCTGAGGCGGCCGGGCCGATGGAGTTTCCACCGGGGGCGGCTGGTTTTCGTTTTCTTCGCTCATAACTATTAAGAGAGACCGGTCGCTGACAATCAGCGCGCGCCGTCCATTTTTTTAGCGGCAATAATTTCTTTAGGCCGGCAACCTGGCCAGCAGTTCGTCGGGAATATCTAGATTTGAGTAGACGTTTTGCACGTCATCGTCGTCTTCGAGGCTGTCGCACAAACGCAGGACTTGCAGTGCGGCGGTCTCGTCGGCGACCGGAACAGTCGTATCGGGAATGAACGTAAACTTTTGCCCCTCGGTTGTGACGCCCGCGTTTTTGAGCGCCTCAGCTACGGCGTAGAGCTGATCGTGGGGAGTGGTAATAAGATACCGATCTTCCTCATTTGTCAAATCCTCCGCCCCAGCTTCCAAGGCGAGTTCCAGAAGCTTATCCTCGGCGATAGAGGCGTGCGGGACCGTGATCTGGCCTTTGCGGTGGAACATGTAAGAAACGCTTCCGCTGGATGCGAGATTGCCGTGATGTTTGGTGAAAATACTGCGAATCTCGGCCGCGGTTCGGTTCTTATTATCGGTCGCCGTTTCCACGATCACGGCGACGCCGCCGGGCGCGTAACCTTCGTAAACGATTTCATCGAAATGCTGCGCTTCATTTCCTTCGCCGGTGCCGCGTTTGATCGCGCGCTCGATGTTGTCGTTAGGCATACTTTGGTCGCGCGCGGTTTGAATGGCGCTGCGCAAACGAGCGTTGGCGTTCGGGTCGCCCCCGCCGCTTTTCGCCGCGATGCTGATTTCCTTCGATAACTTGCTGAAAATCTGCCCGCGCTTCGCGTCGATTGCGCCTTTGAAACGCTTCACCTTGGACCACTTGCTGTGTCCGGACATGAAAATGAAAAAGACGAATTAGTAAACTGAAGCTGCCTGGCGACAAGTCGTCCGCGACGGATTTCGGAAACCGGAGCGCCTCGACAAAGACTGGTTATCGAGGAGACAAACTAACGTCCGCATTTAACCGCAAGGAACGGTTTTTGTCAACTCGCACTCGACGCCCAAACTACGCGGCATTTTGCGCGCGCTTGCGGGCGTTTGCATCGAGAATGCGCTTGCGCAGGCGCAACGATTTCGGGGTCGCTTCCACGTACTCGTCTATGTCGATGTACTCGATCGCGCGCTCGAGAGTCATGCGCAAAGGCGCTTCCAATTGAATGCCCTTGCCATCGCCCTGGCTGCGCATGTTCGTCAAATGTTTTGCCTTGCAGGGATTCACCGGCAGATCCTCCGGCCGAGCATTTTCGCCTACAATCATCCCGGCATAAACGTCTTCCTGCGGGCCGAGGAAAAGCCGGCCGCGAGCCTGAATGTTATTGAGCGCGTACGCCGTGCTCACACCACCTTCCATTGAAACCATCACGCCGCGATTGCGGCCGCCAAGCTCGCCCTTGAATGGCGCATATTCGCGAAAGAGATGACTCATTATCCCTTCACCGCGCGTCAAATTCACCAGATCGGTTTCGAAGCCGATCAACCCTCGCGTAGGAATGACCGCTTCCACCGAAACGCGCGTGGCGTGGTGGTCCATATGCACGATCTCGCCTTTGCGCGCTGCGAGCGCTTGTACGACGTCCCCTAGATTTTCGCCCGGTACATCGACATAAAGATTTTCGATCGGTTCGAGCAAGTGGCCATTTTCATCGCGATGAAAAATCACTTCAGGGCGTGACACCATCATTTCGAACCCTTCGCGGCGCATTTGCTCGACCAGAATGGCGATCTGCATTTCACCACGTGCATTAATTTCAAACGCGCCTGCTACTTCCGTGTCGCTTACTTGTAAGGAGACGTTGCCGCGCGTTTCGCGAATGAGCCGCTCGCGCACATGCCGCGCGGTCACGAATTTTCCCTCGCGGCCTGCAAAAGGCGAATCGTTCACCAAAATGCGCATGCGGATCGTAGGCGGATCGATATCGACAAATTGCAGAGGGGTGCGCTCTTCCTGATCGGTCAGTGTTTCGCCAATATAAACTTCTTCGAAACCGGTGAGTCCGATGATTTCGCCGGCGCTCGCATGTTTGGCTTCGACCTGTTCCAAACCGGTATAGGTGAACAGGGCTGTGACCGTCGCCCGTTCCCGGCGGCCGTCGCGATGAATGCAAACGATGGAATCTCCCACGCTCACGCGGCCGCTTACGATCCGACCGAGCGCAATCCGGCCAAGGTAATCGCTGTAGTCGAGATTAGAGACGAGCATTTGCAGAAATGGCTCGGATGAAATTTTGGGCGGAGGAACATGTTCAACGATCGCTTGAAAGAGTGGCGTCATGTCCTCGCTGTTTTCGTGTAGCTCGCGTAAGGCGAAACCTTCCTTGGCGCTCGCGTAAATGATCGGGAAGTCGAGTTGCAGGTCGCTGGCTTTTAGCTCGACGAAGAGATCGAAAATCATGTCGAGCACTTTGTGCGGGCGCGCATTTTCTCTGTCGATCTTGTTGATGACAACGATCGGCTTGAGGCGATTCTCCATCGCCTTGCGCAAAACGAAACGCGTTTGCGCCTGCGGGCCATCGTGCGCATCGACGACGAGCAGCACGCCATCCACCATCTTCATGATGCGCTCCACTTCGCCGCCGAAATCGGCATGGCCCGGCGTATCGACGATGTTAATGCGATAGCCGTTCCATTGAAACGCCGCGTTCTTCGCGCGGATCGTAATCCCTTTCTCGCGCTCGAGGTCCATCGAGTCCATTACGCGCTCGGTCACTTTCTGATTCGACCGAAACGTGCCCGATTGCCGAAGCAATTGATCGACAAGGGTGGTCTTGCCGTGATCAACGTGCGCGATGATGGCGATGTTTCGGATCTTGTCCATAGGAGCCTTCCACGAGGCGCGGGGGCCGCGGAATATGCGCGCGAGTACTCGGAGCGTCAACCTTTTGACGACACAAGATCGACATAAACAAAGCGGGCCAGCGTCGTTGCTGGCCCACCTGAAATGTAACGCGAACTATTGCGCGCTAGGATTGCTTCTTGATGCGACTGCGGAGAGCTACCAAAAGCACGGCACCGGCGAAGCCAAGGCCGATTGTCGATGGTTCTGGAACGGCGGCGGGTGTGACCGATATATTGTCGATCAAAACGCCGGAAGCGGTTGCTTTGTCCGTCGCATCAGCTACACCCAAGCCGAGGAAGTAACTTCCAGCCGTCGTAATTGCCGGCAAGGTGAACGTGAGGTAGCCGGTCTCAAGATTAAATGGATTGCCGACTCCCGTAGTTGCACTCGTCGCGCTAGAAGCTTGTGAGAAAACATTATAGCTTACAACGTTGCCAACCGAATCATAAAGGATGACAAAGGCAAAGTCCGGACGGCCGCCCGGCACCTCCTTGGTTAGGAAGTCATAGTTAAAGCTAACGGTACTTCCAATGCTCAGTGAACCTAGGGGGGTGAAAAAGCCAGAGCCTTCCTGCCCAACCGCGGTGCCATTACGAATGCTGCTCGATGAAACGCCAAAGAAACTAGCGAGGCCACCGGACAGATTTGTATTAGCGACCGCATTGAATCCCGACTGGTTGGACGGGTTTCCCGGGGTCGGATCAGCTCCGGCGACGTTGTCGATAGTGGTGAGCAGCAACTGCTTGGTCAGCTGAGTGGGGTTTATGCCAAAATAAACGCCTTGGATGCTGGCGTCACCGATGGCGTTATTTCCCTGCGTCAACGTGGTCGATTCGAATCCTTCCACGGTGGCGGCGCGTGCAGAGGTCGCCACCAGATTGGTCAAGAACAGCGCCACAAGAAGCCCTGTGGTTCTTAATGCTAAGGTCGTAGCTTTCATAGTTTTCCTTTTTTCCCCCGTTTACGGCGTTACCGTGAAGTTACCATTTGAAGTCGACGAGCCGGCCGCGTTCGAGACCGTGATCGGACCAGTGACAGCACCCGCCGGGACGGTAGCTACGAGTGTGTTACTCGTGAGCACGTTGGTTGCGGCGGGCTTGTTAACAAAGAACTTCACGACTGTACCCGGACCGAAGTTCGAGCCAGTGATGGTGACCTGCGTTCCCACTTTCCCGCTCGTCGGGCTGAAGCTGGTGATCGTAGGCCGGCGGAACGCTACCACGTCCGCGCGATTCCCATCTCCGTTGTGCATATGCAACAACAGGACGCCTTGTGAACCATTATTTTGGAAATTCGTTCCATTGTAGTTCACCGTGATCGAATTGGACGGGAGATCCTGATACATGAAGTCTTCCGCCAGCGCGCCGGGGTTTTGCACCTTAGCTGAGGTCGCCAACGAGCTGCTCACATCCAAGCCCGGGTTGGCCACGTCGTAAGTGAGCACCGGAGTTTCATCCACTTCGTTACCGTTACGATCAAAGGTCACCACGATGTATTGGAACAACGAAGGACCAGTGCCACCCGCCAACAAGCTCAATGTCGATGCAGAAATTCGCATCGTCACCGCGCTGTTATTGTAGATGTTCGTATCCGCAGTCGAAGACAAAAGGCCGTTCGTGAAGTTCTGCGCCAAGAGAGCATTTGTGTGCAGATTAACCACATCGGTTATGAAAACGTTGACCGCGCCTGTGACAGACGTCAGGAACGCCGCGTAGTCGAAGTTTCCGTCAGGCCCAGGAGTCCCTGGTGCTGTGTTGCCCGTGAAGCTGTCGATGAAGATTTCCTTATCGGAGCTGGCGAAATCCGGTGTAGTCGCATCGCCAAAGCCTTCAATGCCGAAGACAATACGTGTGGCAGCCTTACCAGAGCCGGCGGTCCGATTCGGGTAATCGCTGGTCACGCCGACATACTTGATCACATTTGGATCAGTGCTGGCGCCCGGCGATCCGGCGTCGGTGCTTGCGTATTGCAATTCAAAGGCTTTGACCAGGCTGAGAATATCGAAACCATTCCCTAAGGCCGCGCCAGTGTTTACCGGCGTACCCGAAAGATTGATCGTGAAGCTTCCAGTGCTTGAGGTCGTTGGTACGACACCCGTGGACGTAGCGTGCATCGACGAAGTAGGTTTCGGTGCCGCATACAGCGCCACTCGCACAGTTGGTGAAGAATCTGTAGGAGTTAACACCGCATAACCTGCGGCTTCAGTGAGCCACTGCCGCGGATTGCCGCCGAGTGTGGCAGCGACACTGGCCTCACGCGCGTGCTTTAAAAGATTCCCGGTCGCGGTGAACTGAACCGGGATAGAAGCAGTCGCCCCGGCATTAACCGTGACCGAACTTCCGCCCGGGAAGCTATATGTAGCCCCGGCCAATGCGGGGTTGTTCTGAATGCTCAGGTTATAAGTGACGTTCGTCGCGCCCTTGTTCGAGATCGTGATGTTCTTAGTCAGCGTGCGAGAACCATCGGCCGGCGTTTCTACCACGCCGAATGAGACGCCGATTAGATTCGGGTCAGTGCCATTGTAGGCAACCACATTGGCGTTGGCAGCGTTAGCCGCATCAATTCGGCCTGCGCCGACACGACCGACGCCGATCAATGTCGATCCACCTACCGTGGTCGCGAGATCGTGTGTAGCTGTGTCACACGCGAGCGCATTCAATTCCTGCACCGAGAAGGTCGGATGGAGTTGTCGCAACAAAGCCATTATGCCGGCGACGTGCGGCGTAGCTGAAGAAGTGCCGTTGAAGTTTCCGAATCCGTTGCCTGTTTTCACTGCCGCAACTCCTACCACTTCAGCTGGAGCAGTAATATCGGGTTTAATGGCGCTATCGGGCAGTCTTGGGCCGCGCGAAGTGTAAGAAGGAACCGTGTCGGGCGATCCCGCACCGGCAGCTGATCCCGGAGGATTCGACGGGAATATTTGTGAACCGCTGTCGAGATTAATTGAAACAGTCACCGTGTTCGTCGGGACGCCGGTCGTAGGATCAAAGCCACCGGAGGCTGCCACGATCGTATCACGATCCGTCCGCGAGATCATTACGGCGGGAATGTTGTCGTTTGCATTCAGGCCTCCCATCACAGTTGGCGGCTGGCCCGGGTTGTTAAAGTTATCTACGATGCACGCGATCGCACCGGAAGCTTTTGCTCTTCCGATTTTGGTAGCAAAACCGATACTCCCTCCGCTGTTCGCAGAACCACGATCAACCAAGCAAATCTTTCCGTTGATTGAAGCGGCATTGGAATAAGGCGTGTAAGGTCCAGCGCCTTGGTCGGGCCCGCCGTCGTTCGGCACGGCATAAATTAGATTCGTGGGCGGAACTGCAGTGTGCGGAACCGGCGCGGCTCCAAAAACCGAGAAATACTTCTGGCCAGCAATCGAAGCTGGCGCAGTCGCAGTCACGTTGGAATCGTAGATGAAACCGTTTTGATTATTAAAAGATGCTGCGACTGAAAGCGTACCACCCGCTGCAGCCGGGCTGCTGTGGATGTAATATGAATCGCCCGCATTGCCGGCGGCCGAGCAAACCTGAATACCAATCGAGGCAGCGTTGGAAGCGGCCACATCATCAGCGTCATCGGCAAACCCTTCATCCGCACCCAGAGACATGTTGATCACATCCATGTGATCGGAAAAATTACCGTCGCCATTTGGATCCATTGCCCACTCGATGGCTTGCGTCACCACGTTGGTCGAGCCAGAGCAACCAAACACGCGAACTGGAAATAGTTTCGCGTTCGGCGCCTGACCGGGCGCGATGGAAAGCGTCGACATAGCCGGATTGCTCGCGTCGTAACTGCCTGAATAAACGAATCCGCCATTCGTCACACCGAAACCGCCGATCAAGCTAGCGGTTCCCGTTCCGTGACCATTGCAGTCAAAAGGATTATTATCCGGAACTGGCGTGTTGCTTCCAGTATAGGCGTCGCCCACAAGGTCAATGCCGCCCGGAATTTTCGGAGTCGGGAAGTTTGCGTTCGGCACTGCGCTGGTATCACTCGTCGCCGAGTAATCCGCGGAAGAGCCTGACCCACCAAAATCGACATGGACATAATCAAGGCCGGTATCGATATCAGCCACTTTGATGTTTTCGCCATGAATTCCGAAAGGTGTTTTCGTCCACATCGTGCGAGTGCCGAGGAAATCAATATCGGAAAACGCCGCCGTCAGATACTTCGGATAGAGAGGGTGGATCGCCTTTACACCCGGCAGCGCTGCGATCGCCGAAATCTTGCTTGGGCTAACCGACATCGCAATGCCGTTGTAGGCACGTTGCGCGCGGAAAAGCACCTGACCGCCGATGTTCGCGCTGGTCAATGAGGGAAGAATGTTTCTTTGCGCCTGATCGATTTTTTGCACTGCGGTTCTCACCTGGCTTGCCGCTGCGGTGCTGATGGTGACGGGCGTGTTTTTGTTAAGTGTCGCCTGCGAAGTTCTTAAAGTCGGGTGCGCCAATGCATAACTTCTCGTAGCGTCGGCCTGTGCCTGCGCCGCCTGCAATGCCGTCGCGTAAGTCTTGGCCGCGGGTGCGTCTTTCATTTCCACCATGATCTGGACGGATTTTTGCATGCTCGGCGGCAACGAATCGAGAGATGCGGCAGGAGTTAAGTCGGCGGAATCCTGTGCCCAAACTGGGGCTGCGCATGCGATCGCGAAACAGGAAAAGACGAGGAAAAATCGCGTAATCGAAAAATTGCGCAATCCAAACGAGCTAGGGTGATTGTGGGATAATTTCATTTTATTTCTAAGCAACTGAGCTAATGGAGGAGGTGAGAAGACGCAGAATCGTGAGCATTGATTAATTTGCCGACGTAAGTCAAACAAATTCTAGTACCCACGTGAATTTATATCTGTTTATTTTAATGGTTTCCGAGGAAAATCCCTCGGAGCGCGTGAGAGTAGCCGGTTTCTAGAAACCGAGTCAATACTTTTTCACGTAAATTAAAAAATATTTCTTGAGGACGGATATTCTTCCCGTTCTGGCTCTTCGGAGATTCCTTTAAAAACAAAAAGAGCGCGGCAAATCGCCGCGCTCTTTCGTGATTGTCGATCTTACGGTCTAACGCAGAGCGTAATGCCCGTGCACCCAGAAGCGATGGTGACGGTGCCAGGCCCAATGCCCCGGAATCCACACGTAATAAGCGCCCCCGGACCAATAGCCCGGGCCGTAAGTGTAATAGGGCTGATCGCCCACACTGATGATGAGCCGCGCCGCTTGCGCCGACTGCATCGCCAAACCTGTCATCAGCAAAAACGCCGCTAAGAACAACGCAATTTTTCGTTTCATAACTTTATCTTTCCTTCACCATATAAAGACGTGGCGCAACGCATTTTATTCGCGAAAAGCCGCTGCGCGATCATTCAAACAGAAACCGCCGTCGCCTCCACCGGCTCCACCCATTTCCCATGCTCCCGGATCAAATCTTGCAATCGATCCACCGCTTCCGCTTCGGGAATATTGAATTTCACCGGCGTCTTGCCGACGTAAAGATTCACTTTGCCCGGCGCACCGCCCACGTAACCAAAATCCGCGTCCGCCATTTCGCCTGGTCCATTCACGATGCAACCCATGATCGCGATCTTCACGCCTTTCAGATGCAAAGTGGCCGCTTTGATCTTCGCCGTCGTCGTTTGCAAATTAAATAACGTCCGCCCGCACGACGGGCACGCCACATAATCTGTCTTGAAAATGCGCGAACCCGCCGCCTGCAAAATATTGTAGGACAAACGCATCGCTTGCCCTGGCGCTTCCTCGCCTTGCACTAAAATCGCGTCGCCAATTCCATCGCAAAGCAGCGAGCCAATGTTGGTCGCCGCAATTAGGAGCGTGTTCAGGAAATCTTTATGTCGATCTTGCGGCGAGAGCGTATCCTTCAACAAAATCGAATGACGCGGCTGCAACTTCGCCGCGAGCAAACGAAACGCCGCGATCACGGCAAGATCGACACCGTCCTTCACCGTCACCAATTGCGGAACGCGTTCCGCATTTGTTTTTTCGACTGCTGCATCATCGCGCGGATCGATTTCAATCACGTTCGCCTGCTCGTAGACGATCTCCGGTTTGTAATCGCCCATCTTCTCGATCTTGTGCGCGATTTTCTCGAAGTTCTCGCGGCGAATAAAAACGCGCATCAACTCCTCGCCCAGCCGCACGCCATCGCGCTCAACCGTTTCCGTCGCGCGCCGCTGATACGAAAACGGATCGAATGAAAGATCGACATGTTCCAGCTTCCCGGTTTCCGGTCTCCGGTCTCCGGTTTCGATGAGCGCCTTCGCAACCGGAATTTCGTGAACGCTGTCCTCCGTCAGCGAGACGCGAATCGTATCGCCGATTCCGTCCGCTAGCAGCGAACCGATTCCGATCGCGCTCTTGATTCGCGCATCTTCTCCTTCGCCAGCTTCCGTCACGCCCAGATGAATTGGATAATTCCAGTCCGCGCCTTCTTCATTCAAGCGCGCCACGAGCAGCCGGTAGGCGTTGATCATCACTTTCGGATTGCTCGACTTCATCGAGAAAACGAATGCGTGATAATCAAGCTCGCGCGCAATCCGCGCGAACTCGAGCGCGCTCTCCACCATTCCGAGCGGCGTATCGCCGTAGCGATTCATGATGCGATCGGAGAGCGAGCCGTGATTTGTGCCGATTCGCATGGCGATGCCGCGCTTCTTGCAAAGATCGACAAGTGGCGTGAAGCGCTCGCGGATTCGATTCAATTCCGCTTCGTACTGCTCGTCGCTGTATTCGCGGATCAAAAACTTTTTCGAATCCGCGTAATTGCCCGGATTGATGCGCACTTTATCGACCCACTTGGCCGCTTCCATGGCGGCTTCCGGTTTAAAATGAATGTCGGCGACGATCGGCACATCGCAGCGGCGCTCGCGCAAACCTTTGACGATATGTTCGAGATTGGCCGAATCTTTCACCGTCGGCGCGGTGATGCGCACGATCTCGCAACCAACCTGCGCCAGCTCCATTGTCTGCAAGATCGACATCTCCGTGTCCATCGTGTCGCACGTGATCATCGATTGAACGCGAATCGGATTCGCGCCGCCGACGCCGACGGTCCCAATCATCACCTCACGCGTCGCGCGGCGACGATAGCTCAATGGATTTTCGCAATATCGCATTCGTTAGGCTTGTTTCGGCTCGACCAGCGCAGCCGTGCCGTAACACAAAACTTCCGTCACGCCTTGCATGACTTCCGTGGCATCATAGCGCAGGCCGATCACCGCATTCGCGCCGAGCTGCTGCGCGTGTTGCAAACAAAGGTCGAGCGCATTTTCGCGCGTCTTCTCGCAGAGATCGGTCAGGATCGTGATATTTCCGCCGACCAGCGTTTGCAATCCGGCGCCGATCGTACCGAGGATCGAGCGGGAGCGAACAATGATCCCACGCACCACTCCGAAAGTTTTTACGACGCGATAACCCTCCAATTCAAAGGCCGTAGTCGTCATGGCTGCATTCATGCCGGCAATTTAACCAAGGATCGGCGCGCGCGCACCGCCTTTCCTTCAGCGATGCGGCGACGGCGCGACTTTGCTGGAATTGGACGGCGCGTTATTTTTTTCCTGTCGACCGAAAAAATCACCGATGTCGAAGAAGCTGACGTAAGCGAGGAACCCGATGATCAGGACAGCGCATGCGGTCTGCACGACTTCAAGCACACGCATGCTTACCGGCCGACGCCGCACCGATTCGACAATCGCGAGGACGATATGGCCGCCGTCGAGCACAGGGATCGGCAGCATGTTCATGATGGCGAGGTTCACATTCAGAATCACGCTGAACCAGAGTGCGAGCTGCCAACCGCGCTCGCTCGTGAAAAGCATGTAATAAATGTGGCCGATCCCGACCGGCCCGCTCAAATGTTGGAAACCGACGTCCGACTTCGGCGATACCACTGCCGCGATCGTGTTGAATGTGCTGGCGACGCTGTTGTAAACCTGCTCGATCGGGTTCGGATGCGCGACGGACATCTTGCCGGTCGAATCCCATTGAATTCCGATCCGCGGAATCTTTTCGCCCGCGAGAAGCTTCGGCGTCACCGTGATTTCGAATGGCTTCCCGCCGCGCTGAAGTTGCAGCGCGACCGGTTGAATGCCGTGCGTCTCGATGAAATCAGCCAGCGCGACCGGACTGAACATCGGCGTTCCATTATACGAAACGATCACGTCGCCCGCTTGCAATCCCGCTGCCTCCGCCGGCGTGTTTGGCTGCACTTTTTCGATGATCGGCGTTTGCGCCGGATAAATCAGCACCTGCCGCGTGCTCTTTCGTTGCCAGCCGTGCGTCTCCGCTTTGAACGGAACCACGTCGAACATCAGAACTTGTCCGGCGCGCTCGACTTTGAACGGAATGGTTGCGCCTTCGCTGCGCACTACATTCCAAACGATGCTGTCGTTCATTCCGGAAAATCGCGTCACCTTTCGGCCGTCCACTTCCAGAATCTTGTCGCCCGGTTGAAGGCCGGCCTTGCGCGCGGGCGAATCTTTTTCCATGTAACCGACCGTGGTCGTCATGTCCGATTCGGCGACCGGATGTCCGACTACCCAAACAACCGCTGCGAAAAAGAGCGCGAGCAACAGCGAAAAAAGCGGGCCGGCAAATGCGACGATGATTTTATCAAGCGCGGAAACGGGCGGAAGTTTCGCTCGATCGACATCCGCTTTGCCTTCGATGATGTCCATCGGCGCGAGTTGTGGCAGCGCCACGAATCCGCCGAACGGGAGTGAGCCTAACGAGTACTGCACGCCGTTGATGGTTTTTTTCCAAAGGGGTTTACCAAACCAGATGCCAAACTTTTCGATGACCAAACCGCGCCAGCGCGCCGCCAGGAAATGCCCGAGCTCGTGCACGACGATGAGCAAATTGAACAGGACCAGGACTTCGAGAACGATGAAGACAATGCGACCAATGTGCAGAATCATGATCAGTGATTTTTATTTCCCGATGAGCCGGCGCGCTTCCTCACGCGCCCAATAATCGGCGGCCAATATCGCATCGAGATCGGGATGCGCAACGCTCGTATGTCGATCCATCACCTGCGCGACCGTTTCCCAGATTTTCGGGAATTGTATATGTCGATCTAAGAACGCGGCGACCGCGATTTCATTCGCGGCATTCAGGACGGCCGGCAGCGTCCCGCCGGTCTCGCCCGCTTTGCGCGCAAGGTTTAGCGCTGGAAAATCGTCGTATCGCGGCGGAAAAAATTCGAGCTTCGACAACTTGGCAAAATCGAGCGGCGGCAACGAATTCGGCACGCGATCCGGCCAGGTCACCGCGTATTGAATCGGAAAACACATGTCCGAATAACTGAGCTGCGCCAATGTCGATCCATCGGCGAATTCCACCATCGAATGCACGATGCTTTGCGGATGAATCACGACCTCGACGCGTTTCATTTCCACGCCGAAGAGCCAATGCGCCTCGATCATTTCCAACCCCTTATTAAATAGCGTGGCCGAATCGATCGTGATCTTCGGTCCCATGTTCCAAGTCGGATGCCTGAGCGCTTCCTCGACCGTAAGATCGACAAAATTTTTCGCGGACATTTCGCGAAACGGTCCGCCGGATGCGGTCAAAATAATTCGGCGCACTTCCGACGCGCGACCATCAAGACATTGAAAGATCGCGTTGTGCTCGGAGTCGACCGGCAAAACATGCACGCCTTTCCTGCGCGCTTCGCGCATCACGATCTCGCCCGCCATGACCAAAATTTCTTTGCTGGCCACCGCCAAGTCTTTTCCCGCTTCAATCGCATCGAGCGCCGGACGCAATCCGCCCGTGCCGACAATTGCGATCAAGACCATGTCGGCGTCCGCGAGCTTCGAGATTTCGCGCAATCCATTTTCGCCCGCGAAGATTTGCGGCTCGTACTCGAGCGCGCTGCGCAACCTGTCGATCTTGGTTTCATCGACGAGGCAAACTGCTTTGGCGCGCGTCGTGTTCGCAGCTGCCGCGAGCTTCTGCGCATTGCTCTTCGCGGCCACGCCGACGATTTCCATTCGCTCAGGAATGTCGTGCGCGACTTTCAAAGCGCTTTCGCCGATGGAGCCAGTCGCGCCGAGAACGACGACACGTTTTCGTTTCATGTCGATCTTACAGGAAAGTTACGGGACGCGAATGACGAGCCGGAGATAGAAAAACAAAAGCGGCGCGGTAAAAAGTAAGCTGTCGACCAGATCGAGCGCGCCGCCAATTCCCGGCAGCATGTTGCCGGAATCTTTCACGCCGGTGCTGCGTTTGATGATTGATTCGGCGAGATCGCCGATGACCGCGGCGAAGCCTAGCATTAATCCGAGCACGACTGCGTGTGTGAAGGTGAGCACGGACAAATGGCCCGGCATAATTTTGAAAAGCGCCAGACTAGCGAGCAATGACAGGACAAGTGCGCCGAAAAATCCTTCCCACGTTTTCTTCGGGCTAATGTGCGGAATCATTTGGTGCCGGCCAATCGCGCTACCGGTGAGGTACGCGCCCATGTCGCTGAATTTCGTGACCGCGATCAGATACAAAACATAAAACTGGCCCGTGACCGCGCCGGTGCTCGATCGCGGCATGAGATAAACGATTTTGGTCATGAAATTGAAAAGCCAGAGGACGTAAAGCAAACCGAAGATGGTGTAGGCCATCGTTTGCAGCGGCTCGTCATCGCGCAAACGCGTGAACATTTGTCGCGCAAACACGGTTAGCAAAAAAAAGAGCAGCACCGCCACCTCAAAATCGTAGGAGCGCGCCGGCCCCATCTTCGAGAAATAATAAAAGCTGCCCGCCAGCATGACGACGCCGCAAATCATCCCCGTGATTTTGAAATTCGGCAGCCCCTTGTGATCGAGCATCCCGTAAAATTCCCAGAGCGCGATCAGACCGAACGCGCTGATCAACCCGTAAAACGCGAGCTCGTAACCAGAGAACGCGATCACCAGCGCGATCGACCAGAGCACAACCGTGCTCATGAAACGGAAAACGAAAGTGGAACGCGCCGTCATCGGTTTCGGTTCGGCTTGCTCGAGCGCTTCAGACATGTTTGCCATCATCCCGAAGGATGGGGCGGCGCGCAAGATCGACAATCACGCAGCCGAATCTTTTCCTGCTTTCCTGCTTTCCTGATTCGCTTAATTTCTTCCTGTGCAAAAGACGATGAAAGCGCTGGTGAAGCGCCGCGCCGAGCCTGGACTCTGGCTCGAAGATGTTCCGGTGCCGGAAGTTGGCAGCGACGATGTGCTCATTCGGATTCTGAAAACGTCGATCTGCGGGACCGACGTACATATATATAACTGGGACGCCTGGTCGCAAAAAACGATCCCGGTGCCGATGGTCATCGGTCATGAGTTTGTGGGGATTGTCGATCTTGTCGGCGATCGGGTGAAAGGCTTCGCCAAAGGCGACCTCGTCACCGGCGAAGGCCACATCGTTTGCGGACATTGCCGCAATTGCCTCGCGGGCCGCCGCCACCTTTGCCCGAACACACAAGGCGTCGGCGTAAATCGGCAAGGCGCTTTCGCCGAATATTTGTCGATCCCGACTTCAAATGTCTGGCACGCCGATCCGAACATTCCGCTCGATGTGCTTTCCTGTTTCGATCCGCTCGGCAACGCCGTTCACACTGCGCTCTCCTTCGATTTGATTGGCGAAGATGTTCTCATCACCGGCGCGGGCCCGATCGGCTGCATGGCCGTCGCCATTTGTCATCACGCCGGGGCGCGCAACATCGTCATCACCGACATCAATCCGTACCGTCTCGATCTTGCCAAAAAAATGGCGCCGAATGTTTTCGCGCTCGATGTGCGCGAGCAAACTTTGGCCGATGCCATGAAGCAGCTCAGCATGAAAGAAGGTTTCGACGTCGCACTGGAAATGTCCGGCAGTCCGAAAGCGATGGCCGATTTATTGCCGGCGATGGTTCACGGCGGAAAAATCGCACTGCTCGGAATCATGCCGGCGAGCGCGGCGATTGATTGGAACGTCGTCGTCTTCAGCGCGCTCACCATCAAAGGAATTTACGGCCGCGAGATGTACGAGACGTGGTACAAAATGACCGCGATGATTCAGAGCGGGCTCGATATTTCGCCCGTCATCACGCACCGCTTCCCCTACACGCAATTCAAGGAAGCGATCGAGCTCATGAAATCCGGCAACTCCGGCAAAATCGTGCTCGACTGGAGTCAACGTTGAAACCACGGATTACGTGAATGCCGCGGAATCTCTCATTATTTGCGGTCGTGTGCGGAACGCTTTTATTCGGCTGCGCGTCCCCGGCGAAACATCAACCACTCCTTAGTCGCGCTGAAGTGTTGCGGATCGCTTCAAAGGCAGCGATTGCAAATGGTCGAAGGCTTAGAAATTACGAAAGACCACAGATCCATTTCGAACTCGCGAATTCGTACGAATGGGGCCTTTATTTCGACCACAAACCCAAGCGCAATGATAACGACGGTTTTTTGATCTGTATCGACGACCGAACGAAGGAGCCGAGATTTTATCCGTACCGGACCCTTCCAGAGGATTGATCGGATGGCAGGCGCTATTGCGGGCCGCTTGCTAATCGCATCCGCAAAAAACATGCGATGCGGCCGACGTTCCAAAACGACGCTCTCGAAAAAATTCGATTGCGCATCTGCCAACGGCGCAGCGCTTGTAAGGCAAGGCTTTTAATGATTGTTCCTTTCCAGTTTTCGTGACGGAAAGATCGACATAAAAATTTAGCGCAGCGCGGCCGCTTCCTGTTGATTGCCCTGCAACTCGAGCACCATGCGGTGGACGTGTTTGTAATTTTGTTTTGATTCGAGGAAGCGCAGGCTTTCCTGCGGATCGCCCCATTGCAAAATTTGGATCGACTCGTCTCGCGCACCCCAAGTGTTCATGTCGTGCGAATTTGCCATGTAGAGATCAATCGTGTTACGCCCGGCGAGCGCCCAGCCGTAATCATCGATGCGATAAATTTGTCCGGTCGAAATCAAACGGAACGTCGTGCCCATCGGCCAGCGTCCCCAATCGGCCGCCGCGCTGCCGATTTTCGGCGCCTTTTTCGTGACGGCGACCGCGTGCTTTGTTTCGCGCACCGTTTTGGTTTTGCTGCCGTGCTTCGTGGTCTTGACCGTCACTGTCGATCTTGTTTCTTCGAGCGCGAACGGCTGCAGCGACGAGTTGGATACACGCCGCATGTCAACGTCGTCGGTTTCCGAGACTGGAATGGCGCGCGCCACATTTTCGGCGCGATGAATCGCGGGGCCGGCCGCTTGGAGCTGACCGCCGAGCGCATTGTGATTCGAATACTGGGTGTGGTCAGCTTCCGTGTGCGTGTAGGCGGTCGTGTGCACATTCTGAAAATCGCTCTTCGCTATCGGCGTCTCGTAAGTGGGGAGAGTCCGCGAAGCGGTGGAAGTCGATTCGCATCCAGAGAGAAGGATTGCGCTAAGCGCCGCGAACGCGGCGAGAAAGATTTTTTGGAAATCAGCGCGGGTCAATTGAGATCGCCGAAAAGTTATTAACAGTTATTCACAACCCGTCAACGGCAATTTTTAGTCAATCTTTGGCTCCTAAGATCGACATGTTCCCTGGGCCGGACAAAAGTCGCTACCAAATGCGCATTGAAAATATCAAACGCGCGGAGCTGATCGTTTCGATCCTGCTCACATTGATGATCGCGTCTTTGCTAATCGTGCGGGCAACGCATGCCGGCGCACTCTGGCGCGATGAATGCGGCGCACTGCAACTCGCGCGCATGGCGAGCGTGTCCGATATTTTCGCAAACTTTCAGCACGAAGCGTTTCCGCCACCGTTTCCGCTCACGCTCCGCGCTTACACAAGTTTATTTGGAACGAGCGACGCCGCGCTGCGCGGTTTCGGTTTCGCAGTCGGGCTTGGTTTTCTCTGCGTCGCGTGGGTGAACGCGCGTTTGCTCGGCGAAAAAGTGCCGCTGCTTTTCCTCGCGTTGCTTGGATTGAATACCACTTTTCTAATGTGGGGCACTTCAGTTCGCGGCTATGGATTGGGGAGCGTTCTCATCGCGCTCGCCTTCGGTTTGGGCGGGCGCGTCATTGTCGATCCTGCGCCGCGATGGATTTTCGCCGCGCTCTTCGTTTGCATTGCGTCCGTTCAATTTCTCATCAACGATATTGTGCTCGTTTTCTCGCTCGCATTTGCCGGCATGGCCGTTTGCGTAATTGGAAAACGCGTGAAACTGGTGGTCGTTTTTCTGACTGCGGCGGTTTTGGCCACGCTCTCGATTCTTCCCTATTTCAAATCTTATTCCGATTCGGCCGCCTGGAATATTGTGCTGCGCTACCCCGGCCATCTCGATTGGCTCTGGGGTAACTTGAACTACGCGCTCGGCGGGCACGTCCGAATCATGCCGTGGATTTGGTACATACTCATGGCGTTCGCAATTGTTGGCGTGGCATGGCGGTGGATCGTGTTGCGAGCAAACTCATCCGCGCTTCTTATGTTTGGCCTGTTGGTCGCGCTTGGCTCGATCATCGCCTACTTCGTTTTCTTGCAGTGGCTCAGTTACGTCACGCAACCTTGGTACTACCTCGCGCCGCTATTTGTTTTAGCGGCAGCGCTTGATCTGAGCGTCGCGCAGCTCTCCGACATCGCAT
This sequence comes from Verrucomicrobiota bacterium, assembly GCA_041167045.1. Classification (GTDB taxonomy): domain Bacteria; phylum Verrucomicrobiota; class Verrucomicrobiia; order Chthoniobacterales; family UBA10450; genus CATPCN01. The sequence continues at coordinate 122,676 of JBEEGW010000016.1, forward strand.
GGATTCGCATGACGCGTTTGGCTTTGGTAATCGCACTGTTGCTCGCGCTCCCATTTGCGGTTTGGCCGGTCATCATCAAACGCCAGACGAATGTCGATCTTATCGCGCAAAAATTAGAGCGCGAGGCCAATGGCGTCGATCTCATCGTGGTGAATCCCTGGATCAACGGTGTCTCGTTCAATTGGTATTATCACGGCGCCACGCTATGGCTCACGGTGCCGACCATGAACGAGCATCGCGTTCATCGTTACGATCTATTAAGAGCGAAAATGATGTCCGCTGATCCGCTCGCCGATTTATTCGACGCGATAAGATCGACATTACAATCGGGGCATCGCGTCTGGCTCGTCGGCGGCGCGGAAATATTGCCCGAGGGACAAACTCCGCTCGCACTGCCGCCTGCGCCGCAGTCGCAATTCAGTTGGGAAAGCGATGCGTATCTGGTTTCATGGTCGCAGCAGCTCGCGAATTTCTTACAGACTCACGCAACGAATGCGCAAATCATTTTAGATAAGAGCGCAACTGTGAACGATCAGGAGAATCTTCCGCTTTGGCTCGCGCAAGGTTGGCGAGATTAACAAACAAGCCTTCTCGTAACCAACTCATGGATTCTACGCGCAGCGAAGGTTTCCCAAATCAACGGCGAACAATTTCGCTCGTTATCGCGATCGTTTTTGCCGCGGGCATTGCGTCAGTCTACTGCGTGCGGCAGCGGGATTGGCTCAATGACGTCACGCTCGAAGTGACGGCCAGTTCCGCGCCCGGTATGGCAATGAGTCATCCCACTCGCGGCGCACTTTGGCTGAAAATGGCGAATGGCCAGGAGCAAACTATCCCGACCAAATTATGGGCGGGCCCGACCGGCAGAGCGTTTAGCCCGCTGAGATTTAATTTCCGGCCGGGGAACTATCAGAAAGTAATTTTTTATCCCGATCCTTCGCTGCAAGAGGTAGAGATCGCCGGCGTTCGCCTGATCGCGCATCACGATGAGAAAGCGATCGCCCTGCCGTTGGATCGAGTGCAGAGCGAGCAAAGCTTTGTCACGATAAATCGCACGCCGGATTCCGTCTCCTTCAAGCGAAACGGTGGCAATGAATTATTAGCGATCGATATTGAAGTCACGGATCTGCAGAAACCAATCGGCCCGTCTGGCGCAAAACTCTATTTCGAGACTGCGCTCGTCTTTCTTTTGGCACTCCTTGCCGGTTTTTCGTGTGCGGCTGGACTGTCGCTCAATTCATTCTCATCGCTTAACGCTCTTCCCGTTCAGCGTCCCCTCGCGCGCATCGGAATTGTGCTGGGTCTTGTCGCCTGTATGGCCGCAGCCGCTCCCGAGAATTCTCATCCGGACGAATACCTGCATGTGGAGGCGGCACGCTACTACATGCATCATTGGTTACCGCCATCGATCGACAGCGAATGGGTGGCGCCCAGCTTTAGCCATTACGGACAGACCTATCTGGCTGGCGTCGATATTGGATATTTCTTTGCGGGAAAGTTCGCGCTTTTTGCTGAGCCCTTCTTTCCCGACATTTACACGACTCTTCGTTTCTTTAACGCAGCGCTCTTCGCCATGCTGCTCTTTTGGTCGGCACGCGCGTTTCCAGATCGGCCAGCTACTTCACTTTTATTTCTAACGCCACAACTCTGGTATGCCTTCTCCGGATTTAACACAGAAGGTTGGGCGCTGTTTACATCATTCATACTTATCGGCCAGCTAGCTTCGCAACAAAGCTCTCTCCAGCAGTACCTGCGCTTGATCGACTTGAGGAACGCGCTCCGCTTCCTTCTGCCAGCGCTAGCGTGGAGCTCTCTGCTACTGCTCAGCAAACGGAATTTCTTTCTCGTCCTTCTGTTTTTCGCGACGTGGCTTTTTTGGCAATTACTTACGCGTAGATTTGGACGGAACGTTTCTAGTCTCGCGCTCAAGATTCTCCCGCTCCTTCTGCTCCCGTTCGCGTTTCGCTTCGCAGTTCAAACTTACCAAGGCGCGATCAATCAAGGCGACCTGCCCCACGCCATTGTGCAGCAGGCGGAGAAGTATGCGGACCCGGATTTCAAACCTTCTGCGCTGAAAACTCCCGGCCAAGGTTTTGCGGGAATTCAGATGCGAGCGCGAGGTTATACTCTGGGACAGGTCTTGATCGATCAACACTGGCTTGGCGGGACCATCTCCAGTTTCTTCGGTGCGTACGGATGGATGGCGTTTTTTTCTCCGCCTTCGTTCTATCTCCTGATGGGTCTTGGATGGTTCGTCTTTATTGGATGCGTGTTAGTAGCTACCTTCAGCGGACCATCAAAACTGGAGCGGATCTTCTGTGGTATAGCCTGGCTTTACTTACCGCTAATCATAATGATCTCGCTGCATTATTCCTGGACAACCGATTTCCAAGCCCAGGGACGTTATCTATTTCCCTTTCTCCCTATTCTCTTTTACCTGGTCGTTATGGCGAACCCTAAGTACGAGCGGCTTTTTTCCGGAACGGTGTGGGGACTGTTCATCTTGAGTGCATATGGCTTTATTTTCTTTGGACTAAAAGCTCTCGTAACCTGACCTCTCGCTTAAAGTCAATCGATGATCGTTGGAAAGAAGCTATTGCGTTATTTCTTTGAAGATGGTGCGCTCGCGCCGCGCCTTTACTTACTGCGGCTGACGGGGAAGCTTCTCGTTCCTTCTTATCGATTTAAGTGGCCGCAGCTCGACTGGTGGAAAGATCAGGAGTTCACCAGCTACCTTGAGCGCTTCGGTGAGCTAGAAGTGCTAAACACAGACCGCAAATGGATGCTTCACCAGTTACTTCGCCTTGTCGCCGATGTTCCGGGAGATACCGCGGAATGCGGAGTGTATCGCGGGGCTACGTCCTACCTCATTTGTTGCGCCAATAAACAAGCAAGCGTTGGAGCGAAGACACATCATCTCTTCGATTCATTCGAGGGGTTATCGGAGCCAGAACCCATCGATGGCAAACACTGGCACGCCGGCGACTTGAGTTGCGACATCGAGTCAGTGCGCAAAGCTCTTTCCGATTTCAGTAAGATTGAGTTTCACCAAGGTTGGATCCCGGAACGATTTGATGACGTGAAGGACAACAAGTTTTCGTTCGTGCATATCGATGTCGATCTCGCACAGCCAACCGGTGAGAGCCTGGCCTTCTTTTATCCGAGGATGGAAAAGGATGGGATCATTGTCTGCGATGACTATGGCATCAGTACCTGCGCCGGCGCGACACAGGCGGTTGATCAGTTCCTAAAAGACAGGCCGGAAAAAATGCTGAGGCTTCCAGATGGTGGAGGGTTCTTTATTGCGCATAGGTCTACGGCTGAAAGTGCTCGCTTGAGATAGCTAAGATCGACATAGACGAAGCGATGGCGTTCTCATTCGGAAAAAACTGGCTTTCGTTTTCGGAAACTGCCCTGGACGAAACCAAGGTCGCATCGGCGCGAAAAGCGTTCCACTCGCTCACTCGCGGAATCGAAATGAAGAACGCGCGCTTTCTCGACATCGGCTTTGGACAAGGCCTTGCCCTTTTCTTCGCGGCCGAAATGGGCGCCGAAGTTTATGGAATAGATGTCGATCCAATTTGCATGGAGGCGCTGCAGCAAACGCAGCGTTTCTTTCCACAAATCGCACTTCCACGGACAGAGCTAGCCTCAATCCTGGACGACGACTTTGTGAGCGATCAGAAGATGAAAGGGGAATTCGACGTCGTCCATAGCTGGGGTGCGTTACATCACAGCGGCGACATGTTGAAAGCATTCCGCAATGCTGCTGCATTAGTAACCAAAGACGGCTTTCTCATTATCTCGATCTACAACAAGCATTGGACGTCTCCCTTTTGGCGCGCCGCAAAATTTGTTTTTAATCATGTTCCTCGCTTCTTGCAGGAAAGCCTTGTGCTGATGCTCTATCCAGGCTTCTACCTGCGCGCTCGTTCTCTATCGCGCGGCGACCACTCACTCACATCACGTGGCATGGACCTACGACACGACATTCGCGATTGGCTCGGTGGTTATCCTTACGAATTCAGCTCACCGATTGAAGTTCAGGAACACTTGGTGGAGCTAGGCTTCCATCCAGTTCGCTGTTTGCCGACAAAAGGTTTTACTGGCTGCAATGAATTCATCTTTCAGCGCGCGGTTCGGCAAAGCGCGTAGATGGTATGCGCATGGTCGAAGCTGTCGGGAATGAAACGGCAGTCTTCCATTTTTAATGGCGGCCTTAACATGACTCCGATCACATCTTGGACATAAAACGGGATAAGATGTTTGATACGCAGCGGAATTCGATTGATTAGCGCATTGGTGCCTTTGCTGCTGCTATTACCGTCGTCCTGGCCGTAAAGAGTTAGCTCGGCAAAATGCTTTACCAAAAGGCTGCGAAATTCCTCCGCAACATATTCGCGCACATGAAACTGGTTAAGCGGTTCGCTCCTCCCTCCTGAGACGACGAGACGGTTCGGCGTAGAGATGGCAACCAAAGCGCCGGGTGTAGCGACTCGCACAATTTCCGACAGGAACGCGTTGTCGTCAGCAATATGCTCGATTACTTCAAAGCTGGTGATCGTATCGAAAGATGCGTCAGCGAAAGGAAGCTGCTCGGCGTTGTGCTGCACAAAAGAAATTTCGGGGAACTCTGCGCGAGCTTCTTGCAGGAAGCTATCAGAGACATCTAAGCCGGTGCACGATGAACAGTGCGCCTTTAAGTAGTTGAAGCCGTAGCCGCGTCCGCAGCCAATATCGAGGCAGCGGCCAGAAACATGCGGCGCAATGAAATTATAGCGTGACATATTGCGAACCATGCAATCGCGATGCCCGATAAATTGGCGATCAGGCGCTTCCCATTTTTCACCGGACAAGATCGACATAAACAATCTTAGCCGTGGGCCCCGTCTTCCTTCGCGAAAGCGGCATGCGCTTGCCAAAGATTGAGAGCGCAATACGGCGCGAATGCCACCGACGAAGCCGCCGCCGCTCCCACCGCTCCCCATTTCGGAATCCACCACCAATTCAAAAGAACATTGGCGATAATGGTAAAGCTGAAGTTGATCGCGCGCAGCCAGGCTAGCCCGCGGTAATCCAAAAGACTTCCACAGAAAGAACTGATTCCGCTAAAGAGCACGAACGGCGTTAGAGCTAGAAGTGGAACGGAAGCCGCAGCATAAGCATTATTAAATAGTCGGTTCAGGCCAAATAAAGCGAACGCGACCACTCCCAGATCGATAAGCATGTACAATCCAACGATGATAACAAGAATTCGATAGTAAGCTTGACGTCTGCCCAGCGCTGCGGCCGCATCGAAGACAACTAGCCCGGGAATGATCCCCATGCTCAGAGCTACGCTGATATGCGGCAAAAACATAACAACGTTTTTCGCCGTCGCGTAGATACCGGTGTCATAAGCCGTGCGCAAGTGCCTAAGCATGATTGTGTCGATCTCCAACGCAACCAAGGCGCCGATCGTCATCAGGAAAACAGGAATGCTATAAAAATAGACCTGCCGCATGAATTTCGGCGGCGCGCTGGAAGCAAACAGCGATGGCACAGTCCGAAAAGTGAGAAGCGCTCCCGCTAACAGCGCGACGCCGGTTGCTATCGTAAAAGCGTTAACAATCCCGGCAAACTGGTTTGCGTTCTGGAATAGAACCAGAGCCAATAAGAATTTGAGCCCGTATTCGAAAAGATTAACAACAAATGTGAAGCGCAATCGGTGAAGAGCTTCAAACAGATTCTTGAAGTAATCCGTAACACCGTAGAAGGCGATAAGCAGCAGAGCGCGCTGCATAAGATCGACATACTCAGGCTGACCTAATGACGTCAGCAACGGGCGCACGAGCAGCGCGATAAGTAACACATATATCCCGCTTGCTATGATGCGGAGTGTTAGACTAACACGAACAATTCCGCCTAACTCAACCGTATCGCGTGCCTGCGCGACATAACGTTTACTGGCCGCGCTAATTCCTAGCTCTGATATCAATAGGATGACGTTGAGTAGAGCAAGAAAAGCCGACCACTCGCCCCATCTTTCCACAGTTAGTTTTTGTAAGAGGTAGTAAACAAGAGCGTAATAGAAAATGAAGGCCGCTCCCTTTGAGGCGATTGCCCAAAAGGTCTCCTTCACGTATTTCGCTTTGTTCGACATCAAGAGCTGCCTTGACTAGAAAGCGAAAGGAAGAGCTCGTGATACGCGCTGATCATGCGCGCGATACTGAAATGTTCGAGGATGTAATGACGCGCTCCTTCTCCTATTCGGTGTGCAAGTTCTCGATTACTAAGTAACTCATCAATGCGCCCGGCAAACGCCGCGGCATCGCCCGCCGGAGCCAAAAAGCCTGTGACACCATCTTGAATCAAGTCGCGATTTCCGTCCACGTTAGAAGCAACGATCGGCAGACCCATTGCCATTGCTTCCATGACGACATTGGGCATTCCTTCAAAATCCGCCGTGTGCACAAACAAATCCATGGCCGCGAGCCAACCTTCGATATCGCTGCGCGAGCCTGCCAGGATAATCCGATTATCCAGATTGAGTTCGCGCGCTAAAGAAAGCGCATGCGCGCGTTCGGGACCATCACCGAGAATAAGGATCTTATAAGGGCGTGTGGTCGTAAGCCGGGAACACGCGTGCAAAAGTAACGGCAAGTTCTTTTGACGACTCAATCGTCCCATCCAGCCAAGTAACAAAGTGGTTGGTTCTAGGTCCAATTGTTTTCGATAATCCTCTCGCAGCGATCCACTGCGCGCACGCAAATCTTCTACTCCATTAGGAATAACTATTACCTGCCGTTCACGAACGCCTTCTTTTTCGAGCCCGTAAGTTACAAAGCGCTCGCTATTGAAAACCACGCGATCGGCCCACGCGATTGTATGTCGATCTAACCATCTTCGCCAAGCTGGCTTGCTAAGATTACGCATCCGCAGTGAAGTTATGATAACGCGGCAACCGGCTAGTCGCGCCGCCGGGCGCCCAAGTGTATCGGCAAAATCGAGCAAGGTCATGACGATGTCCGGCTGACTGCGCCTCAACCTCGCAACTAATTGCCACCAACCAAATCCGCCCAAGAGCAGATTTGCTTTACCGACCGTGCTAATCTTGCAGCCGGTTTGCAGTAAAGCTTCTTCGACGTCTCGGTCAGCCTCGTCATTTAAAGCGATCACCTCCTGCGCGTAACCCAGGTCGCGAAGACCTCGAGCAAGGTGAACCAGGAAACGCTGCGTGCCGTAGTGGGGCAGCGAATCTATAATGAATGCAATCTTCACCGCTGATTTGACTCCGACTCTAGATTTCCTAACTGCGGTCTTTTCTTCTTCTGCCAAAGATCGACAATTACTCTCCGTGGGCCTTGCTTTTAGTACCGTTAGTTTCTTGCTCGATGCTTATGAGCGCGGCGCGAGCTTTGGTCATACTCTTACGATCGGTCGGGCGCAATTGTATTTGCGTCCGTCCGAGATTCAAAAATTTCGCAAACTGATAGGGCGCGAGCTCTCGCCAGCAGCGCTCGACACAAAATTTGGCGGATACGCCGACGCGTTTCTGCAAAGTCTTTTGCAAATTCAAACGTTGGAAGCGCTCGATTACTCACCGGGCGAAGGTGCAACCATCGTGCACGACATGAACCTGCCGGTCCCGCCGGAGCTCGAGGGGAAGTTCGATGCTGTGATTGACTGCGGCACAATAGAGCACGTCTTCAATTTCCCGGTGGCCATTGCAAACTGCATGAAGATGGTTCGGCTCGGCGGCCGGCTTTTCCTCATGACAGTGGCCAACAATCATTGCGGCCATGGCTTTTACCAATTTAGTCCCGAAGTTTTTTTTCGGCTTTTCAAGGATGCAAACGGTTTTCAAATCGAACGATTACTTCTTCTTCATCACCCTTTCCCCGGCCTTGAGCTTAGCTCTAAGGTGCGCGACTACTCGGTAAAGGATCCAGATGAAATAGGATATCGCGTGGGACTCGTTACTAGCTCTCCAGTTATGCTTCTGCTGGAAGCGCGGCGCTCGGCGATAGAAACCATCATGTCCACTTATCCGCTGCAAAGTGATTACACCGCTCTGTGGCACTCTCGGTCTCAGACCGGAAAAAACATGGCCGATAATCAATTGCCACACGGCCTGATCGAGACGCTGCGGAAATTTTATTACTCGAATCTAAATAGCTGGATGGGTTGGCCGGGACGAAGGCTCGCCATGTTCATCGCCGGATTATTTCAGCGCGAATTTCTGTTTTCGTTTCGCAATCGAAAGTATTACCAACCGTCCAAAATCTCGAAAGCGGACGATGCTTCACGTTCCAAGGTTCAATAGATCGACATAGGACTGCGCGGCACTCTTCCAGGAATGTTCTGCTATCGCACGAGCCCGTCCGGCCAATCCAAGCTTGGAAATAACGGAACGGTCTTTTACCAAATGCTCGATCGCTGTCCGGAGCGAGTCAGGTTCGTGCAGATCAAAAAGAAACCCGGTCTCGTGATCCAGCACGAGTGCGCGGTTGCCTGGGATGTCGCTTGCGATTACCGGCAAACCGCAAGCCATGGCTTCTAACACGACGTTAGGCATTCCTTCATATTGCGAAGGATTTATCAGACAATCGGCGGATTGATAGATTTTCGGAAGCGCTTCACGCGGCACCCAACCATGCCAGGTCAGACGCTGCGCAATTCCTAATTCGCTCGCCAAGTCCTGGAGTTGTTTCTTCTGCGGACCATCTCCCACCAGCTGCAATTCAAATGTCGCCGCGGAGATGCGCGCCAGTTGCTGAAAAAGAAATCGTAGATTCTTCTGCTCATGAAGTCGGCCAACGAAGAGGAGGCGTAAGGAGTCGTCCGACAGAGAAGATGTCGATCTTGTTGGTGCCGGTTGAAAAAAATCGGCGTCGACACCATTGGCAATCACGCGAACTGGGTAACGGTCCGCTTTTTCCGAAAGTTTTTGCAAGCCTTCAGCGTTCGCCACGATAGCGCAAGCATTTCTCAAAACTAATCTTCGAAGCGGCGTAGCGATTTTGTGCACTAATTCTAACTCCGGGACCAAGCCCGGAACATCCCCGCCGCGAAGCGAAAGCACATAAGGAATTCCAAAAAACAACTTCGCGATCAATCCCAGCGGTCCGTTAGGAAGTGAGAAGAAAACGATCGATCCATCCGGCTGGCATTTTTTCAGGATGAATGGCAATCGCAGAAAGGCAGCCGCGGTGAACGTCAGCATCTCGAATAAGTTTGAACGATCGGCGCGTCGCCGCAGACTACTGACTCGATGAACAGCTATACCGTTCTCAATCTGATAAGCGGGAAGCCCTCGATAGCGCGAAGTAAGGACAGCTACATGGTGACCTAGTTCAGTAAGAGCGTGCGCGATTGCTTCAGTGGCAGTAGCGGCGCCACCTCCAATCGGCGGATACTCGTGATTGATGAGAAGGAGTTTCACCGGACGCGCCCGCCGAACTTCCAGGAGTTACCATTGCGAAAGAGAATGTAAGAACTTTCGGGATCTATTCGCGGATCGCTTAGCCACGATTGGATAGTAGCTCTGTCTATGTAATTCGTCCGCGGCGACACGAGCTGATCAAAAGCAACATGTCGGAAAAACGAGTAACGCTCCCGCCCGATCCAGAGGCTGTAATCGTAAAGCGGTGCGTGGCGCGCCCAATCAAAGCTTCTAAGTCTGCGCAATGCCTTGGCGTAAACAAAATAAAGCAAAGCCAGGGGCGCAGCGGCCAGGTATTTCGTCAACCACCATGGTAAGCGCGACATTATTTTTCGCAGCGGGTCTATCAATCGAATAACGATCGCGTTTCCTTCGCGCGCATAGACCCAACAATGAAACCGGCCGCCAGGTTTCGCATTTGCGATGACCGACTCAAAACCTTTGCGCGGATCACTCAAGTGATGAAGCACGCCGATGCAACAAACAATGTCGAACCGGTTACTCGAGAATGTCGTCAGATCGGCTTGGATGATTCGGTAATTCTCGAAAGCGGTCGTGCGCATGTTCGCTTCCGCGGATGATGTCGATGTTCCCAAATCAACGCCGGTAACTTGCGATGGCTGCCACGCCACCAAATGCACAAGCAAGCTTCCGTTGCCGCATCCCAGCTCGAGCACGCTTTTATCCTCGACATCTCTTCGCGTGATCGGCGCCAGCCAATCTTCGAATTGTTCTCGCCTGTAAACTGATCCGCTCGGAAGATGATTCCAGGACGTGGCAAAAGCTTCGGCCGTTTTCTTGTCGTCATTCATTTAAAACGCAGCGACTCATTTGCCTCGACCCATTTGGTCAGAACAAAGAGACACCAAAGAAAATTGCGCTCGTCCGATTTGCCAGAACGATGCGCTGCAATCTTTTCTTTGATGAAAGCCGTGTTAAGGCTGGCGAACTCGACATCATCGATCTGAAGAGCGCCGCTCTTGAACCACGCGCCCATCGGGATGCCGAAACCTTTTTTCGAACGATGCAAAATCTCGTTCGGCAAAATTCCTTCGAGCGCTTTCTTTAGAATGTATTTCGTCGTGCCGCGTCGCAATTTGAAGTCGTTCGGGATTCGCCGCGCAAAATTTACAAGATCGATATCCAGAAAGGGCGCGCGGACTTCCAAACTGTTCATCATGCTGGCGCGATCGACTTTCACCAAAATGTCGTCCTGCAAATAAAGCTTCGCGTAAAACTGCAACGTCTTATCCACGAGATTCTGTTGCGGGCAGTTTTCCCAATGTTCGATCGCTTCGGAATAAAGTTCTTCTATGTCGATCTTGTCCGAAAACAATTCTTCCAACTCGGGCACATTCAACGGCGCCATCCAAGACGGAAGCCAGAACCGCGGATCATAATCGAGTCCCCGCAAAGCTCGTTTGATTTTAAAATCGAGCGCCATGTTTACGTGCGAAACCGGCAATCGATCGAAGACCGCTTTGATCGCCGCATGAAGCGGGCGCGGAAAAATCGCATGATAAAGTTCGGCACGCTTCAACGCCAGAAACGGATCATAGCCGGCAAATAATTCGTCCCCGCCATCACCACCCAGCGCGACCGTCACGTGGCGACGCGCCAACCGACTCACTAGATAAGTCGGCAACAGTGAACTGTCGCCCATCGGTTCGTCCAGTTTGCTCGAACAAACATCGAGTAACTCCAGCGCGCGCTTGGCCGTGAGCATTTCGATCTGATGATCCGTCTTGAATTTCGCGGCCACCAGTTTTCCGAACTCAGTCTCATCGAAACTCCTTTCCTGAAACCCGATGCTGAACGTTTTCAGTTTACGTTGATCGACGTGACGCGAGGCGAATGCAGTCACCGCCGAGGAATCGATCCCGCCGCTTAGAAAAACACCGACCGGGACATCGGCGATCAATCGACGTTGCACGGCGCGATCGAGCAACTCGCGCAGTTGTTCGCCCCATTCTTCTTCAGCGTGGCGCGGAATGGTTTCGAATGGCTCGAGAACGAGCTCCCAGTATTTTTCGATGCGAAAATCGAGAGTCGTAAGATCGACAATCAGCGAATGTCCGCCGGGCAATTTCGAAACGCCGTCCAAGATCGACAGCGGCGACGGGATGTAGCCGTAGGCAAAATATTTTCGCAACGCGCGTGTTGAAATATTTTGCGGCACATTCGGGTGCTCGATCAGCGATGTGAGCTCCGATGCAAAAACAAACGCACCGTTCGCTCTTGCGTAAAAGAACGGCTTCTTTCCAAACCGATCGCGACTGCAGAAAAGTATTCGGCGTTGCAAATCATAAATCGCGAAGGCCCACATGCCGTTCAGGCGATTAACGACCTCATTTCCCCATTGCCGGTAACCGAGAAGAATCAACTCGGTGTCGGAATGATCGGTCTTGAATTGGTGTCCGAATTGTCGCAGCTCGGCGCGCAGTTCGCGGTGATTGTAAATTTCGCCGTTAAAAACAATCACCAGCTGACCGTCAGTCGTCGCCATCGGTTGATGTCCGCCGGCAAGATCGACAATCGCCAATCGACGACTGGCCAAATGTACCGCATCGGATTTGGAAGCCCACGTTCCATCGTCGTCCGGGCCGCGATGAACGAGGCGCGCGGACATGCGGTCGAGGTCTTCGCTTGATCCGGCACCGACGAAGCCACAAATGCCGCACATGCTGTTTTACAGCCGCGACGAAGAGTTTTCTTCCGTAGCGGTTTCGCTCGGGTCAGCAATTGAAACCGAATACGTCGTCTTATTTTGTGACTCGTAATAAGTGCGAATCAGTAACTCCGCCAGCAAACCCATCAGCAAACACATCGCGCCGGTGATCACCGCCATGACGAAGAGCAGCGGCAACGGCGTCTCGATGAAACTTTTGTGCCCGAAAAATTTGTAGTAAAGCGCTGCGCCGCCCGCGACCAATCCGATCAACATGCTAAACAATCCGACGCTTCCAAAAACATACATCGGCCTTTGCCCGAACCGGTGCAGAAATATCACGACCATTAGATCGAGAATGACTTTCGGAATCCGCTTCACGCCATAATGCGAAACGCCATGGCGCCGCGGATGATGCCGCACCGGCACCTCGGCTACGCGCGCGCCGTTCCAGTAAGCGTAAATCGGAATGAAGCGGTGCATCTCGCCGTATAATTGAACGCCTTCGAGGGCGCTGCGCCGATACGCTTTGAGCGAACATCCGTAATCGTGCAGATGAATTCCTGAGACGGCCGAGATCAATTTGTTCGCGAGCCGGCTCAACAAATTTCGGCGGACCGGCGCATCTTGCCGATGCGTTCGCCAACCCGAGACGACGTCGAAGCCTTCATCGAGTTTGGACAGCAGTTGCGCGATATCAGCCGGATCATTTTGCAAATCGCCGTCCATCGAAATCAAAATCTCGCCTTTTGCAAAACGAATGCCGGCCATCAACGCAGCGGTTTGACCAGCGTTGCGGCGCAAACGCACGACGCGCAATTCCGGCGCGGCCAATTCACGGAGCACGTTGGCCGTGTCGTCACCGCTACCATCATCGACGACCACGATTTCATAAGAAACATTCAGCTCGCCGAGCGCGCGACCGATACCCGGAATGAGCAGCCGCAAATTTTCGGCCTCGTTGTAACTCGGCACGATCATGGAAACGAGCGGCGACTGCATACCGCCACTCGTACTCTTCGGCCATTCGAGGGGCAATTCGTTTTTCTCTTCGGCGAAATCTGCGTAACCTGTAATTGCTTATGCTCGCCGAATTTGAAAAGCAGATTTCGCAAACGCTCGACGAAATAAAATCGCAAGGTTTGTTCAAGACCGAGCGCATCATCACTTCGCCGCAGGACGCTAAGATCGAGATAACCGGCGGCAAACGTGTGCTCAACATGTGCGCGAACAATTATCTCGGCCTGGCCGATCATCCCACGCTCATTAGAGCCGCGAAGGAAGCGCTCGACACGCACGGCTTCGGCATGGCGAGCGTGCGTTTCATTTGCGGCACGCAAGACATTCACAAAGAACTTGAGGCCGCGCTGACGAAATTTCTCGGGACCGAAGACACAATTCTTTATCCGTCGTGCTTCGATGCGAACGGCGGACTTTTCGAAACGTTGCTCAGCGAAAAAGACGCCGTTATTTCGGACGAACTCAATCACGCGTCGATCATCGATGGCATCCGGCTCTGCAAAGCGCAACGCTTTCGTTACAAGCACAACGACATGGCGGATCTCGAAGCGAAACTGAAAGAAGCGAGCGGCGCACGCTTCAAATTGATCGCGACCGATGGCTGTTTTTCGATGGACGGCACGATCGCGAATTTGAAGGGGATTGTCGATCTTGCGGAGAAATATGACGCGCTTACCATGATCGACGACGCGCATGCCGCCGGATTTCTGGGCAAGACTGGGCGCGGCACGCACGAATATTGCGGCGTCATGGGCAAGATCGACATCATTACGGGCACGCTCGGCAAAGCACTCGGCGGCGCTAGCGGCGGATTCACCAGCGCGCGAAAAGTGATTGTCGATCTTCTTCGACAGCGCTCGCGGCCCTATTTATTTTCGAACACGATCGCGCCGCCCGTCGTGGCCGCTTCATTGAAAGCGCTCGAATTGCTGAGCGCGTCGACCGAATTGCGCGATAAACTTGAAGCGAACACAAAATATTTTCGCGCCGCCTTGACCGAACGCGGCCTCACCATCAAGCCCGGCACGCATCCGATTGTCCCGATCATGATCGGCGACGCGGCCAAATCGCAAAAATTTGCGGCGCGCATGCTGGAGAAAGGCGTTTACGTCATCGGCTTCTTTTATCCGGTCGTCCCGCATGGAACGGCGCGCGTTCGCACGCAGGTCAGCGCCGCGCATTCGCGCCAGGATTTGGAATTCGCCGTCAACGCTTTTGCGGAAACGAACAACGAACTCTCCTCGGGCAATCAAACTTAACGTCGCGCGGAGGAGGCTCGCTGCCGCAGCGCAAGCAGCGTTTTCAAATTCTCGACATCTTCGGCCAGTTCCTTTCCCTTCGGTGTCTCGAGGACTTTCGGGATTTTCTTGAACCGGCGGTTGCGCATGATGAAACGAAAAGCCTCGAGGCCGATCTGACCTTTGCCGATGTGTTCATGTCGATCTACACGTGAGCCGCGTTGCGTTTTCGAGTCGTTGAGATGAATCGCGGCCAGTCGGTCCAAACCAATCACGCGATCGAATTCGCGAAACGTTTTCCTGACGGCGGCTTCGCTGCCAACATCGTAACCAGCCGCGAAAATGTGCGCGGTATCGAGGCAAACGCAGAGCCGTTCCGGTTGCCGCACATTTGCAATGATGTGCGCGATATGTTCGAAGCGATGACCAAGACACGAACCCTGGCCGGCCGTAGTCTCGAGCGCGATTTTCGTTTTCACTTTTGGAATTTTGGCGAAGACGCGATTGATCGACGCAATAATCTTTTCAAGGCCGGCTTCTTCGCCCGCGCCGAGATGCGCGCCCGGATGCAGGACGAGAAAGGGCAGCTCAAGCTGGTGCGCGCGCGTCAGCTCTTCCGACAAGGCGCGCAATGAATTCGCGTGAAACTGCGGATTGGTGGCGGCGAGATTGATGAGGTAATTGGCGTGAGCGAAGATCGACAATAACTCGCCGCGCTGTGCGTGATGGCAGAAGGCGCGGATTTCTTCACGAGCGAGCGGGCGCGCGAACCATTGCATGTTGTTCTTCACGAAAATCTGCATGGCGGTGCATTTGATCGAGCACGCGCGCTGGATCGACATATGCGCACCGCCGGCGATCGACATGTGCGCGCCCAACAGAATTTGCGACGACATCCTAAAATCTTTTCGAATGCCAGTTCGGATGGGACAGGCTTCCTTCGCCTTTGTATTCGAAAAGTTTGTACATGGGCGCGAGCAGAACGCCGGCGCCGCTCGCGTTGATTCGGACATCGAAATCGAGTTTGTCATCGAGAAAGTGCACGTCGCCATGGCCGATCATGCCGAAAAGTTTTCCGGCGACGTCGAAATCGTCCGTGTGAATGACGCCATCCTTGATCGAGAAGGTCGCGTCCGCCTTTCGCGCGACACTGTACCCGACGCCTGGAATTATTTTCGTGAGCAAATCGGAAAGCGGCCCGAAAATTGGGATGGCGAAGACATCGCCGTCGGTCACCCGAATTGTTCCCGTGCCCTGCATGCTGCGCGGGTTGCTCCCGAGGCCGGTGAAATTGTAGGTGCCGTTCAAGCGGCCGCGTGATGTCTGATATTTGAAATAGAGATCGGTCAGACGCGGAAAATCGATTCCGTCGACAGAAAGTTTCGCCGAGTAATGCGAATCGTTTTTCGCGAGCGAAATGTCAGCGTTGCCCTGCACGGTCCCGGAAAAAAGATTCCCCTGCACATCGTTCAGTTGCAATCGATCATCCGTAAAGAGCAGGCGCGCGCCGACCCGATCGAACGCCAGGGTCTTGTCCAGAAAAACGTAATCCATTCCACTCGGCGCATCGACATTGATTTCGAGATGCGTGTTCTTTCCGCCGCGAAATTGGACGACGCCATTCGCGGTGACGCTCGGTGGTTTGTGAAATTTGTAAGGCGCGACCGGCTTCGCGAGATCGGGATCGATCCAGAAAATCGCTTCCGACGGGCGCAATGTCGATCTTACGTTCACGACGTGGACTTCGTGTTTCGAGAAATCGTAGGTGAACGAGCCGGAGCCGGAACCTTCGTCGCGCACGATCCGAAAGTTGTCGTAAGTGATCGCGCCATTACCGAACCGAACATTTGCGCTCGCGCTGTTCATCGCGACGCCACGGAATCGCGTGCGTTGCAACGCCACCGTCCCGTCGCCCGACCACGTTGTGGCATCATGATTGGAACCGCGAATCGCCAGGTGAACGGAAGGCGGACGCTGCCATTCCCATTCGTTGAAAAATTTCTGCAACTCCGCCGGCGCGAAACCGACGAGCGCGCCCGGATTCAGCGAACTGTCGATGTTGATTCGGAGATCGTTTGGCGCATCGAGAATATCGGCCGCGAGCGCGCCGCTTTCGTGGCGCAACCGGATATTGCGTAGCAGCGAACGTTCACCATCCCACGAAAAATCCGTGGCGAAGGATGCGAAGGGCACATTCTTGCAAACAAAATTTTCGACCGAAGCGCGCCCCAGGACTTTGACGCGCGCGCGCGGCGTCGAGAAATTCGCGGACCCGGATAATTCCACCGTCGGCGGAGAGGAGAAGCTCATTTCTTTCAGAAAATCGTCGAGACGAAACGCGGCCAGAAACGATTTAAGATCGAGCGTGCTGCGCATCTCGAAGTCGGCGTCATTGTGCTCGCGCCGCCAACTGGCGTGACCGACGAGCGAACCGGCGCGATCGTTCCAACCGAATCGCGTGACCGTCAATTTCTGATCGGCCCATTCCGCGTTTGCGAAAATGTCTTTCATTTCGTAAACGCCGCGGCGCACGTGACTGCCTCGCAAAGTCGCTTCCGCGCGCGCCGTCTCGAGATCGGAGAGATCGCCGGTAAATCTCAGCTCGAGCCGCGGCGCTTCGCCCGGGAAACTCATGGCCCCGAGCTCCGTCACAACGCGCTGCAAAAGCGCTAGCCGCGCGCGCCATTCTTCCGCCGAAATCTCGACACCGGGTTTGAAATCGATTCGCTTGATCAGCTGCCCGCGCGCCGAAATTTGAACGCCACAAAAATTTCCCTCGGCCTGGCTGACGTAAATTTGCTCAGGCGGAAAATAAACATGGGCACGGAAGCGGGTGAGCCGCGCCTTGGCGGCGTTCGGATCAGCGTTTGGGAAAGTGAATGTCAGTTGCGCGTTACGAACGTCGAGCGCGTTTAGAAACGGTTGATGATGCAGCAGCGCGGCGTAATTGATGTCGAGCGCGACTTCGCTGATGATTGCGATCGTTTTCTCGCGATGTTTGTAATCGAAAATGCGCACGTCCTGCGCGATGAGTCCGCGAAAAGGATCGAGCGTCAGCCGGCGAATCGACGCTTCGACGCCGCGCTTGTGCAATTCTTCGACCACGCGATGACGCCATTCGCGGCCGAAACCTTTTTTAGCCAGGTACCAACCGCCGCCGAGCAGTCCCGCAATCGCGAGGAGGACGGCGAACCCAATCGCCTTTCGGAAAATCGGAGTCGCGAAAGGGGATTGTCGATCTTGTCTTACCGGAGTTGGAGGTGGTTCAAGGAGAGGCGACATTATCTTCGATGACCATAAGCGATTTACCCGCGATCAACGCATCGCTCAATCTTATGAGCACGATTTTTATTTCGGCCGGCTGGTTCTGGATTCGCCGAAATATCTGGCAGCGACATGTGCCATGCATGATCGCGGCAATCTTTTCATCGACGCTGTTCCTCGTCGGCTACATCACGTATCACGTGCACGTCGGCGAAAAATCTTCCGGTTACACGGGACTGACGGCGTGGATTTATTTTCCAATGTTGATCTCGCACATCCTGCTCGCGTTTTTGGTGCTGCCGCTTGTGGTCATCACGCTCGTGCCGACTTTTCGGCGCCGCTGGGATCGACATCGCCGGATCGGGCGATGGACGATGCCGATCTGGCTTTATGTTTCCGTTACCGGAGTGCTCGTGTATTTGATGCTCTACAAATGGTTTCCGCCGCCCAATCTTGCGCCCGGGCATTGATTGATATTTGCTGACAAAGGCGGCGCTCCTCTGCAAAATTAAAGCGATGGTGACGATCGCGACATTTAACGAACCGGCCAAGGCCAAACAGCTCAAGCAACGCTTCGACGGAGCCGGGCTGAAAGCCGATGTGCATAACGAAGGCCATTTGCAGCAGGTGGCCTTCATGTCGAAGCCGCAGGCCAACGCAAAAGTGCTGGTGGAAGAAGAGGATTTCGAACGCGCCCAAAGCTTGATGGTCGAATGGGAATCGACCGATCCCGACATCGCCGCGGCCGTCATTCGTTGCCAGCAATGCGGCTCCTCGCGCATCGAGTATCCGCAACTGACGCGCAAGAACCTCACTCCGGCGGTGGCGGGCATTCTTTTCGCGCTCCGAATTTTTCCGAAAGAATTTTACTGCCAGGATTGTCATTACACCTGGAACAATGAGGACCAGCGGACTCTGGCGCGCCTTTGGCATCGTTTCTTTCCCGGTTCCGATCCCAGCAGCGCGAGCTGACGCGCCCGGCTTATTGTCGATCTTGCGGGAAAGGGTCGGCTGCAAAAATGGCGAAAAGATTTAGAGTGCTCGTCGCTTTGTCCAATCCATGAAATGGCTTTTTGTCCTCGGCCTGGCGCTGATCGTCTTCGGCGGCGCGGCCTACTTTGGCTACAACCTGTTCCTAAAACCCGACATCAAAGTGCGGCAGGAAAAAAGCGGGGAAGTGCCGGTGCAAACGATGCCGGACGTAGGTCTGCCGGAGTTTCAAGCGGCCGCGCAATTGCGCCAGGAAGGAAAGCTGAACGAAGCGCGCGCGGCGCTTTCCACATTCATCCAGAAATATCCGACCGGCACGCATTCCGAAGAAGCGAAAGATTTGCTCGGCGAGATCGATGTCCAAATTCTTCTCTCGAATTATCCGTCGCCCGAAAAACAGGAATACATCGTCAAGAAAGGTGACGTGCTAGCCACCATTGCGCGCAAGATGAAGTCGACGCCGGAGATCATCATGCGCACGAATGGCATGGAAAGGACGATGCTTCATATCGGCGAGCGATTGTTTATTTCGCACCCCGAATTCACGATGATCGTTCAGCGAAAGGCAAAAGCTGTGACGTTGCTCGATCACAGCGCTTTTTTTAAGCGCTATCACGTACTCGAAGTAAAATTGCCCTCCCGCCAATCCGCTAAAATCAACACTCGCATCGCCGAGATCATGGCCTGGCGCGGCGGAAAACGTGTCGGATTCGGCAGCAAAGAATATCCTGGCAGCACACGCTGGGTGCGCCTGAGCGCGCCGGGTTATCTGATTTATTCTGTGCCGGATTCAATGCATCCCGCCAGTGATGCCGCGCCGCCGGCGGAAGGTTTGGGCTTGGCCGCCTCCGATGTGGAAGAGTTGAGCGGTCTTGTAAACAGCAAGACCACTGTCACCATTACCGACTGATAAAATGGAAACACAGCCGCTCGATTTCGAAAAACCGATCCTGGAGTTGCAGAGAAAACTCCAGGATTTGCGCGACCATTCGGACGAGCACTCGATTGATTTCGAAACCGAAGTCGAAGCGATGGAAAAAAAACTGCGCGAGACGCGGCGCGAGATTTACGACAACCTCACCGCGTGGCAGCGCGTGCAGATCGCGCGCCATGTGCAGCGTCCGTTCTCGCTCGATTATATTTCGCGCTGCTTCACCGATTGGGTGGAACTGCACGGCGATCGTGTCTTCGGCGATGACAAGGCGATGCCAAGCGGGCTGGCCAAATTGGGCGCGCATCGCTGTGTTGTGATCACGCATCAAAAAGGGCGCGACACAAAAGAAAACGTCATGCGCAATTTTGGTTGCGCGCATCCGGAAGGTTATCGCAAGGCGCTCCGCCTCATGCGGCTCGCGGAGAAGTTTGGCATTCCGGTAATTTCTTTGATCGACACGCCCGGCGCTTTCCCCGGCATCGGATCGGAGGAGCGCCATATCTCCGAAGCGATCGCGGTGAATTTGCGCGAGATGATGACGTTGCGCGTGCCGACAATCGCGGCGGTGATCGGCGAAGGCGGTTCCGGCGGCGCGCTCGGCATCGGCGTGGCCGATCGCGTTTTAATTCTGGAGAACGCCTACTATTCCGTGATCAGCCCCGAAGCGTGCTCGGCGATTTTGTGGCGGGACCGAAAACACGCGCCTGAAGCGGCGGAAGCATTGAAACTGACCGCGCAAGATTTATTGAAGCTCGAAGTCGTGGATGAAATCGTGCCCGAGCCGGAAGGTGGCGCGCATCGCGATCATGATTTGGCCGCGGCCAACTTGGGGACGGCACTTCGTCAAAATCTGGAGCGCCTGCTCAAGTCCCCGATCGAAACGCTCTTAAAAAAACGTTACCAGAAATTCCGCGGTCTCGGCAATTTCGCGGAGAGCAAGAGCAACGCTGCTTCTGCACGCGCTTAAGTTGTGGTGCGCGCTGCCCGGACAAGATCGACATACACTTTTTGCGCCGCGATTTTTCTCGCGTCGCTGACTGCGCGAAACAGCTGCGCGTCGTCATTTCGATTCGATCGCGACACTTTCGCTTTCGCTAACGAAACCGTTTTCGAATATCGCGAAGGCCATCCTTCCTTGCGGAAGAATGCGAAACCCTTCACGCGCCGCTGCTTCGTGCTTTGTCGCAGCGCGATGCAGTTTCGCAAATTTGCGCGCTTTGATCCGCGTGGATCGACATTAGATGATCGAGAGTTAGCAAAGCGCATTCGTGCCGTCAGCCATCGCGCTGCATGGCGCGCACCGCTTTCCGAGAATCAGCGCATTGTTTTCCCGGGCTACGCAAATCTCCGCGGCATGAGCAAAGCGCGCGGCCGTGTTTTACAGGAAAACATCGGACTTGGTTGGCCGACTTATCTTCGGCCCGGAAATTTCCGCATGTTTTACAAACACGATCGCGAATACCAGGAGCAAACCCACGCAACGCTGGACGCCACACTCGCGCGCGGTGAATTATTTGCCGGCTATCTCTCCACTTATCCGAGTCTAACCATCAACCACGCCGTTTTGGTTTACGCGCGAAAACAGAATCGCGGCCCGAACAAAATCGAGCGCTACATCGTTTACGATCCGAACCATCCGGAAGCGCCGCGCGAGCTCTGTTGGTCGCCGATCGAGCGCGCATTCAGTTTTCAAAAGGACTGGGACTTCGTCGGCGGCTTCGTGCGCGTTTTTCAGGTTTACGGCAAACCGCTGCAATAATCACAGCTTTGGCGGGTGAGGAAACAAGTAGCGCAGTGCTTGATCGACGCGTGCCGCCCACGCCCCTTCGCTGTGGTCGGCGCCTTCAAATTCGCTGTACTGAAGATCGTCGTAAAGCTTCCAGCCTTTTTCGACAAGGGCGTCGCGCAAGGTGCGGGCGCGTTCCCAGCCCGGTTCGTTCGTTCCCGTGTCGATCCAAATTTTTAGCGGAAGTTTTTGATCAAGCTCTTCCACCATTTTCACGATGACTTGATCGTCCCACCACACGGAAGGCGACATGGCGAGGAGGCGCGTAAATACGTTCGGCAACCACAGGCCGAGCGCGAGTGTGAGTAATCCGCCGAGTGAGGAGCCGCCGAGTCCGGTGAATTCCGGTTCACGTTTGGTGCGATATTTTCTGTCGATGAAATACTTGAGCTCCTCCACCAGGAATCGGCCGTAGTCGCGCGCGCGTCCGCGGCTGCGCTTCTTGCGCTTTGCGTCGCTGTCGATCACGCCTGGCGTCGGCGCATATTCGTGAATGCGATCTTCGCCCACGTTTGCGATTGCCACGATGATGACCGGTTCCATTAATTTTTTCCGAATGAGATGATGCGCCGATTCATCAACGCTCCATTCCACTCCGGCGAATGCCGTGGCGGCGTCGAAAACATTTTGACCGTCCTGCAAATACAAAACCGGATAGCGTTTGCGAGAGAGCCGGCGGTAATCCGGCGGAAGATAAACGAGCACGTCGCGACGGTTCCCGAGGATCTTCGAGCGAAATCCGAGGTGCTCCTGAATGTTTCCGGTGAGAGTGTGTTCGGGCATGGAAAGCGAAACGCTTCGCTGAGAATGTCGATCTTGTCCAACCGCGGCGATTGACCTCAATCGCCGGGTCTCGTTATTGTCGATCTCGCGAACAAAGCGGGCGGTTCGGTGAACCGCCCCTACCTTTATGAACGAGCGCTATATTAAATGGTTCACGCCGCATTTAAGCCGCGACTTTGAGATGCTCGTCTTCGGCGATGGTCGCGGCCTGCCGCTCGTGATTTTTCCTACTTCGTTCGGTCGTTATTCGCAGAACAAAGACTTCGGAATCATCGATGCGGTCGGTTGGTACATCGACAATGGCAAAATCACCGTCTATTGCCCGGATGCGATCGATCTTGAAAGCTTCTACAACAAAGCCATTCATCCCGCCGATCGCATGCGCACGCACAACGCTTACGAAAATGTAATCGTGGGCGATGTGTTTGATTTCGCGCGGCGCGAAGGTAATTGCGCACGCGTGGCCGTTTGCGGCGCGAGTCTCGGCGCGTATCACGCTGCGAACATCGCTTTCCGTCATCCGGACACGATCAGTCATCTCATCAGCATGAGCGGCGCGTTTGATATCAGCTCGTTTTTCGACGGCCATTACGACGACAACATTTACTTCAACAGCCCGTACGATTATCTGCCGAACATGCCGGACACCTGGAGATTCGATCACATGGGCATCATCATCGGCACGGGCGAATGGGATAACACGCGGCACGAATCGTTGCGTCTCTCGAGTTTGCTGAACGCAAAAGGAATCAAACATTTCTTCGACGACCGGAAATGGTGCGGTCACGATTGGAATTACTGGCGCGACATGCTGCCGTACTACTTGTCGATCTTGTAAACGCCTAACGAAACAAGCTTATGAAAAAAATCGGAATCCTTTTTGGCCAGGAACATTCGTTTCCGCCTGCGTTCGTGGAGCGGGTGAATCAGAAAACAGGCGGTAAAGATATCAGCGCGGAGTTCGTGCGGATCGACAGGGTGATGCAAGGCGAGCCGTGCGGTTACGACGTGGTGATCGATCGCATTTCGCAGGACGTTCCATTCTATCGCGCGTGGCTCAAAAATGCGGCGCTCACCGGTACTGCGGTGGTGAACAATCCGTTTTGGTGGAGCGCCGATGAAAAGTTTTTCAATAACGCGCTCGCCACAAAAATCGGCGTGGCCGTTCCACGCACCGTGCTTTTACCGTCGAACAAGCCGCCACCGGACACGAACGATAATTCATTTCGCAATCTCGCCTACCCGATGAATTGGGAAGAGATTTTCAATTACGTCGGTTGGCCGGCGTTTTTCAAACCCTTCGCCGGCGGCGGGTGGAAAAATGTTTATCGCTTGCATAACCCCGATGAATTTTTCAGCGCTTACAGCGAAACCGGCCAGCTCGTCATGATGTTGCAGGAAGAAGTGAAGTTCGACATGTACTTTCGCTGCTACTCGATCGATCAACGCCACGTGCGCATCATGCCCTACGAGCCGCGACATCCGTATCATTTGCGTTATCAAACCGAATGGCAGACGCCGCCGGAAATTTTGCAGAAGGTCGAACAAGGCGTGCTGACCTTGAACCAATATCTCGGGTACGATTTGAATACGGTCGAATTCGCGATCCGCGATGGCGTACCGGTAGCAATCGATTTTTGCAATCCCGCGCCGGACGCGGAAGTCGCGTCAGTAGGACAAGCGAATTTCGATTGGGTCGTGGAAGCCGTTTCCGAAATGGCAATCCGCAAAGCGCGCGAACATCAACCGGGCCGCGACAATTGCAGCTGGGGCAAATTCGTTCACGCGGCGGTCAACATGCGGCGACTGCAGGATCTGGCCTAACGTTTACCGAACCAGCATTTCGGTTTACATTTCCGCTCGTCAAAATGAGCGCGAAGTCTCACACATACACCCTCGGCATCGAGGAAGAATTTGCGATTGTCGATCCTGGGACGCGCGAGTTGCGCTCGCACATTCAGGAAATTCTCGAGGGCGGCAAGGTCCTGCTTAAAGAGCAGATCAAGCCCGAGATGCATCAATCCGTCGTCGAGCTCGGCACCGAAATTTGCCAATCGGTTGTCGATGCGCGCTCTCACGTCCTCGAGCTGCGCAGTAAACTGGCCGAACTCGCCGGTCGCGCCGGGTTAAAAATCGCCTCCGCTGGCACCCATCCGTTCTCACATTGGCGCGATCAACTCATCACCGAAGGCGAACGCTACCAGGAAATCGTGAAGGACATGCAATTGCTTGCGCGCGCGAATTTAATTTTCGGATTGCACGTGCACGTCGGCATTCCCGATCGCGAATCTGCGATTCACGTCATGAATCAGACGCGCTATTTTTTGCCGCACATCTACGCGCTCTCGGTTAATTCGCCTTTCTGGGTGGGACACAACACTGGTTTGAAAGGTTATCGCTTGAAAGTGTTTGAGCGCTTTCCGCGCACCGGGATTCCCGACGCATTCGAATCGCTTTCCGAGTACGAAGATTTTTGCAAGCTGCTCGTCAAGACCGGTTGCATCGACAATCCGAAAAAAATATGGTGGGACATTCGATTGCATCCGTTTTTCGACACGCTCGAAGTGCGCGTGTGCGATGCGCAATCGCGCGTGGATGACACGCTCGCGATTGCTGCACTGATTCAGGCGGTCGTCGCGAAGTTGTTCAAACTATTGCGACAGAACACTACCTTCCGGGTCTATCGTCGCCGGTTGCTTGATGAAAATCGCTGGCGCGCCACGCGCTACGGCATCGATGGCAAGCTCATCGACTTCGGCCGCGAAACGGAAGTCGAAGCGCGCAGTCTTTTGAATGAGCTGCTCGAATTTGTCTCCACCGAAGTCGATGAGCTCGGCAGCAAACGCGAGATGGCGCACATCGAGCGAATCATGCGCGAAGGCACCGGCGCGGACCGGCAGTTGGCCACTTTCTCGCGCACGAACGATATGAAGGCGGTCGTCGATCAAATCGTTGAAGAAACTTACGAAGGTCTAACCGTGAGTTAGGATCGACAATTGTTGCCCGCACAAAAGTTCTGCGCCACACTCAACGCTCCTAAAATGCCCGACCGTTTAAGCACCGACACAATCGACGCCGATCTTGCGCCCGGCGCGCGTAACGCCGTGCGCGTTTGTCTGCAGTTAAAGTCGACGGAGCGCATTACCATTATCACCGATGAAGCCACTTGCGATATCGCGGCCGCGCTGCAAGCAGAAGTCGAGGAGATTGGCGGCGAGCACGCCGTGTTCGTGCTTGAAAACTACGCCACGCGCCCGCTCAGCGCGATGCCGCAAGTCATTCTCGATGACCTTGCGCAATCACAAGTGTCGATCTTTTGCGCGCAATCGCAGCGCGGCGAACTGCCGTCGCGCATGCAGATGAGCGACGTCGTAAACCGCCAACACATTCGCCATGGGCACATGGTCAACATCACGCGCCAAATCATGATGGAAGGAATGCGCGCTGATTTTCGCGCGATCGATACGCTCAGCCAGCGCTTGATCGAGCGCGCGAGCGCCGCAAAAAAAATTACCTGCCGCACTACCGCCGGCACCGATTTCGAAGCGGAGTTTTCGCCGAAACTGAAATGGCTCAAGACCAGCGGCATTATCACGCCGGAAAAATGGGGTAACCTGCCGGGCGGCGAAATTTTTACGGCGCCGCAAAACACCAACGGCAAATTCGTGGTCGACGGAGTGGTCGGCGATTATCTTTGCAGCAAATACGGCGATCTATACGACGCGCCGCTCACCATCCAGGTGCGCGACAATCGTATTGTCGATCTTGCCTGCGATCACAAGGAGCTGCTCGAAGATTTTCGCGCTTACACGAGCACCGACGAAAACAGCAATCGCGTCGGTGAATTCGCCATCGGCACGAACACAGCCTGCTTCCACGTCATCGGAAATATTTTGCAGGACGAGAAAATT
Source organism: Verrucomicrobiota bacterium (assembly GCA_041167045.1). Taxonomy (GTDB): domain Bacteria; phylum Verrucomicrobiota; class Verrucomicrobiia; order Chthoniobacterales; family UBA10450; genus CATPCN01. Next base: position 148,694 of record JBEEGW010000016.1, read on the forward strand.
CCGGGCGTTCACATTGCGTTCGGTCATCCCTACGCCGAACACACCGGCGCAGATTGGAGATCGAAAACGCACATCGATTGCGTCGGCCGCAATTTCGACATCTGGTTCGATGGCGAGCAAATCATGCGCGCGGGGAAATTTTTGGTCTGACGCGTGACCGCGTTTTATGACCGCTTCGCGAACAGCTACGATTGGGTCACTCGTTGGGTTTCGCGCTATCGGTCTCCAGAAATAATCGCGGCGCATCTTTTGCCGCCGGCAAATCAGTCGTCGCGCGTTCTCGATGTTGGAATCGGCACCGGTGCCTCGATTAGGGAGCTCATTCGCTCGAGAAAATTCTCGCGAATCGTCGGCATCGATTCATCCGCGGGAATGTTGAAACGTTGCCGCGCCAAATATCCGGCAATCGAATTGATCGAGGGTAATATCGCCGCGCTCGGACCAGAGTTAGATGGACAATTTGATTTCGTCGTCAGCTGCGGGGCAGTCGAGCACATGCCGGATCTTCCGATTTTTTTGCGACATGCGCACCGCTTGCTTGCCGAGAGCGGCCATCTTCTTTTCACTTACGAGCCGCTCATTGCTCGATCGCTTTTTCAGGGAAAGAATTCTCCACATCTCGGAAGCTTCGGCGCTGCCAAAGTTTTTCGCCATGAACCCAGCGAAGTGACAACGCAATTGGCAAAGGCCGGTTTTACGATCCTGAAAGACATTTCGTTTCGCGCTTACTTTTGGCTTACTCATCAGCTGGTCGTTGCGCGAATTTAAAAATGGACCCGAAGCTTCGCACACAATTCAATGCAGATTTCAGTCCGGAAAAATACGCGGCGCTCTTGCGCTGCGTAAACGAGAGCGAAAAATGGCCGGCCGATTTTCGCGTCTCCGAGACACCGATCTTTTTGACGCGCGAGTTCACGAATGAAGTGACGGGCGCGGCGAAGCACATTGTCGATCTTGTCCGACGGCCGGACTTCGTGCGGCATTCCGGCTCCGCAATTCCGGAAGGTCTTGAAGTGCCTGACGAGTCGTCGCATCCGAACTTTCTGGTAGTCGACTTCGGCATTTGCGCGGAAGACGATCGACTCGTGCCGCGCCTGATCGAGCTGCAAGCGTTCCCGAGCCTGTTCGGTTTTCAATTCCTCATTCTGCATTGCATGCGCAAAGCGTACCCGGCCATCCCGCGCAATTGGACGTCGTCTTTCGGCGGAATCAAAGACGAGGTATATGTCGATCTTTTGCGCCGCACGATTATCGCCGACGCGAAGCCGGAAAATGTCATTCTGCTCGAAATCGAGCCGGAAAAACAAAAGACGCGGATCGATTTCGCGGCGACCGAGACGTTGCTCGGCATCCGATCGGTTTGCCTCACGAAAATCAAAAAACGCGGACGCGAATTATTTTATGATCGCGAGGGAACAGAAGCGCGCATCGAGCGAATTTATAACCGCGTCATCTTCGACGAATTGATTCGCCGACCCGATCTCAATCTTCCATTTCGCTTCCAGGAGGATCTCGATGTGACTTGGGTCGGTCATCCGAATTGGTATTTTCAGATCAGCAAGCATTCGCTGCCGTTTTTAAAGACGGAACACACTTCCGCCGCCTATTTCGCGGATGAGTTTCCCGCTGACGACAAGATCGACAATTACGTTTTGAAGCCGCTCTACTCCTTCGCTGGTCTGGGCGTCGACATGGAACCGACCCGCGAAAAACTCGCGGCACTGAAGAATCCGCGCGAATGGATTTTGCAACGGAAAGTCCGTTACGCCGAATTTGTGCCGACGCCTGAAGGTCCGAAATCAAAAGCGGAAATCAGGATGATGTTCGTCTGGCCGGAAGAAGACCGCGATCCAACGCTGGTGAACAATCTCGTGAGGATGAGCCAGGGCAAAATGATGGGCGTCGATTTCAACAAAGACAAAACGTGGGTCGGCTCCAGCATCGCGCTGCACGAGGCCGACTCGCTCTAGCGCAAGGGCGGCGTCAGGTTGCGCAGTTCTTCTTTGTAACGATCGAGCGTGGCGTTGGCGTTGCGCAATTGCGATTCGTTGGAGCCGTAACTGCGCGATTCGTTGATGCGAGTCTGGAGCGATGAGATGCGGTATTCGAGCGCTTCCTTCTGCGCTTTGTAGGCGCGATCGGCCTGTTGATAGGAAACTTCGCGCCTTTCGGCGTTTCGCACATTTTGCAGAGTCTGTTGCAGCAGGAATTGCTTGCGCTGCCGGTCGTTCTCGGCCACGAGTTGTTGTTCCTGTGCTTCGTTTTGTCGGCTGATCGCGGCGCGCTGCGTACGTTCATCGATGTCCGCGGCGAAATTATTATGCGCTTCCCGTTGCTGCGCAGACAGAACATTACGTTTGTCTTTTAGCGCGACGAGCAATTGTTTCCCGGCGCCTGATTGCTGCAGCTTTAGTTCCGTTTCTGCATCGAGCATGCTGACCACGTGCCGGCGCTGGACCTGGTCGATGATCGCCTGTTCTTTATAGCCGCCGCGCAGCATCAATGAGACTTCCGACAACGGCATCGCTTGTCGCGTGATTTGCAATTCCTCCGCGGTGAGCGGCCGGTGACTGCAACCGCTCAGGCCCGACAAAGCGAGCGCTAGCGAGAGAATTAGCCGAAGCGAAGACATCGACGCTGCTAAAGCAAATCGCTTGCCAGTCGACTTAGTCCCCGGCTCGCATCACGCCGATTGCCTACTTAATCAGTCGAATGCAGAGCGGATAACGATATAGTTTGCCCTCGCTCGCCTGAATCGATGCGACAATGACCAAGATCAGGTTGAGCAAATGCAAAATGGCGAGCAGGAAAAATCCGATCAGCACCAGGCAAAGAATTCCAGCGATCATGTTGTAAATCAGCATGGAGATTTGAAAATTAACCGACTCTTTTCCGTGTGCGTCGATCTCAGGCGAATCGGCTCGTTTGGCCAGCCAAATGACGAGCGGCCCGACGATATGACCGGCGAGCGGCACGAAGAATCCGACGAGCGCGAGCGCGTGCGCAAGCACACACCAGTTGCGGACGGTCGGTGAAGAAGCGGTCGTCGTTTCCATAATTTAACCTTTCACTCGCTCGATGTGCGCACCGAGCTCGCTCAATTTTTCATCCAGATGTTCGTAACCGCGGTCGATGTGATACACGCGGCTCACTTCCGTGATCCCATCCGCTTTCAGTCCCGCCAAAACCAGCGCAGCCGACGCGCGCAAATCGCTCGCCATCACCGGCGCGCCCAAAAGATTGTGCACGCCCTCGATCACTGCGGTGGAACCTTCCAAATGCATTTGCGCGCCCATCCGTTTCAATTCCGCGACGTGCATGTATCGCTGCGGAAAAATATTTTCGGTCACGACGCTGATTCCTTCGGTCGTGGAAAGAAGCGCGCACATCTGCGCCTGCATGTCGGTCGGAAATCCGGGATAGGGTTCGGTCGTGAGCTCAAGAGGCTTCGCTGCGCCGTTGGGCGAAACGGTAATCGATTGGCCGGAAGTTTCGATTTTGTAGCCGCAACTGCTCAACGCATTCGTGACCGCGACGACGTGCTCCGGCTCGACACGTTTGATCGTGATTCCTTTGCCGCAAATCGCGCCCGCCACCAAAAATGTTCCGGCCTCGATCCGGTCCGGGATGATGTCGTGCTCGGCGCCGTGCAATTCCTTTACGCCTTCGATGATCAAACGACGCGTCCCCGCGCCTTCGATCTTGGCGCCCATTTTGTTCAGGAAATTTGCAAGATCGACAACTTCCGGTTCCTGCGCTGCGCCTTCGATGACGGTCGTGCCATCGGCCAGCACCGCCGCCATCATCACGTTGTCCGTGCCAAGAACGGTCGGCCCAAATTTGCCGCGTAAGTTTATGACCGCGCCGGTTAATTTGGGCGCGAAAACTTTTACGTTACCGCCTTCCACGCGCACCGCCGCGCCGAGCGCTTCAAAACCTTTGAGATGCAAATCGATCGGCCGATCGCCAATGACGCAGCCGCCCGGAAGCGAAACGGTCGCTTCTTTGCACCGACCGAGCAGCGGCCCGATCACACAAACTGATGCGCGCATTTTGCGTACAACATCGTATGGCGCGATCGACTCGATTTTCTCAGCCGTGACCGTCACCGTGCCGCTCGCCCGCTCCACTTCCGCGCCCAGATGCATCAAAATTTGCAGCATGTAATGCGTATCACTCAGGTCGGGAACGCGCCGAATGATGCAGGGCTCGCGCGTCAACAGCGTGGCCGCGAGAATGGGCAGCGCGGAATTTTTTGAGCCGCTGATCTTGATCGATCCGGCGAGCGGATGGCCACCGTGAACCAGGATTTTATCCATATCGTGAAAACAAAAAACGAGGTCTACTTGAGTAATCGTTTTTCACCTCGATGTCGTGGTATTTATTTTCCAAAAGAAACGCGGCCAGCGCTTGGTTTTGACCAAGGCCGAGCTCGAGCGCGAGCAAACCACCGGGGCAAAGATTGGCCGGAGCATCTGTAATCAATTTTCGAATCATCTCGTCGCCTTTTTCGCCCGCAAAAAGTGCGATGTCCGGATCGTGCAAAACCTCGCGCGAAAGTGATTGTCGATCTTGCGCGGCGATGTACGGGAGATTCGCCACGATCAGATCGAAGGTTCCACCGACGCCCTCGAGCAAATCGCTTTTCGCAAACTGCACGCGTCCGCCCAACCCGAGTCGTTCCGCATTTTCTTTCGCAAGCGCGAGCGCGTCGTCCGAAATATCGGTCGCATGAACCTCCGCTTCTGGAAATTTGTGCGCCAGACTTAGCGCGATCACTCCGCTTCCCGTCCCGACATCCACGATTTTAGATTTTGGATTTTGGATTTTGGATTGGAGCAGCTCGACCAGTTCTTCTGTTTCCGGCCGCGGAACGAGCGCACGCTTGTCGCAAACAAAACTCAGCCCGCAAAATTCCACCGTTCCGAGCAAATGCTGAAGCGGCTCGCCTTGTCCTCGACGTCGAACGGATTCACGCAGCGGCGCGAGTTCCGATTCGTCGAGCTCACGCTCGAACTCGAGATAAAGTTCGATCCGTTTGCGCCCGAGCGCGTGCGCGAGCAAATGCTCCGCGTTCAAGCGCGGACTGTCGATGTTACGCTTTTTGAAATACGCGGTCGTCGATTGCAGAACATCGAGCACGGTCATCGGTCACACGTTGGCCGACGATTCATTCAAGCGCTCCGCCAAATCGGCCGCTTGCAAGGCGCGAATCATTTCATCGAGATCGCCCTCCATGACGCGGTCCAGATTATAAAGTGTCAAACCGATGCGATGATCGGTCATGCGGTTTTGTGGAAAATTGTATGTGCGAATTTTTTCTTCGCGCCCACCGGAACCGATCTGGCTCTTGCGCGTGGCCGAATACTTCGCTTCTTCTTCGCGCTGCTTGTCCTCGAGCAATCGCGCGCGCATGATCTTGAGCGCTTTTTCTTTGTTCTTCTGCTGGCTGCGTCCGTCCTGACAACGCACGATTCTTCCCGTCGGAATGTGGAGCACTTGCACGGCGGAATCGGTCGTGTTGACGCCTTGTCCACCCGGGCCGCCGGCGCGACAAACTTCAATGCGGAGATCTTCCGGCTTTAATTCGAGATCGATTTCTTCGGCCTCGGGCAAAACGGCGACCGTCGCAGTCGAAGTGTGAATGCGGCCTTGCGCTTCCGTGGCGGGGACGCGCTGCACGCGATGCACGCCGCTTTCGTAGCGCAGCTTTCGAAAAACCGATTCACCGGAAACTTGGAAAATCACTTCCTTTAATCCGCCAAGCTCGGATGGACTCGATTCCAAATCATCAACCTTTAGCCCAGCCGCTTCGGCGTAGCGATTGTACATTCTATATAGATCAGCGGCGAAAATAGCGGCTTCGCTTCCGCCGGTGCCGGCGCGGATTTCGATAATTGCATCTCGATCTTCGTTTTCATCGGGCGGCAGAAGCGCGACCTGCAACTCCCGCTCAAGATCGACAACTTTTTTTTCGAGATTGGGAATTTCATCCGCGGCCATCGCAGCCATCTCGACATCGCGCGAGGTGGCAAGCTCGCGATTGTCGTCGAGCTGTTTTCGGGCGGCTTCGAGCTCGTCCCATTTGGCGAGCACTTGTTTGGTGCTGGAATGTTCGCGCATCACTTCGCTGGCGCGCTTCCGGTTCGAAAACAAAGCGGGATCGGCCACTTCGCGCTCGAGTTCGGCGAAGCGTTCGCGTTTGCGTTCGATGAGAAGATTGAAGTCCATAAACAAAAACGGCGACTGCGCGCGGGTGCGCAATCACCGCAGTCGAGAGCGAATCAGCTAAGCCTTTTTCGCGACGCGCGTCGCTTTGGTGCTGCCGTAACGGCGCGCGAATTTTTCGACGCGCCCGGCCGTATCGACGAATTTTTGTTCGCCCGTGAAAAACGGATGACAAGCGGCGCAAATGCCGATCTTAATATCCTGGCGCGTCGAACGCGTGTGATACACCGCGCCGCACGCACAAGCGATATCGGTCTCGAGATACTCTGGATGAATGTCCGCTTTCATTCTTAAAAAGGAGCGCGAAACGTAGCTGCTTGGGAAAATTTGGCAAGCGATGAAATCAAATCACGACGACGCCTTGTTAGCGGCCTGGAAAGAAACGCTCGCGCGTAAATCAGATGCTGCGGCGATCTTCGACACGTCTGGAAAAATCGCGCGCACCTTTGCCGAGATCGAAACGCAAGCCGGCGACTTCGCGCGCAAGATCGACATGTTCGATGTCGGGAGCGTGCTCGCGATTCAAATTGGAAATCAACCCGATTGGCCGGCGATCT
>JBEEGW010000017.1:0-47643 GCA_041167045.1 Verrucomicrobiota bacterium
CGCGTGATGCATCTTGTCGAGCTCCTCGGCGCTCGGTGTCTTGTCGCCCGACCAATTGATCTTTGGGCGTAACTCAACGCGCGTGATCGCCAGCTTGCCCTCGGCGTTCTTCTCCATGTGTCCAACCGCTTCATCCTGGTACGAATCGAGCACGAACTTCTGCTTACACGCGATCGCCAGGAAGGTGAGCATGTGACAGCTCGAAAGGGATGCCACGAACGCCTCCTCCGGATCGACGTTCGCCGGATTGCCGAGATAGGCCGGCGCAGCGGTCGCCGTCATTGTGTGGCCGCCGTCGAAGCTCCAGCTGTGATCGCGCGGATACTTCTGATACGAAAACTCAGCGCCCCCGCGCTCCCACTTCAAAGTCACTTTGTGTTCCGACATACGCTTGTATAGAGTCGTCACCGGTGCGCCGCAACCGGCGCCTTTTCTCTGGCGCAAACTGCCCCGCACGATATTTTCCGGCGGTCGTCTCGCGCGATTAGCTCAGTGGTAGAGCGCTTGCTTCACACGCAAGAAGTCGCAGGTTCGAACCCTGCATCGCGCATGTCTTCGCAACGACCCACATGAGTTCTAGCGCAAAAATATGGGTGGTGCTGCCCGCTTACAATGAACAGGACGCGCTTCCGCTCTTGCTCGATTCCGTGATCGAGAATTTGGGCGAAGAGAGCAAAGATTTTTCGGTCATTGTCGTGAACGACGGCAGCGAGGATCGGACCGGAGATGTGGCGAATGATTACGCCGCGCGCGCGCCGGTCATCGCGCTTCATCAGGATGCGAACAAAGGTTTGGCCGAGACGATGCGCCGCGGGTTGATGGACGCGGTGCAGCGCGCCGGTCCCAAAGACATCATTGTGACGATGGATGCCGACAACACGCACCCCGCTGGTCTGGCGCTGAGAATGATCAGGCTGATTCGGGAAGGAAATGATGTCGTCATCGCAAGCCGCTATCGCGAAGGGAGCCAGGTGCGCGGCATTCCCTTATATCGAAGTATTCTCAGTCGCGCCGCGTCGTGGTTGTTCCGTATTTTTTTTCCGATTCGCGGCGTGCGCGATTACACCTGCGGTTATCGCGCTTATCGCGCGGACGTGATGAAAAGATTGATCGATCGATACGGAAGAGAATTCATCTCGGAGCGCGGATTCTCGTGCATGGTCGATATTCTTTTGCGTTTGCGCGAGTGCGATCTCGTCTTTGCCGAGGTCCCGCTGGTCTTGCGCTATAATCTCAAGCCCGGCCGGACGAAAATGCGCGTGATGCAAACCATCGTCGATACTTTGAAACTGCTCGTGCGCCGCCGCTTTGGTCGCGTCTAATGCGAAATCTGCGCGAGCAGATGATCGCCAATTTTTTTGGCAGCGTGGCCGTCGCCGTAAGGATTGGCAGTTCCTTTAATGTCGATCTTGCGTTTTCCGGTGAGCCAATCTCTTGCCATCGCGACGATGCGAGCGGAATCCGATCCTACCAAAAAAGATGTGCCGTACTCGACTGCTTCGGGCCGCTCCGTCTCGTTGCGCAACAGCAACACCGGTTTGCGCAAACTGGGAGCTTCTTCCTGTATTCCACCGGAATCGGTCATGATGAGCTCCGCGATTTTCATCACCCACACGAGATCGGGATAATCGAGCGGCGCGGTGAGCAAGATGTTCGCTACGTGTGACAGCTTCTTCTCGAGGATCGCGGCCACGTCCGGATTTTTGTGCACGGGCACGACAAATAGCACGTCGTTGAATTCGGACGCCAGCTGAACCACCGCGGTGGAAATTCTCTCGAGCGCCGCTCCAATGTTTTCCCGGCGATGTGCGGTGACCAGAACCACACGTTTGCCCTGGAGCGCGGCGAGCGCGGGCAAAGAAGGTTTATGCGGCCGGCTAACTGTTTCCAAAAATGAATCGATGCCGGTATTTCCGGTGACGAGAATTGATTCGGGCGCGACTTTTTCTTCGAGCAAAGCTTCTCTTGCCCTCGGCGTCGGCGCGTAATGCCATTTCGCGATGCGACTGATCAGCCGGCGATTCAATTCCTCCGGAAATGGTTCGCGGATATCGGAGGTCCTCAATCCTGCCTCGACATGACCGACGGGTATTTTGTGGTCGAATGCTGACAAGGCCGCGGCGAACGCGGTCGTTGTATCGCCTTGCACGAGCGCAGCAGATGCGCCGGCGTGCTCTTGAAAAAAAATATCCAGCTGTGCTGCGGCGCGCGACCGTAACTGGCCGAGAGATTGCCCGGATTCCATCAGGTCGAGCTCTGAGTCGGGTTCGATTTCAAAATAATCCAGGAACGGCCGCGCCAGCGAATCGTGCTGACGTGAAAAACAAAAATGCGAATGCCAGACGGGATATGTCGATCTTGCTGCGCGTTCGCGCGCGCGCAGCTCACGAACGATCGGCGCCATCTTGATGATCTCCGGTCGAGTTCCGGCGAAGACCAAAATTGTTTTCATGGAGAAACGCCACCGCTGCGAAGCGGTCGGCTCATTCGGTAATTGTCGATGTTGCGCTTCAATTCGTCCGCCAAAATCGAATTGCCTTGCGCGCTGGCCAGTTGAAATCCTTCTCCGGCAACTTCGATTGCCTCACGAAAGCGGCCGCATTCAGCGTAGGATGCGGCCAAAGTACGCAGCACCATCGCGTTTGGATGGCCGGCACGTTGCGAAACTTGTTCCGCCAATTCGACGGCTTTCGGTCCGTTACGCACCGCTGGATTTGAAGAAGTGGCGAGAATCCAGGCGAGATTCGGCGCCGCATTCATATGGCCAGGATCGATGGCGAGACTTTCTTTGAACTCGGCGGCCGCGCCGGTTTCATCGCCTTTCTGAAGAAGCGTGAGGCCGAGATTATTATGAGCGTCCGCATCGCGCGGCTGTACTTTGAGCGCTTCCTTCGAATGCGAAATCGCTTCGTCCCAACGTCCGCGTCTGAGCAAAAGATCGGCAAGGCTGGCGTGCGCGAATGAATTATCTTTTGTCACGACGATCGTGTGCTCCCAAAGCGTTTCGCTATCTCGCCAATAAGTCGTCTGCGCGCGCGCGGTCAATGCGAGTGCCGTCAACACCACGATTCCAGCCAGCGCGAGGATCTCCCGCTGCTTAGCGAATCGTTTTGTAAAATGCGTCGCGCTCCAGGCGATGACGACATAAAGACCGATCTGCGGCAGATAAGTAAATCGATCAGCGTGACTCTGCATCCCGGCCTGCACAATTCCCATGACGGGCGCCAACATTCCGAGAAACCAAAGCCAACCAATCAAAATGTATGGATGTTTGCGATGGAGAAAAAACGCGGCCGCGCTAAGCGCAATGAGAATTACCGCGCACATCATAACCAACCAAACGTTTGGTGGCACGCGCGGCAAGGGATAGAAAACTGCAAGATCGATCGGCCAGATCATTTCTTTGAGATACTCGACCGTACTAACGACTGCGTTTTTCAGTCTTGGGATAAGCACGACTTGAGCAGCGGAACTTCGAGCGACGGTTTGCGCGAAAATTGTCGTCGCGCACGAGGCGGCGGATAGCACAAGCAGCGGAAGTTTTTCCAAAACCAATCGCGGCCAGACACGAAGATCGACATCTCGGCGAAGCGGCCAGTGGTCGAGCAACAACAAAACAATCGGCGTCGTGACGAGCATCGGCTTCGACATGAGCCCGCATGCAAGCGAGACGACGACAAGCGCGTAGCGAACCAATCCCGGCCTTCGCGCGTAGGCGACATACGCGATCAACGTCAGCATAAAAAACACACCGCTCAGCACATCTTTGCGCTCCACTACCCACGCGACCGATTCCACGCGCAGCGGATGGATCGCGAACAGCGCCGCCACGAAAGCGCTCCGCCATAATGCGCCCGTGCTTTGCCACAAGAACAGTGCAAGCAGAATCGCCGCCATCGTGTGGAGAATGACGTTGGTAAGGTGATAGCCGCCGGCATTCATTCCGTAGAATCGCGCTTCGACCATGTGGCTGATGTTGGTAAGCGGATACCAATTCGGCGAAGGCAAATTAGTAAACGCCCACGCCAAGCCGTGACTCGTTAGGCCATGATTTATCTCCGGAACTTCGAAGATGTACTCCGGATCGTCGTAATTGATGAATGGAAACGTGCGCGTCTGACCAAAAACGAACCACGTGATCGCGATCAGCCCGAAGCAAACGGCCAGAAATAAAAGCCGTGGATTGGTTGCTTCAGAAATTCGGTTCGGCATTGATCAAACTCGAATCGCGCACCGGATTTTTTGCGCGATAAAGATCGACATCTTTTTCGATTCGGTCGGCCAGCTCGGAATTATTTTGCGAGCGAGCGAGCTCGAGCCCGTGCTGCGCCGCTTTCAACGCGTCGTCAAAATGGCCGGTCTCGGCTTCCGCCGCCGCGAGCGTGCGCAGAAACAGCGGAACCGCTCCATGCGTAAATGCGACCGCGCCGCGTGCGAGCGCTAGCGCTTTCGTGCCATTGCGCACCGAATCGTCGGGATACGTCGACAAAATCCAGGCGAGATCATTTGCAGCGACGATCGATGGGTTGGCCGCCTTGACTGCTTTTTCATATTCAGCGATCGCGTCCGATACCGATCCTTTTTGCAAAAACGCGCGGCCGAGACTGCGGTGCGCCTCGCCATCCTCGGGTTGGAGCGACAAAGCACTTTGTAATTGCGCGATCGCGTCGTCGACGCGGCCCTGGCGAAAGAAAACGCCGCCGAGATTATAACGCGCGTCGGCGAAATCGGGTCGCAACGCGAGAGCCTTTTCAAAATGAAGAACGGCTTCGGCGAAACGGCCTTTCGCCATCAGAATATTGGCAATGTTATTGTAAGTGAGCGCCGTGCTCAGATTGTAATGCGGCTCGCGCTCGGCCAATTGAATTCTGAGGGCAGCCTGATATTGCGCCAGTGCCGCGTCCATCTGGTCGTGCTGTCGAAAGAAAAGGCCGAGATGATAATGCGCAACGTCGTTGTCTGAAGTCACTGCGAGCGCGTGTTTCCAAAGTGTTTCGCTGTTTTTCCAAGTAGCCGTGTGGTCCCACGCGCGCCAGGCCAGCGGGACGATCGCAATGGCCGAAAGAGCGAACAAAACTTCGCGCCGCCCGCGCAAGATCGACATTTCTGAAACCGACCAAGCGATGAGCAAATAAAGACCGACCTGCGGAAGATAGGTATAACGATCGGCGTGACCTTGAAGTCCGATCTGAAAAATCCCAATGACCGGGATCAGCATGCCAATGTACCAAAACCAGCCGACAAAGAGATGCGGCTGCGTCTTTCGCCAAATGATTGCCATGAAGGTAATCGCCAACACGATCGCGGCCGCGCAGGAAATTTCCCAAGTCTCCAAATGATTGCCGGGATGCGGATAAAACGCGGCGAGATCAGCCGGCCAGAGCATTTGCCAGATGTAAGTGACGTAACTGACGAGCGCGTTCGCCGTTCTCCACGCAAATGGGAGTTGCTCCACCGCTCCCAACGGTCCGCTTTGTGCAATAATGGTGGCGAAGCACGACGCTGCCGATAGCACGAAGAGCGGAATCTTTTCGGTGATGACCAGGAAAAGGGAGCGACGATCTGCGATTCTTCGGGCCGGCCAATAATCGAGCAGCAACAGCACAAACGGCAAGGTCACCAGCATTGGCTTCGCCATCAAACCCAGCGCGAACAAGATCGACATAATAATGTAACGGCGCAGGGAGGGTTGGCGGGCATAGCGCGCGTAAGCCCAGAGCGTGAGCATGAAGAAAACTCCGCTTAACACATCTTTTCGCTCCGCGATCCAAGCCACGGATTCCACACGCAGCGGATGAATCGCAAACAGCTCAGCCACGAATGCACTCCGCCAAAGCGCACCGGTCATATCGCGCAGCAAAAGAAAAAGCACGAGCACGGCGATGGTGTGCAGGAACACATTCGTGAAATGGTGTCCGGCGGCGTTCAGCCCGAAAAATTGGCAATCGACCATGTGCGAAATGGTGGTGAGCGGATGCCAATTGCGCGCATGCGCATGAGTGAACGCCCATCCCACCCCGTGAAAAGTCAGCCCCTGTGATACGATCGGATTTTCGTAGACATAGGTCGGATCGTCGTAATTAACGAAATCGTGCGCGAGCGTCCGGCCGAAAACCAACCACGTGAGCGCGGTTAAAAAAATGCAAACGCCCGCGACAATCCACTGCGGATTAGTGTCGTTTGCGCGGCGGAGAAGGTTCGACATATGAGCAAGGCAGTTTGACGGCGACTTTCAAATGTTCGAAAAGCGACAAGAGCAGAATTTTTGCATGACTCAAGCCAACCCGAGTGATCTTCGCTTTCCGCAAAGCCGCACTTTCGTGCTCGGTCTGATCCTTGTGGTGGGAACGATCGCGATTTATTGGCCCGCGTTTCACGGCGGTTTTATCTGGGACGACGACTATTACGTCACCAAGAATCCGCTCCTGACCGCGCCGAACGGATTGTGGCGCATTTGGTTTTCGCTCGACTCGCCTTCACAATACTTTCCGCTCGTTTACACGACGTTCCGCTTCGAGCGCAGCCTCTGGGGCCTCGATCCCACCGGCTATCACTTGGTAAACATCGCATTCCATGTCGCCAATGCCCTGCTCGTCTGGCGATTGCTCGAAAAACTAAAAATACCGGGCGCATGGCTCGCCGCCGCCATCTTTGCTTTTCATCCAGTGCAAGTGGAATCAGTCGCGTGGATCACAGAACGAAAAAATGTGCTCATGGGATTTTTCTTTCTGCTGACGCTTCTGGCGTGGATCCGGTATGTCGATCTTGAAACGAAAAAGCGTAGGATTTTTTATGCGCTCGCTCTACTCTTCTACGGGCTGGCGCTCTTTTCCAAAACCACCGCATGCACGCTGCCGGCCGTGTTACTTTTAATTTTGTGGTGGCGAAAGGAACCGATCAATTCGCGACGGCTGCGGCAAATCGCTCCCTTTTTTTCGCTCGCTGTTGTTATGGGCTTCGTCGCTATTTGGTGGGAGCGATTTCATCAAGGCACTCGCGGCCCGCTTTTCTCGCTCGGCGTGATTGAGCGCGTGCTCGTCGCCAGCCATGCAATTTGGTTCTATCTCGGAAAATTATTTTGGCCGGCGAACCTGACATTTAGTTATCCGCGCTGGGACATCCACGTGGCTGATCCATTCGCGTATGCATGGTTGCTCGCTCTCGGCGTCGCATGCATCGCGATCTATTTTGCGCGACCGAATTTCGGGCGCGGCCCCGAAGTCGCGGCGATTTTTTTTGTGGCGACGCTCGGTCCGATGCTCGGCTTCATCATGCTCTACACCTTTCGCTACACTTTCGTGGCCGATCATTATCAATACCTCGCCTGTATCGGGCCCCTCGCGCTCGGGTCGGCCGGACTCACGCATTTTGCTAACCGCCAAAAATATTCTCGATCTTTTCTGGCCGGAGCCGCTGCTCTCATTTTGATCCCGCTTGCAATCCTCACCTGGCTCCAAGGCAAATCGTACAGCGACATCGAGACGCTTTGGCGAACAACCATTGCGCGTAATCCGCATTCCTGGATGGCTTACACAAATCTGGGTGTAGCGCGTCTGGAAAAAGGAGACATCGCCGGAGCGATCGATAACTCGGACAAGGCACTCGATCTCTACCCTGACTACGCGGAGGCCCATTACAACTTGGGCAACGCGTTGCTTAAGAAAGGCGAGATCGATCAAGCGCTGGCGCACTGCGAAAGAGCGGTGGCGTTAATGCCTAACGAACCCGATTCGCATATCGCCCTCGGCAATGCGCTCCTGGCCAAAAATGATGTCGATCAAGCGATCGCGCACTATTCCCGCGCGCTCGCGCTCGATCCTGAGCGCAGCACGGCACAGTATGCTTTGGGCAATGCTCTCGTCCAAAAAGGAGACGCCACTACTGCGCGTTTCCATTTCGAGAAAGCGGCTGAAATAGAACCGCAGCTAGCCGAAGCGCACATCCAGCTCGGAAACATTGCGCTCAAGGAAAACGACGCGCGCGCTGCGATCGCTCACTATGAGCACGCGCTGCGTGCATCGCCTGATTCGATCGAAGCTTTGAATAACCTCGCGTGGCTTCTCGCTAGTTCTTCTGAATCGCCGCTGCGCAATGGCGCAAAAGCGGTCAAGCTGGCGGAGCATGCGAACGGACTCTCGCACGCCTCCAATGTGATCGTTCTGCATACTTTGGCGGCTGCTTATGCCGAGAATAACCAATTCGATCGCGCAATCGAAACCGCGCGCCTGGCCCGGCGATTGGCAATCGATCAACGCAAACCAACCCTCGCCGATCAACTCGATCGCGAAATCGCGCTCTACCAATCCGGTGCGGCCTACCGAGAACCATGAATCGCAGCATGATTATTTTTCACGATGCGCGCTGCGCAGAATATTCTTTGCCGGACCATCCGGAACGGCCGCAACGAATTCTGCGCACCGTGCCGCTCCTGCAAGATCGACATAAAGATTGGGAATGGCGTGTGCCAAAAATAGCAAGTGAAGAAGCTTTGTTGCGCGCACATTCCCGCGAACATGTCGATCGAATCAAAGCCGCTCGTACTGATTTCGATACGGATACGCCTGCTTACGAAAATATTTTCGAGCACGCTCTGCGCTCCTGCGGCGCGGCGATCGATGTCGCGCGCGCGGCTCTGGGTAGAAATCGCGCATTCAGTTTAATGCGTCCGCCCGGTCATCACGCCACGCGCGAGCGCGCGATGGGCTTTTGTTATTTCAGCAACATCGCAATCGCGGCACTCGATGCACTGGCCAATGGCGTGCCGCGCGTCGCCATTTGGGATTTCGACGCGCATCACGGCAACGGAACGGAAGAAATCGTTGCGCAAAACCCGCGCATCGCATTTGCCTCGATTCACCAATTCCCAGCGTACCCCGGCACCGGCGCGAAATCTTTTGCTAACATCGACAATTACCCGGTCGCGCCTGGAACGCCGCGCCAAGAACATGTCGATCTTGCCGAGCGCGCTTTGCAGAAATTGATTTCGTTCAAACCGGATCTGCTCCTGGTCTCCGCAGGTTTCGATGCTTACGTCGGCGATCCGCTCGTGCAAATGACCTTGGCGCGCGAAGATTTCGCGACTTTTGGAGATTGGCTGAACAAGATCGACATTCCCACCGGCGCTATTCTGGAAGGCGGCTATAGCGATGAGCTGCCGAATTTGATCGACGCTTTTTTGACGAGTTGGTCTGCTCACTAGATAATCTGGCGCCACAAACAGATCGGGCCGTAGTTCAGCTTGGTAGAACGCTTGAATGGGGTTCAAGAGGCCGCGGGTTCAAATCCCGCCGGCCCGATTAAAAGACCGCGATGCATAAAACAGCCGACGACCAACAACTGCTCGACGCTGCGCCGCCGCCCGCCGACGCGCATTGTCTTTACAAAAATGTCGCGCGTTTGTTCGCAGAGGAGCCGCAACTTGAAGCGGTCGCCCTACAGCCGAAAAATCGCAAACTTTCCGTTGCGACACTCGGCGAAGACCGCGGAAACCGGATCGCCGAACGCGTGAGCAACGCGATCGCTGACCGCGACGCGCAATGCGGCCAGTTGGACGAACGTGGACTTTGCGTTCGTTGCAATGAAGCGCCCATGCGCAAAGTGGGCGACGCAAACGTCGTCGTGAAAGAAGTCTTCGGAAATACCGTCATTGAAAAACTGACCTGCCGCACCGCGGTTGGATTTTGGCAGTGGAATAATTTGCGCATGCCGCGCCTGTCCGGATCGACATGCTGCGGCCAAACGGACAACCATGCCGGCGCGGAAGAATGGAAATCGCTCGCGCTTCTCTCGGCCGTTTGTTTGCTCTTTGGCATCGCGGGTTATGTCGCGCAGATCTTCGCCGCGCCCGCCGCGCTGGTTATCGGTTTGTTCGCGATCAGCTATCTTGCCGGCGGCTGGGACGCAGCCGGAGAATCGTGGAACCGGCTTCGGCAGGGTCAGCTCGAGATTCATTTTCTCATGATCGCCGTCGCGCTTGGCGCGGCGCTGGTGGGCGCGTGGAGCGAAGGCGCGTTGCTGCTCATTTTATTTTCGGCCGCGGGCGCGATGGAACATTATGCCGCCGCGCGCACGCAAGGTGAGATCAGCGCGCTGCTGCGCGGCGCGCCAAAAACTGCAACCGTTCTGGAAAACGGCACGGAAGTGGATCGCGCGGTGGAATTGCTTACGCCCGGCATGCAAGTGCGCGTGCGCGAAGGTGAACTTGTACCCGTCGATCTTCGCGTCACGCGCGGCGAAAGCGCGTGTGATGAATCGAATCTCACCGGTGAATCGCGACCGATGCCGAAGCAGCCGGGCGATCTAGCGCTCGCCGGAACGATGAATGGCTGGGGCGTGATCGATGGCGAAGTGTTACGACCGGCGCGCGAAAGTGCGTTGCAAAAAATCATTAACCTGATCGAGCGCGCGCAAAATTTGAAAGCGCCATCGCAGCGCTTCAGCGATCGCTTCGGCACGCGCTACACTTATTTGGTCCTGGCGACTTGCGCCATTTTTTTTGCGCTCGGTTGGCTCGTTTTTCACTGGCCTCCGCTCTTCTCGACCGGCGGAAAATCGAGTGCGTTTTATCGCGCCATGACTTTGCTCGTGGTCATGTCACCATGCGCACTCGTGCTAAGCGTTCCTTCGGCGATTCTTTCCGCGATCGCTTCCGGCGCGCGGCGCGGCATTCTTTTTCGCGGCGGCGCAGCCATTGAAAAACTGGCCGACGTGAAAACGGTGGCGCTGGATAAAACAGGGACGCTCACTCGCGGCGTGCCCACACTCGCGTCTGTGGAAACCTTCGCCGGTGATGAGAAAGCCCTTCTTCGCGTCGCCTATAATTTGGCGCGGCTCTCGCATCATCCACTCTCGCGCGCGATCCAGAAAGTCGGCGCGCAACGCAATGTCGATCTTGTCGAATTTACAAACGCGAAATCTTTTATTGGGTGCGGAATTGAAGCACGCTGCAAAGGACTTCTTTACGTTCTGGGAAATCGCGAGCTTATCCGCACGACATTCGCGAGCAGCTTTTGCGAATCGGTGGACGCAGCTGGAAACGACATTGTCGAAGTTTGGATCGCGGGCGCGGATCTTTGCGGGCGCTTGCTTTTTCGCGATGAGCTCCGACTAGAAGCGCGCGCAATGCTCGATCGGTTGCGTGATTGGGGAATTCGCACCGTCATGTTGACTGGCGACCGTGCGAGCACCGCGCAAGCCATCGCCGAGCGAGCCGGCGTGGATGACGTCCGCGCACAACTTTCGCCCGAAGACAAAGTGCGTGCGATCCAGGAATTGAAGACCGGCGACACGAAAGTGGCGATGATTGGTGACGGCGTGAACGACGCTCCCTGCCTGGCCGCCGCGGATGTGGGCGTGGCAATGGGCGCCCGCGCCTCTGATGCCGCGCTCGAGCAAGCTGAAGTGGTGCTCATGAACGATCGCCTTGAAAATTTCATGAGCGCCTACGACCTGAGCGTGCGCGCCAAAAGAATCATCCGGCAAAACATCACCATCGCGCTCGGCACGGTCGTCATCATGGCATTGCTCGCAATTACGCACGGAATTCCCCTCGCGCTGGGCGTGGTCGCGCATGAAGGCAGCACTGTCGTCGTTGTGTTGAACAGCCTGCGCCTGCTTTTTGTCGATCTTAGCGCCGCGAGTCCTGAGCGCGCGAGCTGATTGGTCGATTGCGGGCGCGCGCGCCTCGCATTAACGTCCGCGCTTATGTTGAGCGCCGGAATTGTTGGTCTGCCGAACGTCGGCAAATCCACGCTCTTCAACGCCGTCACGCGCACGCGCAAAGCGCAGGCCGCGAATTATCCTTTCTGCACGATCGATCCGAACCTCGGCATCGTCACGGTGCCTGATACGCGCCTGACAAAACTCGCTGAGCTTTCTCATTCGCAAAAAGTCGTGCCAGCCGCGATCGAGTTTGTCGACATCGCTGGATTGGTAAAAGGCGCGAGCGCGGGCGAAGGGCTCGGCAATCAATTTCTCAGCCACATTCGTAAAGTGCACGCCATCGTGCAGGTGGTGCGTTGCTTCGAGAACAGCGACATTCATCACGTCAGCGCGACGATTGATCCGGTGCGCGATATCGAAGTGATCAACACCGAGCTGGTGTTGGCCGATCTCGCCACGCTGCAAAAACGTCGCGACCGTTTGCAAAAAGAAGTTCGCGCCGGATCAAAGAGCGCCAAGATCGAGAATGCGATCATCGAAAAACTTTTGCCGCATCTCGATGCCGGCAAACCGGCGATCACTTTCGATCTAACGCCGGAAGAAAAAATTGTTGCCCGTGATTTCTTTTTGCTCACGGGGAAGTCGACGCTTTTCGCCTGCAACGTCGCCGAATCCGATCTCGCGACCATCGCGGCCAACTCGGATTCAGCGGCCGCTCAGCATGTTCGCGCTGTTGAAAATTATGCGCGAAATCATTTTGCGACCGAAGCCGTCGTCATCAGCGCGCAGATCGAAAGTGAACTTGTCGATCTTAGCGACGAGGAAGCGGCCGATTATTTGCGCGATCTGGGCGTAAAGGAGAGCGGAGTCGGCGCACTCATTCGCGCGGTCTATCATTTGCTCGGACTGCGCACTTATCTTACGACCGGCGAAAAAGAATCGCGCGCCTGGACGATTCACGCAGGCGACAAGGCGCCGCAGGCGGCCGGCGTCATCCATTCCGATTTCGAGCGCGGATTTATCGCGGCGGAAACCATTCATTACGACGATCTCATCACGCTCGGCTCATTCGCGAAAGCGCGCGAAGCGGGCAAGCTGCGAATCGAAGGGAAAGATTACGTCGTGCGCGACGGCGACGTGATCGAATTTCGCTTCAACGTCTGAGCGAATGTGGGAGGTACCTCAGAGTCCCGAAAGTCGCGGCGCTGAGACCGCTCCCACTTTACTCCGGGACATAGAGAATTCTGCCGCATTGTTCGCAGCTAATAATTTCCTGTCCGCCTTTCGCGCGCATCGCCGTCTGCGTCGTCACTTTCATGTGGCAACCGGTGCAAACGCCATGTTCCACCGCCACGATGGCTGCATCGCCTTTGCTCGCGAACAATCTTTCGAAACGGCCGAGCAAATCTTCGTCGATCTTGGTTGCCACCTCCTCCCGCTCTTTCGTCAACTCCTGCAAGCGCGCCTCGAGCGCTTTCGATTTTTCTTCGAGATCGACTGTTTGCCGTGAAATGGAATCCTTTACCGTTGCCGCTTTTTTTTCCTCGATGCTGAGCGCGGTTTTTAATTTGTCGGTCTGATCCATCAGCTCCAGCTCCGCGTCTTCGATTTTTTGAATTTCCTTTTCATAGCGCTCGATCTCGTGGCCCATTGCCTGAAACTCATCATTCTTGCGCGTCTCGTACTGCTGGGTTTTTAAACGCGAGATGCTGTCGTTGCGTGTGCCGACATCAAGCTCCAGTTTTTTTCGTTCGACCTCCGTTTGTTTTGCTTTTTGCTTAAGCGCGTCCACCCCGGCCGCACTGGCTGCAAGCTGAGCTTCGAGATTTTTGCGCTGAAGCGGGAGGCTTTTAATCTCGGTCTCGACTTGCTCGATTTTTTGCTGTCGATCTTGCAAGACAAGCAACTGTTCCAACTGCGATTGCACGCGCGAACGTTATCGAGTCGCGCGTGGATCGTCAATGGAACCGGCGAGCGCCGGATGTAATCGACTCAGTAGGTTTCCACCGGCGAGCGTTTCCCATCTTCCGTGCTGCGCTGCGCAGCTAACTCTTCGCCGAGAACCGCGACGCGAAGATCCCAAACTTCGGCATTAAGTTTCGCAAATGCCGATTCCGAAAAATTATCCGGCGCGCGCAATATCTTTTTGAAAAGCGCGACTTGATCGAGCGCGCGATCGAGCTGCATCTGCGGAAGCGTGGCCAGTGTTCGATGCGCTTGCTCAATGGCGTCAACGCGATGGCAAATCATCGCCAGATCGTTTCCCGCGGCCATGACGAGCCGAATCATTTCTTCGAGGCCGTACTCGTTAAGAATCGCGCCCATATCGAGATCGTCCGTCATGATGAGACCTTCAAAGCCCATCTCTTCGCGCAAAAGACTTGTTACAATGCGGTGCGACAACGAGGCCGGCGTCTTTTTGGATTCGAAGGATGGATACCAGCCGTGGCAGATCATCATGCTGTCGATCTTGGTGACGAAATGGCGAAACACCGCTAGCTCTTCGCGATCCAGTTGCGCCTTCGTTCTGTCGATCTTTGGTAAATCGTGATGCGCGTCGATCGTGGCGGCCGAGTATCCAGGGAAATGTTTGCCGCAGCTCGCTATCCCCTCCCCGCGCAGCGCATCGTTAAACGCGCCCGCCAGCCTCACAACTTGCTCGACGGTTTTTCCGTAGCAGCGGCCGCGCAATGAATTATCGGCCTCGTCATCGAAAGAAAGATCGAGCACTGGGCAAAGATCGAGATTGAAACCGAAGAGCCGCAGCAATCGTCCCGTGATTTCGCCATGCCGGCGGACAAGATCGACATCTCCCTTGTCGCGCAATTGCTGCGCGCTGGGGGGCTCTTCGCCGATCAAGCGCAATCGCGAAACGCGTCCCCCTTCTTGATCGATCGTGATAATTGGCTCGATCTCGCTCAGCCCACGCAAATCGTCGATGAGGGCACGCAATTGCGACGCGGATTTTATATTGCGACCAAAAAGAATGAAGCCGCCAGGTTGCACGCGGCGAAAGAGCGCGGCCGTTTCTACGTCCAGCTCCGGACCGGGAACGCCGGTAAGGATCAGTTGACCGAGCAAATCACTCTTCATGGCGTGGAAGAATCAACGCTCAACGTCCAACTTTCAACGCCCAAGCTCACCATCGATCTGTCACGTTGAGCGATAGGCCAGTCCGGCTCGGACCGAAACATCTCTGACTATTGGTTTTCGAAAAATACCAGCCAGATATTCAGAGATTCTTCGCTCCGCTTCAGAATGACAGCTTTAATTAGAGATTGAACGTCAAGCATTGAGCGTTGAGCGTTGCGAGTTGAAAATAGGAATTTACGGCGGCACGTTCGATCCGATTCATCACGCGCATTTGATTCTGGCGCGCGAAGCGATGGAATCTTTGCAACTCGAAGGCGTGATCTTTGTGCCGGCAGCGGCGTCGCCTCATAAACAAGATCGACATATCGCGACCGCATCGGTGCGTTTGAAAATGTTACGCGCGGCAATTACAGAGGAACCGAAATTCTCGGTCGACGATTGCGAATTGCGCCGCGGCGCGCCTTCTTACACGATCGATACCATCGAAGAAATCATGGAGCGCGAAAAGGGCGCGAAAATATTTTACTTCATCGGCGAGGACAACGTGCCGGGGCTGCGGACGTGGCACCGCTTTGCCGAGTTGGAGAAACTGGTGGAGTTCATCGTGCTGGATCGCACCGGTCTCGAGACGAAACATTCTTTCCAGATCATCGCGCGTAAGATCGACATATCGGCGACGGAAATCAGAAACAGAGTTGCCAGCGGGCGTTCCATCCGTTATCTCGTGCCCGAAGCGGTGGATCGAATCATTCAGCGCGAGCAACTTTACAGAAAGCCGAAGATATAACGCCCGAAGAATTAGCGAAAACCTGCGCCACGCTCGCCGCGGACAAGAAGGCGGAAGACATTGTGGTGCTCGATCTGCGCGAGATTTCCACGTTCACAGATTATTTCGTCATTTGCTCGGGAACTTCCGAGCCGCACCTCAAAGCGATCGCCGGCGAATTAGAATCGCGATTAAAAGAGGATCACGGCATCCGTGCCAGCGCGGTGGATGGATTTCCGGCGAGCCAATGGATCGTGCTCGATTACATGCAAGTGATCGTGCACGTCTTTCATCGCGAAAAACGCGCATTCTATAGTCTCGAAGATCTCTGGAGCGACGCGCCACACATCGCGTGGGAAAACGTCGCGCAGAAAGTGTGACGCGCTAGCCGGCTGGTGACGGACTCGGGCTCGCGCTCTGCGCAGCTTGAATGCCGATCAGCTCCACCTCGAAGATTAACGTCGAATTTGGCCCGATCGTTTGTCCCGCGCCGCGCTCGCCGTAGCCCAGATTCGGCGGAATGAAGAGCTGATATTTCGAACCCACTTTCATGAGCTGGAGCGCTTCCGTCCAACCTGCAATCACGCCCGTGACCGGAAAGGTGATTGGTTCGCCGCGTTTATAAGAGCTGTCGAACTCAGTGCCATCGACCAGCGTTCCGCGATAATTTACAGTCACTGTGTCGGTGGTCTTCGGGCTCGCGCCGCTGCCTTCCTTGATCACTTTATATTGCAAACCACTCGCGGTCGTCTTCACGCCCTCTTTTGTTTTGTTATCAGCGAGAAATTTCTGGCCATCGGCCGCGTTTTTCGCACCGGCTTCTTTGTTGGTCTTTTCCTGTTTTGCCGTCATTTCTTTTTGGAACACCGTCATCACTTCCTTGATTTGTTCGGGGGTGAGCTGCGGCTTACTGTTCATCGCGTCCTTGACGCCGGCCACGAGCAAATCCGGATTCAGATCCATGTTTTGCTTCTTGAAAGTGAAGCCGATGTCCAGCCCGATGCTGTAGCTGACTTTGTCTTTTTGGTCTTTGAGTTGAATTTTTTCCTGTGCAAAAGCGCTCGAACACAGAAACACTGCGGCAATGATTAGCGGGAGACGATTCATAAGATTAAACGTGCGAATGCGGCTACGATTGAATACGACCGCCGCAAGAAGTTGCATGCTAATTCATAAAGCTCAGCCGTCAAGCGGCCGGCGTTCTCGCCTTTTCCCGCGGCTAAGATCGACAATCACTCTGGCGGCGCTTTGTCTAAGCGCATTCCCGGCTGGCGCGCTCACAATTTCGCATGCGGACGCCCTGCGAATCGGAAAAAAAATCTGGCAGAACGAATGCAACGGAACGATCGCCGGACTTACTTCGTGGAATGCGGGCGAAAACTTCGCTTCACTCGGCATTGGCCATTTCATCTGGTATCCGAAAAATATGCGCGACCGGTACGAGGAAAGTTTTCCGAAAATGCTGAGCTTCGTCTCGAGCCGCGGCGCGAAGCTTCCGGAATTTCTGTCAACTGGCCTCGCCTGCCCGTGGAATTCGCGCGCCGAATTCTTGCGCGCGCAACAAACGTCGCAAATGAAACAGTTGCGCCAATTTCTCGCGGACACTGTCGATCTTCAGGCTCAGTTTCTGGCGCAACGTTTGCAGGAAGCGCTTCCGAAGATGCTGGCCGAGGCCGCGCCCGAGAAACGCGCGCACGTTCAAGAGCAATTTAATCGTCTCGCCCAATCGGCGAACGGCTGTTATGCCCTGATGGATTACGTGAATTTCAAAGGCGAAGGCACACTCGAAACAGAGCGCTATCGTAGCCAGGGTTGGGGATTGCTCCAGGCGCTCGAAGCGATGTCAGCCGGTGGAGATCCGGTGCGCGCGTTCGCCGCGTCCGCCAAAAAAGTTCTCGCGCAACGCGTGGAAAATTCGCCACCGGAGCGGCATGAATCGCGCTGGCTGGCGGGTTGGCAGCAGCGCATCAATACCTACACGCGAGATTGAAGCCGACGTTTTTTCGTTCACTTCCTTTTTTCGCCGTCGCACTTTTCGTGTGCGATCTCACTGGCGCTCCAACGCCGGCGCCAGTGGCTGCAGTCCCTGCCATGCGAAAAGCCTCCGAGCTGATTCACAAGCAGGACCCGATCAACATCGACAATAAACTTCTGCCCCAACTCACTCCCGATGCAGCGCGCGTGTTCGTCTCGATCCCCAAACAACGCGCCTACTTGATGATGGGCGACAAGGTCGTCATCGACACGCCGATTTCATCCGGCAAACGCGGCCACAGTTCGCCGACCGGCCATTTCACCGTGCTGGAAAAAGATCCCAATCATCACTCCACACTTTACGGGGATTATCGAGACAAGTCGGGCCGCGTCGTGCGAGCGGGCGTGAGTTTGCATATCGATTCGGCGCCGAGCGGCACGCACTTCGTCGGTGCGGAAATGAAATGGTTCATGCGCTTGACGGGAGACGGCGTGGGCATGCACATCGGAATTCTTCCCGGCTATCCCGCTTCGCACGGATGTATTCGCATGCCTGCACAGGCCGCGCTCCTTTTTTACCAACACGTGAAAGTCGGCACGCCGGTGGAAGTCGCGCCCTAGCGCAAACTATTTTTCAAGCAAGCGTCGCCGAAGCATTTCGAAAGCTGCTTGCGCGGTGAGCCCTTTAAAAGTTTCGCGTTCACTCGGAAAATTGAATCGCTTGCTCACGGTTTTCTCGTCGGAGGAAGCGAGCGCGACGTAAACCGTGCCGACCGGTTTCTCCTCCGAACCGCCGCCCGGTCCCGCGATTCCGGTGGTGGCGATCGCGTATGTCGATCTTGCCCGCGCGCGAGCCCCGTCCGCCATGGCGCGCGCGACTTCCTCGCTCACCGCGCCGAGCTTCTGGATTAAATCAGGATCGACATTCAACATGTCGATCTTTGTTTCGTTCGAATACGTGACGTAACTCGCCAGAAAAACTGCTGACGCGCCGGGGACATTCGTGAGGCGATTCGCGAGATGTCCACCTGTGCACGACTCCGCAAGGGCGAGCGTTTCCTTGCACTCGGAAAGTAATTGCACCAAAACCTGCTCGAGAACTTCATCGCGATCGGAAAAGATCGACGCGCCGAGTTTGTCGCGAATGATTGCATCAGCGCGCGCCATCGCCGCGGCACCACCGATGACTCGCAAATCTACTTCGCCCGGCCGCGCGCAGTAGCCTACCTCAAGCCCGGGAATGATGAGAAGCTCCTGGCCGATCGCGTTTTCGACGGTCGATTCGCCCATGCCGGCCATGCGATACGTTTTGCATTGCAGGTCTTTTTTTTCGGGAACGATCTCGCGCAAGATCGACATAACGAAATTTATGAACATCGCTTGCAATTCGCGCGGTGGCCCCGGCAGCAGAAAAAGATGCGGCGAACTTTTTGTCGATCTAATGTTGGCGCGCAAATAAAGACCGGGCGCGGTGCCGTGTTCGTTAGGCAAAACGACGGCACCTTCGGGAACTTGGGCCTGACGCGAAATGCGCTCCGTAAATTTCAGGCCGCGCCGCGCAAATCGCGCGGTGATCGCCTCCATTACTTCCTCATCCTGACGCATCGGCAGCTCAAGAAATTGGGCAACGGTTTCGCGCGTGATGTCGTCGGTCGTCGGACCCAGCCCGCCGGTCACGAAAATAATTTCCGCTTCCGCGAAAGACTCAGCGAGCGCATTGCGAATCGGCGTTCCATCCGGAATCGCGATCTGCCGAGCAACACGCAGACCTAGCGGAAAAATCTGCCGCGCGATAAAAGTTAGATGCGTGTTGAGCACTGCGCCGAGCATGATCTCGGTGCCGGTGTTGATGACGATGACTTTCATGCGGCGCGCCGCAAGTTGCGGCGAATAAAACGAAACGTCCAACTCGCCGCGCCGAACGTCTGTATGTCGATCTTAGGCCGCGTCTTTGTCCTGCTTCTTGCGAATGAGCGGAAGCTTTTTGCCTTCCACCACCGCGCGATTGATCGTGACTTCGGCGATGTCTTCGCGGCTCGGCACATCGTACATGATGTCGAGCATGATTCGCTCGAGCATCGCGCGCAACGCGCGCGCGCCGGTTCCTTTGGTGACCGCCTGCGCGGCTAGCGCGCGCAAAGCATCTTTGGTCACGCTCAGTCGAACACCCTCCATCGAAAACAACTTGGTGTACTGCTTCACCATTGCGTTCTTGGTGTCGGTCAAAATTTGCACCATTTCGTCTTCGGTGAGCGCATCGAGCGCGCTTACCACCGGTAGCCGGCCGATGAATTCCGGAATCATGCCGAAGGCGAGAAGGTCTTCCGGCTCGACATGGCGCACGGCTTGTTTTCGCAGCGCTTCTTCGACTTCCAGCGTGGGGCTGCTGAAGCCCATCGTTTTTTGGCCGATGCGTTTTTGCACAATTTTATCGAGCCCGATGAATGCGCCGCCGCAGATGAAAAGAATTTTCTCGGTGTTGACCTGAATGTATTCCTGATGCGGATGCTTGCGGCCGCCTTGCGGTGGGACGTTGCATGTCGATCCTTCGAGAATTTTGAGGAGCGCCTGCTGCACGCCTTCGCCGGAAACGTCGCGCGTGATGCTGACGTTGTCCGTCTTGCGGCCGATCTTGTCGATTTCGTCGATGTAAACGATGCCGATCTCGGCGCGCTTCACGTCGTAGTCCGCATTTTGCAGCAATCGCAAAATGATGTTCTCGACATCTTCGCCGACGTAACCCGCTTCGGTCAGCGTCGTCGCATCCGCGATACAAAATGGGACATCGAGAATTTTGGCGAGCGTTTTGGCGAGCAACGTTTTGCCGGACCCGGTCGGTCCGATGAGCAAGATGTTGCTCTTCTCGATTTCGACGTCGGCAAATGGATCGGGCTGAAACGCAGCCGATGAATCAGCCGGCGCGCTCGTCGTCTGCAGAACACGCTTAAAATGATTATGCACCGCGACCGAGAGTGTCTTTTTCGCGACGTCCTGGCCGACCACATATGCGTCGAGTGACCGCCGGATGTCCGCCGGTTTCGGCACCCGAATGCTGGAAGATTGTCGCCGCGCGTCCTCGTTCAGCTCTTTGTCGAGAATGCTTTTGCAGACGTTGATGCAGCTGTCGCAAATATAGACGCCCGGGCCTGCGATCAGCTTGCGCACTTCCGCGTGGCTTTTGCCACAGAAGGAGCACATGGTCAGGTTCGAAGCGCGCGCCATAAACTTGCTGGCTTAAAGAGCAGTTTCTATTCCTCGATCTTGCGCGGTAACGCTGCCTCGGCCACCGCGGTCGAGCGGTCAGACGCGGGCGATGACGCCCCGTCCAGGAGTTTCACTTCCTTGCGGGATTTAATGACTTCATCCACGAGGCCGTAGGATTTTGCCTCGGCCGCAGACATGTAATAATCGCGGTCCGAATCGAGGCGCACCTTGTCTTCCGGCTGGCCGGTGTGCTGCGACAGAATCCTGATCATCCGTTTCTTCAGCTTGAACATGTATTCGACCGTGCGCTCGACGTCGCTGGCCTGGCCCTGTGCCCCGCCCGAAACTTGGTGGATCATGATGTCGGAATTTGGGAGCGCGAAACGTTTGCCCTTCGTTCCGGCGCAAAGCAAGACCGCGCCCATACTGGCCGCCATCCCGAGGCAGTAAGTTGTCACGTCGCACGTCAAAAATTGCATCGTGTCGTAAATGGCGAGGCCAGCCGTGACCACGCCGCCGGGCGAGTTGATGTAAAGGCTGATGTCCTTCTTGCCGTCCTCCATTTGCAGAAAAAGAAGCTGCGCGATGACAAGATTCGCCACGTGATCGTCGATCGCGCCGATGAACACGATGCGGTCCTTGAGAAGGCGAGAATAAATGTCGTAGCTGCGTTCGCCGCGCCCCGTCTGCTCCACCACCATCGGAATGAGGATCGATTGCGAGAGATTTTTGTTGTCGGTGGTCATGTCGGTTTCTCCGGCGAAACGGTCTCCGCCGGAATTTGTGAAGGTGATTGCACGCTAACATTCGCTTTCAGGAAATCAAGAGTCTTGCCCAGCACGATCTCCTCGGCGAGCGCGTCGAGCTGGTTATGTTCCTCCAATTCCTTGCGCATTTTTTCCACCGAAACATTGTAATGCGCGGCCTGCGCGCGAATGCGCTCGTTCAATTCCTCGCGGGTCATCTCGATCTTTTCGCGCTCAGCGATGCGATGAAGAATGAAGTTCGTTTTCAAACGATGGGCCGCGACTGAGCCCGCGCCTTCGATCAATTCTTTCTCTTTGTTTTTCAAAATATCGTCCGGCACGCCGCGCTCCCGATTGCGGTGCACTAACTCATTGAGCGCGCGCCGCGTTTCATTTTGCAGCAAACTCGGCGGCAAATCGAAGCTGATGCGCTCGTGCAGAAATTTTACGATTTGCGATTCTTTCGCGCGCTCCACTTCGTGCTCCTTCTCGTGTTCGATCTGATGCTCAACCTCGTGTCTAAGATCGACAAGTGACTTGCCTGGCATGAGGCGCGTCGCGAATTCATCATTCAATTCCGGTAGCTTTTTTTCCTTCAGCTCATTCAAAGTCACGGCGTAGTCCGCCTTTTTTCCGGCAAGCGGCGCCACTGGAAAGTCATCCGGAAACTTCACTTGCACGCTGCGCGTTTCGCCCGGTTTCATCCCGACGATTTGGTCGCAAAATTCCGGCAGAAAATTTCCGGGAGCGACATGCAGCCAGAATTTTTTTCCGCCGTGCAAATTCTTGCTCGCGTCGGGGGCAATCTCTGCAATCGCTTTTCCGTCGATTGCGCCGTCAAAATCGATCACTGCAAAATCCTGCATGGCCAATTCGCGGTTTGGAACATCGACAAAGTCGGCTGATTGATCGCGCAAACGTTCCAACGCAAGATCGACATCTTCTTTTGAAACATCCGTCACCGGCAATTCCACCGGAATGTTGTTGTAATCGGGCAGCTCGAATTCCGGCGCCGTCACGACCGTCGCGCGAAAGCGCATCGATTTGTCTTCGCCAAACTGCACGTCCTCCAGATTGGTCAGCGAAACCACGCGCAGTTTTTTCGCCGCGACCGCATCGTGATAGCTTTTCGAAACCAGCCTTTGCGTCAGCTCATCCTGAATTTCCTTTTTAAACTTCGCTTCGATGACGCGACGCGGCGCTTTGCCCGGCCGATAGCCGGGAATGCGCGCATGCTTCGTGTAGCTGTTTGCGATTGAATCCCATTCCTTCGAGACTTCCTCGGGCGGGAGTTCGATCCGCAACGTCGCCACGCTCTGCGGTTGATTTTCTACTTCGACTTTCATTCGGCGCAGCGACGTTAAGGGCACGCGGTCTACCGCGCAAATATGGCGGCCGCAAAACGCCGAATTACGTCGCCGGATTCGCCTGCCATTCCACGATATGAGATCCCTCACCCGCGAGAATGCTGGGTTCGTAACCAACCGAGCGCAAAAAAACCGCGGCTTCGTCTTGCGCAACTCCGAGGGCTTTCATCCGCTCGTGATTTTGCTCGAAATAAATTTGCCGGATTCGCCGCTCACTCAGCAACTTCTTCGCGCCTTGCAAAACCCAAGTGTCGGCACCTTCCACGTCGATTTTTAGAACATCGACAATGGCGTCACCGGCAATTGTTTCATCGAGACTTGTCATGGGCACAACGGTTTCCGCCGCGCCTTCTGCTGTCGCAATTCCGCCCCACCCTGTCTGACCAGGTTCGCCTAACGAGAAGCGCGCCGTGCCCGACTCACGTCCCACCGCCACTTTTTGAATTTTAACACGACCGTCGCAATGATTGCGCGCGATATTTGCCGAAAGCGCCGCATGATTTGCGGGCGACGCTTCGAAAATCAGTGTGCGATTTCGCGCTGCGCCAGCCAGCCACAACAGCGTGAAGTAACCGTAGTTCGCACCAACATCGACAAGTAATCCGCCGCGTTGCGCATCCGCCGCGATGCGACGGCTCAGCGTCAGCTCATAAAATCCGGTGAACGCAATTTCGCCATGAGCTTCGTCGTGCGGCGAAAGCTCCATTCTAAAGTTCGGCGCGAATTGCAATGAAGCGTTCGAAAATAATTCGCCGTAACGATCTCGATGTGCGCGATAAAATTTATAATAAAGCACCGTTCGCATTTGCGCGGGCGCCAGGCGTAATGGCAACGGGCGCTTCATGGATAAACGCGTTGCCCACCTACAAACACCGCGTGCGTTTGCGGAAAGCCGAACCAATACATCAGCTCGCGATAATCTTCGCAGTCGAAGATCGAGAAGTCGGCCTGCTTTCCTATTTCCAGCGAACCGATTTTGTCCGCGCGACCAAGCGAGCGTGCCGCGTTAATTGTCGCCGCGGTCAGACATTCCGCCGGCGTCATTTTCATTTCCGTGATCGCAATGGAACAAACCATCGGCAACGAAGGCGTGGGCGATGAGCCCGGATTAAAATCGGTCGCGAGCACGACATCGAGGCCGGCATCGATCATTTCGCGCGCGCGCGGATAACGATTTCCGCCTAACGAGTAAACTGAACCCGGCAAAAGAACCGGCTGCACTCCAGCGCGTTTCATCGCCGCGATTCCGCGCTCGTCGGTTTGTTCGAGGTGATCCGCTGTGACCGCGCCTAATTCTGCCGCTAGATCCGCGCCGCCGTTGTTCGTCAATTGATCGGCATGAATGCGCAGACCGAGCCCGAGCTTTTTCGCCGCGCTTAAAATCTTGCGCGACTGCTCGACATCGAAATAACCGCGCTCACAAAACACATCGCAATATTCCGCGAGCTTGTTCGACGCGACGCGTGGCAGCATCTCCTCGACGACAAGATCGACATAGCGCTCGGGCGTACCGCGGAATTCTTCCGGAATCGCATGCGCACCGAGAAACGTCGGCACGAATTCCATCGGCATTTCGTTCAATCGGTGGATCACGCGCAAAATCTTGATCTCCTCGTCGAGCGATAATCCGTAGCCGGACTTCGCTTCCACCGTCGTCGCCCCGCATTTCAGAAACCAGCGTGCATGTTTGCGCGCTTCCGCGAGCAGGTCATCCTCGCTTGCGGCGCGGGTCTTTTTCACTGACGACCAAATCCCGCCGCCCGCTTTGGCAATTTGTTCGTAAGTCTCACCGCGCGCGCGCCGTTCAAAATCATCGAGCCGATTTCCGGCGAAAACCAAATGCGTGTGCGCATCGATAAATCCCGGCAGCACCACTTTCCCGCGCGCATCGAAAACTTCCGCGCCGTTTATGTCGATCTTGTCGCTCGGGCCGACCATGTCGATCTTGCCGTCACGAACAAGCATTCCGCCATCGCGAATGATGCCGAGATCGCGCCCGGCCATCGTGACGAGCTGCGCGGCGTGGAGAACAGCGAGAGACTTCAAGATTTGCTCAGCTTGCTCTCAACAATCTGCATAATTGTTTTGAATTGGGACTCGGAGGCGCCGGTGATCTCGAGAACTTTTTTCTGAAGCGCTGACTTTGTTTTCTCATCCTTCAG
Organism: Verrucomicrobiota bacterium; assembly: GCA_041167045.1. Taxonomy (GTDB): domain Bacteria; phylum Verrucomicrobiota; class Verrucomicrobiia; order Chthoniobacterales; family UBA10450; genus CATPCN01. The sequence continues at coordinate 24,974 of JBEEGW010000017.1, forward strand.
CCCGGCAAGATTGATGCGGACATTGAGCGCCGCTCCATCAATGCAAGCGCGCACCGCGAGCAAACCAACGCCCACGTCCGAAACGGAAGCGGGATTCCCTTTCTCCGCCATTTCGGCGAGCAACGGATAAGCTTTCGACGCGGTTTCCATAACACGCAGCGGAATTTCGGCCGCATATTTGTTGGCGGATTCGATCGCATCCGATCGCGCTGTTTTTTCTTCGGCAGAACTTTTTGGCAATGCAAAAGCCGCCATCACTTTGTTAAACGCGGCCGTGTCTTCATCGACAAGAAACAACATTTCATCTTTCAACTGCTGCGCTTTCACGGCCCAATCGCTGAAAAAGCTGAGCTTCTCTTCCCAACCGCGTTTCCCCGCTGAGAGGTTCGCGACCATTCCGCCAAGCGACACGCCGAGCGCGCCCATCAACGCTGCGACCGATCCGCCGCCGGGCGCGGGCGAATCGCTCAACGTTTCGTTGCAGAACTGGCGCAGGTCCATTTTCGCGAGAGTATTTTTTGAATCGGTGGATTCCATTTTGAGTTCGATGATTTTTTCTTTCGGATCGAAAGGCTTCAGCTCACTCAATCCCATTGAACGGATCGCCATCTCGATAAGCGCTTCGTCCGATGCGCCTTCCGACCATTTCTGTTTACGCAAAAAATATCTTCCGGCATCCACCAAACATTTCTTCGGCAGCATGCCCACAATTTCCGAGCCGGTCACGCGCAGACCGCGCCGGTGCGCCGATTCAGTGCAAGCATCGAAAGCCGCATGCAACGGCGTTTCTTCGACGTTGGTCAGGTTCATGGAGACTTGCGCGATGCCATATTCTTCAACAAACCAGCCAATCGCCTTCACGTGCTTGAGCATTCCGGGAACGCGAACCGGTTCGCCTTTTGCGTCGAGCACCGGTTTTCCGGAGGGCGTGCCGTCAACTGTTTTGACTCTGCCATTTTCACGCACATCGAAAGCGATGGCATTCGCGCGCCTCACCGATTTCGTGTTGAGGTTCACATTGTAAGCGATCAAAAATTCGCGCGCTCCGATCGCGGTCGCACCGGCTTTTTCATTGAATTGCGCAGGTCCGAAGTCCGGTTTCCATTGCGGATCTTTTATTTTCGCCGCAAAACCTTCGTACTCGCCAGCGCGGATCGTCGCCAGATTTGAGCGCGATGGGTCCTTTGCCGCTTTCTCATAAAGATAAACGGGAATCTTTAATTCATTGCCGACGCGCTTTCCCAATTCTTGCGCGCATGCGATCGCCTCGTCCCAACTGACGTTGCTCACCGGAATGAATGGACAAACATCCGTCGCGCCCATGCGCGGATGCGCGCCCTTGTGCTTGCGCATGTCGATCAACTCCGCCGCTTTTTTTATTCCGCGAAACGCGCCTTCCACTACAGCTTCCGGGCTGCCCACAAAGGTGACGACTGTGCGGTGGGTGCTCGCGCCAGGATCAACATCGAGCAGAGAAACTCCCTCCGCCGATTCAATCGCGGCCGTGATTTGCCGAATAATCTCCGCGTCGCGACCTTCCGAAAAGTTCGGCACACATTCGATCAGCTTTTGCATAATCAATCGCGACGAGTGGGCTGCATCGGTATGTCGATCTTGTTTTCGTCGGCAAAATCGATAGCCCGCGAATAGCCAGCATCGACATGGCGTAAAACGCCCATGCCCGGATCGCTGGTCAAAACGCGCTCGAGTCGGCGTTTCGAATTTTCAGTTCCGTCCGCGACGACGACCATTCCTGCGTGCTGCGAGTAACCAATGCCGACTCCACCGCCGTTGTGAATTGAAACCCACGACGCGCCGCTGGCCGTATTAATGAGCGCGTTGAGGAGCGGCCAATCCGCGATCGCGTCGCTCTCATCGATCATTCCTTCGGTCTCGCGATTCGGCGACGCGACTGAGCCCGCGTCAAGGTGATCGCGCCCAATCACGATCGGCGCTTTGATTTCGCCGCGCCTAACGAGTTCGTTCATGGCGAGGCCAAATTCGGCGCGTTCGCCGTAACCGAGCCAGCAAATGCGCGCGGGCAATCCTTGAAATTGAATTCGTTCGCGCGCGAGTTTCATCCAACGAGCGAGCGTTTGATTCTTCGGAAATATTTCGAGCGCGAGCTTGTCCGTGCGCGCGATGTCTTCCGGATCTCCGCTCAGCGCGACCCAGCGGAACGGACCTTTCCCCTCGCAAAAGAGCGACCGGATGTATTCGGGGACGAAGCCGGGAATATCGAACGCGGTTTCGACGCCAGCTTTCTTCGCCTGCGCGCGAATGTTGTTTCCGTAATCGAAAGTGATCGCGCCCTTTTTTTGCAACGCGAGCATGGCTTCGACATGCACCGCCATCGAGCACATCGACTTGTCAATGTACGCGTCCGGATTTTTCGCGCGCAAGGCGAGCGCGTCTTCCAAACTCATTCCGTGAGGCACGTAACCGTTGAGCGCGTCGTGCGCGCTGGTTTGATCGGTCAGAAGATCGGGAACGATTCCGCGCTTCACCATCTCCGGCAGCACGTCCGCGCAGTTGCCGACGAGGCCGACCGAAATTGCATGTCGATCTTTCCGCGCAGCGTCGAATAGCTTCAACGCCTCATCGAGCGAGTGCGCGATTTGATCGCAATATCCGCTCTGCAATCTTTTCTCGATCCGCGCACGATCGACATCGACGCCGAGAAAAAGCGCACCGTTCATGGTGGCGGCGAGCGGTTGCGCGCCGCCCATCCCACCGAGGCCGCCGCTCACGATTAATTTTCCTTCGAGCGATCCGCCGAAATGTTTTTTGGCGGCGGCCGCGAACGTTTCGAATGTGCCTTGCACGATTCCCTGGCTGCCAATGTAAATCCACGAGCCGGCAGTCATCTGGCCGTACATCGTCAGGCCGAGGCGCTCGAGCCGATTGAATTCAGAATAGTTGTTCCATTGTCCGACCAGATTTGAATTCGCAATCAAAACGCGCGGCGCTTCATCGTGCGTTTTAAAAATGCCGACCGGTTTACCCGATTGGACGAGCAGCGTCTCGTCATTGTCGATCTTACGAAGTGAAGTAACGATTGCATCGAAAGCTTCCCAGCTTCGCGCGGCGCGACCGGTGCCGCCGTACACGATGAGCTTGTCCGGATTTTCGGCGACCTCCGGATCGAGATTATTCATGAGCATGCGCAGCGCCGCTTCCTGGTGCCAGCCTTTGCAACTTTTTTCGTTGCCGAGCGGCGCGCGCACAATGCGTTTGCCGCTCATAATTTTTCCGTCTCGCTGTCGAATTTTCCTTCGCGTAAAGCAGCCGCGATCATTTCGATGTCGCGCGACATGGAACGATCGGTATTTGCCGGCGGAACAACCGCGCGCACGATCTGATAAGCGCGTTCCACCCCCATGCCGCCTTTCAGCGGTCGCCGAAATTCGAGCGCCTCTGCCGCGGCGAGCAATTCAATCCCCAGAAGATGTTCCGCATTCTCAACGATCGTGCGGAGCTTCAGCGCGCCCGTCATTCCCATCGAGACGTGATCTTCCTTTCCGCCGGAAGTCGGCAAATTGTCGACGCTGGCGGGATGCGCAAAAACTTTCGCTTCGTTCAAGAGCGCGACGGCAGTGACGTGCGGAATCATAAAACCGGATTGCATGCCGGCATGTGGCGCGAGAAACGGCGGAAGACCTTCGTTCAAATCGGGATTCACGAGCCGATCGATGCGGCGTTCGCTGATGCTCATCAAATCGGTGAGCGCGATGGCCGCGTAATCGAGCGCGAGCGCGAGCGGCGCGCCGTGAAAATTTCCACCGGATAGCACGTCACCACTCTCAGAAAAGATGAGAGGATTATCGGTGGCCGACCCCGATTCAATTGCGAAAATATCTTCGCAATGTGCGAGCGCGCCGCGAACGGCGCCGTGCACCTGCGGCATGCAGCGCAGACTGTACGCATCCTGCACGCGCGGATCGCCGGCAATGTGCGATTCCCTGATCTCACTGTCGCGCAGCAACGCGAGCAAATGTTCCGCGACCGCTCTTTGACCGGGATGAGGTCGCGCTTTCTGAATGCGCGGATCAAAAGGCGTGGGCGTGCCTTTGAGAGCATCGAGACTCATGGCACCAGCCACGTCGGCTACGCGCGAAAGACGTTTCGCGCGCAAGATCGACAATCCCCCGACGGCGTGCGTCGCTTGCGTGCCGTTGAGTAGCGCGAGGCCTTCCTTGGCTTCGAGCTGCACGGGAGCGAGCCCGGCTTTTCGCAGCGCGGCTGCGCTAGCCAATTTTTGTCCGCTAAAAAATGCTTCGCCTTCGCCGATGAGAACGAGCGCGAGATGCGCCAGTGGCGCAAGATCACCACTCGCGCAGACCGAACCCTTTTCGGGGACGACCGGATGCACGCCGCGGTTCAACATTTCGACGATGAGCTCGACCACCGCGAAACGAATGCCGCTCAGACCAAGCGCGAGCACATTCGCGCGCAACAACATCATGGCGCGGACTTCGGCCTCGGTCAGCGGACGCCCCACCCCACACGCGTGACTCCGGACAAGGTTGAGCTGCAGTTCGCGCAGATCATTTTTAGAAATGTGAACGTCGGAAAGTTTTCCGAAACCGGTGGTGACGCCGTAAACGACGTCATCGCGCGCCACAATTTCTTCCACGACTTTGCGCGATGCTTCCATTCGCTCTCGCGCGGAGCGTGCGACCTGAACTTTTTCGCCACCGATGGCCACTGCCGCGATTTGCGTGAGCGACAGCGGCTGGCCGGAAATCTCCATCAGCGAATCTTAATAACTCCTCGCCGAAAAGAAAGGACGCGCGCCCAAGATCGACATACGAAAAGGGAAAAGGCCAGACCGATGAAGGCCTGGCCTTTTGGTTAAAGTTATCCGCAGGCAGACGAGTCGCGGATTACTTGGAGTATCCGTGCGTCGAAGTCGACGCTGAGGTGCTGGAAGACATCGTCTCTTTCTTTTGAGCGCAAGCCCCCAAGCTCAAAGCTCCGGCCAATACGGCCACGATCATGATCACTTTCAAAATTTTCACTTATAAATTCGCCTCCTTCCGGCGCAGGTTGCTGTCGTCATTTAGGCGGGGAACACTGATGACGCAACGCTTTTCTCGCAATTTTTTGGCAAACTGCGCGCGCGATTTTCAGGCGCGAATCGTGACCGGCGTTCCGCTTTCGACAAGCTCGAACAGCTCGATCACGTCTTCGTTGCGCATTCGGATGCAACCATGGCTGTCGGGCCGGCCGATTTTGTCTTCGTGCTTCGTGCCGTGAATATAAATGAATCGATCGCGCGTGTTCTCGTTCTTTTTTTCCAACCCTTCCAGCCAAAGAATGCGCGACGTGATGAAGTCCTCCGTCTTCGGTAATGGATCGCCCGGCTTAAGGGCCACGCGATTGCGGAAAATCGTTCCAAGCGGAGCTTCCGCGCCAATTTTTTCGCTGATTCGAAATTTTCCGGGCGGCGTCTTCATGCTGCCTTCTTTCGTCCCCACACCGAAGCGCGAGCTCGAGATCGGATAGACTTTCAATGTTTTGCTGCCGCGTTTAAGGGCGAGCTTTTGCCGGCGAATCGATATGTCGATCTTAGGTCGAGCGGTTGGCATGATGCGAGAGCGGCCTTACAATCGGCGACAATGAGGAAATATCACGTCGCAATTGTCGGAGCGACCGGCGCCGTCGGCGTAGAGTTATTACGCGTGCTCGAGCGGCGCAATTTTCCGGTGGCCGATTTGCGGCTGCTCGCTTCCGAGCGTTCCGCCGGCCAGAGCTTAAAATTTGGCGGCGACAAGATCGACATACAGGAGCTGCGCGCCGATTCGTTCGATAAGATCGACATATGTTTTTTCAGCGCGGGCGGCGAAATTTCGAGAAAGTTTGCGCCGATCGCACGCGAAGCCGGCGCGGTTGTGATTGATAATTCGTCCGTCTTTCGAATGGAGCGGGACGTGCCGTTGGTCATTCCCGAAATCAACAGTGACGACGTGCGCGGCCATCACGGACTCATCGCCAATCCCAATTGCACGACCGCGGTGGCGTTGATGGCGATCTATCCGCTGCATCGCGCGTTTGGAGTGCGGCGGGTTTTCGCCGCAAGTTATCAGGCGGTCTCCGGCAGCGGCGCACGCGCCATTAAAGAATTAAAAGACCAGGTGACAGCTTCGGAACAAGATCGACAATTGGTCGCGAAAGTTTTTCCGCACCCGATCGCTTTCAACGTGCTGCCGCATGTCGATGTTTTTTTGGAGAGCGGTTACACGAAAGAGGAAATGAAAATGCAAAACGAAGGGCGCAAGATCATGCACTTGCCGGAGTTTCGCGCCTCGGTCACGTGCGTGCGCGTACCGGTTTATCGCGCGCATTCGGTCGCGATCAACGCAGAATTCGAGCGAAAAGTTTCTGTCGATCAAGCGCGCGAAGTTCTGGCGAAAGCGCCCGGGCTGGAACTCGTCGACGAACCGCAGAACAATCGGTATCCCACGCCGCTCGAAGTGGCGGGGAAGGATAATTGCCAGGTCGGCCGTGTGCGGCTCGATTGCGCGCTGGAAAACGGATTGTCGTTTTGGGTTTCGGGCGATCAACTGCTCAAAGGCGCGGCGCTCAATGCCGTCCAAATCGCTGAGCTGCTGTAAAACAAAACGGCCCCGGAATCGCCGGGGCCGCTGAAGTTTTAGTTTCGCTTTGTTATTGCGGGCCAGGAGTCGGCGAGGCTTCCCCTTTTTTCTTACCCTTTCCTTTTTCACCCGGACCTGCGTTTTCGGCAGGCATTTGCTGCGCTTTACGTTGTTCTTGAACGTTGGCGTTCGCGCCGGCCCCAGCGCCGGTGCCTGGAGGCGGTCCATTCAAATCGGAACGCTCGGCTCCTTTGTGTTTGCCCTTGCCAGCCGTTTCCGCGTTGCCTTCAGCTGAAGCAGCAGCGGCGCTCGCAGGAGTCATCGTGCCTGTCGATGATTCGGCAGAAGCATTTTGCTCGGCATGTTTACCTTTGCGACCGCGTTCCATCGAAGCGTTTGTTTCCGAGCTTACGCCGGTAGAGGCAGACGTACTCGGCGGAGTTGACGCTGGCACATTTTGTTCGCCATGCTTGCCTTTGCGACCGCGCTCCATGGCAGGAGCCGATTCGGAGGTCACGCCTGGCGAAGCCGAAGTAGCTGGCATCGTGCTCGGCGGATTCTGTTCCCCGTGTTTGCCTTTGCGTCCACGCTCCATCGGCAGAGTCGATTCGGTAGTCGCATTTGGCGAAGCGGAGGCACCCGGCGTCGCGCCCGGCAGATTTTGTTCGGCGCGCTTGCCTTTGCCTCCCTTAACTCGTTCGCTCGGACTCGCAACGGCAGCCGCGCCAGCAACGGATGCGGCGGGCGACGCGGCGGCATTTTGTTCTGCGGCCATTCCTTTATGTTTGCCTTTGCCTTTCTCAAACGGCGCGGCCGAGGTGGCAGGACTCGCTGAAACTGCGGCGCTCGTTGCGGCTGCGGCAGAAGCTGAGGCGGCGGGCGCGACTGAACCCGATGCACCGGCCGTTACATTGGCCGCGGCGCCGCTACCGCTGTGCGGTTGAATGCTTGGAGGAGGTACACTCTTGGCATCTTCCGTTTGCATTTTCTGTTTTAGTTCCGCTTGCGCTTTCGGATCAGAAAGACCGGACCAGCCGTGCTCGATTTTTGCCTGCGCTACTTTCACTTTCACGTTCCTGGGTGCAACCGTCTGCGCGGATCTTTGAATCTTCATTGGCGCCGAAACCACCAGCCGGCCGCCTTGAACTTTGGTAAGCCCGCCAGACTGCAAAGCGACTGAGGCTTCGACATTCGTTTCGCGCTGGAGCGAAAGGCGCTGAACGGGCCGGGTCGAGTAACGATTCACGGTCTCAATATCGGGGCCGTAATTGTAAACGGTTGAATTGCTGTAGGTGATGTTCGTGACGTTCACCGTTTTGTTGACGTAGGTGACGTTCTGCGAGGGTTCGAAAATGCGCTCACGCAAAACCGGCTCGCCGATGTAACGAACATCGACAAAATTGTAATAAGCCGGTCCGATATCGAATTCTACGTCGACATGTCCGGTGATTGGGCGGCCTTCATATACCACCTGCCCGCCGCGCGGCGGCAATGGCGCCCAGCCGACGTAATCGCCACCCGTGCGCCAGGAAACCCAGGCCGGTCCCCATTCCAGATCATTGCCCGGAAACCAAACCCAACCCTGATCTGCGATTCGCGCCCACCGGCCGTAGTGATAAGTGGCCCAACCAAAATCTTCGTAGGAAACCCAGGTCCAACCCACATCGGTGTAGGCCCAGTATCCGTCCGAGTAAGGACGCCAACGCGGATTGTTGACCGCCACCGACGGTTGAAATCCGTAGCCGTAATCTCCCGCTTTGATCCAGTTTCCGTCGTTCAGATTATTGTAAAAGAAATCGACCGACACCTCGGCCGCGCCCGCGCGCTGCACGGCAGCTAGGACCAAGATCGACATCGTGATTGCAAAGAGTATTCGTTTCATAGCTTGTTCGATTTGAGGCTTGGACTTTCGCGCTAAGGCGATTATTCACCCCACTGTTTCGAAAACCGACTGCGCGCCGCGTGTTTCGCGACCAAAAACTAACGCGCGGCTGCGCGCAAAACGACGAAGAGCCGAGTACGATGACGGCAGACCGATAAGACCTGTGTCTGGTTCGGATTCGTGGCACCGGCAATCTTTTTGTAATCAGCGAGCGAAGTGATCGGCTGCTGATTTACTTCCTCGATCACGTCGCCGGTGCGCAGGTCGTTTGAGTTATCTTCAGTTTTCGTGATGACCACCCCATGCACCGTGTTCGGCACATCGAGCCGCCGCGCTAACTCGGGAGTTAATTCAGCGACTTCGATGTCGGCGAATGGCCCCGCTTTCTCACCCGGTTCTCCCGCTTCGGGCGGAGCTTGCGGCGCACCCGGTCGTGGGGCAACGCGCGTCGTTTGATAATCGACTGGCTGCTCCTTGATCTCGGTGGCCACTTTCACCGGCTTCCCATTGCGCACGACTTCGAGCTCCACTTTTTTGTTCAGCTCCACTTGCGAAACCAGACTGCGCAGCTCCGGAAAACTTTTCACATCGTGCCCGTCGAATCTTCGAATCACATCGCCTTTTTGTATTTGCGCGAGCGCGGCCGGCGAGCCCGGAATAACATCATCGACAATCACTCCTTCGACATTTTGGTCTGGTTGCGCCGCCGCGAGCGTGTGCGTCTGAATGCCCAGATAACCGCGAATGATCCGCCCTTGTTTCAATAAACTCTCGAGCGCCATGCGCACTGTGTTCGAAGGAATGGCGAAGCCGATCCCCTGCGATCCGCCGCTGCGCGAAATGATCGCCGTATTGATGCCCACCACTTCGCCGCGCAAATTAATGAGGGGCCCACCGCTATTGCCCGGATTAATCGCCGCGTTCGTTTGCAGGAAATCTCCAAAACCATCCACGCGATTCGGGCGGCCTTTCGAGCTGATGATTCCATCGGTCACGGTTTCCTCGAAACCAAATGGATTTCCGATGGCGAGAACGAAATCGCCCGCCTGCACTGTATCCGAATCGCCGAGCTTGAGCGGCTTCACGCCGGGTTCATCCACTTTTAAAACGGCCAGATCGAGCTGCGCATCTGCGCCAACCAGCCGCGCTTTCTTGGTGCGACCATCGCTCAGCTGCACTTCGATTTCGTCCACTTGATCGACCACGTGATTGTTCGTGATGATGTGCCCTTCGTTCGAAACGATCACGCCCGAACCGAGCGAATTTTGCACGAGCGCTTCATCGTTCGGATTGCGAAATGGATGCGGATTGCGATTGAAATAGTCGGACGGATCGAGCCCGTACTGCCGGCGCACCGCGACTTTGCGCGACGTTTTCACGCTCACCACTGACGGAACAACGCTGCTCACCAATATGCGGCGCTCGCGATTGAGATTATCGAGCGACCCGATTTGTTTTGGATCGACGCTCGCCTCTGACGCGAGCGTGTATTTCTCTGGCACGCTGCGCGCGCTCAAATGCAGCTCGCCCCGCTTTAATCGATAATCGTAAAGCCACGAGATGCCTGCAGCCAGCAGCGCGACAAAGAGCAAAAACTTGATCAGATTTTTCATCAGCTCACCTGCGAAAAGGTTCGTCCCTGTTCTTCGACAATCAACCGCCGGAAACGTTGATTTTCAGGACGCTCCAGCGTTGGATCGACATGAATAATGTCGGCGGCCGCCTGCCGCGCGCGCTGCATTAATTGCACATCTGTTTTTAGATTGCCGATCTTGAGCGCGGGCAAACCGCTCTGCGCGGTGCCGAGCAAATCGCCCGGTCCGCGCAAATCCCAATCCGCTTCCGCGATCTCAAATCCGTCATTCGTCTTTTCCAGCACAGCCAATTTCGCCAGCGTTTCGGGCGACTTATCGGCGCTCAGTAAAATGCAAAACGATTTGTGTTCGCCGCGGCCAATGCGCCCGCGCAACTGATGGAGCTGCGAAAGCCCGAAGCGCTCCGCGTTTTCGATCAGCATGAACGTCGCGTTTGCAACATCGACACCTACTTCGATCACCGTCGTGCTGATGAGCACACTCGTTTCGCCGCGGCGAAAACGTTCCATGACCGCTTGCTTCTCATCCGCAGCGATGCGGCCGTGCAGCAGCTCGCAACGGAATGGCCGCAAACGCTCGCGCCATTCTTCAAATTCTTTCGCCGCCGCTTTTACATCGAGTTTTTCGCTCTCGTCGATCAACGGATAAATAATGTACGCCTGCCGTCCTTTCTCGAGCTGACCGCGCAAAAACAGGAGCACTTCCCCTAGCTTCGCCACATCGCGCACCGCCGTCACAATTCTTCCTCGGTTCTGCGGCATTTCATCGATGATCGAAACATCGAGATCGCCGTAAATCGTCATGGTCAGCGTGCGCGGAATCGGCGTTGCCGTCATCACGAGCACATCCGGCGCCGGCTCGCGTTTCGTCAGGCGCGCCCGTTGCGATACGCCAAACTTATGTTGCTCGTCGATCACCACGAGCCCGAGATTCGAAAACGAAACGCCTTCGTAAAGCAACGCATGCGTCCCGATCATGATGTCCGAGTTGACCGAGTCGGACAAGATCGACATAAAGTTTTCTTCGTGACGCGCGGCGGTGCGCAGCGCCAATTTTACACCGAGCGGTTCAAGCCAGCGGCGCAACACCGCGTAATGTTGTTCCGCCAAAATTTGTGTCGGCGCCATGAGCGCGGCCTGGAATCCGGCTTCCACCGCGAGCAGCATGGCGGCGATTGCCACGACCGTTTTTCCAGAACCGACATCGCCCTGCAGCAAACGGTTCATCGGTTGCTCCGACGCGAGATCGTGTCGCAGCTCAGCGATGACGCGTTCCTGGGCCGTCGTGAGATCGAAAGGCAGCGCGCGCAGGAACTTCTCGAGCAACTCGCCATCGCCGCAATGTGCGCCGCCATTTCGCTCGTGCGATTGCGCGCGGCGCGCCGCGATCACCATTTGCATCGCGAAAAATTCTCCAAAGACCAAATGCTTTCGCGCGGCCGCCAACTTTTCAAAGTTTTCCGGAAAATGAATCTCGCGGAGCGCTTCATCTCGGGCCCCAAGATCGACATTCTCTGGCAGCAGCGTTTCAATCGAAATCTCTTTCGCATTTTCGAGTGTCCGAAAAATCAACCCGCGCAAAACGCGCGGCGAAATTCCTTCCGTCGCTGGATAAATCGGCGTGATCCGCCGAAAATGAATCGAGATATCTTCGTCGTTCTCTATCACTTCAAACTCCGGATGATCCATGCAGAGGCGTTGGCCGCGCAATTTCGGTTTGCCGAAAACGACAAGGCGCTGTCCGGTCGCGATCATTTTTTGCACGTAATGCAAATTGAACCAGCGACAAACGAGCGGCAGGCTAAGCGCATTCGCGTCGCTCTCCTGCAAAGTCGCTTCGAAGATTTTTTTCCAGCCGCCGAACCGGCGCACGCTCGTTTTCACCACTTCGCCGCACAGACAAATTGGCAGGGCGCTTTCTTCGCGCGGAAAATGCGCAAACTCTCGTCGATCTTCGTGACGCCGCGGAAAATGGGTGAGCAAATCTTCCACCGTTTCGATCCCGAGCCGGCGCAGCGGAGTCAGCCGCGCGCGCGGAATCCATTCCAGTTCGCTCAGTGGCTGCGAAAGTTCCATTAGTTGAACGCAGCCGCCGCGCGCAATGCTTGCACGTGCAGGTCGAGCCGCGTCTCCCCTTCATATACATCGGCGTGGATGCGAAACGCGATGTCCCACGGCGGCTCGGGCAATGGCTCGCTTGCGCCATCGAAAAAGATTGCGCGCCGAAAGGAGTTTTGCTGCCGAAGTTTTAAGACGAGATGTTTCTCCTTCAAAACCTGCGGCGCGATCACCGGCTCCACTTCTCGCGCCACAAAAATCGGCTGCGAATTGCCACTGCCAAACGGCTGGAGCGCTTCATGCCAGCGCAGCAAATCGTGATTCAACTCTGAAAACGTGAGCTCGTGATCAAGATGCAATCGCGCTTGTAGTTTGTCTTCTGACAAAAGTTCGCGCGCCGCTTCCTGGAATGCGCGGACAAGATCGACATAATTTTTCTCGCGAATGGTCAGTCCCGCCGCCATTTCGTGACCGCCGAATTTTTCCAAGTGTTTCGCGCATCGGCCTAGCGCCTCGACCAGCGACATGCCTTCGATGCAACGTCCGCTGCCTTTGCCCAGCCCGGTTTCATCGAAGCCGATCACAATCGTCGGCCGATGATATTTTTTCGTGAGCCGCGACGCGACAATGCCGAGCACTCCCGGATGCCAGTCGTGCGCACCGACCACGATGGCGGCATCGCGCGCCGGATCGAAATTTTTCCCGACCTGCTCGTCGGCCGCTGCGAAGATTTCCTTTTCGACCGTCTGCCGCTCCCGATTTTGCGCGTCGAGCTCGCTCGCTAATTGCGCGGCCTCGCCTTCATCTTTCGTCAAAAGAAGCTGCAATGCTTTTTCCGCGGTGCTCAAACGGCCGGCCGCGTTTAAGCGCGGGCCGAGCCGAAATGCGATCGCGTCCGCCGCAATCGGCGCGCGCACCGCCGCGACTTTTATGAGCGCGCGAAGCCCCGATTTTTCCGAATGCGCGAGCTCGATCGCGCCGCGCTGCACGAGTGTGCGATTTTCGCCGCGCAACGGCACGATGTCGGCCACGGTGCCGAGTGCGACAAGATCGAGATGTTTCTTCAGATCAAAATCGGGCAGCGGCCGCGTTTTCAAAAGAGCGTGACAAAGTTTGAATACGATCCCGACGCTGCACAGATAATGGAACGGCGAGTCGCGCTCAATTTTCGGATTCACGATCGCGACGCAATCCGGCAGCGCGGATTTTGGCTCGTGATGATCGACCACGATCACCTCCACGCCGCGCTTCCTAAGATCGACAATCTCCTGCAAGGACGACGTGCCGCAATCAAGCGCGATGAGAAGTTGCGGGTGATGCGGTTGCACGCAGCGCTCGACGCTTTCTGCGCTCAAGCCGTAACCTTCCTCCATGCGCAGCGGCAGAAATAAATCGGGAGACGCGCCGTACGCGCGCAACATTTCCGCGAGCAGCGCGAGCGATGTCACGCCATCGACGTCGTAATCGCCGAAAAGAACGATGCGTTCTTTGCGATCGAGCGCTTGCAGAATTCGCGATACCGCCGCGTTCATATTCGGCAGCAGAAATGGATCGCTCAACGATTTCAGACGCGGTTGCAGAAACGCATTTACTTCGTCGGCACTAGAGAAACCTTTGCGCAAAAGCAGGCGCGAAATGCATTCGAGACCGCAAATTTCGCTCCACGAAATCGCGCCACCGTTAAGCTCTTCAGGCGGCGCGAGAATCCATTGGCTTTGCACCGATCATCCTAGTCGCTGGCAAATTTCTGACAAGATCGACAACGAGAACGGAAGATCCGCCCGGTCAAAATTTCTTATATTCTAGTAATTATGGTTCGGATTTTGCTCCAATGGGGCGCGTGTTACCGCCAAATCTGTCACTTGGTTCCGTGCCTCGGTCGATTCGGCTGTTGTTTCGACTCGCGCAAAATATTTCGTTTGATTTGGCGACCCTCGGATTTTTCGCCGGCTTAGCGGCCGATTACCTGGCCGCTCTGCGCACGAAGTTTTTTCGCTAATCGCTGCGCGTCGAATGGCGCGTGGACTTTGGCGTCGTTGTCGAAATAAACGAAAATCCCTTTCCGTTTATTGTCGATCTTGTGTTTCGTAACGAGCTTCGCGTCGCGCGGTTGTTTGCCTTTGCGCCAATGTTCGATGCGGCCGGCCCACCACTCGATTTCTTTGTCGCTGTAACCGCTGACGTATAATTTCTCTGAGCCGTGCAGCCGGATGTAAGCGAAGTCGGCGGTCATATCTTCGACGTACGGCCATTTGCCAGCGGTATCGGCGAAGACGAAGGCGATGTTATGCTCGCGCAGTAGCGCGAAGAATCCCGGCACGAGAAAACTTTCGTGCCGAATCTCGATGGCATAACGGACCGTTCGGTTTATGTCGATCTTGCGATAAGCGCGCGCTTTCAGTTTGTCGTTGTGATGCTGCGCCAGTTTTGAGGCGGCGCGCAAATCGCGCGGCAACAGTTCGAAGAAATCGGCGAACTTCTTTTCGTTCCAACGGAAGCTCGGTGGGAATTGCCAAAGGATCGGGCCCAGCTTTTCGCGCAATGCCAGCACGCCGGACGCGAAAAAATTCGCAAGCGGCACTTTCACATCGCGCAAACGTTTCATGTGCGTAATGAAACGCGCGCCTTTGACGGCGAAAACAAAATCGCGCGGCGTCGCCTCGTACCAGCGCTGATAACTCGAGGGCAATTGGAGCGAATAGAACGAGCCGTTGATTTCGATCGAGTTGAATTGCCGGCTGGCGAACTCTAGCTCCCGATGTTGCGCGAGGCCTTTCGGATAAAATTTTCCGCGCCAGCCCGCGTAACGCCAGCCGGAAATACCGATCCTTAAATCAGTGCGAGCTTTTTCGGATTTTCTAGCAGCAACCCGTGCTTGACGCATAACTCACCAAAGATTCGCAGGCCTTCTTTCTCGCGGTCGCCGAAATCGAAGCGAACATTTTCGCGAAAATAACGCCCGCCGAAATCGCGATCGAAATCAGGAGGAACGAGATTGTCGATCTTGCCCAGATTTTCGTCGCGCAACGAACGCAGTTGGTCGGCAATGTTTTCGGCGTCGGCGAATTCCGGACGCACCAGCCAGAGCGCGTAAACAAATGGAAGATCGACAATTTTTTTCCATTCCGCGCCAAGATCGACATAAGAAAAGCGCTCGCCGAACTTCTGGCGAAAGCGGATTGCTTGATCGCCGATTAACAAGCGGGCGCGACCGCTATGCGGCGCCGACAATTTATCGCCCGGCATTTCGGCAGTTGAAAACTTTTCGCCGCGCTCAGCCAACAAACAGCGCAATATCGCGACCGATGTTTGCGACGCGGGATCGAGCTCGATCTCTTCAAATACTGTCGATCCTGGCTCGTGCGCGAGGATCACGCTGTAAACGGGACCGTCGGAACTAATCGAGACAAGATCGACAATTTTGTAAATCGGATTGCGCAGAAATTCGAAGCTCGATGCCAGCGCAACGTCGAGCTCGCCGCGTGCGAGTATTTCGCAAAGCGCGGTCGGCGTTTCGAAAACTACTTCGCCGCGCCAGCCGTGAATGAGCGGACGCGCGTTGAGATATTTTACGCAGCCTATTCGCAGCGGACCGGCCACGCGTCAGGCGCAAATCAGCTCGGGCTCGTCTTTCTTCGCCGCCGCCGAAGGCGGGGCAAGATCGACATGGCGATAGTAGCTGTCACGCTGTCGCGGTTCGCGGCCGGCTTCGCGAATGCAATGCTCGAGCGTGGCGACGGTTTGTTCCTGCGGAGTTTTGGCGCCGGCCATGTGGAAAATCTTTTCTTCCATGATGGTGCCGTGCAAATCGTCCACCCCGTAACTGAGCGACACTTGCGCGAGCGGCAGGCCCATTGAAACCCAGTAAGCGGTAAGATGATCGATGTTGTCTAAATATATGCGGCTGACGGCGAGATTGCGCAGTTGTTCGAAAGCGGAAGCCGGTTTGATGTGCGCGAGGACGGTGGTTTGCGGCTCGAACGCGAAGGGGACGAAACCGGTGAAGCCGGCCGTTTCGTCCTGGAGTTCACGCAGTTGACGCAAATGATCGACGCGCTGCGGCAATGTCTCGATGTGGCCGTAAAGCATGGTGCAGGTGCTGCGACCACCCATGCGATGCCATGTGCGATGAACGTCCAACCATTCGGAGGCGCTTTCTTTGCCGCGGCAGATTTCATCGCGCACTTGCGGATCGAAAATCTCAGCCCCGCCGCCGGTGAGCGAGCCCAGCCCGGCCTCGCGCAAAACCTCGAGTGTTTTTTGGATCGACAAACGAAAAATGCGATCGGCGAAATGGCGGATTTCGATGGCGGTGAAAGCTTTGATGTGCAGCTGCGGATCAAGCGCGCGCAGTTTTCTGAGAAGATCGAGATACCATTCTTTTTTCAAGGTAGGATGCAGACCGCCGACCATGTGGACTTCGGTAATTCCAAGTCGCAGTGCGCTCTCCACCGCCTCGACAATGTCGTCAATCGTTCTCTCAAAGGCGTGATCGTCGCGTTTCTTGGCCGCGAAAGCGCAGAATTGGCACGAGAGAATGCAAATGTTCGAGTAGTTAATGTAGCGATTGAGAATGTAGGTCGCGAACTGGCCGTTTTTGCGTTCGCGCACCGCGCTGGCCATAACGCCAAGCGCATTCAGATCATTTGATTGATAAAGTTTCAGCGCATCTGCGTCTGATATTCGTTGATGATTCTCGATTTTCTCGGCGATAGGCCGAAGTTCGTCCGGAATTAGTGAGAAATTCATCAAGAAACGATGCGTGCCAACGATGGACAAATCAATGATGCACACGGTGCTGGGCGGTTGCAACAAAAAGCACCCCGGCAGACCTGCATGGTTTGTCGTCTTGATTCGCCGCCAATTACTGTTCCGCTGCATGCACCGCTCCGCTGATTTTCTCGATGTCGCGCGTTAATCCTACTCCGCCGGGGAAAAGCGACGGTGACGCAGAAGATGTGCGCCTGATGGAGCGGGCCAGCCGGGGCGAGACGGATGCCTTCGAACAATTGATCGAGCGGCACCAGGGCTTGGTGGCGGGAACGATCGCGCGCATGCTCGGCAGCAATTCCGATGTGGAAGACATCGCGCAGCAGGTTTTTCTGCGGGTGTGGAAAAGCGCGTCGCGTTACAAGCCGACCGCAAAATTCACGACGTGGCTTTTAAAGATCACGCGCAATCTTGTTTTCAACGAGCTGCGCCGGCGAAAGCGCCACGCAATCATGCCGCTACCAGTGGGCGAAGACGCGGAGGAACTGCCGACAAAAGACGAGCGGGCGTCGACCCCCGCTGCGGCGGCGCTCGAATCGGAGCTGGCGCGCGCGATTGAGTCGGCGATCGCGGCCTTGCCTGAGACGCAACGCCTGGCGCTCGTGCTGCGGCGCTACGATGAGCTGAGCTACGAAGAGATCGGCGAAGTGCTCGAGCTCTCTGTGCCGGCGGTGAAGAGTTTGTTGTTCCGGGCGCGAACGGAGCTCCGGCAACGGCTCAGCTCGTATCTTTCCGACTAGAAGATCGACATAAAAATTAAGAGGGCGGAGCCCTTGCGAGCGTCCGCCCCCTCTCAACCCCACATTCGGAAATCGATTAGAAATCTCTGTCTTTGGCCGAACTCATGAACTGCACTTTGGCGTCCTCGGCCGGTGCTGGCGCGATGCCGGGCTTCGGATATTCGGCGGCGACCTGGCGGTTCGAGGTCGGCACTAATCTCACCGCGCCCTTGGCGTTGTTCCGCCAACCATTGGGATCGGCATATTCTTCGCCGGAATGATGGAGACCAGAAACCTGATCCTCCAAGCCAGTGCCGTAGTGCTGGTCGATGATCGTCGGCGTGACAAAAACGAGAAGGTTGCGCTTGGTGCGCGTATTTAGTTTTTCCTGGAAAAGATAACCGAGCACAGGAATGTCGCCCATGATTGGCACTTTGGTGCGACCTTTGGTGACTTCATCCTGCATTAAGCCACCGATGGCGAGAGTGTCGCCACTCTTGATCAGCACGTTTGAATCGAGCGAACGCGTGTCGATGATCGGGCTCAACACGGGATTGGCTGATCCGGGCGGAAAGAACGCCTGGTCGCCCACCTTGTTGCTGATCTCAGGACGCACAGCCAACGTGACGAAGTTGTCTTTGTTGACCGACGGCCGTACGACTAAAGTGTTGCCGAATTTTTTATCTTCGAAACCACCGAACACGGCAGTTGCTGTCTGTGCATTGAAATTCAGCTGCGGCACCGGCTGGTTGCGAATGATCTCGATCTTGGCCTGCTGATTATCCGCCGTCACGATGCGCGGGTTTGCCAGAAATTCCGCATCGGAATCTTCGTTGAGTAAGCGCAAGGTCGCCGACATTTGTGGCACGGAAAGAATTGCGAACTGGCCAGCCAAGGCATTGAGCCCGCCACCTGGAAGCGCGTTTAGGAACCAATCGCGCGGTTGCAGAGTGCCGGCAGCTGGATCGAATGCGATGGTTGGCGGCGTCGTCTTGCCGCTGGCATCGATCGTCCGCGGGTTAGACGCGCCGTATTTGAATGTCTGCGGAGTCGTTGAACCGCCGACTACACCGGCCCAGTTGATGCCGTAGGACTGGCGCGGGTTAGCTGTCACTTCCACCAAGCGCGCTTCGATCATGACCTGCTTGGTCGGCTTATCGATTTGGGTAAATAATTTTCGGACATTGTCGATGTTGCTGCGCGTCTCGCGAAAGAAAACCGTGTTGGTGCGCTCATCGACTTGCGGCGGTTCTTTGCTCGCTAATTGAGAAGCGACCAGCGCCGCTGAATCTTTGGCGCGGCCGTAGCTGAACTGATAACTGTCGCTCTCTGTCGGCTCGGAAGTGCGTTCCGCGCCGGTCTTCACGTAATAAACGTTGTCGATCTTATCCATGAAAAGCCCCTTGGCCTTTACAATGATCGCGACCGCTTGCAGCGCGGTCACATCTTCCAAACGCATCGTCACTGTGCCGGTGACCGCTTCGCTTACCACCATGTTGATCTTCGCCTGGCGGGCGAGCAATCGCAGCACCTGGCCAACGTCGTCTCCTTGAAATTCACGAACTCCCACTCCACCGGTCTCGGCCGACGCATCGGCTTCGGGCGCGGCTTCTGTGCTTGCGCCTTTAACGGTCGCTGTGCCGGCTGGGGTCGCCGCGGCCGCGGACGCTTGCACGATTGTCATTGTCGAATTGGAAGAGGTTGTCGTCCCCACCGGAACTACTGGTGCCGGTGTGCCTGCCGTCCGGTTTGTATTATTGATGTAGGGGGTCGCCGTCGGGCTGGCGCTGGGTCCCGGCGATGGCGAAATCTGCGCCGGAGAAAGGGAAAGACTGCCGAGCAGCGCCGCCGTCCCGAACAGGATAGGTTTTAGACGATTAGCCATAGGATAAGAATGGAAGTTGATGAATGCGGCGATCTCTAAAGCAGGAAGCAGACCAGCGCTGCGCGCCTTCCCGCCAGAGTCTGCCAAGCCGACCTACGCTCCGCGCGCGGCCTCGATAAATGCGCGGACCAGCTCGGGATCTTTGTGCCCCGGAGCCGATTCCACGCCGGTCGTAACATCGACAGCAAACGGTCCCGTCTTCCGAACCGCCGCGCCCACGTTTTCCGGCGTTAGCCCGCCCGCCAAAATTACCCGCAACCTGGGATTGGATTCGATGAAACGGCGTGCGATCTCCCCGTCAATCACGCGACCTGTTCCCCCAAATTCACCCGCATGGCTTGCGTCCAGCACGAGTGTGTCGGTTGCAAATGACGGAAGATCGCGCACGGAATTTTCCGACGTGACGGGCAATGCTTTCGCAAACCGAACGCCTCGCTGAGCGAGCGTGCCGCAAAACTCGTGCGTTTCGGCGCCGTGCAATTGCAACGCGGTCACGAACGGCAGCGCCGCGGTAGCGAGGGCTTCTTCAAGACTCGGATTCACCAGGATCGCAATCTTCGCGGTGGTCTCCGGCAACTGACTGATCCATTCCCCGGCAATCTTCATGTCGATGTACCGTTTGCTTCCCGGGAAACAATTAAAACCGAGCGCGTCCGCGCCGCATTCGATCGCAGATTTCGCATCCGCTGCGTTCGTGATCCCGCAGATTTTTATTTTCAGCGCACCGCCGCGCTCATGCGACTCGGCAAAGATCGATTGGCCGGGCACGCGCTCAGGCCGCGGTCGCAAATCCGGCCACCTGTTTGCTGAAATCGGGTGACGGCATTTGGTTCACCAATTGAACGATGCCGTCCTGCCATTTGCGGCTGATCTCTTCCAGATACGGATCGTCTTCCTCCAGTCGCGTGCGCATTCCCGCCTGAAGTGAATCGGTCTCGTAACACAGAATATCGATGGGCGGTCCGACCGAAACATTGCTCTTCATCGTGGCGTCGATCGAGATAAGGCCAAACTTCACCGCATCGCTCAAGTCAGTCTCGAAATTGAATCCGCGATCAAGAATCGGTTTGCCGTATTTGGTTTCGCCGATCTGGAGAAAAGGACAATCCGGCGTGGCGTGGATGCTATTGCCCTGCGGATAAATCAGGTGCACCTCCGGCGCGAATCCGGCGATCTGTCCGCCCACGATCAAATGAATATTGAAATCGAATCCATCGGCTTCGAGCGCCGCGCGTTCGCGCTGCTCCACTTCGCGCACTTTCGCGCCCACGTAACGCACGGTTTCGTACAAGGTTTGCCGATTCATAATATATCCGCGCGTCGGCTCGTTGCCCGCCAGCAAAAAATCTTCGTCGATCAAGGCGAGGGTCGCCTGCGTGAGGGAAAGATTTCCCGAGCTCAAAATGCAGATCACGCGTTCGCCCGGTTTTTCGAAGATGCGCATTTTGCTGCGCATGGTGATGTTGTCCATGCCGGCGCTCGTCCGGGAATCAGAAAGAAAGACCGCGCCACCGCGGCAGAGCATTCCGAGGCAGTAGGTCATCGTGGTTCGTTTGGATCGATCACGCGCCCCTGCACGCGCCGCATCTGCGTGTGATGGGTGAGGACATGGACGCGGCCGTCGCTTCCGCGAAAAAATGCGCTCAAGAGCCAGCTCACGATTCCGATCAGGATCGCGCCCCAGAACGCGCTCCCGAAACTATCGACATGAAATCCGCTCACCAACGTCGGCACCCACAGCAGCATCAGCCCATTCACCACCAGAATGAATAAACCGAGCGAAAGCAAAATGAGCGGTGCGCTTAAAATCAATAACACAGGACGCACGAATGCATTTAGAATGCCAAGAAGCAGCGCCGCTGCGATTAATGCGCCGGTGCTGTCATAACGAATTCCGCGTAACAGAGCTGAAGCCACCATCACGGACACGGTCGTGACGAGCCAGCGAAAAACGAAGTGTCGCATTGGCTGAACTATTCAACGCTGCGCCTTACGTGCAACCGCTTTGCATAATCTGCTTGCAAGCGCATGTTCGGGCTGTAATCCAAATCCAAAATGGCCACGCGGAAAAATAAATCGACCGAGGGAGGCAGTACCGAAGCGTCCACCAGCAGAAAGCGTAAAGCGGCTTCGCCTCGAAAGCCCGCCGGCAGAAAAAAGTCGCCGCGCGGAAAAAATAATGTCGATCCAAGCGACGAGGACATTCGGCTCCGCGCATATTTCATCGCTGAGCGCCGAATGCGGCTCGCCCTCCCCGGCGACGCTTCCGCAGATTGGCTCGAAGCAAAACGGCAATTGCTCGAAGAAGATTCGGGGCCGGGCGCGCAAAAATAAAAGGCGCCGTTCAGGGCGGCGTGATCGATTCGATCGACGGCACGCACTCCTTCACTTTTTCCAGGAGCCGATTGATCGCGAATGGTTTCGGAATCAATCCGCGCACTCCCGGTTCCTTCAGTAATTCCTGCGCCCGCTTTTCATCGCCGCGACCCGAAATGAGCAACAGGGGCGGAACTATTCGCGGCGGATCGAGATGAAGATAAACTTTGCCGATCAGGAAAAACAGCATCGCGCCGTCGATCATCGGCATTTGGAAATCGAAGATCAGCAAATCGTAAGTTTTTTTTAGGGCAAGCTCGAAGCCGTATTCCGGATTTGGCGACGTATCGACTTCGCAGCGCAGGAAAGTGGTGAGCGCTTCGCGCGTGACACGCATCAGCGCGACGTCGTCATCCACGATCAGAAAACGTTTCGGCGCGCCATTGCTCACGATTGGACGCTTGCGCGAAAGCCCGTCGCGTTTCAAGTTTTTAAATCAATGAACCAGGTTTATGTCGATCTTGCCGCCGCGCTGCGGGAGCGCCTTGACGTCGTTAGCGACGAGGAAAGCCGGCGTGATTCCGAGAAACACATGGAACGCCTGCGCGCCGTCTCAGAAAAGATCGACATGTTGCAGGCCGCGCTGCCGCCGCCAATCGATCCGCAGCTCGCGCATTATCTTCAGCGCAAGAGCTACGATAAAGCGCTTGAGTTTATCGAGAGTACAACTCGACGATCAACTGCTCGTTGACCATCGGCTGCATTTCCTCGCGCGCGGGAACGCGGGAGACTTTGCCGCTCAAGGCGTCGCGATTGGCGACGAGCCAGTCGGGAACGGGAGCGATCT
>JBEEGW010000018.1:0-37278 GCA_041167045.1 Verrucomicrobiota bacterium
CAGAGAGGTGACGGGCGTTTGGAAGGATCTGACGGAATCCGTCAACTCGATGGCGAGCAACCTCACGGCCCAGGTACGCAACCTGGCCGAAGTGACAATCGCGGTCGCGAACGGCGATCTGTCGAAAAAGATCACTGTCGATGTGCGCGGGGAAATTTTGCAACTCAAAGACACCATCAACACCATGGTGGACCAACTGCGTTCGTTCGCGTCAGAAGTAACCCGCGTAGCTCGCGAAGTCGGCACCGATGGCAAGCTCGGTGGCCAGGCCGTCGTCCCCGGTGTTGCCGGCACATGGAAGGATCTGACTGACTCCGTGAACTCGATGGCCGGTAACCTCACCGCGCAGGTGCGAAACATCGCCGCCGTGACGACCGCCGTCGCAAACGGCGACTTGTCGAAGAAGATTACGGTCGACGTGCGCGGTGAAATTCTCGAACTCAAAGACACGATCAACACGATGGTGGATCAGTTGCGATCATTCGCCGCTGAAGTGACGCGCGTGGCGCGCGAAGTGGGTACGGAAGGGAAGCTCGGCGGGCAGGCCGAAGTGAAGGGCGTCGCCGGTGTGTGGAAGGACCTGACCGACTCGGTGAACTCGATGGCCGGTAACCTGACGGGTCAGGTGCGCAATATTGCGGAGGTTACGACCGCGGTCGCGAATGGCGATTTGTCCAAGAAGATCACGGTCGACGTTAAAGGCGAAATTCTGGAGCTGAAGAACACAATCAACACGATGGTGGATCAGCTCAGTTCGTTCGCCGCGGAAGTAACGCGCGTGGCGCGCGAAGTGGGAACAGAAGGTCGGCTCGGTGGTCAGGCGGACGTGCGCGGCGTGGCCGGCACGTGGAAAGATTTAACCGATTCGGTGAATTCGATGGCCGGCAACCTTACTGCGCAAGTGCGCAACATTGCCGAAGTGACGACCGCGGTCGCGACTGGTGACTTGTCGAAAAAAATTACCGTCGCGGTGCGAGGCGAAATTTTGCAACTCAAAGACACCATCAACACGATGGTGGATCAGCTCCGATCGTTCGCGTCCGAAGTGACACGCGTGGCGCGCGAGGTCGGCAGCGAAGGAAAACTTGGCGGCCAGGCGGATGTGCGCGGCGTCGCTGGTACTTGGAAAGATTTGACCGACTCGGTGAATTCGATGGCCGGTAACCTGACCGGGCAGGTGCGCAACATCGCCGAAGTGACGACCGCGGTCGCGCGCGGCGATCTGTCGAAAAAAATCACTGTCGATGTTAAGGGCGAAATCCTCGAGTTGAAAAACACGATCAACACGATGGTCGATCAGCTCAGTTCATTCGCGTCTGAAGTGACGCGCGTGGCGCGCGAAGTGGGCAGCGAAGGAATTCTCGGCGGACAAGCCGACGTCGAAGGCGTGGCTGGCACTTGGAAAGATTTGACCGACTCGGTGAATTCGATGGCCGGAAACTTGACGGGGCAAGTGCGCAACATCGCGGAGGTAACGACTGCTGTCGCCAACGGCGATTTGTCGAAAAAAATTACGGTCGATGTTCGCGGCGAAATTTTGCAGCTCAAGGACACCATCAACACGATGGTCGATCAGCTCCGCTCGTTTGCGTCCGAAGTGACGCGCGTGGCGCGCGAAGTGGGTTCGGAGGGCGCGCTCGGCGGCCAGGCGCGTGTCGAAGGGGTTTCGGGAACGTGGAAAGATCTGACCGATTCTGTGAATTTCATGGCGAGCAATTTGACTGCCCAGGTGCGCAACATCGCCGCGGTCACGACGGCGGTCGCGAACGGCGATTTGTCGAAAAAAATTACTGTCGATGTTAAGGGCGAAATTCTCGAGCTGAAAGACACCGTCAATACGATGGTGGACCAGCTGAATTCGTTCGCTTCGGAAGTGACGCGCGTCGCGCGCGAGGTGGGCACGGAAGGAAAGTTGGGCGGCCAGGCGATGGTAAAAGGCGTCGGCGGAACGTGGAAAGATTTGACCGACAGCGTGAATTTCATGGCCGGCAACTTGACGAACCAAGTGCGCGGCATCGCACGAGTCGTGACCGCGGTCGCGAATGGTAATTTGAAACAGAAGTTGCTCGTCGAAGCGAAGGGCGAAATTGCGGAGCTGGCTGATACCATTAACAGCATGACCGATACGCTCGCGACGTTTGCGGATCAGGTAACGACGGTTGCGCGCGAGGTCGGCGTGGAAGGAGAACTTGGCGGCCAGGCAAATGTGCCCGGCGCCGCGGGGACGTGGCGCGACCTGACCGATAATGTGAATCAGCTCGCGGCGAATCTTACGACTCAACTTCGCGCGATTGCCGATGTGGCGACGGCGGTTACAGAAGGTGACCTAACGCGTTCGATTCAGGTGCAAGCGCAAGGCGAAGTCGCTTTCGTTAAGGACAACATCAACGAAATGATTCGCAATTTGAAGGACACGACGTTGCGGAATGAGGAGCAGGACTGGCTTAAGACCAATCTGGCAAAGTTCACCCGTATGCTGCAAGGGCAGCGTGACCTATTGACGGTGGGCAAACTGATTCTGTCCGAGCTCGCTCCCGTCGTCACTGCGCAACAGGGCGTCTTTTATATCATGGATAAGTCGTCGGAAGAACCTGAGCTCAAGCTCTTGGCGACCTACGCGCACCGCGAGCGGAATGGTGCAAACCATCGCTTCAAATTAGGCGAGAGTTTGATCGGGCAAGCAGCGCTGGAGAAACGACGGCTTCTCTTGGACGACGTGCCGAGCGATTACACGATGGTTAGTTCCGGTCTGGGAGAGTCGCGCCCGGTGAATATTGTTGTCCTGCCGATTTTGTTTGAAGGAGAAGTAAAGGCGGTGATGGAACTTTCATCGCTCGAACGCTTCAACTCAACGCATCAAGCGTTTCTTGATCAGTTGACTGAGAGCATCGGCATTGTTCTTAATACAATTGAGGCGAACACGCGCACTGAAGACTTGCTCAAGCAGTCGCAGTCACTCGCAAGCGAACTGCAAAGTCGTCAGGAAGAGCTGCAGAAAACGAACCAGGAGCTGCAGGAAAAGGCGCGCTCGAACCTCGCGAAGGATCAATTCCTCGCCATGCTTAGCCACGAATTGCGCACTCCACTCACGCCGGTGCTGGCATCCGCTCTCGCTCTCGAGAGTGAGGAGAGTTTGCCGGAGGAGGTTCACGAATCGATGCAGATGATCCGCCGCAATGTGGAATTGGAGGCGCGGCTCATCGACGACTTGCTCGATCTGACGCGGATCAGCAAGGGCAAGGTGCAACTAAACTTTGAAGTCGTTGACGCCCACACGCTCTTGCACAACGCTCTCGAAATTTGTCAAACGGAAATCGATCAAAAACATCTCGCGCTCCAGCTTCAGCTCACAGCCGAGAAAGTCCATCTGCGGGCCGATCCGGCGCGACTCCAGCAAATCTTTTGGAATCTTATAAAAAACGCCGTCAAGTTTACACCGAAGGATGGGCAGATTTCGATCTCAACAAGTAACGGTCCGGACGATAAATTGCGGGTCGAAGTAGCTGACACAGGTCTTGGGATTGAAGCTGATTCGCTGCCTAAAATTTTCGATGCCTTCGAACAGGGAGGCCGGCCACAAATGGGTGGATTGGGTCTTGGCCTCGCCATCAGCAAAACGCTTGTCGAAGCGCATAAGGGAACGATTTCCGCGGAAAGCGGCGGTCGAAACAAAGGCGCCAAATTCACCTTGAGCTTTCCGACCTGCGCCAAAGTGGACGCGCAGGCCACACCGGCCGTTTCTCCTACGACGGTGCAACGTCGATCCATGCGCATTCTGCTCGTCGAGGACCATGAGGACACAAACCGTTCACTTACGAAACTGCTCCGGCGGCGTGGCTACGATGTGCAGTCGGCCCGAAGTGTCCAATCTGCAATCGACCTGGCGGGCAAAGCGGAATTCGAAGTTTTGATTAGCGACCTTGGGTTGCCCGATGGCAGTGGGATTGACATAATGCAGGCGCTGCGTCCCGATCGTTCGTTTCTCGGAATCGCGCTGACTGGATTCGGAATGGAAGAGGACGTTCGCAGAAGTTACGACGTCGGCTTTACCCATCATCTCGTGAAGCCGATCGACGTAAACAAGCTTGATCTGCTTATCCAGCAGGGCGGGGCCGCAGCCAACGTACCTCAATAAAGTTCGCGAACGCTCGCCGCGAAACGAGAAATTAATTCGCCGTCGCGGCCACGCTGAACTTTTCTTGGGCCATTTGGCCGCGACTGACGGCGCGCAAATTCCATTCGCCGGGCGCGAGCTTCCAGAAAAATCGACCGTCGCGCTGTGGCGATATTTTCTCGTCGTTTACAAACCACTCGACGTCGGGACCAAAACCGGCGGTGAACTCGACCATCTGTTGTGACGGCGGGAGCACGGGATCGAGCTCGTAACGCGCGTTTGGCGGAGGACTCGTAATGCGCGCTTGCGCGCGAACATGCGCCCCAATCTGGTTATCGCGGCTCGCGCACCATTGGGCGTATTCGTCAGGCAAAAGCAACGTGCCTTCGGCCGAGAAATAATTCGCCGAGGTTTGGCGCGGCTCTGTTCCGCGCAAAAATAATTCATTTATTTTTTCCGAGGTGAACCGCGAAGGAAGCATCCCGGTCGTTTTGCAAATCTCCGCGCGCGCCAGTTTTTCATTTTCAACCGGAGGATCGAGCGGATGATCGTGTTGCAATAGTTCGCGCATGATCGCAGCCCAGAGTGGGGTGGCTGCGCGCACGGCAAACGTGTCGCGCATCGGGCGGCCGTCGAAGTTTCCTGTCCACACTGCGACGGTATGTTCTTTGTCGAAGCCCACTGTCCACGCGTCGCGAAAGCCGCTGCTCGTCCCGGTCTTGGCCGCTACGCGTTGCTCGAAGGCGAGGGGGGAATGCGCGCCGAAACTTTTTTCGCGCGCGCTGTTGTCGCACAAAATATCGGTGATGATGGCGGTGGCTTCGGTTGACGCGATGCAAACCAGCGGCTGATGCTCGCCGGCCAAAAATTTCGCGCGCATGGCCACGCCGCCGCGGGCCAGCCCCGCATAAGCGGCGGCAAGATCGACAAGACGCGTTTCCGCATTTCCCAAAACGAAACCGGCGCCGTAATCCGCCAAGCCCTGAGGAAAATCGAAGCCCCATTTTTGCAATTGATAAAATGTCGCGCGCGCTCCGAGCCGGCTGAGCGCGAAAACGGCCGGCACATTGAGCGAGCAACCGAGCGCTTCGCGCAATCGCACCGGGCCGAGATAACAGCGGTTATAATTCTGCGGATCGTAATCGGCGTATTCGCCGCGAATCGCGTCCGGCGTGTCGGGTAGCAAACTCGCTGCCGTCAACACGCCTTTATCGACCGCATCGAGATAAACGAACGGTTTCAATGTCGAGCCGCAGCTGCGCGGCCGCATCGCGCCGTTGATTTGGGAAACCGAATAATTCTCCGAGCCGACCATGGCGCGCACTGCGCCGGTCGCATTGTCGATCACGACCGCGGCGGACTGCGTGATGTCGTAGCGATTGAGCGCGGACAAATGCGAACGGAGCGAACGTTCGACCATCCTCTGCAAATCGAGATCAATCGTCGTCCTCACCGTGCCGCGCAGAGCTCGGTCGCGCGCGACGACAAGATCGACATAGTGGGGAGCGAGGCGCGGCGGATCGTGACGTTGCGCGATGAGCGGTGGCTGCGCGAAAAGTTGCTGCTGATCTCGCGTGATGATTCCGAGATCGACCAGCCGCGCGAGCGAACGCCGATATTTGCGTTTAGCTTCCTCGCCATGGCGCCACGGATTCATGCGCGTGGGGGCTTGCGGCAAACCTGCGATAAAAATCGCTTCCGATAATGTGAGATCGGCGGCGGCTTTATTGAAATAGGCGCGCGCCGCGGCTTCGGGACCGAGTCGGCGATTGCCGTAGCTACTTCGGTTCAAATATTCGGTCAGAATTCTTTCTTTCGTCCAGTGGCGCTCGAGTTTCCACGCCGTGATCGCTTCGTAGAACTTGTCGCGCCAGGTTCGTCGCTGAGGTGCCGTGGCCAATTTCACGAGCTGCTGGGTGATGGTCGATCCACCGGAAATGACGTGACCCGAGCGCAAGTTGCGCAGGCATGCCGCGCCGGTCGCGCGCCAATCGATTCCACCGTGTTCGTAAAAGCGACGATCTTCCAGCGCGACCGTCACGCGCGGCAACCACGGACCCATTTGCGCGAGCGAGATCGGAAATTGCGCGCGCGCTTCCGGAGAGGAGAGCTCCGCGATTTCGCGCCCGCGACAATCGATCAGCGTCAAAGTTCCGGCGGGCGATTTTTGTAACTCGTTAGGCAAAGGCAGCCAGAAAATCCAGGCGGCGAACGCGAGGATGACGGCGCCGGCCGTGACAAAAATTATTCGCCCGACACGACGCATAGACTTGAGGGCGACAAACCGGAGAAGCGGGTGTCGTACATGGGAGAAATTTGTGTGGCGGGCCAGCGGAAAGTTCCGGCGGCGGTTGCGCGCGCCAGCACCGAATAGGTCGCGGAGCCAGGATCGACCGTGTCAAAATAAAGCAGCGTGGAACGATCGCGCATTTCGGAATAGGAGAGCCCGAGCAAACGCTCGTGCGGATCGATCGCCGGCAGTTGGAAAAATTTTCCGACGAGCGCGAGATTCGGGTTCACCACTTCCAAGCCGGCGGGCAGCGCATCTTCGAGCGCGACATAATTTTGAAGCTTCCGCGTGTTCATTCGATAAGTGATGAGCAATTGGTCGCCGAGTTTCAGCGGCGCTTGCGCGGTCCCGGCGCGTTTCGCGTCCGTCAGATTATGAACGACGCGCTCGATGCGAAATCCACGGTCGAGCCGATCGGTCTGCACGTCATCGGTTGAATATTCCGCCTGCATCAAAAATGTTAGTGCACCCTGATTGAGACCTTTGAGGACGAGCGGGTCGCTAATTTTTTTGTCGATCCAGGCGACCGAGCGATTGTTTTTTGAAAGGACACCGGGGGGCTCGGCCGCGTGCAACTCCCCGGCGTTTTCCGCGCTGAGCATCGATTTAAACGCCAGGAGCAACCAAAGATTCTCCTGCGTGGAAAGCGATGCGGACGAATCCATCAGCGCCAGCATGCGATCGCGGACGCGCTGTTTTTTTTCCTTTGTCCAAATGGCCGGCGCGATTGCGTCGAAAGCGAGCGCGCAAATCGCTTCGGCGCGAGTTGTCGATGTAAACGTGGCCGGATTAAATGCGCGCTCTTTAATTGGCGCATCGATTTCATGGAGCAACTGCTGCTGCTCGCGCGCCATGATGTTTTGTCGATGCAACGCGATCGCGAGCAAGGCGCGCTCTTCGTCGCCGGTTTCGTTGCGATGCAAATATAACTCGTGCGATTCGCTCGCAAAATCGTCGTTGCTCTTCGATTGCGTGAGCACAAAGAGCGCGAAACATTTTTCAAAGCGCGATGCTGGCACCTGCGCCTTGACGATTTTTTTCAGCGCCGCGCTTAGTTTCGTTTGCAAATCGGCGGGCGCTTCAAATCCGGCCTGCACCGATTCGTTCACCGACCAAAGCGCCTGGCAGGTGACGAAGTTGTTGCCGATTTGGCCGCCGGGCCAGTACGGCAGCGACCCGTCAGGCAGCAGCGAATCGGCGAACTGCTTCATGCCGCGCTCGAGGGTGGCGCGATATTCGGTGTCGCGCTCCTGCGCGTCGGGCAAATAAGCGAGCAGATTGGCGAGCAAACTGTAGCCCAAGAGTTTGGTCGAGATTTGTTCGAAGCAGCCGTGCGGATATTCCAGAATGACGGGGAGGCCCGCGATTTTCGGCAGCCACGGCGTGGTGGAAATGGTGGCGCTGACTTTGCCGCGGCCGCGTTTCCAGTCATTAGGCATATGCGAGCGCGCGTCGAATTGCGGGCCAGTGAATGGGCCGGCGACGCTTTCTTTGCGGACTATCGTGGGCGGTTGCACCGGCAACTTGATCTCGACTGCGTCCGACATCTTGCCATCCGATTTTGACGTCGCCTCGAATCGGATTTTTACCGGCGCAAGATCGACATCGGACACTTTCGCTTTGAAATGGAAGACGGTCGGCGCGTCGCGATGCGCGGATTGTGTGGCGCTATCGGCGTTGATCAATTTGCAACGCTCATCTGTTACGCAGTGCATCGTTATATCGTCGCTGTCGGCGAAATTTTCGCGCACGACCGCGCGTAGCTGGACCTCATCGCCATCGCGCAGAAATCGCGGCAGCGCCGGATCGATTAGAAGCGGTTTTGAAATTTTTACGGTTTGCGCGGCATCACCGCCGAATTGATGTGCCTTCGTTTGGCCGATCGCGACGATTCGATACGTCGTCAGATTATCGGGCGCGGCGAACTCGAACGCGGCTTTGCCATCCGGGCCGGTCTTTAAACTGCCCTGCCAAAAAGCGAGCGTCTTAAATTCCTTGCGCACATTTTTTACATTGGCAGCCGCTTCTTCACCGCCCCCGCCGATGATGAATCCCTTTTGCGTGAGACTGAGTTTTGCGATGTCGTCGATGTAACCGTGCAGCGCTTCGTAAGTTCGGACGGCAAAATGATTCGGCGGATAAAATTTTCCGCCAAGCTCAGGCAGATGCCAGTCACCCAGCGTGAGCACGGCATCATCCACTGCGAAGACAACAAGATCGACATCTCCCACCGGTTTTGTTTCGGAAGTGACGCGCACGTCACCGTGGATGATATCGCCCGGTTTTGCGGTCGCGCTGGAAAGATGCGGCTCGATTTTTAATTCGCGATCCGGTCTGCGCACGAGGATGTCCGAATAAGCGAAGCGTTCATGCGGAAGTTCTTTGTCCCCGCCGGGCTTGACCAGATAAATCGAGACCGTCGCATTGGGTGCGTATTCTTTTCTGATCGTAACTTCGATCCGGCCAGCGTTGCCTTTCACCGGCGTGAGAAACGTATCGAGCATTTCATCGGTCTCGATTGAAACCCAGGCCATGCCGCCGAACGGCGCCTGCGTGGTGAACACCGCTTGCTCGCCCGGAACGAATGGCTCCGGTCGATGCTCGACTTTGAATGTGCTTTCGTTCTGTACCGGCAGCTCCGTCGGTTTTTCGCCGGTGACCGTGGTCTCGTCGCTGACGAGCGGCGTTTTTATTTTCGGCGCACTAACGGCGACGACATAACGCCCGGTCTCAGTCGCGGGAAAGACAAGCGTGGCGGGTGTTTTCGCTTCCTGGGACGCGACTTTCGCGAACTGATCGGTGTTGCGATAACGATAAACGAACGGCGCGATTTGTTCCTTCACCGACTTCGTCGTGACATGAAACAGCTCGGCGTGTGCGGCAACGCCATTTACTTTTTCATCTTTCGCGTCGAGCGCGTCTATGTCGATCTTGACGCCGGCGGGCTCATTCATTTTTTCGCTCGCGCGAACACCGAGGCGCGCTTCCGCAGAAAGAAGAATTCCGGTGTCGCCGCCGGTGAGGGTTTGTCCATCGAGCGAGGTGACATCGGCGCGCCAGATCACATTCACGCGACCGATGGCCACATTATCTTTGTAGGGCGACTCGCACGGAATCGTGGCAAAACCACTCGCGTCGAGCTGTGTGTCGCCTTCGACCGTTTTCTCCTCCTCGGCATTTGGATCGAGACGCGGGCCGATCTCGGCGAAAGAATTGTAGCGATGTTTGTAAGAATTCTCGCTGCTGTCGCCGGTCGCCTCGGACGTGTCGACCGTCACAGTCCAAATCGCTTTCCAATGCACGCGCGCGCCGACATTTGGCGCTCCATGAAAATATGCGGAGGAAACTTTCGCGTGCGCGGCGGTGCCGACCTCCGGAGTTTTTGCTTCGACAACGACCGAAAATAGCGGGACGCGATATTCTTCGACACTGATCGATGTCGAGCCGTCGTAATCTTTTTCGCCGACGCGACAATGAATCTCGTAAGTTCCGAGTTTCGCTTTCTCTGGCACCGTCCATTCCGCTTCCCAGCCGCCGTGCGGCGAAATCGTCACGTTGCCTTCGCCGACGACGCGCGATGCATCCGATTGCGTGACGCGCCAGTGCGCCTCTGCCGAAGATGGAATCGCGAGCCCGGCTTGAGCAACATCGCGCACGATTCCTTTCATCTTCACCGTCTGTCCGGGCCGATAGAGATTGCGGTCGGTAATAATTTCCGCGTGCGGCTTTCTCGCTTCGCTGGCGGAATCGGTGCCGGAAGAAAATGAAGTTGCTTCCGCATCCTGCAAGGCCGGACCAGTGGCGGTGTCGGCGATGAAAAGGTGCGTGCCTTTACCTTTTTTTGGAAAAAGTTTTTCGCGCACGAAACGCACTATTCCTTTTTCGTCCGTGATCGCGCGCGCCATCTCGATGTTTTCGTTTGTGACCGCGCGCACGGTCACACCCGCGACTGAGCTGGCATCGGACATTTTCGCCAGCCGCATGAGCACGGTGGTCGGTGTTCGCTTTTGCGTAAGCAAATAATCGTTCACGCAAATAATCGTGCGGTTTCCAACAACGCGGCCATCGGGGAGCTTGGCACTGGCTTCCAAAAGGTATGCGCCTGCGAGAGGCTCTTTCGCCGGCACGGCGCAACGAATTTCGCGTCGCGTGGCGGCGTCGCCACTTGCTGCCTCAGTTGTCCCACTAGCGACCGTCGGCAGTTGAAATGCATCGGCGAGTAATTCCGTTTGAAATTGTTTTATGAAACCGGTACGCGGGTCATTAACGCGTTCCCCAGTGATCGGATCGACTTCATCGCCTTTGAATTCGCTCACACGCGACGTCACCACAGCGAGCTTTTCGGCCGGAATGCGCGCGAGCTTCCACGCGATCGGCGGCGTGTTGATCTGGAAAAATGCGAAGCGCAGCTCCTGCCGCGCGCGCGCAAAAATTTGCGAGGAGGGGAAAACAACGCACGGCTCAGTCGGACGAAACGTCGCCGCCCAATGCGACTCGGCGCCGAGCCCGTATTCACGGTCGCCTTTCAGCTCGGGTGAAATCGTGACTTTGTAACGCTGCGTCGTGTCGAACTTGCCGGTGACCTGGATTTCGTCGCCGCTGGCCAGCAGCTTCATTTCCTTTACCGCAGGACCGACATGAACTTTTTCCGGCGTGGCTTGCGCAGGATCGATGTTGTCGTTGAATTTGATGCGGATCGACGGCTCCTCGAGCGCGTGATGAAATGCGCCCAGCCACTCCACTTTGAGCGGCTCGGTTTTTCCCGCGGCTACCACTTGCAAATACGGGAGCGGCTTGCCGTTTTTCGCATCGAGCAAACCGTTTACGATCAAATCGTAGGTGTGGCCTACCGGAAGCGGATTGCGCGGCGCCACGCGAAACTCTTTTTCTTGCGGCGCGCTCGTCATCTTCTCGACGCTGCTCACGATGACTTCGGCCGGCAACCGCTCGTGTGAATCGCGATCTTGAAAATAAATATGCTCGGCCGCTTCCGTCAGCCGCACCGGATAAGTGGAAGTGAGATAAATTTGTGGGCTCGCCGACAAATGTTCTGTTTCGGTAAAATCGGTCGTGATGCTGTAGGCGGGCGTTTGAAATTCGGCGCTCCACTCTTTCACCGCGAACGATTTGCCCGCGGCGTCTTTCAATCCGGGAAGAAGTTTTAATCGGTGCGTTGCATCGGTCGCGACGCCGGTAACCGTGAAGACGCCTTCCGTCTGGCTCTTCCAAAGAAATGTTCCTTCCAGTTTCGGTTCGCTGACAAATGGACACGGTTGATCGCCTTCGTCGATAAGATCGACATTAACCATCCCGACCGGAAAAGTGATCGTGACTTCGTCGCCGGCGGCAATTTTCCCTTCGGACGGTTCGAGCACGATTCCGCCAGCATCCGGTTTCGCATTCGATTTTTTCTGCGCTTCTTCCTTCGCCGCAAACGCAAAACAGCAGAGCGCGAAAAGCGAAATAGCGGTGAGCGTCG
The DNA here is from genome assembly GCA_041167045.1 of Verrucomicrobiota bacterium. Classification (GTDB taxonomy): domain Bacteria; phylum Verrucomicrobiota; class Verrucomicrobiia; order Chthoniobacterales; family UBA10450; genus CATPCN01. The sequence goes on from JBEEGW010000018.1 coordinate 11,884, forward strand.
CGCGTTTCATTGGTTTCCGGCCGGCGCGAGCTCGTGAATGCGGCGAAGATCGACATCTGCCTCAGCGACTTTTCCGATGCGGCGTTCGCAGTGCTCGCGTTGCTCGAGCGCGAACAACGTCTCGGCCAACGCGAGCGAACGCGTTTGCGCCTCGATGGCTTCGGCAAAATTTGCGCGTTGCGCTTCGAGCACGCCGCGAAAACACCATTTCACTGCATCGTTCGGATCGAGCTCGGCCGCGGCGCGCGCATGCGCGATCGCTTCCTTCGGTTGATTCAATTCATCAAAATCATGCGCCGCCTCAAAATGCGCTGCGGCCGACTTATCATCAATCGCGAGGGCGGCGCGGGCGTCGGCAAGCGAGAGAGTCGGTTGATGCAATTCGCGCAGAACTTTTGCGCGAATCGCGAGCGAATCGGCATCTTTTGCATTGCGCGCGAGTAACACGTCCGCTGCGCCGAGCTGACGCAGCGCTTGTTCCGCCACGTGTTTGTTCGTTCCGCGCGCGAGCCGACGGTTAACTTGCAATTTCGCCGCGTCTTCGGGCTTGGTGTTGTCGAGAAACGCTTCGGCAGTTTGAATGCGCGCTCGCATCGAGCCGGGCGCAAGTTTCATTGCCTGCTGGCAATCCTCCAGCGCGAGCAGCGGACGATCCGCCAGAGTGAAAGCGCGCGCCCGATCGAGCAACAGCGCGGTGTCCTCAGGCGACTTTGCGATCTGCCCATCGAGCGCTTTGATCCGCGGCAAGAATTCTTCGAGCCGCTCGAATTGCGGCAGCCATTCTTTCACCATCTCATCGGATGGATCGAGCGCGTTCGCTTTGTGTATGTCGATGTACGCCTCGTCCCAACGATGCAGCCGCAGAAAAGCAGTCGCGCGCGTGACGCGATTCGCGGCCGTGTCTTTCAGCGCGATGACGCGGCTGCGGTATTCCAAATTCTCCCGCCAGCGCGATTGAACGACGCAAAGATCAGCCAGCTTTTCGTAGGTCCGCGCGCTCTCATCGCGCTTCGATTTCGCGGCGATAAAAGCGAGCCAATGTCGCTCCGCCTCTGTGTAATCCTTGTTTTGGTAAGCAAGATCGCCGCGAAGATCTTCGATGACAGGCGGCGGAGGCTTGATCGCTTTCTCCCATCGATCGAGCGTCGACGCGCAGCGATCGAAATCCTTTAATAGCAGCTGCGTGTTCGCGAGCTTGTTCCAAATCGCGGAATCAGTCGGCGTGATTTCCAGAATGCGCCGACTCAGCTCGGCGGTCGCTTCCTTATCGTTCTCCGCCTCGGCGGTTTTAAGTTGCGCGCGCAATGAAGCCGCCGGCGGAGCTGCCGCCCACATCGAGCCGGCAATCCAGCAGAACGCAAGAAAGGCGATTGCCAGGGTGCGCAATGAGATTGTCGATCTTGTCCGCCGTCGCTCGAGGCGACAAGCATTTTCGCGCTAGCGCGGCCCGAGAAGATAGATCGCGCTCAATGTCAGCAGAAAATAGGGAACGAGGACCGCTGCACCCGCGTATTCTTTGGCCACTCGTTGCCCGAAAAAAAGCGCAAGGATCGACAGGGCGGAAATGATCGCGCCATAAAACGCGATCGTGGAATCGCGCGAAACGATAACGAGCACGCAACCGACTGCGCTCAAAATGCCGGCCGCAATTTCAAGAATGGTAACGGCCGTAACGAGCAGCGGAACCATTGGCGCAAGCGGACTTTTCGCGAAATGTCCTTTTAGCCATTCGAGATTGCCGCGACGATCGACGACTTTATCGATGCCCGATTGCAAAAAGAGAATCGCGAGAAACGCTGAGGCGAGGACTTGCAGGACGAAAATTGTGTCGAGCGCGCCGTGAGGAATTTGCATTCAAGCAATGTAGCATGATCGACAAGTGGGTAAGATTCACATCCAGCATCACATTGAAATGAATCTTCGCCGACTCGAGAACATCACCGCCATTTTGCTCTCGATCGTTGTCCTCGCTCTTCTCATCGTGCGTGTGACGCATGCGGGACCGTTGTGGCGCGACGAATGCGGTGCGCTCAACCTGGCGCAGCTCCCGCGCTTGATCGACATCGCGCGAAATTTTCAGCACGAAGCTTTCCCGCTGCTTTTTCCGCTTACGCTGCGAATGTTTACCGGAATTTTCGGGGGGAGCGATGCGGCCCTGCGTTGCTTCGGTCTTCTGGTTGGCCTGCTGTTTCTTGGCGCGGCGTGGTTTAATTCACGGTCAGCCGAGGATGCGCCGCCTTTGCTCGTGCTTTCGCTGCTAGGATTGAACGCGAGCTTTTTGACCTGGGGTAGCACGGTTCGCGGATACGGGCTCGGGATCGTTTTTCTTCTCTTGGCGCTTGCTTGGACGACCAGATCGTTTCGAAATCCGACGCGAGCGAATGTAATCGGCGCGCTGCTCGGCTCGCTTGCAAGTGTGCACTGTCTTGTTGCCAATGTGCCGCTCATCGGCGCGATGGTCATCTCGGCTGTCACGGTGCTCGTGATAAGAGGCCGATATCGACAGGCGCTGGTCGTTTGTGGGCTCGCCGCGATTGGTGCGGCCTCGTTTTTGCCCTACCTGCACTCGTACTTTTACGCCGACTGGAATATCGTGCTGAAATATCCGGCGACCTTCGCGTCGCTTTGTCGAAAACTCGTGCTCGCATTAGGAGCGCCCAAGTTTTTCGTCGGCGCGATGTGGTTCGCCGCGGTGATCGGTATTCCATTTATCGGTTGGAGATTATTGAGCGGGCCGCGCGAGAAACAAACGCCGGAAAAAGATGCGCTGACGTTTCTTCTCATTCTGGTTCCCATCACGCTGATTGCTTATTGCGCCTTTCTAAGGCTTCTGAGTTACGAGACGCAGTCTTGGTACTACCTTGCCATTCTGGGAGCGGTTGCGGGCGCGCTCGACTTGATGAGCACTATCGTATTGCGCACGCAAACATTGCGCATTGCGCGCTTAATTTTTGCGGCGACAGCCTTAATCGTTCTCCCGTTCGCGCTTTGGACGCGCATGACCGAGCGACAATCCAACATCGACATCGTCGCTCAGTCCATCGAACACGATGCCACCTCACGCGATCTCGTCATCGTTAATCCGTGGCATTTCGCCTTGTCATTTCAACGCTACTACCGCGGAAATGCGCACTGGATAACCGTTCCGGAAATCGGCGCAGTCCGCATTCATCGCTATGATCTGGTCAAAGAAAAAATGCAACAAGTCGATCCGATAGCCGATGTGCGCGATGCTTTACGGGAGACGCTGCAATCGGGGGGTCGTGTGTGGATCGTCGGCGGTGCTCGGCCGCCGCAGCGAGATTTGCCGCTGCGCGCAAGTCCCGCGCCGAGCGTGGAGTTCGGCTGGAGCCACACGATTTACACCAGCATCTGGTCGATGCAGATCGGCGCGTTTTTGCAGGAACACGCGCTTGAGGGCGACGTGAGAATTTCTCCGAGCGCGGGCGTCAACGAATACGAGAACCTCACCCTTATCACTGCGAGAGGCTGGAAGGATTAGTTGTGCGTTTAAAGATTGTGATAAACGAGCGGCTCTTCGGTTGCGACTCTCTTCCTTCGCGGTCACCGAAATGATATACAGTGCCAGAATCGGGAAGGATATCGGCAAAGCCGATCTGTTCAGAATGGTTCCGCGGATAACTTTCAAGCCATTCTGAAACAAGTAGGTGCGATTCTTTTCGACCAAGCCAAGAAGTGTAGACGCCTACCAACACAACCAAGTCAGGTGCGGTTGATTCGATTTCCGCAATCATCTCTCGCTGCATCGTCAGTGCGTACGGCTGGGGTTCCATCAGCGCATACATATAAATGTAGCCGGTGGCGGAGCGGCGGTGACTGTAAAAATAAATCTCTGGTTCGGATCCAAGGACGGCAATTCGACTATCGGGAGTCGAGTGGTCTCGAATGTACCGCCCGACCGCGCGCGCTTCCGGAAATGGATTGTTCGGATAAATGGCGCGGGCTATCGCATCCGGACTGAGCTGAAAGAGGAGAGCCCTGTGTCGAACGGCCGCATCGGTTGAGGCTGCAAGAAAGAGCGCGAGCGGAATGAGCAGCCAGTTTCTGTTCCACTGTCGGCGATAGATCTCGTCTGCCATAAGTTGTATCGCGGCGCCTGCAAGGAGTCCCAAAGCTGCCAACAACGGGATAAAATAGTGTGCGCGAAAATAAAGGCCCGGACACGCCGTCGCAAATGTCGTCGCCAGCAATGCGATCGTGAAAAATGCGTTGTGCTGTTTCCTGATTCGTCGCAGCAAAAGCACCAATCCGAAGACCGCAACGATCCAGATAATCGGCGCTGCTAAAAAAATCGAGCACAGCCGAGCACAAAGATATTCCCATCCGACCTCTAGTGGCGTGATCGTTGCGTATTGGCTCGCATACGAAAATGTCCAGAACCAGAACCGTGGGAACACGCCTGCCACCGCCAGCGCCGCGCAAGCGACAGCGAAAGGAACGACCATTCCGGCAAAAAGGCTGGCGCATCGAAGAAACACGCGCCGTTCTTGCGGCCTCCGATGCCATTCGTGCCACAGCAGCACAATCGCGCCGAACACGCCGAAGAATACGGCTTGTTGTTTCATCAGGAACGCAAGCCCGAACAGGATTCCGCTCCAGAAAATGAGGAGCGCGCGTTTTTTTTCCAAAGTGCCATGCAGAACCAACGCGCCGCCGAGGCCGAACAAGGTGACAAAATGAGTAGCGTGCGCGGCCGTGCCAAGAACCGAATAGCTTAGCGAGTAGATCGCATAGACAGCCGCGCTCACCAAGCCGCAGATGGTTCCGAACAATCGTCGCCCCAGGAAATAAATGAGCAAAATCGTCGCGCCGTTGATCAGGATTAATCCGAGATGTATTCCGCGATCCGTCTGGCCAAACGCGGCCATGATGGCGGCGTAGGCGACGTAAGTGCCCGGCAACTTCATGTTGTAAGCGAGCTTGTAAGGCGGGATGCCTTGTAGAAGAAGTTGACCGCTATAAGCGTATTCGCCTTCGTCCCGCTCGAGCGGCAAATCGATCAGGCGCAGCCTAACAAAGGCGGCAAAGCCGAGGATAAATATGACAGCGATGCACACTGTCCACGAAGAAAACGGGTTTGTCGCGCCGCCGAGATGCGCCGTTCCTTTGTCTAAAACTTGTGAGTTCGAAGCCATCACGACGGTCTTGCGACATTATCCATCCCGCCAAATCTTTGCGATCCTTCGTCGCCAGGAATAAAATTTGGCTCCAGCGGTAGGACTCGAACCTACGACCAATCGGTTAACAGCCGACCGCTCTACCACTGAGCTACGCTGGATCGCTTTATGCGCTCGAATCGAGCGGTCTGAACCTTGCGCAACCGAGACGGCGCAGCAAGTGAATTGGTTGCGGGGGCGGGATTTGAACCCGCGGCCTTCAGGTTATGAGCCTGACGAGCTACCAGGCTGCTCCACCCCGCGTCTGTTGAGCGATTTAAGTATGTCGATCTTCTTCGCTAAGGCAAATTGAAAAGCAGAAGTGAAAAACGCCAGCGCAAAAAAAATCCTCGTCGGCACCGCCAGCTGGTCGGACCCGGGCTTTGTCGAGCATTGGTATCCAAAAGGAATGCGCGCCGGCGATCGGCTCGCTTGGTACGCGCAACACTTCAATATGGTGGAAGTAAACTCGACCTTTTATTCCGCGCCCGACCCGCGAATGGTCGACCGCTGGTGCGCAATGACTCCGCCGGCGTTCACTTTCGATTTGAAACTTCACCAGCTCTTTTCGTTTCACTCCACCCCGGCAAAATTGTTGCCGCCGGATTTGCAGCGCCGCGCCGAGATTGACGCGAAACAAAAAGTGAAGCCGACGCCGGAGCTGCAAGAGGCGATGGCGAAAATGTTCCTGCGCTCCATGTCGATCTTGCAGGACGCAAAAAAATTAGGCGTGCTGCTCGTGCAACTTTCGCCCGCGTTTTCGCCTAAGAAACATGCGCTTTCCGAGCTCGCGCCTTTGATCGACATGTTCGCCGGCCACCGGCTGGCGATCGAATTTCGCAATCGCAACTGGGCCATCGGCGAGGAGCTAAGATCGACAATCGATTTTTTGCGCGAGCGCAAAGTGATTTTTGTGAATGTCGATGCGCCTGATGCCGAACATTTCACCATCCTGCCGCCGGCGTTGAACGAAGTGACCAATTCGCGCGTCGCCTATCTGCGATTGCATGGTCGCGACGCAAAAGCGTATCTCACCGGCAAAACGGTGGCTGCGCGTTTTAATTATGATTACCGCGACGACGAGATCCAGGAAATCGCGGAGCGCACCCATAAACTCGCGCGCGCGGCGGACGAAGTGCATGTTGTTTTTAACAACAACGCGCTCGATTATGCGCCGCATGCGGCACTGCGACTGCGCAAGGCGCTCGGCCAAATCGTTTCGGCCCCGCCGCGCCAATCGAAATTGTTTTAGTATGTCGATCTAAGTGAGCGAAAAAATTCCCGAACGAAAAACGACGCCGCTGGCGCGATGGCAACAATGGCTCGCCGCGCATCACGTCCGCCTCATCGCTCTCCCGGACACGTCGCACTCGATCGCGCTCGGCTCGGCCATCGGGATTTTTTTTGGATTCACTCCGCTCTGGAGCATGAAGACCCTGCTTTCCATCGCAGTGGCCTGGGTATGTCGATGTAACAAAATTGCGGCGGCGATCGCCGTGACGCTGCACGACGTGCTGATCTTCGCCATGCCGGCCATTTATTATGCCGAATATAAAGCCGGCTGCTGGCTTTTACGGCGACCGGTCCCGGTCCATCGAGTCCGGGTCCATTTCGGGTTGCAGGACTTTCTGCATTGGAACCTGTTTTTGCGATGGGTTTGGCCCGCATTCGTCGGTTCGCTCCTGATCGCAGTTCCATCGGCGATTATTGTTTACGTCGTGATGCGAATCCTGGTGGTGCGCTCGCGCGCGCCGGAAAAGGCGCCCTGAAATCCAGGCTGCGCGGAGGGCATTTTTTCGGGCGCGACGGCATGAGAGTTGCATCAAAAAGGGCCAATTACGCGTCTGGCACGCCGAAAGGTGTGTCGGCGCAGCGCACTAATAAGATGATTATGAAACCTTTCCTCGCCATCGTTTCCGGCCTCTTCCTTTGTTCATGTGCCGATATGTACGTCACCAAAACCGACGTCGCCGGCGGCGGCGGCGCGGCTGCTGGCCCGATCGACGCGAAGGATTTCGCTTCGCGCGTGCATGTCGTGCAATCCTGCGGCGTAGGCGCGAGTAATCCGCGCGCCATTTATATCCGGCCATTTTGCATCGACACCGCCACGTTCATCGGCGACGAAGCCGCTTCCGATGGCGAAATGCCGATTCGTAAAGCTTTGACCCCTGTCCAATTTGCCGGCGACCTCAAAGAAGAGATGGAAAAGATGGCGCCGGCTCGCGTTCTCAAGGACAACGAGTCGCCCCGACTTGGCTGGCTTATCGAAGGGCATTTTGATTTGGTTGATGGCGGCAGTCCGCTCGGCCGGTTCTTTCTTGGAAACTTCGGCGTCGGCCGATCATTTCTCGCGATGCATGTGCGGGTCACGGACGTGGAGCGAGGCGTGGTCGTGTACGAATTCGATGTCGCGGGCGGAAGCCGCTTGCAGGGCAAATTCGGTACGCTCCGCGCCAGTGGTTTGGGCAAAGCGACACCGTTCGATCTGCGAAATGCGGCTGAGCGGATTTACCTCGCGCTCAGCGCTGATCCGTTCCGATTCGGTGCGCGCTCAGACATAACTCTGCGCTAATTTTCCGGCACGCCCGGACCCAAGATCGACATACACCGCGATTGCGGTTGCCAAGCCGAACGCGCTGATTAAGGTGCAGCGCCGTGCATTTTTCACAGCGCATTTCGCTTTATCTTTTTTCGATTCTTTTGTTCTTAAGCGGCGCGCGCCCGCTTCACGCCGCGCAAGCCTACATCATCGCGGACGCGCAAACTGGCGCAGTTCTGGAAGAACAAAAATCCAAAGACAAACGCCAGGTCGGCAGTCTCACCAAAATTGCGACCGCCATTGTCACGCTCGATTGGGCGGAGAAACGGTCGGGCGATCTGAATCGCGTTGCGACGATTCCGCCGGAAGCTTTCGCCGGCTCGGTCGAAAACCACATCGGATTTCAACCGGGCGACACAATCACTCTGCGCGATCTGCTTTACGCCGCGCTCGTGCAATCGGACAACATTGCAGCCTACACGCTCGCGGCTTACGTGGGCGAAGCCATTCAATCGATCGTGCCGCAAACGCCTTCATCGAAACCGCAGTCACCGGTAAATATTTTTGTCGATCAAATGAATGCGCTGGCCGCTCAGCTAAAAATGGATCGCACCCATTTCGTCAATCCGCATGGCATCGACAGCAACGTCAAACCGCTTCCGTATTCTTCGGCCATGGACATGGCGCGGCTGGCGCGGCACGCGATGAACCGAGCGAGCTTCCGTTTTTATGTCTCGCAAAAAGAACGCCAGATCGAATTTCAGCGCGGCAAACATCGACAAGGTTATTTGCTGCGAAACACGAACGAGTTGGTCGGCCAGAATGGGATCGACGGCGTGAAGACCGGAAGCACCGCGCACGCCGGCGATTGTTTGATACTCTCGGCCAATCGCGACTCAGAAATTGTCGGCGGCAGAATTTATCCGCGCCATTTAATTGTCGTGTTGCTCGGAAGCACGAATCGTTTCGGCGAAGGCGCGGGAATGCTCGCGCGTGGCTGGCAACTTTACGATCAATGGGTGGCGACCGGCCGGTTGGTGGATCCGAAAAAGGTTCTTTGATCGCACAGCGTGCGCATGAAAGAAAAGTCCCGCATCGGCGTTCTGACGAGCGGCGGCGATTGCCCCGGTCTTAATGCCGTTCTGCGCGGCGTGGTGCTGGCCGCGACAAAACTGGGTTGGGAAGTGCTCGGCTTCCGCGATGGATTTGAAGGATTGCTGCCGCCCGGAGATTTTGTCGTGCTCAATCGCCAAAGCACCGATGGAATCATGGCGCTCGGCGGCACTATTATCGGCACGACTAACCGCGGCCATTTTGTTGCTAAAATCGGCGCCGGCGATCGCGCGATCGTCGCGCCAGAAGTGATCGAGCAATCGCGCGAGGTGTTGAAGAACCACGGAGTCAGCGCGCTCATCATCGTTGGCGGTGATGGGTCGATGACGACCGCGTTGCAATTGCAGGAAGGCGGCATTAATTGCATCGGCGTTCCGAAAACGATCGACAACGATCTCGAAGCGACCGCCATGACATTCGGTTTTGACTCCGCGGTCGCGACAGTGATGGATGCGCTCGATCGTTTGCACACCACCGCGACCAGTCACAAGCGTGTCATGGTTGTCGAAGTTATGGGCCGTCATGCCGGATGGATTGCCTTGCACGGCGGAATCGCGGGCGGCGCTGATATTATTTTGATTCCAGAAATCCCTTTCGATTACGACCAGATCGCGGCCACCATCAAAAAGCGCGACGCGGCCGGAAACCTCGGCTCGCTCGTGGTTGTGGCGGAAGGGGCGAAAGCTAAAGATGGCCAGCAAATAAAACGCGAGATGGAAGGCGGCGAGTTTCGGCTCGGCGGAATCGGCGACATCGTGGCGCGCGAAATTGCGGCGCGCACCGGAAAGGAAACGCGCTGTTGCGTACTCGGACATTTGCAGCGCGGCGGCGCGCCCACCACGCTCGACCGGATTCTCGGCACACGTTTCGGCGTGAAGGCGGTGCAATTAATTAATGAAGGCCACTTTGGTTCGATGGTTAGTTACCAAAGTTATCACGTACAACATGTCTCCATCGCCGAAGCGGTGAATCGTTTGCGCCTCGTCCCGCCCAACGGCGAAATGGTGCAGACCGCGCGCGACGTCGAGATTTCTTTCGGCGATTAGTTATTGTCGATCTTGCGGTACCAATGAAAATTGTTCTCGCCTATTCCGGCGGCCTCGATACCTCGATCATTCTTCGCTGGCTGAAAGAAACGTATCGCGCTGAGATCATCGCGTTCTGCGCGGATATCGGACAGGAAGAAGAACTCGACGGCCTCGAAGCCAAAGCGCTGCGCACCGGCGCTTCGAAATGTTACATCGACGATCTGCGCGAAGAATTTGCGCGCGATTTCATCTTTCCGATGCTGCAAGCCGGCGCCATTTACGAAGATCAATATTATTTGGGCACAAGCATTGCGCGTCCGCTCATCGCGAAACGAATGGTGGAGATCGCGCGCGCCGAAAAAGCGGAAGCGATTGCGCACGGCGCCACCGGGAAGGGGAACGATCAAGTTCGCTTCGAACTTTCAGCGGCGGCTCTCGCGCCCGAGCTGCGCGTGATTGCGCCGTGGCGCGAAGAACGTTTTCGGAAACAATTTCCCGGCCGCGCCGAGATGATCACGTTTGCGAAGAAGAACGGCATTTCCGTTACAGCCAGCGCGTCGAAGCCGTACTCGACCGACCGCAATCTTCTGCACATCAGCTTCGAGAGCGGAATGTTGGAAGACCCGTGGTTCGACGCGAGCTCGAAGAAGGCAAAATCGATGTACATGCTCAGCGTTTCACCCGAGGATGCGCCTAACGAGCCCGAGTATGTCGATCTTGGGTTCGAGGATGGAAACTGCGTGGAAGTAAACGGCAAATCGCTCTCGCCGCTTTGCGTCATGCAAACGCTCAACAAACTCGGCGGTAAACATGGGATCGGCCGCGTCGACATCGTCGAGAATCGCTTCGTCGGAATGAAAGGCCGCGGCGTTTACGAAACTCCCGGCGGCGCCATTTTGCATTTTGCGCATCGGCAGATTGAAACGCTGACGATGGATCGCGAAGTAATGCATTTGCGCGACAGCCTCATCCCGAAATATAGCGCGCTGGTTTACAACGGATTCTGGTTCGCGCCCGAGCGGCACGCTTTGCAAGCGCTCGTCACCGAAACGCAGCGCGATGTCACCGGCCTGGTGCGACTCAAACTTTACAAAGGCAATATCATCGTGGCCGGGCGCAAGAGTCCGAAAAGTTTGTACGATCCGCAAATCGCGACGATGGAGGGCGCAAGATCGACATATAACCAAAGCGACGCGACCGGCTTCATTCAGTTGAATGCGCTCCGGCTCAAAGTGCGCGCGCTGCGCGAACAAAAAAAGAGCAAGCCAACGACGCGCCGAAAAAGGAAGTAGCGAGTTTGAGATGGAGTAGGTAGATTCCGCGCACTCGAATTGTCGAGGTAACAGTATGATCACCGTTTTTCGAAAACATCAAAAATGGCTCATGATCGTGATCGCGATCTTGTCGATCCCGTTCGTCTTTTATTTCGTGCAAAAGCCCGATTACGGCGCGATGCGCGGCGGCAGTGTCGGTCGCATTTACGACCGCAACGTTTCGCAGGTGGAATACGCGCGGAACAAGCGGCTCTTCGAGCTGGCCAAAGAGATGGGCATGATCAATTTTCTGCACGATCTGGTGCCCGCCGCGCAACTTCAGGATTTGATTCCGGGCGGGACGACACGCGAAGAAATCTTTCGCGAGTTTACCTGGGACCTTCTCATTTTGCAGCACGAAGCGGCGGGTTTCGGCATTAAACCGACCGCGCCTGAAATCGCGAACGTGGTGAAATCCTTTCGCGCCTTTCAAGGGCCGAACGGGTTCGACATCAATCGCTACAATCAGTTTACGGAAATAGCGCTCGCTTCAAAAGGATTCACCGACGCCCAGATCGAAGAGCTCGCCGCCGATCAATTGTTTGTCGATAGGGTGAAAGATTTGCTCGGCGTGGGCGTACATCTGTCGGAAGCGGAGAGCCGTGAAAATTACGAGCGTCTTTATGCAAAGCTGGACTCATTAGTGGTGCGGCTTCGTTCCGAAGATTATGCGAAAGATGTAAACGTCAGCGACATGGAGATCGCCACCTATTACAAAACGCACGCGGCCGAATTGAAGAGCGAGGAAAAGCGCAAGATCGACTTCGTTACGTTCGGACTTTCCGATGACCAGAAAAAATTGACGGGCAAAGAGCGCGTCGATGCTTTGCAAAAACTGGCGGACCGCGCGAACGATTTCGAGCAGGCCCTTCTGGAAAAAGGCGCGGAATTCCACCAGGTCGCGGCGAAATTTCAATTGTCGATCCAGTCGACCGGCGAATTCACGGCCGCGGCGCCCGATCCAAAACTGAGCACACCGCCTGAGCTACCAGGCTTCGCATTTCAACTCACCGCGCAGGAACCAAACAGCGAACCAGTTCAGGTGGCGGACGGATTTTACGTTTTGCATTTGAGCGGCGTGGCCGAAGCGCGCCCGCTCACGCTGGAAGAAGCCAAGCCGAAGATTCTCGCGGCCTTGCGGCAGCAGCGACTACAGGAGCGCGTTGCGATGAAAGGCGTGCAAGCCGCGCATCAAATACGTGAAGAAACGCGCATGGGAATTCCGCTCGAGGTCGCCATCAAGAACACCACGTTAAAAGCTGAGCCCGTGCCCCCGTTTTCACTCGAGGAAAGCGCGCCAGCGGAGAAGGACAAAAATTTTCCTGATCTAGAGGTGATCAAGAATGCGCTGGGCGAAATGAGTCCGGGCGAAGTGAGCGAATTTGTGCCCACCCCGCAGGGCGGTGTTTTCGTCATCCTGCAAAAGCGCGAGCCGGTGGACGATGCCGCATTTGCCAAAGGCAAGGCCGATTTTGAAGAACGTTTTTCGCGAATGAAGCGCGAAATTGTTTTTCTGGAATGGTTGCAGGGACGTCGTCGCGCCGCCGGCGTGCAGCTGGCCGCGAGCTAATCGCGCTCTCAAACAACGCGGCGCGTTTTGTGCAGACGCTCGAAGAAATTTTCGATGATGCCAATGGCGATCTCGCGATTGGTGAATTGGAAAGCGCGGTCGAAAAATATCGGCGCTGTGTCGATCTTGATCCGCAGTTCTTCGATGGCTGGCACGCGCTCGGCATGGCGCTCATGAAAGTTGGGCGTTTTCCGGAAGCGATCGAAGCGGGCAAAAAATCGACCGAGCTTCGCCCGAACGATCAGATCGCATGGACGAGCTTGTCCCTTTTCTACAACCGCGCCGGCCGAATCAAAGAAGCCGAAGCCGCCGGCACGAAAGCAAAGATTCTTTCGTGGGGCGGGAAGATCGCGCAACCTTGAAGTCGATCTTAGCGGCGCGTCACCAAATGTTCACGCGCTTTTCCGCGGCGCGGACCATGGGCGAGCCATCTGGAATGTTAAAGGCTTTCTGAAACTCAGCGAGATTTGAGAGCGGCCCGTCCACACGAAAGCGCGCCGGCGAATGCGGATCTGTGTTCAAGCGCAGCTTTTGCGCTTCATCGCGGATTTTGGATTTCCAGATCGTCGCGAAAGACAAAAAGAAGCGTTGTTCCGGCATAAAACCGTCGATCTTTTGCTCGCGCGCCTGCGGATTTTGATCGAGCGCTTTTTGCAGCGCGGCGTAGGCAATTTTCACTCCGCCAACATCGGCAATGTTTTCGCCTTGGGTCAGCTCGCCGTTTACGTGTGCTCCGGGAAGCGGCTCGTATTCATTATACTGACTCACAATCCCAGTGGAACGTTCCTTGAATTTTGCGGCGGAATCCGGCGACCACCAGTCGCGCAAATTTCCGGCGGCATCGTATTGCCGGCCCCGATCGTCGAAACCATGGGTCATTTCGTGGCCGATGACCGCGCCGATTCCACCGTAATTAATGGCGTCGTCCGCTTTCGCATAAAAAAATGGCGGCTGCAGGATTCCGGCCGGAAAAACGATCTCGTTCATCGGCGGACTATAATACGCGTTCACCGTAGGTGTGGTGACGCCCCATTCCGTGCGATCGACCGGTTTGCCGATCTTGTTCAGCTCGCGATTGAATTCGAAAAGATTTGCGCGCAATGCATTCAAAACGAACGCGCCGCGATCGATCTTGAGCAGCGAATAGTCGCGCCACTTGTCCGGATACCCGACTTTGACCTGCATCGCGGCAAGCTTCTTCAGCGCCTCCTGTTTTGTTGGCTCGTCCATCCACTCGAGCGTTTTGATGCGGTCCGCCAAGGCGCCCTTGAGATTATTGATCAACTCAAGAGCACGCGCCTTCGCTTCGGGTGGGAAGTAATCCGCCACGTACAACTTGCCCAGTGCTTCGCCCAGCGCGCTATCAGTCGAGATGACGACGCGTTTCCAGCGCGGTTTAATTTCTTTCGTGCCCTGCAAAACGGTTTCCTTGAAATTAAAATTCTCGTTTACGAGATCGTTTGAGAGCGCCGAAGCTGTCGCGTTGACCAGTTGCCAGCGCAGATAAGTTTTCCAATCGTCGAGCGGAGCCGTTTTGAAGAGTGCATTCGCGGCCTGAAAAAAATCAGGCTGGTGTACGTCGACGTCGCCCGGTGCCGGCAGGTTGATTTCCTTAAAGTAGTCGGCCCACTCCCAATCCGGGGTCAGCTTTTGCAGCTCGACCTGCGACATTTTGTTGTAATTCTTTTGCGGATCGCGCAATTCGACCCGCGTGCGCGCGGGAACTGCGAGAGACGTTTCAAACGTTAAAACTTTCTTCGCCGCATCGGAGGCTTTCGTCGCCGGGTCGCCCAGCAGCGTCAGCATTTTCGCGACATGCTCGACATATTGGTCGCGCAATTTTTTGGAAGCGTCGTCTGTCTTCGTGTAGTAATCGCGGTCCGGCATACCCAGCCCGCCCTGCACGGCATGCGCGATTTCTTGCGTGCTGTTTTTATCGTCCTGACCGGCGCCAAAATTAAAAAATACGCCCACGCCGAGCGTGTGCAGATGCGCGATCTCTTTCAAAAGATCATGTCGATCTTTGATCGCGTCGATGCGCTTGAACTCCTCGGCCAGCGGCTTCGTGCGCGCCATGTCGATCTTCTTTTCATCCATGCCGCTCGTATAATAATCTCCCACTTTTTGCACTTCCGGCGCGGTCTTTGCATCGGCCTGTTGGGCAGCTTTCTCCGCGATATCATGCAGCGCGTCGTTATTTTTCTCGATCAACTGATTGAAACTGCCCCAGCGCGATTCTTGCGGCGGAATCTCGGTGCGCTTGATCCAACCGCCGTTGGCGTACATGAAGAAGTCGTCCTGCGGCTTGACTGACGGATCCATGTTCGTCGGATCGATCGGTCGCGCATTGTTCTCAACGGGCGCAGCCGCGGCTACACCGCCGCTTTTCCCGTCCGGACTCGGAATGGCCGGCGGCGGATTTGTTTGGGCGGGAGGTTTGCCAGCGCTCTGAATTTCCGGCGGCGGCGAGGTTCCAACGAGCGGTGGTTTTTGCGGTTCAGTTTGCGCGGACAAAGTGGTTGCGCAGCAAAAAGTAACAAGAAGAGGAAGCGTGCCCTTAAACATTTACGAAGAAACGACGAAAGGTTGTTGTTGTCCAATGGCTTCCGGTTGGGAACCGAAACGTGCTTGAGCAGCGCACCGTGACAGATAGAGTCGCAACTTCCTTGCAATCCTGCCATGACGACGACTCAACCCGTTTCGAAACTTGTGCGCGTCGCTGCTCTCATTTTAGTGAGCGCGGTTCTGATCGTTCTGCTCGAGATGGTTTCCGGTTTTATTCTTAAAAAGTTTCTACCTAACCATCGTTACCATCCGCGCACGCAGATCGTGGAGAACCAGTTTCATCCTTACTTGGGTTTTGTTCATCCGCCTAACGCGCGCCTTCTAACCTCCAAGCCGCCTGCGAAACCGGTGTTTATCGAAACGGACGCGGAAGGAAATTCAAAGACGCCGTTGGATGTGCAGAATCCGCAGATCCGGATTGTCGTGACGGGCGGCAGCTCGATGCTTGGCACAGGATCATCGAGTAATGCGACGACCGTTCCTTCGTTAATCGAGAAAATGATCAACGAAAAGCTAGGTGTGCGCGCGGACGTGGTGAACCTCGGCAAGCGCGCCTATGCCTCATTTCAGGAAATGGTCGTGTTAGATCGACATCTTGCCTCGCACCAGGCCGATTTGGTCCTGTCCATCACAGGTGGTCTTGAAGCTCATCACGCCTTCAACTTTCCAGACGTCGAGTTCGGATTCCTTCCGCCGGATGTCTGGAATGAGGCGGTCCCATTGCAACGTCGTGCCGAAAGAGGGGATGTGATCGTGTTGAATTGGGCCCAGAAGCTTTGCTCCATTTCAAACACGTTTGATTTGTTTCATGCGCTCGCCAGCCGGTTGAAAAAGGAACCGCGCGCACTCAATCAACAAATCGTTGGATCCAGACAAGGAGATACTGCGCGAAATCTCTCCGAACGGGTCCAGTTGAGCCTTGCTCATTACTCAATGATGAACACGTTAGCGCGCGCACGTGGAGCAGAATTTGTGTTCTTCCTGCAACCAGCGGCCAGAGTAAAAGCGCGGGGGAAATTCTCGCCGGACGACGCGGCAAAAGAACGAACGCCGCGAGACCAACAACAGTTCCTATATTACAATGCCTACTTCGAAGCGATAAGAACGGCCAACAAAGAATATATTTTCCACGACATCACCGATATCTTTCCGCCCGACAACGCGCCGTTTTACTACGACATTGGACACTACACAGATCGCGGCGCCGCTATCGTCGCAGAAGCAGTAGTCGAGCGGATCAAACCATTGATCGAAAAAAAGCTGCACGAGAAATCGGCGCCCGCTGATGCGTCGCACCCTTAAAGCATGACGAAACGTCGCGAGATCATTCTCAAGCTGCTCTTTCTCCTCGCCGCCGTAATGATGACTCTCGCCATCGGCGAAATGGCGGTTCGCGTTATCTCTTCGCATACGCTCATCTACAACATCGAGATGGCGAAATATGCGAAAGCGCTGAAGCAGCGTGATCCGAAGGGTGAAGTAAGTCATGTCCACGTGCCTTCGCGATCGGCACGCCTCATGGGTGTCGACGTTACGCTGAACTCACTCGGCCATCGCAGCCATGAACTCTCGAAGCAGAAAGCGCCCGGCACGCGGCGCATTCTCGTGCTGGGCGCTTCGATTACGATGGGATGGGGCGTTCAAGCGGATCGCGTGTTTACTTCGGTCGTCGAAGACAGGCTCAATCGCACCAAGCCGTTCGGTCCGGACATCGCGTTCGAGATCGCGAACGCCGGGATCGGCAACTACAACACCTACTTCGAACTTAAGCTCTTTCAGAACCAGTACCCGATCGTAAAACCAGACCTGGTTGTAATTCAATACGCCATTAACGACGCCGAACCGCGATCGATGGGTCGGAATAACTGGTTCCTGCAACACTCCTTGCTCGCCGATTACTTCTTCGACCGTTTCCAACACGTACGGTTCGCGGGTGGTAGTAACAAGGACCTGTTCAGCTTCTACTCTCACCTTTACCAAGATAATTCGGATGCCTGGAAGCAAAGCCTTGATTCCCTCGCCGCCATCCGCGACATCGCACAAAAGGATGGAGTGCCAGTCGTCATCATGATCGTTCCCGATATTCACGAGCTATCACCTGACACACCTTTTCGCGGTCTGTACGCTAAGATGGCCTCTGCTTTTCAACAGCTCGGTATCCCGACGATCAACACGTTCGATGAGTTCCGAAAACATTTCGCCGCGAATGTTTCAAGTCTTTGGATTCAGAGCGACGATCCGCATCCGAACGCCAGCGGCCATGCGCTAATGGCAGAGATACTCTACAATTATCTGGTTGAAGTGGATCCGCTCAAATTGAAGAAGTCCACTCGCGATCCGTCGGTCGGTACAGACTGAAGAGCTACCATGCTTTTCAACTCTCTTGAGTTCGCGATCTTTTTTCCGGTCGTAACGTTCCTTTACTTCATTCTGGGTGGTTGGTCGCGGCTATGGCTGCTACTGGTGGCGAGCTGCGTCTTCTACATGGCTTGGAAGCCGGTCTATATCGTCTTCCTATTCGCTCTAATTGGAATCGATTACGTCGCTGCCTTCTTTATTGAATCGGCCAAAGGACATTCGCGAAAGCTGTATCTCGGTCTAAGTCTCGCTGCTAACCTTAGTCTGCTCGGCTACTTCAAGTATTTCAATTTCTTCAACGATAACGTGGGAGCTGTTGCCCATTCCCTCGGCTGGAATTACCGCGTCGAGCCTTTGCACCTGCTACTGCCTATCGGTCTCTCCTTTCATACCTTTCAGGCCATGAGCTACACCATGGAGGTCTATTACGGACGCCGGAAGGCTGAAAGGAATCTGCTTATCTATGCTTTGTATGTCCTGTTCTACCCGCAGCTTGTCGCGGGACCCATCGAGCGTCCGCAGAATTTGATCCATCAGTTCCGCGAGCGCCACACGTTTAGTTATGATCGGTTCGTGCGGGGTTTCCAGCTTATGCTTACCGGTTTTTTTAAGAAGATGGCGATAGCCGATCGATTGAGTCCGTGGGTCGACATGACTTACAAGAGCCCCGCCAGTTTTTCGGGCGGCGAGCTTTTGGTAGCGACTTACTTCTTCGGCGTGCAGATTTATTGCGACTTCTCAGGATATACTGACATCGCGCGCGGCGCTGCTACGATCATGGGATTCCAAATCATGGAAAACTTCGAGCGGCCCTATCTTGCAACGTCGATCGCGGAGTTCTGGCGACGCTGGCACATTTCTCTCTCCACGTGGTTTCGAGATTACCTTTATCGCCCTCTCGGCGGTAACCGCGGAACCCTCCTCCGCACCTGCTTCAACCTAACGATTGTTTTTTTGTTAAGTGGATTGTGGCATGGCGCAAACTGGACCTATGTCATTTGGGGGGCGTTGAATGGCGCCATGCTCATCATTTTTGTGACTACAAATCCGACGCGCGCGTGGATCAGTAAGACTCTACGGTTAGATCGACATACCCGGTTGCACAATGTCATCGCGGTTCTTATCACATCGAACTTAGTCGTCTTTACCTGGATATTCTTTCGCGCGAAAAACTTCGGCGATGCCTTAATTGTCATTCGACGTATTTTCTCCACGGAGAACTTCGCCGGCTTTGAGCATTTGCACGCGAGCATCGATGGACTTCAGTTTGTGGTTAGTCTGCTATTGATCGTAGGTCTGTTCGCGGTAGAAGGATTTGGCGGCAAGAAAGTGCTTTGGAGTTCGATCGACAACATGCCCACGTGGCTGCGCTGGAGCGCCTACTACTCATTCGTTATTCTTCTCATTGTGCTCGTGCTCACCAATCCTGCGCAGAAGGCGCAACAGTTTATCTACTTTCAGTTCTAAGCGTGAACATACTTGGTATCTCGGCATTTTATCATGACTCAGCCGCCGCACTCGTCTGCGACGGAAAGATCATCGCCGCCGCGCAAGAAGAGCGATTCACGCGCAAAAAGCACGACTCCGCGTTCCCGCAAAATGCGATCGAGTATTGCTTGAAGGAAGCTTGCATTAGTTATGTCGATCTTGATCACGTCGCGTTCTATGACAAACCGCTCTTGAAATTCGAGCGCTTACTCGAGACCTACTTCGCCTACGCGCCGGCTGGTTTCCGCAGCTTCCTGCAAGCGATGCCGCTCTGGTTGCGCGAGAAGCTTCATCTGCCGCGCCTGCTCGACAAAGGCTTGGATCGACAATTCAAAGGACGTTATCTTTTTCTCGAACATCACGAATCGCACGCCGCCAGCGCATTTTTTCCCAGCCCATTTGAGGAAGCAGCTATCCTGACTGTCGACGGAGTAGGTGAGTGGGCTACTTCCACAATCGGTGTTGGGGTAGGAAACAAAATTCAGCTCACGCATGAGCAGCGCTTTCCGCATTCGCTCGGGCTGCTTTATTCCGCCTTCACTTACTACTGTGGTTTTCGCGTCAATAGCGGCGAATACAAACTGATGGGACTCGCTCCTTACGGCGAGCCTCGTTTCGCAGAGGTCATTCTTTCCAAGATTGTCGATCTTAGAGACGACGGCTCCTTTCGCATGGACATGCAGTACTTTAATTACTGCCAGGGACTAACCATGACCAATGGGCGCTTCGATGCGCTTTTCGGGCAACCACCGCGTCATGCCGAGGGTGAGCTGACGGAATTCTACATGGACATCGCGGCCAGCATTCAAAAGGTCACCGAAGAAATTATGTTGCGCATGACTCGTCACGCTCATGCGGTCACGAAACAAAAAAATCTCTGCCTCGCCGGCGGCGTCGCATTGAACTGCGTCTGCAACGGGCGAATTCTGCGCGAAGGCCCGTTTGAGAACATTTGGATTCAACCAGCCGCGGGCGACGCCGGTGGCGCACTCGGGGCCGCCCTGTTTGTTTGGTATCAGCTGCTGGACAATTCGCGCGCGATCATCAAACCCGACGCGCAACAAGGGAGCTTGCTCGGTCCCGATATCGATGCTGACGAAGCGCGTGCATTTCTCGATTCGGCGGGCGCAGTTTACCAATCGCTGGCCGATGATGAAGCGCTTTACGACACGGTCGCAGGATTAATCGCGGACGAAAAAGTGATTGGCTGGGTGCAGGGTCGCATGGAATTCGGGCCGCGCGCGCTCGGCAGTCGTAGCATCCTCGGCGATGCGCGCTCGACTCAGATGCAAAAGTTGATGAATTTGAAAATTAAGTTTCGCGAATCATTTCGACCTTTCGCGCCAGTGGTCTTGCGCGAACGTGTGCATGATTATTTTGAAATGCGCGACGATCAGGAAAGCCCGTACATGTTGCTCGTCGCGCAGGTTCATCCTTCGAAACGCACGAGCAACGGGACGTCGGCACCAGCGCGCGGACTCGCGAAACTGGAAGTGGAACGTTCCACCATTCCGGCCGTGACACATGTCGATCTTAGCGCGCGCATTCAAACCGTGGACGCGGAAAGGCACGGACGTTTCTATGAATTGCTCAAGCAGTTCGAGCAAAAAAGCGGTTGCCCGGTTCTCATCAACACCAGTTTTAACATTCGTGGCGAACCGATCGTGTGCACGGCGCAGGACGCCTATCGCTGTTTTATGGCCACAAACATGGACGTGCTCGTCGTAGGGCGTTTCTTGTTGCGCAAAGACAAACAGCCGCACGCCAAACAACACGAGATCGACCAATACCTCGCCAAGTTTCAACTCGACTGAGGGAGAGCTATGAGTCTGATCGAGATCAATTGGAAGCCGGGACCGAAGATGCTTCGGCAGTTTGCCGGCATTTGGTTAATTGCATTCACGCTGCTCGGTTTTTTTGTTGGCTGGAAACTGGGCGTGTTCCATGGCTCGGCAAAATGGACCGCGCCGCTCGTCATTTGGAGCGTGGCAATAATCGTAGGCGTGCTCGGTACGCTCGCGCCGGAAATCGTTCGCCCAATTTATGTCGGTTGGATGGCGCTCGGATTTCCGATCGGCTTTGTCGTGAGTCACGTCGTCTTTGCGATCGTCTATTTCGTGATCTTCACGGTCGTCGCAATTTACTTTCGAGTTACCGGACGAGACGCGTTGCAGCGGAAGTTTGACAAAGATGCGCAAACATATTGGATTAAGCGCGCGGCAACGCCCTCACCGAAAGCTTATTTCAATCAGTTCTGATTTATGCCCGAAACTAATCCAGCGCAGAGCGAATTTGCGACCGAATCCCAAGCCAAGCGCACCGGCTTTGCCAAGGAGCTCTTACACTTTCTTGCGCACAACAAAAAATGGTGGCTGCTTCCCATCGTTGTCGTGCTGGTGTTACTGGCAGCGCTTGCCATCCTCGCGGGCACGGCCGTGGCGCCGTTCATTTACACCTTGTTCTAAGAGCGCCGCGCAAAGAGCAATATCGATCTTGGGCCGAAGTTACAGCTGTTCGAGTTTGTAACCGCGCGCCCGCAGCATGGCCAGGAGGCCGTGTGGACCGGGGAAATGCATTGCGCCGACAACAATCATGGTCGGTTTGCCGGTCTTAATTTCGGTCTCAATCCGCGGAATCCACCGCGCGTTCCTGCGATCAAGAAGTCTCCACCAAACGGTGGGTGCCTCTTTGATTTTCGGTAGCTGCATGGCGTAGAGGCGATCTACATCCCCGGCCTTCCACGCTGCTATTTCTTCAGGGTATTGTCTGATTTCTTCGACGTGGACAAGTGTTTGCAGTAAGTAGATTTCACCTTCGATGTCCTGCATGTCGGAAAACACCCGGATATGCTCGTCCAGAGACTCAATGCCACCAACGGGTCGGCCGCGAATTCTTGCCTTCTGGAAGATGTGACTCTCGATGCCATATTGACGGCTCATCTCTCCAGCCTCGGGGTGCCTCAGAAGGAATAGCGCAATCGCCCATGGTTTAAGATCTTCCCACACGTCTGTTCCGCGCTGAGTGATCCTCATCAAATAAGCATAGGTCTTCGGATTGATCTTATCCTTGATGTGCACTCCCTTTGGATAATGGGCCGCTGCTTTCACTTTCTTTGTGAAAAGCTCGTCCTGCCTGAGGTCGATCTCGAACCAAAACTGTTGCGATTGTTGAATGGCGTCGGCGATTACCGGCGCAAGCGGGTAATCTCTTGGCCGCAAAGCGTGGACCGATCCGAGCAAATAAAACGGCGCGCGCGCATTGGTCACGCGCCAGAGGCAATGCTTGCCGGTCGCCGACGGGTCCGCCGCCAGCATTTTTGTCGCAAGTGATGCGGCGATGATAAATGCGATCCATCGAACAGCTCGTAGCTGAATAAAGGGAGTCATATTTCCTAATTCGAAAACGGATCGTCGGATGAATGGATCGAAGATCGACATTAACGCTTGTTGACCGCGCGCACCGGCGGGTCCGCTCTTTAGAGATTGACCCTCTCGGCGCTCCCTCTAATCTCGCGATTAAGAATTAAACCGAAAGGACTTATGAAAAAGTACATCACCTATGCACTGACCGCTTTCTTCGCCGCAATCGTTGTCTCGATCGCCTCGCCGGACAACGCCGCGCTTGAGACGAAGGAAAAAGCAGCCTGGCAGGCCTTCAAGGACAAGAAGGCGGATGACTTCAAAAAAGTCGTCGCCGCCGATTTCCTTGGCGTTTATTCCGATGGCGTCTCCAACATGAAAAAAGAATTGGATGACATGCAAAAATGGGACATGAAATCGTTTTCGATTAGCGATTACAAAGTCGTGTCCGCTACAGCCGATACGATGATGTCGACCTACAAGGTCACGATCGAGGGGACCTTTGATGGCAAGGACGCCTCCGGCATTTTTAACTGCGGCTCCGTCTGGAGAATGAAGAACAGCGAATGGCAGGCCATTTTCCACACCAACGTGAAACAGGAGGCAGCCGCGAAATAGCAACGTGACGTTGCATCCATTTTTTTCTCACCACGAAGGACACGAAGCGCACGAAGTTTTTTGTAGGGACCGCAGGTCTCGGCTGCGTTTTCTTCAACGTCGAATTTCTACTTTCTACTTTCTACTTTTGACTTTAGCGTAGCGCGTAGTGCGGGGGAGCCGCGATGGCTGAGACGTCAGTAGTGAGACGAACCCCTTGAACCTGATGCGGGTAATGCCGCCGAAGGGAGCGAGGTGTCCGAGCAGTTTTCAGCCATGCATTTTCCGCGCATGGCTTTTTATTTGGTTTAACCACGAAGGACACGAATGGACACGAAGAACGGCGCGACTGAATCGACAGCGGAGAAACCGCTACCGAATTCGAAGAAGGTTCACGTTGCCGGAAAACAACATGTCGATCTTCGCGTACCGTTTCGCGAAATCAGTCTCGCGCCGACGAAAGCCCTCGACGGCAAGATCGACATAAACGAACCGGTCCGCGTTTACGACACGAGCGGTCCGTGGGGCGACGCAAGCGTGACGCTTGACCCAGTTCAAGGATTGCCGCCCTTGCGCCGCGAATGGATTTTGAAACGCGGCGATGTCGAAGAGATCGCCGGTCGCGCGGTCACGCCGATCGATGATGGATATCTCTCCGTTTCGCATGCCGAACATGCGAACGGAAGTAGAAAGTCTAAAGTAGAAGGTAGAAAATTTGAGCGGTCAGCGAAGAACAAGGCTTTGCGCGCGAAGTGCGGTAAATGCGTCACGCAACTTTGGTACGCGCGGCAAGGAATCATCACGCCGGAAATGGAATTTATTGCAGTCCGTGAAAATCTCGGACCGCAAAGTGGAAAGTCTAAAGTAGAAAGTAGAAATGATTTAGATCATCAACACGCCGGCGAATCATTCGGCGCGGCGATCCCAAAGGAAATCACCCCCGAATTCGTCCGTGACGAAGTCGCGCGCGGGCGCGCCATCATCCCGAACAACATCAATCACCCTGAATCCGAGCCGATGATCATCGGCCGCAATTTCCTGGTAAAAATCAACGCCAACATCGGCAACAGCGCCGTCGCGTCGTCGATCGAGGAAGAAGTCGAGAAGATGCGTTGGGCCACGAAATGGGGCGCCGACACCGTGATGGATCTTTCCACCGGCAAAAACATTCACGCCACCCGCGAATGGATCATTCGCAATTCGCCCGTGCCGATCGGCACCGTCCCGATTTATCAGGCGCTCGAAAAAGTCGGCGGCCGCGCGGAAGAACTGACCTGGGAAATTTATCGCGACACCCTCATCGAACAGGCGGAGCAGGGGGTCGATTACTTCACCGTCCACGCCGGGGTACTATTAAGATACATCCCGATGACGGCGCGGCGCGCCACCGGCATCGTCTCGCGCGGCGGCTCGATCATGGCGAAATGGTGCCTCGCGCATCATCAGGAAAGTTTTCTCTACACCAAGTGGGACGAGATCTGCGAGATCATGGCCGCCTACGACGTCAGCTTTTCCATCGGCGACGGTCTCCGGCCGGGTTCAATCGCTGACGCGAACGACGAAGCCCAGTTCGCCGAACTCTTCACACAAGGCGAGCTGACCCAGCGCGCCTGGAAACAGCATGTCCAAGTGATGAACGAAGGCCCGGGCCACGTTCCCATGCACATGATTAAAGAGAACATGGAGAAACAACTCGAGTGGTGCGGCGAAGCGCCGTTCTACACTTTGGGTCCGTTAACGACGGACATCGCGCCTGGCTACGATCACATCACCAGCGCGATCGGCGCGGCCATGATCGGCTGGTACGGCTGCGCCATGCTTTGCTACGTCACGCCGAAAGAACATCTCGGTTTGCCGAACAAGAAAGACGTCAAAGACGGCGTCATCGCCTACAAGATCGCCGCGCACGCCGCCGATTTAGCGAAGGGCCATCCCGGCGCGCAATACCGCGACAACGCCATCTCCAAAGCGCGTTTCGAATTCCGCTGGGAGGATCAATTCAACCTCTCACTCGATCCCGAGACCGCCCGCGAGTTCCACGACGAAACCCTCCCGCAGGAAGGCGCCAAAACCGCCCATTTCTGTTCGATGTGCGGACCCCATTTTTGCAGTATGCGCATCACTGAAGATGTGAGGCGGTATGCGGCGGAACAGGGGATTGCCGAGGACAACGCGCTTGCCCAAGGAATGGCCGACAAAGCGAAAGAGTTCGTTGAGAAAGGCTCGGAGGTTTACGCGAAGGCGTAAAATGGAATGAATCATGTCCGCACCCGGCATTCCCCTCGCGG